>NZ_MJGN01000027.1:0-54439 GCF_001865065.1 Curtobacterium sp. MCBA15_008 | reverse complement strand
CGCCCGCCCCGCCCCGCCTGCCCGCCACGCCCCGCGCGGCACGCCGCAGACCGACCGCGCACAACGCGCCCACGAGGAGCAGAGTGGGCGCGTGACGACGACGACACGCACCCTCTTCCGACGGAAGCCGATCGACACGATCGACGACGAGACCGGTGGCGAGGACGGCCTGAAACGGCACCTCGGCCTCTGGCAGCTCACCGCGATTGGCATCGGCGGCATCATCGGCGCGGGGATCTTCACCCTCGCCGGCACGGTGGCGAACGGCGTCGCCGGCCCCGCCGTCCTCATCAGCTTCCTCGTCGCCGGTGTCGCGAGCGCCGCCGCCGCCCTGTCGTACGCGGAGTTCGCTGGCCTCATCCCCAAGGCCGGCAGCGCGTACACGTACGGCTACGCGGTCCTCGGCGAGATCGTCGGCTGGTTCATCGGCTGGGACCTGCTGCTCGAGTACACCGCGATCGTGGCGGTGGTCGCGATCGGCATCTCCGGCTACGTCGGGTTCCTGGTCGGCCAGTTCGGCATCGACCTGCCCGCCTGGATGCTCGGCGCCCCGGGGACCGGCGACGGCCACGTGATCGACGTCTTCGCGATCATCCTCTGCCTGCTCACCGCGTTCGTCCTGACCCGCGGCATCCGCAGCGCCGCCCGCTTCGAGTTCGTGGCCGTCGGCATCAAGGTGGCGCTCGTCGTGCTCATCGTGGTGCTCGGTGTGTTCCACATCAACAGCGCCAACTACTCGCCGTACTTCCCGTTCGGCTTCGGCGGCGTCATGACCGGTGCCGCGACCGTGTTCTTCGCCGTGTTCGGCTACGACGCGATGTCCACCGCGGCCGAGGAGTCCACCGACGCCCGGAAGCACATGCCGAAGGCGATCCTGCTGTCCCTCGGCATCTCGATGGTCTTGTACGTGCTGGCGACGCTCGTCCTCACCGGGATGCAGAAGTACACCGACATCGACCCCGCGTCGGGCTTCTCGTCGGCGTTCGCGTCGGTCGGCCTCGGCGGGGTCGCGAACGTCATCGCGATCGGCGCCATCGTCGGCATCATCACCGTGCTCGTGACGTTCATGCTCGGTGCGAGCCGTGTCTGGTTCTCGATGAGCCGCGACGGCCTGATGCCGAAGTGGTTCGCGAAGACCGACCCGAAGCGCCACGTGCCGACCCGGGTCACGTGGATCCTCGGCATCGCGTCGGCGATCCTGGCCGGCGTCCTGCCGATCGGCGTCGTGGCGGAGCTGACGAACATCGGCATCCTGCTCGCGTTCGTGGTGGTCTGCTCCGCGGTGATCGTGCTCCGCTACCGCCAGCCCGACCTCGACCGCCAGTTCCGGCTGCCGTTCATGCCGGTGATCCCCATCATCGGCGTCATCGCATCGCTGTGGCTGGTGACGTTCCTGCAGTGGGAGACCTGGGTCCGCTTCGCGATCTGGTTCGCGATCGGCCTCGGCGTGTACTTCGGCTACTCGCGGCGGCACAGCAAGCTGGCGACGGGCGAGACGACCGGTAAGCCGATCGGCGACTGACCCAGCAGCGCGCTGCCGCAGCAGCGCGCCGCAGCAGCGCGCCGCAGCGGGGCTCACGCCTCGCGGCGGTGCTTCCCCTTCGACGCCGTCGGGTCCGCCATCGGGTGGTTCCGGAACCAGCGGAGCAGCTCGCGCGACTTGCTCGCGTCCGCACTCTGGTCGCCCTGCGAGAGGAAGCCGCTGAACCCCTCGGGCACGTCGCCGCCGTCGGCCTCGCGGTCGTACGCCATCGACCACTCCGGGAAGCGCCGCGTGTGGATCGACTCCTCGACCAGCAGCCGGACCTCCTCGTGGCGCGGGTCCTCGACGATCCGGGCGTAGGTCGCGATCACGGCGTCGTACGGGCCCTCGAGCAGCTGCATGAAGCGGCCGGCCCGGTGCACGAGCATGCCGGTGAGGCCGTCGGCGGTGTTCCGCTCGCGGGCGTGTTCGAGCACCGCCGCGAGGGCTTCCTCGTCGAACGGCTCGGAGGCCGAACTCATGTAGACCAGTGACTGCAGCATGCGACTCCCTCCGGACGGACCGACAACGATCCTGCCGGGGATCGGCGCGGTCCGACGCCCCCAGAACGGGCCGGTGCGCGCAGCGGCCGATCGCCTACTGCCGCACCTCGCGCATGTTCTGCGCCTGCCAGCCCTCGGGGATCGACTCGCGGAACGCCCGCAGCGCGTCGGCGTAGTCCTTGCCGGTCGCCTCGTGCGGCGTGGTGTCCCGCGACCGCGCGATCGCCCGGACGGTCGTCTCCCCGGTCGCCTTGCTCGTGACCGCGTTGATCTGCTGCAGCTCGAAGCCGTCCAGGTCGAGCGCCGCGATCGCGGCCTGCCGAGCCGATTCGATGTCGTCCCCGCTGCCCTCGGCTTCGCGGGTGGCCGTGGATCGCAGTTCGCCTCGCATGGTCGTCACCGTCCCAGTATGGCCGCGGCTGCGCGCTGCTGCGGTCGGTGGCACCTGGCAGACTCGACGCGTGCCAGCCGCCCCGATGATCGACGCCGTCGACGTCATCCGTTTCGTCGGGCCGCAGGCGTTCGGCCGGGCCCGCGACCTCGTCCGCGCCGGCCTGGTCGACGACGCCGACTGGCACGACGACGACGGCACGGTCACCGCGACGGTCTCCGGTTCAGCCGACGACCCGTACCAGGTCCGGATCGAGACCACCCCGGCGCGCGGCGAGTTCGTCCGGCCGGTCCGCAGCACCTGCAGCTGCCCGCTTCAGGGCGAGTGCAAGCACGTCGCCGCCGCGCTCCTCACCATCAACGCTCGTGCCCTCGCCGCCGCGGCCGGCCCACGTGCGGAAGCGCCGGCTCCGCCGCCCTCTGACTGGAGGCACGACCTCGCCCGCCTCGCCGGCGACGACGAGCAGGTGGTCGCCCCGCAGGGCACGCCCATGGGTCTGCAGTTCGAGTTGCGTGACGCGGTGTCGGCCCGGCTCGCGTCCCGCGCACGGGCGGCCGGTCGGGCACTGCCCACGGCCTCGCGGTCGGTGCGGCTCGGCGTCCGCCCAGTGACCCGGAGCGACGCCGGCAACTGGGTGCGCGGGCAGCTGACGTGGGGAACGCTCCCGTACTCGATGAACCGGTTCGGCCTGTCCCCCGAGCAGCACGGCTGGTTCCTGCAGTTCGCCGCGCTCCACCGCGCCGGGCAGCTCGCCGGGCTGCCGGGCGAGGCCGACTGGATCCACCTCGACGACTTCGGCAGCCCACTGCTCTGGCCGCTGCTCGGGCAGGCACAGGCGCTGGGGATCGCCTTCGTGACCGGCAAGCGCGAGGGCGGTGCGGTGCTCGGCGCCGAGGCGCGGGTGCTCCTCGATGCCGCCCGGCACGAGGACGGTCTGGTGCTCGGGGCGAGTGCGGTCCTCGACGGCCGGCCCGTGGTCGACGGCGCCGCCCGGATGATCGGCGACCACGGGCTCTACGTCTTCCGCGAGAGCCCCGAGTTCCACGTCGTGTTCGCCCCGACCCCCGCCCCGGTGCCCGAGGACCAGCGCCGCATGCTCGTCGAGGGCACGCGCATCACGGTGCCCGCGGCCGAGGTCGACGAGTTCCTGGCCGACTGGTCCCCGAGGCTGCGCGGCGCCCTCGGGCTCGTCAGTTCCGACGGTTCGATCGCGCTCCCGGAGCGCACGCCGCCCGAGCTCGTGCTCACGGCGACCTTCGAGCCGGCGCGACTCCCCCGAACGGACGACCGCGTGCACCTGCAGTGGCGCTGGCACGTCGACGGCCGGAAGGACCCGGTCGCGTTGCACGGCCCCCTGCCGGACCTGAGCGGTCTGCGTGCGGCGGACGACGCCGTGGAGCCGACCACGTCGGGGACGACGGCCGACGTCGCGGGCCGAGCCGCGCCTCCCGGCCCGGGAGGTGGACTGGACTGGTTCGTCGACGGCACCGTCGACGGTGCCGACGTCGCGGTGTTCGCGACCGAGCTGCTGCCGGCGCTCCCCGCGCTCGGCGTCCGCACCGTGGTGCAGGGCGAGCGCGTCGACTACGAGCGGCTGACCGGACGGCCGCACATCACGGTCACGACCATGCCGTCCGAGAAGCACGACTGGTTCGACCTCGGGATCTTCGTCACCGTGAACGGCAAGCAGGTGCCGTTCACGCCGCTGCTCCGGGCACTCGCCAAGCGGGACCGGCGGATGAAGCTCGTCGACAACTCGTACCTGTCGCTCGGGGACCCGGCGTTCGACCGGCTCAAGGAGCTCATCGACGAGGCGCGCGACCTCGACGAGTGGGAGCCCGACCAGCCGATGACGGTGACGCCGCTGCAGGCCGGGCTCTGGTCGGAGTTCGACCAGCTCGCCGACGAGACCTCGCACGACGAACGCTGGCAGACGATCGCGTCCGGGCTGCTCGGGGCGACCCCGCCGGAGTCGGTCCCCCTGCCGGACTCGGTGCACGCGGAGCTCCGGCCGTACCAGCACGCCGGCTACGCGTGGCTGTCGTTCCTGCTGTCGCACGGCATCGGCGGGGTGCTCGCCGACGACATGGGGCTCGGCAAGACGCTGCAGGTGCTCGCGATGATCGCGGCCGCGCGGCAGGCCTCGCCCGAGGGGCCGCCGTTCCTCGTCGTCGCGCCGACCTCCGTCGTGGGCAACTGGGCGGACGAGGCAGCGAGGTTCACGCCGTCGCTCCGGGTCACCACCGTCACCGCGACCTCGCTGAAGGACCCGGCCCGGGTGGCTCGGGCGGCGGCCGCGTCGGACGTCGTCGTCACCTCGTACGCGCTGCTCCGCCTCGACGCGGCCGCGTACACCGACCTGTCGTGGTCGGCGCTCGTGCTCGACGAGGCGCAGTTCGTGAAGAACCCGCAGTCGCAGACGCACCGCGCCGCCGTGGAGCTCCGCGCTCCGGTGAAGTTCGCGATCACGGGCACGCCGCTCGAGAACGGGCTGACCGACCTGTGGGCGCTGTTCCACGTCGTGGCGCCCGGGCTGCTGTCGTCGTGGTCGCGGTTCGGCGACGACTACGTGAAGCCGTTGGCCTCCCCCGACCTGCGGGGCGTCGCGCGCCAGGAACTCACCGAGCGGCTGCGACGGCGGATCCGGCCGCTCATGCTCCGACGGACGAAGGAGAGCGTGGCCGCCGACCTGCCGCCGAAGCAGGAGCAGGTCGTCCGGGTGACGCTCGACCCCGAGCACCGGGCGCTGTACGAGCGGACGCTGAACCGGGAGCGCCTGAAGGTGCTCGACCTGATCGACGACCTGGCGCGGAACCGGATGATCGTGTTCCGGTCGCTGACGCTGCTGCGGATGCTGGCGTTGTCGCCGGCGCTGGTGGACGGCTCGCGGGAGGACCTGTCCTCCGCGAAGCTCGAACTGCTGCTCGACGAACTCGAGCAGCTCGCGGCCGAGGGCCGCCGTGCCCTGGTGTTCAGCCAGTTCACGTCGTTCCTCCGCATGGTCGCCACCGCGCTCGACGAGCGCGGCATCGGGTACGAGTACCTCGACGGCTCCACGCGGCGTCGGCCCGAGGTGATCGACCGCTTCCGGACGGGCACCGCGCCGGCGTTCCTCATCTCGCTCAAGGCGGGCGGGTTCGGGCTGACCCTGATCGAGGCCGACACCGTGTTCGTGCTCGACCCGTGGTGGAACCCCGCCGCCGAGAACCAGGCGGTCGACCGCACGCACCGCATCGGCCAGACGCGGTCCGTGAACGTGCAGCGGTTCATCGCGGAGGACACCATCGAGGAGAAGGTCCTCGCGCTGGCGGCGAAGAAGGCCGAGCTGTTCGCCACGATGATCGACGACGACGCGCTGTTCGCCGAGGACCTGACGGCCGACGACATCCGGTCCCTGCTCGACTGAGCGGGGCGCCGCGGCGCCGGGCGGGCCGAGCGCGCCGGGCGTGCGCGCGCCCGGTTCGGCGTGCCGCCGCACAACGAACGTCACGCCGAACCGCGGCGATGCGCAGTTCGGCGTGACTTCGGTTGTGCGCCGGGTCAGTGCCCGAGTGCGTCGATCCGTGCGACCTCGTCGGCGCTCAGCTCGATGCGGGCTCCGGCGGCGTTCGAGGCGATGCGCTCCGGGTTCGACGACTTCGGGATGACGACGAACTCGTGCGCCACGTGCCACGCGACGATGACCTGGGCAGCATCGGCGTCGTGCGCCTCGGCGATCGAGACGAGCGTCGGGTCCTGCAGGTTGCTCGCCTTGAACGGGCTGTAGCCCTCGAGGACGACCCCGCGCTCGGACAGCCCGTCGGCGATCGCGCGGTCGTACTCGACCGGGCTCCACTTGATCTGGTTCACGGCCGGGGTCGTGCCGGTTGCGGAGACCAGCTCGTCGATCTGCGCGAGCGAGTAGTTGCTCACACCGACCGCGCGGGTGAGGCCGTCGGCCTGCGCCTGGACGACCTGCTCCCAGACGTCCGGGCGGGCCTCGCCGTTCGGCGGCCAGTGCACGAGCCAGAGGTCAAGGTGGTCGAGGCCGAGCTGCTCGAGGCTCTCCTCGATGGTCTGGCGCACACGGTCGGCGTTGTCCGGCGGGAGCTTCGTCGTGACGAAGACGTCGTCGCGGGCCAGGCCGGACGCGGCGATCGCCTTCCCCACCCCGCGCTGGTTGCTGTAGCCCGTGGCGGTGTCGATGTGGCGGTAGCCAGCTTCGAGTGCCGAGCCCACCGCGGCGGGAGCATCGGCGTCGGGGATCTGCCAGGTGCCGAAGCCCAGGAGCGGCATCGACCCACCGGTGACGGACACGGACGGATTCGCGTAATCGGTCATGCCCCGTGTCTACGCCCGACGATGTCGGTCCTTCACGGGAAGATCGATCCCGGTCCCGCCGGACCCGCACCACCGCACTACCGCACCACCAGGAGCCCCACCCCGCATGACGTCCCGCCGACGCCGTACCCGCACCAGCCTCACGTCCGTCATCGTCGTCCTCGCCCTCGCGGTCGGCGCCTACGCACTCCACACCACCGGGGTGCTCGCGCCCGACGCCGAAGCCGCTCCGGCAGCGACCGCCCCCGCGGCGACCGACGCGCCCACGATCACGACGGAACCCGACGCACCGGAGCCGAGCCGCGCCTCCAGTCCGACCCCAGGCGGCACCGCGACCAGCGCTGCGAGCGCACGCACCCAGCTCGCTGCCCTGCCGGTCAAAGGCAAGGCGCCGGCGACCGGCTACGACCGCGAGGGCGACTTCGGCACCGCGTGGCTCGACGTCGACCGGAACGGGTGCGACACCCGGAACGACGTGCTGGCGCGGGACCTCGCCGCGATCACCCGCCGGGGGCCGTGCACGGTGCTGACGGGGACGCTGGTGTCGCCGTACACCGGGGCGACGGTCGACTTCGTGCGCGGGAACCGGACCTCGACCCTCGTGCAGATCGACCACGTCGTCGCGCTCGAGAACGCGTGGCGGACCGGCGCCCAGCAGCTCACGCAGGCCGAGCGCGAGGCCCTGGCGAACGACCCGGAGAACCTCTTCGCGGTCGACGGCCACTCGAACGCGCAGAAGCGCTCGGGCGACGCCGCGACCTGGCTGCCGGCCGACAAGTCCTTCCGCTGCACCTACGTCGAGCACCAGGTCGCGGTGAAGGCGAAGTACCGACTGTGGGTCGCCCCGGCGGAGCACGATGCGATGGCCCGCATCCTCGGAGGCTGCTGACCGACGCTGTTGGCGACAGGTGTAGCCTAAGTACCTCGATGCAGCTGCACCGGACCGGACTCGCTGCCCTGCGCCGAACCACGAGCGCCGCGCGGACCCCGAGCCCTTCACCGTCGAAGACCTCAGGAGGCCACCCCATGCCCACCACTCGCTTCACCGACCGCGTCGTCCTCATCACCGGCGGCGGCTCCGGCCTCGGCCGCGCCGCCGCCGTCCGTCTGGCGACCGAGGGCGCCGCGCTCTCCCTCGTCGACGTCTCCGCCGAGGGACTGGACGCCTCGAAGGCCGCCGTGCTCAAGGCAGCCCCCGACGCGCAGGTCCTCACCACCGTCGCCGACGTCTCCGACGAGGCCCAGGTCGAGGCGTACGTCGCCGCGACCACCGAGCGCTTCGGACGCATCGACGGCTTCTTCAACAACGCCGGCATCGAGGGCAAGCAGAACCCCACCGAGTCCTTCACCGCCGCCGAGTTCGACAAGGTCGTGTCGATCAACCTCCGTGGTGTGTTCCTCGGCCTCGAGAAGGTGCTCGCGGTCATGCGTTCGCAGGGAAGCGGCATGGTCGTGAACACCGCCAGCGTCGGCGGCATCCGCGGCATCGGCAACCAGTCCGGGTACGCCGCCGCCAAGCACGGCGTCGTCGGCCTCACCCGCAACTCAGCCGTCGAGTACGGCCAGTACGGCATCCGCATCAACGCCATCGCCCCCGGAGCGATCTGGACGCCGATGGTCGAGAACTCGATGAAGCAGCTCGACCCGGAGAACCCGCGGAAGGCCGCCGAGGAGTTCATCCAGGTCAACCCCACCAAGCGCTACGGCGAGGCCCCCGAGATCGCTGCGGTGGTCGCCTTCCTGCTGTCCGACGACGCCTCGTACGTCAACGCGACGGTGGTCCCGATCGACGGCGGCCAGTCCGCCAAGTACTGAACGGGTCCGGTCCGACGCGCGGCGCACCTCACGGTGTCCTGCGTGTCGGCCTGGAGGCGCGGCACCCCTCCGCCCCGCGTGGCACCATGCGGACATGGCTGAGTTGCTGACCATCCCCCAGGCCTTCGCGCTGCTCCAGATCGCCCCCGACGGTCGTCGCAGCACCGACGGCCAGCGTCTGGACCTCGGTCTCGCCGGCGCCGCGCTGGCCGACCTCGCGCTCCGGGGTGCGATCACGTTGCAGGACGGCCGCGTCGGGATCGCCACCGGCACCCCCACCGGCGACGCCGCCCTCGACGGGGTGCTCGAGCAGGTGCGCGCTGTCTACTCCGTGTCGGGCACGCCGCGGAAGGCGAAGTGGTGGGTGCAGCGCCTCGGCAAGCGCCCGCTCCGTGACGCGGTCCTGGCCGGTCTCGTGCAGCGCGGCATCGTCTCGGAGGAGCAGCACACCACCCTCGTGCTGTTCACCACCACCCGGCATCCCGAGCTCGACGGCGGCCCGGAGTCGCTCGTCCGGGCCGGGGTCGCCGACGTGCTGGCGCAGCGGACCCCGCCGAGCCCGTACCTGGCGACGGTGATCGGTCTGCTCGACGCGACCGGCACCCTGCGGAACCAGTTCGGCGCGGTCGACAAGGCCCTCGTCCGGTCGATCAGCGAGGGCGAGTGGGCCTCACCCGCCGTCCGCGCCGTGCTGTCGGACATCCAGGCGGCAGCCATGACCGCCGGTGTGCTCGCCGCGACGACGGCCGCCACCACGGCGACGACGAGCTGACGCGGCCGAGCCCGTCCATCGCGTCACAGCCCGAGCGAGATCGCTGCCGTCGCCCACCAGTACCCGAGCAGACCGCCGGCCGGTACCGCGAGGCCCGCGACGACCCGCCCCTTCCGCAGCAGCGCGCGTCGCCGTCGGGCCTCGTCGATCTCCCGCTCGAGCCGTTCGAACCGCTGCACGTGGCGGAGCGTGTCGTTCAGGACGACCGCGTCGACGTGCCACGTGCGGCGCTCCTCGGCGAGCATCGCGAGGTACCGCACCGCTTCGTCGGAGTGCGCCCGCGGCAACCCGGTGATCCACGCGCCGACCTCGTCGGGCCGGAGGGTGACGACCGCCGGGGCCTTGTCGCCGAACCGGAGCTTCGCCGCCGCCACCACGAGCACCGGCTGCACGAGGATCGGCCCACCCGCGGCCGCGGACAGCAGCGCCGTCGCACGCTCCCCCTCGGCGACGGCGCGGTGCATGTGCTGTGTCCGCTGCCCGTTCACGGTGAGGGTGCGTCCACCGGCCCAGACGCTCTGCCCGGAGTGATTCTTCGTGTTGATCGAGAACACCCCGGTCGGCCCGACGACGATGTGGTCGATGTCGGTCGAGCGCTTCCCGACCGGCACCGCGTGGAGCACCGTGAACTCCGGCCCGAGCGCGTCGAGCGCGCGTGCGACGTCCCGCTCGCCGATCGCGCCCTTGAACCAGGACCGGGCATCGTCGTGGAGCGGATCGTGCCCCCAGAACCGCTGCCAACTCGTCCGCGCCGGAGCGGCCGACTGGATCGCGAGACACTCCTGCATCACCGCGTAGCCGGGCTTCCGTGCGCGGAGCGTCAGCTGCGCGCCGCCCTTCGCTTCCCCCATGGTGCAACCGTCCCAGGGGTCACGGGTGCGCGGCCAGCCCTCGTTCTGGCGTCAGCACCCCGGGCAGATGCGGTCGCGTTCTCCGCCGTGTCGGATCCGGACCGCGGAAGCCGGGGAACGCCGTCCGGATCCGACATCGCCCAGGAACGACGGATCGTCCCGGAGTGCTGTGGGGACGTGGGCCGCAACAGCACAGTGCACTCGGCGATCGACCGTTCTGGTTCGCGATCCCCGAGGTCCACGAACCAGAACGGTCGATCGGTCGTTCACAACACGTGGTGCGCGATGAGCTTCCCCAGGTAGGTGATGTCGAACCGCCCCTTGAACTCGAAGCGCACCTTGCCGAGTCCGCTGAACCAGAGCTCGAGTTCGGCGTCGAGGTCGAACGAGCCCGCGGTCTCCACGGAGAACGCCTGGATCTTGCTGTACGGCAGTGAGCTGAAGTCGCGCTTCTTCCCGGTGATGCCCTGCACGTTCACGGCGATGATGCGCTTGTCCGTGAAGGCCACGAAGTCGCGGATGGTCTTGGCAGCGACGAGGACGCGTTCGCCGTCGAGGAGCAGGCCGGCGATCTGCGGTTCGACCTCGCTCGGGTCGCAGTGGGTGAGCTTGAACAGGGACCCGTTGGTGAAGTCGATCACGTGGTCACCACACCGTTCCGGCGCCGACGAAGATGCTGAGGAACGCGAGGCCCCCGAGGACCAGCCCCGTCACCGCCAGCCCCATGCCGCGACGTACTCGATTGGCCCGCACGATTCCGCAGATCCCGAAGACGATCGCGAGGACGTCGGGAAGCCCGCCGAGGAAGATGCCGATGAAGAACGGGATCCAGGTCACGAGGAAGCCGAAGAGCCCGAGGACGAAGGCCGCGATCGCGAACCCGTTGCCGGCTACCCGGACGTACGGACTCGGTGGCGGCAGGTACGGGCCACCGGGTGGCTGCTGATATGTCATCTGCTCACCATAGGGCCTGACGAAGCAGGAGTCAGCGGCGCGGCTCGACGAGCTCGATGAACCGTGACAGCAACGACAGCCCGGCGATGGACGGCGGCAGGCCCGTGGTGAGCGCCGGCGAGTACACGAGGTACGCCGCCCACTTCGCCCGCGACAGCGCCACGTTCAACCGGTTCGGCATGAGCAGGAAGTCGAGCCCGCGCGGGATGTCCGCCGCGCTCGACGCCGCCAGCGACACGATCGACACGACGGCCTCGCGCCCCTGGAACAGGTCCACCGTGCCCACCTGCGTCCCTCGCAGTCCGGCCCGGTCGAGCTCCTGCCGGATCACCGCACCCTGCGCGTTGTACGGCGCGACGACGATGACGTCCTCGTCGGTGAGGACCCGCGTCTCGTCGCCGTCGACCCACCGGCGGCCGACCAGGTCCTGCGCGAGCTGCACCACGCGAGCGGCCTCTTCGAGCGACGACGTGGTGTTGCCGGCGTGGGCGACCGGCACCGCGTGGACGCCGGGGTCGATGTCGTCGAGGTGCCGGCCGGACACCATCGACGCCAGCTGCCCGTCGTACGACAACGCCGACACCGAGGCGGTCAGCGCGGGCTCCATCCGGCGCGTTCGGGCGAGGAAGTACCCGAACTCCGGCGGCAGCACGTGCTCGCCGTCGGTCAGCCAACCGAGCGCCGACTGGTCGACGGGCTCCGGGTGCGACCCCTGCGACACCTGGGGCAACTGCTGCGGATCGCCGAGCAGCAGCAGCCGCGACGCCGCGATGGACGAGGCGATGGTCGGGGCGAGCGAGAACTGTCCGGCCTCGTCGACCACGAGCAGGTCGAGGGAGCGACGCCCGATGGTCGTCTCGTTCGCGAACGTCCACGCGGTGCCGCCGACGACTCCCCCGGTGCCGGAGGCCTCGCACGACTCCAGGAACGCAGCGACGGCGGCGTTGTTCTTCACCGGCGTCCACGCCGCAGCGTCGACGTCGTCGGGATCCGCGCCGGAGCGAGGGACCTTGACGACCCGGTCCGCGGCGACGCCTGCCCGCACCACGGCCGACAGGAAGTTCTCGGAGGTGGCGTGGGACTGCCCGACGACCCCGACGCGCCAGCCGTGCTCACGGACGAGCCGGGCGACGACGTTCGACCCGACGTAGGTCTTGCCCGTGCCGGGAGGCCCCTGGATCGCCAGGTACGACCGGTCGAGCCCGAGCAGCGTCGCAACCACGGCGGACACCGTGTCGTCGCCCTGCACCGGAGCGATCGCCCCGCGCGGCGGCACCCGGCGCAGCAGGTCGAGTGCCGGGTCGGGCAGCATCGACGGCAGCTCGTCGAGCACCGTCTGGCCCCACTCGGCGATCGCCTCGGGCTGGGGCTTCGCCCGCGGTGGCGCTGCCGGAGCGAGGGCGACCGGGAAGTCGTGGTGCGGCTCGCCGCCGACGGGCAGGCTCTCCTTGAGCAGCACCTCGGTGGCGTCGCCGTTGTCGCTGACGTCGAGGACGACCGCGCGAGCCGATGCGCCCTTCGACCCGGGGCCCGGGGAGTCGACCGATGGCGGGAGTGGGTCGTCGTAGACGAGGTGGGGCGTGCCTCCAGGCCGGAGCCGCGAACCGGGCGCGAGCGTCCCCGACAACCGGAGTTCTCGTGACTGCGAGCGGGCACGCGGCAGCGTGTCCCAGTCCCGCTCGACGGACGCGCGTTCGACGACGAGGACGTCGCGGGTGTCTGCCCAGTCGTCGACCGGGTTCCGCAGGCGGTCGAAGTGGTCCTGCCAGAAGGTCTTGGCCTCGCGGCGGTGGTAGTCGATGGCGGCTGCGGCGAGCGCCAGCGCGGTCTGGTCGGGGGTGCGGTCGAGGGCGTCGACGTCCTCGAGCTCGGCGGCGAGCGCGACGGACACCGGGTTCGGCTCGCGGTCGACGGGGATGGGCGGCAGGAGCTCGGACGGCTCCGGCTCCGGCGCGGGCGCCGGCGTCCGCAACGTCAGGAGCCAGTCGCGCAGCCGGAGCGTCGACCGGCAGTCGTACGCGTTGTAGTCGGCGACCTCGTCGAGCATGTGCTGCCCGGCCGCCGGGTCGCCGTTCCGGAGCTCCTCGATCGCGTCGACGTAGGCGGTGATGCTGTCCGCGGCGTTCGTGACGTCGCTCTCGCGCAGGTCCTCACCCATGTACAGCGGCTCGAGCTTCTTGATCGAGTAGCTGTGGCTGCCGACCACCAGCGCCTTCCGCACGATCGGGTACAGGTCGACCAGCACGCCCGCGCGGAGCAGGTCGTCGACCGCGTCTTCGCCGACCCCGTGCCGGGCCGCGAGGGACAGCAGGTGCGTCCGCTCGTACGCCGCGTAGTGGTAGATGTGCATGCCGGGGTACTGCTCGCGCCGCGCCTGGATGAACGCGAGGAAGTCCAGCAGCGCCTGTCGCTCGTCGCGGATCGTGTGCGCCCAGAACGCCGTGAACTCGGCCCGGTCGTCGACCAGCCCGAACAGGTAGTCGAGGCCCCAGTGCACGCCGTCCTCGGTGTGCAACGGGTCGCCTTCGAAGTCGAAGAAGACGTCGCCCGCGTCCGGCGCGGGGATCGCGTCGAGGGCGCGCGGGTCGAGGACCTCGTACAGCGGCTGGTGTGGGATGCCGGGCGCGCGGCTTGCGTCGCGCGCGTGCTCGGTGTCGACCTGGAGGCGCGCCTGCCGCACCAGCCTGTCCTGCGTCCCACGCGACAAGCCCGGCACTGCCGCGGTGCGGTCCGCCAGGTCGTCGATCGTCCGCACTCCGTGCCGGATCAGCTTCGCCCGCTGGTCGAGCCGCATGCCGGCGACGAGCACGAGGTCGCGGTGGTCCGCCACCTGGGTCGTGCAGACGTCGCAGCGCCCGCAGCTCGAGTATCGCGGGTCGCCCCACCGCAGCGGTTCGTCCGCCGCGATGCGCTCGGCGATGACCCGCTGCAGCTCGGCCCGCTGCGTGCGGTACACCGGCGCGATGTCGGCGAGCTCGTGCGTGGTCGTCGTCCGGTCGCCGAGCACGAGGTGGACCTGCTCGCCGGTGGGGATGCCGTGCGCCTGCATCCGCTCGGCGTAGGCGGCCAGCTGCAGGAGGGCGCTGATCTTGGCGTGCCGGGCGAGCTTCGTGTCGTAGACCTCGTACTCGCCGAGGTCGTTGCGGATGATGAAGTCGGCGAAGCCGATGAAGCCGCTGCCGTCGGCGGAGGCCGGCACGTGGAAGGTCGGTTGGTACAGGACGTCGGCGCCGTTCCGCATGGCGTCCAGCGCCGCTTCGGCCGCAGCGGCGTACTCGGGCGGTGCGGGGCGTTCGAACTCGACGACGTCGCGGGTCTGCTCGAGGATCGCGAGGTAGTCGAGCTCGTGCTGGTCGCCGAGCCGGGCGGTGCGCTCGAGCATGTCGTCGTGCGACTCCGGCAGGGCGTCCCCACGGCCGAGCTTCACGTCGAGGCGGCGGAGGAACGCCCACTCGCAGGCAGCCCAGGTGGAGAGGTCGCTCGGGCTGAGCAGCACGTTCCCGTCGACGCCGATCTGCATGCGCTCCCCCTCGTCCTCTGGTGCCCTGGAAGCCTAGGGCCGCCCGCCGACAGCGACGCTGTCCTGGTGCATCACTTGTCCCAGGCCGACGTCGGCGGCAGACCTCGACGAGCCCTTTCCTCGTTGAGGATCTCCTCGACGACCGCTCGCTTGCCGGCCGTGTAGGCGCGCCCGTCCTCCGCCGCGGCGAGCGCCTCCTTCGCCGCTCCGTACCGGGCTCGCGCGTCCGGGTCGCGGAGCAGGGCGTCACGGAAGAGCCGCTGGTTGCAGTGCTCCCACTCGTCGGCGCGGAGGACGTGCAGGATGTGCGTGCGGGCAGTCCCGGTCGAGCGCACGTACACGCCGTGGTTCTTCGGCCCGGCTCGGTGCTGCTCGTAGCCGAGCGCTTCGACGGTCGGGCCGAGTGCGAGGACGTCCACATCCTCGGCCGCCCTCGCCGCCAGGTCGATGACCGGCTTCGCCACCAGGCCGGGCACGGCGGTGCTCCCGATGTGTTCCAGCGCCGTCACCTTGCCCGCCAGCGCGGAACGGAGGCGCTCGGCTTCGGAGCGGAAGTCGTCCGCCCACGCGGACCGGTGCTGCTGGAGCTCGATCACCGCGAGGGCGCCGGTCGCGCGTCGCCGGCGCCGGCGCCGTCGACGATCGGCACGAACCGCGGCCCGTCGTACCCGTCGCGCGTGACGTGCTCCGTGAAGTCGGCGAGCGAGCGCACCCAGTGCCCGCGCTCCCCGTACAGCGCCTGGTAGACGACGACCGGTTTCTCGGTCTCGACGTCCTTGGCCAGCAGGACCACCTCGTACTCCCCGCCCTTGAAATGTCGGTACCGGCCGGGCGTCACGTCGAAGCTCACGCTCCCGATGCTACGGGCCTCCTACACTCAGCCCATGAGCGAGCAGACCGAGCAGGCACGCACCGACCGCGGCCTCGACCGCCTCGTGAACTTCTCCGACGCGACGGTCGCCATCGCGATCACGATCCTCATCCTCCCGCTGGTCGACCTCGCCGGCGAGCTGAGCCGCGACGAGACCGCCGGGGACCTGCTCCGGCAGAACTGGCCGGCGCTGCTCGAGTTCCTCGTCACGTTCTGGGTGATCGCGCGCTTCTGGACCCTGCACCACCAGGTCTTCGAGCACGTCCGCTCCTACAACCCGCAGGTGATGCGGCTGAACTTCGTGTGGCTGATCAGCATCGTGTTCCTGCCGTTCGCCGCGAACCTGCTCGACACCGGAGGCGACGACGACCGAGTCTCGCACGGCCTCTACATCGGCACGATGGTCCTGACGAGCCTGTCCCTGACCGCGATCGAGTACGAACTCCGCCGCAGGCCGGAGCTGCTGTCGACCCCGCTCCGCGACCCGTCGAAGGGCTTCGTCGCCGTGGGCCTGATGGTCCTCGCCCTCGTCCTGGCGCTCCTCGTCCCCTCGGTCGGCCTGTACTGGGTGCTGCTCCTGCTGCTCCAGGGTCCGATCGCGCAGCTGCTACGCCGTCGCCGCGCCGCCTAGGGTGACAGGCATGGAGGAGCTCGAAGCCCGCGCACGCCGCGCTCGACGACGGACGCTCGTCGTCGTCCTCGGTGGGCTCGTCGCCGGCGGGGTCCTCGGATGGTTCATCCCCCACGACGACGCGGTGGGCCGTGCCGTCCAGGTCGTCGGCTGGGCAATGGCCGTCGCGGGTCTCGCCGGAGCCTTCTCGCTCATGTGGACGACGACCGTCCTGGCCGCACACCTCCGCGTCCCGCTGCAGTCGCTCCCCCGCGAGGCCAGTCGCTCCCTCCGGAAGTCCGTCAGCGCCGGCCGTCCGATCGTCCCGAGTGACTCCGAACTGGCGTACCGCGCGTTCGTCTACGCCCGCGTGATGCTCGTGTACGGACCGATCGTCTGGGCGCAGTTCCTGCTGCTGTACGCGGGCATCGTCGGCCCACAACTCGATCGCCTGTTCGCCGACAGTGTCTTCGACATCGTGTTCAGCCGGGCCACCTGCAGCATCCTCCTGATCGTCGCCGCCGTCATCTCGCTCGTCTGGCAGCGCAAGCTCCGCGGCGCCCGCCGCTACATCGACACCGCACGCGAGATGGCACAGCACCGCTGACCGCACGCCCCACCCACCCGGCCTGGAGGCGCGGCTCGCCCCCGCCCCGCGCCTCCGGCCCGGCAGGCGGTCGCCTCGACCGCCACCCCCCGCACAACGCAAGTCACCCCGAGCCGCGCTTCGCCGCGGTTCGAGCGCACTTGCGTTGCGCGAACGTGCGCCACCTTCGCGGCTGCCACTGCCTGAGGCGCACAGACAGCCAAGGCGGCAGGTCCATGAGGGAGGTGGACGAAGTCGGAGCGGTGGCGGCCGGAGCGGCGATCACTTGCGGACCATCTTCCGGCTCGCTTCACCCCCGACGCCGCTGACCTTGGCGACCAGCCGGGGCCTCAACGGCGCATATGCTGGAGCTGGCGTGAATCAACGCGACGTGGAGTGTCAGAGGCCGGCACTAGCGTCAGCCGCACGAACTAACAAATTTTTGTGCCGTCAGAGGAGTAACACGAGGATGCTGATGTCGACCGCTCGAACTGTTACCGATGGATACGCCGACATCGAAGCCGTCCCTGAGCGTATCGGAACTTTCGTTTCTCTCTACGCGGGTGCGGGCGGCCTCGACACGGGCTTTGCTCTGGCGGGATTCACCCCGACCTGGGTTAGCGAATTGGATCCCTTTGCGATGGATTCGCATCGCGACGCACTCAAACGACTGGCCGACAGTCGACCGCACCTTCAAGGAATCACTTACGAGGAACACGTCGGCGACCTCCTCAATTTACCCGACGAGCAACTTCCCGCCGAGGGGTCTGCGGATCTAGTGATCGGCGGGCCGCCTTGTCAGGGTTTTAGTGTCGCCGGAAAGATGAACCCGAATGATGAGCGCTCGAAGCATGTCTTTCACTTCCTAGACATTGTCGAGCGAGTGCAGCCTAAAGCTTTCTTGCTTGAGAATGTGAAGGCACTCTACTCGAACCGCCGATGGGCTGCGATACGTGATGCCCTAATCGCGCGGGCTGAAGACATGGGATATAACACACTCCTTACCCTCGCAAACGCGTCGCATTTCGGAGTCCCTCAGGCCCGCGAACGCATGTTCCTCATCGGAGTCCGTCGGGACGTCGGGACGCCTGAGGCGCCGGCACCGACTACGCAGGACGCCCCGCCCACCGTTCGACACGCTCTCGCGACGCTCCCTCCGTATGGAGCGCCAGGAAACGACTCGAAGTGCGCGGCAAAGATTACCTTGGCGAAGGCACCAGTCCTGAGGAGGTCGCCTTACGCTGGCATGCTTTTCAATGGCGCCGGGCGTCCTCTCAATTTGGACGCACCTGCAGGCACACTTGCTGCCTCGATGGGAGGAAACAAGACCCCCATCATCGATCAAAACGTTGTGACAAATCATGAAGGTAGGTCTTGGGTCGTTGATTACCATGATTCACTCTGGAGCAACGGACTCGGACCGGCTGCCTCCGAACCACCTTCGCACCTTCGAAGGCTCACCGTTGAGGAAGCTGCGGCAATTCAAACGTTCCCAGTGGGAATGAAGTGGCACGGATCCCGATCGGCTCAATACAAGCAAATTGGAAACGCGGTGCCACCGCGCTTGGCTTACGCAGCAGCGTTAGCAATGATCCGCTCGATTGGCCACAACTAACAACGACTAACCCTTCCCACTAGCCGCCAGCCGGCACTTTGCAGGAATGCGGAGGGCCTAGATTTGCGTTTTAGTCGCTCGCTTCACGCATAACCACCCTTCACAGCTGTCAGCCTCGTTGAAGCTCGACGACTGAAGTTTGGTACGCAAACTAAACGGAGTCGGCATAGGAAGTCAGCACTCCAAACCAAGCCCGCCGATTAGCGTCGGTCGAGTATTTGTCGAGCTCCGCCGCAACCGCCCAAACGAAGTCTGTAGCGACATCCCGCTCCGCGGCGGGGAAGTTTAGCCAGGCTTCTATGACGTCGATAGTCACGAGGTCGATGCGTTGATCGAATCGCATTAAGGCTCGACTCAGGAACGACTCAATCTCGCTTTGCTCGGGTCCATAAATGCCCCGAGAGACTACCGTCGCTCTGTCTAGCCCGAGCGAGAGCATCGCCGGAACCACTTCATGCTGAAGCTTCGCTAAGCGGATGTAATCGTCAGTAACTTCTATGCCACCAAATGGGATTTTCTCGGCCGACTCGATGAGCACATCAATGGGATCTGGCGAATTTATATCTCTTCGGATTATTGTGGGGTGCGTACCGAATTGCTCGCTGAACGTTCGCGCCGCGACCGTCACGATCGCTTCCATTGCGTCCGGTCGTTCAGGCGCACGCTCGAGGAAAGACCTGACGAGGCTCATTGCAATCGCTGGAGAACATTTGAAGCGCGGGTAGTCCAACCTACCTTGGAGCGCCCGCTCCGCAAAAAGCCGCGCTCCAAACTCCAGCAGACGCTGCGATGTTAACCCTCTCGCGACTGCATTCAAGTTCCGGAGTCCCTCAACGAGCCCGAAGAAGGCTAGGGCGCCGGAGTCACCCTTTCGACGACTGGCAAGCCAATCTGAGTCTATACGAGGCCGACGCCATTGATTCGAGACCCCCGCGTCGCGTGACACCTTGAAAGTGAATCCGTGGCGCCCACGGAATACCGTGAGAGCCTCGGCAACTGACATGGCTTGACCGCGTCTGTCGATGCCCGCTGAAAGCTGGAGCGAACCGGGATCGAGATGCGGTTCGGCGATGGTGCCGCCGAGAATCGCGAAAAGCATTGCGGTGTTAGGAGCGGATCCTGTCTGCATAATCGAGCGGACGTGACCTTGGAGGCTATCTGAAGTCGGCTCGAGTAGGATTCCAGATTGACTTTGGATTAGAAGTGCCCGCTCCAGTTCGTGAAGCAGATTTTCGAAAAGATTCCGTGTCATAACTCGATATCCAGTCGGTCGAACCACGCACGCATGTCCGGTTCTCCATCGACAACTTCGCCGAGAAGAGGTGCAAGCCTTAGCCGATCCAGAACTGTTCCGCGCTCGACCGCGAGCAGGTCAGTCAGATGGCGATCATCAACGTGATGGGGAACTGCGAGTGCGCTCAACGGTGCCATTTTTTCCAGCAGATAGTTTTTCCACTTCGGAGGCTCGGGTTCCTTCAGCTTTCTCATCCAGGAACCCGACTTGCCAACGGTAGCTTGAGTGATAAGCGAAATGCGACCGGGCCGCGGATCGCGCCAGTTTACGACGGACAAAACGTCTACTTTCTCATCCTTCGCCGAACGCCTCACTGGACTAGGCGACGACATCGTCGATATACCAACCTGTCTGCCCGCCTCTGCCAAGGCGTTCTCGAAACGCTTCGACGCTCGGGTCCCTGTTCCAATCCCTGCGGACCTAAAGCCGGCGTTTTTCAACGCCCCAACTACTAACCTCTCGAATAATACGTCGGGTCGCGGCTTTCCCGAATAGCCCCACGAATGCGCGATGGTAAGAATTAAGAGACGTTCGTAGCTGGAATGCTTGCGGGTGTGCCGCGCTTTGAGCTGCAATGCATTCGCTCTGATTCGGAACGGATAATTCGCGCCGAGGATGCTTGCGCGCTGCATAATCAACGATCGCACTCGGTCCGGCCATTGCATCGCGCGATCCATCTGCTCGTCACCCGTGATGAAGAGACCGTTGTCGATCTCGCCCCAGCCGTGGTCCTTAATTGCTTCTTCCAGACCGGAAAAAGTGACGGACTGCCTACGCAGAGCCGCCGCCTCCATGAAATCCGCCAGCGCCGCGGCTTGCCCTTCCGCCCCATAGGCGTCGATATCCAGGCCTAGAACCCCCGAACGCATTACTCAGGCCTCTTCGGGGGCAGATATTTGCACCATTGCCAACAACACACGAGCGGCGGAATGGAGGCTCCTGACGGCTCCGAATTCCTCGCTGGTGAACGTGTCTCGATCCTTATTCTGCTCCTGCAGTGCCTCGACTTGGGAGAGTAGTTCCTTTGCGCGCTGAACCAAGGATTCGTCGTTCAGAATCGACTTCGCCAGCGTTAGGTTGCGGGTATCGCGGAGTAGTCGTCGCGCTTGGCTGTCCGCGAGAATCGATACGTAGTCGACGGCATCGCGACTGTCGGCCAGCAGAGGCGGGGTACCACCCTCACCCGGAGAGAGATCCGAGATAACTTCTGAAACGATCTCATAATCTGCACTTTTGATGCTGCGGTCGACCTCGGAAAGCGACCTTGCTTCCCTATCAATACGAAGGAGGTCCGAAGCACCCTTGGCATTAAGCACTCTTAACCACACGGCGAATCGATGGCGGAAAATGTAGTCGACACTACGCGGATTGTCTATTTCTTGCTCCGCGCTCTTCAAGAGCTGATACCCAACGTAGTTGGTTCTCGTTCCGCGGGCATTACCGCCCACCATGCGCCCGACTACATAGAACGGATCGTCTTCGCCGAGCTTCTCGGCATCCCGGATCTGCTGCGAGACGTATCTAGCTTTCTCGCTAGCACCCCAAGTGCGGATACCGTTGATGTGCCGGAATCCGAGATAGGAAGCCAACTCCCGTCGATTAGCGACTTCGTACGCCGGGACTTCCTCGAGCGCCGCGAGTTGAGTCGGGCTGAAGTCGAGATCAAACTTCGCACCTACTTCCTGCGCATCCGGAGACTGCAGAATAATTTGAAGCGTCGCCAGTCGTCGATTGCCTTCGACCACAATGCGGGCACCCCGCTCGTCGGGTGGGAGGACAATCAACGGCTCGTTCGGGAAGAAGCCGTTCAGAAAGATCGACTCTGCAATCTCCTCGAGTACGTCGTTCTCGACGAGATACTCAAGCATCGCGGACTGGCTCTTGCCGACCAGGTCTTCCGGGAGTCTTGGATTCTCCGGGTCCAACAAGAGATCTCGCGTAACGAGCTTGTCATCTAATAGTTCCACGTACGCCCCACAGTCCTACCGTCAGTTGTCCTGGGCACCGACTCTAGCAGCGCACTTCCAGGTCATGATGGTGCGCGGCCCGATGTCGAATTATCGATAGGACTCGGGACGCGAGGAGTTGTTCGGGACCCTCCATCCGTGTCTCCGAACGCGCCAGCCGGTCCGGCGGGGCCGTAGCGCGCCTCAACGTCCGGACAAGGTGGTCGACCGTCGATGGCTATCCGTCTTCGGAAGTTCGAATACGCGAACGGGAGGGAGCGACGGTCAAGCACCATGTCCTCGGACGTGAGGCCCCCGAAGACCTCGGACCCGTACCTGTCCATGCCACCCTCCGGCGGTGCCGATCGATGAAACGTGTTTTCCCCCGCCGAGCGGCTGGTTCGAGCGAGTAGTCATAGAACCTCCCTCGACACGCGCTCGATCGCCGCCGGCTGATCTTGGCCTCTCGGTCGAGCGACCCCGATTCCCGGAGGGCGACGGCCTCCACCGTCCGGCGGAGTTGACGTCCGGGCTGCTCGCGCTGGCCTCGCACTCGGTCGCTTCGCGCAGCTCCCCAGAGCGCACCGCGGAGATCGCGATGTCCGACGCACTAGTCGCGATGCCCCTAGAAGTCATCGTCGGCCGCCGGGACGAGCCCCGTGTGCGCGCCCCTCAGATCCTGCGGCGACCCACCGCTACCTGCGCAGCCTGTGCCTTCTTAGCCGGCCACAGCTCGACCGGACCTACACGCTCCCGCTCGATGCCCTGGGAGCCGAGACCTCGAATGGCTCGGGGGTCGCGGCGTCACCAGCGGACGACCCGGAATCAGCAGCGCGTTCGGAGTTGTCGTGGACAGCGTTCTCCTTCGTGCGCGTGAAAGCTTGCTCGCGAGGAACAGCGCCTCAAGGACCGGGAACTGATCCAAACACGCGCGGCGACATGGTCCCCGCCGGCGGGCTGTGGGAAGCAGCTAGCCTCGATGATCGGCCGGTCGACAAGCAGACCATGTTTCGTCGCGATGCCCGCATGTACCTGGCGACGCAAGTGGAGGGCGGCGGACTGACCTTGAGTCAAGATCCGCAGCGTTCCGCCCCACCCGTGCCAGGTCAACACAGTCAGAAATCGAGAGTGGCACCTCGCCTGCTTCGGTCGCCCTGTTTCTTCAAAGGGCGCCGCGGCTCGCGTCCTCACAGCGTGAGCCGTCACCACGGCGTATCGCGACGTCCGCGGTTCATGCGACGATGTCGACCAACACCGCGTACCCGAGCGCGGCTCACGCAAGAGGACAACTGAAGATGACCGAACCCGACGCTGCCGACGTGACCCTCGAAGCCGAGGTCCCCGAGGAAGGCGTGACTCGGAACATCGCGAAGGCCGTGACCGGCCGTCGTGCCCTCGCCCGGCAGTACGTGAAGTGGCTCCGCCGTCGAAACCCTTCGGCCACTCCCGCAGACATCGTCCAGATGCTCGAACGCCACTACACGACGTCACTCACGACGGCAGGGGCCGCGATCACGGTGGGATCGATCGCAGCGGACATCCGCATCGCCTCGATTCCTGTTGCCGGCCCGGCCGTCGCCGGCGCGAAGAGCGCGGGCGCGCAAGCAGCGAAGGCCGGCACGAAGGGCGCCATGAAGGTGGCCGCCAAGAACCTCGCAAAGAACGCCGCTCAGACCGGCGCTCGGGGCGCAGCGGCACGACTACTTCCTGCCGGAGACCTGCAGCTGCAGTTCGAGATCACGGCAGTCTTCGGTCTCGCGCTTGCCGACCTCCACGACATGGACCTCGACAATGACCAGGCGCAGGCACTGATCCTCGGCCTCACGAATGAGCGGGTGAGCCAGCTGCAGATCGCCGCGATGGCGAACGACGTCGCCGAGGTTTCGGCTGGCGGCACCGTAAGTACAGGTCAGGCAATCGCTGCTGGCCGGGACGATTGGTCCCACTGGGCCTCGACGCTGTCCAACGCGTTGCCGGGTGGCGCCGCCCAGAGCCTCGTCCGCACGATCCAGACCGGCGAGCTCGACCCGATCCGCGAGGGGATGACCGGCAAGCAGCGCGCAACCGTCGAGTATGGCGTCGGCGCGGTGACGGGCGGAGCAGCCCGTCGTGTTCGGCCGCGACGTCGTGAAGTCATCCCGCACCGCTTTCCCCGAAGCGCCGGAGACGTTCCCAGAACACCTCACGATCTCAGCTGATACGGACTCCGAAGATGCGGCTTCCGAGAGCCGTGCTCTGGCAGCGTTGGAAGATGCTGCGCGGTCGACCGGTAGTTGGGTGAGTGGGGCTGCTGGAGCAGTCGGTACGGGTGTTTCTGGTGCCGCGAGCACCGCTACGCGGGTCTTCCGGCGAGTCGATCTGGACGGCGACGGGGTGCCCGACGAAGCGCAGGCGCTCACTGCGGCCAAGCAGGTCGGCGGCCGGGTGGCCGGAGCTGCTGATGCGGTGGGCGGCAAGGTCGTTGGCCTCTTCCGCTCGCGGAAGTCCTCGACTCCAGGCGAGTGAGCCCTTGAAGGGTCTCCCGACAAAAGTCGAGCAGTAGCAGCGGCCGACTGACGGACGGAAGGCACGGCACCAACCGGCACCGCGCCTCCCGTCCATCACCACGTCATCAACTCGCCAAGTCAACACGAACCGCCCCCGCGTCCCCCCGGCCTCCAACCGCTCATGTGCCTCCACAGCCCGCGCAGCCGGCAATACCTCGGCCACCCGCGGCGTCAACGTCCCGCTCTCCACCGCGTGCCGCAGCTGCTCGAGCTTGTCGAACGACCGGTACTCGGAGAACACCATCACCTGCACGAATTCGATGCCACGAGCCCCGTTGCCTTGCCACCCACGCACGTCGAAGAAGACTCCCCCGTCCCGAACGGCGTCGACGACCTCGTCGCGCTGCACGGCAGCATCGGCGAGCGCGTCGACCCCGTCCGGCACGAGCTCACGAACAGCGGAGGCGAAGGAAGCACCTCGCGGCACCACGTGGTCCGGCCCGAGCGACCGGACGAGTGCTTCGTCCGCCGGAGCAGCATCCGCGATCACGGTCAGCCCGGCGGCCTTCGCCAGCTGCACCACGTAGTTCCCGAGCAGCCCAGCGGCCCCGGTCACGGCGAGCGTCTGCCCCGGCGCGAGCGAGGCGTGCGACAGGATCTGCAACTCCGTCAGCCCGTTCATCGGCACGGTCGCCGCAGCCTCGATCGACGTCCCGCGAGGGATCCGCGTGTACGACCCCACCGGCGCGACGAGCTCCTGCACGTAGGCGCCACCGTGGGCGCTGAGCGGCAACGCCATCGCCATGACCTCGTCGCCGACCTGCCACCCGGTGACGTCGGGCCCGACCTCGTCGATGACGCCAGCGGCGTCCATCCCCGGCACGTACGGCGGTGAGGCCTGCGAGCTGTCCCGCTGCCCGGCACGCACCCCCGTGCGCGACCATTCCTGCCGTGCCTCCCCCGACTGCGTCGGCTTCATCCCCGGTCGCCTCCATGAACCAGGCGAACAAGACGGGCGTGCTCAACCCCGCAGCGTCTCCGCGAGCGGCGACATCGATCACGGCTCGTCCATCCTCCGGTTCAACAGCGAAGTCACACCGGCTACGACGGACGTGCCGCTCCCTTCGAGGACGGCGGTGAGCCGCGGCGCGTACAAGGTCTGCAGCAGCCCAAGCACGATTTCGCGTGAGACGAGCGGGAATCAGGGCCGTTACTCGGGGACGGCTCAGCGCGCCTGGATGATCGCGCGCAAGTGCTCCCGCAGCGCCGGGTCGACCACGTACAGGTAGGTGCCGAGTACCCCGCGCGTCATCAGGACCGCGTACACGTTCGTCACGAAGCGGAGGACGTCCTCATCCGAGTACTCGATCCCGAGCCTCGGGTTGTTCTCCATACCCTTCTTGTCGAAGTAGTTCGATCGGTTGAAGACAACACGCTGCGTCTCTTGCTCGAACCGCACGTCCGGCCCGATGACGACGCCCGCGTAGTTGAGGTCATACCCCTGCACGGTGTGGATCGATCCGACCTGCTCCACCGCCCCCGGTGAGGTGATCCAGTCGGTCTGGGTCTGGTTCCACTGCAGCTTGCGACCGTCGATTTCGATGTCGATCGCGGCCGAGTCGTTCTTGCTTCTCCATTCCCAGGCGTACCCGGCAACGAGACGGGAGAGCCCGACTTGAGCGTCGCGGGCTCGGATTGCGTCGTGCATCTCGCCGAGGTCGTCGAAGAACCGCACATCGTAGGTGCCGAAGTCCTCACGCTCGCGCGGTTTGTCGCCCAGGAGCGCTCGTGCGAAGGACACGTAGTCCGCCCCACCCTGCACGCGCATCTGCGTGAAGAGTCGGTAGCGGCGATCCGCGGCTTCACTCTCATCGATGAGCGCCTTCTGCGTCGCTTGCGGAAGGTCGGCGGGACGCACGCTCTGATGCGAATCGATCAGGAAGATCTGGTGCCGGCTCTGCTTCCGGATCCAGTCCACTTGTGTCAGGTGATCGGCGTCGGCGCCGAACAACTTCTCGTTGATCTCCCCGAAGCTCTTGTTCTGCATCCCGGACGCTTGGTTCGCGCGGTGGTTGAGGCGATGAGACTCATCGACAACCAGCAGGTCCCAGCACTCATCGCTCTTCCCGACTTCGAACGGAGTCAGCACCATCGTCTTGTCGAGACCGGGCGTCTTTGCGAACACGCGCTTGAGGGATGCCCGCAACGCCCGCTGCGGAACGACGAGGCCGAGCCGCGAGCCATCGAGAAGACGGTGGTTGTCTTCGGTGAAGAAGTCGGAGAAGAGCGCGTCGCTCTCGAGATCGTCAAGCCCCTTGCCCTGTGCGAGGTCTCGGAGGAGCTTGAGTAAGTAGACGGCGACGATAGTCTTGCCGGTGCCGGGATCCCCTTGCACGGTGATCGGAGTCGCTGCCTCGGCGTTCCAGTCGTCGAACAGGCCCTCGAGGATGTCCTCCATCGCGATCGCCTGGTCACGGTTCAAGGCCTTGAAGGGTGAGAGCTTGAAGAGATCGCGGTTCTCGATCTCGGGCAGGCTGCGAGTAAATACCTGCTGCTCGCGGAGTGCATCGAATATTTGTTTGAAGGTGTCGCGGTACCTTGGCCGATCGAAGTAATCGGCATCGACGATGCCCTTGTTGCTATTCAGAACAGTGAACTTCTCGTCCGCCGCGAGCAAGGCGATGAGCTGCGACTCGAGGTCGAGGCATACTGACTTGTTGAATGTGTCGTCGAGGACGAGCCGAACCGCCTTCAACGTCTTGCGCTCGGCTGACTCGAGATGCTGCCGCATCCGCGCGGCGGTATTCAGAGTCTCGCCGACGTACACCCGCTTCCCGTCGTCCAGGATGTAGACCACTGGCCAGTTGATGAAGCGACGATCATGCGCTTGCCACGACCGAAGGTGGTCTCGGGTGAACGGGAGCCGCTCGATGTCAAAGCTGGTCATACTTCGTGCTCCGCCCTCGCGATCGTTCCACCGGGTACTTGGCCTTGGTGGCCGCGAGCTTCTCGCGGATCAGGGTCTCCGGCGACGTGCCGAGGCGGTCCGCGAGGAGGAAGCAGTACGTGAGCACGTCAGCAAGCTCGCTCCGCACGCGCGACTCGTCGGCCTCGGCTTTCCACTGGAAGCACTCGAGCAGCTCCGCCGCCTCGATCGAGATACTCTTCGAAAGGTTCTCCTGACTGTGGAACTGACCCCAGTCGCGTTCGTCGACGAAAGCCCGTAACTCGTCGCGCAGCCCCTCATCCGCCATGCTGCGACGCTAGCAGCGCGGCTCACGACAACGAGACGAGCGCACGGTCGGTCGGTCAGTCAAACGCTCTCGCTACGCAGACCCTGTCGAACGAACGACGATAACTGTTGAGCTACTGCCGCCATCGAACGGCTGAGATCCAGTGCATGCTGATTGATCAGAGGACCGTCGATCACCTCGATCTGCCGCGCTTCTGACTCTCCCGCCGCGTAGACGAGATGCCCATCCCCCAACCCAAGCCTCCTGCAGTACGCCGCCATCTGGTACAGGTCAGCGTTCGGGTACTGCCCGTGCTTTTCCACCTTGTACTTCACGTCGATGCACGCCCGGACCTCCCCGTCGACGAGCCACACGAGGTCCGGCGCGATCTTCACCGTCCCCTCGACGTCGAGCGTCGACTGGTACTGCGACACGAGCACTCCCCCATAGGGCTTGAACGCCTCGCGCAGAGCGGCCGAGACGAAGTCCTCGAACACCGACCACATGTCGACGAGGAATCCCGACGCGACGACCGCCCCGGCGCGTTGCTCGACCGACGACCCTGACAACACGAGGGACGCCAGAGCCAACGCCGATGAGTACCGCGCGTTCCGTCGATCCGGCCGGACGACCGGCTCCGGCGCCCCGACCGAGATCACCGACACCCCATCGAGCACCCGCACGATCCGCCGCAGCGCCCCGAGCACATCGGCCGGCACACCCGGCAACCGGAGTAACCGTGTCGCAGCGGACAGCAGCACCTGGTTCTCGGCGATGTCCTCCACGTAATCGTCGAACGACACCTCGACCGGCAGCGGCTGCCCACCCCGCCGCGTCAGCTGGTCGCCAATCCGCCACCGCCCGCGCACGAGCGGCAGCGCGTCCTCGCGCCTGACGTACCCGCGGAGCGGTCCTCCGGCCAACGCCCGCGAGGCCTGCCGCACGAACGCGTGCGCCAACGCCGGCACGAGGTCCTCGTCCTCCTCGAACCCGAAGTCGTCCTCGGTCCAGATCGCACTCCCGGCACGGGCGTACCCGAGCATCGCGAACAGCCGCCGCACCGGCGTCTTCGGCTTCAACCACACCGTGTGCCCGGCGATCCGCACGACGCCGACCTTCCGGACACCACTCACGCGGTACTCGTCAGCACCGAGCGTGGGAGCAACGGTCGCGATGTTCGCCGACGCGAGCCCGACGGCGACCGCCCGCGGCAATCGGTGCACCACCGGCTGGTCCGCTTCCCGCAGCTCAATCGTCGACGGAAGCACCTTCGGCCCCGTCCGCAGAGTCGCGCGTCGCCTGGCGACGCAGCGTTGCCAGGCCGTACCGCGCCTCCAGGTCGACGCCTTCGCCGTAGTGGTGCTCCGCCAGGAGCGGCAGGATCTCGTACCGCCACACGTCCTGCAGACCGGTCCCGTCGAGATCGCGCATCAGGAACGACGGCCCGACCTTGGCATCGTGGTCCCGGATCTGCGCGTTGAGTCGCGTCAGCAGCTCGGCACGGTCGTCCTGGAGGCCCTTGGTCGCCGCCCAGCGCGACAACACGTTCTGCACGGGCGCGCGTTCCGGGTGCAGTTCGATGAACGCGAAGCGGCGCCGCATCGCGGCGTCCAGCATCGCGATCGAGCGATCGGCGGTGTTCATCGTGCCGATGACGAAGATGTTGCTCGGCAGGGTGAACGGCTCGTCGCTGTAGAGCAGGGAGATCTCGCTGTCCCGGTACTCGAGCAGGAAGTAGAGCTCACCGAACACCTTCGCGATGTTGCCGCGGTTGATCTCGTCGATGACCAGGAAGTAGTTCGCCTCAGGGTTGGCCGCAGCCGCATCAGCGAGGCGCCGGAGTGGGCCCTTCCGAAGAGTGAAGGCGAGGTTGCCGCTGTCGTCGTTGGCGACGGGGCGGAAGCCCTCGAAGAAGTCCTCGTACGAGTACGTCGGGTGGAACTGCACGATGGTGGTCTCACCGTCGGTGCCGTCCGTCACGTGCTTCGAGAGCGCTTGGGCCAGGAAGGTCTTGCCGGTGCCCGGAGGGCCGTAGAGGATCACCTGTTTGCGGCGCTCGATGAGGTCGAGGGTGTCCTGTAGCCACGGAAGCGGCATGTGGAGCGAATCGACCAGCGACTGATTCGCATCCGGAAAACCATCGCGCGGCGGGGTCGGCTCAGGATCCGGACCGGGCGTCGGTTCAGGGCGGCTCGTGACCTGCCATCGGGACGCAAGTGGCTCGGCGTAGTACAGAGCGGGCCCCTTGGCCTTCTGTTGCAGCGCGATCGTGATCTGTTGGAACGCCGCGTCGGGGTCGTCGTCCATCTGGCCCTCGACCTCGCCCGCGAAAGCGATACGGATGGCGTCACGGTTGTCCGCCGAAACGACCTCGCCGAAAACACCCGGGTGCACGAGGAACAGCAGCTCGTTCCGCTGGATCGGAAGAGCCGTGCCTTCGATCCCGGTGACCACGTCCCGCCAGGCCCACGGGTCCTCAAGAACTCGAGCGCGAGCCTCATCACTGAGACCGATCCAAGCTGACGCTGCGCGGACGACGACGGAGAGAGCCGAGAAGGTATGGCTTCCCGAGAGGGCCTGGCCAGGGTTGAACGACCACGACCGGAATGCCTCGTCGACCTCGTTCGGAATCGTGACGGGATGTTCCATGAGATCCAGTAGGGACTGAACGCGCTCGCGTTTCTTCCGCTCGCCCGGCGTCTGCAACGGCAGGACTTGCCAGCAGATCAGCTCGGCCATGAGGAGCTTTGCGTCATCGCTCGCGTCTGCGAACTGCGCGCCGATCTTCGTCAGGAAGTCGTCACCGGCGATGTCGGGTCGACTGAGGAACACGCGGTCGAGCTCGACCGCAGTCTCTTCACGCCACACACCGCGGCCGGGTGCGAACACGGAATCGAGCTGACGAAGGCCTCGGTCGACGAAGAGCGCGCTCGTGGTGCGGATGACTTCTGCTCGCCAATCGGGAGGAACGATCTCCGTCGCGAGGCGCAGCGCGACATCATCGCGCTGCGCCCTCTGGAAGGCACGTTCGCGCTCGTTGAGGATCCGTGTGAATTCTTCGAGATCGAGAGCAGCCGCTTCACGCCCGTCGTCGGTCAGGTGCCACTCGCCCCGGTTCTGCTTCGTCAGGAAGCCCGCGTGGACGAGTGCCGTCGTTCCCCAGAGGAAATCGGACTCGCCGTGTGGTCGACGCTTCGAGTTGAGCTCGAGCTCCTCCCCCTCGAGCGGAACCGCCGCCAGCACGTTCTGCCAGACCTCGAGACGCCGCCCCTCGCGGTCGTGATCATCGAGGTACCGCAGGGCCTCGCGGAGGCGGATCATTCGGTTCTCTGGTCGACTCACGAGCAAAGTCTGTCGCACAGCAGCTCCCACGCAAGCCCCCGCGAGGCGGACGAGCTCGACCTACATGACGACCGAGTGTCCCGAGGCTGGCAGCGGATCTGAGTAAGCGGCCGACGTATTCCGCACGACCGTGCGTGAACCCGCACCCCTCGTTCTGGGCTGCTGTCTGCGTCGCAACCGGCCCATACGATTCGGAGGAGGTAGAGCAGGCAGGCTCACGGGGGTACCGCAACACGATACCCCTGTGTCCGCGGCTCGTGAGCGCGCGAAAGCAGGACCATGACTGACAACTCCACTGCGGAAGTCACTCTCGAAGCGGAAGTACCCGCGGACGAGGCAGCAGTCGACATCGCACGGGCTGTCAGCGGTCGCCGCGCGATCGCGCGCAAGTACGTGAAGTGGGTGCGGAACCGCAATCCCGAGGCCTCGCCTGCAGAAGTGATCCAGCTGCTCGAACGGCACTACACGACGTCGATCACGACTGCCGGTGCAGCGATCTCAGTCGGATCGATCGCTGCGGACATCGCGATCGCGATGATCCCCGGTGTCGGTCCCGCTGCCGCCGGCGCGAAGAGCATCGGTGCCCAGGCTGCGAAGCGGACCGGTAAGGAGGCCGCGAAGCTCGCCGCGAAGAACCTCGCGAAGAGTGCCGCAAAGACGGGCGCCCAGGGTGCGGTCGCGAAGCTCCTGCCTGCTGGCGACCAGCAGTTGCAGTTCGAGATCACCGCGGTCTTCGGGCTCGCAGTTGCCGACATCCACGGCATGGACCTCGACAAGGACCAGGCGCAAGCTCTCGTGTACGGGCTCACAAATGAACGCGTCGCGCAGCAGCAGATCGCCACCATGGCGAGCGACGTGGCGGAGATCTCGTCGGACAGCGTGGTCTCCACCGGCCAGAGGATCGCGTCGGGACGCGAGGACTGGTCACACTGGGCGAGCACGCTCTCCGATGCGCTCCCTGGCGGTGCTGCACAGAGCCTGATCCGGACGATTCAGACAGGCGAACTCGATCCGGTCCGCGAGAACCTGACCGGCAAGCAGCGAACCACGATCGAGTACGGCGTCGGAGCCGTCACCGGAGGCGTCGCGCGGTTCGTGTTCGGACGGGACGTCGTCAAGTCCTCGAGGACGGCGTTCCCGGAGGCACCGGAGTCCTTTCCTGATCACCTCACCGTGCCGCTGAAAACAGATGCCACGGATGGCGAGAATGAAAGTCGGGCCTTCGCAGCGCTGGAAGAGGCGGCGAAGTCCACCGGTACCTGGGTCAGCGACGCCGCCGGGGCTGTCGGCGGCGGTGTGGCCAATGCGGCGGGAAGCATTTCCAAGGCGTTCCGCAGCGTCGACCTCGACGGCGACGGGGTGCCTGACGAACCGCAGGCGCTGACTTCGGTGAAGAACCTCGGCGGTTCCGTCGTCGGGGCTGCCGATGCAGTCGGCGGTCGCGTTGCCGGACTGTTCAAGAAGAAGAACAAGGAGTGAACGGCTCGCCGACCACGGGTGCAGGAGCGTCAGCGCGGCGCGAGCACGAGCGACGCAAGGCGAGGGACGCAAGGCGAGGGACGAAGCAGCCTTGAGAGACCGGTGGGGTCGTCTCGGGAACGTCGCGGTCGCCCTCAGCGATGAGCGTCAGAGCACCGCGGCCTGGAGATCCGGAGCGGTTGGAGAGGAAACCGTGGGAGCCCGTCTCGATCGCCTGGCGACCGAATCGACGCGCGTCCTCCACGATCGCCGGGTGCCCAGATCGCGCGCGAACATCGATCACCTCGTTGTCACCCCAGCTGGGGTGTGGGTGATCGACTCGAAACGGTACCAAGGCAGGCGTCCGTCGCTACAAGTGGAAGGCGGGCTGTTCCGGCCACGCGTCGAGCACCTGACAGTCGGCGGGCGGAAGAAACCCACCTTGGTCGCAGGGGTTCAGCGACAGTTGGAGCTCGTCCGTGCCACGGTCAGCGCACCCGTGTTCGGCGCCCTCTGTTTCGTTGACGCCGATTGGCCGCTCTTCGGCGGGAGCTTCACTGTGAATGGCATCCACGTGCTGTGGCCGCGAAACCTCGAAGCGCTCCTCCGCAAGTCAGCCGGTTCGACTCCTGTCGAAGCGACGACTCAATTGCTCGAGCGACGATTCATGCCTGCCTGACCTTTCTCAGCTGCCGCTCTGAAGCGCACCGCAAACGCGATCAGGCGTCGCGGAGTCCTTGAACGTGACGAAGTACCTCCGCCCGTCCCGCATCACGATCTGCACAGTGTCGGTCCCACCCACCGAGTACAGCCGGCCACGAGAGCTTCGAGCGGAGCCCTTAATGCCCCATCCGCCGTAGTCCGCGTATGCATCGACCCGGACGACTGCCAATTCGACGATGTCGCGACGGAGCAGTCGTGATCTCCAGAAGGGCGCAACGCCGACCGTCACCAACTCCCGCGAGCACCGCACGAACGCCGCAGCGCGCGAAGCGAGCACCATCGCCGAGATCAGGGTTGAAAGCACCACGGCGAGCACGATCAGCGATGCGCTGTCGAACCCCTTCACCGCGGCCCCGGCGAGTGCCATCGCTCCAATCGGCGCGAGGATCAGCAGCGTCCCGACGGCGACTCCAGGGCCCGCTGGGCTCCGGTACACGACCTCGCTTCGATGAGTCGTCCGAGAAGCCATGAAGGGCACCGTCCTCGCTCCTGATCCAGCACCGGGGACAAGGGGCGGCATAATCCTCGACAAGCCTGACGGTGGTACTCAACGGTAATACTTCGGTACGCTCCTCTGCATCACCACGATCACAAGGGGGATCTCCATGAGCAACGAAGCTCTCGCCGCATGGTTCGGCGTCGCCATCACACTCGTCATCTCGATCTACAGCCTCGTCATCGCACGGCGCGCCGATCGGACGGCTCGCGCCGATCGCGACGAGCGCGAAGCAGCTCGCGTCAGCGCGTGGGTGTCGTTCGTGTTCTCCAACCAGGACACAGAGGACCGCTCGCATTGGAGCAACGTGCTCGTTGTCCGGAACGCTTCGGACGCCGTGATCCACAACGTGCGAGCGAAGGCGATCATGAACGGCTCCGAGGAAGTCGAATTCAGCGCGAAGGTCTGCCCACCCGGCGAGTCGTACTCGGAGTGGATCCACCCGAGGGACCGGCCCCACAAGGCACGCGCTTGGGCACTCCTCTCGAGCTGTTCCGAACTCGTCCGCAGCGATCACGGCATGCGGCCGTTCACCGTCGCCGAGAAGTGGACCCTCGTGTCAATGTCCTTCACGGACGCTCTCGGCAAGCGTTGGGAATACGAAGCGGGACGCGGCATGCGTCCCGTGTGAGTCGTCGGGGCCCCGGTCCCACCCAGGTTCCCCCACGAGGATCCCCTCGGGGGAACACATGCACCGCGAACACGATCAACCACCAGCCCGCTGGCCGTGAACCGCCGTCCTGCTGGTCGGCGCCGTCCTCGGTGCGCTCGAGGCCTTCGGCATCATCCGCCTCGCCTGGGTCGCTGACCCGACGGTCACCGAGCCGACCGTGACCGAGCGCGACTGGTGGCCGCCGGACTCTGCACTCCTCATCCTCGTCGCGTTGTTCGCGGTCCCTGCCGGCTTCGTCGTCGGTATGAGCGTCGCGGGCCGAGTCCACGCGCTCTCGAGGGTGATCGACGACGCCCTGGGTCTCACCGCCGCTGGGCTCACCGCTGGCCTGCTCACTGCCTCGGTCGGGTTCCTCGCCGGCCTCCCCATCGCGTCGATCGTCGAAGCGCCCTCGTTCACGATGCCGTTCGTGACGGCGGCTGCAGGCCTCGCCGGCCTGTTCTCCTCCGTGCTCGCGCTCGGCATCGCGACACCCGAGACGCCGGCACCTCACGGCAGCACCTGACAGATCACGAGATCGATCACGCGGCCCGATAGCTACCCTTGAGCCATGCTCGACGACCACCAGCTGATCCAGATCTCTTGGTCCGACGCCACCGGGATCAGAGCCCCGGAGGGCGACGAGCTCGAACGACTGATGCAGTTCACAACGGCCGCAGCTCGCGCGGCCCTCGGACTCGGTCGCTTCGCGGAGCTCCCCCACGGGCGCAGCGCTCAGATCGCGATCTCCGACGCCTTGACCGCGATGCCCCTCGACGTCATCGACGATCTCTGGGACGAGCACAAGGTGCGCGCCCGTCCCACCGATCCCGCGTTGATCCACCGCTACGTCTTCCACGTCGGTCTCCTCGCGCGGCCCGACCGGACGGACACGCTCCCGCTCGAAGCCCCGGCACCAGAGACCCTCGAGTGGCTCTGGAGCCGCGGGGTCGGCAGCGAACGGCCGGGCACGGGCAGCGCGCTCGGGGCCTTCGTCAACGGCGTCCTCATCCGTGCGCGACACAGCTTCCTCGCGCAGGACAAACGCCTCGAGGACTGGGAACTGATCGAAGCGCTCGACGGCGACATCGTCCCAGCGGACGGTTTGTGGGAGGCCGCGGGCCTCGTTGATCGGCCCGTGGACGAGCAGACGATGTTCCGTCGAGTGGTCGGCTGGTACCTGGCGACGCGGGTTGAAGGCGGCGGACTCACCCTCGGTCCGACGTCCGGAGCGTCCTGACCTGCATCTACCAGGTCAACACGAACCGCCCCCGCGTCCCACCCGCCTCCAACCGCTCATGCGCCTCCGCCGCCCGCGCAGCCTGCAACACCTCCGCCACCCTCGGCGTCACCGTCCCACCCTCCACCGCGTGCCGCAACTGCTCGAGCTTGTCGAACGACCGGTACTCCTCGAACACCATGATCTTGACGAACCGGATCCCTCGAGCCCCGTTGCCCTCCCAGCCCCGCACACTGAAGAACGCTCCCCCGTCCCGCACGGCGCCCACCACCGAGGCCTGCTGTACCGCAGCATCGGCGAGCGCATCGACCCCGCCCGGCACGATCGAACGGACGGCGTCCGCGAATCCCGCCCCTCGCGGCACGATGTGGTCCGGCCCGAGCGACCGCACGAGCGCCTCGTCGGCAGGAGCAGCATCGGCGATCACGGTCACTCCCGCGGCACGAGCGAGCTGCACGAGGTAGTTCCCGAGCAGCCCCGCAGCCCCGGTCACGGCGAGCGTCTGCCCCGGAGCCAGCGCCGCACGCGACAGGATCTGCAGCGCGGTCAACCCGTTCATCGGCACTGTGGAAGCAGCGGAAAGCGACGTCCCCCGCGGCACCCGCGTGAACGACCCGACCGGCGCGACGAGCTCCTGCACGTACGCCCCACCGTGCGTGCTGAGCGGCAGCGCGATGGCCATGACCTCGTCACCGACCGACCACCCGGACACGTCGGGCCCGACCTCGTCGATGACCCCGGCAGCGTCCATCCCCGGCACGTACGGCGGCGACGCCTGCGACGAGTCACGCTGCCCGGCCCGCACCCCGGTGTCGGTCGGGTTCACCGCGAACGCGTGCACCCGGATGCGCACCGACCCCGAACCGGCGTGCGGCTCCGGGACCTCGTGGACGGCGAGGGCCTCGGGCCCCCCGAACTCTTCAACTCCGACGACCTGCATGCTTCCGGTGTACCCGCGCGTTGCTCCGTGCAACCTCACAGGCGGGTGCAGCGCACCCACTGACGGCCTGGAGGCACGGCACCAGCCCGCCCCGCGCCTCCAGTCCGCCGTTGGCCGTCTCCACTGCTACACCGCGGTCGCCAAGGCGAGTTGCGCCCGTGCCGCGACGGCGTCCGCCGCCGGCGGACGCCCGTACGCCTCCCGGTAGTCCCGCGAGAAGTGGGATGCACTGCGGAAGCCGACGGCCGTGGCCGCGCGTGCGGCGGTGTCGCCGTGGACGATCATCCGGCGGCGTGCTTCGCCGAGCCGCGTCCGCTTGAGGTACTGGGCGGGGGTCATGCCGGTCGCCTCCTTGAAGCGCGCGAACAGGGTGGACTCGCTGACCCGGAGCTCGCGGGTGAGGCGGTCCATCGACCACGGCTCGGCCATGCGTCCGGTGAGCAGGGCGGTCGCGGCGGCGACGACCGAGGTGCCGGAGCCGTCGAGCGCAGCGGTGATGCGCGGTGCCTGTTCGGTCTGCAGCAGGCGGAGGACGATCTCGCGCGAGACGAGGGGGAAGAGCACCGGCACGTCCTCCGGGGCGTCGAGCAGGGCGAGCAGTCGTGCGAAGGCGTCGGCGAGCGGTTCGGTCCAGGTGCCGAGACGGGGCGCCTCGCCGCGAGGCGGTGCGGTCGGCGCGGACATCGACGCCACGACCTCGCCGACGACCGTCGGGTCGAGGCGCCAGACGGCGGAGACGAAGCCGTCGCTGCCGGCGGTCTCGACGACCCCGGCGACGACGGGCAGGTCGACGGGGGTGATGATGAAGCGCTCGCGACCCCAGACCTGGTCGTCGTCCCCGACGATCGAGCGCTTGCGGCCACGGAGGACGACGGACAACGACGGCACGTACCGGCGGTCGAACAGGCCGGTCGGCTCGAGCACGCGCGAGACGGTGAGACCGAGCGCGTCGGCACGGTGCGCGGACCCGGCGCGTGCGGCCGCGTCGTGGTGGTCGGTTCCGAGGACGGCGGCGTGGGCGGTCGCGATCGCCGCGGCACGGTCGAGGTGCTGCGCAGTGAGGTCGTCCACGTCCGCCAACCTACCGAGGGGGTCTGACGGCCGAGGCCCTGCGTCCGGGCCGGGTGCGGGATCCGGCACGGACTTCGTGGGTCCGGGCAAGGTCGGAGCCGCTCGTCGGCACGAGCATCGGAGCATGACCACCACACCGAACGACACCCACCGCACCGCCCTCGTGACCGGGGCCTCCAGCGGCATCGGCGAGGCCATCGCCCGCGAGCTCGCCGCCGCCGGCATGACCGTCGCCGTCGCCGGCCGTGACGAAGCCCGCACGCGTGCCGTCGCGACCGACATCGAACGCCAGGGCGGTCGGGCTGTCCCGCTCGTCACCGACCTGTCGGGCAGCGCCGACGAGGTCCGGGCACTCGCGGCCGCCGCGACCGAGCAGCTCGGCGGCCACGTCGACGTCCTCGTGAACAACGCTGGCGTGTACCCGGGCGGATCGACCGAGTCGCTGTCGGACGACACCGTCGACGCCCTGCTCGCGACGAACATCCGCGCCCCGCACGTCCTCGTCGCCGCCCTCGCGCCGGCGATGGCGGCACACGGCGGCGGGAACATCGTGAACATCGGCTCGTGGATGGCGCGGGTCGGCGTGCCGTTCATGGCGCTCTACCCGGCGACGAAGGCCGCGGTCGAGCAGCTGACCCGTGCCTGGGCCGCGGAGTACGGGCACAGCGGCATCCGCGTCGTGACCGTGGCTCCGGGCGCGACGTCGACTCCGGGCAACGCGGACTCGGCGGACGTGCTGGCGGCGATGACGAAGGGCACCCCGGCGGGCCGTCCGGTCCAGCCGGTGGACGTCGCCCGCGCGGTGCGGTGGGTCGTGTCCGACGAGGCGGCGTTCGTGAACGGCGGCACGATCGACGTCGACGGCGGGATCGCCTCCACGCGGATGGCCTGAGCCGCACGTCGGGCTCCCCGGGCTGGACGGCAGGATGGGACCATGCGCTTCGACGAGGTCCTCACCCGCCCCGACGGTCCCGCGGTCGCCGAAGAGGTCGCCGCGCTGCGGAGGTCCGGACGGCACGTCATCGAGGGGGTCCACCAGGTCTCACCGCGGGAGTACTGGCAGTTCCGGCTCGACCTGGACGAGCACCGGCAGCGGTGGACCCTCGACCGTTCGGACCAGCCGACGATCTCGTACCGCGACGGGGTCCTGGACATTTCGGACGGGCCCGCCCAGGACACGTTCGAGCACAGCACCGTCGCCGAAGGTGTCGTGCGGATGGCCGCGCCGGAGTTGATGCTCCGCTGGGGGCGCGGCCCGGAGAGCTTCCACCCTGTGCTGGTCCAGCACGTCGGGCGGCACTCGATCCTGGTGACCTTCGAGCACCGCGACGACCCGGCGACACGGACGACCCTGGTGGTCGACGAGCGGGACGGCATCGCCCGCCGCTCGCTGGAGTACGGCGAGGCCACCGTCGTCACCAGCGTGCACGCGGTCGATCCGGACGAGGTCCTGCCGCCCGTGCACTTCGAGCCGCTGACGGAGTGGATCCGCCCCGACTACTGACCGATCGACCGTTCCGGTTCCGCGACTGCGGGGTTTGCCAACCGGAACGGTCAGAACGGGAAAGGAGCGCCATCCTCCGATCGGAGGACCCCGGACCACCGACCCCGCCGATCCCTCCGTCCCCGAGACCGAGCACGCTGGTCTCATGCCCGACACCCCCGCCATCGAGGTCCGCCACCTCGCGAAGCAGTACGCCACCGGCAAGGTCGCCGTCGACGACGTGAGCTTCGACATCCACCGCGGCGAGACCTTCGCCCTGCTCGGCCCGAACGGCGCCGGCAAGACCACCACGGTCGAGGTCCTCGAGGGCTACCGCACCCGCACCGGCGGCGACGTCACGGTCCTCGGCCACGACCCGGCCCGCACGAGCCGCAGCCACAACGCCCGCATCGGCATCGTCCTGCAGACCAGCGCCGAGTCCCCCAACGTGACGGTCGCCGAACAGCTCCGCCACTTCACGACGCTCTACCCCCGGCACCGCAGCGTCGAGGAGCTCCTCGAGAAGACCGGTCTCGAGGCGCAGCGCAACACCCGCATCAGCCGGCTGAGCGGCGGGCAGCGCCGACGCGTCGACGTCGCCCTCGGGATCATCGGCCGGCCGGAGGTCCTGTTCCTCGACGAACCGACGACCGGCTTCGACCCCGAGGCCCGTCGCCGGTTCTGGGACCTCATCGACGAGGTCAAGCGCGAGGGCACCACGATCCTGCTCACGACGCACTACCTCGACGAGGCCGCACACCTCGCCGACCGCGCCGCCGTGATCGCCGACGGCACGCTGCTCGACATCGCACCGATCGACGAGATCGGCGGTGCCGAGGCCCGGACGCCCCGGGTCACCTGGCGCGACGATGCCGGCGAACGGCACGAACAGCGCACGAACGAACCGACGGCACTGATCCGGAGCAACCCGGACGCCATGCACGACCTCGAAGTCATCCGCCCGTCCCTCGAGGACGTCTACCTCGGAATGGTCGGCCAACGATGAGCACCACAACCGCGAACACCACCCGCACCGTCAACGCAGCCACCATCGGTGCCCACCGCATCGGCTACGAACTCCGCTCGTACTTCCGCGCTCCCGACGCGGTCTTCTTCACCTTCCTCTTCCCCATCGTCATGCTGGCGCTGTTCTCGGTCGCGTTCAGCAGCGCGCCCGACATCCAGGCGGGCCCGAACGTCAGCGTCGACTACGCCACGTACTACCTGCCCGGCCTGGTCGCGACGGGCATCCTGCTCTCCGGCACCCAGTCGCTCGGCGTCGACATCGCCGGCGAGCGCAGCGACGGCACGCTGAAGCGGCTCGGCGGCACCCCGCTGCCGGTCCTGAGCTACTTCATCGGCAAGATCGGCATGGTCCTGGTCACGACGATCGTGCAGACCGCCCTGCTCCTGGCGATCGCGAGCCTGGTCTTCGGCGTCGACCTGCCGACCGACGGCGGCGCGTGGGCACGTTTCGCCGGCATCATGTTCCTCGGCGTCGCCACGAGCTGCGTGCTCGGCATCGCCATCTCCGCACTCCCCCGCGAGGGTCGGCGCGCCACCGCCACGATCGTGCCGATCGTGCTGGTCCTGCAGTTCATCTCCGGTGTCTACCTCCCCTTCACGCAGCTGCCCGACTGGCTGCAGAACGTCGCGTCCGTCTTCCCCCTGCGGTGGATGGCGTCCGGCATGCGGTCGGTCTTCCTGCCCGACGCGTTCGCGTCCGCCGAGCCGGGAGGCGCGTGGCACCTCGGTCTCGGCATCCTGGTCCTGGCAGCATGGCTGGTCGTGGGCGCGGTGGCCTGCCTGCTGACGTTCCGGTGGAACCGCAAGGACGCGTGATCCGCCCTGTGGAGAACTCCGGAACGGCGCGAGCGGGATGGGATGCTGTGCTCATGAGCGGCGAGACGTGGGTGCGCAACCGGTGGTTGCACGTCTTCTTCACGGGCACGATGCTCCTCACGGCCGTGATCACCGCGTTCGGCTGGTCACCGTGGGCGAGCCGCTGGCCCGCGTCCCTGGCGATCGTGGTGCTCGTCGTCGCCTACGCCGCGTACGGGCACCGCGGCTACGACAGTCCTCGTGCCGCCGCTGCCTTCCTGCCGCTGGTGATCGCCGCTGCGCTCGTCCTGCCGGCGGTCGTCCCGAGCACCGCGTTCGTGCAGTGCATCGTGTTCCCACTCGTCTGGGTCCAGTCCGAACGGGTCCGCACCGCCGTCGTGCTGTCGATCGTCGTCGGGATCGCGAGCGGCATCGGCCTGCAGGTCGCGAGCGGCCCCGATGCGCTGGTCAGCACCCTCCTCATCGAGGGCATCAGCGTGATCGGCGCCTGCGCGATGGGCGTGTGGATCTCGAGCGTCGCCGGCCTGTCGGAAGAGCGCCGCCAGCTCGTCGAGGAGCTCCGCGCCACGCAGGACTCCCTCGCCGAAGCCCACCGCCACGCCGGGGTCACGAGCGAACGCGAGCGCCTGGCCCGCGAGCTCCACGACACCGTCGCGCAGAACCTCGCAGGCATCGTCATGCTCACCGAACGGGCTCGGGGCGACCTCGCCGCCGACCGTGTGGACCGCCTCGACGAACGGCTCACCGTCCTCGAAGAGTCGGCGCGCGCAGCCCTCGAAGAGTCCCGCACCCTCGTCGCAGCCGGCGCTGCCGGGGTCGCGGGCGACGGCCTCGGCGCTGCACTCCACCGCCTCGGCGAACGCTTCACCCGCGAGACCGGCGTCGCCGTCACGGTCGACGCCCCGGACTCCGCACTCGATCGCGACACGCAGGTGGTCCTGCTCCGAGCCGGACAAGAGGCGCTGGCCAACGTCCGCGCGCACGCCGACGCCGACTCGGTGCAGGTCGCACTGCACGTGGCGGCCGACCGGGTCGGCCTGCGGATCGCGGACGACGGGGTCGGGTTCGACCCGGCCGTCCCGACCGCGGGCCACGGCCTGCGCGGGCTGCGCGAGCGACTCGCCCTCGCGGGCGGGTCCTGCACGATCACGAGCGATGCCGGACGCGGCACCGTCGTCGAGGTGGCGCTGCCCACCGGGGCCGAGCCGCGCCTCCCGGCCGTCGCCGTCCCCGTGACCGAGGTGACCCGGTGATCCGCGTCGTCGTCGCGGACGACCACCCGATCGTCCGCGCCGGGATCGTTGCCCTGCTGCAGGACGCCGACGACGTCGAGGTGGTCGGGCAGGCGAGCGACGGCGAGGCAGCCGTGGCGATCACGCTCGCCGAGCGGCCGGACGTCGTCCTGATGGACCTCCGGATGCCGGGGATGAACGGCGACGTCGCGACCGCGCGGATCCTCGCCCGCGAGCCGTCGATCCGCGTGCTCATCCTGACCACGTACGAGTCCGACGACCAGATCCTCGCCGCGATCGAGGCCGGCGCTGCCGGCTACCTGCTCAAGGCTGCGCCGGAGTCGGAGATCCTCGCGGGGCTGCGTGCGACGGCCCGCGGTGAGACGGCGCTCGCGCCCTCGGCGGCTGCGGCGCTCGTCCGCCGGACCACCGGCAAGCCCGCTGCCGGACCGGCCCTGTCGCCGCGTGAGCTCGAGGTCCTGCAGCTCGTCGCGCAGGGCAACTCGAACCCGGCGATCGGCCGCACGCTCTTCCTCAGCGAGACGACGGTGAAGACGCACCTCGGGCACGTGTTCGAGAAGCTCGGCGTGAACGACCGGACGCGTGCCGTGACCCGGGCGATGGAGCTCGGCCTGCTCCGCTGATCAGCGCTGCGCCTGCGCCCCGTCGGTGACCGCGACGAAGGCGTTGACGCCCTCGACAGCACTCCGGACGACCACCGCGGTGCGCTCCGGGCGCAGCGTGATCGTGTCCTCACCGCGTTCCAACGTCAGCGCCCCGACGCCCGGCACGATCATCCCGTGCACACCCTTCCCCGCCTGGTGACTCCAGCCGTTGACCGACCGCCACCGCGGTGCTGCCCAGGCGCGCCGGAACCACTCGACGTCGCTCGGGCACGGACCGGAGCGGTCCTCGTACTGCGCCGTCGTGATCGTCACCGGCTCGCCGACGCCCACCGAGTCGACCGGGTCGATGTCGAGCCACCGGAGCAGGTGTGCCACGAGTGACCCCGGACGCACGATGCCGAGCGCCTCCGAGCCGTCCGGTTGACCAGCGCGCACGACGCACTTCTGCCCCTGCATCCAGCACGCCCACTGCAGTGGCGGGGTGTCGCTCGCGGGATCGCTCGACTCGACGACGAGCAGTGCGTCGTGGTCGACCACCGGCCCGACCAGCTCGTCGCCCTTGTCGGTGAGGCCGCCGAACCGCCCGACGAACCCGAGCTCGCGCGCGGCGACCCCGGCCTCCGATCGTCGTGCGGCCGCCGGCACCATGCCGCGGTCACGGAACCGCACCAGCTGGTCGAGCACCCCGACCGGAGTCCGCCACGGCAGGGTCGGCCCCGGGCCGGCGACTGCGGCGAGCGCGCGGTTCCCGGTCGTGGGCTTGTCGAGGGACCGGTGCCACCGTGAGTCGAGCATCCCGTCGACGACCGCGACGACCGCCGGCCAGTGACGCGCCGAGCTCGCGACGGTGACCCGGACCCGCACGTCCCGCACGACCCGGAGGTCTCGGACGATGACGTCGTCCGGTTCGGTCAGGGCGACGGTGACCCGGTCCTCCGCGGCTTCGAGCAGGAGCGCGTCCGGCCGGTCACCGAGCAGCCGGGAGACCTGCGCCACGGGGTCCCCGACGGTCTGACCGAAGTCGATCGAGGGCCCTCCCTCGGACCGGTCCAGGCGAACGCCGTCCGGAGTCCGGCTGACGGTCCACCCCTCGGGAACCTCGAACACGAGACCACCGACGACGGCCAGCGCATCCCAACGCACGTCGGGCCAGGGGTCCCACGGCACGTGCCGCGTCATCGACGTTCCCCTCGACCGCGCCGCCACGAACCCGCTGCCGCCACGTCCGCTCCCCCGTTCTGCCACGTTCTGACCATCGTAGGGTCGTGGTCGAGCGAACGACCCTCAGCGCACACCGTCCGAAGGCCGCTGCCGACTGGCATCCGATTTCGGCCGTGTCCGATCCGGACCGTGAAACCCGGGGATCGCGGTCCAGATCCGACAACGACGAGAACAGCATCGTCCGTCAGTCCCGGACCACTGATCCCGGACTCGCGCAGCCGGCGCCCCTCGGACTTCCCTCATCCCACGGCCTGGAGGCGCGGCCCCCACTCGCACCGCGCCTCCAGACCAGGACGCACACCGGCTGCCATCCGGCCCGCGTCCCTCTACCGCCCCGCGTCCGCCTCCTGCGACCGGACGCGGAACATCCGCGCGGTGGGCGTCGCCCCACCGTGGTCGATGTGCAGCTCCCCCGAGGCTCCGTCCCAGGAAACCGACCACGGCCCGAGTGCCGTCGGGAACACCGCCTCAACGGTGACGTCCGCACCGGTCCGACCCAACGACCCCAGCGGCAACGACACCAGCGACGACGCCCCCGGCAACGCCCACACCGACAGGTACAGATCTCCCGACGCAGCGCGCAGCCCGAGCGACAGCCACCTGTCCTCCCACGCCGGCAGCCCGAGCGGCCACACCGGCACCGACGAGTCGACGATCTCGAGCACCTGACGATGCGCGGCGATCGCCGAGGCCACCACCGACCGCTGCACCGCCGACATCTCGTTGAGGTACCCCGACAGGTACATCCGCCCGAGCACCCCGTTCACCAGCGACAGCGTGAACAGGTCGTCCGACATCGACGGCGCCGGGTACGCCCAGTTCCCCGCCTGCTCCGGCAGCATCGCCGCGGGAGCCGCGGCGGCGATCGAGGCGTACAGCACCGGGTCCTGCTGGTCCGACGTCGACTGCATGTGCAGCCGCGAGAGCATGGCGAAGTCGGCGCGCATCGCTCCGGAGGCGCAGTTCTCGATGAGCAGCGCCGGGTACCGGGCCTGCACGTCGTCGAGCCAGTCGAGCAGCGCCCGCGCGTGCTCGATCGCCCCGGACCACGGCCCCGTCATCGTGTTGGAGTCCATCTTGAAGAACGTCACCCCGAGCTCCCCGACCAGCCGGTCGACGACGGCATCGAGGTGCGCCCGGGCCTCCGGCGAGCGCAGGTCGAGCAGGTGCCGCCCGTGCTCCGCGACCCGCACCCCGTGGTGGTGCACGAAGGCATCGTCCGGCAGGGTCGACGCCAGCGGCGAGTGGATCCCGATCACCTCGGGCTCGAGCCACAGCCCCGCCTGCATCCCGCGCGCGGTGATGTGCGAGAGGACGGCCCCGAGCCCGGTCGGGAACCGCGACGCAGCCTCTTCCCACGCGCCGACGGTGTCCCACCAGTGCCCCTCGGCGTACCACCCGGCGTCGATGCAGAACAGGTCCGCTCCGGCCTCGGCGGCTGCGTCGATCAGGGGCAGGAGCTTCTCGGTGGTCGGGTCGCCCATGAGCGTGTTCATGTAGTCGTTGAACACGAGCGGCAGGGCGCGATCGGCCTCGCGGAGGTGTCGGAACGCCCGCCGCTGCGCGGTCAGCACCTCGAAGGCACCACCGACCGACCCGGCGATCCCCACCGACACCGGCACCGACACGAACGGCTGCCCGGGCCGGACGACCGCGGTCCACTGGTGCTCCTGGTCGGTCGGCCCGCTGCACAGCACGTACGCGTGCCGTCGGGTCTCCCCCAGCTCGTACAACCACGGCCCGTTGTGCTCGACCTGCCACACGAGCGCGTACCCGGCCCTGGCCAGCACCCCGATCGGCAGCGCCTCCCCCGTCGACCACGACCCCCGGTTCTGCACCACGGCACGACTGCGGGGCGGGTGGTGCTGGGCCTCCCGGTCGATCCGCGCCAGTCCGATGTCGCGCAGCGGATCGGTCCGCCAGCGGCTCTCCGCCGCCCAGTCGTTGTCCGCGTGCGTCAGCTCCAGGTCGTCGACGCCGACACCCGAGTCCGTCAGGAACGCCCCGGTCGCGAACGAGGACACGAAGTCCACGACGTGCTCGCCGCCCTCGGCGGTCACCTCGGTCCACGTCCGGAACGCCGCCACGCCGGCTCGCGCCCGGAAGACCGACTCGACCTGGAGGCCCGTGGCTGCGTCCGCCTGCACGACCCGGAACCACAGGTCGGTCCCGTCCTCGGACATGCGGTGCGACACGGGTCGCAGTCGCGCCCCGATCGTGGAGTCCACGTGCCGGAACCCACCAGGGAACCGACCGTGCCCGACGGTCGTCAGCTCGACGAGCGGCTGCGGGTCGTCGGGTCCGTCGGAGAGCGGGCCGTCGGCGAGCACCCTGCCGGCGCCCACGAACGACACCAGGGCCGCGGGCTGGTCGGGTCCGATCCGGAAGCGCGCGGCGAACCCGTCCGTGACCCAGTCGACGAACGTGGACCCGGCACTCATCGCGCGCCGACCGGAGCCGGCTCGCTCGACACCCACTCGCCGACCGTGTGGTCGTAGCAGGTGGTGTTGTCGATCGTGGAGCGGTCGAGCGCCGGACCGGCCGTCACCCGCCGTTCGCCACGCTCGGGGTCCGGTGCCGCCTCGGCGAGCAGCCGGGTGTAGTCGTGGTGCGGGTCGAGGATGACGGCGTCCGAGGGGCCGCGCTCCACCACACGGCCGCGGTAGAGCACCAGGATCTCGTCCGAGAAGTGCCGTGCGGTCGCCAGGTCGTGCGTGATGTACAGGACGGCGAGCCGGTCCTCCCGCTGCAGGCGTCCCATCAGGTTGAGCACGCTGAGCCGGATCGACACGTCGAGCATCGAGACCGGTTCGTCGGCGACGAGCACCTGCGCGCCCGGTGCGAGCGCGCGGGCGATCGCGACGCGCTGCCGCTGGCCGCCGGAGAGCTCGTGCGGGCGACGGGTGGCGAAGTCCTCGTCGAGGTTGACGCGGCCGAGGAGCTCCCGCACGCGGGCGGCGGTCTCGTCGGCCCCGCGCGTGCGCTGGTGCAGTTGCAGCGGCCGGGCGATGTGGTGCTCGATCGAGTGGAACGGGTTGAGCGACGCGAACGGGTCCTGGAACACCATCTGCACGTGCCGGCGGTACAGGCTGCCGAGCACCGGGGTGCCGTCGTCGAGCCGGACGTCGATCGAGCCGCGCGTGGTGCTCTCGAGCTTCGCGAGCATCCGGGCGATGGTGGACTTGCCCGAGCCGGACTCACCGACCAGGGCGACGGTGCGGCCCGGCTGCAGCTCGAACGACACGTCGTCGACGGCGCGCAGGGTCTGGCGCCGCAGCCCCTTGCGGGTGTGGAAGTCCTTGCCGAGGTGGCTGACGGTGACGCTGGTCATGACGCGACCTCCTGGTCGGTGGTGATGCCCGAATCGACCCCGCTGCGGATGAACGCCCCGCGCTCCCCCGACAGGCTCGGGAACGACTGCAGCAGCCGCTGCGTGTACGGGTGCTTGGGCTCGTGCTGGATCACCGACGCCCGGTCGAACTCGACGACCTCGCCGCGCAGCATGATCGCGATCCGGTCGCTGATCTCGAGCAGCAGCGGCAGGTCGTGCGTGATGAACACGACCGCGAAGCCGAGCTCGTCACGGAGCCGGACGATCTCGCGCAGGATCTCGCGCTGCACCACGACGTCGAGCGCCGTGGTCGGTTCGTCCATGATCATGATCTGCGGTTCGAGCAGCATCGCCATCGCGATCATGACGCGCTGCCGCATGCCGCCGGAGAGCTCGTGCGGGTACGCCGTGATGCGGGACGGGTCGACCCCGACCCGGCTCAGCGCGTCCTCGGCGATGGCCCGGCGCTCCTTGCGGGACATCCCGCGGCGGTGCTCCTTGAGGGCGTCGTCGAGCTGCGCCCGGATCGTGGTGACCGGGTTGAGCGCGTTCATCGCCCCCTGGAACACCATCGACAGCTTCGACCAGCGCACGGCCCGCAGCTGCTCGTCGCCGAGGCCGAGCAGGTCGACGTCGCTGCCGTCCCGGTCGTGGAAGGTGATGTTGCCCGACGTGACCTTCGCCGGCGGCTTGTGCAGCCGGGTGATGGCGTAGGCCAGCGTCGTCTTGCCGCAGCCGGACTCCCCCGCGAGTCCGAGGATCTCGCCGGGCGCGAGCGTCAGCGACACGTCCTTCACGGCGTGCACGGGGTGCTCGGTCTCGTAGACGACGTCGAGGTGCTCGATCGTCAGCACGGCGTCGCGGCGGCCGGCCGCGGTGGCGGCGACCGGTCCGGTGGTCGAGGTCTCGGTGGCGGTCATCGGCCGGTCCCCTTCGTGTCGTGGTGCGCACTGTCGTGATGCGCACTGTCGTGACCGGCGGTGGCGACGCGAGCCGTGCCTCCAGTCCGGGTGGAACGTGCCGCGCGACGGAGGCGACGCTCACGGCGGCGCTGTGCACGCACGTTGGCCAGGCGCGGGTTGATGACCTCGTCGATCGAGAAGTTGACGAGGGACAGACCCATGCCGAGCAGGGCGATGAGCAGCCCCGGCGGCACGAACCACCACCACGCGCCGTTCGCGAGCGCGAAGCCGTTCTGCGCGTAGAAGAGCATCGTGCCGAGCGTCGACGAGTTCGACGCCCCGAGCCCGAGGAACGACAGGCCGGCTTCCCCGAGGATCGCCGCGATCACCGCGAAGACGAACTGCGACGCCAGGACGGGCAGCAGGTTCGGCAGGATCTCGACCGCGATCACCCGCCAGGGCCGCTCGCCCGCGACCCGCGCCGCGGAGACGTAGTCGCGGTTGCGGATCGACATCGTCTGCGCCCGGAGCACCCGGGCGGAGCCGGCCCACGACGTGATCGCGAGGACGACGGCGATGGTCCAGAGCCCGCGCGCCTCACGCGGCACCAGGCCGGAGATGACGATCACGAGCGGCAGGCCGGGGATCACGAGGAAGACGTTCGAGAAGAGCGAGAACGCCTCGTCCATGATGCCGCCGAGGTAGGCGCCGAGGATGCCGAAGAACGCGGACAGCACCGTGGCGAGGACGCCGACGATCAGGCCGATCTGCAGGCTGCCACGGGTGGCGTAGGCGAGCTGGGCGAGGACGTCCTGCCCGGTCTGCGTCGTGCCGAGCAGGTTCGCCTCGCTCGGGCCCTGCAGCCCGGAGTCGCGGATCGTGGTCGGGTCGCCGACGAGCAGCGGGCCGATCACGCCGAACAGCGTGACGCCGGCGACGAGGACGATGCCCGTGACGAGCCACGGGGTGAGGGTCGGCAGGAAGCGGCGCACGCCGCCCTTCGGTCGGGACGCGCGGGCGGTGGCGATGCTGCGCGTCGATCCGGCGTCGGCCTCCTCGGCGAGCGCGCCGATGGTGGGTTCGGTGTCCTGCTGGATGTTGGTCATGTCGTCTCCTCCCTAGCTCCGGGCCCGCGTCCGCGGGTCGATGATCCCGTACAGCAGGTCGACGACGAGGTTCGCGCCGAGGACCGCCAGGGTGATGAACAGGAAGATCCCCTGCATGAGCGCGTAGTCGTTGTTGGTCACGGCGGACAGCAGCTTCGACCCGATGCCCGGGTACGAGAACACCTGCTCGGTGACGACGGAGCCGGACACGATGAACCCGAGGGAGATCGCGAAGCCGGCGACGGACGGCAGCACGGCGTTCCGCGCCGCGTAGTTGCGGAGGATCTTGCCGTTCGACAGGCCCTTGGCCTGGGCGGTGGTGATGTAGTCCTCGGACAGCGTCGATACCATCATGTTGCGCATGCCGAGCAGCCAGCCGCCGAGCGAGGCGAGCACGATCGTCGCCGCCGGCAGGATCCCGTACTGGATCGCCGACCCGATGAACTCCCAGTTGAAGCCCGGGGTGAGCACGACGTCGTAGCCGCCCTGCGCCGGGAACAGGTGGATCCCGGTGGCGAAGAAGTAGACGAGGATGAGCGCCAGCCAGAAGTACGGCACGGCGGCGAGCAGCGTGGTGGCGGGGACGAACGAGTCGAGCCAGGTCCCCGGCTTCCAGCCGACGAACGCCCCGAGTGCCACGCCGATGACGGCGGCCAGGATCGTGGCGATCCCGACGAGGGCGATGGTCCACGGCAGCGAGCTCGCGATGACCTCGGTCACGGGCGCCGGGAAGTAGCTGACGGACACACCGAGGTCACCGCGGAACACGTTGCCGAGGTACTGGCCGTACTGGACGATGAGCGGTTCCGAGGAATCGCCACCGAGGAGCAGCTCGTACGCCTGCCGGGTCGCCGGGGTCACCTGTCCGCCGCGCTGCTGGAGCTTGGCGAGCAGGATGTCCACCGGGTTGCCGGGCAGGAGCCTGGGGATGATGAAGTTCAGCGTCAGTGCCGCCCACAGTGCGACGACGTAGAAGCCGATCTTGCGCAGGAAGTAGGTCATCGTCGAGTGCTCCTCGGTCGCGATCCCATCGGGGTCAGCCCTTCTTCGCCGGCTTCAGCGCCTTGAAGACCTCGGCGTTGTCCGGGCTCGCCCAGACCGCCGGGAAGGCGTAGAGGTCGTCATCGGTCGGCCAGCCGGTGAACTTGGCGGAGTGGAACTCGCTCGTGGTACCGCCGGTCATCACCGGGATGTACGGCATGTCCTTGACGATGTGCTGCTGGATGGTGTCGAGCAGCGGCTGCGTGGCGGCCGTGTCCTCGGGGTTCGTCGCCGCGAGCTTCGTCAGGGCGCTGTCCACGTCGGCGTTGCTGTAGCGGGCGATGTTCATCGGTGCCGCTTCACCGACCTTCGCGGTGTTGGCCGTCGAGAAGTAGTTGTTGTAGAGGTAGTACGGGTTCGCGGTCGGGCCCTGGCCGAGCGAGTCGATCGCGAGCTCGTAGTTGCCCTTCGTCTTCTTGTCGGTCCACTCGTTCCACGACGACTGCTGCGCCTTGAGCTCGATGCCCGCGGCCTTGAGCTGCTGCGTCATCGTGTCGATCGCGGTGATGTAGTCGGTCCAGCCGGTGACGACCTCGACCGTCAGGGACAGCTTCTTGCCGTCCTTGGCGTAGATGCCGTCGGCGCCCTTGGCGTAGCCGGCGTCCTCGAGCGTCGCGGCAGCGGCCTTCGTGTCGGCACCGTTCGGCATGACCGCCGGCTCGATGTCCTTCGAGATCATGTCCTTCTGCGTCGTGGTGAGCGCGAAGGTCGGCGAGATCTCGCTGGCGGTGTTCATGAACGCGAGCGAGTTGAGCTGCTTGCGGTTGATCGCGTCGGCGATCGCGTGCCGCACGGCCGGGTCGGTCTGCGGGCCCGTGCAGCCCATCGCCTCGGACGAGCACGTGAGGAGCGCCATCTGGTTCTGGCCGACGGTGATGCCGTCGTAGCCCTTGTAGTTCGCGGGGATGTCGTCCATGTTCGGCACCGGGCCGGTCTGCCAGTCGATGGAGCCCTGCTTCAGGGCGTCGGCGCCGGCGGTGTTGCCGGAGAGCGACAGGTAGCGGATCGTCTTCACCGCGGGGGCGCCGCCCCAGTACTTCTTGTTGGCCTCGAGCGTGAACGCCTGCGCCTTGAAGGTGCCGAGCGTGTACGGACCGGTGCCGACGGGCTTCCGCACGACGTCGGTCGTCGGGTCGATGTCCTTCCACAGGTGCTCGGGCACGATCCAGGTCTTGCCGAGCAGGTTCGGGCCGAGCACGAACGACGGCTTGGCGAACGTCACGACGACCTTGTCGTCGCCCTCGGCCTTCGCGGTGCCGTCGTAGCCGATCGAGTTCAGTGCCTTCTGCTTCTTGAGCATGTCGAGCGTGAAGACGACGTCCTTCGAGGTGAACGGCTTGCCGTCGCTCCATTGCACGCCGTCGCGGAGCGTGATGGTGAGCTGCGTGCCGTCGCTGTTCCACTCCGACGACTTGCCGAGGAGCGGCTTCGGGTCGTTCGTGTTGACGTTGGTGATGAAGAAGAGCGACTCGTAGATCGTGCCGACGCCGCCGATGTTCGACGGCGACCACGGGTTGTAGTTGATCTGGTAGTCGCCGGACTGTCCGGTGTACGCCACCAGGGTCGAGTCGGCGTCGCCGCCGGTGGCGGAGCCGCTGGCACTGCAGCCGCTCAGCGCGAGGCCGGCAGCGAGGAGCACGGCGCCGCCGATGGCGAGCCGTGAACGGGTTGTCTTGAACATCGTTGTCCTTCCGGTCTGCGTCATCGCAGGTCCACGTTGTGAGCGCGATTGTTACACGCTTAAACTAAGTCGGTCAAGAGGTTGCGACGAAGCGGCCGACGAGCATGGGAGACGCGATGGAGCGGACGACACTGGACGGCACGTGGACGGTCGAGGCGGTGAGCGGGCCCGCCGAGTCGGCAGCGTTCCGCTCCCCGGTCGAGGCGGTGGTCCCCGGCTGCGTGCACACCGACCTGCTGCGGGCGGGCCGGATCGCCGACCCGTTCGACGGCGACCAGGAGGCCGCCACGCAGTGGATCGGCGACACCGTGTGGCGGTACCGGCGCACGTTCGAGTGGCCGGAGAACGCAGCCGCCAGCGCGACGGACGCACCCGGCGCGACCGGCGCACCCGACGCCCAGCGCCACGACCTCGTCGCCGATGGCCTCGACACCCTCGCCACCGTCGAGGTGAACGGCATCGTCGTCGGCACCACCCGGAACCAGCACCGCTCGTACCGTTTCCCGGTCGGGCACCTGCTCCGCCCCGGCACGAACGAGGTCGTCGTCACCTTCGACGCCCCCGTCCCCGCCGCGGTCCGCCTCTCCGAGCAGCACGGCGGCGAGCTCCCCCACGTCAACCACCACCCGTACAACGCGCTCCGGAAGAACGCGTCGAACTTCGGGTGGGACTGGGGCATCGACGTCGCGACGAGCGGCATCTGGAAGTCGATCGGCATCGAGTCGTGGAGCGGCGTGCGCATCGCCGCGGTCCGCCCGCTCGTCGACGTCGACGGCACCACCGGCGTCCTGACCGCCCACGTGGACGTCGAGTCCGCGGGCTCGGCGGCGCGCTTCTCGCAGGCCATCGGCACGGCACCGGCTGCGTCCGCCAGCGGGTCCCGATCCGGCGGCCTGGAGGCACGGGTCACCGTGGCCCCGCACCGCGCGTCCGCAGCGTCGTCGGCTCCCGACACCGCGCCTCCAGGCCTGGACGCACCGATCGTCGTCGGGTCCCGGCCGGTGGTCGACGGATCGGCGAGCGTGCGCCTCGAGGTGCCGGACGTCGCCGTCTGGTGGCCGCGTGGCGAGGGCGACCAGCCGCTCTACGACGTCCGCGTCGAGGTCGGCGAGGCGGTCTGGACCGGCCGTGTCGGGTTCCGGACGGTCACGCTCGACACCGCCGCCGACGCCGGCGGCGCACCGTTCCTGCTCCGCGTGAACGACCGGCCGGTCATCGTCCGCGGCGCGAACTGGATCCCCGACCACGCGTTCCTCACCGAGATGACCCCCGCGCGCTACGCCGACCGGATCCAGGACGCGGTCGACGCGAACGTGAACCTGCTCCGGATCTGGGGCGGCGGGATCTACGAGTCCGAGGACCTGTACGACCGGTGCGACGAACTCGGCGTGCTCGTCTGGCAGGACTTCCTGTTCGCCTGCGCCGCCTACGCGGAGGAGCCCTGGCTCGCCGACGAGGTGGAGCCCGAGGTCCGCGAGGCCGTCACCCGCCTCAGCCCGCACCCCTCGCTCGTGGTCTGGAACGGCAACAACGAGAACCTCGTCGCCTACGCGGAGTGGGGATGGAGGCCGTCGCTCGTCGGCCGCACCTGGGGCAACGGGTACTACCGCTCGCTGCTCCCCGCCGTCGTCGCCGAGCTCGACCCGACCCGGCCGTACACGCCGGGCAGTCCGTTCTCGTTCGACGAGTACCTGACGCCGAACGACGAGCGCAACGGCAGCGTGCACATCTGGGACGTCTGGAACCAGCGCGACTACACGGCGTACCGCGACTGGAAGCCCCGCTTCGTCGCCGAGTTCGGGTTCCAGGGGCCGCCCGCGTGGTCGACCCTGACCGAGGTCGTGCACGACGAACCGCTCGACCCGGACGGCCACGAGATGCTCGTGCACCAGAAGGCGCACGAGGGCAACCGGAAGCTCGCCGACGGCATGCGCGGGCACCTGCCGGAATCCGCCTCGATCGAGGATTGGCACTTCGCCGCGCAGCTGAACCAGGCGCACGCGATCCGGTTCGGGATGGAGTGGTTCCGCTCTCGCACGCCGGACAACACCGGCATGGTCGTCTGGCAGCTCAACGACGACTGGCCCGTGGTCTCGTGGGCACTCGTCGACCACGCGGGCATCCGGAAGCCGGTCTGGTACGCGGTGCGGCAGGCGTACCAGCCGGTGCTGCTGACGGTGCAGCCGGGCTCGCCCGAGGGCGGGCTCGAGGTCGTGCTCGTCAACGCGTCGGGTGGGCCGGTCTCCGACGAGGTCACGGTGTCCCGCGTGGCGTTCGACGGTACCGTGCTCGAGTCCGCGTCATTCCCGCTCGCCGCCGACCCGGCCGACGCCGACCGGGCGACGCTGCCGGAGTCCCTCGCGGTCCCGGGGGACGCCGGGTCCGAGGTCCTCGTCGTCACCGGCGCGGGGACCCGCACGGTGCACGACTTCGCCGAGGTCGTCGACCAGGTGTTCGACGCGGAGCCGCTCTCGGCGTCCGTCGAGGCGACCCCGGACGGCGCGCGCGTGACCGTGACGACGCGCTCGTACGCTCGCGACGTCTTGCTCTTCCCGGACCGGGTCGACCGTGCGGCGCGGGTGGACGACGGCCTCGTGTCCCTGCTCGCCGGCGAGTCCGTGACGTTCACCGTGTCCGGCGCTCCCGGCATCGACACCGAGGCGCTGACGTCCCCGTTCGTGCTGCGGCACGCGGGCTCCCTCCACCGCTAGCCGGCGCCGCCCGCCCCTTCCCGCAAAACGCAACGTCGGCGGTTGCTCGCAG
>NZ_MJGN01000026.1 GCF_001865065.1 Curtobacterium sp. MCBA15_008 | reverse complement strand
GCCTCCCGTCCGTCGTCTGCGTGTGTCTAGTACAGGGCGCTCGCCAGACGACGGCGGGCCGCGACGACGCGCGGGTCCTCCGCACCGATGAGCTCGAAGTACTCGACGAGTCGCACGCGCAGGGCCTCCCGGTCGTCACCGAAGACCGTCGGCACCAGGTCGAGCAGGCGCCCGAAGGCGTCGTCGACGTGACCGCCCGAGATGTCGAGGTCCGCGACGGCGAGCTGCGCCGACACGTCCGACGGCCCGGCGGCCGCGGCGGCACGGATGTCGTCGGCGGTGTGTCCGTTCAACCGGTCGAGGAGCGACACCTGCGCGAGCCCGGCGACGGCCATCTGGTCGTGCGGGTCCTGCAGGATCGCGGTCTTGTACTCCTGGATCGCCGTGGCGTAGTCGCCCTGTTCGATCGCGTCGTACGCGGCCTGGTGGTGCGGCGGCAGGGGTTCCGGCTCCGGTTCGCCCTGCTCGACCGCGTCGGCCGGGGCCGCGCCGTCGACGGTCACACGACCGGAGACGCCGTTCTGCTCGGCGGCGGCGAGCACCTGCTCGAAGACGTCGCGGACCTGCGCCTCGGGCAGCGCGCCGACGAAGAGCCCGAGCGGGCGTCCGCCGATGAGCGCCGCGACGGTCGGGATCGACTGCGCCTGGAACGCCTGCACGAGCTGCGGGTTCGTGTCGGCGTCCACCTTGGCGAGCAGGACGCGGCCGTCGTACTCGGCGGTCAGCTGCTCGAGGATCGGCGAGAGCTGCTTGCACGGTCCGCACCACTCGGCCCAGATGTCGACGATGACCGGGACGATCGAGGACAGCTGGAGCATGTCCTGGAAGGTCTGGTCGGTGACGTCGAGGACGAGCGACGGGACGGTGAGGTCAGCGCCGTTCTCGGTGCCGGGGGCGCCGGGCGTGCCAGGGGCACCGGGCGTGCCGGGGGCTCCGGCAGGGGCGGGGGCGCCCGCCGGACCGGCGGACGGCTGCTGCGGCCGCTGCGCGCGGTCGACCAGGGATGACAGGTCGACGGCTCCGCGGAGACCGGACGGGGTCGGGGGGACGTTGGTCATTGCACCTCACTCGCTGCTGTCAGGCCCTGCGTGAATCCGAGCAGGACCACTTTGTCATCGGTGCCCACCGGGGGCACGTAGAAGAGCAGCTGCACGCCGTAGGTGGCGGTGATGCCCTTCGTGCTGGAGTCGACACCGGAGAGCGCCTTGACCGCGCCCTCGGTGTTCACCTCGGCGCCGGCCGCGGTCGGCGTGACCTTCTCGATCTCGTTGAGCTCGGCGGACACGAGCGCACCGGCGCCGTCGGTCGCGATCGCCACGGCGCTGTCGGCCGGGACCTCGGACGAGTACTCGATCTTCGCCGTCGGCGGGATCGACTTCGACTTCTTGTCCTTGTACGCCTTGCCGATGGTCGAGCGGAGCCCGTCGCCGTCGGCCTCGAACATCGACGCGTAGGTGCTGTCCTTGTCCTTCGACAGGATGTCGCCGTAGACGCGACCGATCTGGTCCGGGGCGATCGAGAGCAGCTTCGTGTTCGGCGCGAGCAGCGCGGCCCCGATCGACGTCGGCGCCAGGCTCGGGATCTTCGCCGCGGCCTCGAGCGAGACGTCGTACGCGACCTTGTAGTCGTCGCGTGCGGAGTCCTGCACGAGCGTCAGGGCCTGCGGCGCGGACTTGGCATCGCAGTCCTCGGCGACGACTGCGAAGACCGTGCGCGGCCACGAGTCGGTCTGCTGCGGGAGCGCGACGCAGACCTGGTCGGCCGAGATGGCCGGCGGGGCTTCGACCTTCGCGTCCTTGCCGCGGATCGTGTAGTTGGCCTCGCGCAGTTCGAGCGCGGCGCCGGTGAAGCGACCTCCGGCGAGGCGTGCGTCACGCGTCTCGTCGGCCTGCTTCGCGACGGCGGCGACCCGGTCGACGATGCGGCTGATCTGCTGCTTCGTCGCCGCGGTGGGCTCGGACTGCGCGGCGGCTCCGGTCGCTGTGGCGGTGGGCGTCGGCGTCGCGGCCGAGCTCCCCTGGGGCCAGTAGTCGGACGAGCACCCGGCGAGGCCGAGGGCACCGACGAGGAGCACCGGGATCGCCACGAAGGCACGACGTCCGCGGCGACCGCGGGCGGGTACCTGCGCGCCGGCGGCTGCGGCACGACGCGAGGCACGGACGCGCGGCGGACGGGAACCGCCGCTGCGCCGACGCGGGCCACGGCCACGGCGCTGGTGCACGAACGCCCAGACGAGCAGGACGAGCCCGCCGACCAGGAAGACGCCGCCGGCCACCAGGAGGGGGCCGACGGTCGGGGTCGCGGTGTCACGAGGCCAGGTGACCGAGACGTCGCTCGGCGCCGCGGACGTGCCGTCGCCGACGATGATCACGGAGACGTCCTTCGGCAGACGGACGGTGAACTGACCAGCGCCGTCGTACTCCTGGTACCAGAGGTCGCTGCCGGCGGGGTCGGGGACGCTCGACTCGCTGCCGGTCGTCTTGCCGACCAGGCGGTCCTGCTCGGCATCGAACCGCATGGTCGTGTGCTCGGCGTCACCCACCCACGCGTCGACGTCGCTGGACTTGCCGTAGGCGGCGAAGACCTTGCCCGACCCGGACACGTTGATGCGCTGGTAGCCGGGGTTCGCGTTGAGCGTCGAGCCCGGGATGACCGTGACCGGTGCCGAGCTCTTCGAGGACGATGCCGCGACGAGCGACGACGGTGGCTCGAACACCGTCCGTTGTCCGACCGCGAGCGCGACGAGCACCAGACCGATGACGAAACTGACGATCGCCAGGACGAATCGCACGGATCTTCTCCCTACCGCGCCGGGGTGGGGGTGACGGCGCGCGAATCAGCGCTCCAGGATAGCGAGCGAGCCTGGACGTCGCATCCCCCACCGCTGTCCCCGGTCACAGCCACCCGTCCGAGCCCGCCACTACAATCGTGCCCGGGCCGGATCGGGCCCTCCGCCGAGCACCCAGGAGCGAACACGTGGCGAACGACGAGGCCGAGTTCGGGACCGAGCTGCGCGGGTACCGCCGCGACGACGTGGACCGTGCCCTGAACGACCTGCGCCGTGAGCTCATCAAGTCGAACAACGACCGTGCCGACGCCGCGAAGGAGATCCGTCTCCTGCAGTCCCGCGTCTCCGAGCTCCAGGGTGAGCTCGACGAGGCCGGCACCCCCACGTACAGCGGACTCGGCACGCGCCTCGAGTCCACCCTCCGCGTCGCCGAGGAACAGTCCACCCGCCTCATCAGCCAGGCCGACATCGACGCGCAGCGCCTCCGCGCATCGAGCCGGTCCGAGGCCGAGCGCACCCTGCGTGAGGCGCAGGAGGAAGCCCGCGACACCCTCGAGGACGCTCGCACCCGCTCGACCAACGAACTCACCCGCGCGCGTGCCGAGTCGGCCGACACCATCGAGCGCGCCCGCGCCGAGGCCGGGCTGCTCGTGCAGGACGCCCGCAACGAGGCAGCCGCGGTCCGCGGTGCCGCCGTCACCGAGGCAGCCGAGGTCCGCTCCGTCGCGATCCGCGAGACCAACGCGCTGCGCGCCAAGGTCGAGCACGAGGTCGCCGAGCTGCGCGAACTCGCCCAGCGCGAGTCCGCCGACGCCCGACAGGCGGCCGCCGACCTCGACCGCGAGACCGAGCACCGTCGCAGCGTCTTCGAGGCCGAGCACACCCGCCGGGTCGAGGACCTCGACCACGAGGAGCGCACACGCCGCGACGCCCTCGACCGCGAGGTCACCGAAGGCCGCGCCGCCTGGCACCGCGAACGCGACGACGAGCAGCAGGCCCACGCGCTCGCCCTCGAGACCGGCCGGGCCGACCTCGCATCCGAGGTCGACCGTCGTCGTGCCGAGCTCGAGACCGAACTGGCCGAACGTCGCCGCGTCCTCGACGAGGAACTCGCCGCCGCACGCGCCGAGTGGGACCGCGAGCTCGCCGGCGCCCGCGCGGCGCTCGAGCAGGAGATCGCGGCCACCCGCGCCCAGCTCCGCGTCGACGAGGAGCAGACCCGCGCCGAGAACGAGCGCCTCGTGCAGGAGACCGCGGACCGCATCGCCCGCGAGCTCGACGAGCACGCCACCCGCATCGAGCGCGAGCGTGTCGAGGCCGCAGCCGAGGCCGAGCGCGCCGCCCGCGAGCACGAGAACGAACTGGCGGCCCGCCGCGAACGCGAGCACGCCGAGGTCGACACCGAGATCGCCGACCGCCGCACCGCCGAGCTCGGCGCCCTCGAGACCGAGCGGTCCGCGCTCCGTCAGGAGATCGACACGGCGCGGGCCGACCTGGCGAAGGAGCGCGACGAGGTCCGCTCCGAGATCGCCCGGGAACGCGACGAGGCACGCACGACGCTCGAGTCCGAGCTCGCCGCACGCCGCGACGACGCCGAGCAGGACTACCTGCAGAAGCACCACGAGACGGTGACCGAGACGCAGCGGTACCTCGACGAGGCGAACCTCCAGCTGGCCGAGGCCACGCGGCGGGCGACCGAGGCCCGGGAGCGTGCCGAGCGCCTGCAGCAGGAGGCCGACGACCTCGAGCGCAGCAGCACCGCCGAGGCGCAGGAACACGCCCGCACGATCGTCGCCGACGCGCAGGACCGCGTCCACAAGATGGTGGCCGACGCCGAGGAGCGCACGGCCGCGGTCATCGCCGAGTCCGAGGACCGCCTCGCTGCGATCCGCACCGAACGCGACGCCGTGGCCGGCTACCTCGAGAACCTGCGGGGCGTGCTGACGCACGCGACCGGCCTGCTGGGGACGGCCTCCGAGGGCGCCGGGGCCGATGACGACGCCGACGAGGACGCAGCAGCGACCACGCGCTGACGCGACCCGGCCTGGAGGCCCGCCCCGCGCCTCCAGGTCGGGTCGCCTGCCCGGGTGGCCGGCTGCTAGTGCGGCAGGTGCGTCGGCAACGGCGCGCTGCCGGGCACGACGAGGTCCGCGATCGCGTCGAGCACGGTGCGCACGTACCGCTCCCCCACCCACAGGTGCTTGGCGCCCTCGACCGGGACCACACGGACGTTCGGTGCCGTCGCGAAGCGGCGGGCCGCCTCGTCCGGCTGCAGGAAGTCGTCGTGCTCGGGGACGAGCGCCACGACCGGCACCGCGACGTCGGCCCAGCGTACGAGCTCCTCGTCGCTGGTGCGGTGCAGCGGTGGGGACAGCAGGACGACACCAGCGACGTTGCCGGCCTCGACGTGCTCGAGCGCGTGCTTGAGGATCACCTCGGTGCCGAACGACCAGCCGACCAGCCACGGCGTCGGCAGACCCCGGTCGACGACGTCCGCCACGGCGGCCCGGAGGTCGAAGCCCTCGGAGACGCCGTCGCCGAAGGTCCCCTCGGAGGTGCCCCGCGGTGAGGTCACCGACCGGAAGTTGAAGCGGAGCACCGCGATGTCCGCCAGGGCGGGCAGGCGGGCCGCGGCCTTCTTGAGCACGTGCGAGTCCATGAAGCCGTGCGCGGTCGGCAGCGGGTGGAGGGTGACGATCGTGCCGCGGGCCGGGCGGTCGAGCGGCTCGGCGAGTTCCCCCACGAGCGTGAGGTGGTCGTCGGTCACGAGCTCGACGTCGGTGCGCCGGGCAGGCAGCTCCGTGTTCGAGCGGATCTCCGCCGTCTCGGCGCTCACGCGGTCGTCTCGGGGGTCATGCGATGCTCCAGCAGTGGTTGTGCCAGTGGCGGCGGGACGCCAGGTCGGCTTCGTCGCCCAGGACTCCGTCCGCACGCCAGACGACGACGTGCGCGACCCCGGGCAGCACCGTTCCCCCGCAGCCCGGGCAGACGTACTCCTTCTGCGCCGAGGCTGCCGAGATCGGCTGCACCAGGTACTCGCGCCCGCGACGGACCTCGGTGCGCTTCCACGAGCTCATCAGCCGGTCGAGACCAGCCGACTCCTCCTCAGGACCGAAGACGCGGCCACGGGGTCGCCGCGGCCGGTTGCTGCGCGGCACCCGACGTGCCGATCAGTACCAGTTGTTGGCGACGCTGTGAGCCCAGGCGCCGCACGGCGTGCCGTAGACACCCGAGATGTAGTTGAGCCCCCAGGTGATCTGCGTCGCGGGGTTCGTCTGCCAGTCGGCCCCGGCCGTGGCCATCTTGCTGCCCGGCAGGGCCTGCGGGATGCCGTACGCGCCGCTCGGGTTGTAGGCGTTGACGCGCCAGCCGGACTCCTTGTTCCAGAGGGAGACGAGGCAGTTGTACTGGTCGGCGCCCCAGCCGCGGGCCGTCACGAGCTGCTGTGCGATCGCCTGCGCGCTGCCCGGGTCGGGCGTCGCGGCGGTCGCTGCGAGCGTGTTCGCCGCGCTGACCGGCTTGTCGGCGGTGGCGTCGTCGGTGTCGGCGTCGGTGGTCGCCTCGACCTTGGGCTTCTCGACGACCTTCGGCTTCGGCACGGTCACGCCGTACGCGTCGCGGGTGACGTCGAACGCAGCGTAGGTGCCGTGCGCGGTGTACTGCTGCGGCTCGGCCGGGGCCTTGACGAGCACGGGTGCGGAGACCGCTGCCTGCGCGACGTCGGGCTGCATCGGGTTGAAGAGCGACCCGCCCACGAACCCGAACACGGCGAAGAAGGACAGTGCCGGGATCGTCGCGCGCTTGCGCATGAACGTGTTCACGCCACGGATCGCGGTCGGCTTGGACGGCGCCGTGATCGCTCGGGCGCGACGCTGCTTGACGATGCGCGGGTCCGACGGGGTGGCGGCACGCGCTGCGGCGGCGACGAGCGGCGTGTCGGACACGCGCTCGGCAGCGACCGACTTCGGCGCGCTGAACGGTTTCGGGGCGCTCACCGGGGCGGTCGGCACGGATGCCGTCGCGACCTGCGGGTTCGCCGGGAGGACCGAGTTCTCCGCCGTGCGGGTTCGGTTCAGTGCCGCGCGGCGCTCACCGGCGGCCGTGAGGCCGAGGTGCTCGTTGGTGTCGCGGTCGGAGCTGATGTCTGCCGTGTGCCTGCCCATGAGTTCGATCAGGATAACGGAACGATCACGGAAAGCGAAGCATCCGTGACCAGCGCGTCGTCAGCGGACGGCGAGCATGACCTCGACGACGGCGTCGAGCAGTGCGTCGACCTGCGCCTCGCGGTAGCCACCGTGCTTCGGACGGAAGACGATCGAGCGGACCTCGGTCAGGCTGAGGGGCTTGCCCTCCTTGAAGTAGCCCCCGAGCCGCTTCGCGAACGCGTCGACGTCCTTCGGGTGGTAGCCGGTCCCGAGGAAGCTCACGCGGCTGAAGCGCTGGCCGTCCGGACGCTCCAGGCGGGCGACGACGTCGGAGGCCTTCGCACGGGCCTCGGCGTACCAGGCCTTCTGTCCGATGTCGGCGATCTCACGCTCGCGCTCCCGGGCGGCGAAGGCGTCCTCGAGGCGCTCGAGGGCGGCGTCGACGTGTGCGGTCGAGTACCCGCCCTTGCGCATCGAGAACGCAGTGGCGCGGATCTTCGCCGCCTCGATCCCGGGGGCACTGTCGTTCGCCGTGTAGGCACGACGCGCGTCCTCGAGGAAACGCTCGACCTCGTCGACGTCGTATCCGAGGGCGGAGCGGTCTGCGTTCGGGAAGGTGGTGGCCACGGCGACATTCTGCCAGGACCGGACCCGGGTGTGACCTGGACGCGCGGTGCAGGTCGTTCAGCCGGTCAGTGGTTGACGATGAGGTACACCACGTAGGCGACCGCGGCAGACGGCAGGATGCTGTCGATCCGGTCGAGCAGACCGCCGTGCCCGGGCAGGAAAGACGAGATGTCCTTGATGCCGAGGTCGCGCTTGATCATCGACTCGGTCAGGTCGCCGAGCGTCGCCGAGCCGGAGATGAGCACACCGAGGATGACGCCCGTCCACCAGGGCAGGCCGAGCATCAGCCACGTGACGATGATGCCGACGAGGATGCTCGCGGCGACGGAACCGGCGAAGCCCTCCCAGGTCTTCTTCGGACTGATCCGGGGCGCCATCGGGTGCTTGCCGAGGTTGAGCCCCGTGGCGTACGCACCGGTGTCGACGGCCACGACGACCACGATGAACGCGATCACCCAGAGCGGACCGTCCGGCTGCGCCGAGAGCAGGACCACGCAGGCGCCGAGGAGCGTGATGTACGCCTGGACGAACAGCCCGTTCGTCAGGTCGCGGAAGACGTTGCCCGCCGGCGGCTTCGGCCGGGTGAACGCGACCTCGACGAGTCGCCACAGGCTGATGAAGACGATGCCGCCGAGGAGCGTGAAGAGCGCCGGGATCTGTCCGCCGAGGAACGCCGCCGGCACGATGCCCACCGCCACGAGCACGCTCGGGATGCGCGGCACGTCACGCCCGGCGAACCGCATCGCGCTCGCGAGCTCGTACACGCCGACGCCGAGCAGGAGCGCCGCGACGACCATGAACGACGGGGGCCAGATGAGGAGCGACCCGAGCATCACCACGGCGAACGCCAGCGCGATGCCGATCGCCGCCGGCAGGTTGCGGCCCGTGCGCGCCGTCAGCGCCTCGTTGCGGGCGCCGAAGTCGGCCTTCCGCTGCCGGAGCTGCGCCTCGAAGTCCGTGCGGGCAGCTCGTGCCCGCGCATCGAAGTCCTGGCGCAGCCCCTTGGCGGAACGCTTCTGTGCTGTGGGGCGGTCATCGCCGCCCTGGTCTGGACGGGGCATCAGACCTCGAGGAGTTCGGCTTCCTTCTTCTTCAGCGCGTCGTCGATCTGATCGACGTGCTTCTTCGTCAGGGCCTCGAGGTCCTTGTCGCCACGCGAGATCTCGTCGTCGGAGATCTCACCCTTCAGCGCGTCGAGGTCGTCCTTGGCGCGGCGGCGGATGTTGCGGATGACGACCTTGTGGTCCTCGCCCTTGCTCCGCACGAGCTTGACGAACTCCTTGCGGCGGTCCTGCGTGAGCTCCGGGATCGTGACGCGCACGATCTCGCCGTCGTTCGACGGGCTGGCGCCGAGGTTCGGGAACGTCGCGATCGAGCGCTCGATCTCCTTGAGCGCCGACTTGTCGTACGGCGTCACGATGAGCGTGCGGGCCTCGGGCGTCTGCAGCGACGCGAGCTGGGCGAGCGGGGTCGGCGTGCCGTAGTACTCGACCGGGATCTTCTGGAAGAGCGCGGCGTTGATGCGGCCGGTTCGGACGGTCGAGAAGTCGTCCTTGGCGACCTCGACCGCCTTCGCCATCTTCTCGGTGGCTTCGGTCAGGACATCACTGATCACGGTGGTTCTCCTTCGGTACTGGCGTCGAGTCTAGTCAGCGGCGGGGGTCAGTTGCTGACCACGGTGCCGATGCGCTCGCCCCGGATCGCCGCCGCGACGTTGCCGTCGCCCTCCATGCCGAAGACGTGCATCGGCATGCCGTTGTCCATGCAGAGCGAGAAGGCCGTCGCGTCGACCACCTTGAGCCCCTTGAGCAGGGCGTCCTGGTACGTGACGTGGTGCAGCTTCTCGGCGGTGGCGTCCTTCTTCGGGTCCGCCGTGTAGACGCCGTCGACGCCGTTCTTCGCGACGAGGACCTCCTGCGCGTCGATCTCGAGCGCGCGCTGGGCCGCGACGGTGTCGGTGGAGAAGTACGGCAGGCCCGCGCCCGCACCGAAGATCACGATGCGGCCCTTCTCGAGGTGCCGCTCGGCACGCCGCGGGATGTAGGGCTCCGCCACCTGGGTCATGCTGATCGCCGACTGCACGCGCGTGGCGGCACCGGCCTGCTCGAGGAAGTCCTGCAGGGCGAGGGCGTTCATCACCGTGCCGAGCATCCCCATGTAGTCCGCGCGGCCACGGTCCATGCCGCGCTGCGAGAGCTCCGCGCCGCGGAAGAAGTTGCCTCCGCCGACCACGATCGCGACCTCGACGTCCTGTGCGGCGGCCGCGATCTCCTTCGCGATGGTGCTGATCACGTCCGGGTTCACCCCGAGCGAGCCGGCGCCGAACGCCTCTCCCGACAGCTTCAGCAGGACTCGGCGGCGGCCGGTCTTCTCGTTCGTCATGTGCTCCAGGCCCTTCGTCGGATGTCTCGTGGGAATCTACTCGCGGCCCGACCGGGGCGCGAAAACGGGGTCAGGAACCGATTGGTTCCTGACCCCGTCACGGGTTCGTTACGCGCCGACCTTGACGCGGGCGAAGCCCTGGATCGTGATGCCGGCGTTCTCGGCGGCCTTCGCGACGGAGATCTTGTTGTCCTTCGCGTAGTCCTGCTCGAGGAGCGCGACCTGCTTGCGGTACGCGTTGAGGCGACCCTCGACGATCTTCGGCAGGGCGGCCTCGGGCTTGCCCTCCTCGCGCGTGATCGCCTCGACGGTCGCGCGCTCCTTCTCGATGGCCTCGGTCGGGATCTCGTCGCGGGTGAGGTACGTCGGGTTCGCGAACGCGACGTGCTGCGCGATCGAGCGCGCCTCGGCGGCGTCGGAGCCCGAGTAGGCGATGACGACGGCGATCTGCGGCGGGAGGTCCTGGCTGGTCTTGTGCAGGTAGACCTCGAAGTTCTCGCCCTCGACACGGGTGACCGTGCGGAGCTCGAGCTTCTCGCCGAGCGCGGCGGCGTTCTCGTCGATGACCTCGGCGACGGTCTTGCCGTCGAGCGGCGCGGCGTTGCCGGCTGCGACGTCGGCGGCACCGGCGGCGGCGACCGCGGCGACGACCTTGTCGGCGAGCGAGGTGAAGCGCTCGTTCTTCGCCACGAAGTCGGTCTCGCTCGCGAGCTCGACGACGGTGGCGGCACCGTTCTCGGTCGTCGCGACGACGACACCCTCGGAGGTCGCGCGGTCGTCGCGCTTGGCGACGGCCTTCGCGCCCTTGATGCGGAGGAGCTCGACGGCCTTGTCGTAGTCGCCGTCGGCCTCGACGAGGGCGTTCTTGGCGTCCATCATGCCGGCCCCGAGGTCCTCACGGAGCTTCTTCACGTCAGCAAGGCTGTAGTTGGCCATTGACTGGAGTCCTTTCTGGACTGAGCGTTCGTAGCGAACTGTGCGTTCGCGAGAGAGAGGAAAGGGGCGCCGAGCCGATCGGCCCGGCGCCCCCGGTGGTCACTCGGCGGGGGTGGTCTCCGCTGCGGCCTCGGCCTCGGCCGTGGGCTCCGCGTTCTTCGCCTCGTCGGGGATCGGCTCGCCGATCTCCTTCGCTGCGACCTGCGCGTCAGCGTCGTTCTCCTCGACGGTGCTGCCCTCGACGGTCTCACCCTCGGGTGCGGCGTCGGCGGCCGGCGTCGCGGTCTCGCCACCGAGGAGCTCCTGCTCCCACTCGGCGAGCGGCTCGGCAGCTGCCTCGTCGTCGCCACCGTTGTGGCGGGTCTTCAGGCCCTCGGCCGCGGCGTCGGCGACGATGCGGGTGAGGAGGCCGACGGAGCGGATCGCGTCGTCGTTGCCCGGGATCGGGTAGGTGATCTCGTCGGGGTCGCAGTTGGTGTCGAGGATCCCGATGATCGGGATACCGAGCTTCTGCGCCTCGTCGACGGCGAGGTGCTCCTTCTTGGTGTCGACGATCCAGAGCGCGCTCGGGGTCCGCGTGAGGTTGCGGATACCACCGAGGGTCTTGTGGAGCTTGTCCAGCTCGCGCTTCTTGATGAGGAGCTCCTTCTTGGTGAAGCCCTTCGTCGTGTCGTCGAAGTCGATCTCTTCCAGTTCCTTCATGCGCGCGAGGCGCTTGGAGACCGTCTGGAAGTTCGTGAGCAGACCGCCGAGCCAACGCTGGTTGACGTACGGCTGGCCGACGCGGGTCGCCTGCTCGGCGATGGAGCCCTGCGCCTGCTTCTTGGTGCCCACGAAGAGGATGGTCCCGCCGTGCGCGACCGTCTCCTTGACGAAGTCGTACGCACGGTCGATGAAGGCCAGCGACTGCTGGAGGTCGATGATGTGGATGCCCGAGCGCTCGGCGAGGATGAAGCGCTTCACCTTCGGGTTCCACCGACGGGTCTGGTGTCCGAAGTGGACGCCGCTGTCGAGCAGCTGGCGGATGGTGACGACGGCCATGTGCCGTCCTCCTTCTGTGTTCTCGGCGCACAGCGCTGCTGTGCCCCTGTTGCGGTTGTGTCGAGCACGACCGGAGGTCGTGATCCCTGGTGCCCTGGCACGCGACCGCCCGCTCGTGAGAGCGGGACCGGTGGTCGGTTGCCGGATCCGTGACGGCGCCCCGTTGAGGGTGCCCCGTCGGTGACCCTGTGGACACGCGAAGTCAGCGCGCATCAGCGCACTGCTGGAGAGATCGTACCAGACGGGAGGCCCGGATCACGTGCGCCGATCGGCTCACGTGATCCGGGCCTCCTGTCCGGTGATCTGGGTGTGTCAGGACTTGGCGTTGACGGTCTCGCCCTCGGCGGTGATGCCCATCTCCTCGAGGGAGCGACCCTTCGTCTCCGGGATCTTCGCGATGACGAAGAACAGGGACAGCAGGGCGAACAGGGCGTAGATGCCGTAGGTCACCGTGAGGTTGAAGCCGGAGAGCACCGGGAACGAGATCGTGACGATGAAGTTCGCGATCCAGTTCGCCGCGGAGCCGACGCCGAGCGCCGTCGCACGGATGCGGTTCGGGAACATCTCACCGAGCAGGACCCACATGAGCGGACCCCAGGTGGCGCCGAACGACACCACGAAGAGGTTCGCGAAGATCAGCGCGATGACGCCCCACGAGCCGGGCAGGCTCGGCGCACCGTCGACGATGGTGGACTGCGAGAACGCGATCGCGACCATCGTCAGCGACACGAACATGCCCGCCGAACCGGCAACCAGGAGCGGCTTCCGACCGACCTTGTCGACCAGGAAGATCGCGATGAAGGTGACCGCCACGTTGACGACCGAGGTGATCGTCGAGATGAGGAACGAATCGCTCTCCTTGAACCCGACGGCCTGCCAGAGCGTCGTCGAGTAGTAGAAGATCACGTTGATGCCGACGAACTGCTGCAGCACGGCCAGGATGATGCCGACCCAGACGATGGGCTGGAGACCGAAGCGGTTGCCCCGGATGGAGCCCTTCTTCTCGTTGGCCTCCTTCTTGATGCCGTCCTGGATCTCCTCGAGGTTGGTGTTCACCGTGTCGCGCGGGACGATCTTCGTCATCACCTCACGCGCGTCGTCGGTTCGACCCTTCGCGAGCAGGAAGCGCGGCGACTCCGGCAGCGTGATCGCCAGGATGCCGTAGACGACCGACGGGATCACGCCGACGAGGAACATCCAGCGCCAGGCCGGCAGCCCGAAGACCTCGGCGGAGGCGCTGCCCGCCGTGACCGCGAAGAACTGGTCGGAGAGCAGCGCGGCGAAGATACCGAGCGTGATCGCGAGCTGCTGGAACGAGGCCAGCCGCCCACGGATCGCCTTCGGGGAGACCTCGGAGATGTAGGCCGGGGCGATGACCGACGCGGTGCCGATGCCGAGACCGCCGATGAGGCGCCACAGGACGAAGTCCCACGTGGCGAACGCGAAGCCGGACCCGATCGAGGAGACGAAGAAGAGCACCGCCGCCCAGAACATCACCCGGGTGCGACCCCAGCGGTCAGCGAGCCGACCGGCGAAGTAGGCGCCGAAGGCACAGCCGATCAGGGCCGAGGCGACGGCGAAGCCGCTCGCGCCCTCGGAGAGGTCGAACTCCCCCTTGATGGCGTCGACCGCACCGTTGATGACGGACGAGTCGAATCCGAAGAGGAACCCGCCGACCGCTGCCGCGATGGCGAACAGCGTGACCTTCCCCTTGAACGCACGGTCTTCGCCGTGCTGCGTGGTCGCGTTCGACACGATGCTCCTGGGTTCTGCCGCCGTGCTGCTGTGGGCACGGTGCCCCGGCGGTCGGCTGGTTCGCCGTCCGAGCGGCGTTGCGTGGTCCGGAGCGGCCCCGACTGTACTCCCCGATCGGGGGACGGGTGCAATCGGGGCGCGGGTGGGGGTGGCGCTCTGGCGCTCTGGCGCTCTGGCGACTCGGATCGACACCGTCGACGTCGTACGACATCCGCGGTGTCGCAACCGCGCGTCCGCAACGGTTGCAGTCGCGCGGTGACGACACGGTCGTCGTCGTACGACAACCGCGTGGTCGTCCGTTGCGCGCGCGCCTCCTCCACCGGCCTGGAGGCACGACCCACTTCCCACAGATCCGCCCACCTCCGCCACGCCTGCGGTCCACGGCACAAGGCTTGCTCCATGCGGATCGGCTCACGACTTCGACCCCGGGTGGGTGCCCTGCTCATCGCTGCCGTCGGCTCATTGGTGTCGTGCGTGATGGTGCTGCCCGGTGTCGCCACGACGTCCGGGTCGTCGTCCGGCGTCCATGCCAGGGCCGATGCCGGGGGTGACGGCAGCGGCGACGGCGCTGGCGCTGGCACTCGTGCTGGTGTTGTGGTTGGCGATGCGACGGCACCGTGGGCGTGGCCGACCGGCACCCGAGTGGTCGGACGCCCGTGGGAGGCCCCGGCGAACGACTACGCGGCGGGCCACCGGGGCATCGACGTCCCCGCTGCGCTCGGTGCAGGCGCGGCGGCGGTCGACGACGGCACCGTGGCGTTCGCCGGCTCGGTCGGCGGCAGGCCCGTGGTCACGGTCGACCACGGCGACGGACTGGTCAGCACGCTCGACTCGGTCACGCCGACGGTGGCAGCCGGGGACGTCGTCGAACAGGGCGACGTGGTCGGAACCGTCGCGGTCGGGCACTGCCCCGCGTCGGCTCCGTGCCTGCACCTCGGCGCGAGGCTGGACGGCCGGTACGTCGACCCCACGCCGTACCTCCCGGCAGCCGAGTGGCCGGTCCTGCTGCCGGAGGGCACCTGGGACGGCTGACGGACTCGGTCAGGCGGTCACGCGGTCACGCGGTCACGCGGTCAGGCGCGGGGGTGTGCCGTTCGGTAGACCTCGCGGAGGCGCGCCGAGGAGACGTGCGTGTAGATCTGCGTGGTGCCGAGACTGGCGTGCCCGAGCATCTCCTGCACGGCACGGAGGTCCGCTCCCCCGTCGAGCAGGTGCGTCGCCGCGGTGTGCCGGAAGGTGTGCGGTCCGCTCGGCCCCTCGCCCGGGAGGTCCTGCAGCACCCGTGCCACGATCCGGTACGCACCGCGCACGCCGAGCCGAGCGCCACGATCCCCGAGGAAGAGCGCGCGGGGCTCCGGCGGTTCCGCGGAAGCGAGCAGCGCGGGCCGACCGCGGTCGAGCCACGCCTCGAGCGCGTCGCGGGCGGGCACCCCGAACGGCACGACCCGTTCACGACCGCCCTTGCCGAGCACCCGGACGGTGAGCCGCCCGCGGTCGACGTCGAGCACGTCGATGCCGACGAGCTCACTCACCCGGATGGCCGCCGCGTACAGGAGCTCGATGACCGCCAGATCCCGCAACGCCACCGGGTCGTCCGCTGCGGCTCGTCCCGCGAGACCGTCGAGGATCGTCCGCACCTGGTCCGCCGACACGACGCGCGGCAGGTGCGACGCGCCCTTCGGAGCACGGAGCCGCGCGCCCGGGTCGACGGCGAGGACCCCGGACTCACTCGCCCAGCGGGTGAAGGCCCGGACCGACGACGACCGACGGGCGATGGTCGAGCGTGCGAGCCCCCGGTGGTCGGCGTCCCAGAGCCAGTCGCGGAGGAGTTCGAGCCCCAGGTCACCGACCGACTCGACGCCCCGCTCGCCAGCGAACGCGACGAGTTGTTCGAGGTCGTTGGCGTACGCCCGGACGGTCTGCTCGCTGAGGCCACGCCCGTGCCGGGCGTGCGAGAGGAAGGCGTCGACCGCCGCCACCAACCGTCCGTCCGTCTGCTCCACCACGGCCCCAGCGTAGGTCCGGCCCCCGTCACGCCCGTACCCACCCGCCGGAGGTGTGCGTGACGAGGCCTTGGAGCTGTCCGAGCGCGAGGGCGTCGGCGACCTCGGCGAGGGACATCCCGGACCGGACGGCGACGTCGTGATCGCTCATCGCCCGCCGGCCGAGGGCGTCGAGCACGCGGAGGACCTCGGGATCGAGGCGCGCACCCGCCAACGGTTCGTCGACGACTCCGGCGCCGGCGCCGGCACCGGCACCGGCAGGGAGGGAGCCCGCCAAGGCTGCGTCGGCAGGGTCCCTCGGGTGGACGACGAGCTGCGCGCGGCCCTGTGCGACGAGCCGGTGGCACCCCACCGACGCCGAGGAGGAGAACGCACCGGGCACGGCGAACACCGGCCGCCCGAGCTGTCCCGCGTGGTGCGCCGTGTTGAGCGCGCCGGAACGCGCACCGGCCTCGACGACGACGGTGGCGTCCCCGAGAGCCGCGATCAGTCGGTTCCTCGCGAGGAACCGCCACCGCGTCGGCCGGGTGCCCGGCGGCGACTCGGCGAGCAGCGCACCCTGCCGCGCGACGTTCCGCAGCAGGTCGACGTTGCCTGCGGGGTACATCTGGTCGATCCCCCCGGCGAGCACCGCGACCGTCGGGGCACCCGCGGCGATCGCGACGCGGTGGGCCACGGCGTCGATCCCGTACGCCCCGCCGCTGATGATCGCGCAGCCGGCGTCCGCTGCGGTGGAGGTGATCTCAGCGGCGGCTTCCGCTCCGGCGACGGTGTTCGCCCGCGCCCCCACGACCGCGAGCGACGGCAGCGCCTCGGCGGAGGCCGCGCGCCTCCAGAGGACCAGGGGCGCGTGCGGACCGAGGTCGTCGACGCTGCCGGGCCATCCGTCGGCCCCCGGCACGAGCAGCCGGGCGCCCACGTTCCGTCCGGCCGCGATCACGTCCCCGACGTCGGAGCGTCCCAGCCGCGGCCGCCAGCGGTCGAGCGCGGAGCGGACGACCGGACGGAACGTGTCCGGGTCCTCAGCGCCGTCGACTCCGGCCTCGGCGCAGGCCGCGATGAACCCGCCCGAGCCGTCCTCCTCGGTCGCCTCGCACGCCTCGACGACGAGGCCGAGCGCCCGTTCCGCGCCGAGCACCGTCACCAACTCCCCCGCCACGGCGTCGCCCGGTTCGGTGAGTGAGGACCACGCCACCCGCGCGGCCGCCTGGACCGGGTCGACCTCTGCGCCGACCGGCCCGAGCGCCGCCCGGACGACAGCGAGCAGGTCCCCGCCGCTCACAGCGCGCTCCGGAGCGCGAGGGCCTCGCGGACGTGCCGGGCACCGGGCCGTCCGGCTCCTTGCAGGTCGGCCAGGGTCCAGGCCAGCCGCATCGCCCGGTCCCACCCGCGCATCGTCAACGAACCGTGGTCGAGCGCCTTGTCGAGGGCCTCCGTCGCGCCGGGCTCGGAACGACCGGCGCCCCGGAGCCAGGAACCGGCGACCTCGGCGTTCCTCGACCAGCCGGTCCCCCGCAGTCGTTCGCGCATCCGGTCGCGGGCCTCCTCGACGACCCGCCGGGCCTCTGCCGTGGTGGGGGTCGAGCCGTCCCCGCTCCGCATGTGCCCCGTCGTCACGCGCGGCACCCGCACCCGGATGTCCATGCGGTCGAGGAGCGGACCGGAGATCCGTCCGAGGTACCGCCGCACGGTCGCGGCCGTGCACTCGCAGGGATTGAACCGGTCGCCCGCGTTCCCGCACGGGCACGGGTTCGCGGCGAGGAGCACCTGGCACCGTGCCGGGAACTCGGCGGCTCCGGCGGCGCGGTGCACGGTGATCCGCCCGGACTCGAGCGGCTGCCGCAGCGCGTCGAGCACCGCCCGTGGGAACTCGGGCGCCTCGTCGAGGAACAGCACGCCCCGGGTCGCCCGGGACACCGCACCCGGCCGGATGACGCCGGTGCCGCCGCCGACGAGCGCGACGGCGGACGCGGAGTGGTGCGGCGCTTCCCAGGGCGGCCGCGTCGTCCAGGACGCGGCTCCGTGCCCGGCGACCGACCGGACGGCAGCGACCTCGAGCGCGGCGTCCTCGTCGAGGTCGGGCAGGAGCCCGGGCAGCCGCTCCGCCAGCATGGTCTTGCCGGCGCCCGGCGGTCCGAGGAGCAACGCGTGGTGCCCACCAGCCGCCGCCGCGATCACGGCGCGCACACCGATCGGGTTGCCGACGACGTCGGAGAGCTCGGCGACCGGACGACGCTCCGGCGGCGCGGCGATCGGCAGGACGGCGTCCACCTCGATGCCGGGCAGGAGCGCACCGGCGTCGATGGCCGCGGCGCGGAGGGAGTCCACGCCCGTCACCGTGACACCCCCGACGATGCGGGCCTCGGCGAGGTTGCCGACGGGGAGGACCACGCGTCGGGCCCCCGCGTCGCGAGCCGCGAGCACCATCGGGATCACCCCGGGGACCGGTCGAACCCGCCCGTCGAGCCCGAGTTCACCGATGTAGACGATGCGTTCGGACACGTCCGGGGCGACGTCCGCTCCGGCCAGCACCGCCATCGCGATGGCCAGGTCGAACCCGGACCCCCGTTTCGGGATCGCCGCCGGCGTCAGGTTCACGGTGATCCGCCGTGCCGGCAGCGGGCAGCCGGCGTTGGCTGCGGCCGCCCGGACCCGTTCGCGGGCCTCGCCGAGGGAGGTGTCCGGCAGCCCGATGATGCTGAACGCCGGGAGCTGGCTCGTGAGGTGCGCCTCGACCTCGATCCGGCGCCCCGAGACGCCCACGAGCGCGACGGCCGCCGCCCGGCCGATGCCGGTCACCGGACGCCCTCGAGGTGTTCGACGACCACCCGGTCCCCGTCGACGTGCACCGCGACGGCGTCGATCCGGATCGCGCGCGCCGAGACCTCGGGATGCTCGTCGAACCACGTCGGCACCAGTCGCCGCAACCGGGACATCTTCGACGCGGTGATCGCCTCGACCGGGTGTCCGGTCGAGACACCGGAGCGTGTCTTCACCTCGATGAACACCAGCGTGCACGACTGCCACGCGATGATGTCCACCTCGCCCCGGGCACACCGCCAATTGCGCTCGACCAGGCGGTACCCGTGGTCCGCCAACCATTTTGCTGCTCGGTCTTCACCGAACCGTCCGAGGCTGCCGTTCCGCAGCGGTGTTCGTTCCATGTCGTTGCCTCCGCTGCGAGGTTCGCGCAGCCGGACGGCCGACGGGGCTCCTGGTCAAGGATTGTGGAGAGCCATTCCGATATCGGTTTCTGTGGAGGACAAAGCAGCTCGCACAAAGAAGAAAGACCCGGACGACCGAGGTCGTCCGGGTCCTGCAGCACCGCGGTCAGTGCGCGGCTGCGTACGCTTCCTGCACCTGGGTGGAGATGCGACCACGGGTGGAGACCTCGTAGCCGTTCTCCTTCGCCCATTCGCGGATCTTGCCGAGTTCCTCGGAGTTGCCGCGCTTGGGGGCCGACTTCGGGGCGGAAGCGCCGCCGGACGAACGACGGCCGGAGACCTTCCGAGCCGCTGCGACGTAGTCCGAGATCGCTTCGCGGAACTTGTCGACGTTGTCGTCCGTCAGGTCGATCTCGTAGGACGAGCCGTCGAAGGCGAATTCGACCGTGCGGCCTTCACCGGGGGTGATGGGCGAGTCGTCGAGGTCGTCGACGAGCTGAACGGTGACCTTCTGTGCCATGGCGTGCTCCTGTTTCGGGGACGGAAATCACCACCACATTAGCGCGGGAATGCAATTCGGGTCACCGATGGACGGCGATTCCCGGGATTGCAATAGAAGTGAAGATCACTCGTCGAGTGCGAGTTCCTTCGGCAGTTCGAGTTCACGAGAGGTCAGTTCCTCGACGTTCACGTCCTTGAACGTGAGGACCCGCACGGATTTCACGAACCGATCGGAACGGTAGACGTCCCAGACCCAGACGTCGTTCATCGTCAATTCGAAGTAGAAATCGTGCTCGGTGTCCCGGCGGGCGAGTTCGACCTCGTTGGCCAGGTAGAAACGCCGCTCGGTCTCGACCACGTACCGGAACTGCGACACGACGTCGCGGTACTCGCGGTACAGGGCAAGTTCGACCTCGCGGTCGTAGTCGTCGAATTCGTCGTCATCCATCGCGCCCACAGTCTACGGCGACCGGGGCACCCGCGGCACAACACCCGCGCACGCACCAGCGCCAGCACCCGCGCGCACCCGCCCCCGCGCCCGCCTGGGCCAGCACCCACGCCCGCGCGCCCGCGCGCGACCCCGCGCGACCGCCCACTCAGCCCGCGAGCGCGTCCAACTCGGCGAACCCGTCCAGCGCGACGCTCGTCGCCTGGTGCAGCCAGCTCTTCCGGTGCAGCTCGTGCGCCCCCACGGACCGGATCGCGTCGTAGTGCGCCGTCGACCCGTACCCCTTGTTCGACGCCCAGGCGTAGTGCGGGACTTCGTCGTGGGCCGCCGTCATCAGGGCGTCCCGAGCGACCTTCGCGACGACCGACGCCGCCGCGACCGAGGCGCAGTCACGATCGGCCTTGACGCGCACGACGACCTCGAGCGGGTCGGACGGCGTCCGCAGGGTCAGCGGGACGGCACGGGTCAGCCAGTCGAACGAGCCGTCGAGGACGACCACCGCCCCGTCGAGGGACAGCCCCTCGTCGACGAGCGTGTGGAGTGCTGCGGCTCCCGCCTGCCCGAGCGCGGGCACGATGCCCTGCTCGTCGACGACGGTCGCGGACGCCATGCCAACCGCGGTCCGGGTCCACCGGCGCACGACCGGGTCCAGTGCTTCCCGCCGCGGGGCAGTGAGCAGCTTCGAGTCGGCCAGGCCCTGCGGTACCCGTCCGATGTCGATCGTCACCGCGGCGACGCCGACCGCAACCGGTCCGGCGATCGCGCCGCGACCGACCTCGTCCATGCCGATCACGGTCAGACGCCCCTCAGCGAGGAGCTTCTTCTCGAGACGGAGCGACGGACGGACGGCGGTCACTCGTCCTTCTCCTCCACGCCGGCGAAGACCTCGGGGTGGTCGTCGAGCCAGGTCCACCGGCTGGACGGCCAGGAGATCACGAACGCCCGTCCGGTGACGTCGGACAGCGGGACGAACCCCTTCGAGGGCGTGTCGCCGTTGTACCGGGAGTCCTTCGAGTCGTTCCGGTTGTCGCCCATCACCCAGATGGTGCCCTTCGGCACGGTGACGGAGAAGTCGGTCGCCGAGGCGGGGGCACCGGCGGGGAGCTTGAGGTACGGCTCCTTGATCGGGACGCCGTTGACGGACATCTGTCCGAGGTCGTTGCAGCAGGAGACCTTGTCACCCGGCAGGCCGATGACCCGCTTGATGAGGTGGTCGTCGCTGTCGCCGGTGCCGAGTCCGACCTGCGTCAGGAGCCAGTCGATGGCCTTGGCGGGCTGGGTGTCCGGCGTGACGTTCGGCACGTCGGATCCGGTGAGCCACCCGCCCGGGTCCTTGAAGACCACCACGTCGCCGCGCTTCAGCGAGACCACGTTCGGGACGAGTTCGTTGACGATCACCCGGTCGTTGATCTGCAGCGTGTTCTCCATCGACGCCGACGGGATGTAGAACGACCGGATCAGGAACGTCTTGACGAGGAACGACACGAGCAGTGCCGCGAGGAAGATGATGACGAGGTCACGGATGAAGGTGAGGACACCGTTGCGCCGCTTCTCGATCCGGGGCCGCTGCCCGGTTTCGTCAGTCGTGTCCGTCATTTCCGCTCTCGTTCACACACCACAAGCCCACGACGGGGCCGTCACGACCCCGCGGGTCCCGCGAGGAGCCAGCACGGAGAAGGCCCCCCGTCGATGCACAACCGTACATGGACGAGGGGCCGACAGCGGAGTCCGGCTCGCGGACGCTCGCTGTGAAGGCGATCAGTTGTCGCGCTTCTCCTTGATCTTGCGGCGGGCCGCCTTGCCGCGGAGCTCGCGGAGGTAGTAGAGCTTCGCACGACGGACGTCACCCTTGGTGACGATCTCGATGTGGTCGATGATCGGCGAGTGCACCGGGAACCAGCGCTCGACGCCGACCTGGAAGCTCACCTTGCGGACCTTGAAGGTCTCGCCGAGGCCGTGACCCTGGCGGCCGATGACGACGCCCTGGAACACCTGGACACGCGAGCGCGTGCCTTCGATGATGTTGACGTGCACCTTGATGGTGTCGCCGGGACGGAAGTCCGGGACGTCGGTGCGCAGCGATGCTGCGTCGACGTGGTCGAGGAGCTGGCTCATGATTGGGTCACTCTCTGCGGACGCACACGGGTCGCCGCGGATCGATTTCGGTAAGTGGTGTGTGTGCCCGGTGTCGGCGACTCCCCCGTGGCAGAGTCCAGCCAGGGCACGGCTACCCATCTTGCCACAGAGAACGACCGGCGCAAAACGCGCGAGGATGGACGCATGATCGAACTCCGCACCCCCGCCGAGCTGGACGGCTTGCGTGTCGCCGGCCGGTTCGTGGCCGACGTCCTCGACGAGCTGCTCGACACCGTCGACGTCGGCGTGAACCTCCTGGACCTCGACCGCGTCGCCGCGAAGCTGATCGCCGACCGGGGCGCCGAGAGCTGCTACGTCGACTACCACCCGTCGTTCGGCCAGTCGCCGTTCGGCAAGAACCTCTGCACGTCCGTGAACGACGCGGCGCTGCACGGGCTGCCGCACGACTACACGCTCGTGGACGGCGACCTCGTCAGTCTCGACTTCGCCGCGAGCGTGGATGGCTGGGTCGCCGACTCCGCCGTCTCGGTGCAGGTGGGGACGCCCCGCGACGAGGACCAGACCCTCATCGACACCGTCGAGCGCGCGCTGGTCGCGGGCATCGCGCAGTTCCGACCCGGCAACAAGCTCGGTGACGTGTCGTACGCGATCGGTCGGGTCGCGCACGACGGCGGCTACGACGTGAACCTGCAGTTCGGCGGACACGGCGTGGGCCACACGATGCACGGTGACCCGCACGTGCCGAACGACGGGCGTCCGGGTCGCGGGCTCAAGCTGCGGCCGGGTCTCGTGGTCGCGATCGAGCCGTGGCTCATGCAGGGCACCGACGAGCTCTACCAGGACGCCGACGGCTGGACGCTCAAGAGCGTCGACGGCTCCCGTGCCGCCCACGTCGAGCACACCGTCGCGGTGACCGAGACCGGTCCCGAGGTGCTGACCCTCCGTCGCGCCCAGCGCGACCAGTAGCGGGCCTGGAGGCGCGGTGCCAGCCCGCCCCGTGCCTCCAGGCAGACGCGCCGGAGCCGGGTTTCGTGCTCAACGACAGTTCACGCGGAACGAACCGCGAGGAGTGTCGCTCAGCCCGAAATCCTTCCAGCAGGCAAGCGCGCCAACCGGTCAGGCAGGCGGCAGCAGGTCCGGACGGACGCGCCGCGTCCGCTCCACCTGCTGCTCGTGCCGCCAGGCACCGACACGCGCGTGGTGGCCGCTCAGCAGCACGTCCGGCACGTCGAGGCCGCGCCACGAGGCGGGCTTCGTGTACGAGGGGTACTCGAGGAGGCCGTCCTCGTGGGATTCCTCGACGAGGGACTCGGGGTTGCCGACGACCCCGGGCACGAGTCGCCCGACGGCCTCGATCATCGCCATCGCGGCGACCTCGCCGCCGTTCAGCACGTAGTCGCCGAGCGAGAGTTCGACGACCGAGCAACGCGACGCTGCCCACTCGAAGACGCGGGCGTCGATGCCCTCGTAGCGCCCGCAGGCGAACACGAGGTGGTCGGCCGTCGACGCGAGCGAGCGCGCGATGGACTGCGTGAAGGGCGTGCCGGCGGGCGTCGGGACGACCAGGGTCGACGAGCCGTCCGGCCGCAACAGGGCGTCCAGCGCCTGCGCCCACGGCTCGGGCTTCATGACCATGCCCGCTCCCCCGCCGTACGGGGTGTCGTCGACGGTGCGGTGTCGGTCGGTCGTCCACTTCCGCAGGTCGTGCACATGCACGTCGAGCAGTCCGTCCTGCCGGGCCTTGCCCAGCAGGGACACGTCGAGCACGGAGAAGAACTCCGGGAAGATCGTGACGATGTCGATCCGCACGGGGACTAGTCCGTGACCGTCTCGGGGCGCGAGGTGTCCTCGGGGTCCTCGAACAGCCCCTGCGGCGGCGTCACCGTGACGGTGCCGGCCGCGATGTCGACCGCGGGCACGATCGCCGAGACGAACGGCACGAGGACCTCGCCGCGAGACGGGGTGTCGATCGCGAGCAGGTCCTGCGCGGGCAGGTGGTCGACGCGTGCGACGGTGCCGACCTCGACGCCGTCGCGGAGGACGCGGAGCCCGACCAGCTGGTGGTCGTACCAGGCGTCGTCCTCGCCGGTCACGGCGTCGGCGTCCTGTTCGACCCACAGGATGATGCGGGCCAGGGACTCGGCCGCGGTGCGGTCGTCGATCCCGGCGAAGAACGCGACGGGGTGACCGTTGTACCAGCGGAGTTCGTCCAGCTCGAGGGTCTTGCCCGACCACGGTGAGTCGTCGGGGACCTGGAGCGTGAAGGTGGCGCCCGGGGTGAACCGACGATCCGGGTCGTCGGTGTAGAGCTCGAGCTTGATGCCGCCCTTGAGCCCGTGCGCCTTCGTGATGCGACCCACCCGGAGCTGGGTCGTCTCCCTAGGAATCGGTGTCGACCACGTCGACACGCACCCGCTTGCCGTCGGCGAGAGCCGAGACGAGGGTGCGCAGCGCCTTTGCGGTCCGTCCGGCGCGACCGATCACGCGGCCGAGGTCCTCGGGGTGCACACGCACCTCGAGGACCTCGCCGCGTGGGGAGGTGGAGCTGGCGACGCGCACGTCGTCAGGGTGATCGACGATCCCCTTGACGAGGTGCGTCAGCGCGGAAGCGAGCAAGGAATTACGCCTCGGTCGTCTCTGCTGCGTCGTCGGCCTCGGCCGGAGCGGCCGGGGCCTTCTTCTCCGACTTGGGCTTCAGGACGGCCTTCTTCGACGAGTCGACGACGAAGGGCTCCTTCGGCTGCTTGACCTTGACCTTGGACTCGGTGTCCTTCTCGCCCTTGAACTTGGCCCAGTCGCCGGTGAGCTTGAGGAGCGCCGCGACCTGCTCGGTCGGCTGCGCGCCGACGCCGAGCCAGTACTGCGCACGGTCGGACTTGACCTCGATGAACGAGGGCTCCTCGGTGGGGTGGTACTTGCCGATCTCCTCGATCACTCGACCATCGCGCTTGGTGCGCGAGTCGGCGACGACGATGCGGTAGTACGGCGCACGGATCTTGCCGAGGCGCTTGAGACGGATCTTGACAGCCACAATTACTCCTGTTGCGTGATGTTGTGGTTGAACCGGAACCGCGGGCGTGGGGGCACACACGGTGAAAGCTCGGAATGAGTCGCGCACAGCTGGATAGAGGGTCGAGCAGGCGCGATTCGACCGTTCATTCTTACAGATTCCCGGGCCGGATGCGAGTCGACTCGCTACGGGGCGAGTCGTCGGACCGCTTCGAGTGCCTCGGAGGTCGCGCGGACCGCGTCCACGTTCCGCGCGTCGCGGGCCCCACCGACGACGGCGTGCGGCACACCGGCGTCCCGGAGACCGGCCACGAGTCCGTCGACCGGCCCGCGTTCCTGCCCGGCGCAGAGCACGACGTGGTCGGCGGGGACCGCCTGCTCGTCGCCGTGCTCGTCGCGGATCCAGAGCGTGCCCGGCTCGATGCGCAGGTACTCCTGCACACCGCCGACCATGTGCACGCCGGCGTCGCGGAGCCGACCGATCGCGACCCAGCGGGACGTGATGCCGATCCCCTGGCCGAACTTGCCCGAGCGTCGGAGCACGGTGACGTCGCTGCCGGGTCGGAGCGTGCGGGTCGCGGCGGGGAGCCGTTGCGGCACGTCGCCGACGACGACCTCGGACACGTCGAGGTCCCAGCGGGCGGCGAACTGCGTCGCACGCTGCGCCTCGTCGGGCGACTCGGTGAGGAACGCCGCGGTGTCGACGCCGATCCCCCCGCCGCCGATCACCGCGACGGTGCCCGCGGGGACGCCCTCGCGGAGCGCCTGCTCGTAGGTTCGGACGTGCGGCAGCGACGACCCCGGGATGTCGACGGTGCGCGGGACCACCCCGGGCGCGAGCACGACGGCGTCGCTGTCGGCCAGGTCGGCTGCGGTCGCGGCCCGACCGAGGTGGACGGTCGCGCCGCGCTCCTCGAGTTCCGCACGGGCCGAGCGGACCGTGGCGGCGTAGTCCTCCTTGCCCGGTACGAGCGCGGCGAGCTCGAACTGGCCGCCGAGCCGGTCGGCGGCCTCCCAGAGCGTCACGGTGTGCCCGCGGCGTGCAGCGTCGACGGCGGCCGCGAGTCCGGCCGGCCCACCGCCGACCACGTCGACGCGCTTCGGCTCCGTCGTCGGACGGGCCGGGAACGCGACCTCGCGGCCGGCGCGCGGGTTGACCAGGCAGGACACCGGCTGGCCCACGATCGACCGGTCGAGGCACGCCTGGTTGCAGCCGATGCAGGTGTTCACGAGCCCGAACCGGCCGTCGAGCGAGCGGGACACGATCGCCGGGTCGGCGAGGAACGGCCGGGCGAGCGCCACCGCGTCGATGAGCCCGTCGGCCAGCACGGCCTCGCCGTCGCGCAGGTCCGTCATCCGGTTCGACGCGATCACCCGGACGTCCGGGTACGGCGACGCGCGGACGACCCCGGCGATGCGCGCTGCGTACGCGAGCCAAGCCCCGTGCGGCACCGCGGCCTGCACGGTCGGCGTGCGGGACTCGTGCCAGCCGATGCCGACCGAGATCCCGTCGAGCCCGAGCGGCAGCAGGTCGTGCACCAGGGCGTCGACGTCGTCGTCCGTCGAGGACCCCGGCATCAGGTCGGCGCCGGAGAGCCGGATCGTCACCGCCAGGTCGGGCACGGCGGACCGCACGGCGCGGACGACCTCGATCGCGAACCGCCGCCGGCGCTCCGGGGAACCGCCCCACTCGTCGTCGCGCAGGTTCGTCAGCGGCGACTGGAACTGGTTGATCAGGTAGCCCTCGGACGCCATGATCTCGACGCCGTCGAACCCGATGTCCCGGGCGGTGCGCGCAGCGGTCGCGAAGTCCTCGATGGTCCGCTCGACCTCGGCGCCCGTCAACGCGTCGGGCACGACCCCGCGCGCGGCCGCCCACGGCAGGGCCGACGGTGCCACCACGCGCTGCGGGTCGCCGTGCCGGTCGACCATCCCCGACGCGAGCGCGTACCGCCCGGCGTGGAAGAGCTGCGCGAGGATGACGGAGCCCTCGTCGTGCACGGCCTCGACCGCGGCACGGAACCGCTCGTCCGCTCCCCCGACGCCGAACACGGCGAAGTCCGGGCCGCCACGGGCCTCGTCGCTCACCGCGATGCCACCCGTGATGATGCACGCGGCGCCGCCGGCAGCACGCTCGCGGTAGAACGCCGCCATGCCGGCCCCACCGTCGTCGTGCACCTCGAGCCCGGTGTGCATCGACCCCATCACCACCCGGTTCGCCAGGTGCAGGGGGCCGAGGGTCCAGGGTGACGCGACGGTCCGGAGGGAGTCCGGCACGACGGGGGCGGAAGCGACGCTGCTCATGCGCCTATTCTGCCGCGGGGAGCACGGCGTCGCGGAGCGGCGAGGTGGTGTCCGCCCAGTACGGCGGTGCGATGACGGTCAGGCCACCGTCGACCGACAGGACCTGTCCCGTGATGTACGACGCCTTGTCGGACAGCAGGAAGTCCACCGCGTCGGCCATGTCGTCGGCGGTGCCCGGGCGCTGCAGCGGCAGCTTCTCGTAGACGGTCTCGATCGGCGCCTGGCCGGGGACCTTCGTGTAGAAGTACTCGAGCGAGTCGGTGTCGATGAGGCCGCCGTTCACCGCGTTGACGGTGATCTGCCGCGGACCGAACTCGACCGCCATGTACTTCATGTAGGACTCGCTCATGGCCTTCGCGGCGCCGAGCGCGGCGTAGGTCGGGAACGCGCGGAGCGATCCGTACGAGGTGACGACGACGATCCGGCCGCCCTTGTCCATCAGCTCGGCGGCACGCTGCGCACCGAGCACGAACGAGCGCGCGTTCGTGGCGTAGCTGCGGTCGAGGTGGTGCAGCTTGAGTTCCTTCACCGGCTTGAACGCGCTGGCGGCGGCGTTCGCGACGAAGTAGTCGAGGCGGCCGTAGGTGTCCCGCACCAGGTCGAACAGCGCATCGATCGACTCCGGCTGCTCGATGTCGACCTGCGCCGTGATGCCGTCCCCACCGGCGGCCTTGACGTCGGCCAGCGACTCCTCGGCCAGGTCGGCGTTGCCCTTGTACGTCACGACGACGGTGACGCCGCGCTGGCCCAGTTTCTGGGCGAGCAGGCGGCCGATGCCGCGCGAGGCGCCCGTGATGAGTGCGATGGGAGCGTTGGTGGAGTCGGTCACTGCAGTCCTTTGCTGACGGTGGTGGGTGACGGACGGGAGGCGCGGTGCGGGGCCGCACCGCGCCTCCAGTCCGGTACTGGGGTGCGGTCTAGAACCCGGCCTGGCCGGTCACGACGGCGCGGCCGACGACCAGCTTCTGGATCTCGTTGGTGCCCTCCTCGAAGCGCTGCGCGCGCGCGTCGCGGTAGACGCGCTCGATCGCGTTGCGCTTCCAGTAGCCCTGGCCGCCGTGCACCTGCAGCGCCTTGTCGGTGACCCGGGCGAGCATGTCGACGGCGACCATCTTCGAGGCGCTCGACAGGGTGCCGGCGTCCGGACGGCCTTCTTCGTAGGCGCGCGCAGCCTCGAGCACCAGGGCGCGGGCGGCCGCGATGTCGGCGTAGTTCTCGGCCAGGTAGAACTGGATCGCCTGCCGGCTGGAGAGCCGCTTGCCGAAGGTCTCGCGCTTGTTCGCGTACTCGACGGCGAGCTCGTTCGCCCGTTCGGCCAGGCCGACGGCACTCATCGCGACGGACACGCGGCTCGGCAGCAGGAACCCGCCGAGCGCGACCTCGAGGCCCTGGCCCTCCTCGCCCAGGCGGGCGCTGGCCGGGATCGGCGTCTCGGTGAACCGCAGGATCGCGTGGTCGGTGCCGCGGATGCCCATCGTGTCGGAGTCGTCGATGACCTCGGCCCCGGGCAGGCCGGAGTTCGGCATCAGGAACGCGACCGTGCCGTCCTGGCCGCTGGTGCCCTCGAGGCGCGCGGCGATGAGCCAGTAGTCGGCCTTCACGCCGAACGTGATGAGGTGCTTCTCGCCGTTCATCACGTAGGTGTCGCCCTCGCGACGGACCGTGGTGCGGAGGTCCGCGCCGGTGCCGGCGGTGGCCTCGGTCAGCGTGAAGGCGACGAGCTTGTCCCCCGCGACGCTCGGCTTGACGACCTGCTCGATCTGCTCCGGCGTCGCGTACGGCGCCATCGCACGCCAGGTGCCGTTGATGACGTGGACGAGCATGCGGATCGACGCGTGCGAACGCGAGACGATCTCCATGACCTCGAGGTAGCGCGAGAACGGGATGTCCCGGCCACCGAGCTCGGTCGGCGCCGCGAGCGACAGCCACCCGTTGTCCTTGAGTTCCTGGAAGAGCTCGGGCGCGACCTGGCCGGTGCGCTCGATCTCCTCGGCCCACTCCTCGCCGCGACCGCGCACCCACTCGGTGACCTCGGCCTTGAGCTGCTGGAAGTCCTGCTCGGTTGCGGTTTCCGTGACCAGCGTCATCGTGTCTCGTTCTCCTTCGTCGCGACGAGCGCGGCTGCCTGCTCGCGCAGGACGTTCTTCTGGACCTTGCCGACCGCGTTGCGCGGCAGCTCGGCGATGTACTCGAGTCGTTCCGGCCAGTAGTACTTGCTCACGCCCGCCTTGTCGAGGGCCTGCTGCATCGACGCGAAGTCGAGCCGCTCGGCACCGGCGGCCGGCACGACGAACGCGCAGGCACGCTCCCCGAGCCGCGCGTCCGGCATCGCGACGATCGCCACGTCGGTGATGAGCGGGTGCTGGTAGAGCAGGTTCTCGATCTCGACGACCGGGATCTTCTCGCCGCCGCGGTTGATGACGTCCTTGATGCGGCCCGTGATCGACAGGAAGCCCTTGTCGGACAGCTTCGCCAGGTCGCCCGTGCGGTACCAGCCGTCGGCGGTGAAGACGTCGTCGGTCAGGTCGGGTCGGTCGAGGTACCCGTCGAACATCGTCGGCGAGAACAGCTCGAAGTTGCCCTCGGTGTCGGCGGGGAGCTCGTGGCCCTCGTCGTCGACGATGCGGATCGAGATGCCGGGCAGCGCGCGGCCGTCGTGGCCGTAGGCGTCCGCCGGGTCGTCCGACGGGCTCGACAGGGCACCGAGGCAGGTCTCGCTCGTGCCGAACGCACCGAGGATGGCGCTGCCGAGGACCGTGCTCGCCCGCTGCGCCAGCGCCCGGGGCACCGCTGCCCCCGTCGGCACGAAGATCCGGAGCGACTCCGGCTGCGGTGCGCCGGCCTCGACCAGGTCGACCAGGTCGGTGAGGAACGGCGTCGCGCACTGCACGAAGGTCGCCCCCGCGGCGCCGAACGCCTGCTCGAGCGCGACGGTGCCGTCCCACACGGGCTGGATGACCTGCGGAGCGCCGAGACGGAACGCCAGCAGCATGCCGTACAGGAAGCCGGTCTGGTGCGCGAGCGGCGACGGGATGTAGATCCGGTCCGCGCTCGTCAGACCGGACTGGGCGACGTGCATGGCGGTCGCGAGCCCGAGGGTGCGGTGCGGGTGCTGGACGCCCTTCGGCTCGCCGGTGGTGCCGGACGTGAAGAGCAGCTGGCAGACGTCGTCCGGGCCGGGGGCGTGCGACCGGATCTGGTCGACGTCCACCTGCACCGACTCGAGCGCCGTGTCGAAGTACCGCCAGTTCCAGTCGCTCGCCGCGACGCGCTCGGCGGCGTCGGCGGGCAGGGGCGGCTGGTTCGTCGGGCTGTCCGCCACACCACGGGCCTCGGCGCGGAGCACGATGACGTGCTCGACGGCGAGCCGGCGCTGCTGCGCCTGCGCCTCGTCGATGACGTCGAGGAGTTCGAGCGCCGGACGCCGCTTCCGGAACAGGTTCGGCAGGAACACCACGCGGGCCCTGGACCGGGCGAGCGTCATCGTCGTCTCACGTGGACCGAACACGGGCATGATCGGCGTCGCGACGGCACCGATCTGGATCGCGCCGAGGGTGATCGACACGAACTCACGCCAGTTCGGCAGCTGCATCGCCACGGACTCGCCCCGGCGGACGCCGAGCTCGAGGAGCAGCGCGGAGACCTTGTCGGCCTCGTCCTGCAGTTCCCGCCACGTGGTGTTCACCGGCTCGGGGCCGCCGACCTCGATCACGGCGAGGCCGTCCGGGTCCTGCTCGGACAGGGCGCGGACCTTCTCGCTGAGCACCAGCGGATCGGCGTCGACCCCGGTCAGCTCGGGCAGGGCCGCCGTGGTCGACTCGTGCGGCTGGGCCGGGGCGTCGTGCGTCTCGCCCAGGTCGGTGCGCTCCGGCGCCTCGGACTCGGCCGCGTCGATCCGGTCGTCGCGCGCCACCTGGGCCGCCAGGCCGTCGCCGACCTCCATGTCGAGTCCGACGGCGTTCATCGCCTCGAGGAAGGTGGGGTACGAGATCCGGTACGCGCGCGGGTAGGTCAGGGACGACGTGCCCTCGGCCTTCGACGCGGCGACCGCGAGCGACATCAGCACGCGGTGGTCGTTGAACGAGGACATCGGGCTGCCGTGCAGCTCGCCCGGTCGGACGCCGGTCACCCGGAGCTCGTCGGCGCCCTGCTCGGCACGACCGCCCATCCGGTTGAGCTGCAGCATCGCCGCAACGCGGTCGGACTCCTTCAGGCGGATGTGCGCCACGTTCCAGAGCCGGGTCGTGCCCTCGGCGAAGGTCGCCATCGTCGACAGCACCGGCAGCAGGTCCGGGATCGGCTGGCAGTCGATGTCGAGGGGCCTGAGCGGCGAACCGTCGTGCTCGATGCGGACGAAACCGGTCGCCTCGTCGATCCGCATCGGGACGCCCATCGCCGTCGCGAGGTCGAGGAACTCGCTCTCCGGGTGGTCGGTCTCGGCGGTGGTGAACGCCGTCATGCCGCGGAGCAGGAGGTTCGACTCGCGGATGCCGGCGGCGGCGATGCCGAACGCGGCCGAGCCGATGTCCGGCGGGATGACGTAGTCGTGCGGGGTGGCCCGCTGGTTCGCCGGGATCCGGTACTCCAGCCAGTCGTCGGACACCTCGACCGTCAGGCCGAACTGCCGCATCATCCGGACCGTCAGCTCGACGTACGGCTGCTCGTTGAGGCGGCCGCCGGTGATGTGGATCCGGGTCTCCTGCTCGGCGAACGGTGCCACCAGGAGCAGGCCGGAGATCCACTGCGACAGGGTGCCGGCGATCTGCACGTCCCCGCCGCGCGGACGCTTCGGCTGGACGGTGACGGGCGGGCAGTCGTTCGTCGCCTCGAGCTCGATGCCCATCTGGGTGAGCGAGGTGAGCAGCGCCTTGATCGGTCGGCGCTGGAAGTACTTCATCCCCGACAGGGTCATCGGCTTGTCCGCCAGGGACGCCAGGCCCGTCATGAAGTACAGCGTCGTGCCGGAGGACCCCATGTTGAGGACACCGTCGGCCCCGCGAGACCCGTGGTCGACCACGTCGGTGGCCTCGTACCGGCCACCGAGCCCGGTGACGTGGTACTCGTTGCCCCGCCGCTTGACGTCGACGCCGAGCGCGCGGAGCGTGCCCACGGTCCATTCGACCTGCCGGGTCGCACTGATGCCGGAGACGATGCTCGTCCCCTTCGCCAGCGACGCGAGCACCAGCGCGCGGTGCGCGTGGTACTTCGAGACCGGGATGTCGAGTTCTCCGACGAGCGGTGCGGACGTACCGCGCACGACCAACTGCATGCGTACCTCTTCCCTGTTCAGCGTTTCCACGGTACGCCCGGTGTGGATCTCCTGGGAATCGGATCCGCACGATCGGGACCGGGGTTCGTTGTGCGTGTCCGACAAGGTTCCGGGCAGGATGTACAGCATGGACATCCGCTTCACCGAGTCCCGCCCGTCGACCATCGGCGTCGAGTGGGAGCTCCCGCTGGTCGACCGCGCGACCGGCGACCTCGCCCCTCGGGCCCCCGCCGTCATCGCCGCCGTGCACGAGCGACTGGGCGACCACGACAAGGTCACCGAGGAGCTCCTGACGAACACGGTCGAGGTCGTCACGGGCGTCCACGACACCGTCGGCGGGGCCACCGCGGAGCTGTCCGGCACCATCGGCGAGGTCATCGACGCGGCCGATCCGCTCGACGCCGACGCCATGTGCTCCGGGACGCATCCGTTCGCCCAGTGGGACCAGCAGGAGATCACCCCGGACAGCGAGCACTACACGACGCTCATCGACCGGACGCGCTGGTGGGGACGGCAGATGCTCATCTGGGGCGTCCACGTGCACGTCGGCATCGACCACCGCGACAAGGCGGTCCCGATCATGAACGCGATGCTCGCCTACGTGCCGCACCTGCAGGCGTTCACCGCGTCGAGCCCGTTCTGGGCCGGCACCGACACCGGCTACGCGTCGAACCGGGCGCTCATGTTCCAGCAGCTCCCGACCGGTGGGCTGCCCCCGCAGCTGGGTGCCTGGGCGAACTTCGAGGAGGTCGTCGGAGACCTCACCCACACCGGCGTCGTCGAGGGCGTCGCGGACCTGCGCTGGGACATCCGCCCGTCGCCGAAGTGGGGCACGCTCGAGAACCGGGTCTCCGACGGCATCTCGACCCTGCACGAGGTCGGCGCCGTCACCGCGCTCGTGCAGTGCCTGGTCACGGCCTGCTCGGACCGGCTCGACGCGGGCGAGACCCTGCCCACGATGCAGCCGTGGTTCATCCGCGAGAACAAGTGGCGCGCCGCCCGCTACGGCATGGAGGCGGAGATCATCACCAACGTCGCGGGCGACGAGCGGCTCGTCACCGACGAGGTGCACGACCTGGTGCGGCGGCTCGACCCGATCGCCGAGCGGCTCGGCTGCCAGGACGAACTGCACCACCTCGACACGATGATCGAGCGGGGCGCGTCGTACCAGCGGCAGTTGCAGGTCGCGCAGGAGAACGGCGGCGACCTGCGCGCCGTCGTCCGGCACCTGGTGACGGAGTTGCGCGAGTCCCTCTGACCCGCCTGGTCGTTCCGGGCGTACCTGGTCGTTCCGGGCGTAGGAGGTCGTTCCGCGCGTCGGAGGTCGTTCCGCGCGTCGGAGGTCGTTCCGCGCGTCGGGAGTGGATCCGCTCGTAGGAGGTCGTTCCTTCCGACCCACCACGCGCGATTCTGCCTTCCATGCCGCGTGCGATGGGAAGGAACGTCGCGACGCCACCACGAACGGACGGGAGGCGCGGTGCCAGCTGGCACCGCGCCTCCCGTCCGTCAGGTGGTCGCGACTACCGCCCCAGGAACTTCTGCAGGGACGCGAGCTCTTCCTCGGTGGGCGCCTTGCCGCCCTTCGCACCGCCGCCGAGTCCGAGACCCGAGCCCTGCGGTGCCTGCTGCGGCGCCGCGGCGGCACCGGCCGCCAGAGCCGCACGCTTCGCGGGGTTGCCGACCTTGGCCTTCTTCTTGCCGCCGCCCTGCTGCTGCTTCTTGCCGCCGTGCATGCCCGGGATCGGTCCCATGCCCGGCATCTGCGGCACGCCACCGCGAGCGACGGTCTTCATCATCTTCGCGGCCTGCTCGAAACGGTTGACGAGGGCGTTCACCTCGGTCACGGTCGACCCGGCGCCCTTGGCGATGCGGAGTCGGCGGGAGCCGTTGAGGAGCTTCGGCAGCTCGCGCTCCTGCGGCGTCATCGACTGGATGATCGCCTCGGTGCGGACGATCTCGCGCTCGTCGAAGTTGTCGAGCGCCTCGCGCATGCCCTTCGCGCCCGGGAGCATGCCGAGCATGCCCTTGATCGAGCCGGCCTTGCGGAGCTGCTGCATCTGCTGCAGGAAGTCGTTCAGCGTGAAGTTGTCGGTCGCGATCTTATCCGCGACCTTGCGGGCCTCTTCCTCGTCGAAGGCACCCTGCGCCTGCTCGATGAGGGACAGGATGTCGCCGAGGTCGAGGATGCGGCTCGCCATGCGGTCCGGGTGGAACGGCTCGAAGTCGTCGAGTCCCTCACCCGTGGAGGCGAACATGATCGGACGGCCGGTGACGCTGGCGACCGACAGGGCCGCACCACCGCGGGCGTCGCCGTCGAGCTTCGACAGGACGACGCCGGTGAAGTCGACGCCTTCCTGGAAGGCCCGCGCGGTGGTGACCGCGTCCTGACCGATCATCGCGTCGATGACGAACAGGACCTCGTCCGGGTCGACGGCCTTGCGGATGTTCGCCGCCTGCTTCATGAGCTCGGCGTCGACGCCGAGGCGTCCGGCGGTGTCCACGATGACGGTGTCGTACTGCTGGTCGACCGCGGCCTTGATCGCGTTCTTCGCGACCTTCACCGGGTCGCCGACGCCGTTGCCGGGCTCGGGTGCGAAGACGTGCACGCCGGCCTGCTCACCGACGACCTGCAGCTGCTGCACGGCGTTCGGGCGCTGGAGGTCGGCCGCGACGAGCATCGGGGTGTGGCCGTCCTTCTTGAGCCACTTGCCGAGCTTGCCCGCGAGGGTCGTCTTGCCGGCGCCCTGCAGGCCCGCGAGCATGATGACAGTCGGCGGCCGCTTCGCGAACTCGAGGCGTCGCTGCTGGCCGCCGAGGATGCCGACGAGTTCCTCGTTGACGATCTGGACGACCTGCTGCGCCGGGTTCAGCGCGCGGTTGACCTCGTCGGAGAGGGCACGCTCGCGGACGGCAGCGGTGAACGCCTTGACGACCTCGAGCGCGACGTCGGCGTCGAGGAGCGCCCGCCGGATCTCGCGGACGGTGCCGTCGACGTCGGAGGGGGTCAGCCGGCCCTTGCTCCGCAGGTTGCGGAAGGTCTCGGTCAGCCGATCGGAGAGTGAACCGAATTGCGCCATGATCCGTCGATTCTACAAGGCTGGCCGTGCGGTGGTCGGACGGTCGAGGGAGCAGCAATCGTCGAGTGCCCCACGGCGACCCGACGGTTCCTGCTCCCTCGACGATGCAGACGCCACCTACACAGACCATCTCCTGTTGTTGGACGGAGTCCAGAAACTGTCGTAGCCTGTGGCGCATGCCGGAACTCGAGATCGTCCGACGCACGGGGCTCCTCGACCTCGCCGACGGGCTCGCACTGCAGCAGGACCTGCACACCGCCGTCGTCGCGGCGCGCTCCCCCGGCGCGATCGTCCTCTGCGAGCACCCGTCCGTGTACACCGCCGGCCGCCGCACGGAGCCGTCCGACCTGCCGACGGACGGCTCCCCCGTGGTCGAGGTCGACCGCGGCGGCCGCATCACCTGGCACGGCCCGGGGCAGCTCGTCGCCTACCCGATCGTCCGGCTCGCCGAGCCGCTCGACGTCGTGGCGTGGGTGCGTGACCTCGAACAGGTCGTCATCGACACCGCGGCGGCCGTCGGGGTGCACGCCGAGCGGGTCGAGGGCCGGAGCGGCGCCTGGGTCCGGGGCAACGACGGCGCCCCGGACGCCAAGGTCGGCGCGATCGGGCTGCACGTGGCCGAGGGCGTCACGAGCCACGGCATCGCGATCAACTGCACGAACGCCCTCGACGCCTACGCCGCGATCGTGCCGTGCGGCATCACGGACGCCGGCGTCACGACGCTCAGCACGGAAGCCGGCCGCCCCGTGACCGTCGAGGAGATCGCAGCCCTCGTCGCGCCCCGCATCCAGGCAGCGTTCGACCACATGCACGCCGGCACCCGACAGGAGACCCTCGTATGACCCTCGCCCCCGAAGGCCGCCGGATGCTCCGCGTCGAGGCCCGGAACGCCGAGACCCCGATCGAGACCAAGCCCGCGTGGATCAAGACCCGCGCGACGCAGGGCCCGGAGTTCCGCGAGCTCTCCGGCCTGGTCCGCGACCAGCAGCTGCACACCGTCTGCCAGGAGGCCGGCTGCCCGAACATCTTCGAGTGCTGGGAGGACCGCGAGGCCACCTTCCTCATCGGCGGCTCCCAGTGCACCCGGCGCTGCGACTTCTGCCAGATCGACACCGGCAAGCCCGAACCGCTCGACCGCGACGAACCGCGCCGGGTCGCCGACTCGGTCGTGTCGATGGGGCTCAAGTACGCCACGGTGACCGGGGTCGCCCGCGACGACCTGCCCGACGGCGGCGCCTGGCTCTACGCCGAGACGATCCGCCAGATCCACGAGCACTCCCCCGGCACCGGCGTCGAGATCCTGGTGCCCGACTTCAACGGCCGCCCGGACCAGCTCGGCCAGGTGTTCGGCGCCCGCCCCGAGGTCTTCGCCCACAACGTCGAGACGGTCCCGCGCATCTTCAAGCGGATCCGTCCGGCGTTCACCTTCGAGCGCTCCCTCGACGTCATCACGCAGGGGCGAGACGCCGGCCTCGTCACGAAGTCGAACCTCATCCTCGGCATGGGTGAGGAGCGCGCCGAGATCGAGGACGCCCTGCAACGCCTGCACGACGCCGGCACGGACGTCATCACGCTCACGCAGTACCTCCGCCCCTCGCCTCGCCACCTACCGGTCGCCCGCTGGGTGCGACCCGAGGAGTTCGTCGAGCTGCGCGAGGTCGCCGAGCGGATGGGGTTCGCCGGGGTCCTCGCTGGTCCGCTCGTGCGCTCGTCCTACCGCGCCGGTCGCCTTTGGGCCCGCGCGACGGTGGCGCGCGGAGGGACGGTGCCGGAGCACCTGTCGCACCTGCTCGACGCGGCGCCGGGTCGTCAAGCGGTCTGAAGCCGGGAGCAGGGCTGGCTGAGACTCGCGCTGAGCGACAGTTCACGCGCGCCGGAGCGCGTGAAGTGTCGCTCAGGCCGAAACTCGGCGAGACGGCCTGAGTCTCGGAAATGGACGGACGGGAGGCACGGT
>NZ_MJGN01000025.1:52440-78115 GCF_001865065.1 Curtobacterium sp. MCBA15_008 | reverse complement strand
GCGGCACGAAGTGCAACCTCGCCGGACGTGAGCGGCGCGTCGTGCGACCTCGGGAACGGGGCGCGTCTCGGGCTCGCTCAGGGCGGGGCGCCGAGATCGCATTTTGTGCCGCTCTCGGACGGCGCCGGCGGCACGAAATGCGACCTCGGCGAACGTGAGCGGCGCGTCGCGCGACCTCGGCCTCGACCTCGGGCAGTGCCGGGTCAGCGGGGCTCGCCGCGGCGGGCGATCGTGCGCACCATGACCTCGAGCGCGTAGTGGGCGTCGCGCGAACCACCCTTCACCGCGGTGTCCGCCTCGGCGATGCTGGTGATCGCGTTCGCCAGCCCGGCCTCGGTCCATGAGGCCACGTCACGCTGCGCCCGCTGCACCTGCCACGGCGCCATGCCGAGGGCCGACGCAGCCTGCCCGCTCGGCCCGCGGAAGGCACTGACCTTCGCCATCGTGCGGATCTTGCTCGCGAACGCGGCGACGATCGGCACCGGGGCCTCGCCCGTCGACAGAGCGTGTCGCAGCTCGACGATCGCCGGGGCGGAGCGGCCGGCGAGGGCGATGTCGGCGACCTTGAACGCGTTCGTCTCGACACGGCCGCCGTAGTACTTGTCGACGACCTTGTCGGTGATCTCCTGCGCCTCGTCGGCGAGGAGCTGTCGGCACGCCGCGGCGAGTTCCGCCAGGTCGTCGGCGAACGCCGAGACGAGGGTGCGCACCGCCGACGGCGCGATCTTCCGTCGAGCGGCCCGGAACTCCGCCTGGACGAAGTCGATCCGGTCGGTCTCGCGCTTGAGCTCGTCGCACTGCACCTCGATCCCACCGCCGACGCCGCTCCGGATCGTGTCGAGCAGCTTCTTGCCACGCACGCCACCACCGTGCCGGAGCACGAGCGTGACGTCGTCCGCCGGGGCACCGAGGTACGAGATGGTCTCGGTGATGAACGCGTCGGTGCACTTCTCGACGTTGGTGACCCGGACCAGTCGGGGTTCGCCGAAGAGGGACGGGCTGGCGAGGGTGGCGAGGAGGCCGGGCGCGTACTGGTCGGCTTCGAGGTCGTGCACCTCGAGCGCCGAGTCCTCGCCCACGAGCAGGTCGCGGAGGACACTGCTGGCACGCTCGGCCAGGAAGGTCTCGGGCCCGGTGACGAGCACCACGGGCGCCGGTCGGATCCCCGACCACGGCACCTGGTCGATCTTCGCCGCGGCGCGGACGGGCTTCTTGGCGGCCATGCCTCGATCCTACGGGCGACCGCCGACCCCGACCGCTCCGTCCACACCCGCACGCCGTCCGGGTCGTCCGGACCTTCCGAGCCGGCACGGCCGACGACGACCGTGCCGTGCAGGTCCGTCCGGTACGCCGTTGTCCCCGCGCTCTGGAGCATCGCCAGCGCCGAGCGGGTCGGGTGCCCGTACGTGTTGTCCGCGCCGACGCCGATCAGTCCGACCGCAGCCGCGGCCTGCCGGTACAGCAGCGGGTCCTGGTCAGCGGAACCGTGGTGCGCGACCTTCACCACCTCGACCGGGTCGATGCCGGTGGCACGGAGCCGTCGCTGCGCGGTTTCACCCAGATCGCCGAGGAACAGCCCGGACACGCACGTCGAGCAGTCCGGACCGGGCTCGGTGCGCAGCACGAGGCTCGCGTCGTTGCCGGCGTCCCGGGCCCCCGCGCGGGGCCAGAGCACGCGCCACCGGAGCGCGCCGAGGGTGCCGGCCGTCGTGTCGTCGGCCTGCCGCACGTCCGCGCCGGCCCGCTGCAGGGAACGGACGACCCGCTCGTCGGCTGGACGACCGACCGGTCCGACGAGCGCGGTCCGGACCCGGGGCGCCACGGAGTCGACCGCGCCGACGTGGTCGCGGTCGAAGTGGGTCAGCACCAGCAGGTCGATGCGGTCGATGCCGAGCAGGTCGAGGCACGCCTCCAGCCGGTCCGGGTCGTCCCCGGTGTCGACGAGTGCGACCGCATCCGTACCCGCACCGTCAGCGCCGGTCCGGTCGACTCCCCCGCGCACGAGCACGGCGTCACCCTGGCCCACGTCGCAGGCTGCCGTCGACCAGTTCGACGGCAGCCCCGAGCGCACCACGATGCGGGGAACGGCGACGACCGCCATACCGATGACCGTGACCGCGCCGGCCAGCAGGAGGAGCCGGAAGCGCACCGGACGCGGTACGAGGACCGCGACCGCGACACTCGCGCTGACGGTGCCTGCGGCCATCACCCCCGCGACGCCACCCGGCCACGGTGCCGATGCGTGCGGAAGCGCCGCCGCGCCGTGGGCGATCCCCCCGATGGCGCTCGCGGGGACCCAGGCGACCGCGGCCAGGACCGTCCCGCCCCACGGCCACACCGCCGCGACCAGGCACGCCCCGAGCCCCACCACCGTGACGATCGGCGCGAGGGGTTCGGTGAGCAGGTTCGCCGGCACCGCGTAGGTGGGGAGCGCGGCGGACAGCGGGATCGTCAACGGCCAGCACGCGAGCTGCGCGGCGATCGGCACGGCAAGTGCCGCGGCCGCCGGGGTCCAGAGTCGGCGCGCGAGGAGTTCAGTGAGCGGCGGTCCGAGCACCACGATCCCACTCGTCGCGAGCACGGACAGGACGAACGCGAAGGACCGGGCGTACCAGGGGTCGACGACGAGCATCCCGACGACGGCGAGGGCGATGAGCGGGACCCCGCGGACGGGACGACCGGTCAGGTGCACCACGAGCACGACGATCGCCATGACCGTCGCCCGCACGATCGACGGGTCGGGCCGGACGAGCACGACGAACGCCAGCAGGAGCACCACGGCGACGGCCGCCCGAGCGTACCGGGGCAACCCCAGCGCTCGACCGAGCACCACGACGAGCCCGGCGACCACCGCGCAGTTCGCCCCGGACACGGCGGTGAGGTGTGTCAGCGCCGAGGTCTCCATCGCCGACTCGGTCGCAGCGTCGAGCCCGCTCCGGTCCCCGATCGCGAGCCCGCGGAGGAGCGATGCGCCCGGCTCGGGCAGTGGCTCGGTGACGGCGACGAACGTCTGACGCGCGCGGTCGGTGGCGGCGAGGATCCCGGTCGGCGCACGCGTCGAGGCGGTGCCGCGCAGGAACACCACGGCAGCCGTCGTCGCTCCGGGCGCATCGGGCTCGACCGAGGCCGACGATCGGAGCAGGGTCCCGGCTGCCAGGTGCACCGGGGGCCTGTCGTCGTCGCGGTCCGGGACCACCCGCACCGGGACCCGCAGTCCGGCGAGGTCTTCGACCCGTTCGAGCGTGCCGACGACGGAGCGGTCGCCGGGCGCGAGGTCGCGGGACAGGACGACCTCGACGGCGACGGTCCCGTGTCCGCGGTCGTCGAGCACCGCGGGACTTCGCCGCGCCTCGCCGACCAGCACCGCCACGGCGAGCAACGAAGACAGCGACGCCGTCGTCACGGCAAGGCCGGCCAGGCCGGCAAGGCCAGCCAGGCCAGCCAGGCCGGCCGGGCCAGCCGGGCCTGCGAGAGCACCCAGCCGCCGCCGAGACGGAACAGCCGCGACCCCGAGCACGACGCAGACGCAGACGACGACGCCGACGCCGATGCCGAGGACCCAGCCCGCCGCTGCCGGCACCCCCACCATCACCGCCGCGCCGATCCACGCCACCACCACCGGCACCGCGATCCGGAGGTCGGCCACCCGGGGCGCGAGGTCCACCGCCACGGCCGTCAGACCCGGACGCGGTCTTGGAGGTCGGCGAACCGACCGTCCCCGATCCCGCTGACGTCGAGCAGGTCCTCCACCGCCGAGAACCGCCCGTGCTCGTCCCGCCAGGCGAGGATCCGCTGGGCCAGGGACGGCCCGATGCCCGGCAGGGTCTCGAGCGCCGCCTGATCGGCGGTGTTGAGGTCGACGACCTCGACGTCGGGACCCGCCACCCCTCCGGGCACAGCAGCGCCACCGGCTCCCGGCGCCTCGTCGAGCGCGGGAGGGATGTCCGTCTCCCCCACCTTCGGCACGTAGAGCCGCTCCCCGTCCGCCACCACCCGTGCGAGGTTCAGTCGCGCCAGGTCCGCGTCGGCCGTCGCGCCCCCGGCACGGTCGATGGCCGCCGACACCCGGCTGCCCGGGCCGAGGGCCACGACGCCCGGACGGACCACCGCCCCGACGACGTGCACGACCACGGCACCCGCCGACGACGACGCAACCCCGGCCGAAGACGACGAAAACGATGACCCAGACCCAGACGCCGAAGACGACGCCGGCGAGGACCCTGCCGGCGCCCCCACCGACGGCGCTCCGGTCACCGTCACGACACCGGGACCCCCGGGGCCACCGGCGCCCGACACCCCGGACCGCGACCCGAGCAGGACCACCACGACGGCGATCACGACGATCACCGCCGCCAGCACCACAGCGGACCGGGGCGACAACGCGAGCGCGGCGAGACGCGGTGGAGGCGAAGACATACCGGAACGCTAGGGAGCCCCGCCGATCGGCGAGGCTCCCCAGGGCGTTCCAGTGGATGACGGGTGGACATCCCCCACTGGGGAGGAACACCCGGAGCACCTACCCCTTGATCGCGATGTTCACGAGCTTCGGCGCCCGCACGATCACCTTCACGATCTCGCGGTCCCCGATGTACCGCTGCACGTTCGCCGACGCCCGCGCCATCGCCTCGAGCTCGGCCGGGTCGATCGACTTCGACACCTCGAACGAGTCACGGACCTTCCCGTTCACCTGCACGACCGCGGTCAGGGTGTCCTGAACGAGCAGCGTCGGGTCGGCCTTCCGCCAGCCGTACGTGGCGACCGTGGCCTCGTAGCCCAGCTTCTCCCACATCTCCTCGCCGGTGTACGGCGCGAAGACGCTCAGGCCGAGCGCGATGGTCTCGACGGCCTCGCGCACGGCGGGGTCGGCGGCGCCGGGGCCGCTGTCGATCGCCTTGCGGGTGACGTTCACCAGGTCCATCAGGCGGGCGATCACGACGTTGAACTTGAACGACTCCATCATCCCGGGCGCATCGGCCAGGAACCGGTGCGTGACCTGCCGGAGTGCGCGGTTGCCCTCGGCCCAGACGACGTCCGGCGACGAGGTGACGTCCAGCGCCAGCCGGTATGCACGGGCGAGGAACCGGGCCGAGGCGGACGGCGAGACGTCCTCCCAGTTGATGTCGTCCTCCGGCGGGCCGGCGAAGCCCATCACCAGACGGATCGCGTCGACGCCGTTCGCGTCGAGCTCGTCGCCGAGGGAGACGCCGCCCTTCGACTTCGACATCTTCGACCCGCCGGACAGCACCATGCCCTGGTTGAGCAGCGCCGAGAACGGCTCGGTGAAGTCGAGGTAGCCGAGATCGAACAGGACCTTCGTGACGAAGCGGGCGTAGAGCAGGTGCAGGATCGCGTGCTCGATGCCGCCGATGTACTGGTCGACCGGCGCCCACTTGCGGGCGATGGCCGGGTCGAACGCCTGCGTGTCGTCGTTGGCGGCGAGGAACCGCAGGAAGTACCACGACGAGTCGACGAAGGTGTCCATGGTGTCGGTGTCGCGGAGCGCCGGCGAGCCGTCGACCGGGTTCGGGACGTTCACCCACTCGGTCGCGCCGCCGAGCGGCGAGGTCCCCTTGGGCTTCAGGTCGAGGCCCTCGGTGTCCGGCAGCACGATGGGCAGCTGGTCCTCCGGCACCGGGTACTCGGTGCCGTCGGCGCCGTGGATGATCGGGATCGGGGTGCCCCAGAAGCGCTGGCGCGAGATGAGCCAGTCGCGCAGGCGGTAGGTCTTCGCGGCGCGGCCGGTGCCGCGCTCTTCGAGCAGACGGATCGCCGCGCTGATGGCGTGCTGCTTCGACATGCCGTCGAGCGGTCCGGAGTTGATCATCCGGCCCTGCCCGGTCAGCGCCTCCCCGGTCGACACGGGATCGAGCGACGGCAGGTCATCAGGCGACATCGACGGGTCGATCACCGGGATCGCCCCGGTCACCGCTGCGTTGGTGTCCACGACGACCTTCACCGGCAGGTCGAACGCCCGCGCGAAGTCGAGGTCGCGCTGGTCGTGCGCCGGCACGGCCATGACGGCGCCGTGTCCGTAGTCGGCGAGGACGTAGTCGGCGGCCCAGATCGGCAGGCGTTCCCCGGTCAGCGGGTGGATCGCGAAGCGGCCGAGCGGCACGCCGGTCTTCGGCCGATCGGCGTTCTGCCGGTCGATCTCCGAGGTCTTCTGGGTGGCGACCAGGTACGAGTCGAACGCAGCACGGACGTCGTCCGGAGCCGACGAGACCAGCGAGGCAGCCAGGTCCGAGTCGGGCGCGACGACCAGGAACGTCGCCCCGTGGATCGTGTCCGGACGCGTGGTGAAGACGGTGACGGGCTCGTCGCGGCCCTCGATCACGAAGTCGACGTCGGCACCGACCGAGCGGCCGATCCAGTTGCGCTGCTGCGCGATGACCTTCGCCGGCCAGCGGCCCTCGAGCTGGTTCAGGTCGTCGAGCAGCCGGTCGGCGTACTCGGTGATCTTGAAGTACCACTGCGTGAGCTTCTTCTTGACGACGACGGCGCCGGAGCGGTCCGAGGTGCCGTCGGGCAGGACCTGCTCGTTGGCGAGCACGGTCTGGTCCACCGGGTCCCAGTTGACCCAGCTGTCCTTCCGGTACGCCAGCCCCTTCTCGTACATCTTGAGGAACAGCCACTGGTTCCACTTGTAGTACTCGGGGTCCGAGGTGTGGATCTCGGTGGTCCAGTCGAACGACGGCGCGTAGCGCTTGAAGGACGCCTTCTGCTGCTCGATGTTCGCGTAGGTCCAGTCCTTCGGGTCCACCCCGCGCTTGATCGCCGCGTTCTCGGCAGGCAGCCCGAACGAGTCCCAGCCGATCGGGTGCAGCACGTTGAAGCCCTGCTGCCGCCAGTACCGCGCCACGAAGTCGCCGAGCGCCCAGTTCTCGGCGTGGCCCATGTGCAGGTCGCCGGAGGGGTACGGGAACATCTCGAGGATGTACTTGCGCGGACGGGTGTCGTCGAGGTCGGTGGTGAAGAGACCGAGTTCCTCCCAGCGGGGCTGCCACTTCTCCTGGAGACGACGGAAGTCGTAGGCGTTCGGGTCGTCGACGGTCTGCTCGCTGGTCACGGTGAACAAGATTACAAGGCCTGGAGGCGCGGTCCGCCGCACCCCGTCGGCCCGCCTCCGCAGCCGGTCGCGTTCACGGGCCGACCAAGCGCCCGTCGCGCATCCGCAGGGTGCGGTCGACGAGGTCGCCCGCGACGGGCACGTGCGACACGATCACGACCGTGCGGCCCTCGGCGCGGGCTGCGCCGACGAGGTCACGCAGGACCGCGTCGCCAAGGTCGGGGTCGATGTCGGCGGTCGGCTCGTCGAGCACGAGCACCGGGAAGGCGTGCAGCAGCGCGCGTGCCAGGGCGAGGCGGTGCGCCTGACCGCCCGAGACGAGCTGGCCGCGCTCCCCCACGCCGGCCTCGAGGCCGCCCCGAGCGGTGACCCACGAGCCGAGCCCGACCCGGTCGAGCACGGCGAGCAGGTCGTCGTCGGTGGCGGTCTCCCGCGCGAAGAGCAGGTTCTGCCGCACGGACTGGTCGAACACGAACGGGTCCTGTTCGATGAGTCCGACGCGGGCCCGGACGGCGTCGGGGTGCATGTCCCTCGCCTCGACCCCGTCGAGCGTGTACGACCCCCGGTGGTCCACGAACCGGACGAGCGCGTCGACCAGGGTCGACTTGCCGGCGCCGCTCGGTCCCTCGAGCACGACGACCTCGCCGGGACGGAGGTCGAGCGACACCCCGTCGACCGCGGCGGCGTCGGCTCCGGGCCAGCGCACCGTCAGGTCGCGGAGGGACACGGCGACGGGCCCGTCGACCACGAGTGACGCGGGGTCGGCGTCGGCGTCCGGCTCGGGCACGATTCCGGCGGGGACCTCGGCCGGCACGACCCGTTCGACCCGATCGGCCGCTGCCCGCACCCGGCGGAACGTCAGGACGGCGAGCGGGACACCACCGACGACCTCGAACAGGGCCAGCGGGACGAAGACCGCGAGGGCCCAGAGCGGACCGTCGAGCGCACCGGACACCACTGCGGGTGCCCCGACGGCGAGGATGCCGACGACCGCACCGCCGCCGACCAGGCCGACGAGGGCGCCGACGAGCGACTCCACGGTGCCGCGTCGCCGGACTGCCGCGGTCACCCGGGCATCGAGGCGTGCGATGTGCGCCAGCCGCTCGTCGAGGGTGCCGTAGGCCGCGAAGACGTCGAGCGTGCGGACGGTGTCGAGCACGAGGTCGGCCACCTCCCCACGCTCGGCCGCGGTCTGCTCGTCGGAACGCCGGGCGATCGCGAGTGTCACGACCGAGCCGAGCACGGCCGCCGCCGCGAGGGCGACCAGCAGCACGAGCGCCGCCGGGACCGACACCACGGCGACGGCCACGAGCGACAGGACGGCGACGATCCCGGCGGACACGAGCGGCCCCACGACCCGGATCGGCAGGTCCTGCAGCCGGTCGGTGTCCGTCACGAGCCGGGTGAGCAGGTCGCCGCGCCCGGTGGAGCCGAGTCCGGCCGGCGCGACGGAGGACAGGCGGCGGTACATCTCCGTGCGGACCACCGCGAGCTGCCGGAACGACGCATCGTGTCCGGCGAGCCGGTCGACGTACCGCAGCGCCGCACGCCCGAGCGCGAACGCGCGGACCCCGACCATCACGAGCGTCAGGTACAGGATCGGCGGGTGCTCCGCCGCACGCGTGATGAGGTAGCCGCTCGCGGCGAGGAGCGCGACCGCGCAGACCGCACTGAGCGCACCGGCGGCGACCGCCTTCGCCCAACCCGACCCGTGGGGCATGGCGAGCCGCAGGACGGAGCCGCGCTGGGCCTCCCGGCTCATGCTCGCGCTCCGTCCACCTGGGTGACGACGACCGCGCCGCCCACGCGCACGTCGACGCGGACGTCGGCCGCGGCGATGACCGCCGGTCGGTGGCTGGCGACGACGACCACGGCGCCGTCGTCGGCGAGCCGACGCACCGTCGCGATGACATGGGCCTCGGCCTCGGCGTCGAGGGCGGAGGTCGGCTCGTCGAGCAGGACGAGCGGGGTCGCCGCGCGGTGCGCGCGGTACAGCGCGCGGGCGACGCCGACGCGTTGCGCCTGGCCGCCGGAGAGCCCGCTCCCGCCGGATCCGACCTGGAGGCCCGGGTCGAGTCCCAGCCCCGCCTCGCCCAGGGCGGTCCGGACGGCGGTGACGTCGGGGGTCGCGCTGAGCGCGACGTTCTCGGCGATCGTCCCGCGCACGAGTCGGGGACGCTGGTCGGCCCAGGTGGTGCGTTCCGCCGGGGTCGAGCCGGCCGCGCCCGGGACGGTGACGGTGCCGTCGTGGGGCAGCACGCCGCGGATCGCCGCGATGAGACTGGACTTGCCGGAGCCGCTCGGGCCGGCGAGCACGACGACGGTCCCCGGGGCGGCGCGGAGGTGGACGGGGCCGATCACGACGTCCGGACGGCGGACGGTCAGGCCGTCGAGCACGAGCTCCGCGGCGGCCGGGGCGCCGGCGGGTGGCGCGGGCGGGGCCGTGGTGTCGTCGAGCACGTTGAGCACGGCGGTCGAGGCCTCGACGCCGTCCTGCGCGGCGTGGAAGTCGGCGCCGACCTGCCGGATCGGGGCGAAGGCCTCGGGGGCGAGGACCAGCACGAACATCGCGGCGCCGAGGCCGAGCGATCCGTCGACGAGCCGGACCCCGATCGAGACGGCGACGAGGGCCACCGACAGGCTCGCCGCGAGCTCGAGGGCGAAGCCGCTCACGAACGACAGCCGGAGCACCCCGAGCGTGCCGCGGCGGTACTCGTCGGTGACGGTGCCGATCCGGGTGACCTGCCGACGGGCACGCCCGAACACCTTGAGCGTCGCGAGTCCCTCGACGGCCTCGGTGAAGGCGGTGCCGAGCCGAGCGAGCGCATCCGACTGTCCCCGCTGCAGTGCCTGCGTCGCGAGCCCGATGAGGATCATGAAGACCGGGATGACCGGGAGCGCGCAGAGGACGATGAGCCCGCTGGTCAGGTCACCGAACCCGATGGCGACCAGGAGCACCGGCGTGGCGATCGCCGTGAGCGCCAGCTGCGGCAGGTACCGGCCGAAGTAGGCGTCGAGCGCGTCGAGCCCCGGGCCGAGCGTGGTGGCGAACCCGGCGCTCGAGCGTCCGGCGAGCCAGGACGGCCCGCGCTCGGCCGCCCGGGCCAGGACGGTCGCGCGGAGCTCGCTCTTCACCCGGGCGGCCGCACGCGCTGCGAGGTCGTCGGTGGCCCACGCCGCGACGGCACGGAGCACGAACGCCGCGCCGAGCAGCCCGAGGGTCGGAGCGATCGCGGCCGGGACGCTGCCCTGCCGGACGGCGTCGACCCCGAGCGTGACGGCCGCGGCGATCCCCCACGCGATCCCGATGGTGGCGAGCGTGCGGAGGAGGCCGGTGCCGGCGGCCGCGACGATGAAGCCGCGCGCCGTGCGGGACAGGCGCAGGAGTCGCGGGTCGAGCGGCTTCATCGTCGGTGCCTAGTGCGCGGCCTGCAGGACCTGGGACCGCGAGACGCGCTTGCGGAACACCCAGTAGGTCCAGGCCTGGTAGGCGAACACGAGGGGCACGAAGATCAGTGCCACCCAGCTCATCACCGTCAGCGTGTACGACCCGCTCGACGCGTTGTACACGGTCAGGCTGTTGGCCGGGTTGACCGAGTCCGGCATCACGTTCGGGAAGATGGCGGTGAACATCGCGAGGACGATCGCGGCGATGGTCACGGCCATGAGCGTGAACGCGCGGCCGTCCTTGCCCCAGACGTTGCAGAGCACCGCGAGCACGAGCGCCAGCGCGGCCACGACCGACAGGACGAGCGACGCCGGGGTCGCCCGGACGAACGCCATGGACACCAGGAACACCGCTCCCACGACGATCGTGAGGATGCCGGCCCGGGTCGCCAGGCGCTTCGCACGCTCGCGGATCTCGCCCTCGGTCTTCAGGGCGACGAACACGACGCCGTGCGTGAAGAACACGAGCAGGGTGGCGGCGCCGGCGAGCAGGGCGAACGGGTTGAGCAGGTCGAACAGCGTGCCGGTGTAGTTGTGGCCGGCGTCCATCGGGATCCCGCGGACGACGTTGCCGAACGCGACGCCCCAGAGGAACGACGGGACCGCGCTGCCGACGATGATCATGAGGTCGAAGCGGCGCTTCCACTCGAGGTGCTTGTTCTGGTGCCGGTACTCGAACGACACACCGCGGGCGATGAGGGCGGCGAGGATGAGCAGCAGCGCCAGGTAGAACCCGGAGAACATCGTGGCGTACCACTCCGGGAACGCCGCGAAGAGGCAGGCACCGGCGACGATGACCCACGTCTCGTTGAGGTCCCAGACCGGGCCGATCGTGTTGATCAGGACGCGACGGTCGGTGTCGTCCTTGCCGAGGAACGGCAGCGACATGCCGACGCCGAAGTCGAAGCCGTCGAGGACGAAGTAGCCGACGAAGAAGACGCCGACGATCGCGAACCAGAGAACCGGCAGATCCATCTCAGTACACCGTCACTTCGTGCTTGACCTCGCCGGTCTCCTCGTCGACCTCCGCCGGGGCGGCGGGGCCCTCCTGTGCGACCTTCTTGATGAGCTTGAACTCGACGACGGCCAGCGAGCCGTAGATGAGCGTGAACACGACCAGGGAGATGAGGACCTCGAGCCCGGTCACGTTCGGCGAGACGCCGTCGCCGGTCTTGAGCAGCCCGAACACCAGCCAGGGCTGGCGGCCCATCTCGGTGAAGATCCAGCCGACGATCATCGCCGCCATCGGCAGCGGGACCGTCCAGGTCGCGATCCGCCAGACCCACCGCTTCGTCGGGAAGCGGCCCTTGCGGGTCAGCCAGAGCCCCGCGAGCGACACCATGACCGCGCCGACGCCGAGGGCGATCATCCAGCGGAACGACCAGTAGGTGACCCAGATGATCGGCTTGTAGTCGCCGGGTCCGTAGACCTGCGAGTACTGCGCCTGCAGGTCGTTGATGCCCTCGACCGTGCCGTTGAAGGTGTGCGTCGACAGGAACGAGAGCAGGTAGGGCACCCGGATCGAGAACAGCTCGTGCACGCCGTCCGGGGTGCCGAGGGTGAAGATCGAGAACGAGGCGTCCTTGCCGGTGGCGGTGTTGTACAGCGCCTCGGCGGCGGCCATCTTCATCGGCTGCGTGTCGACCATGGTGAGGCCGAGCTGGTCGCCGGTGAGCACCGTGAGGGCACCGGCGGCGAGCATCGTCCACATGCCGAACTTCAGGGCCGGCATCATCGTCTCGAGGTTCTGGTTCCGGGCGAGGTGGTACGAGGCGACCGAGATGATGACGGCCGCGGCGACCATGAAGCACGCGAACAGGGTGTGCGGGAAGGCGGCCAGGGCGACCTTGTTGCCGAGCACGGCCCAGATGTCCGTGAGCTCCGCGCGCCCCTTGGCGGCGTTGATGGCGTACCCGACCGGGTGCTGCATGAACGCGTTCGCGGCGATGATGAAGTACGCCGACATGATCGTGCCCGCGCTGACGCACCACATCGTGGCGAGGTGGACGCCCTTCGGCAGGCGGTCCCACCCGAAGATCCACAACCCGATGAAGGCCGCCTCGAAGAAGAAGGCGAGGATCCCCTCGAGCGCGAGCGGAGCGCCGAACACGTCACCGACGAACCGGGAGTAGTTCGACCAGTTCATGCCGAACTGGAACTCCTGCACGATCCCGGTCACGACGCCCATGGCGAAGTTGATGAGGAAGATGCGCCCGAAGAACCGGGTCAGCTGGAGGTAGTGCGCCCGCCCCGTGCGGTACCAGGCCGTCTGGAACACGGCCACGACGACGGCCATGCCGATCGTCAACGGGACGAAGAGGAAGTGGTAGATCGTCGTCAGACCGAACTGCCACCGCGACAGGATGAGCGGATCGAGGATGTCGTTCATGCGGCGTGTCCGTGCCGGGTCGCCGCGCGCTGTTGGTGCACGTCAGTTGCTTCCTGTGGAGGGGGAACTTCTGGTGTCACTGGCCGTTGGGACACCTCCACGTTACCGCGCGGGCACCTCACTCGACAACTTGTAGAACCCTGGACTGCACGAACGTGCACGAGCAGTGCACGGCACAACCGTGCGGAACCGACGTGCTGCATGACTGCCCGACGAACGACGACAGGTGCCGGGCAATTGCCCGACACCTGTCGCTTTACTGTCGCTGGTCGTCCAGCCGTCCGCTAGAGCAGGTCGTTGTCCTGCAGGAACGACTTGGCCACGGAGGACGCCGACTTCTGCTCGACCGAGTTCTGTCGGTTGAGCTCGATGAGCACGTCGGTCGTGAGGAGCTTGTTCACCTTCTCGATGGCGTCGGCCGCCTTCGAGTCGAGCCCCTTCGACACGATCGGCGTGACGTTGTTCGCCGGCACGAGGTGCTTCGGGTCCTCGAGGGTGACGAGCTTCTCGGTCTTGATCGATGCGCTGGCGGAGTAGATGTCCGCGACCTGCGAGTCGCCGTCCTGGATCGCCTTGATCGTCAGCGGGCCGCCGGAGTCGTTCTGCTGGTTGACCTCGCCGGTGATGCCGTACTTCTCCTTGAGGCCCTTCGGGCCGTAGGCGGCCGTCGCGAACTCCGGGTTGGCGGCGATCGAGATGGTGCCACCGATCTTCGACAGGTCCGCGATCGACTTGAGGTCGTACTTGTCGGCGGTCGCCTGGGTCACCGTGTAGGTGTCGGCGTCCGACGCGTCGGCCGAGGGCAGCGCCTTGACGTCGGACGGCAGGACGTCCTTGAGGGCGGTGTTGATGCCGTCCGTCGTCGTCTCGGTGGTGGTGTCCTTGCCGTCCGCCTGGAGCAGGTAGTTCAGCAGGTTGCCGTTGTACTCGGGGAAGACGTTGATGCTCCCCTTCTCGACCTCGGGCCAGTACGCCTTGCGCTGGCCGATGTTGAGCTGCTTCTTGACGGTGAAGCCCTCGTGCTCGAGCTCCTGCGCGTACAGCTCGGCGATGATCTCGTTCGACGGGTACGCCTGGGAGCCGACGACGATGGTCTTGGAGTCCCCTCCGCCGGAGCCGGAGGAGAGCGGGTCGCTCGACGAGCAGCCCGCGAGGGCGATGGCGGCAGCGGACGCGACGGCGATCGTCGCGGCGAGGCGCCGGGTCGTTGCTGTGATCACGGGTGGGTTCCTTCCACAGGGGTTGATGCTCGTGGTGCCGAGCTACGGGTGCTCCGACGCGACGGTCGCGCCGACCCGGCGGAGACACCCGCGGGGACGGCGAGCCGCTGCAGCGCGGCGAAGACGATCTCGAACGCGATGGCGAGGGCGATCACGATGATGGAACCGCCGAGCACCTCCGCGTAGTCCTGGTTGGCGATGCCGGAGAAGGCGTAGCCGCCCAGCCCTCCGGCGTTGATGTAGGCGACGAGGGTGGCGGTCGCCACGACCTGCAGGACCGCGGCGCGGATGCCGCCGACGATGAGCGGCAGGGCGAGCGGGACCTCGACCCTGCCGAGGATCTGCCACCCGGTCATGCCCTGCGCCTTGGCCGCGTCGATGGTGACGCGGTCGATGGCCTCGACGCCGGAGTACGCACCGGCGAGGACCGACGGGATCGCCAGCACGACGAGGGCGATGAGCGGTGCCTGCAGCCCGAGGCCGAGTGCCAGCGCGAGCAGGGTCAGCAGACCGAGCGTCGGCAGGGCGCGGATGCCGCCGGAGACCCCGACGGCGATCGAGCGGCCCTTGCCGGTGTGCCCGATCAGCAGGCCGAGCGGCACGGCGATGACGACCGCGATCGCGACGGCGAGGAGCGTGATCCAGACGTGCTCCCACAGCCGGACACCGATGGCGTCCGCGCCGACGTTGTTCGCGGGGTCGAAGATCCAGGCGATGCCCTGGGCGAAGAGGTTCACGCGGAGACCTCCCCGGTGCGGACGTCGTCAGCGGCGGAGCGGCGGAAGCGCCGAGCGGTCCTGCCGCTCCCCCGTGTCCAGGGCATGACCAGACGGCCGATCGCCACCAGGAGCAGGTCGAACACGAGCGCGAGCACGATCGTCAGCACGATGCCGGTCAGGATCTCGGCGCTGATCCCGCGCTTCAGCCCGTCCGTCAGCAGGAAGCCGAGGTTCGGGATGCCGATGAGGGCGCCGACCGTGACGAGGCTGATCGTCGACACGGACACGACGCGGATGCCGGCGAGCAGGACGGGACCGGCGAGCGGGAACTCCACCTTGAAGAAGCGCTGCGCCGGCGAGTACCCGAGGGCCTCGGACGCGCCCACGACGTCGGAGTCGACCGCGTCGATCGCGTCAGCCGAGGACCGCGCCATCAGGGCGACGCCGAAGATCGTCATCGCGATGACCACGTTCACCGGGTCGAGGTAGCTCGTACCGAGCACCGCGGGCAGCACCAGGAAGAGCGGCAGCGCCGGGATCGTGTAGAGCAGGCTCGCGACCACGACGATCGTCGACCCCGTCGCCCGCGCGGGCCCGCGCCGCTTGCGGAGCCGGGAGACCAGCAGTCCGATCGGCACCGACAGCACGAAGCTGATGACGACCGGCGGGATCGACAGCCACACGTGTGCGATCAGGTTGTCACTGATCGTGTCGAGGTTCCCGAGGACCCAGTTCACGCGTCGCCCTGCTGCGCCTGCGGCACGGCTTCGGCGGCGTCGACCACCTGGACCGGCCCGGTGAGCACGCCCGCGGCACGCCCCTCGCCGTCGACGACGATGGGACCGGTCGGGGTCTGCTCGACCCGGAGGGCGCGGCGGCCGCGGCCCGCGCCGATGAAGTTCGCGACGAAGTCGTCGGCGGGCTCGGCGAGGATCTCCGCCGGCGTGCCGAGCTGGGCGATCTCGCCGCCCTTCTTCAGGATGACGACCTGGTCGCCGAGCTTGAAGGCCTCGTCGATGTCGTGCGTCACGAAGACGACCGTCTTGCCGAGCTCGCGCTGCAGCCGGATGAGCTCGTCCTGCAGGTCGTTGCGGACCAGCGGGTCGACGGCACCGAAGGGTTCGTCCATCAGGAGGATGTTCGGGTCCACCGCCAGGCCACGAGCGACACCGACGCGCTGCTGCTGGCCGCCCGAGAGCTGCGAGGGGTACCGGTCCGCGAAGGCCCGGTCGAGCCCGACGGTGTCCATCAGCTCGAGGGCTCGCGCACGGGCCTCGGCCTTGGAGACGCCGGTCAGCAGCGGCACGGTGGCGATGTTGTCCGCGACCTTGCGGTGCGGCAGCAGCCCGGCGTTCTGCATCACGTAGCCGATCCGGCGACGGAGCTGCACGGGGTCGACGCCGGCGACGTCCTCGCCGTCGATCTCGACGGCGCCCGCACTCGGGTCCACCATCCGGTTGATCATGCGGAGCAACGTGGTCTTGCCGCAGCCACTCGACCCCACGAAGACCGTGGTGGTCCGGGAGGGGATGACGAGGCTGAAGTCGTCGACTGCGTTGGTGCCGTCCGGGTACGTCTTGCGCACACTGCGGAACTCGATCATGGGTGCCCTTCTGTTCGGAGGTAGCCCGACTCCGAGTGAGAGTACCCGTCGGGTACGACATCGGTTGCGAATGACGATCCGTGACGTGTTCCGGATGGTGCCCCACGGCCTTGGAGTCGATGCGGGCCGGACCGCAGCGCCGACGCACGACGACGCCCGCGCCTCCAGTTCGGAGGGCGGGCGTCGAGGGATTGGTCCTGCTGTGCGGAACCGGGGTGTCAGGAGGCGGCGAGCACCGTCTCGAGGTGGGTGCGGCTCATCCGGCGGTACTCCTCGATCAGGGCGGTGTCGGGGTGTGCCGGATCGCGGTGGGCGCGGGCGAGCACCGCGTGCGAGGACTCGGCGAGGACGACCCAGGTGCGGGCCATCCGCTCACCGACCGGCAGGCCGAACCGCTCGTGCATGATCTGGGCGACCGTCCCGCCGAGTGCCGCCATGCGGTCCTCGGCGTCCCCGGTGCCGGTGTCCGCCGCGTCCCCGAAGCGGATCGCGCGGAAGCCCGGCTCGGTGCGGTACATGTCGGCCGTGACGTCGATGAGGGCGTCGCAGGCCTGCTGCCAGGTCGTCGCGTCGCTCTCCGCCAGGGTGCTGACGAAGCGCTCGGCGAGGCGCTGGGTGCTCCGGATCGCCAGGGCCTCGACGACGGCGATGCGGTCCGGGAAGTAGCGGTAGACGGTGCCGATGGAGGCGCCGGCCCGCTCGGCGACCATCGCGGTCGTCAGGCGCTCGAACCCGATCTCGTCGATCACCGCGGCGGCGGCGTCGAGGAGACCCGCGAGGCGCGCCGAACTACGGGCTTGGACCGGCTCGTTCCTGAGCAGTGATGATCCCCCCGGCAGTGCGTTCGGTACCTCGGTGACGAGCACGTGTTCTCCTCTTGCGCCGACAGCGCGGTCATGTGGGTGGGCGACGCACCAACTGTCGCAGAGACCGGCTGGAATATCGCTGCGACTCTCCCAAAGCACCTGCGAGGTCGTAGGTGTCGCGGTCCGACCGTGGAATGATCGACACATGCCCGACCCGACGCCCCACGAACCGTCGTTGGCCGAGCCGATCCTGCACCGTGCCGCCCGCATCGAGGACGCCGTCCAGGAGTTCCGTGAGCACCGGGCCCGTCACCGCGGCCTCGTGCCGACGGTGATCCCGTACACCGGCTACGGCGCCCCGGGCTGGATCCGCGTGTTGTGCCGCGTCCTCCTCACCCGGCGCGGTCTCGCCTCCGACGCCTCCTTCTACGGCGTCCGCGGGTGGAAGAGCTTCACGAGCGTCGCCGTCGACGACGCCGAGGTCACGATCACGGCCGGCGGGACCACCCACGTGGTGCAGTCCGACCGCGGCGGCGTGGTCGACACGATCGTGCCGATCGACCTCGAGCCCGGCTGGCAGACGATCAAGCTCTCCGCCGGGGGCATGCGTGACGTCGAGGCCGACGTCTTCATCGTCCACCCGGACACCCGCTTCGGCCTGCTGTCGGACATCGACGACACCGTGATGGTGACCTCGCTCCCCCGCCCGATGCTGGCGGCGTGGAACTCCTTCGTGCTCACCGAGCACGGTCGTCGCCCCGTCCCGGGCATGTCGGTGCTCTACGAACGCGTGCTCGCGCAGCACCCGGGCGCCCCGACGGTCTACCTGTCGACGGGTGCCTGGAACGTCGCGCCGACGCTGCAGCGCTTCCTCAGCCGGAACCTCTACCCGGCCGGCACCCTGCTGCTGACCGACTGGGGGCCCACGCACGACCGGTTCTTCCGCAGCGGGCAGCTCCACAAGCAGCAGAACCTCGAGCGCCTGGCGAAGGACTTCCCGGACGTGCAGTGGCTCCTGGTCGGCGACGACGGGCAGCACGACGAGTCGCTGTACGGCGAGTTCGCCCGGGCGCACCCCGAGAACGTCGCGGGCGTCGCCATCCGCCAGCTCTCCACCAGCGAGGCCGTCCTGGCCGGTGGTCGCTCCCGGGCGCAGGAACGCTCGCGCGAGTCGTCCGCCCCGTGGGTGTACGCCCCGGACGGCGCCGGCATGTGGTCGGAGCTGGCCCGCGTCGGTCTGGCCGAGGCAGACCCCGCCGACCCGCACTGAGCCAGGCCGGCTCCCGCACCGAGGGCTGTGCGGCCCCCGCGCTGTGGGGCCGCACAGGCCGCTCGGCCTGGCGCACGGCCGGCGGTGGTTGGATCGCCCCATGAGCGAGGCGACCCCACCGACCAACCGCATCGAGGACCACGCGCTGATCGGTGACACGTACACCGCGGCGCTCGTCGGCCGGGACGGCACCATCGACTGGGCCTGCCTGCCCCGGTTCGACAGCCACTCGACCTTCGCGTCGATCCTCGGCACCGAGGACCACGGCCACTGGACCCTGCGCCCGACCGACCCCGACGCGACCGCCACCCGCCGGTACGACCACGACACGCTCGTGCTCTCCACGGTGTGGACGACGAGCACCGGCATCGTCGAGGTCACCGAGTTCATGCCGATCGGCGCACACCGGGCGACGATCGTCCGCCGCGTCCGGGGCCTGCGCGGCACCGTCGAGGTCCAGCAGGTGCTCCGCATCCGGTTCGACTACGCCCGAGCACTCCCCTGGGTCCGGCAGATCGGCGGCGACGAGGACCCGGCGCTGCTGGCCACGGCGGGACCGGCGTCGGTCATCGTCCGCGGGGTCCAGTTCCGGCCCGACGACCACCGGCACACCGCGACGAGCACCGTGCACGACGGCGACGTCGTCGACACCGCGCTCACCTGGTACCCCTCGCACCGCGAACCGCCGGAGCCGCTCGACGTCGACGTGGCACTGGACCGGACCCGTGCGTGGTGGCGCGAGTGGATGGCGCCGATCCGGACCGAGGGCCGGTACGTCCAGGCGACCCGGAACTCGCTGATGTTCCTCCGTGCGATGACGCACGCCGAGACCGGTGGCGTCGTGGCCGCCGCGACCACGAGCCTGCCGGAGGACCCGGGCGGCGAACGCAACTGGGACTACCGGTACGTCTGGCTCCGCGACGCCTCGCTCGCCCTCGCCTCGCTCATCGCGCACGGGTACCGCGACGAAGCGGCACACTGGCGCGGCTGGCTCCTCCGTGCGATCGCCGGGGACCCCGCCGACGTCCAGATCATGTACGGCGTGGCCGGCGAGCGGGAGCTCCCCGAGCGCACGCTCGACAACCTGCCCGGCTACGACGGCTCCACGCCCGTCCGCGTGGGCAACGGCGCCTACACGCAGTACCAGGGCGACGTGTTCGGCGAGGTGCTCGCGGCCCTGCACGACGCACGCGAGCTCGGCGTCGAGGAGAACGCCGACTCCTGGGCGCTGCAGCGTGCCCTGCTCGGCTACGTCGAGCAGCACTGGCAGGAGCCCGACAACGGCATCTGGGAGATGCGCGGCCCGCGCCGGCACTTCACGCACTCGCGCGCGATGATCTGGGCGGCGTTCGACCGCGGGGTCGCCGCCGTCGAGGAGTTCGGGCTCGAGGGTCCCGTCGACCGCTGGCGCACCCTCCGTGCCGCCGTGCGCGACGAGATCGAGGAGCACGGCTGGAACGCGGACCGGGGCAGCTACCGGCAGCACTACGACACGGACGAGGTCGACGCGAGCCTGCTCGTCCTGCCGCAGATCGGGTACCTCAAGGCCGACGACCCGCGCATGACCGGCACCGTCGCCGCCATCGAGCAGGACCTCAGCACCGGGTCGGACGGTCTCGTCCTGCGCTACCGGACGTCCTCCGGGTTCGACGGACTCTCCGGCGCCGAGCACCCGTTCCTGGCGTGCTCGTTCTGGCTCGTGGAGCAGTACGCCGCGTCCGGTCGGGTCGACGACGCCGAACGCCTGATGGACGTGCTCACGGGCTACGCCAACGAGGTCGGCATGCTCTCCGAGGAGATCGACGTCGCCACCGGGCACCACATCGGCAACACGCCGCAGGCGCTCTCGCACCTCACCCTCGTGTCGGCCGCCGACGCCATCGCCCGGGCACGCGGTGCGGCCGCGGGGCACCGCACCCGCCTGCCGGTGCACGACGGCGGCACGCGGTCGTGGACGGGCGAGGGCGAGCGCGCGGGCAAGACCGCGTAGCGGTCCCGCGCGTAGGAAGCAGTTCCGCGCGTAAGAAGCGGAATCGCGCGTAGGAGGTCGTTCTTTCCGACCCCCTACGCGCGATTCGTCTTCCCAGGTCGGGTGCGATGGGACGGAACGCACGCACAGACGGACTGGAGGCGCGGTGCCAGCTGGCACCGCGCCTCCAGTCCGTCAGGGGGTCACCGACTCAGGACGACGATTCCCAGTCCGCCGGGCCGCGCGAACCCGCGCGGTACTCCTCGAGGGGAACCTCGTCGGCCTTCCAGGCCTTGACGACCGGCTCGACGATCTCCCAGCAGCGCTCGGCCACGTCGCCGCGGATCGAGAGCAGCGGGTCGTCGTGGAAGATGCCGTTGAGGACCTCGCCGTAGGGCGTGAGCTCACCGTCGGCGAACGAGGAGGACAGGGTGACCTGACCCATCTCGAACGGGTTGCCGCCGCCGTTCGCCGACACCGTCAGCTCGATCTCGTCCGGGTTCAGGACGATGCGGAGCGTGTCCGTCTTCGGGCGACCGGACAGGCCGGAAGGGAGGCGCGTCACCGGCTTGAAGGTGATCAGGACTTCCTTGCGGCTGGCGCCGAGCGCCTTGCCGGAGCGCAGGGTGAAGGGGACGCCCTTCCAGCGCGCGGTGTCCACCTCGACCGAGATCTCGGCGAGGGTCTCCGTCTTGCGCGACTTGTCGACGCCGTCCTCGTCCTGGTACGAGGGCAGTTCCTTGCCGTCGATGGTGCCGGCCGTGTACACGGCACGACGCGACGCGACCTTCGGGTCGCCGCCCTTGAGCTCGGTCGATCGGAGCACACGGGCGAGCGACGAGCGGAACTCGACGGAGTCGATGTCCGCCGGTGCGTCCATCGTCACGATGCCGAGGATCTGCAGCAGGTGCGACTGGATCATGTCGACCATCGCGCCGGCCTCGTCGTAGTACTGCGCGCGGTTCTCGAGACCGAGGGTCTCGTCGTAGAAGATGTCGACCTTCTCGATGTTGTCCGCGTTCCAGATCGGCTCGAACAGGCGGTTCGCGAAGCGCAGACCGATGATGTTGAGGACCGTGGTGCGACCGAGGAAGTGGTCGGTGCGGTGCACGCGCTCCTCGGGGACGAGCTTGAGGACCGTCTCGTTGAGGGCCCGCGCGCTCGCGACGTCGGTGCCGAAGGGCTTCTCGAACGCCAGGGTCGTGCCGGCGGGGAGCTCGACGTGCTCGAGGGCCTCGCAGATGTCGGACGCGATCTGCGGCGGCAGGGCGAAGTAGAGCACCGGCTCGTTGTCCGCTGCGGCGAGCAGGGCCTTGAGGTGCTCGGGGTCGGTCGGGTCACCCTGGATGAACTCGGTCGACGCGATGGTGGCGTCGACCTCCGGGCCCTTCACGTCCTGCGACGCGAAGGACTTCGTGACGATGTCCTTCCACTGCTCCTCGCTGCGGGCGCTGCGCCCGGTGCCGATGAGCTGGACGGGAACCGCTCGACCGCTCTGCAGGAACGTGCCGAGGCCCGGCAGCAGCAGGCGGGAGGCGAGGTCGCCCGTCGCGCCGAAGATGATGAGAGTGCGCTTGTCGGTCACCGGGGGTGACTCCTTTCGCTGTGGTGGAGGTAGTCCGCTTGAGGGCAAGCCGTGTGCGGGCCGGATGATTCCCGGTTCGGGGACCGGGGTGCTGGTGGGGCCGTTCGTCGGGGCCGGTTGGTCGTGCGCTGCCGGTCGTGCGGTTCCGGTCGTGCTGTCTCGTCGTGCGGTGCCGGTCGTGCCCGGCTGTCTGCATCGGGCTGTCTCATAGGGCCCGGCTGTCTGCTTCGTGCCGGGACGCACTTCGGGCGGCACCGAGGTGGTGCCGCCCGAATGTGTCAAGTGCGCTGCAGCGTCAGGTCAGTGACCGAAGTTGCCGCGGTAGTACTCGTAGACCCAGCCGACGAGGGTGACCGCCACGAGGGCGAGACCGATCGGCACGATCCAGAGGCCGGCTGCGACGCCGAGGAACACGACCGCGGTCGACCCCGCCAGCAGGATCGGCCACCACGACCACGGGCTGAAGTGCCCGAGCTCGGCGTCGCCGTCCTCGATGTTGGCGTCCGGACGGTCCTCGGGCAGCACGCCGCCCTGCGAGGACATGACCTTGCCGAGGTAGAACGCGATGAACGCGGACATGATCCCGGTGAGGCCGATGGCCACGGTGCCGACCCACTCCGGCTCGCCGTAGTAGATGAGCGACCAGATGGTGTACGCGGCGTCCGCGAGGATGAAGAACCCGAAGAGGATCCAGAACAGATTGGTGTTGGCGCGCATCGCCTTACTTCACCTCGCCCTTCGCGGCGTCGTAGGTCGGAGCGTCCGGAGCGTCCTTCGCAGGACCGACACCGATCGGCACACCCGCTTCCGGGTGGTTCAGGTCGAAGGCCGGCGACTCCGAACGGATGCGCGGGATCGACGTGAAGTTGTGCCGCGGCGGCGGGCAGCTGGTCGCCCACTCGAGCGATCGGCCGTAGCCCCACGGGTCGTTCACGGCGACCTTCGGTGCGTTCCGGGCGGTGACGTAGACGTTGAAGATGAACGGCAGGAACGAGATCGCGAGGATCATCGAGCCGATCGTCGACAGCTGGTTCATCCACGTGAAGCCGTCGTTCGGCAGGTAGGTCGCGTAGCGACGCGGCATGCCGATGACGCCCAGCCAGTGCTGGATGAGGAACGTGGTGTGGAAGCCGATGAACAGGAGCCAGAAGTGGATCTTGCCCAGACGCTCGTTGAGCATCTTGCCGGTCCACTTCGGCCACCAGAAGTAGAAGCCGGAGAACATCGCGAAGACGACGGTTCCGAAGACCACGTAGTGGAAGTGTGCAACGACGAAGTACGAGTCGGACACGTGGAAGTCGAGCGGCGGCGACGCCAGGATCACACCGGTGAGACCACCGAACGTGAAGGTGATGAGGAAGCCGATCGCCCACAGGAGCGGGGTCTCGAAGGTCACCGAGCCGCGCCACATCGTGCCGACCCAGTTGAAGATCTTCACGCCGGTCGGGACCGCGATGAGCATCGTCATGAGCGAGAACCACGGGAGCAGGACGCCACCGGTGACGTACATGTGGTGCGCCCACACGGTGACCGAGAGGGCCGCGATGGAGATGGTCGCGTAGACGAGCGTCTTGTAGCCGAAGATCGGCTTGCGGCTGAAGACCGGGAACACCTCGGAGACGATGCCGAAGAACGGCAGCGCGATGATGTAGACCTCGGGGTGGCCGAAGAACCAGAAGAGGTGCTGCCAGAGCAGTGCCCCACCGTTCGCCGGGTTGAAGATCTGGGCGTCGAACACGCGGTCGAGACCGAGGCCGAACAGGGCTGCGGCGAGGACCGGGAAGGCCATCAGCACGAGCAGCGCCGTCACGAGGGTGTTCCACGTGAAGATCGACATGCGGAACATCGTCATGCCCGGGGCGCGCATCGTGATGATCGTCGTGATGAAGTTCACGGCACCGAGGATCGTCGAGAAGCCGGTCAGGCCGAGCCCGAACACCCACAACGTGCCGCCGAGCCCTGGTGTGAACGTCGTGTCACTGAGTGGCGCGTAGGCGAACCAACCGAACGACGCGGCGCCCTGCGGGGTGAGGAAGCCACCCACGGCGATGAGCGCGCCGAACACGTAGAGCCAGAAGGCGAAGCCGTTCAGACGCGGGAAGGCGACGTCCGGCGCACCGATCTGCAGCGGCATGATCGCGTTCGCGAAGCCCGAGAAGAGCGGCGTCGCGAACAGCAGCAGCATGATCGTGCCGTGCATCGTGAAGAGCTGGTTGTACTGCTCCTTCGTCGCGACCACGTGCAGGCCGGGCTCGAAGAGCTGGGCGCGGATCACGAGCGCCATCACACCCGCGAGCAGGAAGAAGATGAACGAGGCGATCAGGTACATGTACCCGATGGTCTTGTGGTCCGTGGAGGTGATCCACCGGACGATGATGTTGCCCTTCCGGCCGACCTTCGACGCCTGGAAGTCCGGCGTCGAGGGCCTGGTCGGCTGGCCGACGAGTGACGTTGTCATCAGACGAGCCCCTACTTGTTCTCGCTCGACGCCGTGACGGGCGCCTTGTTGTTCGGTTCGTTGGTGTTGGTGTTGTACTCGTTGCCGAGCAGACCGACCTTGCCCTGGTCCTTGAGGTCCGCGAGGTACTGGTTGTACTCGGTCGGTGTGACGACCTTCACCTGGAAGAGCATGAGCGAGTGGTACTCACCGCAGAGCTCTGCGCACTTGCCCTGGTACGTGCCGAGCTTCTCCGGGATGAAGTACTCGTAGTTCGTCTTCCCGGGGAGCATGTCCTTCTTGTACAGGAAGTCGATGATCCAGAAGGAGTGGTCGACGTCGCGCGAGGAGAGCTCGATCTTGACCTTCTTGCCCTGGGGCAGGTACAGGGTCGGCAGCTGCGACTCGTCGATGGCCCCGTTGGCGTTCTCTTCTTCCTGGGCCTGGATGCCCTGGTAGTAGACGCTCTCGTCGGGGTTCTTCTGGTCGATGTAGTTGAAGTCCCACGCCCAACGCTTGCCGTACACGTGCACGGTGGCGTCCGGGTTGGTGAAGGGCTTCTCGATCGCGGCCTGGTCCTTCGCGGTGAAGGCGAAGAAGCCGAGCACCAGGATCAGCGGCACGATCGTGTAGAAGATCTCGAGCGGCATGTTGTACCGCATCTGCACCGGCAGGCCGGTCTGGCCCTTGCGGCGGCGGTAGACGATGGCGGCCCAGATGATCAGGCCCCACACGATCAGACCGACCGCGAGCAGGACGACCCAGCTGGTGGTCCACAGGCCGACGATGCGGCTCGTGTGGTTGGTGACGTCCTTCGTCTCCTCCGTGCCGGGGAGCCATCCGTTCAACTGCTGCTGCGTGCAGCCAGCCAGTGCGATGACCAGACCGACGGCCACCGGGACGGCCGCCCAACGTATACGGCGATTCGAACGCACTGTTACCTCTCGGAAGACGTGAAACCGGCACAGCCTGCGACGCAGAGGTCGCGCATGGCTGACTTCCAGGTTGGTTGGAACACTCCTAGCTTACTCGCAGCTCGACACCGCTCGCGCACACGCGACACGCTCCGAGCCGCGATGCGCACCTTCGACGGCCTCGTTTTCCCTGGTCATGCCCGGAGCAGCGCGAGGGCACGCCCGGAGAACACACGAGCGGGGAGCGACC
>NZ_MJGN01000025.1:0-51814 GCF_001865065.1 Curtobacterium sp. MCBA15_008 | reverse complement strand
GGTCGCTCCCCGCTCGTGTGCCGGATCGGCGTCGCTCAGTGGAAGCTGTCACCGCACGCGCAGCTGCCCTGCGCGTTGGGGTTGTCGATGGTGAAGCCCTGCTTCTGGATGGTGTCCTCGAAGTCGATCGAGGCACCGTCGAGGTACGGGACGCTCATCTTGTCCACGACGACCTCGACGCCGTCGCCGAACTCGACGGCGGCGTCACCGTCGAGCAGGCGCTCGTCGAAGTAGAGCTGGTAGATCAGGCCCGAGCAGCCGCCGGGCTGCACGGCGAGACGCAGGCGGAGGTCGTCGCGACCCTCCTGCTCGAGGAGGCTCGCCACCTTCGCCGCGGCCGCGTCGCTGAGCAGGACGCCGTGCGACGGCGCCTCGGTCGTCGGTGCGTTGTCGGTGATGGTGTCGCTCATCCGCGCGTCTCCCTCCGGGCGGTGTGGTTCACCGCGCCTGCGTCGATTGTAAGCACCGTCACCCGCGAGTCGCGAGACGCGCCAGCAGGATCGTCTCGGAGGCGATGGCCCGGTGCAGGACACCGAGGTGCTGGGACTCGTTCGGGCTGTGCGCCCGGGTGTCCGGGTCCTCGACGCCGGTGACCAGGATCTGGGCGTCCGGGAACTCGGCTGCCAGGTCGGACACGAACGGGATCGAGCCGCCGATGCCCTGCTCGACCGCCTCGTTGCCCCAGCCCTCTGCCATGGCGATCCGCGCCTCCTGGACCGCCCAGCCGGCGGTGTCGACGAGGAAGCCGTCACCGGCGTCCGGCTCGGAGATCTCCAGCCGCGCGCCGAACGGCACGTGGGCGCGCAGGTGCCGCTCGACGGCCGCGTAGGCCTCGGTCGCGGCCTGGCCGGGCGCGACCCGGATCGAGACGCGGGCGGACACGGTCGGCAGGAGGGTGTTCGAGGCGTTCGCGACGCTCGGGACGTCCATGCCGGTCACGGTGATCGACGGCTGGAACCACATCCGGGACAGCACCTGGCCACGGCCGACCGGCGTCACCCCGGGCAGCAGCGCGGCGTCCTTCGCGAGCTCCGCGTCGGAACGGTCCGGGACGTCGGCCTCGTACGAGGTCAGGCCCTCGACCGCGACCGAACCCGCGTCGTCGTGCAGGGAGGCGAGCAGGCGCGCCATCGGGATCATCGCGTCCGGGGCCGCTCCCCCGAACATGCCGCTGTGGCTCGCGTGCTCGAGCGTCGTCAGGGTGAGCTTGAACGTGACGTTGCCACGCAGGGACACCGTGATCGACGGCACCTCGGTGGACCAGTTGTCGCTGTCGGCCACCACGATGACGTCCGCGGCCAGGTGCTCCTTCTGCTCGCGCAGGAAGGTCCGGAACGACCGGGAGCCGAACTCCTCCTCGCCCTCGACGAACAGCACGACCCCGAGGTCGAGGTCGTCGCCGAACTGCGCGTGGAGCGCCCGCAGCGACGCGATGTGGGTCATCACGCCGGCCTTGTCGTCCGAGGCACCGCGGCCGTACAGCCGGTCGCCGCGGAGCGTCGGCTCGAACGGGGGCGTCTCCCACAGCGCGTCGTCACCCTGCGGCTGCACGTCGTGGTGGGCGTAGAGCATCACCGTCGGCTTGCCGTTGCGCGCCGGGCGCACGGCGAGCACCGCGGGCTGCCCGAGCTCCCCGCCGGACGACTCGACCTGCGCGGTGTCGCCGGAGACCGCCGACCGGACGATGCGGACGTCGCCCGCCCCGAACACGCCCGTCGAGCGCGCGAGGTCCGCCACGGCTTCGGCGCTCGCCCGCACGTTCGCCGGGTCGAAGGCCGACCAGGACACCGACGGCAGCCGCACCAGCGCGGACAGATCGGCGATCGTGGTGGGCAGCGCGCCCTGCACGTGTTCGCGCAGGGCGTCGAGGAGCGCGGGGTCGGTCGCGGGGCTGTGCTGTTCGGTGTCGGTCATGCCCGGTAATCTAGAGGACGATCCAGCACGCACACCGCCGTTAGGAACGCACCGTGGCGAAGGCAGCCCCCAAGACCAACACGACCGTGAACCCCTCCGAGGAAGAACTCCTCGAGCAGGGCAAGGGCCGTCCGACGCCGACCCGTCGGGAGCGAGAGGCAGCCAACCGCCGTCCCATCGTCGGCGGCTCGTCAGAGGACAAGAAGGCCGCGCGCGCCCGCCTCACCAACGAGCGCGAGAAGGCCCGCGTCGGCATGGCCAACGGCGAGGAGCGCTACCTCCCCGCGAAGGACAAGGGCGAGCAGCGCAAGTTCGTGCGCGACTGGATCGACGCCCGTTGGAACGTCGGCGAGATCATGATGCCGGTGCTGGTGCTGTTCCTGATCGTCGGGTTCGCCGCTTCGCAGACCGTCATCGCCTCGTACGCGCTGCTGCTCGTGTGGGCGTTCGTCGCCCTCTTCGTGCTCGACTGCATCGTGCTGTGGCTGTCGTTCCGCAAGAAGCTGACCGCCAAGTTCGGCTCCATGCAGCGCGGGACGTTCCTCTACATCCTCACCCGCGCCTGGCAGCTGCGCTTCCTGCGCCTGCCGAAGCCGCAGGTCAAGCGCGGGCAGTACCCCACCCGCTGACCCCTCCACGAAGCGCCGCCCGGCCTGCCGGGCGGCGCTTCGTCGCGTCCGGCGCGGGCGCGGGCGCCTGGGCGCCTGGGCGCCCTCGAGATCGCACAATGTGCCGCCCGACATCGCCGACGACGACACATCGTGCGATCTCGACGCCCCACACACGGCGCGTCGTGCGACCTCGACGCACCCCGCGCCCGGCACGCCGGCACGCCGGCACGACCTCGAGATCGCACAAAGTGCCGCCCGACGCCACCGACGACGACACATCATGCGATCTCGACGCACCGCACGCGGCGCGTCGTGCGACCTCGACGCAAGCCCCGCCGGGCACGCCGGCACGCCCTCGAGATCGCACAATGTGCCGCCCGACGCCACCGACGACGACACATCGTGCGATCTCGACGCACCGCACGCGGCGCGTCCTGCGACCTCGACGCACCACCGACGGCCTGGAGGCGCGGTGCGGGGCCGACCCGCGCCTCCCGGCCGTCACCTGATCACGACGCGCCGGGGGCGACCCCGCGAGCGGGCCCGACACGGCCGGCCCTGCCCCCTCGACGAACCTGAGCGGCGAGTCCCGCCCTCCCGCAGGACGGGGACGCCAGGACCGCAGCGTCAGCGCGCAGCGCGCCGCAACCGCCGACGCCGCAGCCGGTTGATCCGCGTCGCCCACGTCGGCCCCTCGTAGAGGAACGCCGTGTAGCCCTGCACGAGCGTGGCCCCCGCGTCGATCCGGTCCTGCACGTCCTGCTCGCTCGTGACTCCCCCGACGGCGATGACGCAGAAGTCCGACGGCACGGCGGCCCGGACACGGCGGAGGACCTCGAGCGATCGCGCGGCGACCGGCGCGCCGGAGAGTCCTCCGGTGCCCATCGCCTCGACCTCGGACGACGGCGTGGTGAGCCCCGCCCGCGAGATCGTGGTGTTGTTCGCGATCACCCCGGACAGCCCGAGCTCCACCGCGAGCCCGGCGATGGCGTCGATCTGCTCGTCGTCGAGGTCGGGCGCGATCTTCACGAGCACGGGGACCCGGCCGGCGGCGTCGTGCACGGCGCTGAGCAGCGGGCGGAGCTGGTCGAGCTCCTGCAGACCGCGCAGCCCCGGCGTGTTCGGCGAGCTGACGTTGACCGCCAGGTAGTCGGCGAAGGGAGCGAGCCGTCGGGTGGACTCGAGGTAGTCGTCGATCGCGTCGGCGACGTCGACGACCCGGCTCTTGCCGATGTTGACGCCGATGACCGGGCGACCGGGGTTCCGGCGCGCGCGTTCGAGCCGGCGCGCGGCAGCGGCGGCGCCGTGGTTGTTGAAGCCCATCCGGTTGACGAGCGCGCGGTCGGCGATGAGCCGGAAGAGCCGTGGCCGTTCGTTGCCGGGCTGCGCCTTCGCGGTGATGGTGCCGACCTCGACGTGCCCGAAACCGAGGACCCCGAGTCCGGCGATGCCACGGGCGTCCTTGTCGAACCCGGCGGCGAGGCCGAAGCGCGACGGGAAGTGGATGCCCATCGTGGTGACGCCGTCGAGTGCCGACGGACGGGAGTACCGCTCGACCACCCGGCCGACGAACGGCACGTGCGGCAGCACCTTGATGACGGCGAACGCGACGTGGTGGGCGCGCTCGGGGTCCATGTTGGCGAACACGGACCGGAAGACGACGGCGTAGGCGCCGCGGACGAGTCGTTCCACGATGCCGCTCATGCGCCAGCACCGGCGGACGCCGGGGCATCCGCCGCGCCGGAGTCGGCGACGGTCCGGCGGCCGTGGTGGTCGATCCGGAGCTGGGTGATGGCGTCCTCGAAGTCGTCAAGCGAGTCGAACGCCTGGTAGACGCTGGCGAACCGCAGGTAGGCGACCTCGTCGAGCTCGCGGAGCGGCGCGAGGATCGCGAGGCCGATGTCGTTCGCGTCGATCTGGCTCGAGCCCGAGGCGCGGACGGTCTCCTCCACCCGCTGCGCGAGCACCGCGAGGTCGCCGTCGGTGACCGGTCGGCCCTGGCACGCCTTGCGCACGCCGGACACGATCTTGTCGCGGCTGAACGGTTCGGTGACGCCGTTGCGCTTCACCACGTTGAGCGATGCGGTCTCGGTGGTCGAGAAGCGGCGCCCGCAGTTGGGGCACTGGCGGCGGCGTCGGATGGAGGTTCCGTCGTCGCTCGTCCGGGAGTCGACGACGCGGGAGTCCGGGTGGCGGCAGAAGGGGCAGAACATGGCGTCCCCAGGCTATCGGTTCGTGCGCTCCGTCACGGCGGCGCCGTGCGCGGGGAGCTGTTCCTCGGTGGCGAGGGCGACGATGTGCGACCCGACCTCGGCGAGGGCGTCCGCCGTGTAGCGGATGACCTGCTGCGGGCGGAGGAACGTCGACGCGGACAGCCCGGAGCCGAAGCGCGCCTGGCCCCCGGTCGGCAGGACGTGGTTCGAGCCGGCCAGGTAGTCGCCGAGGCTGACGGGCGTGCTCGGCCCGACGAACACCGCACCGGCGGCGTCGATCTGCGCGAGCACCGCGTCGTCGTCGGCGGTCTGGATCTCGAGGTGCTCCGGCCCGTAGGCGTTGCTCACGGTCGCGGCGTCGGCGAGCGAGTCCACCAGCACGACGGCCGACTGCGGTCCGTCGAGTGCGGTCTGGAGGCGCGCAGCCGTCCCCAGGGACGCCACCCGCGACGGGATGACGGCTTCCACCGCGTCGGCGAACGCGGCCGACGTCGTCACCAGCACACTGCCGGCCTGCTCGTCGTGCTCCGCCTGGCTGATGAGGTCGGCGGCGACGTACCCGGGGTCGGCGGTGTCGTCGGCGATCACGAGGATCTCGGTCGCGCCGGCCTCGGAGTCGATGCCGACGGTGCCGCGCACGATCCGCTTCGCCGCCGCGACGTAGTTGTTGCCCGGCCCGGTGACGAGATCGACGGGCTCGAGGCCGATCGACGCCACGCCGTACGCCAGCGCACCGATCGCGCCGGCGCCGCCCGTCGCGTAGACCTCGTCGATGCCGAGGAGCCCAGCGGCCGCGAGGATCGTCGGGTGCACCGCGCCGCCGTGGTCGCGCTGCGGCGGGGACACGAGGGCGATCGACCCGACGCCGGCGACCTGCGCGGGGACGACGTTCATGACGACGCTGGACGGGTAGACGGCCTTGCCACCGGGGACGTAGAGCCCGACGCGGCGCATCGGCTGCCAGCGCTGGTGCACCTCGGCGCCGTCGGCCAGGGTCGTCACCGACGGCGACGGGACCTGGGCGGCACTCGCTGCCCGGACGCGGCGGATCGCTTCGTCGAGCGCGTCGCGGAGCGCCGGGGTCAGCCCGGCGACGGCCGCGGCGATCTCGGCGGCGGGGACGCGGACGTTCGCCGGTGCTCCCCCGTCGAACCGCTCGGCCTGCTCGCGGAGCGCGTCCGCGCCGTCGTGCCGGACGGCCTCCACCAGCTCGCGTGCGGCGTCGACGGCGTGCGAGACGTCGCCGACGGCCCGGGGCATGAGTCGGAGGAGTTCGGCACGGGCGGGCAGGCCGCCGCGGAGGTCGATTCGCTGCATCATCAGGGGCACAAGCCTACCGAGCGGGTCGGACGGAAGACCTCCCGCGCCCAGTAACGTGAGTGTCGATGAACTTCGAGAAGGCACGGCGCCTCGTCGGCGACCTGGTGCGCGTAAACGAACGGTACGCGCGCGACGGCCACTACCGGAACGACGTCCGCGAACGACTCGGCCGGACGGTGTCCCGCGTGGACGTCGGGGTGGCCCGCCGCGAGCGTGACCGGGCACCCCTGACGGCACGGCCGTTCGAGGGCCTGGTGGAGACGAGCCTGGCGATCGCCGGCATCCGCACCGTGGACCGGACGCCCGAGGTGGTCCTCGTCGTCGACGAGCTCCGCGAGGGTGCCGCGTTCGCCGGCGTGCAGACCGCCCTCGCGGTGGCGCTCGCGCTCGGTGCACGGCTCGGCCGCCGGGTGCGCGTCGTGATGGTGCGGTGGACGACCCCGGGCAACTCCGCCGCGGCCGCCGAGGCGCTGATCGCGGACCGCTTCCCGGAATCCCGGGTCGACGGGCGCCCCGGCGTGCGGGTCGTGCGGCGCGAGGACGTGCTCGGCACCGAGTTCGGCCACGACGACGTCTGGATCGCCACGCACTGGAAGACCGCGCACCCGATCGACGTCGCCGTCACCGCCGGGGTGGTCCCCCGCGACCGCGTCGTGTACCTCGTGCAGGACTACGAACCCGGCTTCAGCCCCTGGTCGACCGAGTACGCCGTCGCCGCCTCGACCTACCGCGCCGGCTTCCGGATGCTCGTGAACTCGGAGCCGCTCCGCAAGTACCTCGCCGACGTCGAGGGGCTGGACGTCCCGCCGGAGCGCACGTTCGCGCCGCACCTCGACGTCGAGCTGCTCGAACGCGTCGCCGGAGCCCGGACGCGCGACGACGCGGTCCGCGTCCTCTTCTACGGCCGGCCGAGCAAGCACCGGAACCTGTTCCGGCTCGGCGTCGCAGCCCTCCGCGTGGCGGTGCAGGAGCTCGCGGCGGACGGCATCCGGGTCGAGTTCCACTCCGCGGGCGAGCAGCACGGCGACGTCGAGCTCGACGGCGGCCGGGGCGACGTGAAGCTCGTGAGCCACGGCACGATGCCGTGGGACGACTACTTCCGGTTCATCGCGTCGACCAACGTGGTGCTCTCGCTGCAGCACAGCCCGCACCCCAGCCACCCGCCGTTCGACGGTGCGATCTCCGGCGCCCGCGTGGTGACGAACGAGTTCCGCGACACCCGCGGGCACCTGCACCCCAACCTGACCGCCGTGCCGGCGGACGCCCGGTCCCTCGGGCTCGCGGTCGCCGACGCCGTCCGGCAGGCCGCCACGAACGGTCCGACGGGCTTCGTCCCGCTCGCGGACGGCGCGCTCGGCGGGCCGCTCGAAGCCGCGGTCGACGCGGTGGCCACCGCGCTGGAAGCGGGAACCACCGCACCGAGCGCGGGAACCGCCGCGCGCGAAGCCGACCAGTCAGTGAACGACCCGGACCAGGAGTCCTCCCGATGACCCGTCCCACCCTCGTCGTCGTGCCGGTGTACGGCGACCTCGAGTCGCTGCTCCGCTGCGTCGACGGGCTCCTCGAGCACCTCGACACCGATCGGCACCGTGCGCTGTTCGTCAACGACTGCGGCCCCGACGCCGACCCGATCGAGCGCGCCCTGCTCGAGCGGATCGGCGACCGCCCCGGCTTCCGGTACGAGCGCAACGACCACAACCTCGGCTTCGTCGGCACGTGCAACCGTGCCGTGACCGAGCTCGACCCGGGCGCGGACGGCGAGGCCGTCCTGCTGCTCAACAGCGACGCGGTGCCGACCGCGGGCTTCCTCGACGCGATGCTCGCGGTCCTCGACGAGGACCGCACCGGCGTCGTGACCGCGCGGAGCGACAACGCGACGATCGCGAGCATCCCGTACCGCCTGACGAACCGGGGCGCCGCCCGGACCGAGGCCCGGACCCGCGCGGTCTGGGGCGCGGTCGCGCCGCTGCTGCCCGTCTCGCAGGTCCTGCCCGTCGCGATGGGCTTCTGCTTCCTCACCCGCCGCGAGCTCATCACCGAGCACGGGCTCTTCGACGAGGCGTTCGCGCCCGGCTACGGCGAGGAGAACGACTATTGCCTGCGCATCGCCGCGCACGGCTGGCTCGCGAAGATCGCGAACCACGCCCTCGTCCTGCACGCCGGCGGCAAGAGCTTCTCCGGCAACCGCAACGCCCTGCGGGCGGCACACCAGCGCGAGCTCGAACGCCGCTACCCGTTCCTGCCCGACGCCGTGGCCGCCTACCAGCGGCACGGCACGACCGCGACGGAGCGGTTCGCCGACGCACTCGTCCCCACCGGCGACACCCCCCGGCTCGCCGTGGACCTGCGACACGTCGAGCACGCAGACGCGCTCGTCCGCCAGATCGACGCGGCTTTCGCGGACGGGTTCGCCCTGGAGGCGCGGCTCCCCTCCGGCACGCCGGCCCCGGCCGCGTGGACCATCACCACCGACGACCCCAACCCGGACGACCTCGTCACCGTCGCCGTGCTCGTGGACCCGACCCCGGCCGAGGTCGTCCTGGCGAACCGCCGTGCGCTCCACCTGGTCGTCGTGCGCTCCGCTCCCCCGGCGCTCCCGTGGTCGTCGCGGGCGCACCGGTCCGGCGCCGACACGGTCGCGCCGCTCGTCGACCGCTTCGCCGTGGTCGTCGCGCCGGACGCCGTCGCCGAGGCACGTGCCGGTCTCGACCGCGCCCTCGCCGAACCCCTCGAGCGCACCGCCGAGACCCTCGGAGCGCGGTGGGCGGCGCTCCTCCCCCTCGACCTCACCGCCGCCGAGGTCGCGCGGGACAACGCCTCCGACGAGGTCACGCGCCTGCGCCGCGAGCTCGACGACCTCCGCGCCAGCCGGTCGTTCCGCACCGGTCAGGCGATCGCCAAGGTCGCCTCGCGTCTGCCGGGTCGCCGCTGATGGCCGACCGCGGGGGCATCGGACGGGTCGCACGCCGGCTCGCTCGGCAGTTGCGGGGGCCCGAGAAGCCGCTGACCGTCACCGACCGGCTCGACCGCTGGGCCCGGCGGATCGCCGAGTTCGGGGTGCTCGACCGCGGGTACCTCGAGGCGCAGACCGGCCGGACCTTCGCGACGGACGACGAGGCGATCTCGTTCTACGTGCACAACGACGGGCAGCGCGGCCTGTCGCTCAGCCCGCTCGTCGAGCACGAGTGGATGCGCGAGCACCAGCCCGCGCCCGCGATGTCCTGGTACGACGCCCTGCACCAGGAGGGCCCCGAGCTCTTCCAGACCGGACCGCTGTTCGACGCCGGCGTGTACGCCGCCTCGGTACCGGCGGCCGACCGCCCGACGTCCACGCTGGGTGCACTCCGCCACTTCCTGCAGAACGCGACGGACGCGACCGCGCTCCCCGTGCCTCCAGGCCGTCGCGGCCCGGCACCCACCTGGGGCGCCGCGCGCGAGGCGGCCGTGCTGGCAGCCCGCGCCTTCGCCGACGCGCAGCACCGGACCCGACGTCGGTACCGCTCCACGTGGGACGGCCCCGACGCGGCCGACGCGCTCGCGCGCTACCCGCGCGGCGTCGCCCGTCGCGACGCCGAGCAGCCGCTCGTGTCCGTGGTGATGCCGGTCTACCGGCGCGCCGACGCGGTCGGCGCGGCGATCGACTCGGTCCGCGCGCAGGAGCACACCAACTGGGAGCTCGTCGTCGTCGACGACGGATCCGGTGACGAGACCGCCGAGGTCGTGCGCGGCATCACCGCGGACGAGCCGCGGATCCGCCTGATCGAGCGGGAGAACGGCGGCGCCGGGGCCGCGCGGAACACCGGGCTGGCGGCCGTCCGGGGCGACTTCGTGGCCTTCCTCGACGCCGACAACACGTGGCGGCCCGAGCACCTGTCCGCCGCGCTCGCTGCCCTGCTGGAGACCGACGGGCCGGGCGTGCACACCGCCGTCCGGATGGTCGGCGCGAACAACGCCGACGACTCGACCGCGCCCGTGGAGACGTACCGCGGCGAGGACGGTTCCCTGGAGGACCTGCTCGCCGGCAACTTCATCGACCTCAACGTGCTCGTCGTCCGCCGCGACGTCGCCGCGGCCGTCGGACCGTTCGACGAGACCCTCCGGCGCTGGATCGACTGGGAGTGGCTCCTCCGGATCGGCGAGCGGTTCGGCGTCCCCGCCTACGTGCCCGTGCTCGGCGTGGACTACGACAACGTCCGCGACCCGCGCCGTGTCTCGTCCGCGCAGCCGGCCTCGTGGCAGGAGGTCGCGCTCGCCCGCCACCGGATCGACTGGGACGCCCTGGCCGCGGCAGCGCCGACCCGCGACGCGGCACTGGTGTCCGTCGTCATGCCGGTCTACCGCGACTGGACGATGACGCGCCGTGCCGTGGACGCGGTGCTCGGCGCCGCCGACCACGACGGCGATCGTGTCGAGGTCGTGCTCGTCGACAACGGGTCGCCGCGCTCGGTGTCCGCCATCCTCGGCGCCTGGTTCCGCGACGAGCCGCGGGTGGTCCTGCAGCGCGAGGACCGGAACCGGAACTTCGCGCTCGGCAGCGACCTCGGGCTCGCCCGGTCCTCCGGTGGCACCGTCGTGATGCTCAACAACGACACCGAGGTGACCACGGGATGGCTCCGGCCCCTCGTCGCCGCGCTGGACGACCGCGCGGTCCTCGGCGCCCAGCCGCTGCTGCTCTACCCCGACGGCGTCGTGCAGGCCGCCGGCACCGTGTTCGGCGGCGACAAGGTGCTGCCGTGGCACTTCCTCGGAGACCACCCGCGGCACGATGCGACGCGCTTCTTCGCTGGGGGTGCCGGCGGTGCTGGGGATGCCGGGGGTGCCGGGAGTGCGGGCTCTGCTCGCTTTTCGGCGATCACCGCTGCCGCCGCCGCCTTCCGGGCCGCCGACCTGATCCGCTGGCACGGGTTCGACCCCGTCTACGCCAACGGGCTCGAGGACGTCGACCTGTGCCTCCGCGCGCTGTCGTCGTCACCGGCCGGGTCGACCTTCGTCGTCGTCCCGACCTCCGTCGTCGTGCACCACGAGAGCCGGACGCCCGGTCGGGACGACGCCCGGGTCGACAACCGCCGGATCTTCGACGAGCGCTGGCGCGGGCGCTACCCCGCAGCCGACGCGATCGACCAGTACGACGCCGCCGGCCTGCGGTACCTCGGCGTCGAGCCGGGACTGCCGAAGGGGCACGCCGTGATGGTGCGGTCGTCGCGACCGATCGTCGTCCGCGAGGAAGGGGCCGTCGGGTTCCGGGTCGCCGTCAAGCACGACGGCTCGCGGGTCGAGGACGTGACGGCGGTCGTCGCGGCGCTCGAGGGCGCCGGGCACGTCGTGCAGGTCGACGTGCCGACGTCCTGGTACCGGCAGTCGAGCGGGCTCGACGAGGTGACCGTGCTGGTCGTCGGTGCGGGGTCTCCCCCGGCCGGGGGTTCGTCCTTCGTGCCGCAGCCGGGGGCGCGGAACATCGTGTGGCTGGCCGAGGGACAGTCGGTGGCCGACGGGGACTTCGCGGTGGTCGTGGCAGCGGAGGACGGGGCCGAAGGGGTCGTGCGGGCGCTGTGACGGCCGCTGACCGTCGTTGGGCACCCGCCTGACGTCCGAACCCGGACCCGAGCGTCTGTCGTCTCTGAGGCCGATTCTTCGGGCACGTTCACCGTCTTCCGGGCCAAGCGCGGCTCGCTGTTAACCTTCGCGGCGCAGTATTTCCGTATGTCGCTCCTCTCTGATGCAATGCGGTCGACCTTCACGACCAAGTGCGCAGTGTGCGGCGCAGTCATCCGGAAGCGCGATGCGCTCGACCACGAGGGCCTGGCGTTCTGCTCGGTCCTGCACGAGGCCGAGTTCATCGTGACCACGCTCGACTGACGTCGCACCGTAGGATCGGGCGGTGCCCGATCGCTCCCTCCTGGTGTTCCCCGCGTACCAGGACAACCCGTACCTCAACCTGATGCTGCTGGCCCCTCGTGCGCGAGGGTGGAACGTCGTCGAGAGCCTCCGGCTCGAGCAGCTCGAACAGCACCTCGGCCGCCTCGGCAGCGGCGACGTGTTCCACATGCACTGGACCGCACCGATCGTGCAGCGCGCCGACGACGACCTCGACGAAGCCCGCGCTCGGCTCGACCGCTTCCGGGCCGCCGTCGACGCAGCCCGTGCTCGCGGCGCCCGACTCGTCTGGACGATCCACAACGTCCTCCCCCACGACGCCCGACACATGGAGCTCGAACTCGAGCTGAACCGGTACCTGGCCGAGGTCGCCGACGCCGTGCACGTGATGAACGTCGCGACCGCCGCCGTCGTGTCGCCCTACTACTCGCTCGACCCGGCCCGCGTCGTGCACATCCCACACCCGAGCTACCAGGGCGTCTACCCGAGCTCCGTGACGCGTGACGATGCTCGCGCGTCGTTCGACCTCGGCCCGGACGAGCACGCCGTCCTGGCGTTCGGTCAGATGCGCCCCTACAAGGGCCTCGACGTCCTCGTCGACGCGGTCCGCCGGATCCCCGCGGACGAGCGCCCCGTCCTGCTGCTCGCCGGACGGACCTCCGACCAGGACCGAGCTTCGATCGATGCGCTCCTGGGCGACGACGTACGCGCCGTCCGCGAGCACGACCACGTCTCGGACGTCGACGTGCAGCGGTGGTTCCGCGCCGCGGACAGCGCGGTGTTCCCCTACCGGCGGGTGCTGAACTCCGGGAGCCTGCACCTGGCGGCGTCGTTCGGGGTGCCGTCCGTCCTGCCCGACGAGCCACACCTGCGGGCGGAGTTCGGGGACGAAGCATGGATCCGGTGGTTCGACACGGGCGATGCCGTGGAGTCGCTCGCTTCGCTACTGCGCGGGCCGGTGGGCAGCGCCGAGGGGGCGGACGAGTTCAGCCGGCGGCTGGCGCCGTTCGCGCGGTCGAGGCGGTTCGCGGGAACCCTGGCGCGCATAGCGCTCTGAACAGCCACGACACTCGGTCAGACGCCCGCCACATCACCGGCCTCTTCGAACGACGTTGCGCAGCAGGCCACCGATACTTCGACGCCGTGGCATCCGCCGGTCGACAAGGAATCGCCAGCCGTCCTTGCGGTCGGCGAGCGGTTGCAGCGCGAACCCCTCGTCGACCGGCGGGAGCGGCATCCGCGCCGTGACCACGGGGAAGCTCCCCAATATGCCGTTGAACGACACCGCAGCGGAGTACCGCCCGGGCTCGAGCCCGTCATCGGTCAACTCTGCGCGCCAGCGCCCCGTCTCAGCCTCCAGCGGCACCTTCGACTCGCCACCCGACCCTACGAGTTCGAAGACACCGCGCGTCTTCAGCAGACGAATGTCTGCCGGACCGCCAATGAACATCCCTCGCTCCGATGCGTCAACGCGGTCGACGACCAGTGGAACCATGTGGCGCAATGCGGAAATTGTCGGCACAGCGGAATGGTTGGCTGCCCGGAGCGCGGAGATCATCGCGTCGAGCAGCACGGAGCCAGTGCTCGCCAGCTCGACATCTTCGATCGTGGTGAGTCGGTCCGCAAACCATGCCGCCGGGAGCCCCTCCGCACCGTTCACGAGCGCAGGCACCAATCCCTCGACGGCCAGCGCACTCGCCGCCGGCTCGTCCCATTGCTGAGTCAGAGCCACCGCATCGATCCAGGCAGACAGTCGACCACTCTCCGAGCCGTCCGAGGTCCGCATCACGAACGAGCGTGCCGCAGACCACTCCCCAGCCAAGACGAGCTGCCACAGTGCCCGGCGGGGCGGTGCCACCTGATCGAGATCCGCGAGGGGGATCACCTTCAGCAACGCTGCAGCAGCTTGCTCAACCGCGGCGATCTCGTCGTCAGCCGGGTTCGTGGAAAGGAAGCGATGCAGATGGGCCCACCCGTCCGCATCAAGCACGATCTCGGCATGTTGCCGACGGAGCACCGGATTGTTCTGAACCAACCGGGTGCACGCCAGTTCCTGTTCCAGATAGCGCACGGTGACGTCCGAGTCTGACCGACGGGACAACGAAGACGCGTCACCACGATCTCGATAGAGGTAAACACAGAACGGGACGACGTCGAGCGATTTCGCCTCGACGAAAGCACGTGTCATCGGTTCGATGTCCTCAACGCTTTGTATCTCTGGGAACCGCAGCCGAACACGGTCCCAAAAAGACCGGCGGATCATTCTGTTCCAACATGATCGCCCCGATAACAGCTCGGGCACGTCGACGGCGGCTACACCACTGCGAGCGCTATCAAAGAGATACCAACGTCTAGTCGGACTCCAGGTTCGTTGCGCGGAGAACTTGAGGTGGTCGCCGATGGCCATGTCCGAACCGCTGCTCTCGAGCGACTCCAGCATCGCCCGGTAGGCACCGTCCGGTACGATATCGTCGGCGTCGGCAAAGACGAGGTATCGCCCCTTCGACTGTGCGATGCCGAAGTTCCTCGCAGCTCCCGCATTCGTCACCTCGGACTGCACGAGTCTGATGCCCGGATATCGAAGAGCAGCATCGGAGACGATCGAGGCGGTGTTATCGGTCGAGCCGTTGTCAACGACGATGACCTCGAAGTCTTCCATGCCCTGAGCGCAGACGCTCTCAAGCATCTCGCCAATCCACGGTGCTGAGTTTCGCGCCGCAACCACCACGGACAGTGCGGTGACGCCAGGAGACGGCACCTTTCAGGCTCCAGGCGAACGGAAGTCCGCAACGGCGAGTTTCTTCGCGCTACCCAACTGCTTAGCCAGCCACGGGCCAAGCGAGCTGCTGTATGCGTGTGAAAGATGTGAGCCGTCGAAGTACACTGAAACTCCACCCACTGCTGAATAACACCGGGCATCGTCGCAGAACCGGTCGAACACAGGTACGTAGCGGATCTGCTGTCCGTAACCGTCTCTCACCAGACGGGAGAACACTGCGCTCGTGGAAGCAGGATAGGCTTGCGCGACCGGATTAGAACAATCTTTCGCCGCATTTTCAGCGAGACAGTCTGGGCCCCACACCTTTTTTTCCAGCGTCGGGCCAGTCAACGGGACATGCTGCATCACCGTCACAGTCCGCCCCAACGCCGCAACCCCCTGTGCGACGCGCTCGTAGCCAATGCTCTGCGATTTACTTCCATTCGGGAAGACGTAGTTCGCCCACAGATTCGCCAAAACTACTTTATCCGCTCGCGGAGCGACGTCACTGAGTACCCATTTGTTGCGGGCACTACACCATGCCTGCTGATCTGCGGGCAGCCTGTCGCCGAAGGCGGTTGCATTGGGTGCAACAAGAGAAGAAGGGCACTTGTTGCGCGCGGCGACAATCACGCGCCAATGGTTGATTTTGCCGGCGATGTCGAATGCTGAAGACCAAGCTCCAGCGTGCGAGTCACCCCAAAGCAACACGGTCTCAGCACCCTGCGGATCGCCGAGTTCACACAGTTTGTTAGTATTCTCCGTGACGTCGTCGATGCAGTTATCCTGCCACGCTATTGGCTTGTCAGCCAGTGAGGCCGGGAGCTTATCCTTGTCGATCACACCGAAAGGATCACCGCATTTCGTGTTGTCTAGTGCCGACGCCGCATAGCAGCTCTCACCATTAGAGACTTCTGCAATAATCGCTGCATTCTCCGCGGCGGTAGCAGCGCTCGCTACGCCTACCGAACCGAACGCCCCTGCGGCGAGTACAGCAGCCGCCGTCGCGCCGGCGGCGAAGCTGCGCCACCCCTGCGCGCTTAGCTTCCGACTCCTGCGGACGGGGCTCTCGACGAACCGGTAGGACAGCGCGGCGAGGACGAGGGTAGCCACGAGGATGGCGAGCTTCGAGCGGAGGTCCAGGTCTCGCCCGAGCACCTGAGGGGTCAGGACGATCAGGGGCCAGTGCCAGAGATACGCCGAATAGGAGACGTCCCCAAGCCACCTGATGGGGCCGAAGCGCGATACGAAGCCCCAAGACCAGGTCGATCGTTCCTCCGACCGCCCGGCGATCACAAGAGCCGCTCCGACAGTCGGAACCAGAGCCGCGTACCCCGGGAAGGGCGTCGAGTCGGAGAACGTAAGCGAAGCAACGGCAATCAGCGCGATGCCGATCCACGGCAATGGCAGGCGGAGGAGCCCGGCAGGCTTGGGCATGAAAGCGACCAGCCCGCCAACCGCGAACTGCCAGGCGCGAGCACTGGTATCAAAGAAGGCCACGTCCGGATCGATCCGGGTATGCAGGACCCCCCAGGCAAGGCTCAGTACGCCGACGACGAGGATCACGAGCGGAAGGAGCCGCGCTGCTCGCTGCCGAGCAACGAGCGCGACGCTGAGAAGCAGGATCGGCCAGAAGATGTAGAACTGCTCTTCCACCGAAAGCGACCAAAAGTGCTGCAGCGCACTCGGCTGGGACGCCGTCTCGAGGTAGCTGACCGACTGCGCCGCGAGGTGCCAGTTCTCTACGAAGAACGTCGATGCGAGCACGCTCCATGCTGTCGGCGCCCAGCTCGTAGCCGGCAGCACGACGAGAGAGACGACCAGGACGAACGAGAGGACGAGAACCGCCGCAGGAGCCAGCCTCCGTATCCGGCGGGCATAGAACCCGAGAAGCATCCGAGGGTGCGGACGCTCAGCAATAGCCTTCACCAGGTGCCCGGTGATCAGGAAGCCGGAGATCACAAAGAACACGTCGACACCGACGAACCCGCCGGTGAGCCGGTTCGGCCAGAGGTGGTAGAGAACTACGAGACCGATCGCAAGCGCTCGAAGCCCCTGGATGTCGGCACGCACGGTGGATTTCTGCGGAGTCGGCACCCCGGAACTGTAATCCAATCGGAAGCTCTCCACATCTCCGAGGGCCGTGACAACGGGTGTACTAGCCTGTCTGCACCAGGACAGGGAGCACTCATGCGTCACGCTGCAAGCCGTTTCACGATCGTTGTTGCCCTCGCCGCGATAGCAGCGACGTCGTTCACCCCGGCGTTGTCTGCTAGCGCTGCCACGACGCCGGTACAGGTCACCGGCGTGAGCAAGGCCACGCAGGACTGGGCAGGCAAGAGCGTCAAGGTGAAGTGGAATGCCGTCTCGAACGCCACCAGCTACGTACTGAAGTGGTCGACACACGCCGATCTCAGCAGCCCGACCTATCGGGATTCCTCATTCGTCGGCGCGTGGATGACCAAGCTGCAGCCGAACGCAACCTACTACGTGACGGTCGCCGCGAAGAACGGCACGACCGCGGGTTCGTGGGCGAAGACCGTCACGACGAAGCTCCAGCCGAACGCCGTCGCGACGTTCGGCACGATCACGGCGAAGTCGGCCGCCAACGGTGTGACGGTCTCGATCCCCGAGGTCGCGAACGCGAGTGATTACCAGATCCGATGGTCGGCGGGGCCGAACGAGAACCGGACTCCCGACCGATGGACGCCGCACTACACGCCGTGGTCGTCAGCGTTCGACCCGGCGACCAGGACCTGGACCCTCCCGGGTTCGGACAGCGACCTCACTTCGGTCGCGTACGGCAACCCGATCTACGCCCGGGCGATGGCGCGCAACACCTACTTCAACCCGACCTACGTCAGGAAGTCCGCGCAGGTGAGCGCCTGGCCGACGCCGACGAAGCCGGTCGCATCGGACCTCGCCGTGCACTTCGCGAGCTACAACGTCCTCTGCTCGGGATGCGAGACGAACGGTGCGCCGGGATGGTCGACGCGCGCGCCGGCGATCGCCAGCACGATCAACGCGAAGGACCCGGATGTCCTGACGGTCCTCGAAGCAAGCGGGCTCTCCAACGGCAGCGGATCGGCGCAGGCCTACCTCGACCTCGACCGACGACTCCCGAACCTGCAGCTGGTCGACTCATCGCCCATGACGGTCAGCAAGTCACACCAGGGGAACCGCATCCTCTACAACCCGGCGAAGTACACGGTCCTCGACCACGGCGTGCTCGCCGGGGTGAAGGACTACGAGGTGTACCCGGCGTCCTCCGCTCCGGACACGAACACGCCCTGGGCGAAGCTCCAGACCAAGGACGGGAGCGGCACCACCTTCTACGTCGTCGCCGCGCACTACGGAATCCCGTCGAGCTCGTACAGCCAGCCCCGGAAGACCCTGCTCGGCCAGAACTCCTCGCAGCTGCTGGCTGCACTCAACCGGGTCAACACCCCGGACGCTTCGGGGAAGCGGCTTCCCGTCGTCCTCGGTGGCGACCTCAACGACAGCCGCTACCCGGAGGACGCGATCGACGGCGCGCAGCCGACGCTCGTCCGGGGCGGCTTCTACGACGCCTCGGCGTCGCAGCACCGGTACGGCACCGCGAAGACGACCTACAACAACTACCAGCCGCCGTCGAAGCAGGCCGACGATCCGAACAAGGACGGTCAGCGGATCGACTACATCCTCACTCAGGGCATCCGAGGGAGCGACGAGTTCGTCAACAACTGGAACCCGGGCACCTCGGTGATCCCGTCCGACCACAACATGGTCGAGACTCGAATCCACGTGCCTGCAGTGCGGTGACGTGGTCAGGCGGTGGAGACCCGCTCCTCGAGCCGCCGGGGCTCTGACAACCGTGGTCCCCCGTCGAGGGCCAACATCGCCTCGACCACTCGCTGGCAGTTCGCCTCGTCACGTGTGACGAACGCGGCCGATGTCCGTGCGAGGTACTCGGGTGACGACACGAAGTCGTTCGCGCCCGCACGCTCCACCGCGACCTCGACAGCGGCGACCGTCGTCGCGACCGGACCGAACCCATCGCGCTCGTAGTCGAAGTACCCGCGACGGCCCACGTGCGAGCCGTCGAAGAACGACGCGGCGTCGAACTGGAAGTAAACCAGCGGCACGTCGATGAAAGCGGCCTCGAAACCCAACGATGAGTAGTCGGTGACCATGAGCGCCGCGCGAGCGAGCACGTCCTGCACGTTGACGGTCGCGAAGTCCCACACCTCGACCCACTCAGGAACGTCGAAGTCGGTCAAGTACGGTCGCATGTTCGGGTGCGGCATGAACACGACCCGCTTGCCGGTCTGCTGTGCGACGTCACGCAATCGCTGTGACCCGATGAGCGCGTTGAACTCGAGGGCGTACTGGCTCGAGGCGAACGCTGGGTTCTTCAGCCGCTCGTTGCTTCCTGCGACCTGCACGCCGGCGAGCTTCTTGCGCCACGTCGGCATGATGAGGATGAGGTCGCGGTCTTCGTCGATGGTCGCCCTCCGCTTGCGGAGGAGTTCGTCATGGCGGGGGAAGCCGGTCAGCACCACTTCACGATCGGTGAACGTGTACGGGCCATCCCCGGCGATCGACTCCTTCTCCTGCGGAGTCACGGTCACGAACAATTCGGCCGGCTTGCCGTTCACCCAACGCGAGATGTCGTAGTTGGTGACGCCGTGCTGAAGCCAGGTGAACGTGAATCGTGGGTCCCCATAGCGCCAACGCGGGAGTGGGTTCACGACGTAGACGTCGATGTGTGACGACGCCAGGTGCACCGCGTGGAGGATGAGCTTGCGCCAGTCACCGGACCGGTACGCGACAAGGCGGAATCCCTCTGCCTGCAGCCGGTTCCAGTCCTTCGAATCACGAGCCAGGACGAACCATGCGTTGATGTCAGGCCGGTTCTTCCGCACCCACCGGTAGAGGTGCTCGGCGTTGTCGTTCGCGTCGGTATCGCGGTCCATGAAGACCCACGCGCCTTCGAACTTCTCGCGGGTACTGCGACTGCGGACGGAGACACCGAGGATCGCGTCCTCAGCGCGGCGCTTGTACTTGCCCGAGCGCGCGTTGTCGTACACCGCTCGCGCTTGGCGCTTGACGTGCTGGAGCGCCGGCGTCGTGACGTCCGACCACTTGTTCTGCGTCCGCTTGCGCTGGCCGAGGATCTGCGGTCGGAGCTGGCGCAGGGTGAGCGCGTCGTCCGGCTCGTAGCGCTCGCCCCGGGTGAAGGGTACGACCACTCCATCCAGCCACAGGCGTGTGAGTCGACCGCGCTCGATCCAGACATGCCTTTGACGGAGGACCGCCCTGCCGTAGAAGACCAGGTCTTGCGTCTTCGCGTAGACCGGCGCGACGTCTTGCCCGTCGACGACGACCCGCTCCTCGGGGAGGTCTCCCGTGAACCAGTACGTGAACTTGACGTGCTGGCGAGTCTCGTCGACCCGCTCGAGCTTGGCGTAGTCCGGGCGGACGGGGTGGCCCGTGTAGCCGATGAGCAACGCCTTGCGCACCGCGTACTCGACACCCATCGCATCGAAGGAGTTGATCGCGTCGTCGGTGATCTCAGCGACGATCTGCGCGACGAGTCCATGGAACTCGTCGAACGTGTGGCTCGGTGCGAGCGCGGACGGCGAGTTCAAGGCACGCTCGTTCTTGAAGTACCAGAAGAGGTCGTACAGCAGCGTGTTCTCAAGCCACCGCGGGAGCTCACCCGATGCCCGGGCCGATCGGACCAGGTCCAGGTGCCCGTACCGCAGTACGTCGGTGTACTTGCCCGGATGATCGTAGTGCGACTCCATCAGCGAGGTTCCGTCACCCCGCACCCGGTAGTGGTACTTCGCCGACGCCAGCACACCGATGTCGGTGAAGCCCGTCCGCAACAGGTACGAGGCGATGAAGTGTGCGTCCTCGAAGACCGGGCGGATCCGGCCGTCGAACTGCACGGCCCGCTCTGTCACCGCATCCGCGCGGAAGAACGCGGAGTTGACGGCCATCTGGATGATCGGTTCGTGCCGCAGGTCGACGATGCGCGACCCCTTCGCGAACTTCACTCGCAGTGGGTGCGAATCCACGAGTTCCAACTGCTCGTTCAGTCGCAATTGGTGTGTCACGAGCATCCCGACACGAGGTGCCCCGTGGAGGTCGATGAACTTCACGACCTCCTCGAAGTACCGGTCGTCGAACACGTCATCGGGGTCCGCGAACGTCACCCAGTCGGCGTCGACGTGCTCCATGCCCGCGTTGCGTGCGGCGGCGACCCACGCATTTGTCTGCCCGACGACGGTCACGTTCCCACCGCGCGGCGCCGCCCAACGCTGCAGGAGCTCGAGGCTCCCGTCGGTCGAACCATCGTCGACGAAGACGAGCTGGATCGAGTCGATCGGGAAGGTCTGGCGCTCGAGCGACCCGAGCAGGTCGGGTAGGTACCGCGCAACGTTGTACACGGCGAAGACCGCCCCGACTTTGAAGCGGCGGTGCGACGACGGCGTCGCGGAGGTCACTTCTGACACCTCGGTCCCCTCTTGTGGTCGAGCTGACGCTCAGACCGTCTCGTTGTAGGCCTTGACGACGTCGTTCGTCTTGCCGATCATCTTCAGCTCACCCTCGTTGAGCCATGCGACGTCATCGCACATGTCCTTGACGGTGCTCATCGAGTGGGAGACGAGGATGACCGTGCGGCCCTCCTCCTTCATCTCCTTGAACTTCGTCCGGCAGCGTTTCTGGAACGTGGCGTCACCGACCGCCAGGACCTCGTCGACGACGAGGACGTCGGGGGTGACGGCGACCGCGACCGAGAAGCCGAGACGCACGTACATGCCCGACGAGTAGTTCTTCACGGGCTGGTCGATGAAGTGGCCGACGCCGGAGAACGACACGATCTCGTCGAACTTCCGGGTGACCTCCTTGCGGCTCATGCCGAGGATCGAGCCGTTCAGGAAGACGTTCTCGCGGCCGGAGAGCTCGGGGTGGAACCCGGACCCGACCTCGAGCAGCGAGGCCTGCTTGCCGCGCGCGGTGATCGACCCCTCTTCCGGCCAGAGGATCTTGGCGAGGCACTTCAGCAGCGTCGACTTGCCCGATCCGTTCTTGCCGATCAGGCCGAACGTGGTGCCCTGCGGCACCTCGAACGAGACGTCCTTGAGCGCCCAGAAGTCCTCGTGCACGGACTTCTTCCCGCGCATGACCATGCTCTTCAGCGAGTCGTTCCGCTCCTTGTACATGCGGAAACGCTTCGAGACGTGTTCGACGGTAACGGCGGCTTCGGTCACAGCAGTTCGGCCAGCTTCTTCTCGTTGCGGGAGAACACGAAGTAGCCGAGTGCGAGCGAAGCGAATCCAGCGATGGCGCACGCGACCAGGTCGGTCCAGTTCGGGAGGCGGTTGTCGTACATGAGGTTGCGGAAGACCTCGGAGAACCGCTCGATGGGGTTGAGCTTGTAGACGTGGATGATCCACGGGTGCCCGGACTTGTTCGCGGCGTTCTCCACGAGCGAGAGCGGGTAGATGATCGGCGACAGGTACATCCACATCTGCAGGGCGATGCCCACCAGGTGCTGCATGTCGCGGAAGTGCACGTTGATGATCGACAGCATCAGCCCGAGGCCGGCGGCGAACATCGCGAGGAACACCATCGTCAGCGCGATGAGGGGCAGGTATATCCAGAAGTTCGAGCCGGCGATGGCCAGGACGATGAGCAGCACGCCCATCTCGACCAGCCAGGTGAAACCGAACGAGCCGACCGCGGCGAGCGGCAGCGTCATGCGCGGGAAGTAGACCTTCTTGATCAGCGACCCGTTGGCGACGATCGAGGTCATGCCCGAGTTGATGACGTTCCGCGCGAAGATCCACGGCAGCAGTCCGCACATCAGCCACAGTGGGTAGATGTGGAGCCCGCTGGGGTCGCCGACCTCGAGCCGTGCCCGGAAGATGAACGAGTACACGATCGTGTAGATCAGCATCGTCGCGAGCGGGTTGATGAGGGACCACAGCTGCCCGAAGACCGTGCGGCGGTACTTGCCCTTGACCTCTCGCGCTGTGAGGTTTGCCAGCAGCTCGCGCGAGGACATGAGCTCGTTCAGGTACGTCATGCTTCGAGTGCTGGCTCCTCCGGGGCGCAACGCGGCGCTCCTCACAGGGATTCGGGGACGAGACATTCTCGCACACCCGTTGCAGAACGCACGTCCGGCGCGGTGACACGGACCGGAAACGGGTGACGAGATGAAGAAGACTCGGCCAAACCTTTGTAGAGTTGCACGGTGCTCGTCAGTTTCGCCAACCACTCCACCGCACCGGTGAACCTCGGTGGGGCTGAGCGGTCTCTCCTGCGCTTCGTGGAGGACTGGCAGGCACAGGACCCGACGATGACCCCGACCTTCATCACGAAGGCGCCGCGCGGCAAGTTCATCGAAGCCCTCGACGAGCGCGGCTGGTCGTACGACCCCCTGCGCTTCCGCGGGTGGGCACTCCCCAGTCCGCAACCCGCTCCGGCCGCCGAGCGGGCCGCGTTCGCCACGGTCGACTACGCCGCCGTGAACGCGATCATCCGCACGTACGAGCGCCAGCGCCCCGACCTCGTCGTGACGAACACGCTCGTCGCCCCGTGGGCCTCGTTCGCCGCGGCCGTCCTCGGCATCCCGCAGGCGTGGTTCGTCCGCGAGTACGGCGACCTCGACCACGGCCTGCAGTTCCAGACCGGCCGAGCCGGCGTCCTCGGCGACATCGGCCTCATGTCCGGCGCGGTCATCACCAACTCCGAGGCGATGCGCGCGCACCTGGCGCAGTACATGCCCGCGGACAAGCTCTCCGTCGCCTACCCGACCGTCGACACGGACCGGCTCCTGGCGACGAAGGACGACACACCTGCCGTCACCCCCTTCCCGCAGCCCGAGCCGGGTCTCCGGATCACGGTCCTCGGTCGGGTCGAGGAGTCCAAGGGCCAGCACCGCGTCGTCGACGCCCTCGGTGCCCTGCGTGAGCGCGGCGTCACCGCGAGCGTCTGCTTCGTCGGCAGCTGGAAGCACCCGGGCGAGGACCAACGGCTGACCGACCGCGCCCGTGCGCTCGGCGTCGCCGACCACATCGTCTTCGCGGGCGAACAGCACGTGCCCGCGCCGTTCGTCCAGGCAGCGGACGTCTGCGTCACCCCCTCGACGATCGAGGCGTTCGGCCGGACGACCGCCGAGTACATGGCACTCGGCAAGGCCGTGGTCGCCACCCGCCAGGGCGGCAGCGCGGAACTCGTCGAGCCCGGCGTCACCGGCACCCTGGTGGACGCGGACGACACCTCGGCCCTCGCCGACGCCCTCGCCGCGTACGCGGCCGACCCCGACACGGCCAGGAGGCACGGTGCGGCTGCTCCGGAACGGCTCGCCTCCGTCACGGGTGCCGGCCACGACAACGCGGCAGCCATCGCACGGCTGGTCGCGCTGGTGGGCACGGAGGGCTACCGACTCCCCCAGGCAGCGCGGTACTGGTTCGAGCTCCCCGGCGCCTACGCCTCGCTCGGCGCGACGAGCGCACGCGCTGCCGTCGGACTCCTCGCGAACCGCGTCCGCTCGCGGTCCGGCGCCGTCGGCCGTCTGTTGGCCCGCCCCGGAGTCGTGGTCCGGAAGCTGGCTCGCCGGTGACCCGCGACCGTCGTGCGGTCACGATCGTCGTCCCGATCTACGACGACCTCCCGGGGCTCGAGCGCTGCATCGAGGCGCTGCTCGAGACGGTCGACTTCTCCGTCGACCGGGTCCTGCTCGCCAACGACGTCGGCCCGCGCGTCGACGCCATCGAGGCACGCGTGCTCGAGCTCGTCGGTGACCACGAGGGCTTCGAGTACACCCGCAACCCGAAGAACCTCGGCTTCGTCGGCAACTGCAATCGCGCCGTCCTCGAACTCGACCGGACCGGCAACGACGTCCTGCTGCTCAACAGCGACACGGTGCCCATGCCCGGCTTCCTCGACGAGATGACCGCCGTCCTGGCCTCGGACGACGCGATCGGCGTGGTCTGCGCGCGGAGCGACAACGCGACGATCGCGTCCTTCCCCTACGCACGCCGGAACCCGCGCGCGACCCTCGCGCCGCGCCGCACCCGCGAGCTCCACGGTCGGACGAAGTACCTGCTCCCCCGGCACACCGTCTCCCCCGTGGCGATGGGCTTCTGCTTCCTGATCCGCCGCGAGATGGTCGACCGCTTCGGCCTGTTCGACGAGGTCTTCTCCCCCGGCTACGGCGAGGAGAACGACTTCTGCCTCCGGATCAACGAGGAGGGCTTCACGTCGGTCCTGGCGAACCGCGCACTGGTCCTGCACACCGGGTCGACGAGCTTCAGCGGCGACCGGGGCCCGTCGCTCCGCCTGGAACACGAGCGCATCCTGCTCGAGCGCTACCCGTTCTACGGCGGGGCGATCGCACTCTTCCTCGCCCGGTACCGCGACGCCGTCGACGTCTTCGCCGACGCCTTCCTGCCCGACGACGACGTCGTGCGTGTGGCGCTGCACCTGCCGGCCGACCTGACGAACGAGGTCGTCGCCCGCGTCCTCAGCACCCTCGAGGCCGCGCCCGACGACATGGTCGTGACGATCATCGTCGCGAAGTCGCAGATCCGGACGGCGCGACAGGCCTTCCCCGGCGCCGCGATCGCCGTCGGCGGCCGGCCGCGCCAGATCTTCGACGTCGCGGTGGCCCTCGGCGCCCTGACGACCTTCGCGCAGCTCTCGGCGCTCAACGCCAACGCCCCGCGCTGGATCCTCGTCGACCCGGTGTCGCACGACGTCCGCTGGTCGCAGGCGGTCGCCAACCACCGCGCCTCGGCGATCGACCGCATCCTCCGGCGCTTCGAGAACCAGAGCACCTCGTGGCACGACGGCGCCGACCTCGTCCGGCTCGTCCGCATGGCGGCCGACACCGACATCGATCCGTCGTCGCTCCGCGCTCGCTGGCACGCCGTGTCGGACATCGCCGAGGCGACCGGTCTCCTCGTGCACCGCGCGACCGTGTCGATGCGCCGCCTCACGGCGCTCACGTTCGGCGCACGGAACCCCCGGATCGTCGCGCGCATCCGCGCGATCACCGGCCGCGGCGCCTGACGTGACCCGCTGACGGCCTGGAGGCACGTGGCGGCCCCGTCCCGCGCCTCCAGGCCGTCAGCCAGCCAGCTTCAGACCAGCGCGTCCACGACGGGACGGTGCCGCGCCGCCTCGTCCGGATCCCACGCGCCCAACAGGTGCAGCGTCGCGATGCGGAACGCGAGCGCCCGGAGCAGCAGCTGCCGCCACTCGGCGACGCCGTCGCCGAGCGACCCGAGCCGCGAGGTCGGCACACCGTGCCAGCAGACGGCGTCCACCGCGGCGATCGCCGCGCCCGTCCCGGCCGGACGCCAGTACGGCGGCCAGTCGATGACGGCGGGCGGCTGCCCGGCGGCGAACAGGACGTTGCCGAGCAGGTCGCCGTGCACGAGCTGCGACGGCGCCCGTACGGGGCGGAACGCGGCGACGAGCCGGTCGAGCGTGGGGTCGCGCGGCATCGGCTGCTCGCCCCACGCCATCCGGTCGGCGCGGCTCCAGGCGTCGTCGGCGTCGTCGAGGAACGTCGGACGGTCGAGGTGTGCGAGCGCGCGGTGGAAGGCAGCACCGGCCAGGATGACGTCCTCGACGCGGGTCTCGTCGGCGGCGGCGGGCAGCCACTCCCAGGCCTCCCACCGGTCGGCGCGCCAGTGTCCGTCGGCGGTCGTGACCGGACGCGGGGTGCAGAACGCGGCGGTGTGCTCGAGTGTGGCGAGGACGCCGGAGCGCCAGTCGGTCTCGGCGGCCCCGTCGTGCGGGCGCAGGACGACGTCACCCGCTCGCCACGTCAGCCCACGGCCGCCGGCGAGCGGGACGGGCTCGGACTCCCCCGCACCGAAGGCCCGGAGGACCCCGACGGACGGCGGCGCCGAGTCGACGTCGCTCACGTGGTGCGCAGGACCTTCGCCATCGGCCGTCCCTTCGCGACCTCGTCGACGAGCTTGTCGAGGTACCGGATCTGCCGCATGAGCGGGTCCTCGAGCTCCTCGATCCGGACGCCGCAGATCACGCCGGTGATCAGCGGGGCGTTCGGGTTGAGGTGCGCGGCGGCGAAGAAGTCCTCGAACGAGGTCTCGTCCGCCAGGTGCTGCGCGAGCGCACGGTCGTCGAAGCCGGTCAGCCACTCGATGACCGTGTCGAGCTCCGCCTTCGTGTGGCCCTTCCGCTCCACCTTCGCCAGGTAGTGCGGGTAGACCGCCGCGACGGGCGTCCCGAAGATCCGGTGACCAGCCATGCGTACCGTCCTACACCAGGCAGCGCGGGCCGAGCAGGCTCTTCAGCTCGCCGAACAGGTCCGGGGTGAGGTTCACCGGGAACGGTAGCTCGAACGTGCGCGCGACGTCGTCCTTGAGCAGGCGGAGTCGCACCTCGGTCGCGCCGCTGTGCCGGCTGAGCACCGCCGCGAGCTCGGTGACGGTCGTCGTCGTCGCCTGCCGCTCGGGCACGCTCAGTGTGAGCGGGCCGGAGCCCATCGCGTCGCCGACGTTCGGCTGGAACATGCTCACCGCGTGCAGCGCCTTGCCGTCGTCGCGGACGTTCACCCGGCCGCGGAGCACCACGATCGAGTCCGCCACCAGCGACGGGCCGAACTCCTGGTACGTCTTGCCGAGGAACATGACGCCGATCTGGCCGCCGAAGTCCTCGATGTCGACGATGCCGTACGGGTTGCCGCTCGTCTTGGCCACGCGGTGCTGCACGCTCGTCAGCAGGCCGGCGACCGTGACGGTCTCGCCCTCGATCGAGTCGTCGGCGGTGAGCAGGTCGGCGATGGTGATCGACTGGTGCTTCGCGAGTTCGATCTCGAGTCCGGCCAGCGGGTGGTCGGAGACGTAGAGCCCGAGCATGTCGCGCTCGAACGCGAGCTTGTCGCGCTTCGACCACTCCGGTCGGTCGGGCACCTGCGACACGGCGGCCGCGGCTGGCTGTTCCTCGGCGACCTCGGCGAAGAGCGAGTCGAAGTCGAACCCGACGTTGCCGTTGGCCTCGTCGCGCTTCACCTTCACCGCGCCCTCGACCGCGCCCTCGTGGATCTCCACGAGCGCCCGGCGGGAGTCGCCGAACTCGTCGAACGCGCCGGCCTTGATGAGCGACTCGACCGTCCGCTTGTTCGCCGACGAGATCGGGATCTTCCGCAGGAAGTCGTGGAAGGACTCGAACGCACCCTTCTCGGTGCGGGCCTGCACGATGTCGTCGACGACGTTGAAGCCGACGTTGCGGATCGCGCCCATGCCGAAGCGGATGTCGTTGCCGACGGCGGCGAAGAAGCCGATCGACTCGTTGACGTCCGGCGGCATCACCTTGATGCCCATCCGGCGGCACTCGTTCAGGTACAGCGCGAGCTTGTCGCGGGCGTCGCCGACGGAGGTCAGCAGCGCGGCCATGTACTCGGCCGGGTAGTGCGCCTTGAGGTACGCCGTCCAGAAGGACACCACGCCGTAGGCGGCCGAGTGCGCCTTGTTGAACGCGTAGTCGGAGAACGGCAGCAGGATGTCCCAGAGCGTCTTGATCGCAGCGGCCGAGTAGCCGTTGTCCTGCATGCCCTTCTCGAAGCCGGCGTACTGCTTGTCCAGCTCCGACTTCTTCTTCTTGCCCATCGCGCGGCGGAGGATGTCCGCTTGGCCGAGGGAGAACCCGGCGACCTTCTGCGCGATGGCCATGACCTGCTCTTGGTAGATGATCAGGCCGTAGGTGGTGCCGATGATGTCCTTGAGGGGCTCTTCGAGCTCCGGGTGGATCGGCGTGATCGGCTGCTCGCCGTTCTTGCGGAGCGCGTAGTTCGTGTGCGAGTTCGCACCCATGGGCCCCGGGCGGTACAGGGCGATGAGCGCGGAGATGTCCTCGAAGTTGTCCGGCTTCATCAGGCGGAGCAGGCCGCGCATCGGGCCACCGTCGAGCTGGAACACGCCCAGGGTGTCGCCGCGCTGCAGGAGCGCGTACGCCTCGGGGTCCTCGAGGCCCATGGTCTCGAGGTCGAGGTCGATCCCCCGGTTCGTCTTGATGTTGTCGAGGGCGTCACTGATGATCGTGAGGTTCCGGAGCCCCAGGAAGTCCATCTTGATCAGGCCGAGCGACTCCGCTGCCGGGTAGTCGAACTGCGTGACGATCTGGCCGTCCTGCTCCCGCTTCATCACCGGGATGATGTCGATCAGCGGGTCGCTCGACATGATGACGCCGGCCGCGTGCACGCCCCACTGGCGCTTCAGTCCCTCGAGCCCGAGCGCCGTGTCGAAGACCGTCTTCGCCTCGGGGTCGGTCTCGACGACCGTGCGGACGTCGACGGCTTCCTTGAAGCGCGGGTGGTCCTTGTCGAAGATCCCGGTGAGCGGGATGTCCTTGCCCATCACGGGCGGCGGCATCGCCTTGGTGAGCTTCTCGCCCATGCCGAACGGGAAGCCGAGCACGCGGGACGAGTCCTTGAGCGCCTGCTTCGCCTTGATCGTGCCGTACGTGACGATCTGCGCCACGCGCTCGGACCCGTACTTCTCGGTGACGTACTTGATCGCCTCACCGCGGCGCCGGTCGTCGAAGTCGACGTCGAAGTCGGGCATGGAGACGCGGTCCGGGTTGAGGAACCGCTCGAAGATCAGGCCGTGCCGGATCGGGTCGAGGTCGGTGATGCGCATCGCGTACGCCACCATCGAACCGGCACCGGAACCACGACCCGGACCGACGCGGATGCCGTTGTTCTTCGACCAGTTGATGAAGTCGGCGACCACCAGGAAGTACCCCGGGAAGCCCATCTGGTTGATGATCCCGACCTCGTAGTCGGCGCGCTCCTGGACTTCCTGCGTGATGCCGCCCGGGTACCGGTACTCCAGCCCCTTCGCCACTTCCTTCTCGAACCAGGAGTGCTCCGTCTCGCCCTCGGGCACGGGGAACTTCGGCATGTAGTTGGCCGCGGTGTCGAACTCGACGTTGCACCGCTCGGCGATGAGCAGCGTGTTGTCGCAGGCCTCGGGGTTGTCGCGGAAGACGTGGCGCATCTGCGCCGGCGTCTTGAGGTAGAACTCGTCGGCGTCGAACTTGAACCGGTTCGGGTCGTTGAGCGTCGAGCCCGACTGCACGCACAGCAGGGCCGCGTGCGACTTGGCGTCGTGCGCGTGCGTGTAGTGCAGGTCGTTCGTGCCGACCAGCGGGATGTCGAGGTCCTTCGCCAGGCGGATCAGGTCGGTCATGATCCGGCGCTCGATCTCGAGCCCGTGGTCCATGATCTCGGCGAAGTAGTTCTCCTTGCCGAAGATGTCGCGGTAGTCGGCAGCGGCCTTGACGGCTTCGTCGTACTGGCCGAGGCGCAGGCGCGTCTGGATCTCGCCCGAGGGGCACCCCGTTGTGGCGATGATGCCCTCGTGGTACTCCTGCAGGAGCTCGATGTCCATGCGCGGCTTGAAGTAGTAGCCCTCGAGCGACGCCTTCGACGACAGCCGGAACAGGTTGTGCATGCCCGTGGTGTTCTCGGCGAACATCGTCATGTGCGTGTACGAACCGGCACCGGACACGTCGTCACCGCCACCGTCGCCCCAGCGCACACGGGTCTTGTCAGACCGGTGGGTGCGCGGCGTGATGTACGCCTCGGTCCCGATGATCGGCTTCACGCCACCGGCCTTCGCGGCCTTCCAGAACTCGAACGCGCCGAACATGTTGCCGTGGTCGGTCACCGCCACGGCGGGCATGCCCTGCGCGGCGGTCTCCGCCACGAGGTCACCGAGCCGCGCGGCACCGTCGAGCATCGAGTACTCGCTGTGCACGTGCAAGTGGACGAAGGAGTCGGAATCCGACACGGAACCTCCGGTTCGACGAAGCTGCTGCAGGGCGTCATCAGCCTAACCGCGACGGCGGACAACCTCGCGCGTGTCGAGCGCGAGGTCGTCCCCGGTGACGCACGCGCCCCGTCGAGGGAGCAGGAATCGTCGGGTGCTCGGGCCCGACCCGACGATTTCTGCTCCCTCGACGGGGTGGGCGCGCCCGACGACGGCCTGGAGGCGCGTGGCGGGGCTGGTACGCGCCTCCCGGCCCGCGGTGGTCGCGTCACGGGCGTGGCGAGGTCGCGCGACACGCCGCGTGACGGTCGTCGAGGTCGCACGGAGTGCCGCCTCGGCGGCACGCGGGCGGCACATCGTGCGACCTGAGCGCACCCGCGACCATGCCCGCGTCCGCGCGCGCGGCCGGCGCCAGCGCCGGCCCCGCCTACGCGGCGCGGATGCGGTCCAGCGCCAACTGCAGGTCGTCCGGGTACGAGGCCTCGTACTGCACCCACTGCCCGGTGCGCGGGTGCTCGAACCCGAGCCGCACCGCGTCGAGCCACTGCCGCGTCAACCCTAGCTCCGCGGCGAGCACGGGGTCGGCGCCGTACATGGTGTCGCCGACGAGCGGGTGGCGCGTGGCGGCCATGTGCACGCGGATCTGGTGCGTGCGCCCGGTCTCGAGGTGGACCTCGAGCAGGGTCGCCGACCGGAACGCCTCGAGCGTCGCGTAGTGCGTGACGCTCGGCTTGCCGTCGGCCGTGACCGCGAACTTCCAGTCGCTCGACGGGTGCCGGCCGATGGGGGCGTCGACCGTGCCGGAGGTCGGGTCCGGGTGCCCCTGCGCGAGCGCGTGGTAGACCTTCTCGACCGTGCGCTCCTTGAAGGCGCGCTTGAGGTGCGTGTAGGCCAGCTCGGTCTTCGCGACGACCATCAGGCCCGACGTGCCGACGTCGAGTCGGTGCACGATGCCCGCGCGCTCGGCGGCACCGGAGGTCGCGATCGTGAACCCTGCCGCGGCCAGGCCCCCGGGGACGGTGGGTCCGTCCCAGCCGGGCGACGGGTGGGCCGCGACGCCGATCGGCTTGTCGACGACGATGATGTCGTCGTCGTCGTGCACGACCGTCATGCCGGGGACCTCGACCGGGATGATCCGCGGGGGCTCCTTCGGGGTCCACTCGACCTCGAGCCACGAGTCGGCGTGCAGCCGGTCGGACTTGTCGACAACGACCCCGTCGACACGCACGCCACCGGCGGCGACGACGTCGGCCGCGAAGGACCGGCTGAACCCGAGGAGCTTCGCGATGGCCGCGTCGACGCGCTCACCGGCGAGCCCGTCGGGGACAGGCAGCGAACGGGACTCGCTCACGTCGCGTCGTGTCCGAGCGCGTCGCGACCGTCACGCGGCCCGCGCGGGTCGTCGGTGGCGGCGGGACTGGAGGCGCGGGTGGCGTCCGGTGCGGACGCGTCGGCCCCGGCGCCGGCGGCGTCGGCAGCGCGCTGCTGCTTCGCGGTCAGGGCGCGGGAACCGTCGAGGTTCACCCCGAGGATCACGAGCAGCACGAAGATCACCATGCTGATGCAGATGAACGAGTCGGCGATGTTGTAGATCGCCGGCATCATCCACGGCGTCGAGATGAAGTCCACGACGTGGCCGCGACCGAAGCCGGGCTCACGGAAGAGCCGGTCGAGCAGGTTGCCGAGCGCCCCGCCGAGCAGCATGCCGAGCACGAGTGCCCACCACATCGACCGGATCCGCCGGGCGAAGACGATGATCGCCACGACGACGGCCGTCGAGACGATCGAGAACACCCACGTCATGTTCACCGCGAACGAGAACGCGGCACCGGGGTTCCGGACGTAGAAGAACTGCAGCGCCCCGCCCAAGACGGGGACGACGGTGCCGTACGGCAGGTTCGCGACGACGAGCGCCTTCACGCCCTGGTCGAGCGCCACCACGACGACAGCGGCGAAGGCCAGTGCCGCGATAGCGCGTGCACTGACCTTCGCTCGTGATGCTGGTCGCGACAACGTCAGTTGCCGAAGCCCTGCGCCGACGCCGGCGCGGGGGTGAGACCGGACTGCTCGGGGCCCGAGCCGTCCAGCTCGTTGAGCTGCCCCTGGATGTAGCTCTTGAGCTGCGCACGGTAGTCGCGCTCGAAGGTGCGGAGCTCGTCGATCTTGCCCTCGAGCTGGCGCTGCTCCTGCTCGAGCACCGCAACACGCTGACGGTTCGTGTTCTCGGTGTCGGCGATGATCTGGCGCTGCTTGGCCTCAGCCTCGGAGACGAGACGCGCGGCCTGGGCGGTGCCCTCGGCGATGAGCGCGTCGCGCTTCTCGACGCCTTCACGCACGTGCTCCTCGTGAAGACGGCGCGCGAGCGTCAGGAGGTTCGTGGTGCCCTCGGTGTCCTCGTCGGCGGGGACCGTCGTGGCCGGCGCGGCGGCAGCGACCGGAGCGGGCTCCGGGGCGGCGGCCACGGGGGCGGGCTCCGGCTCGGGCTCGGGGGTCGGAGCGGGCTGCTCGGCCTGCGCCGACTGCGGAGCCGACTCGGCTGCCTGCAGGCGCTGACGGAGTTCGTCGTTCTCGGCCGTCAGGCGGCGCAGCTCGACCACGACCTCGTCGAGGAAGTCGTCGACCTCGTCCTGGTCGTAGCCCTCGCGGAACTTCGTCGGCTGGAACCGCTTGTTGACTACGTCTTCCGGCGTCAAAGCCATTGCCGTCACCTCAATAGAACTGCTGAACGTGTGGAACCGCTACGGGTGCGACCGAATGTACCAGTCGCTCCCTGCGGTGCGGATGCTGCGCCGGAGCGAGCATCGATCCCGACCACCGTACACCGACGGCGCCCGAGAACCGTGACCATGACGTGCGCGTGGCGCGTGTCGCGGTCGGGCTGGGCTAGATGAACGCCCGGGTGATGGTCATCGCGATGATGACCACGAGCATGACGATCGTCCACCCGAAGTCGAGCGCGACCGGCCCCATCCGCAGCGGCGGGAGCGCCTTGCGGACGGTGCGGATCGGCGGATCGGTCAGGGTGTAGACGACCTCGGAGACCACGAGGAGTCCCCCGCGGGGCCGCCAGGAACGGTTGTACGCCTGCACGATGTCGAGCGCGAACCGTCCCCACATCACGAAGAAGTAGAACAGGAGGAGGAAGTACAGGATCGTGAAGATCGCGGACACGATGGGGCTCGCTCGGCTCGGGTGGGCGTCGTCACGTGACGTCGCTCACGGGGCGGGTGGGCCTGATGGGCTCGGGCCTGAGGGACTCGGGCCTGAGGGACTCAGGACTGGGCGAAGAAGGACGCCTCGATGTCGGACTCTACCTCAGGCGCCTCACCGCTCACCGCGACGTGCGCCGGGGAGAGCAGGAAGACCTTGTTCGTGACGCGCTCGATCTTGCCGTACAGGCCGAGCGACAGCCCGGAGGCGAAGTCGATCATGCGGCGGGCGTCGGCCTCGGTCATCTGCGAGAGGTTGATGATGACGGGGATGCCGTCGCGGAAGCTCTCGGCGATGGACTGGGCGTCCTTGTACTCGCGGGGGTGGACGGTGAGGATCTCGTTCATTTCCTGGACCGGTGCTGCCTTCTGTGCGGTCGTGTGCGAGCGGCGGAGCGGGGTCACTTGGGCGCCGCGCTGGTGGGTGTGCGTCTTGGTCTCGGGGGCGGCGGGCGCCACCGGTGCCGCGACGGGCGCGGGGGCCTCCTGCGCGACCGGAGCGGCCGCGGGGGCCTGGGCCGGTGCGGCCTGCTGACGGGACGACTGCGCGCGCGCAGGCTCCTGCGGCTGCTCGTCCTCGTACTCGAGTTCCTCGTCGGCGAGGCCGAGGTAGACCATCGTCTTCTTCAGCGGGTTGGCCATGGTTCCTCCGGGGTTCGTGCTCGTGGATGCCCTTGGGACGAGGCTAGGGCGCGACCGGACGATTTCCCGTGATTGCGGTGCCGATCCGGAGGTGTGTCGCGCCCTCGAGCACGGCCTCGGCGTAGTCGCCGCTCATCCCGGCCGAGATGTCCGTGGCACCGGGTGCGAGGGACACCACGCGCGACGAGATCGACCGCAGTCGGGCGAAGGCGGCCCGGGGCTCCTCGTCGAGCGGTGCGACGGCCATCACGCCGCGCAACCGGACCGTGCCGGTCGCCAGCACGCGCTCGGCCATGGCCTCGACCGCGTCGGGCTGGACGCCGCCGCGACCGGGGTCGTCGGTGAGGTTGACCTGCACGAAACCGTCGATCACCGGCGGTTCCGGTTCGGCCTCGGTCGGGGCGAACGCGTCGACGACGGAGTCGCGGTCGAGCGACTGCACCACGTGCGCGTAGCGGCGCACCTGCCGCGCCTTCTTCGACTGCAGCTGCCCGACGAAGTGCCAGGTCAGCGGCAGGTCGGCGAGTTCGGCGGCCTTCGCCTGGGCCTCCTGGTGCCGGTTCTCCCCCACGTCCGTCACGCCCAGGGCGGAGAGGTCCCGCACGAGCGACGCCGGGTGGTACTTCGTGACGACGACGAGCGTCAGCTCGTCGACCGACCGCCCTGCGGCTCGCGCCGCGTCGGACATGCCGGACCTGACGGACGCGAGACGCGCCTCCAGTCCGTCGTCTGGAGACGAGGCGGACGGGAGGCGCGGGTCGGCTGCCAAGGAGCTGGTTACTTCAGGAAGTCGGGGACGTCGAGCTCGTCGTCGTCGTCGTCGAAGGCCGGGTCGGCGGCGCGCTGCGCCGGCGCCGCGTGCTCCTGCGACGCCCACGACGGCGCGGAGGAGTTCGAGTCCTCGATCGCACCCGTGCCACCGGCGGTCGCCACCGGGACGGTCGCGCCGGCCTCGGGGTCGACGTAGCTCGAGCGGCGTTCCTTCTGCTGCTGCTGCGGCTCGCCGCCGTCGAAGCCCGCGGCGATGACGGTCACGCGGACCTCGTCGCCGAGCGTGTCGTCGATGACCGCACCGAAGATGATGTTCGCCTCGGGGTGGACCGCTTCCTGCACGAGGCGAGCGGCGTCGTTGATCTCGAAGATGCCGAGGTTCGAACCGCCCTGGATCGAGAGCAGCACGCCGTGCGCGCCGTCGATCGACGCCTCGAGCAGCGGCGACGCCACGGCGAGTTCGGCCGCCTTGATCGCACGGTCGGCACCACGCGAGGAGCCGATGCCCATGAGGGCCGATCCGGCACCCTGCATGACCGACTTGACGTCGGCGAAGTCGAGGTTGATGAGACCGGGGGTCGTGATGAGGTCGGTGATTCCCTGCACGCCGGCGAGGAGCACCTGGTCGGCGGTCGCGAAGGCCTCGACCATGGAGATGCCACGGTCGCTGATCTCGAGCAGGCGGTCGTTCGGCACGACGATGAGCGTGTCGACCTCGTCCTTGAGCCCGGCGACGCCGTTCTCGGCCTGCGACTGACGGCGCTTGCCCTCGAAGCTGAACGGCTTCGTGACGACACCGATGGTGAGCGCACCGATCGACTTCGCGATGCGCGCGACCACGGGAGCACCACCCGTACCGGTCCCGCCGCCCTCACCCGCGGTGACGAAGACCATGTCGGCGCCCGCGAGCGCTTCCTCGATCTCCTCCGCGTGGTCCTCGGCGGCACGACGGCCGACCTCGGGGTCCGCGCCGGCGCCGAGACCACGGGTGATCTCGCGGCCGACGTCGAGCTTGACGTCGGCGTCGCTCAGCAGCAGGGCCTGTGCGTCGGTGTTGATGGCGATGAACTCGACGCCGCGGAGGCCGAGCTCGATCATGCGGTTCACGGCGTTCACGCCGCCGCCGCCGACACCGACGACCTTGATGACGGCGAGGTAGTTGTGGTTCGTGGTCACGTCAGTCGGGCCTCCGGTCGAACCCTCAACCTCTACTTGAAGTTCAGGGGCAATGCTGGTAGATGTGGTGCTTGCGTCGACGCTACGGGTGCGCTCCAGGCACTGTCGCCCCGCCACGCCGCGTGTCGCACGATCCGCTACTTCTTCGCGCGGATGACGCCGTTGTCCGGTGCACTGACGTCGTACTCGACGACGACCCCGGGGTTCCGCGCCGAGTGGTCCTTCACGAGGGCGGCCAGGAGCGCCGCCTTCGCCTCGGAGTCGTCCGGGTTGCCCCACACGACCGTCGACTTGTCCTTCAGGGTGAGCGTCACGTCGTCGGCGGTGGACGCCTTCACGCTCGTCACCTGCGCCCGCACGGTGGACGGCAGGGCCAGCACGACCTCGGTCATGGTGCGGAACACCGACGACCCGAGCTTCGCGTTGCCGACGTCGGCGACGGGCATGTTCGCCGGCTGCGTCGGGGAGGACTGCACGACGATGCCCGCCGGGTCGACGAGGTCGAACGACTTGCCCGACTGCACCGCCACCACCGGGGTGCGCTCGGTGACCGTCACCACGAGGGTGTGCGGCGGCGCCTCTTCCGTGACGTAGCTCTCGATGAGCGGGAAGCCGGCGATGTCCCGCTTGATCTCCTCGAAGTCGAGGCGTGCCAGTGGCGTGCCGATCTGCTCGGAGAGTGCCTGTCGGAGCTGGGCGGCGTCGACGCGGTTCGTGCCCTTCACCTCGATGGTCTGCAAGGCCATCAGGGGCGAGAACACCGCGACAAGGATCGAGATGCCGAACGCCAGGAAGATGCTCGCGCCGGTGATCCACGCCGCACGACGGTGGCGACTGCGGCGGGTGAAGCGACGGACCTCGGCACGCTCGAGGAGCCGACGGCGGCGCTTCGCCACCCGGGCCTCTCGCGCGGTCTCGGCGGCGCGGACGCCGGCGCCGATCGGGGTCGCGTGGTCCTGGTCGGCGTGCAGGTCCTGGAGGATCGCACCCGTCTGCGAACGCTGCACCCCGTCACTGCCGGGCGCGACGTCCGCAGGGGGGTGCGACTCGGGGTGGTCCTCGTCGGGGGTGTACTCCCGCAGCCGGTCCTTCACCGTCGAGAAGCCGGCGCCGAGCCGGCGGCCGGCCGCGCCGGCGAAGGCGCCCGCGCGGTCGCGCGCCGACGGAGCGGAGTCGTCGGCGGTGTCGTCGGTGGTGGTCGGGGTCTCCGTCTCGTCGACGGGCGCCTCCGGGGCGGGGGCGGGCCGCGCCTCCTGGCCGTCGCGCGAGGACCCGCGCGACGGACGCCGCGGGATCAGCGGGGCACGGCGCTGCCGGGGCGCCGAGGCGTCCTCGGCGGAGGCGTCCGGCTGTGCCGGACGCTCGTCGAACCCCTCGGGACGCTTCACCGGGCGGGTGCCCCGTCGTGCTTCAGCGCGCCGATGACCTGCGGGATGATGCGGTACACGTCGCCGCAGCTCAGCGTCATGATGATGTCGCCCTCGCGTGCCACCGCTGCGGCGCGGGCGGAGGCCTCGTCCCAGTCGGGCAGGAACTCGACGCGGGACTGGTCCGCGAAGCGCTCCTGCACCAGGGCGCCGGTCACGCCGGGCTCCGGGTCCTCACGCGCGCCGTAGACGTCGAGGACGACGGTGTGGTCGGCGAGCTCCTCGTAGACCTTCGCGAAGTCGCCGGCCATCAGGCGGGTGCGGGAGTACAGGTGCGGCTGGTGGATCGCGATGATGCGACCGTCGCCGACCACGTTGCGGGCGGCTTTGAGCGCCGCGGCGACCTCGGTCGGGTGGTGCGCGTAGTCGTCGTACACCGACACGCCGCGCTCCACGCCGTGCAGTTCGAAGCGGCGCTGGGTGCCGCCGAACGCCTCGATGCCGCGGATCGCGTCCGCCGGGGCGAGGCCGAGTCCGGTCAGGACCGCGAAGGCGCCGACGGCGTTGACCGCGTTGTGGCGACCGGGGACGCGGAGCGTGAGGTGGTACGCCTCGCCACCGGCGCGGAAGTCGACCTCGACGCTCGCCGACTCGGTGACGCCCTCGATCCGGACGTCGGCGTCGACGGCCTCGCCGAAGGTGACGACCTCGGGGGCGTCCTCCCGCTGGCGGACACCGGCGGTGACGGCCTTCGCGCCCGCGTCGTCGCTCGAGATGACGACCCGCTCGGACGCCTTCGCGGCGAACTCGACGAAGGCCTCGGTGAAGGCCTCCTCGCTGCCGTAGTGGTCCAGGTGGTCGGCGTCGACGTTCGTGACGAGCGCCACCGCGACGTCGTACAGCAGGAACGAGCCGTCGGACTCGTCGGCCTCGACCACGAACAGGTCGCTCGAGCCCGGCGCCGAACTGGTGCCGAGCGACTGGATGACGCCGCCGTTGACGAAGCTCGGGTCGAGGCCGAGCTCGACCATCGCGGTGACGATCATGCCGGTCGACGTGGTCTTGCCGTGCGCGCCGGCGACCGCGACCAGGCGGTGCTCGGCGATGAGGGCCGCGAGGGCCTGCGACCGGTGCAGGACCGGCAGGCCACGGCGCTGCGCCTCGAGGAGTTCGGGGTTGTCCGGCCAGAGCGCACTCGTGACGACGATGGTGTCGGCCTCGCCGACGTTCGCGGCGTCGTGGCCGATGTGCACGTCGGCCCCGAGCTCGCGCATCGTGCCCGTGGTGGCGGTCTCGCGGGAGTCGCTGCCCGTCACGCGGTGACCCGCGGCGAGGAACATCCGCGCGATGCCGCTCATGCCGGAGCCGCCGATGCCGACGAAGTGCACCGTGCCGAGGTCGTCCGGGATCGGCTGCGTCAGGTCCGGCTTGATGGTCATGCTTCCTCCGTGGAGCCGGTGCTCGGCCCGTCGTGTCCGGCGGTGCCGGCGTTCTTCGCTGCGTCCAGCACCAGGTCGGTCATCCGGTCGGCGCCGTCGCGGTGGCCGACGCTGCCGGCGCGGACCGTCATGTCGGCGATCCTGGCGCGGTCCTGCAGGATGTCCAGGAGCTGGAACGTCACCCAGTCCCCGTCGAATTCCGCGTCCGCCACGAGGACCGCTCCCCCGGCGTCGACGACGTCCTTCGCGTTGTGGCGCTGCTCGCCGTTGCCGACAGGGTACGGCACCAGGACGCTGGGCAGCCCCACGGCGGTGAGCTCGCAGACCATGCCGGCACCGGAGCGCGAGACCACGAAGTCGCTCGCCGCGTAGGCGAGGTCCATCCGGTCGCAGTACGGCAGCACGTGGTACCCGTCGAGGTCGCTCGGCCCGATGTCGGACTTCGCGCCGACGACGTGCAGCACCTGCCAGCCGGCGCCGACAATGGTCGCGGCGGCGGCGTTCACCGTGCGGTTGATGCTCCGCGCGCCGGACGACCCACCGGTCACCAGCAGGACCGGTCGGGCGGGGTCGAGACCGAACTCGGCGAGGCCCTCGGCGCGGGAGGCACGGCGGTCGAGCGACTCGATCTCACGGCGGAGCGGCATCCCGACGACGCGGCCGTGCCGCAGGCGGGTGTTCGAGAACGTCACCCCCACGTGGCTCGTCAGGAACGCCGCGAGGCGGTTCGCCAGGCCGGGCTTGGCGTTCTGCTCGTGCACGACGATCGGCGTGCCCGTCCGGCGCGCGGCGATGTACGCCGGCGCGGCCGCGTAGCCGCCGACCCCGAGGACGACCTCGACCCGGTGCTCGCGGATGAGCTGCTCGGTGCGCTTGACCGCTCGCCAGAAGGCACCGGGGAACCGCAGCGCGGCGGCGTTCGGCTTGCGCGGGAACGGCAGGCGCGGGATCGTCAGCAGCTCGTAGCCGCGCATCGGGACGAGCCGGGACTCCAGGCCCTCCGCGGTGCCGAGCACGAGGACCTCGGCGTCGGGCTCGCGCTCGGTGAGCCGGTCGGCGACCGCGAGCAGGGGGTTGACGTGCCCGGCGGTGCCGCCGCCGGCGAAGAGGTACGTGCTCACCGGAGTGTTCCGTTCGTGGTGGTCCGGCCCACCGGGGCCGCGCTGGGGAGGCTGTTCTTGCCGGGGAGGTCGCGCGCGAAGGACAGCACGACGCCGATCGCGACGAGCGTCATGATGAGCGCGGACCCACCGGCCGAGATGAGTGGCAGTGGGACACCGAGGACCGGCAGCAGGCCGAGGACCACGGCGATGTTGACGAGCGCCTGGCCGATGATCCACGCCAGCACGCCGCCCGTGACCGTCTTCACGAACGGGTCGTTCGACTGGCGGATGATCTTGATCATGCCGATCGCCAGCACCACGAACAGGGCGAGCACGACGACGGCGCCGACCAGGCCGAGCTCCTCGCCGATGATCGCGAAGATGTAGTCGTTGTCCGCCTCGGGCAGCCAGGACCACTTCGCCTTCGAGTTGCCGAGCCCGACGCCGAACACGCCACCGGACGCCAGTGCCCACATGCCGTGGACCGGCTGCCAGCAGAGGTCCTGGTACTGGCTCGTGTCCGTGCAGCCGGACAGCCAGGCGCTGATCCGGCTCTGCCGGGAGCTCGAGGCCATCGTGACGAAGGGCAGCGCCACCGCGAGGGCGACGAGGCCGAGCAGCAGGTGCTTCGCCCGGGCGCCGCCGACGAACAGTGCGCCGAAGACCAGGATGAGCATGATCATCGCCGTGCCCTGGTCACCGCCGAGGAGCACGAGGCCGATCGACCCGATGGCGGCGATCCCGATCGGGATGTAGACCTCTTTCCAGTCGTCGAGCTTGTCGCGCTTGACGTACATGATCGCGCCGATGCCGAGCACCAGGGCGAGCTTCAGGATCTCGGACGGCTGCGCGGTGAACGAGCCGAGCTTGATCCAGTTCCGGTTGCCCTGGATCGAGTAGCCGAGCGGCGTCAGGACGACGAGCGCCTGCACGACCAGGCCGATGCCGACGATCCACATCGCCCAGCGCCGCCAGAAGCGCGCGGACAGGCGGCTCGCGATGAGCATGAGCGGGACACCGAGGACGGCGTACAGGCCCTGGCGGGACGCGGCGCCGAAGAAGTCGTGCGTCGCGGCGTACTGCTCGACGCTCGACGACGAGAGCACCATGACCACGCCGAAGACGACGAGGAAGAGCGTCACCCCGAGGATCGTGTAGAAGGTGCTCGACTCGGCGACGAAGACGTTCTTGACGGCGACGACGGCGCCGTTGGTCCGGCGGGCTGTCCCACTCGGACGCGCGTGCGCGGTGTCCGTTCTGCTACGACCGTTCGGAAGATCCGTCGTCGCCATCGGCGTTTCCTCCCAGGTGCTCGTGGACCGCCGCCGCGAATCGACGCCCCCGGTCCGCGTAGGAGCCGAACTGGTCGAACGACGCTGCAGCCGGGGCGAGGAGGACCGTGTCGCCCGGTCTCGCGACCGAAGCGGCATGCCGGACCGCCTCGGGCATGACCTGATCAGTGTCCGCTGCTTCGACCTGCAGGACGGGCACCCCGGGCGCGTGTCGCGCGAATGCCTCGACCACGGGGGTCCGGTCGGTGCCGATCACGACGACGCCGCGGACGTCCGGGCCGAAGCGCTCGACCAGTCCGTCCACGTCGACGCCCTTGAACAGGCCCCCGACGATCCAGACGACCGGGTCGAACGCGCCGAGCGACGCGGTCGCCGCGTGCGGGTTGGTCGCCTTCGAGTCGTCCACCCAGGTGATGCCGTCGGCGGTCGCGACGAGCTCGGTGCGGTGGTGGTCCGCACGGAACCCCTGCACGGCCGTGCGGATCGCGCTCGGCTGCACGCCGGCCGCACGGGCCAGGGCCGCGGCGGCGAGGACGTTCATGGTCATGTGGGGGCTGGCGAGCCCGGCCTGCTCGAGGTCGGCGACGGTGGCCAGCTCGAGCGCGCTGCTCTGCCGGTTCTCGGCGAACGCGCGGTCGCACAGGACGTCCTCGACGATGCCGACGTCGCCCGGGGCCGGGATGCCCGGGCCGAAGCCGACGGCACGGCAGCCCTCGACGACGTCGGCTTCTTCGACCATGTGCCGGGTGACGTCGTCGGTCGTGTTGTAGACGCACGCCATCACGGTGCGCTCGTAGACCTTCGCCTTCGCGGCGCGGTACGCCTCGGCGGAGCCGTGCCACTCGAGGTGGTCGTCGGCGATGTTCAGGCAGGTGCTCGCGAGCGGCACCACCGCCCCGTCGCCGGAGGTCGGCATGTAGTGGAGCTGGTGGCTCGACAGCTCGACCACGAGGACGTCGAAGCCGTCCGGGTCGCGGACGACGTCGAGGACGGGCACGCCGATGTTGCCGCACGCCACGGCGCGGAGGCCGCCGGCCTCGAACATCGCGGTGGCGAGCTGCGTCGTGGTGGTCTTGCCGTTCGTACCGGTGATCGTCACCCACGGCGCGGCGATCGGGCCGCGCACGACCTTGTCGCGGACGCGCCAGGCGAGCTCGATGTCACCCCACACGGTGCTGTTCGCCACCGACCAGGCGACCGTCGCGTTGTGCGGCGGCAGCCCCGGCGACACGATGACCACGTCGGGCGCCTGCCGCACGAGTGCGTCGGGCACGGTGTCGAGCGGGACCTGCACGAAGCGCGCCCCGATGACGTCGAGCAGCTCCACGCTGTCGGCTGGAGCGTCGGTCGAGTAGACCGTCACGTCGCTGCCGAGTTCGACGAGGGTGTCGGCGGCCGAGAACCCGGTGGCACCGAGTCCGAGGACGGCGACGTCGAGGCCCTTCCACCCCTCGGAGAACCAGCTGTCCAGGGCGTCGAGACGATCAGCCAACGCGCGCGATCCATTCGAGGTAGAAGAGGCCGACACCGGCTGCGACGCAGAGTCCGGCGATGATCCAGAACCGGACGACGACGGTCACCTCGGCCCACCCCTTCAACTCGAAGTGGTGGTGCAGCGGACTCATCCGGAAGATGCGCTTGCCGTGGGTGATCTTGAAGTACGCCCGCTGCAGGATGACCGATCCGGTGACGATGAAGAACAGGCCGCCGATCAGGACGAGCAGCAGCTCGGTGCGGCTGAGGATGGCGAGGCCGGCCAGGGCACCGCCGAGCCCGAGCGAGCCGGTGTCGCCGAGGAAGATCTGCGCCGGGGACGTGTTGTACCAGAGGAAGCCGATCAGGCCGCCGCAGACCGCAGCGGCGACGACCGCCAGGTCGAGCGGGTTCGTCACGGTGTAGCAGGCGTGCGCGGTGTTGGCGTCGAGCCGGGCGCCGCCGCAGATCTGGTTCGACTGCCAGAAGCCGATGATGACGTACGACCCGATCGCCAGGATGCTCGATCCGGTGGCCAGGCCGTCGAGGCCGTCCGCGACGTTCACGCCGTTCGACGTCGACACGGTCAGCAGGACGATCCACGCCAGGAACAGCACGGTGCCGATGACGGTGCCGAGTGCCATGAAGTCGAGCCACGGGATGTCCCGGATCGCCGACACCATGGTGGACGCCGGCGGCTTGCCGTTCGCGGTCGGGACGACGAGGGCGATGGTCGCGAAGATCACACCGACGATGACCTGGCCGAGCACCTTGGCCCAGCCGCCGAGCCCGAGGCTCCGTTGCCGTCGCACCTTCAGGAAGTCGTCGATGAACCCGACGAACCCGAGGCCGACCATCAGGAAGAGGACGAGCAGCCCGGACAGCGTGATCGAGTCACGCCCGACCAGGTGGCCGACGAAGTAGCCGAGCACCGCGCCGATGATGAGGACGATGCCGCCCATCGTCGCCGTACCGCGCTTCGTGTGGTGCGACTGCGGGCCGTCGTCGCGGATGAACTGTCCCCAGCCGAGGCGGTGGAACAGCTTGATGAACAGCGGCGTGAGCAGCAGTGTGAACACCAGCGACACGGCGCCGGCGATCAGGAGGGCGATCATTCGGTGACACCTCCGAGGCGGTCGCCGAGGAATCGCAGTTCGGCGGACTTCGAGGACTTGACGAGGACGACGTCGCCGGGGCGGAGCATGTCCTGCAGTTGGTGGACGGCGCCGTCGACGTCCTCGATGAACACGGACTCGCCGTCCCACGATCCCTCGAGGGTGGCGGCCTGGTGGATCGGCATCGCGGCGCGGCCGACGACCACGAGCTGTCCGATGCCGAGACGGACGACGAGCCGGCCGATGCGGTCGTGCTCCTCGACGGAGAACTCGCCGAGCTCGGCCATCTCGCCGAGCACGGCGACGGTCCGCTCCCCCGGGCGCACGATCTGCGCCAGGGTCCGCAGCGCCGCTGCGGTGGAGTCGGGGGACGCGTTGTAGGCGTCGTTGATGACCGTGACGCCCTCGGGCCCGCCCTGGAGGAGCTCCATGCGCCAGCGCTCGGCGCGCGTCATCGACGCGAGCGCCTCGGCGCCGGTGGCGAGGGGCACGCCCCACAGGTGGGCCACCGTGAGCGCGGCGGACGCGTTCATGGCGTGGTGCTCACCCAGGATCGCGAGGCGCACGTCGACGTGATCCGCGCCTCCAGACAGGGTCGCGTCCGTCGGACGGTCGCCTTCGGGGCGGACGGGAGGCGCGGTGAGCGTGAAGCGGGTGCCGCTGCGGTCCGTCTCGATGCCGGTGATGCGGTAGTCGGCGTCCGCCGACGTGCCGAAACCGACCACCTGGGCGGCCGTCAGGTCGCGCATCGACGCGACCCGGTCGTCGTCGACGTTGAGGAGGGCCGTCGCGGAGGCCGGCAGGTCGGTGACCATCTCGGACTTCGCGCGCTGCGTCGCCTCGATGCCGCCGAACTCGCCGGCGTGCGCGAGGCCCACCTTGAGGACGACGCCGACGTCGGGCTCGGCGATCGAGACGAGCTTGGCGATGTGGCCGACGCCGCTCGCCCCCATCTCGACGACGAGGTAGCGCGTGTCGTACGTGACCCGGAGCATCGAGATCGGTGCCCCGACGTGGTTGTTGAACGACCCCTGGGGCGCGACGGTCTCGCCGTGCTGCTCGAGGATCGTGCGGAGCATGTTCTTCGTGCTCGTCTTGCCGTTCGAGCCGGTGATGCCGACGACCCGCAGGGGCGCCGGGCGGCCGTCCGAGTCGACGCGGTCGGCGGAGCTCATCCGGACGCGCGTCACGACCTCGTGCGCGAGCGCGGCGAGGGCCTCGTAGCCGTCGGCCACGACGATCTGCGGCGCGGCGGTCTCCACGCGCTCGGGCGTGATGACGAGTGCGGCGCCTGCCTCGACCGCGGCCGCGACGAAGCGGCGGCCGTCGGTGACCTCACCGGGGAGCGCGAAGAACACGCTGCCCGGACGCACGAGGCGCGAGTCGGTCTCCACCGAGCCCTCGATGACCAGGTCGCCGGGCTCGGCCACGTCGGTCGCCTGGGCGCCGCCGATGAGCTCGCCGTCGACCGCGGTGGCGATCTCGGCGAGGGTCAGGGCGATCATCGGACGTCCTCGGCGGGGCCGGAGTTCGGCTCCCACCCGGCCTCGCGGAGCGCCTGACGGGCCTCGTCGCGTGCCGAGTACGGGGTGCGGACGCCCTGGATGTCGCGGTAGTCCTGGTGACCGGGGCCGGCCCAGAGGATCGAGTCGCCCTCGCTCAGCAGGCCCACCGCGGTGCGGATCGCGGCCTCGGGCGGGCTGACCTCGTGGATCTCGTGCTCCGGGTAGGCGGCGCGCGCGGCGTCGACGAGGGTCTTCCGGATGGATGCGGCGTCCTCGAAGCGGGGGTGGTGGTCGGTGACGACCAGGATGTCCGAGCCGGCCGCGGCGATGCGGGCCATGTCGGCGCGCTTCGTCTTGTCGCGGTCGCCGTCGGCACCGAAGAGCATGAGGACCTTGCCCGGAGTGAACTGCCGGACTGCGGCGAGGGTGTTCTCGAAGGCGTCGGGGCTGTGCCCGAAGTCGACGTACACGCTCGGCCCGCGGTCACCGGAGACGCGCTCGGTGCGGCCGGGCAGGTAGCACTCGATGGCGGACACCGTGCGCTGCTGGCCGTGGTCGCCGCGATCGCCGTCCTCGTCCGCGTAGTGGCGGTGGTTGCTCTCCAGCGCGTGGGCGATGGTGCCGAGCTCGAAGCCGCCCTCGACCAGCATGACGATCGCCAGGGCGGCGTTCGCGGCCATGTGCCAGCCGATCAGCGGCACACGGGTGGTGAGCTCGCGGTCCTCGGGGCCGGTCAGCCGGAACTCGGTGTACGCGGCGTGGGCCTCGACGATGTCGACGTGCCACTCGGCCTCGACGTCGGGGTGCACCGTGATGGTGGTCACCGGGATCCGGGAGTCCTGCACCACGCGGTGACCCCAGTCCGTGTCGAGCGAGACGACGCCACGGCGGGCGTGCTCCGGCTCGAACAGCGGGAGCTTCGCGCGGTAGTACTCCTCCATGTCGGCGTAGTCGTCGAGGTGGTCGTGCGAGAGGTTCGTGAACGCCGCGACGTCGAAGACGATGCCGTCCACGCGGTGCCGGCTGAGGGCCTGGGCGCTCACCTCGACCGCGACGGCGCGGACCTCGCTCTCGCGCATCCGGGCGAGGAGCGCGTGCATCTCGCTGGCCTCGGGCGTGGTGAGCCGGCTCGTGACGCTGAGCGTGCCGATGTGGCGCTCCGCCGTCGAGCTGAGGCCGGTGACGAGCCCGAGCTGCTTGAGGATCCCCTCGAGGATGTACGAGGTGCTCGTCTTGCCGTTCGTGCCGGTGACGGCGAACAGCTGCGGCAGGTCGGTGGCCTCGTCCGGGTGGGTGCGGTAGACCCACGCCGACACGTCGCCCAGGGCCGCACGCGGGTCGTCCACGACGAGCACCGGCAGGCCGGACGGTTCGGCCAGGGCCACGCCGTCGGCGTCGGTCAGGACCGCGACGGCACCGCGCTCGGCGGCCTCGGTCGCGAACTGCGCGCCGTGCCGGTTCGCTCCGTGCACCCCGACGAAGAGGTCACCCGGCTGCACCTCGGCGGCGCTCAGCGTCACGCCGGTGGTCTCGACGGCGTCGAGCGAGCCGACGACACGCAGACCGAACGCGTTCGCGAGTTCGGCGACGGCCCTCGGGGTGGGGTGTTCGGGTCGGAGGACCGGGGGGATCCGTGCGGACAAGTGCTCCTTCTTCCTCACCACGTGGACGGGTACAGCTTCGCCTGCGACGTGGAGGGGGCTACTCGGTACTTCTCGAGCACCTGGGACATGAGGGTTCGGAACGCCGGAGCTGCACCGGACGAGAACTTCGTCGTCTGCGGCTTCGTGAACGTCACCGTGACAACATACTGGGGGTCCTCGGCGGGTGCCATTCCGGCCACCGAGATGATGCGCTGACCGCCGTAGCCCTTCGACCCCTCGGCCACCTCGGCGGTGCCGGTCTTCGCGGCGATGTTGTAGCCGGAGATGGGCGCCATGCCCGACAGGGTGCCGCCCTTGACGACGTTCTGCAGCATGTCGGTGACCTGCGTGGCGGCGCTCGCGGACACCACGCGCGTCGGCTGCACGTCGGGCGCGTCGATCGTCTTCCCGTCGGCCGTCTCGCACCCCTTGACGAAGTGCAGCGGGATCCGCACGCCCTGGTTCGCGATCGTCTGGAAGACGCTGGCGATCTGGACCGCCGTCGTCGAGATGCCCTGGCCGAACATCGAGTTGATGTTCGTCTGGTCGTCCCAGTTCGGGCTCGTGCCGTAGTCCATCGACGGCTGGCCCGGGTAGTCGATCGCCGACTCCGGCTGGAACAGCCCGAACTTCTTCATGTAGTCGAAGCGCTGCTGCTTGGTCAACCGCTCGCCCAGCTCGGTGATGCCGACGTTCGACGAGTTCTGCAGCACGCCGGCGAGCGTCAGGTGCTCGGTGGGGTGGAACTCGGCGTCCTTGATCGAGCCGCCCCACGGGAACGAGCGCGTGTACGGCACCGTGATCCCGTCGGTGGGGCTCGACTTGCCCTGGTCGATGAGCGCGGCGGCGATCGCGGCCTTGATCGTCGACCCGGGCTCGTAGGACGCCGTCAGCGCCCGCGACCCGAAGGCACCCTTGTCGGTGGTCGCGTCGACGTCGTTCGGGTCGACCGTCGGGTAGTCGGCGACCGCGAGGAGTTCGCCCGTCTTGACGCTCGTCACCGTCGCGGTGGCGGACTCCGCCTGCAGCGTCTTCGCCGCGGACGCGATCGTCTGCCCCGCCATGTACTGCAGGTCGCTGTCGATCGTGGTCTCGAGCGTGCCGCCGTCCTTGGCCTTCTTGGTCGTCACCGTGCTGCCCGGCAGCTGGACGCCGTCCTCACCGCGCTCGTACGTCTCGGAGCCGTTCGAGCCCGCGAGGCACTTGTCGTACGCCAGCTCGAGGCCGGCCTGCGCGCCGTCGGTCCCCATGAAGCCGGTGAGGTTGCCCGTCGTGGCAGCGGTCGGGTAGGACCGAGCCGACTGCTGCTCCGGGTACAGCCAGGGGATGCTGAGGGCCCGCACCGCCTCGTAGTGCTTCACGTCGAGGCCCTTGACCAGGTACGCAAAATCCGACTTCGGGTTCGCCGCGATGTTCTTCTTCATGGTGGCGACGTCGCCACCGGAGGCCTCGGCCAGGGCCGACAGCGCCGTGTCGACCGAGACCTCCTTCACGCGGGTCCCGCCGAGCTTGCCCTCGAACTTCTTCACGAGCCGCGGGGCGGTCGTGATGTTGTACCGGGTGACGCTGTCGGCGAGCTCGGTGCCGGAGCGGTCGACGATCGAGCCGCGGGTCCCGTAGATGGTGACCGGGATGCTCCGCTTCTGCTTCGACTGCTCGTTGAGGTCGGCGGCCTGCACGACCTGGATGTCGACCAGTCGGATCACGAAGACCGCCACCAGGGCGATCACGGCGATCATCACGACGCTGTAGCGCAGTCGGCGGCTGCGGATCGTCTTCGTCACGCGGTGCGGTCCTTCCCGGGGCGGAGCGATGGAGCTGGAGCGCCCTCGGTCAGGGAGCGCCGGGCCCGCAGGTCACCGGGTGGAGGGTGCCTGGAGCGGGTTCGGGTCGGACTCTACGTCGGCCGTCGAGGATGCCCCGCCCGACGCGCTGGCGCCTGCGGTCTTCCCAGCGTCGGTCGCACCGGCGGTGCTGTCGGTCGCGGCCTTGCCGTCGGTGGCGGCCTTGCTGTCGGTCGCTGCCTTGCCGTCGGTGGCGGCCTTGCTGTCGCTGCCGGTCGTCGAGCCGCTCTCCTTGCTCGTCGACGTGTCGCCCTGCTGCGCAGCGAGCGGGACGTCGGCGAGCAGCGAGTTCGGCACCTGGTTCTCGGTGCTCGCGGTGGCCTGGTCGGCGACCGCCGGGGTCGGCGTGCCGTACACCCGGCCGGTGCGCGGGTCGAGGTAGACGGGCGTGGCGTTCGCGATCATCCCGAGGGCCTGGGCGTTGCGCGCCAGGTTCTGCGGGGAGTCGAGCACCCGGAGCTCCTCGGACAGCGACTGCTGCGTCCGGGAGAGGTTGGTCTGCTCCGTGCTCAGCGAGTTGAGCGTGTACGCGCCCTGGCTCAGCACCATGCTGATCCCGAGCTGCGCCAGGAGCAGGATGCCGAGCGCCGCCACCGCCACGACCGCGTAGGCGATCCGGGGACGAGCGCGGCGCTGGGCGCGGGTCGGGGTGACCTCGACGAGCTCCGGTCGGTCGTGCCGCGTAGGCCGCGGAGCGCGGGACGGGACGACGGCGGGGTCGACGAGTGCGAGGTTCGTGCTCATGTCACTTCCGGATCCGCTGGGCCGCGCGCAGGCGCACGGGGGTTGCTCGTGGGTTGGCGGCGCGTTCGGCCTCGTCGGCCAGCTCGGCGCCCTTGACGACCAGGGAGTAGGTCGGCGCGTGCTCGGGCAGTTCGACGGGCAGGTCGGCGGGTGCGCTGGACTTCGTCCGGGCGGTCAGGGCCCGCTTGACGATGCGGTCCTCGAGCGACTGGTACGACTCGACGACGATCCGGCCGTCGACCGCGATCGCGTCGAGGGCGGCGGGGATCGCCCGCTCGAGGACGCTCAGTTCGGCGTTGACCTCGATGCGGAGGGCCTGGAACACGCGCTTCGCCGGGTGTCCTTGGCGCTGGATGGCCACCGGTGTCGCGTCGTGGAGGACCTGCACCAGGTCGCCGGACATCTCGAACGGCTTCGTCGCACGGCGCTCCACGATCGCTCGGGCGTACCGGCCGGCGAGCTTCTCCTCGCCGTAGCGCTGGAAGATCCGGCGGAGTTCGCCCTCGTCGTAGGTGGCCAGGACGTCGGCGGCGGTCTGCCCCTCGGTCCGGTCCATCCGCATGTCGAGCGGGGCGTCCTGGCTGTACGCGAAGCCGCGTTCGGCCCGGTCGAGCTGGAGCGAGGAGACGCCGAGGTCGAACAGGACTCCGTCGACCTCCGTGAAGCCCTCGCCCTCGATCGCGTCGACGATGCCGTCGTACACGGTGTGCACCAGGCGGACGCGGTCACCGAACCGGGCGAGGCGCTCCCCCGCGATGCCGAGCGCGTCGGTGTCGCGGTCGAGGCCGATCAGCGTCAGCTCCGGGAAGCGCTCGAGCAGTCCCTCGGAGTGGCCGCCCATGCCGAGCGTCGCGTCGACGACGACCTTGCCCGGCCCGTCGAGGGTCGGCGTGAAGAGGTCGACGATGCGCTCGAGCATCACCGGCGTGTGCGGGAACCGCGGTGTCCCGTCGGTCTGGTCGTGTTCTGCCATGTGCAGCCCCTCTGTCTCCTGGGCCGCGGGTCCGGATCCCCATCCATGCGACCTGACACCGGGGAAGGTGTGTCAGGGCGGACGGCTGGGAGTCCCGATCCACGGATCAGAAGATCCCCGGGATCACCTCCTCGTCGTTGTCGGCGAAGCCCTCTTCGACCTCGGCGTAGTAGGCCTCCCACGCGGGGGTCGACCAGATCTCGGCACGGTCACCGCTGCCGATGACCGTCAGGTCCCGCTCGAGCCCCGCGTACTCGCGGAGGTTCTGCGGGATGGTGACGCGGTTCTGCTTGTCGGGCGTCTCGGCGCTCGCTCCCGAGAGGAAGAGACGCATGTAGTCCCGGGTGCGCTTCGACGTCATCGGAGCGGTGCGGATGCGCTCGTGCAGTTGCTCGAACGTGTCCGCGCTGAAGACGACGACGCAGCGCTCCTGGCCGCGGGTCATCACGAGCCCCCCGGACAGTTCGTCCCGGAACTTGGCGGGGAGGATCACGCGACCCTTCTCGTCGAGCTTCGGGGCATGGGTACCGAGCAGCACGCCGGGCCTCCCCTCCGCTCCACCGGACCGTTGTGTCCACCACTTTACTCCACTCCCCTCCCCTCAGCCAGGAAATCGCTCCCTGAATCGCCCGCGTGCCCCGTTCTGGGGCGGTTCGGGTGTCGCCGGCGCGCACGAGATTCCCGCAGTCAGGCGGAACAACGGGCCGGTGGAGCGGAGTGGAGGGCGTGGAGGGAAGTGGAGGACTTTCGCAGCTCCGGGAGCCGCACGACGGCGCGGCGGACGTGCCGGGCGTGCGCCTGCCGTGCGCCCGCCGTGCGCCCGGCGCCCCCGGTCCTCGCCGAGATCGCACTTCGGCGCCCGGCGTCGGGCCCGAAGGCGTCCCGAGTGCGATCTCGGCGGGCGGGCCGGCGGGCTGGCGGGCCGGCGGCGCATCGCCGAGCGAGTACGACGTGCTGCGGGCGGCCGGACGGGGCGGCTCGGCGCCGACGCCCGTGCGCCCGGCGCCGCCCCGGTCCTCGCCGAGATC
>NZ_MJGN01000024.1:12372-47064 GCF_001865065.1 Curtobacterium sp. MCBA15_008 | reverse complement strand
CGTCCCGAGTGCGATCTCGGCGGGCGGGCGCCCGCCGGCCCCGGCCCGGGCCCGGGCCCGGGCGCACGAAAAACGGGGCCGGTCCCGAAGGACCGACCCCGTGGAGGAGTGTGGAGAGCGCCTAGCTCTGGTCGTTCCGCTTGTCCCAGCGGTCGTTCATGCGGTCCATGAAGGACCCACCGCCGGCACCACCGCCCGAACTCGGACGAGAGGCCCCACCGGACGCGGGACCGCCGGACCGAGGCGTCTTCGCCTTCGGTGCGCGCATCCCCGGTCGGAGGGCGAAGAGGACACCGGCGAGCATCACGACGAAGCCGAGGATGCCGATGAGCGGCTGGCGGAGGACCAACCCGACGATGACGATGGCGACGCCCGCGAGTGCACCGAGCACCCCGAGGGTGATCGACGTGTAGCTCGGACGACCCTGGCGGCGTGTGACGCGCGCCACGAAGTCGGAGTCGTTCTGGTAGAGGCTCCGCTCCATCTCTTCGAGGAGTCGCTGCTCTTGCTCCGAGAGTGGCATCTGTGTTCCCTCTTGTTCCTGGGATCGACGCGTGGTTGAGGTGGGTCGAGTCTACGACTCGACCACTCCACTAGGGTAGGGAGTGTGGCTGAGAGTACGCGATTAGTGGACCTCGTGTCGGCGCGCATCGATCGGGCGCTGGACGACCAACGTGAACGGCTCGCCGCCATCAGTCCGGACCTCGCTCCGTTCGACACCTACGCGCGCGACCTGCTCTCCGGCGGCAAGCGCTTCCGGGCGCTGTTCTGCTACTGGGGCTGGCAGTCCGTGGCCGGTCGGTCGGGCTCGTTCGACCCCCTCGCCGAGGGCTCCCGGCAGACCACGGCCGAGGCGATCGTCACGGTCGCGGCCGCGCTCGAGATCTTCCACGCCGCGGCGCTCGTCCACGACGACATCATGGACCGCTCGGACACCCGCCGCGGGCGTCCCGCTGCGCACCGCCGGTTCGAGTCCCTGCACGAGGAGTCCGGCTGGGTCGGCGACCGCGGCCTGTACGGCACGAACTCGGCCCTGCTGCTCGGCGATCTGCTGCTCTCCCTGAGCGACGCGGTCTTCGACGAGGGCCTCGCGCTCCTCGAACCCGCCCGCGGCCGGATCGTCCGCCAGGAGTTCCAAACCATGCGGCTCGACGTCACGGCGGGGCAGTACCTCGACGTGCACGAGGAGACCGCCTGGCCGTCCATCGACGAGGCCGAGCACCTCGTCCGGGCCCAGCGCGTCATCGTCTTCAAGTCGGCGAAGTACTCGGTCGAGGCTCCCCTGCTCATCGGCGCCCTCGTGGCCGGCGCGACCGAGGCGCAGCTCGAGGGGCTCCGCGCCTTCGGACTCCCCCTCGGCGTGGCCTACCAGCTCCGCGACGACATGCTCGGCGTGTTCGGCGACCCGGAGGTCACCGGCAAGCCCGCCGGCGACGACCTGCGGGAGGGCAAGCGCACCGTCCTCATCGCCTCCGCGCGGAAGACGCTCGCGAGCGGTCCGCGCCAGCTGCTCGACGAGCTGCTGGGCGACCCGGACCTCGACGAGGGCCAGGTGCAGATGCTCCGCGCGACCCTCACCGAGTCCGGTGCGGTGGCCGCGGTCGAGCGTTCGATCGACCGGCACGTGCAGCGCGCGAAGGCCGCCATCGAGGCGGCTCCGCTGACGCCGTCGGCGCGCGAGCAGCTCGTGGCGCTGGCCGACACGGTCAGCCGTCGCGTGGCGTAGACGCAACCGTTCACGGACTGGAGGCACGGTGCCAGCCGGCACCGTGCCTCCAGTCCGTCAGCAGGTCCGGTCTAGAGCAGCGACTGCGCCACGCGACGCACCTCGGCCTTGCGGCCGGCGCGCAGCGCGGCGACGGGCGAGGTACCGAGGGCGTCCTCGACGGAGAGCATCCAGCGGACGGCCTCGTCGTCGGTGAAGCCGTTGTCGCTCAGGACGGTGAGCGTGCCGCGCAGCTCGGGCATCGGCTCGCGCTCCTCGAGGAACTCGATCGGCACCCGGAGCACACCGCCGACGCGGGCGGCGAGGAGGGTCTTCTCCTCGAACAGGCGGTGGATCCGGCCGGGGCTGGTACTGAACAGGTCCACCAGCTCGGGGACGGTCAGCCAGCGCTCGGAGAGGGACAGGTCGTCGGCGGGTGCAGCACTCACAGGCCCCATGTTGCCAGAGCCGCGGGAGGACGCACACCGCCACGTTCGTCACATCGGTCACACGCGCAACATCTGACTCTCTGGTTGACTTGGGAATCGCGCCATGCCAGCGTTGCACCACCTGTGAGTGCGCACGCACGCGCACGGCTCACCGCAAGGGACAGGAGACACCCGTGGACAACGCTGCAGACGAAGACGCCCGGCGCGCACGATCCGCCCGGTTCGCCACCATGCCCATCGTCCTCGCGGGGACGATCGCGGTGACCGCCGGCCTCACCGGTCCGGTCGCCCACGCCGAGCCGCACCACGAGGACGACAGCGCCCACAAGCGCCACGTCGACCAGGGTGCCGTCGAGCGGACCGTCGCACAGCACGCGCTGGCCGACCGGAACGTCGGCAGCCGCGCGGTGTTCGGCACCGCCGTCGCCCACCCGTCGCAGACCACCGCCACGACCGTGGCCGCGACGTCGAAGGCCCCCACCACCTACACCGTGCGCCAGGGTGACACCGTGTCGGGCATCGCCGCCCGCTTCGGGCTCTCCGCGCAGGAGGTCCTGGTGCGCAACGGCCTCGGCTGGAACACGATCATCCACCCGGGCCAGACGCTGCACCTCGCGTCGACGCCCGCCGTCCGCGCCGCGTCGACGCGCTCGACGTCGAGCACGGGCAGCTACCACGTCAAGCAGGGCGACACCGTGTCGGGCATCGCGTCCCGTGTCGGCGTGTCCACCACGGCGCTCCTCAGCGCGAACAGGCTCTCGATGCGCTCGGTGATCTACCCCGGGCAGACGCTCCGGGTGCCGACCGCGGGCTCCGCCGCCGCACCTGCCCCGGCCGCTGCACCGTCAGCCTCCGGCGGAACGCGGGCGACGGCCTCGACCGCACGGGCCGGCAGCGTGAAGATCGGCGCCGGCGACACCATCGCCTCGATCGCCGCGGCGCACGGGGTGTCCGTGTCGTCGCTCCTGTCGGCGAACGGCCTCAGCTACACGAGCACGATCTACGCCGGCAAGACCCTCGTCCTGCCGTCGTCCGGACCCTCGCTCTCCGCGGAGCAGCGGGGCAACGCGGCCACGATCGTGTCCGTCGGCCGATCGCTCGGGGTGTCCGACCACGGGATCGTCGTCGCGCTGGCCGCGGCGATGCAGGAGTCGAGCCTCCGCAACCTGTCCCACGGCGACCGCGACTCGGTCGGGCTGTTCCAGCAGCGCCCGAGCCAGGGCTGGGGCTCCGCGGCGGCGCTGCAGGACCCGGCGACCGCGACGAAGCTGTTCTTCACGGGCAACCCGGGCAAGACCCGCGGGCTGCTCGACGTGGCCGGCTGGTCCTCGATGAACGTGACCGCCGCGGCGCAGGCCGTGCAGGTGTCCGCGTACCCGAAGGCGTACGCGCAGTGGGAGTCGACCGCGAAGAGCCTGCTGGCGTCGCTCTGAGCCCGACCGCCGCCGTGTGGCGGCTCGGCCGTCCCTCGTCTGCCCGACCGCTCGGCCGTCCCTCGTCTGCCCGACCGCTCGGCGGTCGCTCTCCTGCCTGGCCGCTCGGCGGTCGCTCTCCCGCCTGGCCGCTCGGCGGAACCGAGTCATCCGCAAGATCGAGATTCGGTCACGACCGGTGCGTCAGTGCGGGTCCGTGCAGTCCCGATTCGTAGAATGCCGCCGATGACCACCAACGCCGCCACGGATCCGATGATCGGTCGCATGATCGATCACCGGTACCGCGTACGCTCCCGCATCGCGCGCGGGGGCATGGCGACGGTGTACCTCGCGACCGACGTCCGACTCGAGCGACGCGTCGCGATCAAGATCATGCACGGGCACCTGGCGGACGACCAGGCGTTCCGGGAGCGCTTCATCCAAGAGGCCCGATCGGCGGCCCGGCTCTCCCACCCGAACCTCGTCGGCGTGTACGACCAGGGCGCCGAGGACGACACCGCCTACATCGTCATGGAGTACATCCCCGGCATCACGCTGCGGGACCTCCTGCAGGAGCACCACGCGCTCACGCCCGAGCAGGCGACCGACATCCTCCGCGCCGTCCTCGCCGGGCTCGCCTCGGCCCACCGCGCCGGCATCGTGCACCGCGACCTCAAGCCGGAGAACGTCCTGCTCGCCGACGACGGCCGGATCAAGCTCGGTGACTTCGGCCTCGCTCGCGCCACGACGGCGAACACCGCCACCGGTGCCGCCCTGCTCGGCACGATCGCGTACCTCTCCCCCGAGCTCGTCACCCGCGGCGCCGCCGACTCGCGCAGCGACATTTACGCGCTCGGCATCATGCTCTACGAGATGCTCACCGGCGAGCAGCCGTACAAGGGCGAGCAGCCGATGCAGATCGCCTACCAGCACGCCAACGACTCCGTGCCCGCGCCGAGCGCCGCGGTGCCAGGGGTGCCGTCCGAGCTCGACGACCTCGTCGCCTGGTCCACCGCCCGGAACCCCGACGACCGGCCGAGCGACGCCCGCGAGATGCTCGACCACATGGCGGGCAACCAGCAGCGCGCCACCGGGCAGTACCGCACCGCCGTGCTGCGCCCCGAGAACGCCACCGCGATCCTCCCGGCCGGCGGCACCGCGCCGTCGTCGGCGGACTCCGGCGACGACACCACGATCCTCGAGCCCGCGCAGCGCTCCTCGGGGCAGCAGCCGAACGGCCGCGGCAGCCGGAACGTCCCCGGTCCCCGTCGCACCGGCTCGCAGCCCGGAGCACTGTCGCCCGCGGGCCAGCGCCTCGCGGACAAGTCCGCCAAGCGCCGGAAGCGCGGCTGGATCGTCCTGGCGATCGTGCTCTTCCTGGCGATCGTGGGCGGCACGATCGGGTGGGCGCTCGGCCCGGGCCCGTGGGGCAACGTCCGCATCCCCGAGGTCGCCGGCAAGTCCGTCTCGCAGGCACGCCAGCTGCTCGAAGCGCAGGGACTGAGCACCGCGAAGGCCACCGCCACGCGCTTCGACGCGGTCGTCGCGAAGGGCCAGGTGTCGACCACGAAGCCCGCGGCGAAGCGCGAGGTCCGCAAGGGCACCGCGGTGCAGATCGTCGTGTCGAACGGTCCGAAGATGATCGCACTCCCCGCGATCGTCGGCCAGCCGCTCTCCACCGTCACCGCCGCGCTCGACGACGACTTCCAGCTGCAGGACGACCAGTACCAGTTCTCCGCCGACGCGGCGAAGGACACCGTCATCGCCGCGACGGGCCTCGGGACCGACGGTGCCACGATCGACCTCAGCAAGGCCGGCACCTACGGTGAGCGCGGCCCGGTCACGCTCACCGTGTCGCTCGGCCCGGTGCCCGACGTGGTCGGCGGGACCGTCGACGAGGCCACCAAGGCCTTCGACGCCGTCGGCCTGACCATCGGCGCCCAGGACGGGAAGTTCAGCGACGAGGTGCCCGAGGGCGAGATCCTCTCGGCGAAGCCGCAGGACTCCCCCGCGGTCAAGGGCACCGCGATCGACCTCGTCGTGTCGAAGGGCCCCGCGCCGATCACGCTGCCCGACGTGCACGGCAAGACCATCAACGAGGCGACCTCGACGCTCGACACGCTCGGCCTGAAGGTCGTCGTGCCCGACTGCACGAACATCCTCTGCGGCTTCTACGACTGGAAGTCGTCCCTGCCGGTGTCCTCCACTGACCCGGTGGCGGGCACGACGGTGCACCGCGGCGACACGATCACGCTGGCCTACGAGCAGTAGGCGCGTTCGCGCGGCGGGCCCGGGCCGGGTCCGCGAAAGCGACAGATCGCGCCGAAGCGCGCCGACAGTGCCGCCGAAGCGACAGTCGGCCGCGGAACCTTCCGGGCCATCTGTCGCTTTCGTGCGCTGGGCAGCGGGCGGCGGGCGGCGGAGCGCCGGGGCACGCGCGGTGCCCACGTGGCGGCCGGGAGGCGCGGTGCCAGGCCGCCACGCGCCTCCAGGCCCGCGGCGGTCGCATCCGGGGCGCCGAAGCGACAGTCTTGCGATCTCACGCGGGACACGGACGCCGAAGCGACAGATCCCCGCGGGATTCCCGCGGGGATCTGTCGCTTTCGCGAGGGGCGAGAGGCGAGGGCTGCGGCGCGCTACGCGCGCACGTACGGGTGCGCGCCGAGCTCCTCGGCAACGAGGAACGCCAACTCGAGCGACTGCATGTGGTTCAGCCGCGGGTCGCACAGGGACTCGTAGCGGGTCGCGAGGGTGGCCTCGTCGATCTGCTCCGACCCGCCCAGGCATTCCGTGACGTCGTCCCCGGTGAGCTCGACGTGCATGCCGCCGGGGTAGGTACCGACCTCGCGGTGGGCCTCGAAGAAGCCGAGGACCTCGTCCACGACGTCGTCGAAGCGGCGCGTCTTGTAGCCGGTCGGGGTGGTCAGACCGTTGCCGTGCATCGGGTCCGTCACCCACAGCGGGTTCGCGTCCATGCCCTTGATCGCCTCGAGCAGCTTGGGCAGCTCGTCGCGGATCTTGCCGGCGCCCATGCGGGTGATGAACGTCAGTCGGCCGGGCTCGCGGTTCGGGTCGAGCTTGTCGACCAGCGCCTTCATGTCGTCGACGCTCGTGGTCGGGCCGAGCTTCACGCCGATCGGGTTCCGCACGCGGGACAGGAAGTCGACGTGGGCGCCGTCGAGGTCGCGGGTGCGCTCCCCGATCCAGATGAAGTGCCCGGACGTGTCGTAGGCCATCCCGGAGCGGGAGTCGATGCGGGTCATCGGGCGCTCGTAGTCCATGAGCAGCCCCTCGTGCGAGGCGTAGAACTCGACGTGCTTCAGCTCGTCGAAGTCCGCACCGCAGGCGTCCATGAAGCGGATCGCGCGGTCGATCTCCTGCGCGAGGTGCTCGTAGCGGGCGTTCGCCGGGTTCGACGCGAAGCCCTTGTTCCACGAGTGCACCTGGCGCAGGTCGGCGAAGCCACCCTGCGTGAAGGCGCGGACCAGGTTCAGGGTCGACGCGGCCGTGTGGTAGCCCTGCACCAGGCGACGGGGGTCGGCCTGGCGGGACTCCGGCGTGAAGTCGTAGCCGTTCACGATGTCGCCGCGGTAGGCGGGCAGCGTGACGTCGCCGCGGGTCTCGAAGTCGCTCGAGCGCGGCTTGGCGAACTGCCCCGCCATGCGGCCCATCTTGATGACGGGCATCGAGGCGCCGTACGTCAGCACGACGGCCATCTGCAGGATCGTCTTCACGCGGTCGCGGATCGAGTCGGCGGTGGCGCCGGCGAAGGTCTCGGCGCAGTCACCGCCCTGCAGCAGGAACGCCTTGCCCTGCGCCGCGGCGGCGAGCCGGTCGCGGAGCTTGTCGACCTCGCCCGCGAACACGAGCGGGGGCAGCGTGGCGATCTCCGCCGAGGCGGCCTCGGCCGCGGCGGCGTCCGGCCACGTGGGCTGCTGCTTGATCGGGAGCGTCCGCCAGTAGTCGAGGCCCTCGATGACGTCCGGATCCTGCAGGGCGACGAAGTCGGTCGACTCGAACAAGGGCGTTACCTCGGTGTTCTGGTGGAGAAGGTCACGTGGACGGGTCCACGGGGCCGTGCCGGCGGATGCCAGGACCTTCGAATCCTAACGTGCCGAGGTACCGCGGCCATTCCGTGTGACCTTGCCCCGCATGACCTGCTCCCGCGCGGTGCTCGCACGCTCCTTGACGCTCGTCGCGTAGACGTCCATGTACTCCTGGCGGCTCAGCCCGGCGAGCTCGTGCATGACCTCGTCGGTGACGCTGCGCAGGATGAAGCGGTCGGTCTCGAAGCCCTCGAAGCGGGAGAAGTCGAGCGGCTTGCCGAACACGACGCCGACGCGCTTGAACTTCGGGATCCGCTGCCCGATCTGCTGGACCTCGCGGGTGCCGACCATGGCGACCGGGATCACCGTGACGCGGCCCTCGAGGATCATCCGCGCGATGCCGGTCCGGCCGCGGTAGAGCTTGCCGTCCGGGCTGCGCGTGCCCTCGGGGTAGATGCCGAGCTGCTCGCCGCGGGCCAGGACCTGCAGGCCGGCACGGAGCGAGGCCTCCGACGCCTTGCCGCCGGAGCGGTCGATCGGCAGCTGCCCGATGGCGTTGAAGAACGTCTTCGTCGCCCACCCCTTGAGGCCGCGACCGGTGAAGTAGTCGCTCTTCGCCAGGAAGGACACCCGGCGGTCGAGCACCGCGGGCAGGATCACCGAGTCGATGAAGGAGATGTGGTTCGACGCGAAGATCACCGGCCCCTTCGCGGGGACGTACTCGCGCCCGACCACCCACGGCCGGAACAGGGTGAGGATGAGCGGGCCGAGCAGGAAGTTCTTCAGCAGCCAGTAGGTCATCGTCGACTCCTAGACGGTGGGTGCGGCGACCCTACGCCGTGCGGGCGTGGATCCGGGCGAGGTCGGCCGCGCCGACAACGCCGGCGTCGTTGACGAGCTCGGCGATCACGAAGTCCGGCTCCGGGTGGTAGCCGCGGGCCGGCAGGTTGCTGAGGTACGCCTGCTTGATCGGGTCGAGCAGCCGGTCCCCCGCGCTCGCGACGCCGCCGCCGAACACGAAGAGCTGCGGGTCGAGCACCGCCGAGAGCGAGGCGCAGGCCTCGCCGAGGTGCCGGCCGAGTCGCCGGAGCGCCGCGAGGGCACCCGGGTCGTCGGCGAGGATGAGGTCGCCGACGATGTGGCCGTCGAGCTCGCCGCCGTTCGCCGCGCGGGCGTCCGCGAGTGCCTGGCCGATCCCGCCGGCGTCCGCGACGTCGTTCGCCATCCGCTGCAGCGCGCGGCCGGAGCCGTACTGCTCGATGCAGCCGCGTGCGCCGCAGCCGCACGGCAGACCGTTCGGGACGATGCGGAGGTGCCCGATCTCGCCGCCGGTGCCGAAGCCGCCGCGGAAGAGCCGGTCCTCGGTGACGATCGCGCCACCGACGCCGGTGCCGATCGTCAGCATGGTCATGTCGGACACGAGCCGACCGGCACCGAAGCGGAACTCCGCCCAGCCCGCCGCGTTGGCGTCGTTGTCGACCGTGATGTGCAGGTCACCGATGCGCTGCTGGAGCTTCTGGCGCAGCGGTTCGTTCCGCCACCGGATGTTCGGCGTGTAGTAGACGATCGACTGCGAGGCGTCGATGAAGCCCGGGGCGGCGACGCCGACGGCGCGCACGTCGTGGGCGGCGCGCAGTCGCGAGACCATCGCGACCACGTCGTCGAGCATGGCGTCCGGGTCCGCAGCGTTGGTGGCCACCCGGTCCTCGGCGAGGATCTCGCCCAGTTCCGTGACGACCGCACCCGCGATCTTGGTGCCCCCGATGTCGATTCCGATGGCATGCACGAGCATCGAGCCTACCGGTTCCGCACGGCCACACGGAACGCACGGCCGTTCGCCCTATGCTGGCGGTGTCACCTCGACGATGAGGCGACCTCGAATCGAACCGGCCGACAAGGGAGTCACCGTGAACGATCAGCGGCACCCAACCCCGATCACCGCACCCGACCACGGCTCAGCCGCGCGACTGCTCTCCGACCGGGCGCGGAAGACACCGGACCGTCCGATCCTGGCCCAGCGCCACGGCGACACCTGGACACCGATCACCGCCGCCGAGACCCTCGCACGGGTCCGCGGCATCGCGAAGGGCTTCGTCGCCGCCGGGCTCGAACCCGGGGCGCACATCGCGATCCTGTCCCGCACCCGCCTCGAGTGGACGCTCGTCGACTTCGCGGTCTGGACCGCCGGGCTCGTGTCGATCCCGGTCTACGAGACCAGCTCCCCCGACCAGGTCCGGTACATCCTGTCCGACTCTGAGGCCGTGGCGATCGTCGTCGAACAAGAGGAGCACGCGCGCCGTGTGGCCTCCATCGCGCCCGACCTGCCGCACCTCGGGCAGCACTGGACGATCGACGGCGGCGGGCTCGACGACCTCATCCGGCTCGGCGAGGACGTCACCGACGACGAACTCGCCGCCCGCACCGCCGACGTGCACGGCCACGACGACGCGACGATCATCTACACCTCTGGCACGACCGGCCGGCCGAAGGGCTGCGTGCTCCGGCACGACAACTTCACCGCGACGGTCGAGGGCGCGTCCGAGGCCATGCCCGAGGTCGTCGCCGACGGCGCCTCCACGCTCCTCTTCATCCCGATGGCCCACGTGTTCGCCCGCTTCATCGCGGCGATGAGCGTCTCCGCCGGCGTCCTGGTCGGCCACGAGCCGGACACCAAGGACCTCATGCGTGCGGTGTCCACCTTCAAGCCGTCCTTCCTGCTCGCCGTGCCGCGCGTCTTCGAGAAGATCTACAACTCGGCGGAGCAGAAGGCGGACCTCGGCGGCAAGGGCAGGATCTTCCGAGCCGCCGCCCGCACCGCCGTCGCACACTCCGAAGCGCTGGCCACGGGGAAGGTGCCGTTCGGCCTCGCGCTGCGGTTCCGGCTGTTCGACAAGCTCGTCTACGCGAAGCTCCGCGACGCGCTCGGCGGCAACGTCCGCTACGCCATCAGCGGTTCGGCGCCGCTCTCCCCGCGGCTCTCGCACTTCTTCCGCTCGATCGGCGTCCTCATCCTCGAGGGCTACGGCCTCACCGAGACGACGGCCCCGGCGACGGTCAACCGCGCCGGCGAGCTGCGGATCGGCAGCGTCGGCCGGGCGCTCCCTGGCATCGAGATCCGGATCGCCGACGACGGCGAGATCCTCATCCGCGGCGTGGACGTCTTCGACCGGTACTGGCGGAACGACGAGGCGACCGGCAAGGCCCTCGTCGACGGCTGGTTCCGCACCGGCGACCTCGGCCGGCTCGACGGCGACGGCATCCTCACCGTCACCGGTCGCGCCAAGGAGCTCATCGTCACCGCCAGCGGCAAGAACGTCGCTCCGGCGCCCCTCGAGGACGGCATCCGCGAGCACCCCGTCATCGGCCAGGTGGTCGTCGTCGGCGAGGGCAAGCCGTTCGTCGCTGCTCTCGTCACGCTCGACCGCGAGATGCTGCCCGGCTGGTGCGAGGCGCGCGGCATCACCCCGGCGCTCTCCCCCCGCGAGGCCGCCTACGACGAGCGGGTGCACGAGGCCGTGCAGGAGGCGATCGACGCCGCGAATCAGCGCGTCTCACGCGCCGAGTCGGTGCGGTCGTTCACCATCCTCGACACCGAGCTCACGGAGGCGTCCGGTCACCTCACGCCGAAGCTCACGATCAAGCGACCGGTCGTCATGAAGGACTTCGCCGCCGACGTCGAGCACATCTACTCCGGCTCGAAGGTGCAGACCACGGCCACCCCCGTGGTCGAGACCCGACGGCGCAACCGAGCGTAGGCCCGAGACGCGACGCACTGGAGGCCCGGTGCCGGTCCGTGGGACCGGCACCGGGCCTCCAGTGCATTGCGTCTGCGCGCAGGGCGCGACCCGCTGTCGGGTCCGCACCGTGGCGTGCGCCGTGCGCTCAGGCCTCCGCGGACTGCTCCGTCTGCGGGGCGTCGAGCACGGCGACCGAGGCGGTCACGACGGGCGCTTCGGCGGGACGACGGTTGGTGCGGGTGCGGTGCGAGCTGAGCTCGTCGTTCTGACTGGTCATGCGGGGATCCTGGGGAGGTGGGGGTGCCTGTGGGAGGGTGCCAGTGGGAGGCCGACAGGAGCACGGTACCTCCTTGTCAGGACGAAGCGACAATCCCACGAAGGGGTGTCACAGCGGGGTTCACGGCACGCGAACGGAACTGTGTTCGTGCACAGGCCCGGGGCCGTTTGGACGGGCGACGGGCCCGGGCTGTGTGGACGGGCGCCGTCGGTCCGGCGTCTAGTGGAACCAGTCCTGTTCGCGGATGTCGCGGAGCGCCTGGCGACGCACCTCCGGGTCGAGCGTCATGACGTACACCGTGCCGTCGAGGTGGTCGACCTCGTGCTGCAGGGCCTCCGCCATCAGGCCGGTGCCCTCGAGCACGACCTCGGCGCCGTCGACGTCCACGCCGCGCACCTTCGCGAAGGGGTGGCGGCGGGTCGGGTACGCCAGACCGGGGACCGAGAGACAGCCCTCGTCCATGAGTTCCGGCTCCCCCGAGACCTCGACGATCTCGGGGTTGATGACGTAGCCGACCGCACCGTCGACGTTGTAGGAGAACGCGCGGAGTCCGACCCCGATCTGGGGTGCGGCCACACCGGCGCGGCCGGGCTCCTTGACGGTGTCGAGCAGGTCCTGCACGAGGTCACGGATCCCGGGGGTCCCGAGGGCTTCGGGTCGGACCGGGTCGGCGGGCGAGCGGAGGACGGGATCGCCGAACAGGCGGATGGGACGGACGGTCACGTTACTGCAGCACCACCAGGAGGTCTCCGGCGTCCACCTGCTGGGTCACCGGGATCGCGAGACGGCCGACGGTGCCCGCGACGGGTGCCGTGATGGCCGCTTCCATCTTCATCGCCTCGATGCTCGCCACGGCCTGCCCGGCCTCGACGACGTCACCGACGGCGACCTTGAGCGTCACGACACCGGAGAACGGCGCCGGGACGTGCTTCGGGTCGGACTTGTCCGCGCGCTCGGCGGCCTTCGTCTCGACCTCGACCGACCGGTCACGGACGGAGACCGGGCGGAGCTGCCCGTTCATCGTCGCCATGACGGTGCGGATGCCCTTGTCGTCCACCTCGCCGATCGCCTCGAGCCCGACGAACAGGTTCACGCCCTTGCCGAGCGGCACGGTGTGCTCCTGCCCGGGACGCAGACCGTACAGGTAGTCGACGGTCGGGACGACCGACAGGTCGCCGTACTGCTCGCGGACGGCCTCGAACTGCTGCGTCGGCTGCGGGAAGAGCAGACGGTTGAGGGCGTGCTGCCGTTCCGGGCCCGTCTTCGTGAGGTTTGCCCGCTCGTCGTCGGGGACGGCCGTGATGGTCGGGGTGGTGTTCCGCCCCTCGAGCACCTTCGACCGGAAGGGCTCGGGCCAGCCGCCGGGCAGGTCGCCGAGCTCGCCGGCCATGAAACCGACGACGGAGTCCGGGATGTCGTACTTCTGCGGGTTCTGCTCGAAGTCGACCGGGTCGGCGTCGACGGCGGCGAGCTGCAGCGCGAGATCGCCGACGACCTTCGAGGACGGCGTGACCTTGGTCGGACGGCCGAGGATCCGGTTCGCTGCGGCGTACCAGTCCTCGACCTGCTCGAAGCGGTCGCCGAGGCCGAGCGAGATCGCCTGCTGGCGGAGGTTCGACAGCTGTCCGCCCGGGATCTCGTGCTGGTACACCCGACCGGTCGGACCCGGAAGGCCGGACTCGAACGGGGCGTAGGCGCGGCGCACGGCCTCCCAGTAGGGCTCGAGGTCGCCGCAGGCGGTCAGCGAGAGACCGGTGTCACGCTCGGTGTGCGCCAGGGCGGCGACGAGGGCGGACATGCTCGGCTGGCTCGTCGTGCCGGCCATCGGTGCGGCCGCGACGTCCACCGCGTCGGCACCGGCACGCGCGGCGGCCAGCAAGGTCGCGAGCTGCCCGCCGGCGGTGTCGTGGGTGTGCACGTGGACCGGCTGGTCGAACCGCTCGCGGAGCGCGGCGACGAGCCGCTCGGCCGCGCCGGCACGGAGGAGCCCGGCCATGTCCTTGATGCCGATGACGTGGGCGCCGGCCTCGACCATCTGCTCGGCCAGGCGGAGGTAGTAGTCGAGCGTGTAGAGGTCCTCTGCCGGGTCGAGCAGGTCGGCGGTGTAGCAGATCGCGCCCTCGGCGACGGCGGTGCCGGTCGCGAGCACGGCCTCGAGCGCGGGACGGAGCTGGCTGACGTCGTTGAGGGCGTCGAACACGCGGAACACGTCGACCCCGCTCCGCGCCGCCTCGTCGACGAAGGCGTCGGTGACCTCGGTCGGGTACGGCGTGTACCCGACGGTGTTCCGGCCACGCAGGAGCATCTGGATCGGGATGTTCGGCATCGCCTCGCGCAGGGACGCCAGGCGCTCCCACGGGTCCTCGCCGAGGAAGCGGAGGGCGACGTCGTACGTCGCGCCACCCCAGGCCTCCGCGCTGAGCAGCTGCGGCGTGAGCCGGGCGACGTACGGGGCGACGGCGACGAGGTCCTTCGTCCGGACCCGGGTCGCGAGGAGCGACTGGTGGGCGTCGCGCATCGTCGTCTCGGTGACGGCGAGGGGGGTCTGGGCGCGGAGGGCTCGTGCCCACGCCGCCGGTCCGACCTCGCGCAGCAGGTCGCGCTGCCCGGACGGCACCGGAGTGGTCAGGTCGATCGCCGGGAGCTTCTCGCTCGGCTCGACCGTCTGCGGGCGTCGCTCGCCGTTCGGCTTGTTCACCGTGACGTCGGCGAGCCAGTTGAGCACCTTCGTGCCGCGGTCCTTCGAGACGTGGCCGCTGAACAGCTGCGGACGCTCCTCGATGAACTTCGTCGACACGTCGCCGCGGGCGAAGTCGGGGTCCTCGAGGACGGCCTGCAGGAACGGGATGTTCGTCGACACGCCCCGGATGCGGAACTCGGCGAGGGCGCGCTTCGCCCGGGCGACCGCCGCCGGGAAGTCCCGCCCGCGGCAGGTCATCTTCGCGAGCATCGAGTCGAAGTGCGGGCTGATCTGGGCGCCGGTGGCGACCGTGCCGCCGTCGAGCCGGACGCCCGCGCCGCCGGGGCTGCGGTAGGTGGTGATGCGCCCGGTGTCCGGACGGAAGCCCTGCGTCGGGTCCTCGGTCGTGATGCGGGTCTGCAGCGCGGCGCCGTGCACCCGGACGGCGTCCTGCGTCAGGCCGAGCTCGGCGAGGGTCTGCCCCGCGGCGATGCGCATCTGCGACTGCACCAGGTCGACGTCCGTGACCTCTTCGGTGACGGTGTGCTCGACCTGGATGCGCGGGTTCATCTCGATGAAGACGTGCTGGCCCTCACGCTCGCCCTCGGTGTCGAGGAGGAACTCGACCGTGCCGGCGTTCACGTAGCCGATCGACCGGGCGAAGGCGACGGCGTCGCGGTGCAGCGCCTGCGCGATCGCGGGGTCGAGGTTCGGCGCCGGCGCGATCTCGACGACCTTCTGGTTGCGCCGCTGCACCGAGCAGTCCCGCTCGAACAGGTGGATCGTGCCCGCGTCGGTGCCGGTGGCGTCGGCGAGGATCTGCACCTCGATGTGCCGCGGACGGATGACGGCCTGCTCGAGGAACATCGTCGGGTCGCCGAACGCGCTGTCGGCTTCGCGCATCGCCTCTTCGAGGGCCGCGCGCAGCTCGGGCTTCGTCTCGACACGGCGCATGCCACGCCCGCCACCACCGGCGACGGCCTTCGCGAACACCGGAAACCCGATAGCATCGGCGCCGTCGATGAGCTCGTCGATGTCGCGACTCGCCGGGGTGCTCGCGAGGACCGGCACGCCGGCCGCGATCGCGTGCTCCTTCGCGGTGACCTTGTTGCCCGCCATCTCGAGCACGTGCTCGCCGGGGCCGATGAACGTGATGCCCGCTGCGGCGGCCGCGGCGGCGAGTTCCGGGTTCTCGGACAGGAATCCGTACCCCGGGTAGATCGCGTCGGCACCGGACTCCTGCGCCACGCGCACGATCTCGGAGACATCGAGGTACGCCCGGACCGGGTGGCCTCGCTCCCCGATCAGGTACGCCTCGTCCGCCTTCAGACGGTGCAGCGAGTTCCGGTCCTCGTAGGGGTAGACGGCCACGGTGCGGGCACCGAGTTCGTACGCCGCGCGGAATGCGCGGATCGCGATCTCGCCACGATTGGCGACCAGGATCTTGCTGAACACGAGGTCCCTTTCAGCCCGGGTTGAGGTGAGACAACCCTAGTGGCGGTAACGTTGCTCACCGTGCATGTACTCAGCGTGAGCTCCCTCAAGGGTGGTGTCGGCAAGACGACGGTGACGCTCGGCCTGACTTCGGCCGCGTTCGCCAAGGGACTGCGCACGCTGGTGGTGGATCTCGACCCGCAGTCGGACGTCTCGACGGGGCTCGACATCAACATCTCCGGACACCTCAACGTCGCCGACGTCCTCGAGAACCCGAAGGAGAAGATCGTCCGCCAGGCGATCGCCCCGTCCGGCTGGACGAAGGGCTCCCAGGGGAAGATCGACGTCATGGTCGGCTCCCCCTCGGCGATCAACTTCGACGGGCCGCACCCGTCCATCCGCGACATCTGGAAGCTCGAAGAGGCCCTGGCCAACGTCGAGCAGGACTACGAGCTCGTCCTCATCGACTGTGCTCCGTCGCTCAACGCCCTCACCCGCACCGCGTGGGCCGCATCGGACCGCGTGACCGTCGTCACCGAGCCGGGGCTGTTCTCCGTGGCCGCCGCCGACCGCGCCCTCCGCGCGATCGAGGAGATCCGCCGCGGTCTCTCCCCCCGCCTGCAGCCCCTCGGCATCATCGTGAACCGTGCTCGCGTGCAGTCCCTCGAGCACCAGTTCCGCATCAAGGAGCTCCGGGACATGTTCGGCCCGCTCGTGCTCTCCCCGCAGCTGCCCGAGCGCACGTCGCTGCAGCAGGCGCAGGGTGCGGCGAAGCCCCTGCACGTGTGGCCTGGCGAGTCCGCGCAGGAGATGGCGCGCAACTTCGACCAGCTGCTCGAGCGCATCATGCGCACGGGCAAGATCGGCCCCTACGCCGAGGGCGGCGCGGCCTAGGCGCTCCGCGCGCTCGCGCTCGGCGCGCTCGGCGCGCTCCGCGCGCTCGGCGCGCCGCGCGTCTGGTCGAGATCGCACTTCCGCGCGCTCGCCCCGGCGTCCTACGCGCCGAACTGCGATCTCACCGGTGCCAGCACGCGTCGACGCCGCGCGGCACGCGCCGGGCGGCGAGATCGCAGTTCGGCGCACGGCCGCGCGCGGTCGGCGCCCGAAAGTGCGATCTCACCGGGCAAGCGCGCGCCGGCGGCGCCAGCGGCGCCAGGCAGCGCCAGGCAGCGGCTCCGGCTCCGCACGTCTCGGCGAGATCGCACTTCGGCGCGCGGCCGTGTGCGGTCGGTGCCCGAGAGTGCGACTTCAGCGCGAGCGGAGCGCGCGGCGAGCGGAGCGCGCGGCGTGCGGCGCCCTACGAAGCGCGGGACGCCCGGCGCGCGGCCAGCTCGTCGTCGGGGTCGGCCGCCGGGGTGGCGTCGAGTTCGACGAGCGAGCTCTCGACCTCGCGCAGGACCTTGCCCACCGCGATGCCGAAGACACCCTGGCCGCGGGACACCAGGTCGATGACCTCGTCGTCGGAGGTGCACAGGTACACCGAGGCACCGTCGGACATCAGCGTCGTCTGGGCGAGGTCGGACACGCCCGACTCGCGGAGCTGGTTCACCGCGGTGCGGATCTGCTGGAGCGAGATGCCGGTGTCGAGGAGTCGCTTCACGAGCTTGAGCACGAGGATGTCGCGGAAGCCGTAGAGCCGCTGCGACCCGGAGCCGGCGGCCCCGCGGATCGTGGGCTCGACGAGTTCGGTGCGGGCCCAGTAGTCGAGCTGGCGGTACGAGATGCCGGCGGCCTTGGCAGCGACGGTGCCGCGGTAGCCGTTCTGCTCGTCGTGCTCGGGCAGACCGTCGGTGAAGAGCAACCCGAGGTCGTACCGCGTCATGTCTGACGGGGTACCGGGGGTTTCGTTCCCACTCATTGGACTGCCTTCCAGGACGATCGAGCCCTCTCCCGAAGCTTCAACGACGGGTTGAGAGTTGTGCCGAGGTCCACGGTAGCGACTTCGACGCCCCCGACGCGGGACATCCGACTCGGCGCGTCCGGCGTGTCGAGGATACGCCCGAGGACCGACAGCCCACCAGCCCGCAGGACGACGGAAGTCATGCGTCGAGACGCCCGATCGCCGTCCGGATGAGGTTCGAGCGGATCACCTCGAGGTGGCCCGCGATCTCACGCGCCAGCTCGGTCGCCTTCGCCCGCGAGGTCGCGTCGCCGCGCCGGGAGACCGGCATGAGCGCCGACTCGATGAGGCCGACCTCGCGCTCGGCGACGCTCCGCATCGTGCGGAGGTGCCGCGGCTCGATGCCGGTGCGCTGCAGTTCGACGAGGGCTTTCAACACCGTCACGCCGTCCTCGCCGTAGGTGTCGGCGGCGGGCAGGAGCGAGGCGGACACCGCGTCGGCGAGGAGCATCGGGGTCGCGCCCGCCGCCCGCACGGTCTCGTCGCGGGTGTAGCGGCGCTCACGCCCGAGGATCGACGGCTTCGGGGCGTCCCCTCCGCCGGGCAGCACGGGATCGCGGCCGGCGTCGAGGTCGGCGAGGTAGTCCTTGATGACCTTGAGCGGCAGGTAGTGGTCACGCTGCAGCCCGAGGACCACGCGGAGCCGCTCGAGGTCGGCGGCGGAGAACTTCCGGTAGCCGCTCGCGGTGCGGATCGGGGTGACCAGCTCGCGCTCCTCGAGGAAGCGCAGCTTGGAACTCGACAGGTCCGGGAACTCGGGCTTGAGGCGTGCGAGGACCTGCCCGATGGTGAGCAGGTCCGGAACCGCGGCCCCCGCCCGGGCCGCGGCGGACCGTGCGGCCACTACGCGTTCGCCAGGCGCGCCAGGTCGACCCGCGACGCGTAGAAGGTCAGGCGGAACTTGCCGACCTGCACCTCGGACCCGTCGGTGAGCAGTGCTTCGTCGATGCGGGCGCCGTCGAAGTAGGTGCCGTTGAGCGACCCGTTGTCCTTGACGGTGAAGCTGGTGCCGTGACGGAGGAACTGCGCGTGCTTGCGCGACACGGTGACGTCGTCGAGGAAGATGTCGGCGTCGGGGTGTCGACCGGCCGTCGTGACGTCCGAGTCGAGCAGGAAGCGAGCACCGACGTTCGGACCACGACGGACCACGAGCAACGCGGAACCCGAGGGCAGGGCGTTGACCGCCTCACGCTCTTCCGCCGAGACACCGGACTCGGCCGTCAGGGCCGCTCCCATGTCCATGCTGAAGGTCAGTGTGGTGTCGACCAGCCGCTGCTCAGGGGTCTTCTGACCGTCCGGCTGCGGGACCACTGGTTCTGGCATCGTGGACCTCCTCCTCTTGGCGCACCAGCGTATCGGAAACGAGTGACTCCGCGGGAGCCCCGAACGGGGTTGGGGACGAGAACGGAGCACGCGCACAGCGAACGTACCGAAAACGCGGCGGAGGCGGACGGGAGGCGCGGTGCCAGCTGGCACCGCGCCTCCAGTCCGGATCGGACGAGACTCAGGACGACGGGGTCGCGTCAGCCGTCGGTGCGGCCTTGCCGGACTCCACGTCCTCGAGGATCTGCTTGATCTCGGAGTCCTTGAGCTGCACCCAGGGCGAGCCGTCCGGATCGCTGGTGGAGGCCTCGGGGCTCTCCCCCGTGTTCCACCACTTCGACTGGTACGGGATCCCGTCGAAGAGGACCCGTTCGCCGGTGTCGTACTGCTTCGTGCCGGACCAGGCGTCGTAGGTGCCGCTCGGCAGGGTGAGCTGCTGCACCGGCTTCTCGCCCTTCAGGACCGGTCCGACGAGCTGCCACGGCGTCTCGTAGGCGCTGAGCACCGGGTCGTCCGGCAGGTCGCCGGAGGTCCACCACTTGGACTCGTAGACGTTCCGGTGCCAGACGACCTTCGTGCCCTCGAGGTACGAGGCGTCCGGGCTCCACACCGGGTACGGACTGGTGGAGGGGTCGTCGGTCGGCTGCACCGTGGCGGAGGGCTCCGCCTTCGTGACGTCCGACGCGGCCGCGACGATCCCGCCGGTGAAGCCCTTGCCGAGGACGTCGGCGAACAGGACGCCGTCCTGGTCGACGCCCGAGCAGGAGTTCGAGACGGTCGAGAGGTTCACGTAGTTCGAGCCGCACGTGGTGTCGCGGTTGAGTGACCACATCGACATCCGGCCGAGGCCGTGCTCGCGCGCCCAGGCGTTCAGCTTCTTCGCGTCGGCCAGGGTGAAGACCTCGTCCTGGATGTCGTTCTGCCCGATCATCGGGGTCGCGCCGACCTTGCGCCAGAGCGAGGCGTCGCCGAGCGGGGTACCGGCCCGCTTGTACAGCACGCCGAGCTGGCGCTGGACCTGCTGCAGGGTCTGGACCGAGGCGGAGTACATGCTCTGGCTCGCGCCCTTCCCCTGCCCGTAGTCCATCGTCATCGCGTTCACGCCGGCGAGGTCGACCCCGGCCTTCAGGAACTGCGCCACCGCGGTGGTGCCGTCGCTCGTCAGCCCGGACGGGGCGGCGGGCAGCGTCAGCCACACGGCGAGCGGGTGCCCGGCGGCGCGGCGCTGGTCCTGCAGCGTCTTCACGGCGGCGGCGCGGCGCTCCCCCGCGGCGTGGTTCGTCAGGTCGTCACCCTCGACGTCGAAGTCGACGGTGGAGACGTCGTACCGCTGCACGACCGTGTCGTACGCCTTCACCAGATCGGAGGCGTCCGTGCAGGTCGTGGCGAGTTCGTCGTTCGACAGGCCGCCGAACGAGACGCCGACCTCGCCCTTCTGCTGCTGCAGTCGGGCGATGCGACGGTCGAGGTCGAGCTGGTCCGACGCGCCCTGCAGCGAGTAGTACGAGCCCCAGGTCGGGGTGCAGGCGGCGTCGTGGTCGGCGACCACGAAGGACAGCATGACGTCGCGGCCCTTGGCGGACTTGACGTCCTCGAAGGCGAAGGTCGGGGTGGCGGTCACGTCGGTGTACGCGGCGAACCAGGACTGCTGGGTCTCGGCGGCCTGCGCCGACTGCCAGCGGTCGAAGCCGACGTAGCCGGCGGCGGCGAGGGCCGCGGTCAGGACGACGGCGATGCCGACGCGGATCGGGGACAGGCGTCTGGTGGCGGACATCAGGCGGCGCTCTTCTCGTTGTTCTCGGACGTTGCGGTCCCCGTCGCGGTGGCGGTCGCGACGGTGCGCGTCCCCGCTCCGACGACGTCGGCGTGGTGGCGGACCGGCATGGTCTTGCCGCGGTGGCCGAAGTAGAGGACGGCGCGCCAGTCCTCGGTGACCGGCTCGGGTTCGGGCAGCAGCCCCTTGCGGGCACGCTTCCGGTCCGCGTGCGCGAGACGGGCTGCCTCACGCTTCGCGGCGCGCGTCGCCGGGCTGTAGTACATCCACTTCGTGGCCCAGAGCCACACGTCGACGACCGAGTTCCAGATGCCGATGTAGGCGATGATCGCGTACATGGCGAGCAGGGCGTTGAAGGCCGCGAACACGGCGTTGCCCCAGTTCTGCGCCTGGAAGTCACGGGCGAAGGTGAACACCGAGAAGATGACCATGGCGTACGGCGCGAGGACGTACAGCGCCGGCGAGGCGGTGCGGTCGCGGACCTTCGGCGTGCGGGCGAACGGGATCTTCTTCGCCGTGAGTGCCTGCTGGATGCTCTTCAGGACACCGGCGACGTTCACCGGCATGAGGATGAGGTTGAAGCCGTAGATGCGGAACACGTCGGTGCGCTTGTAGCCGCAGTACTTCAGGTCGCTCGACAGCAGCCAGAAGTACGGCAGTGCGGCGAGGAGCACCATCGGGCTGAGCAGCCGCGAGTCGTACGGGTAGGCCAGCAGGAAGATCAGGCCGAACGACGCCCACGCGATGGAGGCCATGTAGTTGACGCGGAGGGACATCTCGACGATGCCGACCCGCTCGCCGCGGGCACGACGCTCCCGGACCTGGCGGATGTACTTCGGCAGGATGAGCAGGCCTCCGTTCGCCCAGCGGCGACGCTGGACGATGAGCGAGCCGAAGTCCGGCGGGGTGGCGCTGTAGGACAGGCGCTCCGGGTAGTTGACGAGGGTCCAGCCGTGCATCCCGAGGTCGACGCTCGACTCGGTGTCCTCGATGACGGTCCGGTCCTGCACGTAGCGCTTCACCTCGAAGCCGCCGACGGTCTCGACTTCCTCGATGTCGCGGAGCGCACGGGTGCGGATGACCGCGTTCGCGCCGACCCAGAAGGTCGCGTTGTGGCGGGACATGCCCTGGTGGAGGATGTGCTGGATGTCCGTGGTGGCACCGGCCAGGCGCTCGATGCGGGTGGCCGCGCCGCGGAAGGACGAGTACGGCGTCTGCGTCACGGCGACGCGGGCGTTCTCCGGCTGCTCGAGGAAGTAGACCAGGCGCAGGCAGTAGTCGCGGAGGAGCACCGAGTCGGCGTCGAGCGTCAGGACGTAGTCCGACGCGGGGACGACCAGGTCGGCGTCGGCGGGGTCGGCGACGGTCCGGAGGATGGTGCCCGAGGCGGTCTCCTCGAACGCGTACGCGCCGCCGAGCAGCCCGATGTACGCGTTGAGGTTCATCGCCTTGTTCGCCTCGTCGGAGAGGTTCGCGTACCGCTTCCGCTCGAACGTCGTGATCTCGGCGGTGAACGTCCACGCCAGACGGCGCTGCAGCTCGAGGGCGCGGGCGCTCGTCACCTCGGTGAAGGACTCGCCGGCGTCGACGGCGTCGACGATCGCGGCCTCGAGCGCCTCGGAGGTCAGGCGGAACTCGTCGGCGAGCCCGACCAGGACCTGGTCGTGGAAGAAGTGGTCGACGTGGTCGCGGACCTCGTGCTCACGGGCGTGCCGGCGGAGCCACGCGTCGGCCCAGCGGTGGTGCTCGACGAGGTTGCGGAGACCGTCGACGCTCGCCATGGGAGCCGCGGCGGCTTCGACCTCGGCCGAGAGCAGGGCCTCCTGGAAGCGCTGCGACGGGGCGGCGAGCTGGTTCTGGATCGTCGTCGCGACGGCACGGGTCCGCTCGAGCTTGTCGAGGGTCTCCGGGTCGGTCGGGAACGGGGCGTCGTCGACGAGCAGCACCACGCGCAGCGAGGGGTACTCCTGCAGCGCGGCGGACCACAGCGTGGTGGCGACGACGTCGGGCTCCTCGGCGTAGCTCGGCACGAGGACGGTCATCGGCGACTCGTGCCCCTCGGCGAAGTGCCGGTCGAGCTCGGCGCGCGGGACGCGGACGTGGGTGGCGAACCGCTCCATCGCACCCTGGCGGGCGACCAGGTGCATGAGGGCGGAGAAGGTCAGGAAGGTGACGACCACCAGGTACGAGACGGCCTCGGTGGTGAAGCGGAAGCTCTCGGCGCCGTAGTCCAGGAACTGGCGGATGACGGTGTAGACGACGTACGCCAGCCAGAAGGCGATCGTCAGGATGATCGCGACGCGGCCGGAGACGAGCTTCCGGTCGGACGGGCGTTCGTGCAGGGTGTCGAGCGGGTGGGTACGCCGCTCGGAACCCCACTGTCGACGGCGCGCGGGAGCGCCGTCATGCAGATCGGGCATGACAGTCCTTCGTTCCGTCCGGACCAGCGCACCATCGGGTCGGGCGCTGTCGGGGAGTCCGGTCGGTCGATCACGAACGTACGGGGACAGAACGAACGGTGCAGACACCCGGAAGGGGGGTTCTGGGCGTGCCGTGCGGGAAACCGCACGGTGTTGCGTGGTGCACGTCCGGCGCGTGTCGCTGCCGGTCGCGCGGGTGCGGTGGTGCGGGTGGTCCGGCCGGTCTGCCGGGAGGCGCGGGTCGGCCCCGCCCCGCCGGTCGCGCAACACGCCGCTCACGTCCGCCGAGATCGCACAACGTGCCGCCAGCCGCCGCGCGCACCGACCGAACGTGCGACCTCACCGAGGCGACCGCGGCGTGTCACGCGACCTGGAGGCGCGGCGCGGCCCCGCCCCGCCGGTCGCGCAACACGCCGCTCACGTCCGGCGAGATCGCACAACGTGCCGCCCGCCGCCGCACGCACCGACCGAACGTGCGACCTCACCGAGGCGCGCCCACGGTGCGACGGACCGGGCGGGCGGGCGTGGCGCTGGGTCAGCGACCGCGAGCGAGGAGCCAGAGCAGGTACGGGGCGCCGATGACGCCGGTCACGACGCCGACCGGCAGCGCGTTCCCCGGGATCGCGAACTGCGCGATGAGGTCGCTCGCGAGTGTGATCGCCGCGCCGACCGCAGCGGTGGGCCCGAGCGCGACCCGGCCTCCACCGACGAGCCGCCGGGCGATCGGCGCCGCCATCAGCGCCACGAACGACACCGGCCCCGCGGTCGCCACGGCCGCGGCGGTGAGGCACACCGCCGTGAGGAGCAGCAGCACCTTCGCCCGGTTCGGCCGGAGCCCGAGCGCCGAAGCCACCTCGTCGCCGAGCGTCAGGACCGTCAGGCGGGACGACTGCACGAGCGCGAGGGCCATGAGCACGACGAAGGCGATCGCGAGCACCCCGACGAGGTTCCGGTCGACCGCGTTCAGGCTGCCGGACAACCAGAGGAGTGCGGTGCCGGCCTGCGTGACGGTGCCGCTCGTGAGCATCCACCCCGTGACGCTGAGGCAGATCGCGGCGACACCGATGCCGACGAGCACGACCCGGTTGCCGGTGATCCCCCGACGCCAGGCGAGCCCGGCGACGAGGAGCGACACGACGACGGCGCCGACGAGCACGACGGAGAACAGCGTCCCGCCGCTCGCGCCGAACAACACGATCGCGGTGATCCCCGCGGCACTCGCGCCGGAGGTGATGCCGATGACGTCGGGGCTGGCGATCGGGTTCCGCACGACGCTCTGCACGATGCCCCCGGCGACGCCGAGGGACGCCCCGACCAGGATCGCGCCCGCCACCCGCGGCCCGCGGAGCTGTCCGATCACGAAGTCCGAGATGGTGTCGCCCTGCCCGACGAGCGCCCCGGCGACCTGCACGGGCGACAGCGGGATCTCACCGACGCCCAGGCCGACGAGCACGAGCGCGACGAGGACCACCACGACGACGACGAGCACGACGAGTTCCCGTCGCCACGCGGTGTGGTGGGCGTGGTGCACGGCGGTCACAGACCCGTCACCGCCCGCGACCGCACGAGCCAGATGAAGACCGGCGCCCCGATCAGTGCCGTGACGATCCCGACCTGCAGCTCCCCGGGGTACGCAACGACCCGGCCGATGACGTCGGCGACGAGCAGCAGCGCGGGCGCGACGACGGCGGAGAGCAGGATCGTCCAGCGGTGGTCCGGTCCGCTCAGCCGGCGGACGGCGTGCGGCACGGCGAGCCCGATGAACGCGATCGGCCCGGCGGCGGCGACCGCCGAGCCGGCGAGCAGCACGGTGACGACTCCCCCGACGGCGCGGACCAGCACGACCCGCTGACCGAGCGAGGCCGCGAGTTCGTCTCCGAGCGCCAGGGTGTTGAGCGACCGGCCGAGGCCGAACGCGATGACGAGGCCGACGAGGACCGGCACGGTGATGACCCCCGCGGTCCCGAGGTCCTTCCCCGCCAGGGCCCCGACCTGCCAGAACCGGAGCTGGTCGAGCAGGCTCTGACTGGTGACGAGCACCGCGGTGGTGATCGACGACAGCGCGGCGGCGACGACGGCACCGGACAGGGCGAGCCCCACCGGTGAGAGCCCGCGGCGTGCGACGGCGGCGATGCCGTAGACGAGCAGGGCGGCCAGCGCGGCGCCCAGGAACGCGAAGGGCAGGTAGGCGGCGGTCCCGCTCACACCGAACAGCGCGATGCCGGCGACGACGGCGAGGGCCGCCCCGGAGTTGATGCCGAGGATGCTGGGGTCGGCGAGGGGGTTCCGCGTGACACCCTGCATGACGGCGCCGGCGACGCCGAGGGCCGACCCCGCGAGCAGGCCGACGATCGTGCGCGGGACCCGGTTGCCGAGGACGATGAGCCCGATCTCGTCGTTCCGTCCCGGGTGCAGGACCGTGTCGAGCACGGTGCCGAGCGGGATCGGCCGCGACCCGAACGCCACCGAGAGCGCGACGGCCACGGCGAGGACGACCACCGCCAGCACGGTCGCCCCGACGAGGCGGGACACGGAGCTGGGCGCGGGAGGCGTGGGCGACGGGGAACGCATGGGAAGTAAGGCAACCCTAACGGTTCACCTCGTTCGGCGACCCCCGAGCAAGCCCGGAGCGGGCGCAGGGTTCGTTCATAGGTCCGTCATGGGGAACGGGCTTGTACTCGTACTCATCGACGCCCGACCGGGTCGTCGAGGACGACCGGAGAGCACCGATGAACGAGACCCCGAACCCCGCCGCCGGAGCCGGATCCCCCGCCGAGCACGGCACCGGCCACGTCGACCCGTCGACGCTGCGCTCCGCGTACGCGTTCGACGGCAGCGGCCCCTACCTCTACGCGCCGGACGGCTCCGGCCCCTACGCATACGCCCCCGACGGCCGTGGTCCGTTCCGCATCGGCAGCCCGGAGTTCGCCGGCACCGCCAGCCTGCACACCCCGCAGTACGGCTGGGCGGCCAGCGCGGCGACGGCGGACCACGGCCGGAAGCGTCCGCGTCGCCTCGGGCTGGTGATCGGTTCCGGTATCGCGGCCCTCGCGATCGTCGGTGCCGCCGGCGGGACCGCGCTCGGCCTCTCCTCGCAGCACACCACCACGACGTCGAGCCAGTCGCAGGGCACCACCACCCTGCCGGACACCGGCTCGGGCACGAACGGCTTCACGGTCCCGGGCGACGGCAGCGGGAGCGGGAGCGGCAGCAGCGGCACGGACAGCGGCAGCGGCACGAGCACCGAGTCGCCGGCGACCGCCGCGACCGCCGCGCAGAAGAAGGGCGTCGTCACGATCAACACCGTCCTGAACTACGACGCGTCGTCGCAGGCCGCGGGCACCGGCATGGTCCTGACCTCGGACGGCACGATCCTGACGAACAACCACGTGATCCAGGGCGCGACGAGCATCACCGTCACCGACGAGACCACCGGCAAGGAGTACAAGGCCGACGTCGTCGGGTCGGACGCCACGAACGACGTCGCCGTGCTGAAGCTCGAGGGCGCGTCCGGGCTCTCCACCGTGACGCTCGACGACGACGGCGAGCCGAGCACCGGCGACACCGTGACCGACGTCGGCAACGCCGAGGGCACCGGCAACCTCGTCGCCGCCGAGGGCTCGGTCACCGCCACCGACCAGGACATCCAGGTGCAGAGCGAGACCGGCACCGGCACGGAGTCGCTGACCGGGCTCATCGAGATCGCGGCGGACATCGTCTCCGGCGACTCGGGTGGTCCGGTCCTCGACAGCGAGGGCGAGGTCGTCGGCATGGCGACCGCGGCGTCCTCGGGGACGGCGGACGTCACCGGCTACGCGATCCCGATCACGACGGCTAAGAGCATCGCGGAGAAGATCCTCGCGGGCGAGTCCTCGTCGACGATCACCATCGGGCTGCCGGCGTTCCTCGGGGTCCAGGTCAGCGGCACGGCGTCGACGGGCGGCGTCGCCGTGGCCGGCACGGTCGAGGGCTCGGGCGCCGCGAGTGCCGGCCTCGTCGCGGGCGACACCATCACGAGCATCGACGGCACCGCGGTGGCGAGCTCGGACGCCCTGACCTCGGCGATCCAGTCGCACTCGGTGGGTGACAAGGTGACGGTCGGTTACACCGACAGCACCGGCGCCGCGAAGACCGTGACGGTGACCCTCACCGCCGGCCCCGCCGCGTAAGGGTCTTCAACCCAGCAGCGCACGCACCAGGGACCGGTACACGTTGGCCGGGGAGTCCGTCGAGAAGGCGGTCTCCCCGGCCTCCGTGCGTCCGACGCGAGCGAACCCCTGCCCCTCGGCACGCACGACCAGGATCGGGTTCGGCTTGCCGGGCCGCCGGAGCGACGACACCGTCCACGGCGCCGCCCAGAAGCGCGCGAGCCGCGGATCGGCCTCCGCGATCGCCGCGGGCAGGTCCGGAGCGCTCTCCGCTCCGCCGGTCCTCCGGCCGAGCAGGTCTGCCCGGAGCGACCCCGTGCGGAACGGGAAGGTCCATGCCGGACCGATGCCGAGCCTCCCGGCCAGCACCGCGACCACGCGCTCGGCCGACAGCCCGGTGATCACCGCGTCCGCCTCGTCCGTCCCGTCGACGACGGTCTCCGACCAGGCCTGGAGGCGCGTGGTGCGCCCGTCGGGCAGCCGCTGTTCCAAGGTGACCGGCTGGGCGTCGCCCGCCCAGGGTTCGAGCAGGGTCTGGGTGGACTCGGGCAGCGTGCCGAGGCGGCCGACCAGGCCGACGTCTATGAGCTCGCGGCCGGCGGGCGTCCGGAGCAGGGTCGGGTTCCAGCGGCGCCCGGCGAGGCTGCGGAGGGTGCCGAGCGCCTGGGGGCTGACGTGCACGCCGTCGACCTCCGGTGCGGGTGCCGGGTCGGGCAGCGCCTCGAGGTCACGCTGCACCCGGGACGGCGTCGGTTCGGTGGCGCGGACGGTGTCGAGCAGCGCGAACACGAGGTCGTCGGTGGCGAGCATGCGCGCGAGGGGCCGCTCGATGGTGAGGTCCACGCGGTGCCGGCCGGTGACGAAGAGCAGGTGCGCACCCGCGATGTCGTCGTCCTCGTCGGGGCGGACGTACTCGACCAGGCGCGCCGGGGCCCCGGTGGTGGTCCACGGGTCGCTGCCGATGAGCCGGAGTCCGTCGACCGACCCGGGCAGCCGCTCGAGCAGGCTGGTGTGCTCCTCGGCGATCGTCCGGTCGCTGGGACGGGAGCGGACGGTGAGCACGACGTCGTCGCCGGTGACGCGCAGGTCCGCCTGGGCCGAGTCCTCGCGACGCCAGGCGTCGGGGCGGCGGAGGGTCAGGCGGGCGGTGCGGTCCTCGGTGCCGAGCGGAGCGGGGACGGCCATGGCACGAGGCTACGTCGGGGGCGGCCCGCGGTCGGGCGCGGCTCGCCGGGGCCGCGTGGGTTCAGGGGCCGCGCGGGTTCAGCGCCCGCCGGGGTTCAGGCGCGGCGGGAGCGCGGCGCGGGTGGCGGCGGGACCGGCTTCGCGGCGACGACGTCGGCCAGCGCGACCTCGACCGGCCCCCGGCGGGTGTCGATCACCACGGTGTCGGTGGCGCGATCGACGAGGACCCCGAGGGCGTCCCGCGCTCCCCCGCCGTGGTGCGCCCGGACGACGAGCCGGTCCCCGATCGCCGCCTCGCGCAGCACCCCGAGGGCGTACGCCCGCGCGATCGCGTCCTGCCCGGTCTCCGTCACACCGCCAGCGTAGGACGCGCGCCTAGAGTGAGGGGATGGCCAAGGCACGCGTGGACAGCTGGATCTGGGCGGTGCGGATCACGAAGACCCGCTCCGCCGCGACCGCCGCGTGCAAGGCCGGTCACGTCCGGGTGAACGGGGAGCGCGCCAAGCCAGCGCAGCCGATCGGCCCCGGGGACGAGGTCCGGGTCCGGCAGAACGGGTTCGACCGGATCGTGGTCGTGACCGGGATCATCCTCAAGCGGACGAGCGCGCTCGAGGCCGCGAAGCACTTCGAGGACAAGACGCCGCCGCGGCTCCCCAAGGAAGAGGCCGGCTTCGTCCCGATGCGCGAGCGCGGCGCCGGACGTCCGAGCAAGCGGGAGCGCCGCGACCTCGAGAAGCTCCGCGGCTACTGACCCACGACGCGGTCGGGCATCAGACGAAGCGGACGGTCTGCTGCAGGCGGTCGCGGAGCTCGAAGACGTCGACCGACCCCTCCGGCGAGAACACCCCGTTCAGCACCTGACCGAGCGCGCTCCGCCGCACGACGAGCGCGGTGGGCTTGCGGGGCGATCCGACGACCTGCACGTCCTCGTCGACCGCGGAGTCCGGCACGACCAGCAGCCGCCCGGTGAACTTCACGCGGGTCTGCTTCTGCACCGCTCGGGCCGCGCGGACGAGCTCCTTCACGGGGCGTTCCCCGGGCGCGAGGGTCTCCCCCGCGATCTCCCCGTGCTCGACGCGGACCGGGGCGCCCCAGTCGATGGACTCCACGGCCCAGAGCCCGCTCGGCGTGAGGACCGCGTGGTCGAGCTTGCCCTCGGCGCCGGCGTCGAGGTCGTGCCAGACCGTCACGCCGATGCCCATCTCGGAGATGATCGACGCGGTCGACTCCTCGGCGAGGGCCTCGGCGAGGAGCCGCCGGATGTGTCGGGGCGCCGAGCGGATGAGCGTCGGGTCGTACGGGTCCTCGATGGGGTCGCCCAGGCCGACCCACTCGCGCTCGGCCTGCAGGAAGACCTCGCGCGAGCGACCGCCGGGATGTCCGTGGGACCGGGCCCGGGGCCGTGAATCGCGACGGGCCGCCGGAGGTGCGTAGGCGTCGCGACCGGAGTCGGGCCTCCAGGCCGAGGTGCCCGACGGACCGGACGCGCCCTGCCCGGACGAGCCGCGGGAGCCGGCGTCGTAGGCGCGGCGCGCGGCGGGCGTGCCGATGCGCTCCCACGCGATCTGCACCTGGCGGAAGCGGCGGGCGTCGCCGCCGAGGTCCGGGTGGGACTCGCGGGCGGCCCGGCGGTACGCGCGGCGGAGCTCGTCGTCGTCGGCGGTCGCGCGGACGCCGAGGACTTCGTACGGGGTGGCGTCGGCCGGGCTGTCGGTCATGGCCCTGCGACATTACCCGAGGGAGCGTCGGAGTCCGCCGCGTGGCGGCTGGGTGCTGCCTGCGGGCGGCGGGTGCGCGATACGACGCGCCCCGGGTGCGCGATCGATCGCACCCCGGTACGGACGTCGCGCCCCGGTGTGCGTGGGTGCAACGTCCGCGCGGGGGTGCGACCCGGATCGACGGCGGCGGCGTGCGTGCGCGGCCTGCGGCGGCGGCCCGTCGGCGGGCCCTCGCTTGATCGCACCCCGGTGCGGACGTCGCGCCCCGGTGTGCGGGGGTGCGACGTCCGTACGGGGGTGCGACCCGGCACGATGGCAGCGGCGGCGGCCTGGAGGCGCGGCGCGGCCCCGGCGGTCGGCCGCCGGACCGCTCAGGTCAGGTCGAAGGCGACGGGGGTCGCCAGGAACGCGCCGTAGCGGCCGGCTGCTGCCTCGAGTGCGCGGACCGACGCGGCGTCGAGCGGTTCGAACGGCGTCACCGTGACCCGGACGTCACGGGAGCGCTCCGTGCGGGTCCAGGTGCCGACGACCCGCCCCCGGACCACGGCCATCGGCAGGAACATCCCGTTGCCGCCGGGCACCACGCGATCGGCGTACCGGGGGTCGAGCTGCGCCGACCGGTCGGCGTACCCGAGCAGGTACTCGTCGAACCCCGGCAGCAGGTGCCCCGTCGGGACACCACCGGTCGACGGACGGTCGGCGAGGGCGAGGAGTCCGTCGCCGAGGTCCTCGACGACGTCGCCGGCAGCGGCCCGGGCACGCCGGAGTTCGCCGAGCGGCAGCTTCGTCCACGAGGCCGCGTCGGCGACGGTCGCCGGACCACGACCGCGCAGGTACCCGACGAGCACGCGGCGGAGGGCTTCGTCACGGTCGGGCACCGGCGACGCGGGCGGTGCCCACTCGTCGAGCAGGACGAGTCCCTGCCCGACGCGGGCGGTGGGACCCCACGCCACCAGGCCCTCCTGCGAGAGCTGGAGCAGCAGGTGGTACCCGCGTCCGGCCGCGGGGTCGATGCCGTCGGCACGGAACACGTCGAAGAGTTCGTCGCGGACGAGGGACCGACCGCCGGACAGCGCGGTGACCGTGGTGTCGCGGGCTCGTCCGAGCAGCGCGTCGTCGATGCCGAGCTCGGTCGCGCGTCGGGCGATGCTCCGCAGGGTGCGCTCGGCGGTCAGGGACAGCAGGAGCCGGAGGTCGTCGGGCCGCATCGCGTGCAGGGTCCCGCGCATCGGCCACGACCGGACGAGTTCGGCCCGGTCGAACGCGGCGCGGACGTCGTCGCGCGTCGCACCGGGAGCGCGGACCCCGATCGCCCAGAGCACCTGGCCGAGGTCCTGCCCCTGCACCGCGGTCATCCGCTCGACGGCGGCGGTCGGCCCGAGCCCGGGCACGGCGATCCCCTGCGCGGCGAGGCGCATCGTGCGGAGCTGCGCCGGTGTCGTCATGGCACCAGCATGCCCGGCACCACCGTCAGGCGACGGCCGCGGTGATCTCGGCGGCGTGCTCCTCGATGTACTCGACGTCGGCCCGGTACAGGTCGGCGTGTCCGTGCGCGAGGTCGCTGACGAACTTGGGGTTGCCCGCCGAGGCCTCGGTCTCGATGGTGGTCACGAGCGCGACGAGCGAGCCCGTGATCGTCTCGGCGAGCACCGCGCGCGACCGGGCGTCGAGCTCGTAGGCGCGGCAGAACTCCGCCGCACGATCGAGCCGTTCGTCGAGGGACGGTGCCGTGGAACCCTCGACGACGCCGGTCGTGAACGGGGCGAACCGGTACACGGCACTCGCGACGTCCCACACCCGCGGCCCGGGGTGGGCGGTGTCGAAGTCGATGAGGCCGACGGCGGCGATGCCGTCGTACACGCAGTTGTACGGTGCGAAGTCGCCGTGCACGATCGTCTCGACGGGCAGCCGGTCCGCCTGTGACCAGACGTCGCGCGACGGGTCCCGCGGGAAGGTCGCCGCGGCGTCGTGGTAGTGCCGGAGCAGCCGTGCACTCGTGACGAGGGCGGCCTCGCTGGCGACGTCGGCGGTCCACGGGTACTCCCCCGCGGTGCCGGGCACGAACGACACGGTCTCGAGGGTGTCGCCGTGCTCGATCGGCTCGGGGGCCGCGACGAACCCCTGTTCGTGCAGGTGGGCGAGCAGCCGGTGCACGGTCGGTGTCCACGGCCCTGCCGGGCGGTGCACGCGATCGTCGGCCCTGGTGATCCGCTCCATCGGGTCCTCCTGTCGTCCACGTCTCCGTTGACGTGGTGGCCCAGCGTATCCGCGCACGGCGCCCGGCGTCCCGGTTGCACTCAGCAACACTTCGAAGACCATCAGCATGCACCGTTGCATGCAAGAGCTAGGATCGGTGATCGTGAGCACACCCGTCACCAGTCAGGCCGCGTCCGAGCGGGCCTACGAGCACGTCAAGCGCGCGATCATCCGCGGCGACCTGCCCGGCGGCACCGCCATCAGCGAGAACGCCCTCAGTCAGGAGATCGGCGTTTCCAGGACACCCGTGCACGAGGCGTTCCTGCGTCTCGCGGCCGAGGACCTGCTCACCCTCGAGTCCCGGAAGGGCGCCGTGGTCCGGCCGATGTCCCCGAACGAGGCGGCGGACGTGCTCGAGATGCGGGAGGCGATCGAGTCGACGGCGGCGACCCGCGTCGTGACCGACGGCCGCGTGGCGGACGTCACCCCGAGCCTCCAGGCCATGCTCGTGGAGCAGGAACAGGCGGTCGCGACCGGTGACGTCGACCGGTTCGTCGAGGTGGACGCGGAGTTCCACGGAGCCGTCATCGCGGCGTCGCGGAACGCGATCGCCGTGCTGTTCGCGCGCACCCTGCGGGACCGGCAGCAGCGGCTGCGGCACCACCTCATGCGGCTGCAGCCGTCACAGCTCCAGGCGTCGCTCGAGGACCACCGAGCCCTCGCCGCCGCACTCGAGGCGGGCGACGCCGCCCGCTACGCCGAGGTGCTCAGTACCCACGTCGCATCGCACCGGGGTGCCCTGTGAGCGCGGGGACCGACTCGATCGCCGTCCCGAACGTCCGCGTCCTGCCGTGGGTGGCGGTCTGGGGTGCCGTGTTCGTGTGCTCGTGGGGCGGCAACCAGTTCTCGCCACTGCTGCTGATGTACGAGGAGCGGGCGCACTACTCGTCGTTCCTCGTCACCGTCTTCCTCGGCGTCTACGTGCTCGGCCTCGCGCCGGCGCTCCTCGTCGCCGGGTCGCTGTCCGACCGGCACGGACGCCGGCCGCTGATGCTCGTGGGCATCGCGTCGGCGGTCGTCGGCAGCGGGCTGCTGGCGTTCGGTCCGTTCGGCGCCGGGTTCCTGATGGCCGGGCGGTTGTTCTCCGGGATCACGGTCGGCATCGCGATGGCGGTCGGCAACAGCTGGGTGAAGGAGCTCTCGCAGGGGCGGTTCGACCCGTCGGCCGACGCCGGGTCCGGTGCACGCCGGGCCTCGCTCGCGTTCACCCTCGGGTCGGCATCGGGTGCCCTCGTCGCCGGGCTCATCGCGCAGTGGGGTCCGATCCCCGAGGTGCTGCCGTTCCTCGTTCACATCTGCGTCGCGGTCCCCTTCGCCGTCGTCGTGTGGCGGACGCCGGAGACGAACCGCACGGGCGGGCTGCCGGGGCCGTGGTGGCGCCAGCTCGCCGTACCGAGTGCCGGGCACCGGCGGTTCACCCGCGTGGTGCTCGTCGCGGCGCCGTGGATCTTCGGCTCGGCGGCGATCGGCTACGGGTACCTGCCGACGAAGCTCGCCGGTGCCACCGGGACGTGGGGGCTCGTGTTCGCGACCGCCACGACCGTCGTCGCCCTCGGGGTGTCGAGCGCCGTACAGCCGCTCGCCGCGCGCCTGCACTCCCTGCTGTCGGCGCGCGGCATCCTGACCGCGGTGGCACTCATGACCACCGGCATCGCCGTGGTCGTCGTCGCAATCCAGCTGCAGTCCGTGGCGATCGGCCTGGTCGCGAACGTGGTGATCGGCCTCGGCATCGGGATCGCCCTGGTGTCGTCGCTGCTCGAGGTGCAGCGGATCGCCGGACCCCGCGACCTGGCCGGACTGACCGGGGTGTTCTACGCGGCCGCCTACGCCGGGTTCCTGGCGCCGGCCGTCATCGCGGCGATCGCGAACGTCGTCGCGGTGCCGATCGTGCTGTGGGTGGTCGTCGGCCTCGGGGTGCTGTCGTGGGTCGCGATCGCGGTGTCGTCGCGGCGGTACGTGCCGGCGTAGCGCGGGCCGCGGCGCGCTCCCTCGCACCGTGCGAGGGCGATCGCGCCTAGAGCTGGTCGCGCAGCCAGCCCGGGCCGCGCACGGTAGCGCCGAGCGCCTCGACCCGTCCCCGCAGCTCGCGGTCGGCCGTCACGACGACGACGGGTGCGTGGCCGGCGTCGACCGCTGCCCGTGCGGCATCGACGATCGCGTCGTCACCCGAGCCCGGCGCCCGCACGACGTCGAGCGGCCCGGTCCCGGTCGGCCCGTCGAGGGAGCAG
>NZ_MJGN01000024.1:0-11660 GCF_001865065.1 Curtobacterium sp. MCBA15_008 | reverse complement strand
GGAGCAGACGGGGACGAACCAGCAGCGTGACCACCAGACGAACCAACAGCCGCGCGCGCCTCGCCCTCGAGCACCACGGTCCACCGCGGCCACCACCGGTCGAACGGCAGCTCCAACTCGGCCGCCGCCACACCCACCGCGGCGAGCGCCGTCACCCGGTCGAGCAGTCGCGTCGCCGCCCCCGCGCGGTCCTTCCACCAGCCGTCGGGCACGCTGCCGACGACGTTCGCGGCGTCGACGACGACGTGCGGCGTCGTCGTGATCCGGGCACGCAGGGCCGGCCAGGACGCCCCGAACCCGGGGTGCAGCGGCAGGTCGTCGACGTCGGCGACGGGGACCCAGGCGAGTTCGAGGCTCTCGCGGTCGGCGATCACCGGTTCGAACGGCCGGGAGGACCGCCCCACCACCGTCGTGTACGTCCAGAAGCCGAGGTCGAGCACGGCCGTGTGGCGCAGGTCGACACCGTCCTCGGGCACCCCCGCTTCCTCGGCGGACTCGCGGAGCGCTCCGGTCACGGCGTCCTCGCCCTGGTGCCGAGCGCCGCCGGGGATCCCCCACGTGCCGCCGTGGTGGCTCCACTCCACGCGGTGCTGCAGGAGCACGTTGCCGGCGCCGTCGTCGACGAGCAACCCGGCGGCGCCGAAGAGCCCCCATGCCTTGGTGCCGTCGGGTCCGACCGCCCAGGCGTCGCCGGGGTCGCGGGGACCGGGAGGCGGCCCGGGAGGCGTGGTGTCTGGCACACCGCAAGCTTTCCACACGGGACCGGCGGCGGCCTCGGATTGGTCACCGGACGTCGTGTACGGTGTCGCTCGAGACACGGGGTGCCGCGACCAGCGGCTGAGATCACACCCGTCGAACCTGCTCGAGCTCGTACTCGCGAAGGGATCGTCCATGGAAACCGCAGCGCCCTCCCCTGCCTGGGCCCACCGAACCGCCGAACTGCTCGAGGCCGTGCGGTCCCGGGGCCCCCTGGTGCACTGCATCACGAACACGGTGGTGCAGAACGTCACCGCGAACGTGCTGCTCGCGCTCGGCGCCTCGGCCGCGATGGTCGACGTCGTCACCGAGGCGGGGCCGTTCGCCCGGGTCGCCGACGCCCTGCTGGTGAACACCGGCACACCGCACGCCGAGCCTCGTGCGGCGTCGATCGAGGCCGCCGAGGCAGCGGTCGACGCGGGGACCCCGTGGGTCCTCGACCCGGTGGCGGTCGGATCGCTGCCGGTCCGGACCACGCTGGCCCGGGACCTGCTGGCCCTCCGGCCGACGGTGCTGCGCGGCAACGCCTCCGAGGTGCTCGCCGTGCTCGGTGCGTCCGCCGGTGGTCGTGGCGTCGACAGCACCGTGGGCACCGACGACGCGCGTGAGGCTGCGGTGGCCGGCGTGTCCGGTTCCGACCCGGACGGGAGGCGCGTGGCCGCGGTCGCCGTGTCGGGTGCCGTCGACCTCGTGGTCGGGTCCACCGCCGTGGGCGGCCCCGGCGTGCCGGTCCGGGTCGCGAACGGCACGGAGCTCCTCACCCGGATCACCGGCGGCGGCTGCGCACTCGGCGCGGTGATCGCCGCCTTCACCTCGGTGGCCGCGGAGGACCCGGTCGCGGCCGCGGTCGCCGGGACCGCCGTGCACACGATCGCCGCGGAGCTCGCCGCGCGTGACGCCGGCGGGCCGGGCACGTTCCAGCCGCTGTTCCTCGACCGGCTCGCGTCGCTGACCCCGGAGGACGTCGTCCGCGAGGCACGCATCACCGAGGAGCGTGCGGCATGACCGGCGTCGGCGTCTACCTCGTCACCGACGGTGCGCTGTCGGACCGGCACGGCATCGGCGTGCTCGGGGTGGTGCGGGCCGCGGTGCACGCGGGGGTCCGGATCGTGCAGGTGCGCGACAAGGAGGCCTCGGCGCGGGACCTGCTCGCGCTGACCTCGGCGGTGGCCGACGCCGTCGGCGACCGGGCCCTCGTCGTGGTCGACGACCGGCTCGACGTCGCCCTCGCCGCGCGGCACGCCGGACACCGGGTCGCCGGGGTGCACCTCGGGCAGTCGGACGTGCCCGCCGAGGCCGCGCGGGCACTCCTCGGGCCGGACGCCCACGTCGGCCTGACCGCGAACACGCCGGAGCACCTCGCTGCCGTCGCCCGGCTGCCCCGCGGCACCGTCGACCTGCTCGGCGTCGGGGTCGTGCACCCCACCTCGACGAAGCCCGACCACCCGCCGGCACTCGGGCACGACGGCTTCGCCCGGTTGGCCCGCGCGACCGACCTGCCGTGCGTCGCGATCGGCGGCGTGACCCTCGACGACGTCCTGCCGCTCCGCGCCGCCGGTGCCGCCGGCGTCGCGGTGGTGTCCGGCATCTGCGCCGCCGCCGACCCCGGTTCCGCGGCCGCCGCGTACGTCGCCGCGTGGGCCGACCACCTGTCGGAGGCGGGGCGGTCCGATCCGGGTGATCCGCGCCTCCAGGCAGTCGACACCGGCCACCGGGCGGACGCATGAGCGCGACGCCGGTCCCCCGTGTCCTCAGCATCGCCGGGACCGACCCGACGGGTGGTGCCGGGTTGCAGGCCGACCTCAAGTCGATCGCGGCGCACGACGGGTACGGGATGGGCGTCGTGACGGCGCTGGTGGCGCAGAACACGCACGGGGTGCGGTCGGTGCACGTGCCGGACGTGGGGTTCCTGCGGGAGCAGCTCGACGCGGTGTCGGACGACGTCACCATCGACGCGGTGAAGATCGGCATGCTCGGGACCGCTCCGGTCGTGCGGGAGGTGACGGACTGGCTGCGGGAGCACCGGCCGCCCGTGGTGGTGGTCGACCCGGTGATGGTGGCGACGAGCGGCGACCGGCTGCTCGACGAGGACGCCGCGGAGGCGATGGCGGAGCTGTTCCGGCTCGCCGACCTGGTGACGCCGAACCGTCCGGAGCTCTCGGTGCTGGCAGGGCTCGCTGGCGGCGCGGGCCGGGCCGTCGTCGACGCGGCGGTCCTGGTGGCTCGGACCTGGGACGTCCTCGTGCTCGCCAAGGGCGGACACGACGACGGGGCCACCTCGGACGACGTGCTCGTGTCGGCGGACGGCGTCGTGCGGACCTTCACGGCGCCGCGGATCGCGACGACGAACACGCACGGCACCGGCTGCTCGCTGTCGAGCGCGGCCGCGACCCGGATGGCCCGCGACGGCGACTGGGAGCTCGCGATCGGCGGCGCGAAGGCGTGGCTGACCCGCGCGCTCGAGGGGGCCGACGCCCTCGAGGTCGGCACGGGCACCGGACCGATCGACCACGGTGCGTCGATCCGTGACGCACTGCCGGCACCGTCGTGGACGGACCGGTGGTGGGACGACGTCGCCGGGGTGCTGCGCTCGACGATCGAATGCCCGTTCCTGGTCGGGCTGCGCGACGGCACACTCGACCCCGCCGTCTTCGCGATGTACCTCGCGCAGGACGTGCACTACCTCCGCGCGTACGAGCGGCACCTGGCGATGCTCGCCTCGTGGTCGACCGGCACGGCGGCGGCGTTCTGGGCGGCGTCGGCCGAGGGGTGCGCCGACGAGGCCCGCGACCTGCACCACCGCCGGCTGGCCGGGTCGCACGCCGACGACCCGGTGCACCCGACCTGCGCGGGGTACCTCGCCCACCTTCGGGCGTCCGCGGCGTCCGGGTCGCCCGGGGTCCTGGCGGCGGCGGTGCTGCCGTGCTTCCGGGTCTACGCCTGGGTCGGCACGCAGCTCGGCACGGCGCCGCCGGCGCACCCGTTCGCGGACTGGATCGGGGCGTACGGGGACCCTGGCTTCGCCGAGGCGTCGGCTGCTGCGACGGCGGAGGTCGAGCGGCTCGCGGCGGAGGCGGACCCCGAGGAGCGCGGCCGGATGACGCGCGCGTTCCGCCGTCCGGCCGAGTGGGAGCTTGCGTTCTTCCGCATGCCGACCGCCGCCGCGACGGCCGTGTCGGCACCGGCGGAGGAGGGCCGAGTTTCGGCCTGAGCGACACTTCTCGCGCCTGTGGACCCGTGAACTGTCGCTGACCCCGAGACCCGAGTCGCGCCCGGACGGTGCGCACCGGCGGACGGGAGGCGCGGTGCGGGCTGGCACCGCGCCTCCCGGCCGATGGACGGGCGCGCACCGCACCGGGCGCGCCGAGTCGGTCGCGAAACCGACACGTTGCGCCGGACCGGAGGCGTCCACCCCGCGAAGGCGACAGTCGTGCGCGGAACTCGCACAGCGAACTGTCGCTTTCGCGAGCCTGGCGGGACGGGGTCAGCGCGGGGGCAGGCGGACGAGCTCGACGGACAGGTCGGTGCCGTCGACGGTTCCGCGCATCCAGGTGTGGTCGGGCTGGCGGCGGCGGTCGGTCGGCGAGCCCGGGTTGAGGAGCCGGAGGCCCGAGGGCGCGACGGTGTCCCACGGGATGTGCGAGTGGCCGAAGACCAGGACGTCGGTGTCCGGGTACTCCGCGTCCATCCGGCGTTCGCGGCCGGTGGCGGCCCCGGTCTCGTGGACGAGCGCGAAGCGGAGGCCCTCGACGGTGAAGCGGGCAACGAGCGGCAGGCGGTCGTCGAACTCCGGGCCGTCGTTGTTGCCGCGGACGCCCTCGAACCGGCGCGAACGGCCCGCGACGGCGTCGAGGGTGTCGAGGTCCACCCAGTCGCCGGCGTGCACGACAAGGTCGGCGGCGTCGATGTCCGACCACAGGCCGGGCGGCAGGTCCTTCGCGCGCTTCGGCAGGTGGGTGTCCGACAGCAGGACGAACGCGGTGCTCACTCGGTGCGCTGGGGCATCGGCAGGCCCGCTTCGTCCGCCGCGCCGAGTCGTTCCAGCAGGCCGGCGAGCAGCGCGATGTCGTCGTCGGACCAGCTGGCGAGTCGTTCGTCGAGGGCGTCGCGGTGCAGTTGCACGGACCGTTCCAGAGCGGCGCGGCCGGCGTCGGTGGCCTCGAGCGGCTTCGCGTTGCCCGAGCCGCCGTCGGTCGTCCGGATCAGCCCGGCGGCGAGCAGCCCGGACAGCTGCCGCGAGATGGTCGACCGGTTGAGCCGCAGGTACCGGGCGATGTCGATCGCCATGCAGCCGCGGTGCAGCACGACGAAGTCGACGAGGGACTGGTCGACGACGCTCAGGATCGACTCGGAACCACGCGCCCGGATGCTCGCTCGACGGGTGATGCGCGCGAGTTCCGTGTAAGCACGCCCGATGTCGCTGTTGCGGACATCGGGCTTCGGTTCGCTCATCGGGTGACTCCAGCCTGTCAGCACCGGCACCGGCCGGCGGATCGGTCCCGCAACCATACCGGCGGGTACGGTGCTGCTCCGGTCAGCGACCCGCCGCCGCGGCACGGAGCGCGGGGATGTCGAGCTTCGACATCTGCATCATCGCCTGGAAGACGCGGGCGTTCGCCTCGGGGTCACCGGACCCGGTCATCAGCTCGCCCATCATCGACGGGGTGACCTGCCATGCCACACCCCAGCGGTCGAACAGCCAGCCGCACATGCTCGGTCGGCCGCCGTCGGCGAGGAGCGCGTCCCAGATGCGGTCCAGCTCCTCCTGGGTGTCGACGTCGACCTGGAACGACACGGCGTCGGAGTGCTCGTGGCCCGGCCCGCCGTTCATCGCCCGGTACGGACGGCCGAGCAACGTGAACTCGACGACGAGGGTCTGCCCGTCCGGGGTCTTCGCCACACTGTCGATCCGGCTGTCGGGGAACAGCGAGACGTAGTGCTCCGCGGCGTGCTCGGCCTGGTCGTCGTACCAGAGGAACGGAGTGATCGACGGCATCGTCGTCGCCTTCCGGGTGGGGCTCAGTCCGCGGCGCCGCGGACGAGCAGGTCGGACTTCTCGGGGTGTTCGTCGAACCACTTGCCGACGAACCAGCACATCGGCACGACGCGCTTGGTGGAGGTGGCCTCGACGTCGGCGACGGCGAAGTCGACGAGCTCGGCGGCGTAGCCGTGCCCGCGGTGCTTCGGGACCGTGTAGGTGTGCGGGAACGCGATGGCGTCGCCGTTCACCCGGTAGTCGAGGACGCTGACGAGTTCGCCGCCGACGTACATGGCGTAGCGGTCCTGGTCGGTCTCGTCGCGGAACTCGTGGTCCATGCCGCCATCATGCTCCGCCCGGCGGTCGTGCGCCGCTCGGGAATGCGTTCTGCACCATCGCGTTGCAGCACACCATGACGACCATCGGCATCATCGGCGCAGGCAACATCGGATCCCAGCTCGCACGGCTCGCGGTACAGCACGGCCACCTGGTGGTGATCGCCAACTCACGCGGGCCGGAGACCCTCACCGAGCTCGTCGACGAGCTCAACACCCTCGGCACCGGCGGTGTCGACGCTCCCGCTCGTGCGGCGACCCGCGACGAAGCGGCGGCCGCCGGGGAGATCGTCGTCGTGACGACCCCGCTCGCAGCGATCGAGACCATCCCGGTCGAACCCCTCGTCGGCAAGGTCGTGATCGACACGAACAACTACTACTTCGAGCGCGACGGCCACATCCCCGCCCTCGACGACGAGACCACCACCACGGCCGAGCTGCTGCAGGACCGCCTGGTCGGTGCCCGGGTCGTGAAGGCGTTCAACCACATCGGCGCCGCGGACCTGACCGGTCACGCCAACCCGGCCGGCACCCCGGACCGCCGCGCCCTCGTGGTCGCCGGCGACGACGCCGACGCGAAGCGCGTCGTCACCGACCTGATCGACGAGTTCGGCTTCGACGTGGTCGACGCCGGGCCGCTCGCCGAGGGCTGGCGCATCCAGCGGGACACCCCCGGGTACGGCCCGCGCCTGACGGCCGACGAGCTGCGTGCGGCGCTCGGCCGGGCGGAGCGCACCCGCGCCTGACCGGTACCGGACCCCGAGACTCGGGCTCAGCGACAGTTCTCGCAGCCGAACGCGCGAGAACTGTCGGTCACCCCGAGACTCGGGGCCACGCTGACACCAGGGGAGCGCGCCCCGCGCGCCCCGCGGCTCACGCCCCGTCGAAGATCACCGTCATCTCGGCGAGGTCGTCCTCGGAGGGCGTCCACGCCGTACCGGCCTCGACGTTCTGCACGATCTGCTCGGGCTTCGTCGCACCCGCGATGACGCTCGACAGCCCCGGCTGCGCCAGCAACCACGCGAAGGTCGCCTGCAGCATCGTGACGCCGCGGTCGTCGCAGAACCGCTGGAACTCCTCGACGATCGCCCACGGCGCGTCCGCCAGCAGCTGCGGCTTCGCCTTCGTCAGGCGTCCGTCGGCCGGTCCCCCGCCGGACTGCGTGTACTTGCCGGTGAGCAGCCCGTTGTAGAGCGGGAAGTACGGCAGGAACCCGAGGGCGTAGGCACGCACCGCCGGCAGGACCTCGTCCTCGACGCTGCGGGCGAGCGGGCTGTACTCGTTCTGCGCGGACACGAACGCCGTCGTGCCGGCGATGGAGGCGGTGAGCTCGGCCTCGGCGATCTGCCACCCGGCGAAGTTCGAGTGCCCGATGTAGCGGATCTTGCCCTCGCGGACGAGGTCGTCGAGCACGGACAGGGTCTCCTCGATGGAGGTCACGTCGTCCGGCCGGTGCATCTGGTACAGGTCGATCCAGTCCGTGCCGAGGCGCTTGAGCGACGACTCGACGGCGAGCCGCACGTACCGCCGTGAGCCGCGGACGCCCCAGTCGGGCCCGTTGACACCTTGCATGTCCAGGCCGAACTTCGTGGCGAGGACCACTTCGTCGCGCCGGCCGGAGATCGACTTGCCGAGCATCTCCTCGGACATGCCAGGCCGTCCGCCGTAGACGTCGGCGGTGTCGAAGAGGGTGACGCCGGCGTCGAGCGCGGCGTTGACCACGGCGTCCGTGCCCTCCTGCGACTCGGTCAGCGTGCCGGGTCGGCCGAAGTTGTTGCAGCCGATGCCGACGGTGGAGACGACGAGCCCAGACGGCCCGAGCGGACGGTGTTCGATTCCGGTCATGCTCCGACCGTACCGGCGACCCCGGAACTGGGGCTGCGCCCCGCGCACCGGTTGCCGTTAGAACTGACGGTGGATCAGCCTACGGAGGGAGTGCCGCCAGTGGCATCGCATCGCCTGCCTGACGAGGAACGACCGCGCCGCGCGGTCCCCGCCTGGGTCACGGCTCCCCCCGAGGACGGTTCCGTCGCACCCGCCGCCGACCGTGTGTCGGACCCCGGCCTGGAGGCACGCCCCACCCCCGTCGGGTCAGCCCCCGCTCCGGAGACGGTCGGCTCCGCCACCGTGTTCCCCGCACCGCAGTCCGCCCCGTCGGTCGTCCCGGACGAGTTCGCTGCCGAGGGCCTCGTCGCGGACGGCATCGTCGTGCCGGACTACCCGCCGCAGGAGGACCTCCTGCCGCCGGCCCCGACCTCGCCGGCCGTGCACACCCTGCCGTTCGACCGCGCCCTCGCCGCCCCGGCTCCGGTCTCGCCGATCGACGCCGCTCCGCCGGTCCCCACCACCCCTGCGGTCCCCGTCGTCGGGCAGCCCCGCTTCTCGGTCCCCGGACTCGAGCACGTCGTCGTCGAGGGCACCGAGCCCGAGCCGGTCGGCCCCATCGGCTACCGCACGCCCGCCCGCTTCGCGCACCAGCGTCAGGCGGCGAGTGCTCCGGCACCGGCCCAGACCCGTTCGTTCGACGCCGTCATCGCGCCGCCGGGCTCGTCCTCCGCGGCCGCGCCGGCGGAGGCGCCGACCGTGCTCCCGGCGACGATGCCGATCACGACCAGCGCCACCACCGCCACCACCGCCGCGTCCGGAGCCTCCGCGGCGGGGCCGGCCACGTCGACCGCGACCGCACCGGCCGCCCGGGTGAGCCGGTCCGGGCGAGGCGAGCCGCGCCTCCAGTCCGACGACGCGGACGGCAGCCACGCCGACCCGGCGGACGCACCGGGCGTGACGCGTCGACCTGCTGTCGGTGCGACGCCGGGGGCGGTCCTCGGTGCCGTCGCCGGACTCGCGACGCTCGGACTCGCGGCGTGGTGGTTCACCGCTCCCGCGACCGTGCACGGTGTCGGCGTCGCACTCGGTGCGATCGCCCTCGTGCTCTCGATCGCGACCCTGCGGAACCCGGCGACCACGTGGCAGCGGCCGATCGCGCTGCTCGGCGCGGTGATCGGCGGGGTCGGCACGCTCGGGCTGCTGTGGGCGGTCGCCGCGGCGCTGCTGCCGATGGCGGGCGTGACGCTGCCGGACCTCACCGGGACGGGCACGACGCCGACGCTGGCGCCGTAGCGCGCCCGCGCCCCGCCCGCCCCGCGCGCCCCCGCCCCGTCACCCACCCCGTCACCCGCCGAGGGAGCAGGAATCGTCGGGTCCGAGCGGGCCGCCCGACGATTCCTGCTCCCTCGACGGACGGACCCCGCGCGCTCAGACCGCGCGGACGACCCCGCGCGACAGGATGGCGTTCGTCAGGGCGTCGATCGGTTCCCGCTGCACCGTCGGGTTGGCGATGAGGACGTAGTCGACGGCCGGCAGGTCGGGCAGCGCGAGCCGCTGCGACACCTTCACCAGGTCGGCCGGGATGAGCGAGTGCGGGAACACGGCGACGCCGATGCCGGCCCGGACGGCCGCGAGCACCCCGTTCACGTCGCGGGTGTTGCAGGTGATCCGCCAGGTGCGGCCGGCGGCCTCGAGCGCGTCGATCGCCATCTGCCGGCTGATGCTCGGCGCCTGGTACGCGATGAGCGGCACGGGCTCGCCGGGCTCGAGCGAGATGCCGTCCTGCGCCATCCACACCATCTGGTCGGTCGCGACCCGGGTGCCCTCGGCGGACTCCCCCGCGGTCTGCTTGATGAACACGAGGTCGAGCTGCCCGGCGTGCACCCGGCGCAGGAGCGGCGACGACTGGTTCACCGTCAGCTCGAGGTTCACCTGCGGGTGCAGCCGGCGGAAGTCCCGGAGGATCCGCGGCAACTGCGTGATCGCCAGGTCGTCTGCCGCGCCGAACCGCAGCCGGCCACGGGTGGCGGCGCCGGAGAAGTACGCGTCGGCGGTGGCGTGTGCCGCGAGGATCGTCCGCGCGAAGCCGGCCATCGCGTCGCCGTTGTCCGTCAGCGCGACGCCCCGGGTGTCCCGCGCGACGAGGGTGCGCGACACCGCGGTCTCGAGGCGCCGCACGTGCTGGGACACCGTCGGCTGGCTGATGCCGAGGCGCGCGCCGGCCTGCGTGAAGCTGCCGGTCTCGGCGACGGCCAGGAAGGTCTGCAGCAGAACGGGGTCGAGCACCGGCGGCACCTCATTCGACTTCGCAATGGACTGATAGCCACCATAGGGGTATCGAATGACCCGCGGTCACGTAGTTTCGATGGGGTACCACTTCCGCAGCCGACGTCCGGAGATCCCCCACCGTGAGCGCGTCACCGACGACCCTCCCCCCGCCCACCGAACCGCTCCCGATCCAGGCCACCCGTCCCCCGTGGCGACACACCCTCATCGCCCTGTCGGTGCCGAACTTCCGGCTCTTCACCGCCACGAACCTCGTCGCCATGACCGCCGGGTGGATGCAGCGCATCGCCCAGGACTGGCTCGTCCTGCAGCTGACCGGGTCGGTCGCGCAGGTCGGCATCACGGTGGCGTGCCAGTTCGCGCCGATGCTGCTGTTCGGGCTCTTCGGCGGGGTGATCGTCGACCGCTTCTCGAAGCGCGCGCTGATGATGATCACGCAGGGCTCCTTCGCGGTGCTGTCGGCGCTGCTCGCGGTCCTCACCCTGGCCGGGGTGGTGCAGGCGTGGCACATCTGGGCGATCGCGTTCGTCGTCGGCATGGTGACCGTGATCGACAACCCGGCGCGCCAGGTGTTCGTCACCGAGATCGTCGGCCACGAGCACCTGCGCAACGCGATCAGCGTCAACTCGTCGGTCTTTCAGCTCGGCGGCATGATCGGCCCGGCGCTGTCCGGCGCACTGCTCGTCGCCGTCGGCGCGGGCTGGTCGTTCGGGGTGAACGCGATCGCGTGCGTCGCCGTCGTCGTGACGCTCGGCTTCCTGAAGGTCTCCGAGCTGCACCGCACTCCCCCGGCGCCGCGCGGCAAGGGCCAGCTCGTCGAGGGGCTCCGCTACGCCGTCCGGAAGCCGACCATCATCGTGCCGGTGATCCTCGTGGCGTTCTTCTCGGTGTTCGCGCTGACGATGCCCGTCCTGCTGTCGGCCTTCGCGTCCCAGGTGTACGACGTCGGCGCGGGCGGCTACGGCGTGTTCAACTCCGCCGTCGCGATCGGCGCCCTCGTCGGGGCCCTGCTCTCCACCCGACGTGCCACGGTCCGGCTCCGCACCATCGTCGGCGGGGTGTTCTGGACCGGGATCCTGCTCGTGGTCTCCGGCTCGATCCCCGCGATCGCCCCGTTCACCGTCGCGCTCGTCGCCGTGGGGATGTCGCAGTTGCTGTTCCAGACCGCGTCGAACTCCCTCGTGCAACTGTCGTCGAACGTGGCGATCCGCGGTCGCGTGATGTCGCTCTACGTCCTCGTGCTGCTCGGTGGGCAGGCGATCGGCGGGCCGCTCATGGGCCAGGTCGTCGACCACTTCGGGGCGCACGTCGGCATGGTCGTCGCCGGTGGCGTGCCCGCGGCCGCGGCGGCCGTCGTCGGCCTCGTGCTCGCCCGGCGCGGCGGGCTGCACCTGGCGGTGCGGATGCGGCACCACATGCCGATGCCGCAGATCGTCGGGCATCGCTGACGCGACGCGTGTGACCGGACCGGCGCGGGC
>NZ_MJGN01000023.1:155595-217313 GCF_001865065.1 Curtobacterium sp. MCBA15_008 | reverse complement strand
CGCGCCTCCAGGCCGTCAGCAGGTGCGTCGGGACGCGACCCGGATCAGTTGCGCTGCGCCGCTGCCAACAGGTCCGGCCCGTGCCGGTCGAAGAGCCGACCGCCCACGACGACGCCGACCGCCAGCACCACGGCGCCCACCAGCACCCCGACGACGAGCGTCAGCACGGCCCACGGCGACGGCCCGTCGACGAACGCGAGCACGGCGAGCCACGCGGCCGGCACGGAGCAGACGACGATCCCGACGACCATCGACGACTGCGCGACCGATGCGAGCGCGCCCGCGGCCTGCGGCTGCTGGAACGGGTGGTCTCCCGGACGGACGGTCGGGTACGGCAGCAGCACGGACACGACGCTCGACAGGCCGAGGCCGGCGAGAAGCGCGCTCGCACTCACGCCGATCAGCACCGGGAACGCGGTCTGGTCGCCGAACAGCCACGCCGAAACCCACGCGCCAGCGACGATCGCGGGGAGTCCCACGGCGAGGACGGGGACGAGTCGGCCGAGGCGGTCGCTCCAGCCGGGCGCTCCCGAGGCCACGTGCAGCCAGACGGCGGTGTTGTCGTACGAGACGTCGTTGTGCGGCAGGAACCCGGCGATGAGGGCCATCAGCGGCAGGGGCACCAGGGCTGTCCAGTGCCACGGCACGCCGGCGACCCCGAGCGGGATCACGACGACCGGCACGAACACGATGATGAGGTACGACGCGCGGTAGCGCGGGTCGCGTCCCCAGTATGTGAGGGCACGCGCGGCGACGGCCGCGACCGGCGTCGAGCCGAGCCGGTCGAACCAGCCGAGGCCGCGGTACCGGCGGGTGCGTGCACGACCGTCGACGGTCTCGAGCGCGCGTCCGACGACGGCCCACCACGCCCAGCCGAGCATCGCGACGACGACGACCGCGACGAGGAGCTTGACGATGCCCTCGCCGACCCGACCGCTGGCGACGTCCGCGGGGACGGCCCACGCGGCGCCCCACGGTGTCCACCCGGCGATGTCGGCGATGCGCTGGAGCTCGCCGGAGGACGGTGCGAGCCAGTCGGCACGGAGCAGCAGGGACACGGTCGGGATGCCGAGCACCACGATCACGAGCGCGACGAGCCAGCCGGCGTCGCGGGAGCGGTGCGCTCCGATCAGGGCAGATCCGACAGCACTGCCGACGCGGATGAGGAGCGCGCACGTGGCGATGGCGAGCAGCCCGCCGACGACCCCGAGCACACCCGATCCGGCGCCGCGCATCCACGTGACGGACTGCGCGACGGCGACGATCGCGACCCCCACCACCGGGATGCCGATCAGGCCGGCGACGCCGAGGCCGACCGCGAGGTCGCGCCGACCGATCCCGAAGACCGTGAAGCGCCGCGGGTCGAACTGGTCACTCCGACCGACGACGAGCGGCACGATCGTGAACGCGAAGGCGATGAGGGTCCCCACGGGGACGACGACCGAGCGCGCGAGCTCGGCCGAGGCGTCGCGCAGCGCGATGACCTCGGTCGCGACGAAGACCGCTGCGACCAGACCGGCGAGGCTACCGAGCACGACGAGGACGGACCGGCGGGCGCTGCCGCGGACCTCGCCCGCGAGCAGGTCGGCCCTCAGCCGGAGAAGCTGTGCAACCATTCCATGCTCTCTGCCACGACGCGGCCGCCGGCGAGTTCGACGAACTTGTCCTCGAGGCTCTTGCGCCCGCGGACCTGCGCCATGGTGCCGGACGCCAGGACCCGGCCGCCGACGATGATGGCGACGGAGTCGCAGGTGCGCTGCACGAGCTCCATGGAGTGGCTGGAGAGCACCACGGTGCCGCCGCCGCGCGTGTAGCGACGGAGGATCTCGGTGATGGTCGCGGCACTGACCGGGTCGACGGACTCGAACGGTTCGTCGAGCACGAGCACCCGCGGCGAGTGGATGAGCGTCGCCGCGAGGGCGATCTTCTTCGCCATGCCGACCGAGTAGTCGGCGACCTGGCGGCCCAGGGCCTCGCCCAGGCCGAACGCCTCGGCGAGGTCGGCACTGCGCTTGCGCGCGGTCGCACCGTCGAGCCCCCGGAGCGTCGCCGAGTAGTAGAGGAGCTGCGCGCCGGTCAGGCGGTCGAACAGCCGGAGCCGGTCCGGGAGCACACCGAGGTCGCGCTTCGCCGCGGTCGGGTCGGCCCAGACGTCGTGGTCGAGCACCGTCACGCTGCCGGCGTCCGGCCGGAGCAGACCGGTGACCATCGACAGCGTCGTCGTCTTGCCGGCACCGTTCGGCCCGACGACGCCGAAGATCGACCCCTGGCGGATCTCGAGGTCCACCTCGTCCACGGCGAGCGTCTGGCCGTAGCGCTTCACGAGGCCGCTCGCCCGCAGCACCACGGGCTGCTGCGGCTGCTTGGGCAGGGTCGCGGGCCGCTTCGCCGACGCCTGGCGCTTCTTCGCCTTCGGCGCCGCATCGTCGTCCGCGATCGGGTCGATGCCCGCGTCGTCCGGCTGGCTCGCCTCGGGTGCGTCCTGCACGTCCGGGCCTGGAGGCGCGGCTCCCGTCGTCCCCGCCGCCTGCGCCGGGCGCGTGGCGCGTCCCTTGCCGCCGCGCGACTTCCCGGGACGGCGTCCGGAGCCGGACGTGGCTGCCGCCGCGGGCGCGGCGCCCTCGGCCGACGTCGTGTCGGACTCGTCGGTGCTGGCTGCGCCGGTGCTCGCGGTGTCGGCGATCGTCGCATCGGTGTTCGCGGTGTCGGCGCTCGTCGCGTCGGTGCCCGTGGTGTCGGTGCTCGCCGTGTCGGGCTCGTCCGTCGTCGTGTCGGTGACCGTCGTGTCGTCGGTCATCGCGTCCTCAGCGGAGGCGTCAAGCGCATCTCCGTCCCCCATGTCGTCATCAGCGGCTTCCTGCGCCGCGGTGGCGTCGTCCTCGGTCAGCCAGGCAGCGTCGGACGTGGCGTACACGTCCTCATCGTCTGCTCCGGCTCCCACCGCCCCACCGTACCAACGCTGCGTGGGCCTCGGGGAACGGCCGCTCCCAGGGTCACGAATTGAGCACGAAGCGCGCGGAGACGTACCCCGACGGAGGGTCGTTCCGTATCATTCACCAGGACACGACGGAGTGTTCACCACTTGGAAACCTGCTGCGGCCGGTGTTCCCGTGCCGATCCCCACCCTGCGAATGACCGCAGGGACGGCGGGTTCACGGGCAACTCGGACCTTCCGCGAGCAGACTCGACGAGGCCCGCCCGTGCCCCAGGGCGCGCGGGCGGACACCGGAAGGGACCAGCATGACCACGCAGATCGTGATCCTCGCAGCGGGGATGGGCAGCCGCCTCGGGCGCAGCCTGCCGAAGCCGCTGACAGAACTCAGCGACGGCCGCACCATCATGCAGCAGCAGTTCGACAACATCCGTGCGGCCTTCGGGTCCAGCGCGCGGGTGACCATCGTCGTCGGCTACAAGTCGGAGTACATCGTCGAGGCGTTCCCCGAGGCGAACTTCGTCTACAACGAGTCCTACGACTCCACCAACACCTCGAAGAGCCTCCTCCGTGCGCTCAAGGCCACGGGCAAGGGCGGCGTCCTCTGGATGAACGGCGACGTGGTCTTCGACCCGCGTGCGCTCGTCCGGGCCGCCGACATGATCGACGAGGACCGCTCGTTCGTCAGCGTCAACACCGAGAAGGTGTCCGACGAAGAGGTCAAGTACACGGTCGACGCCGAGGGCTTCATCCACAAGCTGTCGAAGAAGGTCGTGGGCGGCCTGGGCGAGGCCGTGGGCATCAACTACGTCGCCGCGCAGGACAAGCAGGCGCTGATCCGCCAGCTCGGTCGCGTCGACGACCAGGAGTACTTCGAAGGCGGCATCGAGGCGGCCATCGGCGAGGACGGGCTACGCTGGACGCCGGTCGACATCTCCGACCTGTACGCCGTCGAGATCGACTTCGCCGAGGACCTCGAGCGCGCGAACAACCTGTTCGCCTGAACCGCCGTCAGGACCCCCTCGGCGGTTCCGCCCGAAGGGAAACCGTGACCACAGCGAGTGCGCCGACCGCGCCCGCGGCTGCCGCCCCTGCGGCGACCCGGAGCGCCGGTCGGCGCTATCGTCATGCCCTCTGGCTGCTGACCGTCCGTGACCTCCGGGTCCGCTACTCGACGTCGGCGCTCGGGTACTTCTGGTCGATCCTCGACCCGCTCGTGATGTCGGGGATCTACTGGTTCGTCTTCACGCAGGTGTTCCACCGCGGATCGGTCGGCGAAGCGCCGTACATCGTGTTCCTGCTGTCGGCGCTGTTGCCGTGGATGTGGTTCACGGGCGCCGTCTCGGACTCGACGCGGGCGTTCATCAAGGAGACCAAGCTCATCCGGTCGACGACGATCCCGCGCAGCATCTGGGTCGCGCGGGTGAACGCGTCGAAGGGGATCGAGTTCCTGCTGAGCCTGCCGGTCCTCGCGATCTTCGCGATCGCCACCGGCGCCACCGTGCACTGGGAACTCGCGCTCTACCCGCTGGCCATCGTGCTGCAGTGCGCGCTCGTCTACGGTCTCGGGCTCATCGTGGCCCCGCTCGTCGTGTTCTTCCGCGACCTGGAGCGTGCCGTCAAGCTGGTGCTCCGCTTCCTCTTCTACGCATCCCCGATCATCTACGGCACGCAGGCGCTGCCGGATCGCCTGCACGACCTCGCGGCGTTCAACCCGCTGAGCGGCATCTTCGGCATCTACCGGTCGGCGTTCTTCCCCTCGCAGCTCGACTGGTTCGAGGTGGCGGTGTCGGTCGTCGTCACGGTGGTCGTCGTCGGGGTCGGCCTCGTCGTGTTCCGCCGCAGCGAGCACCGGGTCCTCAAGGAGCTGTGATGACCGCCACCGAACAGACCGACCGCACCGCCACGGTCGCGCCCGTGATCACCGTGCGCGATGCCGGCATCCGGTTCAAGCGGAACCGGCGGGCCAGCCGCAGCTTCAAGGACCTCTTCGCAGGCAGCAACCGTCGGAAGCGCGCCGACGAGTTCTGGGCGTTGCGGCACGTGTCCTTCGACGTCCGCCCGGGCGAGGCGATCGGCGTGGTCGGTCGCAACGGCCAGGGCAAGTCGACGCTCCTCAAGCTCGTCGCGCAGGTGATGCTGCCGGACGAGGGCCGGGTGCACGTCGGCGCCGGGGTCGCACCGCTCATCGAGATCACCGGTGGCTTCGTCGGGGACCTGTCGGTCCGGGACAACGTGTACCTCACCGCGGGGCTGCACGGCATGTCGCGCGCTGAGATCCGTGATGCCTTCGACGAGATCATCGAGTTCGCCGAGATCGCCGACTTCGTGGACACGCCCTACAAGCACCTGTCGAGCGGCATGAAGGTGCGCATCGCGTTCGCCGTCATCTCACGGCTCGACGAACCCGTGATCCTGGTGGACGAGGTCCTGGCGGTGGGCGACAAGGGGTTCCGCGAGAAGTGCTACAAGCGCATCGAGGAACTCCTCGCCGGCGGCCGCACGCTGTTCTTCGTCTCGCACAGCGACAAGGACCTGCGCCGCTTCTGCGACCGGGGGCTCTACCTCGACAAGGGCCAGCTGCAGCTCGACGGCACGATCGAGGAAGCCCTGGCGCGCTACTCGGCCGACTACGCCGTCTGACGGTCGAGCCACTCCCCCACAACCCGGCCACCACGCCCCGCCCTCCACAGCCGTCGGTGCCGCGGGGTCGGACCAGCGCCCGGACGTCGGACCCTCCCCCTACCGTGACGGCATGCACCACCCGACACCGGCCTACGCAGTCCCGTTCACGATCGACCGTTCCCTCGCTCCACGCCGCTACGACCTGGTGAACGTCGGCGACGAACCCGTCGACGGTCTCACCCTCACCCACCTCGGCAACGGCTACTGCCCGCCGCTCGCCGTCCGTCGACTCGAACCCGGCCGAGGGCTCTCGATCGCGGTCTTCGGCGCCGACCCCGAGGACACCGGCGTGGTCGTCGTCCGCTGGCGTCGGCCGGACCGCTCCGAGTACCTGTGGCGGATGTCGCTCGTGGGTGACGGCCGTGCGGCGTAGGACGGTCCGGGGCTCAGCCCTCGCCGTGTGTGGCGGCGACCTCGTCCCAGCGACGGAGCAGCTGCTCCACGGCCTCGTGGAACCGAGCGGTCGCGGCACCGGGCGTGGTGTCGCCGAAGTACCGTCGCACCCAGTGCTGCAGCTTCGCGAGCTCGGCGGCGTCGTGTGCCGCGGCGTCGACGCGGGCCACGACCTCGGACGCGTCGGACGCCCGCAACCAGTTCGCGTCGCCGAGGTACCCGCGCTCGTCGACGTCCGCCTCGGGCGAGACCGGCCGCGTCACGACGAGCGGCTTGCCGACCGCCAACCGGTCGTAGATCATCGCGCTGATGTCCGTGATCGCGACGTCGGCGGCGGCGAGCTGCCAGCCGAGCTCGGGCCCGTCGTCGTACACGTGGTGGGCACTCGGGTCGGCGGCGTTCGCCCGCGCGATGGCGGCGACGATCCGCTCGTGCGCGACCTTGTACGCCGCGTCGCGGACGCCGCTGCGGGGGTGCGGCCGGTACACGAGCCGGTGCTGCGGCGAGGCGAGCACCCGGTCGGCGATGGTCGTGCCGTGGGTCGCGATCGAGCCGTAGGCGGCGGCCGGACGGTCCCCCTCCCACGTCGGCGCGTAGAGCACCACGGTGCGGTCGTCGGACGGGTAGGGCACGGCGCCGGCGAAGTGGTCCGCCTGGGGGCGACCGATGGCGAGTGCCCGCGTGTCCAGGTCGTAGTCCCACAGCGCGTCGGCGAGCCGGTCACGAGCGGCGTCACCGGCGATCAGGGCGTAGTCGTACGCCTTGAACTGGTTCGTCGTCATGTACATCTTGTCGCTCTCGCCGTGGTTGACGAAGACGTGCCACATGCGCCCGTACCGCATCATCTGGAAGTTGCGGGCGTTCTGGTTGACGTAGAACACCACCTTCGGCGCCTGTTCGTCGACGAACCGCTCGAGGTCGACGACCTGACGCGCGTAGACGGCCGGCACCGGGGACTCCTCGAGCAGCTTCAGCATCGTGCCGGGGTTCCGCGAGACGATCGCCACCGGGTGCGTCGCGGCGAGTTCGGCGAGCGGTGCGTACCACTGCCGTACCTGGTACATGTTCACGGGGCCGTCGGCGAAGTACACCGCGATCTCGATCGTGCCCGGAGCGGGGACCGGCGCGGACGGCAGCTTCCGTGCGAGGTCTCGGCGGCTGCGGCGCGATCGGAGCAGGCGCTCGGCGAGCCGGACGGCGGTGCGCGCGTCGCTGATGATCGGCATGGTCCCTCTTCCGGTGTCGGCGGTCGGTCGGTGGTGGTGGGGTCAGACGACGGGCGGGCGACCCGCGAGCGTCATCCGGCCGATGGTGAGCCAGCCCATGACGTGCACGGGACCGCAGTCGGTGGTCCAGCCCTCGCGGACGCCGCCGAACCAGGTCACCAGGCGCCGTGGGTGCCGCCACCAGCGCGCGACCTGGATCGCCGCCCACGACCCGACGTACAGCGGGCGGAGCACGGCGGGCAGGTTGCGCCGCGCGAGCCAGACGCGGTTGCGGGCGTTCAGGCGGTAGTACTCACGGTGGCGCGCCGGGTCGATCGCGGGGTGGTTCGCCACGAGGTCACCGGCGTACCAGGTGCGGCGGCCGGCATCCCAGACGCGCCACGCGAGCTCGATGCCCTCGTGCGCGTAGAAGTACTCGGCTCCCCAGCCACCGGTCGCACGGTAGACGTCCATCGGCAGGACGACCGCGCCCTCCCAGACGGAGAACACCGGCGACGAGTGGTCGGCCTCGCCCTTCCGGATGCGCGGGATCCAGCGGGTGGGGTTCGCCACGCCGGTGGGGTCGACCACGCGCGGCTGCACGAGTCCGAGCGACGGGTCGCGTTCGAACAGGCCGATCGCGTCGCGCAGGAACGTCGCCGACGGCACCGAGGCGTCGTCGTCGAGGAAGAACACGTAGTCGCCGTCCACGATCTCGGCCCCGGCGTTCCGCCCCGCGGGGATCCCGACGTTCTCGGGCAGCGCGAGCGCACGGACGCCGTCCGGCAGCCCGGTCGGCTCCCAGCCGTTGCCGACGCACACCACGTCGAGTTCGACGTCCTGCTGGGCGAGGACGCTCTCCAGCCCACGGCGCAGGTCGTCCGGCCGGGTGCCCTGTGACAGGCTCACGACGGCCACCCGGGGCCGTTCGCGGTGCGGGACCGCGTGCCGGCGGACCGTGCCGGCACTCATCCCCGGACCCGCTTCGACGAGATGATCGCGACGAAGTGCCCGAACGTCGCCAGCACGGCGAGGGGCAGCAGCACCCCGACCAGGATCCGGTCGGCCAGGGGGTGCCCGATGACGAGCGCGAGCAGGGCGAAGACGAACGCCAGGATCGTGAGCTCGACCGAGTGGTACAGGCGGTGGAACGGCAGGAAGCGGGCGGCGCGGCGCAGGGTCGCCAGGCGCCGACCGGACGGCACGGTGCCGGCGTCACGACGGTCGACCAGCTTGTCGAGACCGGCGTTGGCGCGGGCGACGTGCACCATGTCGTTGAGCGCCTTGTTGAGCACGATCACCAGGCCCAGCGCGCAGCCGATCGTCGTCCACATCCAGTCCGCGCCGTGGATCGGCCACGTGGCCGCACGGACGCCGAGCGCGATCGGGATGAGCCCCTCGGTCGTGTAGTGCCCGACCTTGTCGAGGAACACCCCGGCCGGCGAGCGGGTCCCCCGCCAGCGGGCGACCTCGCCGTCGCTGCAGTCGACGAGCATCTGCAGCTGGCCGAACACGAGCGCGAGCAACGCGCCCCAGATGCCCGGGATGAGCAGTGCTGCGGCGACGCTCCAGCCGACCAGGATCATCAGGCCGGTGACCTGGTTCGCGGTCACCCGCGTCTTGAGGAGCACCCATGTCAGGTAGGGCGAGACGTCGCGCAGGTAGAGCGATGCGGTCCAGTGCTCGGCGTTCGCCCGCGAGCGGACCTCGTCCGGCTGGGTGATCCGGCGCTGTTCGGCGATCGAGGTCGGGCGGGTGTCGCCGCGACCGGTGGTGTCATCGGTCAAGAGGTCAGTTCACCGTCCCGTGTGGGTGGTCAGTTCGGACGTCCGGGTCAGGAAGCCGATGATGAAGCCGACGCCCCAGCCGACGTGGATGCAGGGCAGCACCACGAGCAGCCAGAGGAGCGTCGGCAGCCCCGAACGCCGAGCGACCGCGACGGCGCCCAGGACGACGAAGACGAGGTAGACCGCGGGCACCGCGAAGCCCAGCAGCGCCCAGGCCGCACCGGTGCCGAGGGCGGCGCCGACGATCCCGACGACACCGGCGACGATGCCGAGCGCCATCGCGGCGACCATGGCGGGCGGCACGAAGTAGCGCAGGCCGTTGTTGGCGGGGAACCGGCGGGCGAGCTCACCGCGCCACAGGCCGGTCGCGACGAACTGCCGGACGAGCCGCTTCAGGCTCGGCCGCGGTCGGTACGTGACGACGAGCTCGGGCGTGAACCACACCGTGCCGCCGGTCTGGCGCAGCCGTCGGTTGAGTTCCCAGTCCTGACCGCGCTTGATGCCCTCGTCGAACAGGCCGACCTCGAACAGGCGGTCACGGCGGAACACGCCCAGGTAGGCGGTCTCGGCAGGGCCGGCCTGCCCACCGACGTGGTGCGGGGTCCCGCCCAGTCCGACCCGGCTGCCGTACGCCAGCGCGACGGCCCGCTCGAACGGGGTGCGTCCCTCGGCGTGCATGATCCCGCCGACGTTGTCCGCACCGGACTCCTGCAGCACGCGCACCGCGATCCGCGTGTAGTCCGCGGGCAGCACCGAGTGCGCGTCGACACGGACCACGACGGGGTGCACCGACGCCCGGATCGCCACGTTGAGGCCCGCGGGTGTGGACCCGACGGGGTTGTCGATCGCCCGGATCCGGGGATCGGCGGCGCTCATCTCGGCCACCAGCTCGTTCGTGCCGTCGATCGACGGTCCGAGCGCGAGGATGACCTCGAACGGCCCGGCGTAGTCCTGGTCGAGCAGACTCTGGACGGCTGCCCGGACCTCGGAGACCTCGTTGAGGACTGGCATCACGTACGAGACGCCCGGCAGGGGCTGTCCGTCTGTCTGCATGCGTACCTCGGGGTCCTGGCTGGGGTGCACGGGACGCACCGCGGACGGTGCCGCCCCGCAGAGCGACCCTGAGCCTATCAAGACCGCCACTCGCCCACGTCGCGACCGGCGGCTGGTGGGGCGACGCGACCGGCGGCCCGAGAACCGACGGACGCACGGACGGGAGGCGCGGTGCCAGTTGGCACCGCGCCTCCCGTCTATCGTCGGCTCAGCCGACCGCGTCAGCCCTTGTAGGTGCCGAGCGTCACGTCCGTCTCGCGGGTCTCGCCGCCGCGGATGTAGGTGATCGTCGTCTTCGCGCCACCGGCGAAGTAGCGGACCTGTGCCGTCAGGTCGGTGGCGTCGGAGACCGTCGCCGAACCGATCTTCGTGACCACGTCGCCCGCCTTGAGCCCGGCCTTCGCCGCTGCGCCGCCGGACGAGACGGACTTGATGAGGCCGCCCATCTGGGTGGCCTTGGCGTCCTCCGCGGCGTCCCCCACGGTCGCGCCGAGCAGGCCGTGCGTCGCCGAACCGTCGTCCTTGATCTCGTTCGCGACCCGCTTGACCAGGTTCGACGGGATCGAGAAGCCGACGCCGATGCTGCCGGACTGGCTCGTCGAGTCGGACGAGCTGCTCGCGCTGGCGATGGCGACGTTGATGCCGATGAGCTTGCCCTTGGAGTCGAGCAGCGCACCACCCGAGTTGCCGGGGTTGATCGACGCGTCGGTCTGGATGACCGGCAGGGACACCGTGCTGTTCGACGCGGAGTTGCTGCCGTTGTCGCCGTTGCCCCAGAAGTCGAACGGGCCGCCGCTGCCGTTGCCGCCCTCGTTCGAGTCGCCGCCCTGGCTGGGGGCGCTCGAGGTGACCTGGATGCTGCGGCTCAGCGTGGAGACGATGCCGTCGGTGACGGTGTTCGACAGCCCGAGCGGCGCACCGATCGCGACCGCCGTGTCGCCGACGTTCAGGTCGGACGAGTCGGCGAAGCTGATCGGCTTCATGTTGGTCGCGTCGATCTTGATGACCGCGAGGTCGACCGTCGGGTCCGTGCCGACGAGCTTCGCCGGGTAGATCTTGCCGTCCGAGGCGGTGACGGTGATCGTGCCGTTCGAGCTGTCGCCGTCGAGGGTGACCACGTGGGTGTTCGTGACGATGTAGCCGTCCTTGCTGAACACGACGCCCGAGCCGGTGCCGGCCTCGTTGCTCGACGAGACGTTGATGGTCACGACGGAGGGGGTCGCCTGCGCGGCCACCGCGGTGACGACGGTCGCGTTGTTGTAGTCGTTGACCGTCAGGTTGCCACCGCCCTGAGAGGACGAGGAACCAACGACCGTGCCGCCGCCATTCGAGGAGCCGGCGAGCCAACCGGCGCCACCGCCGACGAGTCCGGCGACGACCAGGCCCGCGATGATCGGCAGGACGAGCTTGCCGCGGCCGTCCTTCGTGCGGGTCGTGGTCGCGGTCTCGGCACCCGCTGCTCCGGCTGCTCCGGCTGCTGCGCCGAAGTAGTGGCCGTTGCGCTGGTTCGAGCCGTCGACGTCGCCGAAGGCGCTCGTGGCGGAGGTCGGGGCCTGCGCGGAGGCGTTCGCGTACTCGGAGGCCGAGGCCGGGGCGGACGTCGGCTGGGCGTACTCGCCGTAGCGGGGCTGCTGGCCGTAGTGGGCGGCCTGCTGCCCGTACTGCTGCTGACTGGTCTGACCGTAGGGGTCCTGGCCGGACTGCTGCTGGCCGTACTGGCCGTAGGGGTTCTGGCCGGACTGCTGCTGGCCGTACTGGCCCGCCTGCTGCTGCTGGCCGTACTGACCGCTCTGGCCGTACTGCTGCTCGCCGTACTGGCTCGTCGGCTGCTGGGTCGGCTGCTGGCTGCCGTTCTGTGCGTGGGCGCCGCCGTAGGGGCTGGTGTGCTGCCCGTAGCCACCCGACTGCTGCTCGGACTGGCTCTGGCCCTGGCCGTACTGGCTCGGCTGCCCGTACTGCGAGGTCTGGCCGTACTGGCTCTGACCCTGCCCGTGCTGGCCCTGGCCCTGGCCGTACTGGCCCTCGCTCTGGCTCTGGCCGTACTGGCCCTCGCTCTGGCTCTGCCCGTACTGGCTCTGCCCGTACCGGCCCTGCCCGGCGTCGCCCTGGCGGTCCGTGCCCGACACCGTCGGGTAGGGCGCCGTGTAGCGGTCCGTCGGGTGGTCGGTCGACGCCGCGATGACGTCGGTCTCGTTGGCGGGAGCGGGGTCGATCACATCGGTGTGGTCCGCTCGTGCGTCGCTCGTCGGAGCGTCGTCCGTGTGCTGGGAATCGTTCGGCGAGGCGTCCTCGGCAGCGGCCTGTTCGGCCGAGTCGTCCGGACGGAAGTCGTCGCCCTGCCCGTTGGGCGTGGTGTTCGTCATGCTGGACGTGCTCCTTTCAAGCTCGTGCAGTCTGTCGGACGCACCTGAGCGGTGCTCCTGACGACGCTGCGAGCGACCTATGGCGATCTTATGCGTGGCCTGTGCACGGGTTCCCGGGTGGCGTCGGAGCCGGCCGCTAGGTTGGACGGCACGTCGCCGTCGACCCCCGGAGGGAACCACATGCGTCAGGCAGGACCCTGGTTGCGAGCAGCCGAGGGAGCGATGCTCCTCGGTGCGGACGGCGTCCCGGCGCCGACGGTCTTCGCCGAGATGAGCGCCCTCGCCGCGGCGACCGGCTCGATCAACCTCGGGCAGGGCTTCCCGGACGAGGACGGACCCGTCGAGGTCCTCGACGCCGCGGTCGAGGCGATCCGCCAGGGCGTCAACCAGTACCCGCTGGGCCGCGGCACCCCGGACCTCCGTGCGGCGATCAGCGAGCACCAGGCGCACTGGTACGGACTGCAGGTCGATCCCGACCGCGAGGTGCTCGTCACCGCCGGTGCGACCGAGGCCCTCGCCGCCACGCTCCTCGCCCTCGTCGAGCCCGGCGACGAGGTGATCACGTTCGAACCCTTCTACGACGCGTACGGCGCCCTGATCCGACTCGCGGGAGCAACCCACGTCACGGTGCCCCTCACGGCGCCGGACTTCCTCCCGGACGAGGACACGCTCCGAGCAGCGTTCTCGGACCGGACACGCGCCGTCCTGGTGAACACGCCGCACAACCCCACCGGGCGAGCCCTCCCGGCCGAGGTGCTGGCCACCGTCGTCGAACTCGCCGAGCGCCACGACGCCGTCATCGTCACCGACGAGGTCTACGAGCACCTGACCTTCGACGTGCCGCACGTCCCGATCGCCACCCTGCCGGGCGCCGCCGAACGCACCGTGACCGTCTCGAGCGCTGGGAAGACCTTCAGCACCACGGGCTGGAAGATCGGCTGGCTCACGGCTCCCCCGGCCCTGGTGGACGCCATCACGACCGTGAAGCAGTACCTCACGTTCGTCAACGGCGCGCCGTTCCAGCCCGCGGTCGCCGTCGGCCTGCGGCTGCCCGACGCGGTGTTCACCGGGATCGCCGCGGAGCTCTCGGCGAAGCACGACCTGCTCGCCGCCGGGCTCCGAGCAGCCGGCTTCGAGGTCATGCGGCCAGACGGCGGGTACTTCGTCCTGGCGGACGCCGCACCCCTCGGGTACGGCGACGCGCGCGAGCTCTGCCTGCGTCTGCCCGAGCTCGCCGGGGTGGTCGGCGTGCCGGTCTCCGCGTTCGTCCGTCCCGACCACGCCGCCGGCTACCGCTCACTCGTCCGGTTCGCGTTCTGCAAGCGGCGCAGTGTGCTCGAGGATGCTGCCGCCCGCCTCGCGGGTCTCGCCGACCGCGCCTGACGGCCTGGAGGCACGACCCACCCCCGCCGCGCCGGTCCCGCCCCGGCGGGCGAACTCGCTGCGATCGGGCGCTCCCGGCCGATCCGGGCGTACTTGGTCGATTCGTGCGTACCTGGCCGATTCGTGCGTACTCGGTCAATTTGGGCGAACCCGGTCGATTCGTGCGTACTCGGCCGATTCGTGCGTACTTGGTCGAAGCGGGCGTACCCGGCCGGAACTTTCGACCTGGTACGCCCGATTCCACCAGGTGCCGTGCCGGTTCCCGCGTCGGCGGCGCGAGGTCAGCGTCGGAGGTGCGCCGTGCCTCCCGGCTGCTCGCGCAGCACCACGTCGTAGCGTCGCAGCGACAGCGAGGGGTTCGTCTGCCGGACCGTCTCGGTGACGGCCGTGTCGACCGTCGCGAGGAGCGTGCCCGGCACCGCTCCCGCAGCGGCGACGGCGACGCCGGAGGGATCGAGCACGATCGATCCGCCGATGCCGACCGGCGGGGTCTGCCCGACGCCGACGACCCACACGGTGTTCTCGATCGCGCGGGCGGTCAGGAGCGTGCGCCAGTGGTGTTCCTTGCCCGGACCACGCACCCACTCGGCAGGCAGGACGACGACGTCGGCGGCTCCGTGTTCGGTCGCGGCGAGGCGTCGGGTGACCTCCGGGAAGCGCAGGTCGTAGCAGGTCTCCAGGCCGATCCGGAGGCCGCCGAGGTCGAACACCGGCAGCTGTGCCGGGTCGCCGGACTCGATGCGGTCGGACTCCCGGGAGCCGAACGCGTCGTAGAGGTGCACCTTTCGGTACGTGGCGGCGATCGACCCGTCGGGCAGGACCGCGACGAGGGTGTTCCGGAAGCGGCCGGGGACCTCGGCCGTCTCGGCGACCCCGACCACGAGCGCGATGCCGGTGGTGCGGGCGATGTCCTGCAAGCCGGTGACGAACGGGCCGTCGAGCGGCTGCGCGGCGGCGACGAACCGGTCGTCGATGTCTGCCGTGAAGTACGACGTGTACTCGGGCGTGACGAGGAGTCCGGCGCCACGTGCCGCTGCATCGACCGCCGCCGCCCGGACGGTCTCGAGGTTGGCGTTCGGGTCGTCCACGGGTGCGAACTGCGCCGCTGCGATCGTGAGGGTGCCCATGCGCCGAGCGTACTGGCGGGCCGCGCCCGAGTCTCGCGCGCGCCAGCCCGGACGGCACGCCCGGCACGGCACGGCACAGCACGGCACGGCACGGCACGGCGGGCCAGGTGCCGGGCACACGAAGAAGGCCCCGGTCCGAGTGGACCGGGGCCTTCTTCTTCGTGACGCTTGGTTGCGGGGGCAGGATTTGAACCTACGACCTCTGGGTTATGAGCCCAGCGAGCTACCGAACTGCTCCACCCCGCGGCACGTTGATAAGCCTACACGGGCCCGTGGCGGGGCACAAATCGAGTGCCCCGCCACGGTGTGTCTAGTTCCCGTTCTCGGCTTCGGTGGCCGCCTGGATCGCGTCCTGCAGGCGCTGGTCGGCCTCGGCAGCGGCGACCAGGTCGTTGTCCGCGTAGGCGTCCTGACGGTCCTGCAGCGCCTGCTTGGCGTCGTTGAGGGCCTTCTGCAGCGCCTCGTTGTCGACGGTGCCGGTCGAGCCACCCGTCGAACCGGAGTCGGACGAACCACCGGTCGAACCCGAGTCAGAGGAGCCCGAGTCGGACGACCCGGAGTCGGACGACCCCGAACCCGACCCCGAGCCCGAGTCCGACCCGCCCGCAGCGCCCTGGTCACCCGCGGCAGCGCCGGAGTCACCGCCGAACAGGCTGTTGAGCGCCTCGTCGAGGGTGTCCTCGAACGCGATCTTGTCGCCGAACGCCACGAGGACCTTCTGCAGCAGCGGGTACGAGCCGCTCGACGTCGACTGCACGTACACCGGCTGGACGTAGAGGAACCCGCCACCGACCGGGAGCGTCAACAGGTTGCCCTGCTTCACGGTCGAGTTGCCCCGCTTCAGGATGTTCAGCTCCTGCGACACCGTGGTGTCCGAGTTGAACAGGTTCTGCACCTGCGCCGGGCCTGGGATGTTGTCCGTCTTCGGCATCGTCAACAGCGTGAGCTTGCCGTAGCCGGACCCCTTCTTCCCCTTGCCGGCACCACCGGCGTCGGAGTCGACCGCCAGGTACCCGGTCAGCACGTTGCGGTTGTTCGCGCCAGCGGACTGCTGCGGGATGTAGGTCGTGTACAGCGTGTACGCGGTCCCCTGCCCCGGCACCTTCATCGTGAGGTAGTACGGGTCCTGCAGGTTCGCCCGTGGCGTGGTGGTCGTGCCGAGGGCGTTCGTCCCCGAGTTCGTCGTGGTCGACGTGTCCGCGGTGTCCGACGTGTCGTTCGTCCCCGAGGTCGGTTCCTGCGGCGTGTTCCACGCGTCGTCACCCGAGTAGAACGAGTTCGCGTTCGTCACGTGGTACGTGCCGAGGATGGACCGCTGCACCTTGAACAGGTCGGTCGGGTACCGGACGTGGTCGAGCAGCTGCGCACTCATCTGCGACACCGGCTTGACCGAGGTCGGGAAGATCTTCTGCCACGTCTTCAGCACCGGGTCCTTGGTGTCCCACGAGTAGAGGGTCACCTTGCCCGTGTACGCGTCGACGGTGGCCTTCACCGAGTTCCGGATGTAGTTCACCTGGTCGGTGCGGTACGCCGAGCTCTCGGCGCCGGCGATGCTGTCCGACAGGCTCTGGCTCTGCGAGTACGGGTAGGCATCGCTCGTCGTGTAGCCGTCGACGACCCACTGGATGCGGTGGTCGACGATCGCCGGGTACGCGTCGCTGTCGGTCGTCAGGTACGGCGCGACCTTCTGCACGCGCGCGATCGGATCGCGGTCGTAGAGGATCTGCGAGTCCTTGTTCACCGCGTCCGACAGCAGGATCTGCTCCGACTGGAACTTCGCCGCGTAGACGAGGCGGTTGAAGAAGTTGCCGAGGCTCGGTCCGCCGTTGCCCGCGTACGTCGTCGTGGCGTTGCCGCCGTTGTCGTCGTCGGAGCCGGACGGGTAGTCGAGCTCGACGTTCTTCGAGCCCTTCGGCGCACCGACGATCGAGTACGCCGGCGAGGTCTCACCGAAGTACACGCGCTGCTGGAAGTCGCCCAGGGCGCCGTTCGACGGGATGCCCGACTCGAGGAACACCGGCTTGCCGTCGCTCGCGCGCTGGTTGCCGAAGGCCGCGGTGACGCCGTAGCCGTGGGTGTACACGAACGCACGGTTGTACGGCGTGTTGGCCTGCGAGCTGAGGCCGTCGAGGTCGATGTCGCGCACCGCGATCACGGTGTCCTCGGTCTCGCCCTTCACGTCGTAGCGGTCGACGTCGAGCTCGTCCGGGAACTGGTAGTACTGCCGGTACTGCTGCAGCTGGCTGAACGTGTCGGACACGATCTTCGGGTCGATCAGGCGGATGTTCGCCGTGGTCTGGGCGTCCTGCGCGAGGGCGCCGGAGCTCGCCTCGGTCGTGGCGTCGTAGTTCTGCTCCTGCACGCCGGAGACGCCGTACGCGTCACGGGTGGCCTTGATGTTCCGCTCGATGTACGCGGACTCGAAGGTGCGCTCGGACGGCTTCACCTGCAGGCGCTGGACGATCCACGGGTAGATGCCGCCGATGACGATCGCCGCGACGAGCAGCAGCCCGGTCCCGACGATCGAGATGCGCCAGCGGCCGATGACCGCGGTGACGATGAACAGGATCGCGACGATCGCCGCGATGCCGGCCATGATCTCGCGACCGGGGATGACCGCGTTCACCTCGGTGTACTGCGCACCGGTGATGAGCGAGTTCGACTTGGTCAGCGCCGCGTACTGGTCGAGCCAGAGGCTGACGGCCTGCAGGGCGATGTAGACGGCCGCGGTGATCGCGAGCTGGACCCGCGCGGCCTTCGAGATGCGGACCTCGCGACCGCCGAAGCGCATCGCGCCGTAGAGGTAGCAGGCGGCGAGCGCGGCGAGGCCGGCGATGAGCACGACGGCGGACGAGTACGCCACGATCGAGCGCCAGAACGGCAGCTCGAACACGTAGAAGCCGATGTCGAGCCCGAACTGCGGGTCGGTCTTGCCGAACGGCGTCCGGTTGAAGTACTCGAGCACCATGCTCCAGCGCCCCGCGGTCGACAGCCCGGCGAAGATGCCGAGGACGACCGGGATGCCGATCATCACGGCACGACGCAGCGGCTCGATGACCTGCTGGTAGCGGTCCAGCTGCGAGTTCAGCTTCGCGTACACGGGCCGGAACCGGAACGCGATCGCGATGCTCGCGTACACGGGTACCGCCATGCCGAGGAAGCCGGCCAGGAACATCAGTGTCCCGGCGATCCACCGCGTGGTGAGGACCTGCTGGAAGCCGAGCTGCGCGAACCACGCGTAGTCGGTGTACAGGCTGGCGAAGATGAAGAAGGCGATCACCAGTGCTGCCAGCACGATGATCGTGACCACGATCGGGACCCGCGGCGATCGCCGCCCGGAAGGAGAAGAACCCGAGGTGGACGAGGTTGTCGTCACTTGATGTGCTCCAGACGTGTCGAACCGGCGGGCCCGGCGCGGCGGGCCGTCAGTGCATCGATCCTATGTGGCCCGACCTCGTCTGAAACTGTACGGCGACTCAGGAAGGCGACCCGCGCCTCCCGTCAGACCGCCTGGAGGGACGGATCGCGACCCGCACGCGCGTCGCGTGGACCGCGTGGCCGGCCCTACGACGTGCAGCGCGCGAGCTTCGCGGTGCTCTTCCCGGAGGCGATCGTCTGCAGGTCGGTGACCGCCTGGTCGAGGGTGGACACCTTGTAGACGTCGAGTCCGTCCGGCACGTGGCCGACGACCTCGCCGCAGTTGTCGGCGGGTGCCAGGAACACGGTCGCGCCGGCGTCGCGGGCCCCGTACAGCTTCTGACGGATGCCGCCGATCGCACCGACCTCGCCGTCGGCGCTGATCGTGCCGGTGCCGGCGACGTGCTTCCCGCCGTTGAGCTTGCCGGGGGTGATCTCGTCGATGATCCCGAGCGCGAACATCATGCCGGCGGACGGTCCGCCGACGTCCTGCAGCTTGATCGAGACCGTGAAGGGGAAGTCGTACTGCTCGGTCACGCCGACACCGATGAGCGCGGTGCCCTGCTCGCTGCGCGGGGTGAGCTCGACCGTCTTCTCGGAGCCGTCGCGCTCGACGACGACGGTGGCCGGCCCGGAGGTGCCGTGCTTCGCCACGAGTTCCCGCAGCGTCGTCGCGTCGGCGTTGGTCGTGAGGGAGGTGCCGTCGAACGACCGGATGACGTCGCCCTCCTCGATGACCCCGTCGGCCGCCGAGCCCTTCTGGACGGTCCCGACCTCGAGGTCGGTCGGCAGCTCGTAGCCCTGCTGGATGAGCGCCGCGGCGACCGCGGACTGCTGCGACTGCTGCATGTCGGCGGCGTCCTGCTGGTTCACCTGGTCCGTCGTCGTGCCGGTCGGGTAGATCGCCTCGGCCGGGATGACCGCCTGCGAGCGGCTGAACAGGGCACGGATCACGCTCGTCCAGGACGGCCGGTTCGTGGCGTCGCCCTGGATCCCCACCGTGAGCATGTCGAGGGCGCCTGCCGTCGGGTAGGTCGGGTGTCCGCTGACCTGGATGAGCTCGACGTCCTTCGCGTCCTTGCCGGTGCCCTGCTTCTGCGTGCCGATGGTGTTGTACACGGGGCCAGGAACCTCGATGAGGTACGGGCTCGGCAGGATGCTCGCGAGCAACCCGAGGACCACGGCACCGATCACGAACGCCCACCCGACCGTCCGGGTGCGCGAACGACGGCGGGGCTCGGCGGCGAAGAGGGTCACGGACGTCCTTCCAGGGCGGGGTGTTCGCCCTCGGCGCAGCAGTTCGGGCGTTCCCACGGGGGCGTCCCAGGTGCGGCCCCGTGAGCAGCGATTAGCGTAGTCGTCATGCCTGATGAACCGCAGCCGGGGCCGGACGACGACTTCCAGGAGATGCTCCGGAAGCTCCTGTCCGGCGAGGGCCAGATCGACCCGTCGCAGCTCGCCGGTGCCGCCGGCCTGCCGAACGACCCGGCCTTCGTGGCGAACCTCATGAGCCAGCTGCAGCGTGCCGCGCAGTCCGGCGGGGACGGCATCGACTTCTCCGTGGCCGCCGAGCGCGCCACCGCCATCGCACGGGACGGCGGGCACCCCGTCGACCCGGCCACGACGCAGGCCTCCGACCAGGCCTTCCAGGTCGCCGCCCTCTGGCTGGACGAGGCGACCACGGTCGCCGAACTCACCGCGACCCCGAGCCTGTACACCCGCGAGCAGTGGGCGAAGGCGACCACCCCGGTCTGGGCGCAGATCGCCGAGCCGGTGGCCCTGAGCATCGCCAACGCCCTGACCGAGGCGATCGAGCAGCGCGCCCCGGAGCAGCTGAAGGCGATGCTGGGCGACGTGTCGAAGGCGATGCGCGGCGTCGGCGGCGCACTCTTCGCGATCCAGCTCGGCCAGGTCGTCGGGCAGCTCTCGAAGGAGGTCGTGTCCGGCGGCGACGTCGGCGTGCCGCTCCTCGACGAGCAGGTCGCCGCACTCCTGCCGCAGAACGTGGCCGAGTTCGCCGAGGGCCTCGACGTCCCCGAGGACGAGGTCCGCATCTACCTGGCGGTCCGCGAACTCGCGCACGCCCGGCTCTTCCGCTCCGCGCGCTGGCTCCGGCTGCACATCATCTCGTCGATCACCGACTACGCGCGGGGCATCCACATCCCGTTCGACCGGGTCGAGGAACTCGCGTCCGAGATCGACCCCACGAACCAGGAGCAGCTCCGCGACGCGCTCGCCTCCGGCGCGCTCATCCCACCCCGCACCGACGAACAAGAGGCAGCGCTCGCCCGCCTCGAGACGATGCTCGCGCTCGTCGAGGGCTGGGTCGACACCGTGACCGCCGCGGCGACCGCACGCCTGCCGAAGTCCGGCGCGATCGCGGAGATGGTCCGCCGGCGTCGTGCGGCCGGCGGCCCGGCCGAGTCCGCGTTCGCCACCCTCGTCGGGTTGGAGCTGCGTCCCCGTCGTCTGCGCGAGGCAGCGGCGATGTGGCAGCACCTCACCGACGAGCTCGGCGCCGAGCAGCGCGACGCGCTCTGGTCGCACTTCGACGCCGTCCCGACGTCCGAGGACATCGACGCTCCGGAGGCCTTCGTGCTCCGGCTGCGGAACCCCGGGCGCTCCGCCGAGGACGACGAGTTCGACAAGGCCCTCGAGGACCTGCTCAACGACACGACCGGCGACCGTCCCCGCGAGGACGAGAGCGGCCACGTCGACGAGACCGGCGACGACGGCGACGCTGGGTCCCGGTAGTCCTCACCGGTTCTCCACAGATCGGCGCCCGGCGCCCCACGCGACGGCTCGGTCCGCCAGCGTGGGGGCATGGGCATCCGCATCGATCCGACGCTCGAGTTCGTCTGGCGCGACCCGGCCACCGTCCAGCTCGGGGTCGACCCGCCGCGCGCCGTCGTGGCCGTCCCGACGACCGGTGAGGAACGGTTCCTGAGCGCGCTGCGCCGTGAGACCGGCCGTGATGCCCTGTCCGGTGTCGCCGCGACGACCGGGTGCCCGCCGGAGGTCGCCGCCCGCATCCTCGGCGCAGCGTCCCCGGCCGTCGTCGACGTGCTGCCGGAACCCCTCGCCCGTGTCGAGGTGCACGGCACCGGCGCGTTGCCGGACGCGCTGGCGGAGCTCCTCTCCGGCGAGGGCGTGACCGTCGCCCGCACCCGGGCTCCGCACGGCGGCCCGGTGGTCCTGCCCGAACAGGAACCGCGGCTGGCCGTCGTCGTCGCCGACCACGTCGTCGACCCGGCGCTCCGTGCGGCGTGGACGCGGCGGGGCGTGCCGCACCTGTCGGTCGTCGTCGGGGACGGCCGGGTCCGCGTCGGCCCGTTCGTCGTCCCCGGCGCGGGCCCCTGCCTGCAGTGCGTCGAGTACGCACGTGCCGACGACGACCCCGCGTGGCCGGCGATCGCCGCGCAGGTCTGGGGCCGACCGGTGGCACCGCTCTCGCCGTACCGGATCGCGGCGATCGCAGCGGCGGCCACCCGCCTGCTCGTCGAGCGGCTCCCCCGCACGACACAGCGACCGCGGGCCGAGCAGCTGGTGTTCGCGCGCGACGACCTGTCGGTCAGCCTGCAGCCGGTGCCGACCCATCCGCGGTGTGCGTGCCGAGCGCTGCCAGGAACCGACTCGCCGCCCGGGCGCCCCCACGCGTGGAACCCAGTCGCGACCACGTGATCGTCAGCGAGCGGCGGGCGCGGGTCAGGCCGACGTAGAACAGCCGGCGCTCCTCGTCCACCGCGGTGTCCGCCGTGGCGTACGAGATCGGCAGCAGGCCCTCGGCCGCCCCGATCACCACGACGTTCGGCCACTCCAGGCCCTTCGACGAGTGCAGCGTGGCCAGCGTGACGGCGTCGAGCTCGGGCTCGTGGTGCGTCGCGGCGCGGTCGACGAGGTCCTGGGTGAACTGCTGCATCGTCGTGCCGGCCGGTGCGTCCTCGGCGAGGCCCATGATCGCCTGCAACGCTTCCCACTGCTCGCGCACCGCGCCGGTGCCCTCGGGCGGGGTCGGGGTCCATCCGCTGACCTGCAGCACGAGGCCGACCCGCCGGGTGAGTTCGTCGTCGGTCTGCCGGACGGCCTCGCCACGCATGTGGTGGACCGCCAGCTTGACCTCGGGACGGTCGAAGAACCGCGTGCCGCCCTGCACCCGGTACGGGATGCCCGCGCGGCCGAGCGCCGACTCGATCGCCGCCGACTGGGCACCGAGCCGGTAGAGCACGGCGCAGTCACCGTACGCCGCACCGCCGCCGACGAGCTCCGCGATCCGACGGGCGACCGTCTGGGCCTCTTCGCCGTCGTGGGCGCAGGCGATCACGACGGGCTCGGGTCCGGGCTCGGGGTGCTGGGCGACGAGGTCGAGCGCACCGGGCTGTCCGCGCATGAGCGCGTTCGCGGCGTGCACGACCTCCGGGGTGGACCGGTAGTTCCGCTCGAGCCGCACCACCGACCCACGCGGGAACTCCGACCCGAAGCCGAGCAGGTAGCGGCTCGAGGCCCCGGCGAACGAGTAGATGGTCTGGCTGGCGTCGCCGACCACGCAGAGGTCGTCGCGACCGCCGAGCCACGCGCGCAGCAGGTCGTGCTGCACGGGCGAGACGTCCTGGTACTCGTCGACCACGAAGAACCGGTACTGCTGCCGGACGTACGAGGCCACGCGGGGTTCCGACTCGACCATGCCGAGGGTGGCGAGCAGGACGTCCTCGAAGTCGATCTGCCGCCGGTCGTCCTTGAGTTGCTCGTACGCGCGCATGAGGTCGAGCACCCGTCGCGGCGGGGTGTCCCGCGGCATCACGCGCTCGGCGGCCGCGGCCTCGTACTCCTCGTAGGAGAGCATCTGCACCTTGCGCCACTCGACCTCGCCGGCCAGGTCGCGCAGCACCGGGGTGTCCACCTGCAGCCCGACCGTGTCGGCCGCGTGCGCGATCATCCGGCCCTTCGACTCGACGATCCGCGGGGCGTGGCCGCCGACGGTGTCCGGCCAGAAGTAGCTGAGCTGCGCCATCGCCGCGGCGTGGAAGGTGCGCGCCTGCACGGTGCCGGCGCCGAGCGTGCGGAGCCGCGAGCGGAGTTCCCCGGCGGCGCGGGTCGTGAAGGTCAGCGCGAGGACGTGGTTCGGGGCGTAGGTCCCCGTCGCGACGCCGTACGCGATGCGGTGGGTGATCGCGCGGGTCTTGCCGGTGCCGGCGCCGGCGAGCACGGCGACGGGGCCGAGCAGGGTCCGTGCGACGGTCTGCTGCTCGGCGTCGAGGGCGGCGAGGAGCTCGTCCGGCGACGGCGGGCGGACGTCACCGGCAGCGCCACCACCGGCAGCGCGGGCACCGGCAGCGCTGCCGCCGTCACCGCGGGCAGGGCCGGCACCGCGGGCGGCGGCGCCGCCGCGTGCGGGGTCGATCACGGCAGGTCCAGCGGCCCGCCGTACCACTCCTCGATGATGGCGCGGGCGATCGAGGTCCGGCCCGGCAGCAGCAGGGTGTCCCCGGCACGCTCACGGATGTCCTGACGCGAGAACCAGCGGACGTCGAGGATCTCCACGCCGTCGGGTCGCGCGGTCGTCGGGTCGCCGTCGACCGCACGGGCCCGGAAGCCGACCATGAGCGACGCCGGGAACGGCCACGGCTGCGACCCCAGGTACTCGGGCTCCTCCACGTGGACGCCGGACTCCTCGAAGACCTCGCGGCGGACGGCGTCCTCCAGGGACTCCCCCGGCTCGACGAAGCCCGCCAGCAGCGAGTACCGGTTCGCGTCCCACGCGGCGTTCGAGCCGAGCAGGATGCGGTCGTCGGCGTCCGTCACGCCGACGATGATCGCGGCGTCGGTGCGCGGGAAGTGCTCGTGGCCCTCGGGGTCACGGCGGACCCAGCCGCCGGTGACGACGTCGGTGGGGGAACCGGTGCGCGGGGAGAACCCGTGGACGGCGTGCCAGTTCGCCATGGCGACCGCCTCGACCGCCAGCCCCTGGTCGCGCGCGGACAGCTCGGTGCCGAACATCCGGAGGCTCTCCCACGCGTCGTCGTCCGGCTCGATCGCGGTCGCGGTCGCCGCGTCGACGAAGGCGGCCACGAAGCGGGTGCCGGCGGGCGCGTCCGGGGCGTCGGACACCGCGCGGCCGAGGTAGAGGGTCACGGTGTCCGCCGGGACCTCGGCGGCCGTGACGAACCGCAGCGTGCCGTCCGCGTTCCGGAGCATCTCCGACCCGCGCACGGGCAGGAACCGCGTCTCAGGGTCGTCCCGCAGCACCCGGTCGAGGTCGGCGGTCGCGCGGAACTCGCCGTCCCGGTCGAGTTCGTTTCGGGAGAGCGGCAGCCGGCTGGCGAACTCGACGGTCACGGCAGGGGGCTCCTCGGGTCGGATCTGGTCGGGCGAGTGCGGGACACCGCCCGCTCCGGCCGACGCGGGGCCAGCGTGGCGCACGCTCGACCGCGGGCTGCGGACCTACCCTGAGGTGCATGGCGGGATCCCAGTTCACTCTAGCCGCGTTGGCGACCACGGCCGTCCCCGGTCTCGTCGTCACGGGCACGCGCACGCTCGGCTCGGCGGCGTCCGGGGACTACGAATCGGCCGTCCTCCGCGACGCCGACGGTGCCTGGACGGCGATCCGCCGTCCACGCAACCAGCGGGCCGAGGCCCGGCAGTCGGCCGACCTCGTCGCGATCCGCGCGCTGAGCGCCGGGATCCGCACGCGCCTCCCGTTCGACGTGGCCGAGTACCGCGGCCAGGCGCCGATCGGTTCGACCCGCGCCATCGTCACCACCTACCTGCCGGGCTCGCACCCGACCCTCGGGACCCTCGTCGAGCGCCCCGAGCTCGCCACGAGCGTCGGCCGGGCGATCGCCGCGATCCACCAGCTGCCGACGAGCTTCGTCACCGACGCCGGGCTGCCGTCGCTCACGCCCTTCGAGGTGCTGCGCTCCGCCGTCTCCGTGATGGACCGTGCTGTCGCCACGAAGCTCGTGCCTGCCGCGCTCAAGGAGCGCTGGGAGGGTGCCGCCCGCGACCAGCAGCTCTGGCAGTTCACGCCGACCGTCGTGCACGGTTCGCTCGGCACCGAGACGATCCTGGTCGAGGGCGATGCGGTGTCCGCGGTCATCGACTGGGGCGAGCTGCGGCTCGGCGACCCGGCGAAGGACCTCGCCTGGGTGCTCGCCGGCCGGAAGGACGCGTTCGACACGGTCCTCAGCGCCTACGAGGCCAACGGCGGCGGCCGTGACCGTCAGCTCGCGCAGCGCGCACGGGTGCACCACGAGCTCGAGACCGCGCAGTGGCTGCTGCACGGCGTCCAGGCGAAGAGCACCGAGGTCGTCGACGACGCGGTCGCGATGATGCACCGGCTGGTCGACGCGGTGCACGCGCCCAGCGCCGCCCCGCTGCAGTCCGTCTCCCCGGAGACGATGGAGATCGGCGAGGTCGAGCAGCTGCTGTCGTCGACCGAGCGTCGGCACGGCTGACGGGACCATCCGCCCGTCGTGATCGTCGGGTGGTCGAGACGCACCCGTCTGCCGGCCTGGAGGCGCGGTGCGGGCCCGCCACGCGCCTCCAGGCCCGCAGCCGGTCGCGTCCCACCCGCGTGCTATCAGGCGATCGCGGCCAGCCGATCGCGCTCAGCCGATTGCGTTGAGCCAGGCCTGCTCGAGACCGGCGCGGTCGAGGAGTTCGCGGGGCCGGACCTCGAGGTCGTCTGCCACGAAGTAGAACACCGCGTCGACCTCGTCGATCGGCCGCCCGGTGAACTCCGCGTACGCCACCCGGTACAGGGCGAGCTGCAGCTGCCGCTTCGCGAGGTCGTCGGCACCCTTCGGCGCCTTGCCGGTCTTCCAGTCGACGACCTCGGCCCGGCCGTCGATCTCGTAGACGGCGTCCAGCTTGCAGACGACGCTGTGGCCGAGGAACGGGATGTGGATCTCCCGCTCGACCTCGATCGGGGTGAGTCCGGCCCACCGTGACCGGGCGAAGGTCGCCTGGAAGTCCGCCAGCCGTCGGGCGTCGTCGTCGGTGACCGCTGCGTCCGTCGACGCGTCCACGACGTCGTCGTCGTCGAGGTCGAGTTCGCCGTCCCAGACGTCGAGCGTCTCGAGCGAGCCGCCGCTCCGCGCGCGCTGCTCGACCCACTGGTGGAAGAGCGTGCCGAGCCGGGTCGCGCGGTACGGCCGTTCCGGCATCGGCCGACGGAGTCGCTCGGCCACGGCGTCGGGCTCGGCGAGGTAGTCCTTGAAGCCGGACGCCGGCACGCGGTGCGGGACGACGACCCGGTGCCGGGCGCTGCGGTTCGCGGCCCGCTCGGCGAGCAGCAGGTCGATGTCCGCGGCGAACCTGCCGGCGGCGCCGGGGTTCGCGTTCCGCACCCGGTCGGCAGCGGCGACGACCCGGGCCGCGCGGTGCCCGAACGGCACGTGCGGCCACGACTGGGTGGCGCCGGCGTCGCCCAGCGGGTTCTCCTCGTGTTCGGTGGTGTCCGGGATCGCCGCACCGTCGACGACACCCGCCTCGACAAGGTCGCGGAGGTACCGGCTCGGCTCGGTCGGCCGGACCCCGCCCGCCCAGAACGACCCGCTCACGAGCAGGTCGTGCTTGGCGCGGGTCAGCGCCACGTAGGTCAGCCGGCGCTCCTCGTCCTCGTTGCGGGCCTTCACCTGCTCCTTGTAGGCGTCGATCGCGAGCGTGACGTCCTTCTGGTTGTCGTGCCCGCGCCAGTCCAGCCGTGGGAGCTCCTCGGCGTCGCCGCGGAACTCGTACGGCAGCCGCCCGAAGCCGATCCAGCCGGACGAACCCTCCTGCGGACGGGCCGGCAGCGCACCCTCGACCAGGCGCGGCACCGCGACCGCGTCCCACTCGAGGCCCTTCGAGCCGTGGATCGTCAGGATCTGCACCGTGCCGGCCTCGGGCTCCTCGGAGCGGGGGCCCATGTCGTCACGGCGGGCGGCGGCGTCGATCCAACCGAGGAAGGCCCCGAGGTCGGCGCGGTCGTCGGTCGTGACGAAGCCGGCCAGCTCGTCGACGAACGCGTCGAGGAACGCCCCGCTGCCCTGCTCGTGGGCGGCGACCTCGATGTCGAGGCGCATCTCCTGCACGACCAGGGTCACGAAGTCCACGAGGTCACCCGCGGCACGCGATCGCAGCGACGCGAGCTGCTGCCCGAGCTCGCGCATCCGGCGGCGGCCGACGTCGCTGATGTCCGCGAGGGCGCCGTGCTCGTCCGGTGCCGTGGCGACGAAGTCGAGCGCGTCGACGATCGACCCGTGCTCCCCCGCCGCGACCGACGCCCGGAACGCCGCGGTGAGGTCGTCGTCGAGGCGCTGCTGCGTGTGGTCGCGGCCGAACAGCCACCGGGCGAGGGCGTGCAGGGCGGCGATGTCCGCCGCGCCGATCCGCCACCGCGCCCCGGCGAGCAGCCGGATCAGGTCGTTGCCCGCGGCCGGGTCGTGGAGCACTCGCAGGCACGCGACGAGGTCGACGATCTCGGGCCGCTGGAGCAGGCCGCCCGTCCCGAGCACGTGGTACGGCACGCGGCGGTCGCCGAGCGCACCGGTGAAGGCGGCGAGGTCCTTCCGGGAGCGCAGCAGGAGCGCGAGCGACCCGCCCGGGTCGGCGGCGCGACGGTCGGCGAACCACTGGGCGACGGCTGCGGCCTCTTCCGGCAGGGTCTCCGGGAACACCGCGTGGACGGTGCCGGCGTCCGCCCCGGGGCGCGGGGAGAGCCGTTCGACGTCGACCTCGGAGGCCTCGGACAGCGGCGCGACGACCGCGTTCGCCCCGGCGAGGACGTCGACGGGGTTCCGCCAGCTCGTCGAGAGCGCGAAGGTGACCGGTCGCTCCCCCCGCTCGGGCTCGCCGAAGTCGCGGGGGAACCGGGCGAGGTTCGCCGCACTCGCGCCACGGAAGCCGTAGATGGACTGGTGCGGGTCGCCGACGGCCATCACCGGGTGTCCACGGAACAGTCGGGCGAGGAACCGGGTCTGCACGACCGAGGTGTCCTGGTACTCGTCGAGCAGCACGACCCCGTACCGCTGCCGCAGGTCCGTGACCACGCGCGGGGCCGACTCGGCCGCGGCGAGGGCCAGCGCGATCTGGTCGGAGAACTCCACGAAGCCGCGGTCGACCTTCTGCCGGCGGAACTCCTCGACCAGGTCGACGAGCGGTTCGAGGGCGCCGATCGCGGCGACGGCGTCGGTGACGGCCTTGTACGGGGTGCCGCGGGAGCTGCCGGGCAGTTCGAGCAGGCCGGCGAAGTCGATCGCGAACCGGCGCAGTCGCTCGGGCTCGACCAGGTGCTCGGACACCGCTCCGGCGAGCGCCACGACCGCCGCGGTCACGGTGTCGACGTCGCGGTCGAGTCCGGCCAGCCGGTCGTCCCGCGCGCCGACGACCACCCGGCGGGCGAGCTGCCACGCGGACGGCTCGGTGAGCACCTGCGATTCGCCGTCGCGGCCGACGAGCAGCGCGTTCTCGCGGAAGACCGAGTTCGCGAAGGCGTTGTAGGTGGACACCGTGGGGGCCTCGAACGCGTCGCCGGCGTCGAGCAGTCCGACGTCCTCGAGCGCGCGGATGCGGTCGTTGATGCGGACCGACAGCTCGCCGGCGGCCTTGCGCGTGAAGGTGAGTCCGAGGATCCCGTCGGGGCGGACCATGCCGTTCGCGAGCAGCCACACCACGCGGGACGCCATCGTCTCGGTCTTCCCGCTGCCGGCACCGGCCACCACGAGCGCGGGCTGCAGCGGCGACTCGATCACGGCGCGCTGCTGGGCCGTCGGGCGCGGTCGGCCGAGGGCGTCCGCGATGGTGTCGGCGTCGCGCAGCGGCCTGCTCGCGACTGCGGGCGCGGAGGGCTCGATCACCTGTTCCTCGTTCACCAGGTCACCTCGCCGACGACGTGGATCCGGCACTCGACGCCGGTCCGGGCCTTCTCGCAGTGGTCGTCGACGTTCGCCAGGAACGTCCGGCCGGCCATCCCCCGGGCGACGGTGTGCAGTCGCTCGCGGTAGGCGTCACGGGCGTCGGCGTCGAACGCCTGCTGGGTGCGCTCGGAGAACGCGTGTCCGCCGCGGGGGTTCTGCACGAACACCAGGCGGGCGTCGGCCATCGCGGACCCGGCGGGCACGCCCTCGACCGCGCCGTCCTCGACGGCCAACTGGTACGCCCCGAGCTGCGGGTGTTCCGGCATGTCCTTCTTCTCGCTCGGCATCGACCGTCCGGTCTTCAGGTCCACGACGCTGACGCGCCCGTCCGGGTCGATCTCGATCCGGTCGATGCTGCCGCGCATCCGGGCCGGACCGGTGACCAGCGCGAACGACGTCTCCGCGCCGAGCAGCCGACGTCCGGCGCTGGCGAAGGTGCGGAGGTAGTCGCTCAGCCCCTCGACCATCCGCCGGGTCCGCGCACGCTCGCGGTCGGCCACCCACGGCGACTCGAACGTGAGCTCGTCCCAGCGTCCTTCCACGTGGGACCACAACGACTCGACGTCGACCTCGGTCGCGTGCTCCATGGCCTCGTGCACGATCGTCCCGATGCCCATCGCCGGGCTCGGAGCGCTGCCGCCGAACGTCTGCACGAACCAGTGCACCGGGCACTCCTCGAAGGTGCCGATGCGGGACGGGGACACCGACACGGTCGGGGCCACCGGCTCGCCGCCCTCGGGGTCGTCGGGGTCGGGGAGCGGCTCGGCGTCGAGGTCGACGAGTGGCGTCTCGGTCGAAGGCTCGGCCAGGCCGTACCAGTCGTCCGGCGACGCCCCCGGCACCTCGGCCTCGGCCAAGCGCGCGAGTGCCGAGGCGGCCTCGTGGTCGCCCGAGGCGACGACCCGGCGGCGGAGCGAACCGGCCAGACCGCGCAGGGACAGCGGGTGGGCGGTCGGCTGACGGTCGGGCGGCACCGGCACGAGGCGCACGAACGGCGATGGTGCCTCGTCGTCGTTCGCGACCGTGCCGATGACGACCTGGGTGGTGGCGCGCGAGACGGCCCGTGCGAAGAGCCGGAGTTCGTCGGCGATCACGGCGGCGCGGTCGTCGACGGCGGCGTGGTCGATGCCCGCCGCCGCCCGGACCAACCCGTCCGGGTCGAGCAGGCTGCCGCGCACCCGGGTGTTCGGCCAGACGCCGTCCTGCAGCCCGAGGACGACGACGACGTCGCACTCGAGGCCGATGGTCGCCGACGGGGTCAGCACGCGCACCCGACCCGCGGTCCGGTCGGGACCGATCGAGTCCTCGGGCAGGTCGGAGCCGAGCAGGTCGTCGACGAACACCCGGGCCGGGGCGTCCGGCGTGCGCTCGACGAAGCGCTTCGCCGCGGTGAAGAGCCCGACCACGGCGTCGAGGCGGCGGTCGGCCTCTGCTGCGCCGACCCCACCGGATGCGGACTGCGCACCCCAGCTGCCGGCCAGTCCGCTGCGCTCCCAGAGCCCCCAGAGGATCTCCTCGATGCTGGCGTCGGCTTCGGCGTCGGCCCGTGCCTGCACCAGGCTCCGTGCGAGCCGGGTCGCCCGCCGCGCGAACCCGGCGTCGACCGTCGCGAGCCGCTCGGGCGCCCCGAGTGCGTCGACCAGCAGTTCGTCGGCGGTGCGACTGCCCCCGCCTGCGAGCTCCTCGCGACGCAGCGCGAGCCGGAGTCGGCGCATCGCCAGGGTATCCAGGCCACCGAGCGGACCGGTCGCGAAGGCGGTCGCGAGGACCGCGTCCAGCGGCAGCACCCCGAGCGCCACGGCAGCGGCGTCGAGGAGCGACCGGGCGGCGGTGTCGTCGCGGGGACGGACGGGCGCGGCGCCGGCGGTCGCCGGGACCTCGGCCACGGAGAGCGCCCGGACCAGTTCGGGGATCGCGGCGCCGCTGCGGGTCACGACGGCCATCCGGTGCCACGGCACGCCGTCGAGCAGCCGGTGTTCGCGGAGCCGCCGAGCGACCGCGACGACGAGGGCAGCGCGGCTCGCGCCCTCGAGGTGGACCACGGCGTCGGGTCGGGCGTCCTCCGTCGTCGCCGTCGCCGTGCGCTGCCGTCCGGCCGCGGCCGTGCCGATGCGCGCGGTGATGCCGGCGACGAGCGCCCGGATCGGCTCGGGGTACCGGTGCACCGTCGTCAGCACGACGTCGTCCACGCGGTCGACGCCGAGCCGCACCGCCAGCCGCCCCAGGACGTCGGGCTCGGCACCGCGGAACGCCGAGGCGGCGATGTCCGGGTCACCGAACGCCACGACCTGCACGCCGGACCGTGCGAGGGCCCCGAGCAGAGCGATCTCGCCCTCGACCAGCTCTTGGGTGTCGTCCACGACGACGAGCCGGAGTGCCGCGACGCTCGCCGGGACCTGCCCGCGCAGGACGGCCGCGGTGGCGTACGCCACGAGCTCGGCCGCGTCGAGGCTGGTGGCGCGGAAGGCGGTCACGGCCGCGCGGTACTCGTCCACGAAGTCCCCGACGGCCCGCCACTCCGGACGCCCGGTGTCGTCCCCGAGCTCGCGCATGTCCTCGGGTTCGACGCCGGCGGCCACCGCACGCATCATGACGTCGCGGAGCGCCGTGCGGAACCCGGCGCGCTCGCGGACCACCGCCGTGATGGGTGCCGGCCAGTCCGGGCCGGTGCCGTCCAGCTCGTGTCCGTCGAGCAGGTCGGCGATGATGCGGTCCTGCTCGCCACCGGTGAGGAGGGTGGGCGGTTCCTGCAGCTGCACGGCCGCGGCGTGCGCGACGATCTGGAACGCCAGGGAGTTCACGGTCCGCGCGAGCGCACCGGGGACGGCACGCTCCACCGAGGCCGCGAGCCGGTCGCGCAGCGCGGTCGCCGCCGTCCGCGACGAGGTGAGGGCGAGCACGCCGGCGTGCCCGTCCGGGGAGATCCCGTCGGCACGGGCGAGCCGCGCGGCGACCAGCCGCGCGAGCGTCGTCGTCTTGCCGGTGCCCGGTGCCCCGATCACGGCCGCGTGGCGACCGTCCGGCAGCGCGAGGACCGCCGCCTGTGACGGGTCCGTCGCCAGCGCGCGCGAGACACCCTCGGCGGCGGGTGCGGGCGTCAGCGTGGTCGTGGGCACCCTCGTACGGTAACCGCCGCGACCGACACCGGCCGGCCGCCACGACCGCGGCCCGGAGACCGGTCGTCCGGCCACCGGAGCACGCGTCCCGTGCGCCTGCGGCGAACGTCCGATGTCGGGGTGGGGCGCTCGGATACGCTGTGCTCGTGGACATCAAGATCGGCATCACCAACAGCCCCCGCGAGATCGCCTTCGAGACCGCCCAGACCGCCGACGAGATCGAGAAGGCCGTGTCTGAGGCCCTCGCGTCGAAGTCGACGCACCTCTCGCTCCAGGACGAGAAGGGCCGCCGGTTCATCGTGCCGGTCGCTTCGCTCGCGTACGTCGAGGTCGGCGCCGAGGAATCCCGCCGCATCGGCTTCGTCGCCTGACGACGTGGAACTGCTCTTCGCGGTCCTCGGCGGTCTGATCGTCGGGGCCGTCGCCCACGTCGTGCTGCCCTGGCGGTCGACGCGTGGCTCCCTGCTCGGCCCGGCGGTCGGCGGCGTCGTTGCCGCCGTCCTCTGGGAAGCCCTGAGCTGGGCGGGCTGGAAGTACGACGGCACCTGGATCTGGGTCGTCGCCCTGGTCGGCGCCGGCGTGCTCGCACTCGTCGCCGAGTGGGTCCTCGGCAAGCGTCGCACCGCGGCCGACACGGCCTACTACGAGCGGGTCAAGGCCCAGGGCGCCTAGCCCCGACGGGCCCAGCCTGGCGAGGTCAGGCCGTCAGGCCGAGTGCGTCCATCCGCCGGGTGTGCGCGGCGATGAGCTCGGTCCAGACCGGCTCGAGCCGCTCCTGGTCCTCGCGCGCGTGCGACGCCAGCGCCGACCGGGCCACGAGCAGCGTGTCCCCGACGAGCCGCCGGCCCCACATCGCCAGGCGCGAGCCGACCTGCGGTTCCTCGTCGATGCGGGCCGTCAGTTCCTCGACCACGGCCGCTTCCTCGCGCGCGTCGAACACGGTGCGGAGCCGCTGTCGGACGTCGGAGGGCAGCGAGCGGAGCAGACTGCCGAACAGGTCGTTCAGGATGCCGGCGGTCACGTACCCGGTGAGCATCGACTCGTACCAGTCCGCACCGCTCGTGCGCTCGAGGAAGAGGTCGATCGCCTCACGGTGGGGTGCCATCAACGCGGCGGGGTCTCCCCCGGAGCGCTCGATCTCTGCGACGATGGTCCGGTGCCGTTCGAGCGCGGTGGTGGCGAGCACGCCGGTCACCAGGCGTCCGGACAGCGTGGGGGCACCGGCTCCGGCGCGGCCCATGGTCTCGTAGAGCGACAGCTGCAGGTAGGCCGCCTGGCCGAGGTAGACGTCGAGCTCGGGGCTGACGTCGTCCAGCTGCAGGCGTTCCACGGGCGAGGCGTTCCGCGGGTTGCGCGACGCGAGCCACGCGGCGGCGAGCTGCGCAGCGCGCTTCCGGTTCCACCACGACACCACCCGAAGAGCATAGCGGGAACCCACCCGCACCCACGCCCGACCGGCCCGTCGGTAGACTGGTCGGGACTTCCACCAGAACTAAGGTGATTCTTTGACTTTCTCAGACCTCAACATCGAGCAGGACATCGTCGATGCGCTCGCCGGCAAGGGCATCATCGAGCCCTTCCCGATCCAGCAGCAGACGATCCCGCTCGCCCTCACCGGCCAGGACATCATCGGCCAGGCCAAGACGGGTACCGGCAAGACCTTCGGGTTCGGCCTCCCCCTCATCCAACGTCTCGGTGCCGACCCGGCCCCCGGCGTGAAGGCCCTCGTCGTCGTCCCCACCCGCGAGCTCGCGGTGCAGGTCACCGAGGACCTCGAGCTGGCTGCCTCGAACCGCCCCACCACGATCGTGTCGATCTACGGCGGCAAGGCGTACGAGGGCCAGATCGAGCAGCTCAAGGCCGGCGCGCAGATCGTCGTCGGCACCCCGGGCCGCCTGATCGACCTGCAGCGCCAGCGCATGCTCGACCTCTCCCACGTGCAGGAAGTCGTCCTCGACGAGGCCGACCGCATGCTCGACCTCGGGTTCCTGCCGGACATCGAGCGCATCTTCCAGGCCATCCCCGAGGTGCGGCACACGATGCTGTTCTCGGCGACGATGCCCGCTCCGATCGTGGCGCTCGCCCGCCGGTTCATGAGCCGCCCGGTGCACATCCGCGCGACCGACCCGGACGAGGGCCTCATGCAGGCCAACATCAAGCACCTCATCTACCGGGCGCACTCGCTCGACAAGGACGAGGTCATCGCCCGCATCCTGCAGGCCGAGGGTCGCGGCAAGACCGTCATCTTCACCCGCACGAAGCGTGCCGCGGCGAAGCTGGTCGAGGAGCTGAAGGACCGCGGGTTCAACGCCGCAGCGGTGCACGGCGACCTCAACCAGGAGCAGCGCGAGCGCGCGATGGCCGCCTTCAAGGCCGGCAAGCGCGACGTCCTCATCGCCACCGACGTCGCCGCGCGCGGCATCGACGTGGACGACGTCACGCACGTCATCAACCACACCATCCCGGACGACCCGGACACGTACCTGCACCGCGCCGGCCGCACCGGCCGTGCGGGCAAGACCGGCATCGCGGTCACGTTCGTCGACTGGGACGACCTGCACAAGTGGACGCTCATCGACAAGGCCCTCGAGTTCGGCATCCCCGAGCCCGTCGAGACCTACTCGTCGTCGCCGCACCTGTTCGAGGAACTCGACATCCCCAAGGGCACGAAGGGTCGCCTCCCCGGCGCCTCGGCCCACGCCGCCTCCGCCGGCGGTCCCGCCGAGCGGAAGACGGGCGACCGACCGCCGCGCACCGGCTCGCGTCCGGCACGCAGCCGCACCCGGTCTGGAGGCACGGACACGCCCGCCTCGGAGGCCCCGGCATCCGAGTCCCCGGCTGCGGCATCCGCATCCGGCCCGGCAGAGTCGGCCGAGGCCGGCTCGGCCGACGGCGCCGCGAAGCGTCGTCGTCGGCGTCGCCGCCGCGGGTCGGGCACCGGGTCCGAGGCGACCGCCTCGGCACCGCAGGGCACGTCGGACGGCGAGTAGCGCCTCCAGGCCGAAGGGTCCGTCGCTGACGCGACGGGCCCTTCGTCGTCCCCGCCGACCATGCTGGCCGAGACTCGGGTCGGATCAGGTCAGGCGCGAGCCCGCGCCGACGACCGGCGCGCTGCCGGTGGCCTCGGAGCGGATGGCGTCGAACGACACGAGGGCCGTCCGGTGTTCGCCGAGCCGGTTCGGCTTGCCGGTGCCGTGGTAGTCGCTCGAACCCGTCACGAACAGGCCGTAGCGCCCCGCCCAGTCGAGGAGCGTCCGCTTGCCGTGCGCGAGGTTCTCGCGGTGGTCGACCTCGAGCCCGCCGAGCCCGGCTTCGACCAGGTCGCGGAGCATCGGCTCGTCGATGACGATGCCGCGCGAGGACGCCGCCGGGTGCGCGATCACGGGCACACCGCCAGCCTGCCGGATGAGCTCGACGCCGCGGAGCGGGGTCGGGGCGTCGTGCGGCTCGTAGTAGCCCGAGGACGGGTGGAGGATGCCCCGGAACGCCGCGCTCCGGTCGACCTCGAGCCCGCGCGCGACGAGGGCGTCGGCGATGTGCGGGCGGCCGATGGTGGCACCGGCACGGGACTGCGCGATCACGTCGTCCCAGGTGATCGGGTGGTCGCGACCGATGCGGTCCACCATCCGGCGGGCGCGCGCGAGTCGGCCGTCGCGGATCCGGCCGGTCTCCTCGACGAGGCCGGGGTGCTCGGGGTCGACCAGGTAGCCGAGGACGTGGACGCTGCGGTACCCGACGCGCGTGCTGAGCTCGAGGGCCGGCAGGAGCGTGAGCGGCAGGTCGCGAGCGGTCGCCGAGGCCTCGGCCCAGCCCGCCGTCGTGTCGTGGTCCGTCAGGGCGACGGCGTCCAGCCCGGCGGCCGCTGCCGCTCGGACGAGGTCCGCGGGTCGCTCGGTGCCGTCGGAGACGCTCGAGTGCGCGTGCAGGTCGATGAACGGATCGGGCACGGCTCAATGCTATCCACAGGTGAGGAGGCGCACAGGCCGCGGTCCGTCCGGCGGTGCGATGATGGGTGCATGTCCGACACCACGCCTCGCGCCACGAGCAACCGTTCCACGACCCCCGGGTCCTCGACGTTCAAGGACTACATCGGGTCGCAGTGGGCCGATCGCGACCGCCCGCTGCCCGAGCCACGTGAGCAGGCCGCCTTCGCCGCCGAGCGGCGCGCTCGGATCTCCGAACTGCACCCCGGTCGCACCATCGTCGTGCCGGCCGGACAGGCGAAGGTCCGCTCGAACGACTGCGACTACCCGTTCCGTCCGCACTCCACCTTCGCGCACCTGACCGGGTGGGGCACCGACACCGTCGTCGGTTCCGTGCTCGTCATGACGCCGAACGGCTCCGGGCACGACGCGACCGTCTACTTCCGGGCGACCGCCGGCCGCGACTCCGAGGAGTTCTACGCCAATCCCGAGATCGGCGAGTTCTGGGTCGGACCGCGCCCGTCGCTGGACGAGGTCGCCGCGGACCTCGGCCTCGCCACGGCCGACCTCGGCGCGTTCGACGCCGTGACCGCCGGGCTCGACACCTCGGCGCTCCTCGTGCGTGAGGCCGACACCGACCTGACCCGGGCGCTCGACGAGCGACTCGGCAGCCCGATCGGCGGCGCACCGGAGACCGACGGTGTGCCGGCGACCGACGACGTCCTCGCCCGCGACCTGTCCGAGCTGCGCCTCGTGAAGGACGCGTACGAGGTGCACGAGCTCCGCAAGGCCGTCGACGCCACGAAGGCCGGGTTCGACGACGTCATCGCCGACTTCGACGCCGTGCTGGCGCACCCCCGCGGCGAGCGCATCGTCGAGGGCACCTTCAACCGCCGTGCCCGCGCCGACGGCAACACCGTGGGCTACGACACGATCGCCGCCTCCGGCCACCACGCCTGCATCCTGCACTGGACCCGGAACGACGGTGCGGTGCAGCCGGGCGACCTGATCCTCATCGACGCCGGGGTCGAGGTCGACTCGTTCTACACCGCCGACATCACGCGGACGCTGCCGGTCAGCGGCACGTTCACCGACGTACAGCGCCTGGTGTACGAGGCCGTGCTCGAAGCCGCCGACGCCGCGTTCGCCATCGTGAAGCCCGGCATCACCTTCCGACAGGTGCACGCCACCGCGATGGAGGTCATCGCGCGGAAGACCGCCGAGTGGGGCTTCCTGCCCGGCACCGCCGAGGAGTCGCTGCAGCAGGACAACCAGTTCCACCGCCGCTACATGGTGCACGGCACGAGCCACCACCTCGGCCTCGACGTGCACGACTGTGCGAAGGCCCGTCGCGAGATGTACATCGACGGCATCGTGCAGCCCGGCATGGTCTTCACGATCGAGCCCGGACTGTACTTCCAGCAGGACGACCTGACCGTGCCGGAGGAGTTCCGCGGCATCGGCGTCCGGATCGAGGACGACATCCTCGTGACCGAGGACGGCGCCGAGAACCTGTCCGTCGGCATCCCCCGGACCCCCTCGGAAGTGGAGGGGTGGATCGCCCGCTCCGGCCGCTAGCCTGAGCGGGTGACGACGCCCGAGGTCTCCCCCAGCACGAATCCCAGCCAGCGCCCCGCCACTCCGGCGGACGACTCGACCGTGTTCGCGATCGACGTCGAGCACTTCGACTCCCCCGACGCCCAGCGGCTCCGCGCCGCGCAGCGTCTCGAGATCGACCGCGCCTACGGCGGCGACACCGAGCCGGGTGACAAGCCCACGGCCGAGTCGATCGCCGTCTTCTTCGTCGCCCGCGACGAGGACGGCACGCCGCTCGCCTGCGGCGGACTGCGGGTCGTGCAGGACGGCATCACCGAGATCAAGCGGATGTACGTCCGGCCGGAGTCGCGCGGGTCCGGTGTCGCCGCGGCCCTGCTGCGTCGGCTTGAGGAAGCCGCGCTCGACCTCGGGTCACCGGCCCTGGTGCTCGAGACCGGCACCGAGCAGAAGCGCGCGATCGGGTTCTACGAGCGGGAGGGCTTCTCGCGCATCGCGAACTTCGGTCCCTACGTCGGGGCCCCGCTCTCGATCTGCTACTCGAAGGTCCTGTAGCCCGCGATCCCGGTGCCGAGCGCACGGCCGCGGACTCGCCCGTGAGATCGCACTTCTGCGGTCGTCACCGCCGCGGAACCCCGCGGGAGTGCGACCTCAGCGGGACTCGTCGTCCTTCGCCTCGGGCGCGGACGGCGGCGTGGAACCCGTGACCCGCTCGCCGTAGCGCGGCGGCTCGTCGTTTCGGGGCTGTGCGGCAGCCGCGGGCTCGGCGGGAGCGGACGCGGGAGCCGTCGCCGAGGTCTCCCCGTACCGCGGCCCCTCGTTCGTGCCGTAGCGCGGCGCGCCCGTCGGCGTTCCCGCCTGCGATCCCGAGGCCGGCGTACCGGACTGCTGCGTGCCTCCAGGCTGCTGGTGCGGTGTGGCGTGCCCACCGTAGGGCGACCCCTGGGTCTGGTTCGGCTGCCCGTTCTGCGGGCCGGGCCGCCACGGCTGCTGCGGGGGCTGCCCCTGGAAGCCGGCCCCCGGCGCTCCCGGTGCCCCGGGCGTGCCCGGGTTCCAGTGCGTCTGCGGGGCGACGCCGGCCTCGCCCAGGATGCGACGGGCCTGCCCGGTCAGCTGCGGGGCGACGACGATCTGGTAGTTCGTGGCGAGCACCTGGTGCACGCTCGTGAAGTCACGCTGCCGCTTCGTGATCGCGAACGAGACGATGCCGTAGAGCATGCCGAAGGCCGCACCGATGATGGCGGCGGCGAGGATGAGGCCGCCGGCGCTCGGCGAGAACAGGGTGAGCACGATGCCGAAGAAGATGCCGAGCCAGAGGCCGGACAGCGCGCCGGCGATGGCGGCACGGCCGTAGGTCATCTTGCCGGTGACCCGTTCGACCGTCTTGAGGTCGTTGCCGACGATCGAGAGCTGGTTGACCGGGAAGTCGGCCTCGGCGAGCTTCGCCACGACGCGCTGGGCGTCGGGGTAGCTGTCGTAGGTGCCGAGGACGTCGCCCTTGGGCAGCGTCGGGAAGGCCTGGGCGGTCCTGCCGGCGAAGGGGCTCTGATTGCTCACCCAGCCATCATTCACCGAACACCTTGCGATCGCACGTGCACCGCCGGGGAGGACGCCCGGACGCCGCGGCACCGTGCCGGGGAGGACGCCCGGACCCCGCGGCACCGTGCGGCCAGACGCAGCGACTACGCTGGGTCGGGTGAGCGCCACGAAGGTCTTCGTCGCCCGCCTCGCCGGGTGCTCCGTCTTCGACCCCGCGGGCGACCGCGTCGGCAGGGTGCGGGACGTCCTCGTCGTCTACCGCCGGGCCGACCCGCCGCACGTCGTCGGACTCATCGTCGAGGTGCCGGGCAAGCGCCGCATCTTCGTGAGCATCGGCCGGATCACCTCGATCGGCGCCGGGCAGGTCATCACGACCGGCCTCGTGAACATGCGTCGCTTCGAGCAGCGCGGTGGCGAGGTCCGGGTGATTGCCGAGATGCTCGGCCGCAAGGTCCTCATCAAGAAGGAGCGCATCCGCGCCACCATCGAGGACGTCGCGATCGAGGACCGCGGGCAGGGCGACTGGGAGGTCTCGCAGCTCTTCCTCCGCAAGCCGAAGACCACGCCGTCCCCGTTCGGCAAGGGCCCGACGACGTTCGCCACCTGGAACGAGGTGACCGAGGACGAGCTCCCCGGCGAGGCGCAGTCCGCCGAGCACGTCATCGCGGCGTACTCCGACCTGCTGCCGGCCGACCTCGCGTCGACCCTGCTCGACCTGCCCGAGGAGCGCCGCTTCGAGGTGGCCGAGGAGCTCCCCGACGACCGTCTCGCCGACGTGCTCGAGGAGATGCCCGACCAGCAGCGCATCGAGATCCTCACCCGGCTCGAGGACTCCCGCGCGGCCGACGTCCTCGACCACATGCAGCCGGACGACGCGGCCGACGTCCTCGCGCAGTTCTCCGACGAGCGCAGTGAAGCCCTCCTCCAGCTCATGGAGCCGGAAGAGGCGCAGGACGTCCGCATGCTCCTCGAGTACGAGCCGGACACGGCCGGTGGCCTCATGACGACCGAGCCGGTGATCGTCTCCGCCGACGCCACCGTCGCCGAGGGCCTCGCCCTGGTCCGACGCCACGAGCTCGCGCCGGTCCTCGGGGCCGCGGTCTGCGTCACGCTGCCGCCGTACGAGCCGCCGACCGGTCGGTTCCTCGGGCTCGTCCACTTCCAGCGGATGCTCCGCTACCCGCCGAACGAGCGACTCGGCACGCTCATCGACCAGCAGACCGAACCGGTCCGGGTCGACGCGAGCGCCGCCGAGGTCACCCGCATCATGGCGACCTACAACCTGCTGTCCGTCCCCGTGGTCGACGACGCCCACCGACTCGTCGGGGTGGTGACGATCGACGATGTCCTCGACCACGTCCTGCCGGACGACTGGCGAAGTCAGGGCGAGGGGGAACCCTCACCGCTCCCACGCCAACGCCCGCGCAAGACGCCCGTGACGACGGGAAGGAGGACCACCCGTGGCCCGAACGGATGAGAACCGCCAGGAGCGCCTGGAGCGTCAGGAGCGCCTCGACTCCCCGAAGGGCATGCGCACGCGCGTGCTCCCGACCCGCCGCCGCTCCGGTCGCGGCGACACCTTCGGTCGCGCCACCGAGGGCATCGCGCGTGGCATGGGGACGCCCTGGTTCCTGATCGGCCTGACGCTCTTCTGCCTGGTCTGGATGGGCTACAACACGCTGGCACCGAAGCCGTGGCAGTTCGACTCGGCCGCGATCGGCTTCACCGCACTCACCCTCGTGCTGTCCCTGCAGGCGTCGTACGCCGCCCCGCTCATCCTGCTCGCCCAGAACCGGCAGGACGACCGCGACCGCGTGCAGTTCGAGCAGGACCGGCAGCGTGCCGAACGGAACCTGGCGGACACCGAGTACCTCGCCCGCGAGGTCGTCGCCCTCCGCCTGGCGATGCGCGACATGGCGTCGAAGGACTTCATCCGCGCCGAGCTCCGGTCGCTGCTCGAGGAGCTCGACCGCCGCGACGCGCAGGACACCGACTTCGCCGGCGACCCCGGCAGCACCGCCCGTGGCTGAGGACGACCAGGCTCTCGGTTCCGCCGTCCTCGCTGCGCTCGCCCGCGTCATCGACCCGGAGATCCGCCGGCCCGTCACGGAGCTCGACATGATCCGCGGGGTCGACGTGCAGCCTGGAGGCGCGGTGCGCGTCGACCTGCAGCTCACGATCGTCGGGTGCCCCGCCGCCGACACCATCGAGCGCGACGTCCGCGCGGCCGCCGGTTCCGTGGACGGCGTGTCCACGGTGGCGGTCGACGTCTCCGTGATGGCCCCGGCGACCCGCGCCGCCCTGACCGAGCGGCTGCGCGCCGGACGTCCCCGTGGCGTGCAGTTCACGCCGGACTCCCTCACCCGGGTGATCGCGGTGACGAGCGGCAAGGGCGGCGTCGGCAAGTCCACCGTCACCGTGAACCTCGCCGCGGCCCTCGCCGCACGGGGGCAGCGCGTCGGCATCGTGGACGTCGACGTGCACGGCTTCAGTGTCCCGGGGCTGATGGGCCTCACCGACGAGCACGGCGTGGCGCCGCGGCCGACCCGGGTGGACAGCATGATCCTGCCGCCGGTCGCCCACGACGTGAAGGTCGTCTCGATCGGGATGTTCGTCGACGACGTCTCGACCGCCGTGTCCTGGCGCGGGCCGATGCTGCACCGCACCGTCTCGCAGTTCCTGACCGACGTGTTCTTCGGCGACCTCGACGTGCTGCTGCTCGACCTGCCACCCGGCACCGGCGACGTCGCGATCTCGGTCGGCCAACTGCTCCCGCACGCCGAGGTGCTCGTCGTCACCACGCCCCAGGCCGCTGCGGCCGACGTGGCCGAACGGAGCGGCATCGTCGCCCGACAGACCGGGCAGCGGGTGATCGGCGTGGTCGAGAACATGGCCGGGCTCGTGCAGCCCGACGGCTCCGTGCTGCACCTGTTCGGCGAGGGCGGCGGTGCCGAGACGGCCCGGCGGCTCTCCCGCGACCAGGAGACCCCCGTGCCGGTGCTCGGCAGCGTGCCGCTCTCGGTCCCGTTGCGCGAGGGCGGCGACGCCGGCGTGCCCGTGGTGCTCGGCGCGCCCTCCGACCCGGCCGCCGTCGCGCTCGACGCCGTCGCGGACCGGATCACCACCATGGGCCGCGGGTTGTCCGGCCGGAAGCTCGGGCTCTCCCTGACCTAGGCTCAGTTCCATGAGCACCGACCACGTCAGCGTCGACTGGGAGCACGCCCGCGACACGAACCGCGCGAACTGGGAGGACCGGGTCCCGATCCACGAGGGTGCGTACGAGATCGACGCCCTCGCGGATCCGGACCACCGGTCGACGGTCGTCCGGGACGACCTGCCGGCGCTCCTCCCCTGGCTCCCCGGAGGCTCGCTCGCCGGCCTCGACGTCTGCCACCTGCAGTGCCACATCGGCACCGACACCGTGTCGCTCGCGCGCGAGGGTGCCCGGCTGACCGGGGTCGACTTCTCCCCCGCCGCCCTCGCCTCCGCCGCCGGGCTCTCCGAGCGGCTCGGCCTCGACGTCACCTGGGTCGAGACCGACGTCCTCGACGCCCGGGCGGCCGTGGTCGGTGACTTCGACGTCGTCTACACGAGCATCGGCACGATCACCTGGCTCGCCGACCTCGACCGGTGGGCGGCGCAGGTCGCCGCGCTGCTCCGGCCCGGCGGGGTGTTCTTCATCCGCGACGGCCACCCGGCGCTCTACGCGCTCGACGAAGCCGCCGACGAGCTCGTCACCCGGTACCGGTACTTCCCGGACGGCACCGCACAGCAGTGGGACGACGCGGGCACGTACGCGGGCGAGGGAACGGTGGCGAACACCCGGACGTACGAGTGGCCGCACCCGCTGTCGGAGATCGTCACCGCGCTGCTCGGCGCCGGACTCCGACTGCGACGCCTCGACGAGGGCCGGACGCTCCCGTGGCGCTTCAGCTCGCGGATGGAGGACACCGGCGACGGCTCGTGGGCGTGGCCCGAGGCCGACCGCGACCGGGTGCCGACGACCTTCACGATCGTCGCGACGAAGGACTGACCCGAAGCCCGGGTCGAATCGGGCGTACTCGGTGGTTCCTTCTCACCGGGTACGCCCGATCCGTCGTTCCATCGCGGCCGTCCTGGGAAGGAACGTCGCGCCGCAACCGCTGACGGACGGGAGGCGCGGTGCCAGCTGGCACCGCGCCTCCAGTCCGTCAGGTGGTCAAGTGACGGGCGTCAGGTCGCTTCCGTGTCGAAGGGGGCGTCCTCGCCCACGGCGAGCGGCACCACCGGTGCCGTCGCGCGCACCTTGGAGGCGGTGACCTGCGCCGTCTGCACGGCGGCTGCGCTGCCACCGGAGTCGAGCAGGGCGTCGCGGATGATGCGCCGCGGGTCGTACTGCCGCGGATCGAGCTTCTGCCAGTCGACCTCGTCGAACTCCGGACCCATCTCCTCGCGCATGCGGTCCTTCGCGGTGTCGGCGAAGCGACGGACGGCCTTCACGAACTCGGCGAGCTTCTGGGCGTACATCGGCAGCCGCTGCGGCCCGAGCAAGAGGACGCCGATGATCCCGATCACCAGGAACTTCTCGAAGCCGTCGAACACGGTACGAGCGTAACCCGTCCCGGCCGCACGGCACCCGTAGAGTTGTCACCCGAACGGAGTGTGCGTGTCAGAGAAAGAGTCGAACTGGAAGTTCGCCGAGGACATCGTCTCGGAGTCCGAGGTGATCGCCCGAGCGCGTGAGCACTCCCTCGAGCTCGGGGTCGAGGCGATCTCGCCCGCGATCGGCGCGCAGATCGGCGTCGTCGCCGCCGCGTCCCGCGCGACGAGCATCATCGAGATCGGGACCGGTCTCGGCGTGTCCGGGCTGTACCTGCTCGGCGGCGCCCCGAACGCCACGCTCACCACGATCGACGTCGAGGTGGATCACCAGCAGTACGCGCGCGACGCCTACATCGCAGCCGGTTCTGCCCCGTCCCGCATCCGGCTCATCCCGGGTCGAGCGAACCAGGTCCTCCCGCGGATGAACGAGGCGTCGTACGACGTCGTGCTCGTCGACGCCGACCCGGAGCACGTCATCGAGTACGTCGAGCACGGGTTGCGGCTCGCGCGGCTCGGCGGGACGGTGCTCGTGCCGCACGCGCTCTGGCGCGGGCGTGTCGCCGACCCGGTGAAGCGGGACCGCGCGACCACCGACTTCCGGCTGCTGCTCACCGAGGTGTCGACCTCCGGTGCGGTCATCAGCGCGCTCTCGCCGGCCGGCGACGGGCTGCTGCAGATGACGAAGGTCTCCGACTAGCGACGCTCCGGGCGTCAGGACAGGTGCCGCAGGTAGCGCTCCGGCGACTCGAGGAACGACCGCTGGTGCCGCACGAGGTCGAGGTCCGCCCAGTCGGTGCGACGGAGGCCCCACTCGCCGACCTCGTGGATGGTCGCGCCGGGGAAGGCCGCGAGCACGGGCGAGTGCGTCGACAGGATGACCTGCCCCACGCCGCTCTCGACGATCGACTGCAGCAGTCCGATGAGCGCCAGGCAGCCGGAGAAGGACAACGCGGACTCCGGCTCGTCGAGGATCCACAACCCGGGCCACCGCGCCCGGTCGATCACGAAGTCGAGGAAGGACTCGCCGTGGCTGCGTTCGTGGAAGACCGGCTCGGGTCGTGACCGGTTCGGGTGTTCCTCGAGGTAGGTGAAGAACCCGTGCATGGTCTCCGCCCGCAGGAAGAACCCGCCCCGCGGTGCGCCGAAGTCCCTCCGGATGGCGATGTGCTCGCAGAGGGAGGACTCGGACGGACGCGTCGAGTGCTGCGACCCGGTCCCGCCGCCCTCGGGCCCCATGCCGAACTGCAGCGCGATCGCCTCGACGATGGTCGACTTGCCGACGCCGTTCTCCCCGACGAACACCGTCACCGGGTCGAGGTCGAGCCCCTCGTCGAGGAGCTGCCGCACCGGGGCCAGGGTCGCCGGCCAGACGTCACGGGGCATCGGGTGCGGGTCGCAGAACTCCTCGACGCGACGGATCGGCATGTGGGTCCTCGGCACGGACGCCATCATGCCGTGCGCAGCCGACACCGGGCCCCGCGTCGGCATCGGGACTGGTTCGGGCTCCGGCTCTGGTTCGAACTCGGGCTCGGGCTCGGGCTCGGGTCCCGGCTTCGGCTCCAGCTCCGGCTCCGGACGGCGGAAAGCCCGGAACGTACGCGTTCCGGGCTCTCCGTTCGGTGCTTCGACGTACTAGGCCGAGACGACCTCAGCGAGTGCGTCGTGGAGTTCCTTGGCCTCGGCATCGTTGACCGAGACGACCAGGCGGCCTCCACCTTCGAGCGGAACCCGCACGATGATGAGTCGACCCTCCTTAACAGCCTCCATCGGCCCGTCACCGGTCCTCGGCTTCATGGCTGCCATCAGATGTCCCCTTTCGTGCAGTACATGCACGCCCATTATCTCGTATCGATGGGGGAACTGCGAAACCGCCCAGGTTGGGGGTGGCGAATCGGGACGTTCTCGCGGTTCGGAATGGTCACCTTGGCGTATGCCGAACATCCGCTCCACGCGCAACCGGACCCCTCGGGACGAGGCCGCAGTGCCCGCTCCGACCGACGACGCGGTCCCTGCGGGGATGCGGATCGCCGGCGCGTTCTCGTGGCGACTGCTGGTCGTCGGCGCCCTGCTCGCGGTCGTGGTGGCCCTCGTCGTCCTGCTGCAGGACATCGTCGTACCGTTCCTCGTCGCCCTGCTCGTCTGCGCACTCCTCGCTCCGATGTCGGCGTTCCTGCAGCGCCACCGCTGGCCGAAGTGGACCGCCGTGCTGTCCTGCTTCGTCGCGATCGTGCTGGCCATCGGCGGTCTCGCACTGATCGTGACCGCGCAGATCCGGTACGACCTGCCCTCGCTCGAGCACCGGCTGCACCACAGCGTGCGGTCGCTGCAGTCACTCCTCGACAGCGAGCCCTTCGGCATCACGGCGAGTGACGTGAACCGGTGGGTGTCCGACGGCACCGACTACCTGCAGACGCACGCCTCGTCGATCCTGTCGGGCTTCCAAGAGGCAGGCTCGGGAGCGGTGCACGCGTTCGAGGGCCTGTTCATCATCGTGTTCACGACGCTCTTCGTGCTCATCGACGGACCACGGATCTGGGCCTGGGTGGTCCGGCTGTTCCCCGGTCGTGCGCGCCCGCGCATCGACGTCGCCGGACACGCCGGGTGGAAGACGCTGACCAGCTTCATCCGGATCCAGCTCCTCGTCGCGGTCACCGATGCGCTCGGCGTGGTGATCGGGGCGCTCATCCTGCAGGTGCCGCTCGCCGTCCCGATCGGCGTGATCGTGTTCCTCGGGGCGTTCATCCCGGTCGTGGGCGCGATCGTCGCCGGGATCGTCGCCGTCCTCATCGCGCTGGTGTTCAACGGGTGGGTGACGGCGCTGATCATGCTCGGCGTCGTCGTGCTCGTGCAGCAGCTCGAGAGCCACGTGCTGCACCCGTTCCTGACCGGTCAGGCCGTCAAGGTCCACCCGCTCGGCGTGGTCCTCGGGGTCACCGCGGGCACGACGATCGCCGGCGTCGTCGGGGCGTTCTTCGCGGTGCCGTTCATCGCGACGGTGAACGCGATGGTGAACGCGGCCGCAGCGTGGCGCCCGGGCGACGACGCGCCCGTCGTATCAGGCCACGCCGATCACGGCGGGGTCCAGTCGTAGCCGTCGACCCACCAGCAGAAGTACAGCCACGCCCACTGCGCGGCGATGCAGGCGACCACGACGGCGACCCGGTAGACCCGCGACCGCGGCAGCGCCACGATCCCGAGGAGCGGCGCGATCGGCAGCAGGATGCGCCAGGTGCTCGACTGCGGGAAGAACACCGCGAGCAGGTAGACGAGGTAGGCGACGCCCCAGAGCCGCAGCTCGAGCCCGATGCGGCGCGCAGCGGGCAGGAAGACGAACGCCGCGAACCCGACGACGACCACGGCGAGCAGGATCCCGCCGGCCGGCTGGCGGAACCACCACCCGAAGCCCTGGATCCAGGGCGCGAAGGGCACGAGCTCCCTCCAGCCGATGTACGACGACCGCCAGGCCAGCTCGGTGTCCGTGTAGGCCTTCGGCACCCCCGTCACCGCCCAGGCGATCGCCGGCCAGGCCAGCCCGACCACCCCAGAGACGACGGCGACCACGGCGGGCGGCACGAACCGTCGGACGGTCAGGGGCTCGGACGACCGGACCCAGGCCGGCCGGACGAACCACGCGCCGAGGAACAGCACCACGAGCAGCGCGAAGGCCAGCCCGGTCGGTCGGGTCATCCCGAGCAGCAGCACCACGGGCAGCATCGTCCACCAGCGCCGGTCGACCATGAGCAGCAGCGCGACGAGGAGCAGGAACAGCCCCATCGACTCGGCGTAGGCGACCTGGAACATCGCGGACACCGGCGCGACGCAGAACAGCACGGTGGCGAACGTCGCACGCGCCGGGTCGAGGAAGCGCCCCATCAGCCGGCGGAACACCAGCGCCGCACCCCAGCCGCACAGCAGCGAGACCGAGACCGCGACGAACTCGAACGACGCCCCGGTCAGCGCCATCAGCGCCCGCACCAGGAACGGGTACGCCGGCATGAACGCCCACGCGTTCTCGGTGACGTGACCGGCGGCGTCCACCGGCAGGGTCGACGGGTACCCGTTCGCCGCGATCACCCGGTACCAGGCGCCGTCCCAGATGGACGCGAACGACAGGTACGACGGGTGCTGCACGGTGAAGGAGTTCGCCGCCTGCACGCTCGCGAACGCGGAGAGCATCGCGCCCGTGACAAGCCGGGCGAGGACGTAGACGACCGTGATCCGCACCCACCACGGCACCACCCGGTAGCGGGCGTGCCACCGGGCGCGGGCGGGGCTCAGCCGGGTGGACCCGGCCGTGGTCAGGCCGTCAGCCACCGACGCAGACCGTCCTCGACCGAGGTGATCTGGTCGACGGGGACCTGCTCGTCGTCGTGGTGGGCGAACACGGGCTCGCCGGGGCCGTAGTTCACGGCGGGGACACCGAGCGCCGAGAAGCGGGCGACGTCGGTCCAGCCGTACTTCGGGCGGGGCGCCGGACCGCCGACCGCCGCGACGAAGTCCTGTGCGAGGGGCGCGTCGAGGCCCGGACGCGCGCCGGCCGCGAGGTCGACGATCTGCACGTCGTACCCGTCGAAGAGCTCGCGGATGTGCGCCACGGCCTCGTCGGCGCTGCGCGACGGCGCGAAGCGGTAGTTCACGTGCACCATCGCCTCGTCGGGGATGACGTTGCCGGCGATGCCGCCCGTGATGCCGACGGCGTTGAGGCCCTCGCGGTACTCGAGCCCGTCGACCGTGACCGTGCGGGGCTCGTACGCCGCGAGCGTCGCCAGGATCGGCGCGGTCTTGTGGATCGCGTTGTCGCCGATCCAGCTGCGGGCACTGTGCGACCGCTTGCCGAACGTGCGGATCTCGGCGCGGAGGTTGCCGTTGCAGCCCCCCTCGATCTGCGCGCCCGAGGGCTCCCCCAGGATGGCGAAGTCGCCGGCGAGGAGCTCGGGACGCGTCCGGGCCAGACGACCGAGACCGTTGAGCGAGTCGCTCACCTCTTCGTGGTCGTAGAACACCCAGGTCACGTCGACGCTCGGCGCGGACAGGTCGTGGGCGAGCTTCAGCTGGACCGCGCACCCGCCCTTCATGTCGACCGTGCCACGGCCCCAGAGGATCTCGGTGCCGTCCTCGGTCGTCCGGAACTCCGTCGGCAGGTTGCCGTTGAGCGGGACGGTGTCGATGTGCCCCGCGATGACGACCCGACGGTCGCGGCCGAGGTTCGTCCGCGCGACGATCGAGTCGCCGTCGCGGATCACCTCGAGGTGGGCGAGCGGCGTCAGGGCCGCTTCGATCGCGTCAGCGAGGGGTCCCTCGTTGCCGGACACCGACTCGATGTCGCAGATGGCACGGGTGATGTCGATGGACGAGGCGGTGAGGTCGAGCTGCTCCGGCATGGACGCAGCCTACCGGCCGGCCCTTGCGGAGACCGCCGAGGCGACCACCTGTGGACGGGCCGGGTCTGTCCACAGGACCCGTGCCTCCAGGCCTGGAGGCGCCGTGCGCGTCCGGCGGACCCGTCCGGACGGACGGGTGGTCGCCTCCCATCGCTGGGTACCCTGGTGCGGTGACCGACACGACCGCTGCCACCGACCGCCCGACCACCGCGTGGGGCCACGGCCTCGCGACGATCGCCGCCGACGGCACGACGCTCGACACCTGGTACCCGGAGACGCACCTCGGAGCGCTGCCGGCCGACGCCGCCTTCCCCGCCGAGCTCCGCGCGCACGTGGCCGACGACCCGCGCCGCGAGGTCCGCATCGAGGCCGTCACCACCGAGGTCACGATCGACGCGCCCCCGTCCAGCACCGAGGACGCGTACCTCCGCCTGCACCTGCTGAGCCACCTGCACGTGCGCCCGAACGAGATCAACCTCGACGGCGTCTTCGCGCACCTGCCGATCGTCGCGTGGACGAACGCCGGCCCCGTGCACCCCGAGTCGCTCACACGCCTGCGTCCGGGTCTGCAGCGGGCCGGCATCGCCGTGCACGCCGTCGACAAGTTCCCGCGGCTCCTCGACTACGTCGTGCCGGACCGCGTCCGCATCGGCGACGCGAACCGGGTCCGCCTCGGCGCGCACCTCGCACCGGGCACGACCGTCATGCACGAGGGTTTCGTGAACTTCAACGCCGGCACCCTCGGCGACGCCATGATCGAGGGCCGCGTCTCGCAGGGCGTCGTCGTCGGCAACGGCACCGACATCGGCGGCGGAGCGTCCATCATGGGCACGCTGTCCGGCGGCGGCACGCACCGGGTGTCCCTCGGCGAGCGTGCGCTCCTCGGGGCGAACGCCGGCCTCGGCATCTCGCTCGGCGACGACTCCGTGATCGAGGCCGGGCTCTACGTGACGGCCGGCACGAAGGTCGTCCTCGTCGGCGCTGCGCCGAACCCGGACGGCACCCCGAGGACGGTCAAGGCCGCGGAGCTCTCCGGCACCCCGAACATCCTCTTCCGCCGCAACTCGCTCACCGGCGCCGTCGAGGCGCTCCAGCGCCAGGGGCAGGGCATCCAGCTCAACACCGCGCTGCACGCGTAACGCGGGGCGCTCCGCGCGCAGCGCGGCCGCCTGGAGGCGCGGCGCCGGTCGGAGAGACCGGCGCCGCGCCTCCAAGCGGTTGCGCCTCGTGCGCTGCCGCTCGCGCCGTGCCCGTTCGTCCTTCTTTCTTTCCTTCCTTCCGCGAGCGGGCGGAAGGCCGCAGTGCGTGCGCCAGCCGACGCCGCGCCTTCGCCCGCTCGCCTCGCCCGCGCCCGCCTGCCCGCGCCAGCTGGCGAACGACGAGCGGGCGGAATGCCGGCGTGCGCCCACGACCGGACCACGGGAATCCACCCGCTCACGCCCGGCCAGCGCCCGCAAGCGACGAGCGGGCGGAACACCGGCGTGCACCCACGACCGGACGCCGGCAATTCGCCCGCTCGACCTCGGCCCGCCCGCCCGCGAACGACGAGCGGGCGGAACACCGGCGTGCGCCACGATCAGACCGCGGGAATCCGCCCGCTCACGCCCGGCCAGCCCCCGCAAGCGACGAGCGGGCGGAACACCGGCGTGCACCACCAACGCGACCGAGGCACTTCGCCCGCTCGACCCCGTCCCGCCCGCCCGCAAGCGACGAGCGGGCGGAACACCGGCGTGCGCCCACGACCGGACCGCGCGAATACGCCCGCTCACGCCCGGCCAGCCCCCGCAAGCGACGAGCGGGCGGAATGCCGGCGTGCGCCACCAACACGACCGAGGTACTTCGCCCGCTCGACCCCGGCCCGTCCGCCCGCGAACGACGAGCGGGCGGAACACCGCGGTGCGTCCGCCACCCGACCCCGACAAATCGCCCGCTCGCGGCCCGCGGCGGGGCGCGCAGACGAGCGCGAGGCGCCCGCCCGCGCACACGCACGAGCGCCCCGCGCCACGGATTCGTGGGGCGGGGCACTCAGGATGGGTCAGTGCTTCGGGAGGTCGCGCTCCGGGTACCCGACGTAGAGCTGCTGCGGGCGGCCGATCTTGTTGAGCGGGTCGTTGTTGAGCTCACGCCACTGGGCAATCCACCCCGGCAGACGACCGATCGCGAACAGGACCGTGAACATCCGCGGCGGGAAGCCCATCGCCTTGTAGATGATGCCCGTGTAGAAGTCGACGTTCGGGTAGAGCTTGCGCTCGACGAAGTACTCGTCGGAGAGCGCGATCTGCTCGAGTTCCTTCGCGATGTCGAGCAGGTCGTCCTGCACGCCGAGCGACTCGAGGACCTCGTCCGCGCTCTCCTTCACGAGCTTCGCGCGCGGGTCGTAGTTCTTGTAGACGCGGTGCCCGAAGCCCATGAGCTTCACCCCGCGCTCCTTGTTCTTCACCCGCTCGACGAAGCGCTGCACGGGCTCGCCGGAGTCCTTGATCTGCTGGAGCATCTCGAGGACGGCCTCGTTCGCACCACCGTGCAGCGGACCGTACAGGGCGTTGATGCCGGCGGAGATCGACGCGAACATGTTCGCCTTCGTCGACCCGACCATGCGGACCGTGGCGGTCGAGGCGTTCTGCTCGTGGTCCTCGTGCAGGATGAGCAGCCGGTCGAGGGCCTTCGACAGCACCGGGTTCGGCTGGTACGTCTCGGCCATGGTGCCGAAGTTCAGGCGCAGGAAGTTGTCCACGAAGGACAGCGAGTTGTCCGGGTACAGGAAGGCCTGCCCGATCGACTTCTTGTGCGCGTAGGCGGCGATGACCGGCAGCTTCGCGAGCAGCCGGACGGTCTGCAGCTCGACCTTCTCGGGATCGTCGACGTCCATGTCGTCCTCGTAGTAGGTCGACAGGGCGCTGACGGCGCTGGAGAGGACGGACATCGGGTGGGCCGAGTGCGGGAGGGCGTCGAACAGACGACGCAGGTCCTCGTGCAGGAGCGTGTGGCGGCGGATGCGGGCGTCGAAGTCGGCGAGCTCGGACTCCGAGGGCAGTTCGCCGTAGATGAGCAGCCAGGCGACCTCGAGGAAGGTGCAGTTCGAGGCGACCTGGTCGATCGGGTACCCGCGGTAGCGCAGGATGCCCTGGTCGCCGTCGATGTAGGTGATCGCGCTCTTCGTCGAGCCGGTGTTCACGAAGCCGTAGTCGAGCGTGTTCATGCCCGTCTGCTTCTTGAACGTCGAGATGTCGACGGTCGACGCGCCGTCGACGCTCGGCAGGATCGGGAACTCCGCGGTGCCGCCCGGGTACGTCAGCGTCGCGGTCTCGATCGTCTGCTCGGCGGCGGGACTCACGGGGACGGGCGTGGTGGGCGGTGTGGCCGTCTTCTGAGCGTCGTTGGCAGTGTCAGTCACGAGGACAGCCTAATCGCGCCGTGTGGAGGGTGTGCACACAGGGTGGCTGCGGATGTGGTGCGAACCAACGCTTGCGGTGCCCGGGCAACGCCCCGCATCGCGTTCGATGCGGGGCGTCGCCACCGATCAGCGGCTGAAGTCGTACTGGAACGAACGCGGGGCGGAGAAGCCGTCGGCCGTGATCTGGCTGACCGTGATGTCGTTCTTGCCCTGCACGAACTCGACGGTGAACTTCGCGATGCCCTTGGCGTTCGCCTGCTTCGTCTGGACGACGCCGTTCACCGAGTAGTTGATCGTCGCGCCCGGCAGACCCTGGACCTTGATCTTCTGGGTGAGGGCACCGTTGTAGGCAGCGAGCTGCTGCGTGTAGGACGTCAGGTCCGTGGGGGACTCGACCGTCGCTGCCGCCTGGGACGCGACCGGCGCGGGCGCGGGGGTCGCAGCGTTCGCGGCGACGGGGCTGAGCACGAGGCCGAGGCCGAGCAGGGCCGAGGTGCCGATGAGGGACTTGCGCATGGGATCTCCTTGGTAGGTGCCGCTTGTGCGGCGACACCATCCTGGTGGAGAAATACTGGACGTTACATTTCAGAATGCGTGCGATGCGTTGCGATCACTCAGCGCCCCGCTGGCGCGTGACGGCGACCAGCCTCGACGCGGCCGCAGCGATCCGCTCGTCCGTCGCGGTCAGGGCCACTCGGACGTGCTGCTCCCCCGCCGTGCCGTAGAACGTGCCGGGCGCCACCAGGATGCCGTGCTCCGCCAGCCAGGCGACGGTGTCGAGCGCCGGCTCGCCGCGGGTCGCCCAGAGGTACAGGCCCGCCTCGCTTCGGTCGACCCGGAAACCGGCTCCTTCGAGTGCCCGTCGGAGCATGTTCCGACGCGCGCGGTACAACACCTTCTGCTGCTGCACGTGCGACTCGTCGGCGAGGGCGACGATCATGGCCTGCTGGACCGGCAGGGGCGGCATCATGCCGGTGTGCTTGCGGACGGCGAGCACGTCGGCGAGGACCGCGGCGTCGCCTGCGACGAAGGCGGCGCGGTACCCGGCGAGGTTCGACTGCTTCGACAGTGAGTACACGCTGAGCACGCCGTCGAGCGAGTCACCGACGACGCGGGGGTCGAGGATGGTCGGGGTCGGCTCGGTGTCGTACGGCGCTTCCCAGCCGAGTTCGGCGTAGCACTCGTCGCCCACGATCACGGCGCCGAGCTCCCGTGCACGGGCGACAGCGGCGCGGAGTTCGTCGACGGACAGCACGCGGCCGTCCGGGTTGCCCGGCGAGTTCAGCCACACGAGCTTCGTCGTGTCGGGCCAGGCAGCCGGGTCGTCGGCGGCGAGGGCGTCGGCGCCGACGAGGGCGGCACCGAGTTCGTACGTCGGGTACGCCGCCTCGGGGAAGACGACGGTGTCTCCGGCGCGGATGCCGAGCCAGAGCGCGAGCCCGGCGATGAACTCCTTCGAGCCGATCGTGGGCAGCGTGTTCGCCCCGGTCAATCGGACGCCGTGCCGTCGGCCGTACCAGGCGGCGATGGCCTCGCGCAGCGCCGGGGTGCCAGCGACCTGCGGGTAGGCGTGCGCGTCGGTCGCCTCGGACAGTGCCGCGCGGATGACGGCCGGCGTCGGGTCGACCGGTGAGCCGACGCTGAGGTCGACGATGCCGCCTTCGTGCGCCGCTGCCTGCTGCTTGAACGGGACCAGCTGGTCCCAGGGGAAGTCGGGGAGGTCGAGCGCCACGTGCGTGCTCCGCGTCAGCCGCGGGGCGGTTCGGCCAGGACGACCGGGTGGTCCTTGTGGATCACGCCGACCTTCGCGGCACCGCCGGGCGAGCCGACCTCTTCGAAGAACTCGACGTTGGCCTTGTAGTAGTCGGCCCACTCCTCGGGGAGGTCGTCCTCGTAGTAGATCGCCTCCACCGGGCAGACGGGCTCGCAGGCACCGCAGTCGACGCACTCGTCCGGGTGGATGTACAGGGAGCGGTCGCCCTCGTAGATGCAGTCGACCGGGCATTCATCGATGCAGGCGCGGTCCTTGACGTCGACACAGGGCTGGGCGATCACGTACGTCACGGCTGGGGTGCTCCCTTCGGACTGAGCGTTGTCGAGTCTACTCGCGACGGGCGGGCGCCCCTGACCGCGGGGCGGCAGCGTCGGCACGCGCCGCAGTCGCAGCCGCCCGCACCCCCGACAGGTCCGGCCACGCCAGCACGAGCGCCGCGATCACGGCGGGCCCGAACGTCCACACGTACCCGGCCGTGTTCGCCAGCACGAGCGGAGAGCTCTGCCCGCCGACCGAGACGAGCACCTGCGTCGCGACGATGACGCCGATCCCGACCGCGGCGACCATCGCCCGCGAGCGGTACAGCAGCCGGAGGCCCACGGTCAGTCCGACGACGACGAGTGTGGTCAGCAGCATCCCGATCGGGAACGCGCCGAGGGTCTGCTGGTGCGTGACCGTCCCGAGGCCACCCGCGACGAGCCCGAGCACGAGGGCGACGACGACCGCCGTCACCTTGCCCTGCCGGGACATCTCGGCGTAGGTCTGCGGCGCCGGGGCGACGGGTGCGTCGGCGTGCCGGAACGCCTCGACGGCGGGAGCCGGGTGGCGGGCACCGTGCGGCATCACCCACGACAGGGCCGTGGGGTCGGCGGGGTCGACCGGGTCGACGGTCACCTGCGACCGGTACTGCTCGACCGCGGCCCGGACCTTCGCCCGCACCGGGATCACGTCGACGGTGACGTCCGGCTCGGTCGTGGCCGGGTCGACGATCATCGAGAACGGCAGCTCCTCGGCGCGTGCGGCGTACCGCGCGGCGTGGTGGACGCGGACGTGGTCGGGGTGGCCGTACCCGCCGTCGTCGTCGTAGCTCACGACCGCGTCGGCCCCGGTCGACCGGATCGCGGCGCGGATGTCGTCGACGACCTCGCCGAGGTCGGCCGCGGTCAGCGAGTCGGCGGGGGCGTCGTCGGCGGCGATCGCCCGCCCGTCGGGTCCCCACTGCATGCCGGAGTCGGTGTAGCGGCGCTCGGGCAGGTCGGTCGGACGCGCGCCCGTTCCGCCGAGCCACAGGTGCCGCGGCCCGCCGAGGGCAGCGAGCGCCCCGGCGATCTCGGTCTCGCGGTGGGCTGCGACGCGCGGACCGTCGCCGTACAGGGGCGCGAGCGACGCGGTGAGCATCTCCCCGCGCTCGCCACGGGTGGCCGTCAGCACCGTCACGTCGGCGCCGAGCTCGAGCAGGGTCGCGATCGTCCCGCCCGACGCGAGCGTCTCGTCGTCGGGGTGGGCATGCACGAACAGGACGCGCTCGGGGCGGGTTGCGGGGACCTTCGACATCGCGTCCAAGCGTACGGGCTAGCGGGGCGTCACGATGTAGGTCGCGGTGACGCCGTCCTGCCCGTCCGAGAAGGTCAGCACGACCCGGTAGGCGTCGCTCCGGAACATCCCGAAGGCGCTCGACGAGTCGGCGCGCTTGGCGGACTCGGTGAACCCGGCGTCGGTCAGCTGCTGGTCGGCGACTGCGAAGTCGTCCACCGACGCCGCACGGACCTGGGTCACCCACCCGGAGCCGTTCGGCCCGGCGCCGCCACCGAGCACGGTGCCGTCGACGAGCGGGACGTCCTTCGACGGGAACCCGTCCGGGACCTTGCCGTCCGAGGTCACGTCGGTGCCCTCGAGCGCCGTGTCGAGCGCGCCGTCGATGCCGCCGGCGACCGAGGACATGCCGTCCTGGATCGCCTTGCCGTCGATGCCCTGCACGCCCTCGGCGACGCTCGACGCGACCGAGGACCCCAGGTCGGTGGCCTGCTTGACCGCGTCGGTCGAGCAGCCGGCCAGGCCGGCGAGCGTGATGCCCGCAGCGACAGCGGCGATCAGGGTGCGGGTGGTGGTGCGCATGCGCAGCACCCTAGGGGGCCAGCCGGGAGGCGCGGCGTGAGTCCCCTGGGAACGTCACGTGGACGGCTGGTCGCCGCTCACCACCGTCGGCCCGCCCCCGCCTCGCGGCCGGCACGACGGGTCAGGCGACGTAGGCGCGGGTCGCTGCCACGAACGCGTCGACGCCGACCGGGATCGCGGTCTCGGCCTGCGGTGCGTAGAACGGCGAGTGGTTGCTCGGGATGTCCTCGCCACGACGGAAGAGCTCCGGGTCCGTGATGCCGGTGAACCAGTACACGAGCGGCGCCCCCGCGGCGGTGGCGAGCTGCCCGACGTCCTCCGACGCCATCGCGAGCCCGATCTCGAGGTCGCGGGCACCGGGGACCTCGGCACGGATCGCGTGGAGGACGGTCGCGGCGGCCTCGGCGTCGTTCACGGTCACCTCGGCACCCGGCGCGCGGGTGATCGTCGGCGCCGACAGCCCACCGGCCTCGCTCTCGGCGCGGACGATGCGCTCGATCGACCCGATGATCCGCGCGCGGGTCTCCTCGTTGCGGGCGCGGGTGGAGATCTCGATGACGGCCTCGTCGGGGATGATGTTCGCCCGGGTGCCGGCGTGGAAGCTGCCGACGGTGACGACGCCGGCGTCGCTCGGCGAGACCTCGCGGGACACGACGGTCTGCAGGCGGACGACGGCCGACGCAGCGGTGACGACCGGGTCGAGCGAGGCCTGCGGCGCGGAACCGTGCGCACCGCGACCGTTGAACGTGACGGTGAGGCGGTCGCTCGACGCCATCACCGGGCCGCTGCCGACCGCCACGATGCCGACCGGCGCCGGTGCGGAGTGCTGGCCGAGCACGACGTCGGGCTTCGGGAAGCGGTCGACCAGGCCGTCCTCGATCATGGCCCGCGCGCCCGAGATGACCTCTTCGGCGGGCTGGAACACGGCGACGACGGTGCCGTGCCAGTCGGTCGTGGTGGCGGCGAGCCGCTCGAGCGTGCCGAGCAGCCACGTCACGTGGATGTCGTGCCCGCACGCGTGCATGGTCGGCACGTCGTTGCCGTCCTCGTCGGTGCCGTGGTGCTCGCTGGCGTAGGGCAGGCCGGTGCGCTCCTGCACGGGCAGCCCGTCCATGTCCGCGCGGAGCCACACGACGGGCCCCTCGCCGTTCGCGAGCACGCCGACGACACCCGTGCCGCCGACGCCCGTGGTCACGTCGATCCCACCGATCTCCGCGAGCCGGTCGGCGACGATGCCGGCGGTGCGGTGCTCCTGGAAGCCGAGCTCGGGGTGGGCGTGGAGGTCCTGGTACAGCGAGAGGAGGTCGAGAGTCACGCGCCCCACGCTACAACCGACACCGGCCCGGCCACCTCGATGAGGTGACCGGGCCGGTGGTGGAGGGCGTGCCTCCCGGCTGTCGCTTACGCGTCCTGACGCTTCAGGCGAGCGTACGAGCGCTGGCGGGCCTGCGCGTCGAGCTCGACCTTGCGGATGCGCACGGCGTCGGGGGTGACCTCGACGCACTCGTCCTCACGCGCGAACTCGAGGCATTCCTCGAGCGAGAGCTGACGCGACGGCGTCATCGACTCGAACGTGTCGGCGTTGGCCGACCGCATGTTCGTGAGCTTCTTCTCCTTGGTGATGTTCACGTCCATGTCGTCGGCGCGCGAGTTCTCGCCGATGACCATGCCCTCGTAGACCTCTTCGGTGGGGTTGACGAAGAACGTCATCCGCTCCTGCAGGTTCGTGATGGCGAACGGCGTGACGACACCCGAGCGGTCGGAGACGATCGAACCGTTGATGCGGGTCTGGATCGCGCCGGCCCAGTCGTCGTAGCCGTGCGAGATCGCGTTGGCGATGCCGGTGCCGCGGGTCTCGGTGAGGAACGACGTGCGGAAGCCGATGAGGCCGCGCGACGGGACGATGAACTCCATGCGCACCCAGCCGGTGCCGTGGTTCGTCATGTTCTCCATGCGGCCCTTGCGCGCCGCCATGAGCTGCGTGATCGCGCCGAGGTACTCCTCCGGCGTGTCGATCGTCATGTGCTCGTAGGGCTCCTGGAGCTTGCCGTTCTCGTCACGCTTCGTCACGACCTGCGGCTTGCCGACGGTGAGCTCGAAGCCCTCGCGACGCATCTGCTCGACCAGGATGGCGAGCGCGAGCTCACCACGGCCCTGGACCTCCCACGCGTCCGGGCGACCGATGTCGAGGACCTTGAGCGAGACGTTGCCGATGAGCTCGCGGTCGAGGCGCTCCTTGACCATGCGGGCGGTGAGCTTGTGGCCCTTGACCTTGCCGACGAGCGGCGAGGTGTTCGTGCCGATCGTCATGGAGATCGCCGGGTCGTCGACCGTGATGGTCGGCAGCGGGCGGACGTCCTCGGGGTCGGTGAGCGTCTCACCGATGGTGATCGTGTCGAAGCCGGCGACGGCGACGATGTCACCGGGGCCAGCCGACTCGGCCGGGTAGCGCTCGAGCGCCTTCGTGATGAGGAGCTCGGTGATGCGGGCGTTCTGGACGGTGCCGTCGTGCTTGACCCACGCGACCGTCTGACCCTTCTTCATCGTGCCGTGGAAGATGCGGAGCAGCGCGAGGCGACCGAGGAACGGCGACGCGTCGAGGTTCGTGACGTGGGCCTGCAGCGGGTGCTCGTCGTCGTACTTCGGCGCAGGCACGTGCTGGAGGATCGCCTCGAACAGCGGCTCGAGGTCGTCGTTGTCGGGCAGCGAGCCGTCGGCCGGCTTGTTGCGGCTGGCGGCACCGGCACGACCCGAGGCGTACACCACGGGGACGTCGAGGATCGCGTCGAGGTCGAGGTCGTCGACCTCGTCCGACAGGTCGGACGCCAGGCCGAGGAGCAGGTCCTGCGACTCGGAGACGACCTCGTCGATTCGAGAGTCGGGGCGGTCCGTCTTGTTGACGAGCAGGATCACCGGGAGCTTGGCGGCGAGCGCCTTGCGGAGCACGAAGCGGGTCTGGGGCAGCGGGCCCTCGGACGCGTCGACGAGCAGGACGACGCCGTCGACCATGGAGAGGCCGCGCTCGACCTCACCGCCGAAGTCGGCGTGGCCGGGGGTGTCGATCACGTTGATGGTGATCGGACCGCCCGCGCCGAACTCACTGGCGTGCTTGCCGTTGTAGAGCACCGACGTGTTCTTCGCGAGGATCGTGATGCCCTTCTCGCGCTCGAGGTCGTTCGAGTCCATCATGCGGTCTTCGCCCTCGAAGTGGGCGTCGAACGAGTTGGTCTGCGTGAGCATCGCGTCGACGAGGGTGGTCTTGCCGTGGTCGACGTGTGCCACGATGGCGACGTTGCGCAGGTCGGACCGGGTGGCGAGCGCCATACAGGACATCCTTCAATTTCTTGGGAAGAGTCGGGCCGGCAGCATCGGCGCCACGCCCGCGGGCAGAACGCCCGACACGCCAGTCTACCGGTAGTTCGCAACCGACAGGAGTACAGACGATGAGCCGTCGGCGAACGTGGGTCGAGATCACCATCGTCCTGATGCTGTCGCTCGGCGGCAGCGCGCTGTACTCGGTGCTCCAGATCATCGACGACCTGTCCCAGACGACACCGCTCGGGCAGCAGTCCACCGCGCTCAACACGTCGACGACCACGGTGCAGTACGTCGACCTCGCGCGGCAGCTCGTGGGCATCGCCGTCGACCTGGCCCCGGTCGCGCTGGTGTGCTTCCTGCTCTGGCGCACGACCCGACCGCACCTCGGTCGCCTCGGCATCGACCGCTTCCGGGTCGGACCCGACCTCGGCGGTGCGGCCCTGATCGCGCTCGGCATCGGGATCCCGGGGCTGGCGCTCTACTTCACCGGCCGTGCGCTCGGGTTCACCGTGAACGTGAACCCGGCGGCGCTCGACTCGTACTGGTGGACGATCCCGGTCCTGCTGCTCTCGGCGATCCGCTCCGGGCTGCAGGAGGAGGTGATCGTCGTCGGGTACCTCTACGAACGGCTCGGCGGCCTCGGCTGGGGGCGCTGGCAGGTGATCCTCTCCACCGCGGTCCTGCGCGGGAGCTACCACCTGTACCAGGGCTTCGGCGCCTTCGTCGGGAACGCCGTGATGGGCATCGTCTTCGGATGGATCTACACGAAGTGGGGCCGGCTGCTCCCCTTGGTCATCACGCACTGCCTGCTCGACGCCGCGGTGTTCGTCGGCTACCCGTGGGTGGCCCATGCGTTCCCCGCGTTGTTCCGCTGACCCGTGGTCGCGCGCGGCGGGGTGGAAGGTCACTTCGACGGGCGGCACCCCCGTTCGGGCGTCGGCGATGCTGTGGACCCGCACGACCCCGGTCCGGCGAACCCACGGGGAACCCACAGCGCGCCGCAGCGCACCGCCGATCCCGCAGCCCTAGCGTTGCGGCATGAGCATCCCCGAGGTGGGCGACCCCGCGCCGCGCTTCACCCTGCCCGGCATGATCGTACGCGACGGGAACCGGCTCGACGACGAGTACTCGCTCTCCGCCGAGATCGGCCGGACCCTCGTCCTCGCCTTCTACCCCGGCGACGCGACCCCGGTCTGCACGGCGCAGCTCTGCAGCTACCAGGAGGAACTCGATGACTTCGGCGGCCTCGGCGCCGTGGTGTGGGGCGTCAGCCCGCAGGCGCTCGACTCGCACGAGGCCTTCGCCCGCGGATCCTCGCTCACCTTCCCGCTGCTGAGCGACACCGCCGGGGACGTCATCCGTGCGTACGGCGTGCGGGCGCCCGGCATCGGGCTCCGCCGGTCGGTGTTCGTGATCGGGCCGGACGGGGTGGTCCGGTGGCGGCACGTCGGGCTGGTCGGACTCCGGTTCCCGAAGGCCGAGACGATCCGGGAGCAGATCGAACTCCTGGTCGCGTGAGCACGCGCTCGATACGCGTGCATGCAGATAACGCGGATACGGCGCGGCGATCCCTGGAATTTCTCGTCGTGGGGTATTGACACCCGAACGGGGGGACGAGGACCATTGGTGGAACGAGAGGTCCACACAGGATCTGCCTCCCCGGGAAATCGGGTCGTCCGGAGATACGCGACGGTGTGTCACACCCGCTCTCCGGGCGTTCCCGGGGAGGCATCTCGTAACCTCGTCGCTCTCCGGGCGTCACGGCGCCGACACGGGTCGGCAT
>NZ_MJGN01000023.1:93573-154954 GCF_001865065.1 Curtobacterium sp. MCBA15_008 | reverse complement strand
GACACGGGTCGGCATCTCGTGACCTCGTCGCTCTCCGGGCGTCACGGCGCCGACACGGGTCGGCATCTCGTAACCTCTTCCAGTGACCACGATCCTCGCCCCCGGCATGCGTACGCTCGCCGTCGTCCTGTGGGTCGTCGCCGTCGCGCTCATCCCCCTCGCCCTCGTCGGTGACGGCATCCGCTGGCTCGCCCCGGTCCCGAGCCTCTTCATCGCCTTCGTCGCCTGGGCGGTCCTCTGGCGCCCCCGGTTCGAACTCACCCCGGAGCACCTCCGCATCGTGGACGTCCGCCGCACCAGCACCTACACCTGGCGTCGCGTCACCGAGGTCCGCACCAAGTACGGCATCGAGATCCTCTCGAGCGAGGGCGTCCGCCGCACCTGGCTCGCCACCCGCAGGTCGGCCCGCCTCAGCGCCGTGGTCGAGGGCCAGCCGGGAGGCGCGACCCCCCTCGACGTCGACGCCGCGGCCGAGCGCATCCGGGCTCTCGTGCCCGCCCCGCCCGCGCAGGATGGCCCACCCCCGGCGACGGTGACGGCTGCGCCGATCACCCACCGCCCGCACGCGTGGACGATCGTCGGGATGATCGTCCTCGGCGTCGTGGCGACCATGGCGGCCGCGCAGCTGTAGGCCGCGGCCCACGAGGCGGGCCCTCACCGCGCCTCCAGGCCCGCCCATCGGGTCGTTCCGTGCGTACCTGGTCGTTTCGGGCGTACTCGGTCGGTTCTTTCGTCCGAGTACGCCCGATTCCGCTTCCTACCGCGCGTGCGATGGGAAGGAACGGGCACACACGTGACGGACTGGAGGCACGTGGCAGCCTGGCAACGCGCCTCCCGGGCCGTTCCGTGCATACCTGGTCGAATCGGGCGTACTCGGTCTGTTTTTTCGTCCGAGTACGCCCGATTCCGCTTTCCACTGCGCGTGCGACGGGAAGGAACGGGCGCGCGCGTGACGGACTGGAGGCACGTGGCGGCCTGGCAACGCGCCTCCCGGGCCGTTTCGGGCGTACTCGGTCGTTTCGGGCGTACTCGGTCGGTTCTTTCGTCCGAGTACGCCCGATTCCGCTTCCTACCGCGCGTGCGATGGGAAGGAACGGGCGCACGAACGACGACATCCCCGACGTCGTGTGACGTCGGGGATGTCGTTCTGGGTGAGTCCTTACTCGTCCGCGCCGGCGGCGAGGATCTGGCGACGCAGCTCCCGGCGCTCGCGCTGGACGTCCGGGTCCGGCAGGGGCACTGCGGCGATGAGTCGCTGCGTGTACGGGTCCTGCGGGTCGCGGAGGATCTGGTCACGCGTGCCGACCTCGGCGAGGTGCCCGTGGTGCAGCACCGCGATCCGGTCGGCCAGCACGTCGATGACCGCCAGGTCGTGTGTGACGAACAGGCAGGCGAAGTCGAACTCGCGCTGCAGGTCCTTCAGCAGCTCGAGCACGGTCGCCTGAACGGACACGTCGAGTGCCGACGTCGGCTCGTCCGCGATGAGCAGCTTCGGACGGAGCGCCAGCGCACGCGCAATGCCGATGCGCTGCTTCTGACCACCCGAGAGCTCGTGCGGGAAGCGAGTCGAGTACGACGTGGGGAGGCGGACGGCCTCGAGCAGGGACTCGACCTCGCGCTCGAGCTCGCGGCCCTTCATGCCCTTGCCGAGCAGCAGCGGCTCGCCGATGGACTGACCGATCGTCATGCGCGGGTTCAGCGACGACGACGGGTCCTGGAAGACGATGCCCGCGTTCTGGTGGACCTGACGCACGAGCGAGCGCGTCGGCTTCGACAGGTCGACGCCGGTGACGTCGAGCTGACCCGACGTGATCGGGAGGAGACCGATCGCGGCACGGCCGAGGGTCGACTTGCCCGAACCGGACTCGCCGACGAGGCCGACGACCTCGCCCTCGTGCACCGTCAGGTCGACGCCGTCGATGGCGCGGAACGCCTTCACGCGGCCGCGCCCCGGGTACTCGATGACGACGTCCTTGAACTCGAGGACCGCCGGGCCGAGCGTCTGGACGACGTCCGTGTGCAGCAGGGTCTCGTGGACCTGGACGGGGGCCTCGTGCTCGACGACCGCTTCGAGGGTCTCGGTGAGGTCGATGACCACGTCGCCAGCCTGGCCGAGGCGCGGCACGGCGTCGAGCAGCGTCTTGGTGTAGTCGTGCTTCGGCGCCGCGAAGACGTCGCGCACCGTGCCGGTCTCGACGGCCACGCCCTGCTTCATCACGACGATGCGGTCCGCCAGGTCGGCGACGACGCCCATGTCGTGGGTGATGAGGAGGACGGCACTGCCGAGCTTGCCGGCGAGGTCGCGGATGAGGTCGAGGATCTCGGCCTGCACTGTGACGTCGAGGGCGGTGGTCGGCTCGTCGGCGATGAGGAGCTTCGGGTCGCAGGAGATCGACTGGGCGATCATCGCGCGCTGCCGCTGCCCACCGGAGAGCTGGTGCGGGTAGGAGTCGAACGCCTTTTGCGGGTCGGGCATCTCCACCATGGCGAGGAGCTCGATCGCACGGACGCGCGCCTCGCTCGGCGAGATGCCGTAGTGGATGCGGAGCGTCTCGACGATCTGCGAACCGACGGTGAAGACCGGGTTCAGGGCGGTCATCGGCTCCTGGAAGATCACAGCGATCTCCTTGCCGCGGTACTCGCGGAGCTGCGCCGAGCGGAGCCCGAGGAGCTCGGTGCCCTGGAACTCGATCGAGCCGTTCACGCGGGCGTTCCGGGGCAGCAGGCCGAGGATCGACATCGAGCTCACGGACTTGCCGGAGCCGGACTCACCCACGAGGGCGAGCACCTCACCGGACTGGATCTCGTAGGACAGCTGCTTGACGGCGGGGGTCCAGACGTCGTCGACCGCGAAGTCGACGTCGAGCCCGGAGACCTTGACGACGGGGGTGCTGGTGGCGGCCGGGGTGGTGGCCGCGGAGGCGGGCGTGCTCAACGACGTCCGGTCCTTTCCCGGTCGCTCGTGACGACCGCGTGGGTGGTGATGGAGGAGCGCTGACGGCGGGTGTGCAGGCGTCGGGCGTGGAGGCGCCGACCTGCGACGATGGAGGCATGCCTGCCACCCCGACGACGCGCGATGTGTTCGTGTCCAAGTTCAACCGCGGACTCGCGATCGCCCTCTGGCTGATCGTCGCCCTGCTCTTCGTCACGACCGTGCTGAACGACGCGACCTGGCAGGACCGCGCCCTCGCACTCGTGCCGACGGCGTTCGGCGTCCTGCTCGGCTGGGTGGCGCTCTGGCGGCCCCGGCTGGCGGTCGACGACGACGGCATCGAGGTCGTCAACGTCTTCCACACGGTCCGGGTACCCTGGGCGGCGCTCGTGCACGTCGACACGCGCTTCGCCCTGACGCTCGTCACGCCGAACCGCCGCGTGGCGGTCTGGGCCGCCCCGGCGCCCGGTCGTGCCGGCGTCGCCCTGGCCCGCCGGCAGAACCAGCGGCACGGACGCGTCGTCCCCGAGGCCGAGGACGGCAACCGCCGCGCGGGCGACCTGCTGTCCACCGCGTCCGGCGACGCCGCGTACCTGATCCGGCAGCGCTGGCACGACCTGCGCGAGCGCGACGCCATCGAGCTCGGCACGGCGGACAGCGTGCGCGTGCCGGTCACCCTGCACTGGCTGTCGATCGTGCTGCTCGCGGCGACCGCTGTCGGCGGCTGGTTCGCCATCGCGGCGCGCTAGGACACGGGGGGACGTCACGCGCTGATCATCTCCGAGCCGGACGTGTTCTCCGGCGCGCTCGCCTCGCGGGTCTTGCGGAGGCTGAACCGCTTCGAGCGCGGGTCGAACGCGTCGCGCAGACCGTCACCGATGAAGTTCACGCAGAGCGCGAGCAGCACGATGAACGAGGCCGGCCACCAGAACAGGTACGGACGCGTCTGGAACGCCGACTGGTTCTGGCTGATGAGCAGACCGAGCGACGAGTCCGGCGCCTTGATGCCGTACCCGAGGTAGCTCAGCGCCGTCTCGAGCAGGATCGCAGAGGCGATGAGCAGCGTCGCGGAGACGATGATCACGCCGATCGCGTTCGGCAGGATGTGGCGGAAGATGATCCGGATGTCGGACGCCCCGGCGACCCGGGCCGCCTCGACGAACTCGCGCTCGCGGAGCGACAGGAACTCGGCGCGGACCAGACGGGCGATGACCATCCAGGACACCAGACCGAGCAGGAGCGCGAGGCCCCACGCCCCGAGACCGTTGGCCGTCTTGCCGACCACGGCACCGATCACGATCGCCGGGATGACGATGAAGATGTCGGTGATGCGCATCAGGACCGCGTCGACGACGCCGCGGAAGTAGCCCGCGACCGCGCCGACGACGACGCCGATGAACGTCGCGAAGAGGCCGATGACGATCATCACGAGCACCGAGTTCTGGATGCCGCGCATGGTCAGGGCGAAGTAATCCTTGCCGATGCGGTCCTGCCCGAACGGGTGGTCCGAGGTCGGTGCGCCACCGTTCTGCAGCGTCTCGAGGCTCTGGTACGAGTAGTGCCACCATCCCGGGATCGGTCCGAGGCCGACGGCGGAGACGGCGAAGACCAGCACGAGGATGTACACGACGAGGGCGACGACCGCCAGACGGTTCGCGAGGAAGCGGCGGAGGATGATCCGCCCCTGGCTCTCACCGATCTGCTTCTCGTGCGAGTCCGGGGTGTTCCCCGTCTCGATGCCGTCGCCGATGTTGGGTTCGAGCGGAGCGCCGCCCTGGATCGTGCTCATCGGATTCCCTCCTGGGGGTGCACTGCCGTGGAGTGGCCGACCGCGCTCGTGGCGCGACGGGTCTCGGTCGTCGTCCGCAGCGCGGTCATCGGACACGCACCCGCGGGTCGAGGGCCGAGTAGGCCAGGTCGGCGAGGAAGTTGAACGCGATCGCCGTGATCGCGATGACGAGGAAGTACCCCATCACCGGGTTCACGTCGGTGATCGACAGCCCGCTGTTGAACAGGCTGCCCATGCCCGAGATCGCGAAGACCCGCTCGGTGATGATCGCGCCACCGAGGAGTGCGCCGACGTCGGTTGCCACGAGCGTCGCGATCGGGATGAGCATGTTGCGGAGCGCGTGGCGCACGATGACGGTGCGCTCCGGCAGGCCCTTCGCACGCGCGGTACGCACGTAGTCCTGGTCGAGGACCTCGAGCATGCCCGAGCGCGAGTACCGCGTGTAGCTCGCGAAGCTGATGAGCAGCAGCGAGATCGTCGGCAGCAGCAGGTGGGTGTAGCTGTCGATCCCGGTGATCCAGAAGTCGCCGGTGAGCCCCGGTGTCTGCGAGCCCACCGTCGCGATCGGACGCGACACGTAGTTCTGCGTGTAGTCGATCCACGAGCGCATGAAGCGGTCGAGCAGGATGACGCCGGCGCTGAGGAACGCGGTCAGCGCACCGATCCGCATCATCAGCCCGCGGTCGTGGCCGCCGACGAAGAAGCCGGATGCCAGGCCGACCAGGACGGTCACGACGGCGAGGATGAAGATCGTCGCTCCGGACGACACGTTGAGCAGCCCCTGCAGCGCGAAGTAGCAGATGATCGCGACGAGGACGTTGATCCCGGCGACCAGCCACGCGCGGCGGTTCTTCGTGCCGGCGAGCAGCGCGACCATGGCGAGGCCGATGCCGGCGCTGAACAGGATCACGAAGACCGGGCCGAGCGACGGGTTGGTGAACCAGCCCGTGGCCTGCATGAGGAGCAGCATGCCCGCGGTCACGACGGCGCTGATCGCGCCGACCATGAGCCGTCGCTTGAGGACGCCGCCCACGATGAGCTGGATGACGAGGCCGACGATGACCGCGATGAGCACCAGCGTCACCGGTGGGATCTTCGGGTCGACCAGGAAGTTGTTGTAGTCCAGCGCGATGAACGACTTCAGGAGCACGGCCATCAGGAAGGACGGCAGCGAGTACAGGAAGAAGCTGACCAGCGTGATCGAGTAGTCGAAGCCCGAGTAGACGCGGAGGGCCGTGACGACGCCGAGGCCGATGCCGAAGACGATCGCCAGGATGAACGAGAACGTCACCAGCTGGATCGTCGAACCGACGGCCTGCGGGAGGAGCTCCGCGACGGGCTGGTTGCTGAACGTGGTGCCGAGGTCGCACTGGCCGATCACGCACTTGCCGACGCCGGTGATCCAGATGCCCCAGCGGAGCGGCGGGATGACGTCGAGGTGCTGTGCCGCGGTCCGTGCAGCGATGAGCTGGTCACGGTTCGGCGAGTTGCTGCTCTGGAGGTCCTGCAGGGGGTTCCCCGCGATCGCCGCCAGGTTGTACATGATGAACGACGCGGCGATGAGGATGAGGACCGAGACGAGGATCCGTCTCGCGATGAAACTCACCATGGGCGATGGGTGCCTCTCCGGTGTGGTGGATCGTACTGCTGGTCGTCCGATCGGGCGGCCCGAGCAGCAAGAGTACTGGGTCCCGCGTTGCGGTCTTCTTCGACATCGCACAGCGGTGGGTGCCGGGGTCTCCGGCGATGGAGGGTGCCGGACAGGGTCCCGGCTCACGGGAGGGCGCCGGACTCGTCGAGTCCGGCGCCCCCTCGTGTGTGGTGCTGATCAGCGACCGGTCAGGATCACTTGGTCCAGTCCCAGACGTTCCAGAAGATGCCCGTCTGGCCGCCGAAGTAGTCGACGCCCTTCAGGTTCGCACCGGTGGCGAACAGCCCCGGGCTCTGGAACAGCGGGAGCCCGTAGGCCTGGTCGAAGGCGATCTTGTCGATCTGCTGCTTCATGTCGTCGAGCTTCGACGCGTCCAGCGTGGTCTGCGTGTCCACAGCCAGCTTCGAGGCCTGCTCGTTGGCGAACTTGTTGTAGTTGCCCGAGTTGTTGGTCTGGAAGAGCTGCGGGATCGCGGCGTTGCCGGCACCCGGGTTGACCCAGCCGAAGATCGACGCGTCGTAGTCGCCGCCCGCGAGGAGCGAGGACCAGTCCGGCGAACCGCCGTCGACGACCTTGATGCCGGCCTTCTTGGCCGAGGCCTGGATCGCCTGGAACGTGTCCACGCGGTTCGGGTTCTCGGTGTTGTAGAGGATCTTGATCGACGGGGTGGCGCCCTTCAGGAGCTGCTTCGCCTTGTCGATGTCGACCTTCGAGTACTCGTCGGAGTCGTTCGCCTTGACGGCGTCCTCGTAGCCTTCCTGGCCCGGCAGGTAGAGCTGCGAGTCGAGAACCTTGGCGTCCTTGTTGATCGGGGTGACGATCGACTGGAGGATCTGGTCGCGCGGGATGGTGAGGAGGAACGCCTTGCGGACGTTCTCGTCCTTGAACACGGACGCGCCGAAGTTCAGGTCGAGGTGGTCGTAGGCGACCTGTGCACCCTCGATGACCTTCACGCCGGAGGCCGCGTCGAGCGCCTTCACCGTGTCGGCGGAGGCCTGCGGCTGGATCGCGTCGACCTCACCGTTCTGGAGGGCCGTGACCTGGGCGTTCGCGTCACCGATGAAGCGGACGACGAGCTTGCCGAACTTGACCTTGTGGTCGCCCGTGTACTCGGGGTTCGGAACGAGGGTCATCGACTGCTTCGGGGTCCACGCGGAGACCATGAGCGGACCGCCGGAGACGAGGAGCTTCTTGTCGCTCGGCAGGCTGGTCTTGTCGTAGCCGGTGTTGACGAAGTCGGCGACCTTCTTGAGGGTCTCGTTCGCCGCGGCGGGCTTGGCCGGGTCACCAGCGGGGGTGTCCTTGAGCGCCTTCAGCAGGTCGTCGGTGGTCGTGCCCGCCTCGTCCGCGACGACGTGCGCCGGGAACTGGATCGGGTTGACGAGGTTCCAGTCGACGTACGGGTCCTTGTACTTGAGCGTGATCGACGTCTTGGTGATGTCGCTCGGGTAGTCCGTCTTGAACGGCGAGGCCGAGGCGAGGGAGAAGTACTGCGTCCCGCTCGTGACCTTGCCGTCGGCGTCCTGCGTGGCCGAGTCGTAGTAGCCGGACGCCTGCGCCCAGCCGAGGAGGAGGTCGTCAGAGGTGATCGCCTTGCCGTCGGACCACTTCGCGTCCTTGTTCAGCGTGTACTTGACCGTCAGCGGGTCGTCGCTGATCTTCTTCATCGTGCCGAGGTCGGTGTTCGGCGTGATCTTGTAGTCCGACCCCAGCGTCACGAACTGCGGCTGGGTCATGTAGTTGATCATGCCGTTCATGTCCAGGTTGCCCTGGGGGGTGTTGTAGTTGAACGACGTGACTTCGTTGACCTGCGCGACGGTGACGGTCTTGTTCGACGCCGAACCGGACTCGTTGGCACTCGGAGAGGTGGTGCAGCCGGCGAGGGCGATCGCTGCCGCCCCGGCCAGGGCGACGGCGCCGAGCAGCTGGCGTCCCCGCTTCTTGGTGATGTTCACTCTGTGATCCTCCTGATGGAATGTGATCGAACGTGCAGGAGGCAGGACCCACGGCGCGTTCCCCAGAACCATAGGTGCGGGTCGGAAGGCGCTCAAAATCTCCGACGAAGTTGTTACACATCGGAAACGTGTGCGGCGGATCGTTGCGTGAGACTGTGGATACTTGCGCCACGAAGGTGCCATGCGCAACGCGTGCGCTTGACCCCGCAACGGATTCTGAACAGTCTTGCGGCAGGCCCCCAAGCCGATGAACGCTCGGGAAACGCCGCGAGGCGATCTGCACCGGCGTCGACCGGTGTCTGGCCGTAGCGTGAACACGTGCTCGCGAACGACATCCACCACCTCCACGTCCCTTCTTCCCCGACCGTCAGCGGCGATCTCCGGCGGGGCGGTGCAGCCTTCGTTGCGGTGTCCCGTCCCGACCTCGAGGCCGATGCCTACCGCAGCACCATCGAGCGGGTGACCGCCGACGGCGCCGTGCGCTGGACGGCCGGCGACCGGGACTCCGCCCCGGTCCTCTCCCCCGACGGCCGCTCGCTCGCCTTCCTCCGCTCCGTCGACGACGAACACGGCGCCGCGCACCCGCAGCTCGCCGTCGCGCCCGTGGACGGCGGCGAGGCCCGTGTCGTCACTGCACTGCCGCTCGGCGCCGGCTCCCCCGTCTGGTCGCCCGACTCCACGCGCGTCGCGGTGACGGCACGCTTCCCCGAGCCCGGCCGCTCCGGCACCGCCGTCCCCGGCGGCGACCGTCGTCCCGCCCCGAGCGCCGAGGCGCCGCGGCTCATCACGCGGCTCGACTTCCACGTCGACGGCACCGGCTACCTGCTCGACAAGCCGCAGCAGCTCGTCGTGGTCGACGTCACGGACCGCGCGGCCTCCCCGGTCGACACCGCCCTGACGAGCGCACCGTGCTCGCTGGCCGCGCCGGCCTGGTACCCGGAGGGCGACGCCCTGCTCGTCGTCGCGCCGCGGGACCTCGGCGAGCGGGAGACCCACGACGACGACCTGTACCGGGTCGACGCCACGGACGGCACGATCTCCCTCGCCGTCCGGACCGAGGGGTCCGTCAGCTCGAGCACGATCGCGGTCGACGGCTCGATCCACTACGTCGGGGCTTCCCACCTCGACGGGCGACTCGTGGGCGAACCCGAGGGCCTCTGGTCGGTCACGGACGGCGCAGCCCCCGTCCGGCGCACCGCCCGCGAGACCGTCGACGTCGCCAGCGCTCCGGTGCTGCACGGCGACGACGTCCTGGTGTCCGTGCTCGACCGCGGCACCGTGACCGTCCGGCGCGTCCCCGCGGGCACGACCACCGCGCTGCAGCTCGACGAGCTCCCGACGGTCCTCGGCGGCCACGTGGTCGTCTCCGGCTTCGACGTCGACGGCGACGTGCTGGTCGCCACCGCGGCCACGACGGACTCCCCCGGCGAGGTGCACGTGGTCGACCTGACCTCCGGCACCGACGACGCGGCGATCCTCACCGACTTCGCGGCCCCGCTCCGCGACCACGCGGCCGCCCCCGGCGTCCGCCGCATCGAGGAACTCACCGGCACCTCGGCCGACGGCACCCCGGTCCACGGCTGGGTCGTCCTCCCCGAGGGCGACGGCCCGCACCCGGTCCTCCGGGTCGTGCACGGCGGCCCGTTCGGACAGGACACCTGGGCGTTCTTCGACGAGGCGCAGGTCTACGCGAGCGCCGGCTACGCCGTCGTCATCGGCAACCCCCGCGGTTCCGGCGGGTACGGCCTCGAGCACGGCCGGGCCGTCATCGGGGCGATGGGGACCGTGGACGTGGACGACGTGCTGGCACTGCTCGACGCGGCCCTCGAACGGCCTGACCTCGACGCCTCCCGTGTCGGCATCATGGGCGGCTCGTACGGCGGGTTCATGACGAGCTGGGTCGCCGCGCACCACGGCGACCGCTTCGTCGCGGCCTGGAGCGAGCGCGCCGTCAACGCGTGGGACTCCTTCGCGGGCAGCTCGGACATCGGCTGGTTCTTCGCGGACGCCTACGTGGGCGCCGACCCGGAGGAGCAGCGTCGCCGCAGCCCGCTGACGTACGCCGACCAGGTCACGATCCCGTTCATGGTGGCGCACTCGGAAGAGGACTGGCGCTGCCCGATCGAGCAGGGTCAGCGGCAGTTCGTCGCGCTCAAGCGCGCGGGCGTCGACGCGTCGTTCCTGGTGTTCCCGGGTGAGGGGCACGAACTGTCCCGATCGGGTCGCCCCTGGCACCGCGTGCAGCGGTTCGAGCACGTGCTCGCATGGTGGGCGAAGCACCTGCCCGTCACGCCGGTCGCCTGACCGGACTGACGACGGACGGGAGGCGCGGTGCCAGCTGGCACCGCGCCTCCTGTCTGCTCGTTCGTCGCGTCGAGGACGCGAATCGCTACGCGAACGCCTCGACCGGCGGGCAGGCGCAGACCAGGTTGCGGTCCCCGTACGCCTGGTCGATCCGCCGCACCGGCGGCCAGTACTTCCGCGCGCTGATGCCCGGCAGCGGGTACACGGCCTGCTCCCGCGTGTAGGCGTGCGTCCACTCGCCCGAGATCACCGACGACGCCGTGTGCGGGGCGTGCACGAGCGGGTTGTCGTCCGCCGGCCACTCCCCCCGCTCGACGGCCGAGGCCTCGGCCCGGATGGCGAGCATCGCGTCGACGAACCGGTCGAGCTCGGCCAGGTCCTCGCTCTCGGTCGGCTCCACCATCAGGGTGCCGGCGACCGGGAAGGACATCGTCGGGGCGTGGAAGCCGTAGTCGACCAGGCGCTTGGCCACGTCGTCCACCGTGATCCCCGTGCTGTCGCGGAGGGGACGGAGGTCGAGGATGCACTCGTGCGCGACCAGGCCGGACTCGCCCGTGTAGAGCACCGGGAACGAGTCGCGCAGGCGGGCCGCGATGTAGTTCGCGCCGAGCACGGCGGCCTCGGTCGCGCGGGTGAGTCCCTCGAGTCCCATCATCCGGACGTAGGTCCAGGTGATCGGCAGGATGCTCGGGCTGCCGTACGGCGCGGCGCTGACCGGGCCACCGGCGTGTGCGTCGCGCTCGGCACCGGGCTCCGTGACGGAGCCGGGTCGGCGGTCGGCGTCCTGTGCGAACGGGTGTCCGGGCAAGAACGGCGCGAGGTGCGACTTCGCCGCGACCGGGCCGACACCGGGGCCGCCGCCGCCGTGCGGGATGCAGAACGTCTTGTGCAGGTTGAGGTGCGAGACGTCCCCGCCGAAGTCGCCGAAGCGGGCGTGCCCGAGCAGCGCGTTGAGGTTCGCGCCGTCGACGTAGACCTGTCCGCCGGCGTCGTGCACGGCGTCGCAGATCTCACGGATGTCGTGCTCGTACACGCCGTGCGTCGACGGGTAGGTGATCATCAGCGCGGCGAGCTGGTCGCCGTGCTGCGTCGTCTTCGCCCGGAGGTCGTCGAGGTCGACGTTGCCGTTCTCGTCGCACGCCACGACCACGACCTTCATGCCGGCGAGGACCGCCGACGCCGCGTTCGTGCCGTGTGCGCTGGACGGGATGAGGCAGACCGTGCGGGCGTCGTCGCCGTGCGCCAGGTGGTACCCGCGGATGGCGAGGAGCCCGGCGAGTTCCCCCTGGCTGCCGGCGTTCGGCTGCAGCGAGACGGTGTCGTACCCGGTGACCTCGGCCAGCCAGGTCTCGAGGTCGCCGATCATGTCGAGGTAGCCGACGACGTCCTCGCGCGGCGCGAAGGGGTGCACGTTCGCGAACTCCGGCCAGGTGACCGCCGCCATCTCGGTCGCCGCGTTGAGCTTCATCGTGCAGCTGCCGAGCGGGATCATGCCGCGGTCGAGCGCGTAGTCCTTGTCGGCGAGGTGCTTGAGGTACCGCATCATGCGGGTCTCGCTGCGGTGCGCGCTGAACACGGGGTGCGTCAGGTAGTCGCTCTCGCGCTGCAGGGCGGACGGGAGGCCCGTGGCCGCGTCGCGCACGGCGGTCTCGGTCGCGGGGACGGTCACGTCCACGGCGCCGAACACGCCCGCCAGGGCGGCGACGTCGTCCGGCGTGGTCGTCTCGTCGACGGACAGCTGGAACGTGTCCTCGTCGACCTGGCGCAGCAGGTAGTCGGCGTCCTGCGCGGCGGCGACGATCGCCCCGGCGCGGCCGGCTGCCCGCAGGGTCAGCGTGTCGAAGTAGGCGTCGTGGACGAGCTCGAGTCCGGCGTCCTGCGCAGCCGCGGCGAGCGCACCGGTCGTGCGTGCGACGCGTCCGGCGATGAAGCGCAGGCCCTCGGGCCCGTGGTAGACCGCGTACATCGAGGCCATGACGGCGAGCAGGACCTGCGCGGTGCAGATGTTGCTCGTCGCCTTCTCGCGACGGATGTGCTGCTCGCGGGTCTGCAGGCTGAGGCGGTAGGCCATCTGCCCGTCGGCGTCGAAGGACACCCCGACGAGCCGGCCGGGCAGCTGGCGCTCGAGTCCGGCGCGGACGGCGAGGTACCCGGCGTGCGGGCCGCCGAAGCCGAGCGGGACGCCGAAGCGCTGGCTCGTCCCCACGGCGACGTCGGCACCGAGGTCACCCGGGCTGGCGAGGAGCGTCATCGCGAGCAGGTCGGCGGCGACGACCGCGATGCCGCCGCCGGCGTGGACCCGCTCGATGACGGACGACGGGTCGACGATGCTGCCCGAGGCGCCCGGGTACTGCACGATGACGCCGAACGCACCGTCGAGCTGGTCGTCGCTCGGGCCGTCGGCAGCGTCGAACGCGCGCAGCGTGATGCCCACGGCGTCGGCACGGTGGTCGAGCAGCGCGCGGGTCTGCGGCAGGAGGTCGGCGTCGATGAGGAACGCGTCGCCCTTGACCTTCGACGCGCGGCGGGCGAGGAGCATGCCCTCGACCACGGCCGTGCCCTCATCGAGCATCGATGCGCCGGCGGTCGCCATGCCGGTCAGGTCGGACACCATCGTCTGGAAGTTGATGAGCGCTTCGAGCCGGCCCTGCGAGATCTCCGGCTGGTACGGCGTGTAGGCCGTGTACCAGCTCGGGTTCTCGAGCACGTTCCGCTGGATCACGGCCGGGGTGTGGGTGCCGTGGTAGCCGAGGCCGATCATGGCGCGACGGACGGTGTTGCGGCCGGCCTTGGCACGGAGTTCGGCGAGCGCCTCGGTCTCGCCCACGGCAGCGGGGATCGACGACCGGGTCGCCGGAGCGGCGTGGATCGACTCCGGGATGGCCGCGCGGACCAGGGCGTCGAGCGTGGGCTGCCCGACGGCGTCGAGCATCGTCTGCTGGTCGGCCGGGGTCGTGCCGATGTGACGGTCGGCGAAGGTGGTCTGCAGGTTCTCGTGCCCCTGGGGCGTGGTCGAGCCGGTCATGCGATGGACGCCCGGTACGCGTCGTGGTCCATCAGGTCCTCGGGGAAGGAGGTGCCCTCGACCTTGATCTTCACGAGCCAGCCGGTGCCGAACGGGTCCTGGTTGACGGTGTCGGGCGCGTCGACGACGGCGTCGTTGATCGCGACGACCTCGCCCTCGATCGGGGCGAACAGCTCGCCGACGCTCTTGGTCGACTCGATCTCGCCGATCTGCTCGCCGGCGGTCGTGGCGGTCCCCACCGCGGGGAGCTCGACGTAGACGACGTCCCCGAGCTGCTCGGCGGCGTGGTCCGTGATGCCGACGGTGACGGTGTCGCCCTCGACGAGCAGCCACTCGTGGTCGGCGGTGTACTGGAGTGCGGTCTGGTCGGTCACGGGATCAGCCTTTCGGAGTGCGGCGGTAGAAGGGGAACGCGGTGACGGTGCTGGGGATGGCCGTGCCGCGGACGTCGATGTGGAGGAGTTGCCCCTCGGTGGCGAGTGACGGGTCGACGAAGGCCATGGCGACGGGGTGACCGAGCGTCGGCGAGAGGGCGCCGGAGGTGATGGAGCCGACGACGACGCCGTCGTGCACGACGTCGTAGCCGGCACGCGGCGCACGACGGCCCTCGGTGACCAGGCCGATCAGCACGCGGGCGTCCTCTGCCGGAGTGACCCCCTCCGCCCCGACGAAGTCGCCGTCCTTCGCGACGACGCGGCCGAGCCCGGCCTGCGCCGGACGGACGTCGGTGCCGAGCTCGTGCCCGTAGAGGGGCATGCCGGCTTCGAGCCGCAGAGTGTCACGCGCCGCGAGTCCGGCCGGCACGACGCCACGGTCGGCCCCGGCCTCGAGGATCGCGTCCCAGATCTCGGTGGCGACCGCGGGGTCGCTGTAGACCTCGAAGCCGTCCTCGCCGGTGTAGCCGGTGCGTGCCACCAGGACGTCGGCGCCGTCGAACAGCGCGTGCAGGACCCGGTAGTAGCCGAGTTCGTCGAGCGGGGTCTCGGGCTGCAACCGGTCCGCGACGACGAGGGCGTCGAGCGTGCCGGCGGCGGCGGGGCCCTGCACGGCGACCAGCGCCGTGGTGTCGGAGTCGTCCGAGACCTCGACGTCGAACCCGTCGGCGCGAGCGGTCAGGGCGTCGACCGCGACCTGTCGGTTCGACGCGTTCGCGACGACGAGGAAGACGTCCTCCTCCGTGCGGTAGACGACGAGGTCGTCCAGGATCCCGCCGTCCTCGGCGAGCAGCAGGGAGTACTTAGCACGGCCGACCGGCATGGCGCCGAACGAGCCGGCGAGCGCGTGGTCGAGGTACGGCACGGCGCCCGGGCCGGTGACGCCGATCTCGGCCATGTGCGACAGGTCGAACACCCCGGCGGCCTGGCGCACCGCGTGGTGTTCGGCCAGGTCGGACGAGTACCGCACCGGCATGCGGTAGCCGGCGAAGTCGGTGAACGTGGCACCGGCGGCTTCGTGCGCGGCTTCGAGGGGGGACGAACGCATGGCGGAGTTCTCCTGGCATCGACAGGACCCGACGACCGTCGTCGGGCGGAACTCCCCCTCTGTCATGTGCCTGAGAGTTTCACCGCGGCCCGTGAGGTCCGGCGGCTTTCACCGTGGGCGAGACGCACTGCGTCTGCTTTTCAGAGTGGCCTGCCCGTGGCGGTGTTGGACCTGAGAGATTGACGGGGAGGTTGCTCCTTCGGTGCCGTGCGTGTGCCGGGGCACTGCACGACGTCTCCCGCGACGGATGGTCGGCCGGTGTTCAGTTGTCCGCGCACGAGCATACCCAGCCCGCGTTACGGGCATGTGTCGTGTGCCACGGTTCGACGTCTCGTAGAATGCCCGGGTGGCAGGACAGCGATCGCGCCCCCGTGGCCAGCTCGAGCAGGCGGTGCTCGACGCGCTCTGGTCCGCCGCCGAGACCTCGGACGCGGGGCTCACGGCCCGCCAGGTGCTCGACGCCTTCCCCGAGCCCCGCCCCGCGCTGACGACCGTCCTCACCGTGCTCGACCGCCTCGGCCGCAAGGGCCAGGTGGACCGCCAGGAGCACGACGACGCCCCGCTGACGTTCCGGGCGTCGAACAGCCGCGAGGAACAGACGGCGTCCCTCATGTCGAACGCGCTCGCCGCGGCGACCGACCGCGAGGCCGCCCTGCTGCAGTTCACCGGGTCCCTCGCCTCCGACGACCTCGACGTGCTCCGCCGCGCGCTCGACGCCCGGTCGCGCTCCTGACGGACCGGTCGCCGTGGTCGTCACCGGAGTCGTCCTCATCGCGCTCGCCCTCGCGGTCGTGGTCCTCGCGCCCCGGTTCCTGACCCGCTCCGCCTGGACCATCGACCGACCGCGCACGGCCCTCGTGTCCTGGTCGGTCGCCGTCCTGCTCGGTGTCGTCGGCTTCATCGCCGGCATCACGCTCGTCGTCCTGGCGAACCGGCCGATCGCCGATCCGTTCGGGCTCGGGGACTCCCCCACGCACGGGCTCAACATCGGGGTCGCCCTGCTCGCCGTCCTCGCCTTCGTCATCGCCGTCCGGGTCCGTCCGGGCCCCGAGCACGAAGCCGTGCGCGAGGCGATGCGCTCCGGCGCGGCACCCCACCGCGAGATCGACGGTACCCCGGTGGCCGTCGTCGAGGCCGAGCACGCACTGGCGTGCGCCGTCCCCGGTCGGTCCGGCGGGGTGCTCGTCAGCACAGGGCTCGCGGACCGTCTGCGGACCGACGAACTGGAGGCCGTGGTCGCCCACGAACGAGCGCACCTGACCCAGCGCCACGCGGTCGCGGTCGGCATCGCCGAGTCGATCGAGCGTGCGGTCCCGTGGGTCCCCGGTGCGCGCGCCATGGCGCGCTCGACGCGCGTGCTCGTGGAGTTCGCGGCCGACGACGCGGCGGCCCGCCGGGTGGGGCGGGACGCCCTGCGTCGAGCGGTGCTCGTGGCGGACGAGACCAGCGCGCTCGGGGCGATCCGCGCCTCCCGTCTGTCGTCCTGAGTAGCCCGTGTCGGAGGCGAGGCATAGGGTGAACGGACCGTGAAGCCACTGACCGAATCAGACATCCGTTCGTCGTTCGTCAACGCCACCCCGGACGAGCTCGCCCAGCTGCCCATCCCCGGCCTGCACGAGACGCTGTGGGACGAACGCGAGTTCCTCGGCTGGCGTGACCCGCAGGCCGCCCGCCGCGGCTACATCGTGTCGTGGATCGACGAGCGCCCGGTCGGCATCGTCGTGCGCTCCGCCGGCGGATCGCTCCGTCCCGGCATCGCCGCGATGTGCTCGTTCTGCCACTCCCCGCAGCCCGCCACGCAGGTGCGGTTGTTCTCGGCGTCACGCGCTGGCGAGTCCGGGCGGAACGGCAACACGATCGGCACCTACATCTGCGAGGACCTCGGCTGCCCGATGCTCATCCGCACGGCGCCGCCGCACCTCAACCCGCCCGCCACCATCGCCATGCGCGGCGAGGCGCTGCTGGGACGCATCCGCAACTTCACCGCGGACATCATGAAGACGGCGTGAGCCGGTTCGGCAGTGCCCGCTGGGCCGTGGTCGAGGAGCTCGGCGACGGACGGTGGCGGCTCACCCTGCGCGACGAGGCCGACGACGAACTCGGCGCCTTCGGTCTCGGGGTCGAGGGGCCGTGGGACCCCGACGTCGAACCGCACGTGGGGTTCGTGCTCGCACAGCTCGGCCTGACCCTGCGCGGATCGCGACCCTGGCGCGAGGACGAGCTCGGGGACCAGCGCGCGCCGGTGCTGCCGCTCAGCTGAGCAGCGCGCGCGTGAGCCGCGCGCGCGACCGCGTCACTCGGTCGCGGCGACGAAGTTCCGCAGGATCTCGCGGTCGTCTCCGGCACGGGACGCCCAGGCCAGCTCGCTCCGGTGTTCGTCGCCGTCGAGCGGGAGGAGCACCACGGTGTCGGGCGCCGCGAGCGTGGCGCTCTCGGGCGCGACCGTGACACCGAGGCCGGCACCGACCAGGTGCAGGACGGTCGCCCACGTGGTGGCCTCCTGCACGACCACGGGCCGACGACCGCCGGACACCACGGGCGCGAGGTTCCGCTCGGTCGCGACGGCACCGGCCTCGGGCGGGAAGAACACGAACGGGTCGTCGAGCAGCTCCGCACCGCGGATCGACGCCCGGCCGGCGAGCCGGTGACCGCGTGGGACGGCCGCGACGAACCGTTCGGTCCGGAACGGCAGGAGCCGGACGGCCGGGTCCGGATCGGGGTCGCGCACGACCGCCAGGTCGAGCTCACCGCGGACGATGCGGGCGAGCAGCTGCGACGAGTACCCCTCGGTGAGTTCGACCCGGACGAGCGGGTAGCGCTCCCGGAAGGCCTGCACGCGCTCGATCGGACCGAGCGGCAGCGCGGACACCACGAAGCCGACGTCGAGCCGACCGACCTCGCCCCGACCGACCCGGACGGTCTCGTCGAGGTCGCGCCGCGCCTGGGCGAGCAGCGAGCGTGCTCGACCCTGCAGCACCCGACCGGCCGGCGTGAGCGCGACGCTCCGGGAGGTCCGGACGAACAGGTCGACGCCGAGTGCCCGTTCGGTGCGGCGGATCTGCTGCGAGAGCGCCGGCTGTGCGATGCGGAGGGACTCGGCGGCTCGACCGAAGTGCAGTTCGTCGGCGACGGCGAGGAACGCCCGCAGCTGCCGGAGGTCGACCTCGGGTGCACGATCCATGCACGCAGCGTATCGATCTGCGCGAACGAGTATTGGACGGAGTACGAACGGCGCTCGAAGATGGGACCATGCCCGACGCCACTGCCTCTGACTCGCTCACCATCGAAGACATCGCCTCCGCCGCCGACGCCGACGCCTTCCGGGCCCTCAACGAGGACTGGATCAGCCGCTTCTTCACCCTCGAGGACGCCGACCGCGCGCTCCTCGGCGACCCGGTCGGCCAGATCGTCGAACCGGGTGGCGCCGCCTTCGTCGCCCGCCTCGGCGACGACGGCCCGGTCATCGGGTGCATCGGGATCGCCCTGGTCGCCCCCGGCGTGTTCGAGCTCGTGAAGATGGCCGTCTCGCCCGACCACCAGGGCCACGGCACCGGCCGGAAGCTCATCGCCGCCGCACTCGACCGGGCCCGCGCGCTCGGGGCGCACCGGGTCGTGCTCGAGAGCAACGCGCGACTCGCCAGCGCCGTGCACCTGTACGAGGCGTTCGGCTTCCGGCACCTCGGCCACGACGAGGTCGCACCGAGCCCCTACGTCCGCGCCGACGTGCACATGGCGCTGGATCTCTGAGCACCCGTCTCGCCGGACACTGACCATCCGGCGCCGCCGTCCGATAGCGTCCGACGAGATGCGGATCCACGAGCGCGCCGAGACCGACCTCGACCCCCTGGTCGAGGTCCTCCGGCGCGCGTACGGCGTCGGCTACCCGACCGACTGGCCGGAGGCCCCGCGCGACTGGATCTCCCCCGACGGACTCCTCGCCGCCTGGGTCGCGACCGACGACGACCGGGTGGTCGGACACGTCGGCGTCGCGGTGCCCGCCCCCGGGCGCATGCCCGAGGTGACCCGGCTGTTCGTCGACCCGGCACACCGGGGCAAGGGCATCGCCGACGCCCTGCTCGACGCCGCCGAGCGGGGCGCCCCCGGCACCCACGTCCGCCTCGACGTGGCCGAGGAGTCGCCGGCGGCCTGGCGGCTCTACGAGCGTCGCGGCTGGTGCCTCACCGGACGCGGACCCGCCGACTGGTGCACCCCGTCGGGCGACTTCCCCACGCTGCGGTACTACGCCAAGCGGGTCGGCTGAGCCGGTACGCTCGCGACATGGCGACACACGAGGTGCAGGCCGTCCGCGAGAGCGGCGCGTGGCAGGTGTTCATCGACGGCTTCCTGGTGACCGAGGTCACGCGGTGGCCGTCCGTCGGGTTCGTCGCCCGCGAGTGGATCGCCCTGACTGAGGAGATCTCCGTGCGGGACGTCGACCTGTCCATCCGTGTCGTCGGACGCAACCAGTACATCGCCTGACACCCCGCCGTCTCAGCGCGCCGCAGCGACCAGGTGCTGCGTCGAGTCCCGACTTCGCCCGTCACCTCACGCGACGTGCCAGACCAACCCCTCCTGCGCGCTCGACGGGTAGGCCGCCGCGATCCGCAGGACCGCCTCGCGCAGGGTCTCGGGTGAGCACGCCAGGTTGAGCCGCGCGAACCCGCGCCCCTGCGACCCGAACCCGAGCCCGGAGTTGAGGGCGACGTAGGCGTGCTCCCGGAGCGGCACGGCGGGGTCGTCGCCGAGCCCGATGCCCCGGAAGTCCAACCACGCGAGGTACCCGGCCCGCGGGCGGGAGTAGACGACCCCCGGCAGGTGCTCGGCCAGGAGCTTGGCGAGCAGCCGCTCGTTCGCGACGATCCGGGCGACCACGTCGTCCAGCCAGTGCGTCGCCACGGTGAAGGCCGCGAGGTTCGCGTGCAGCCCGAGGATGCTCGTGCGGCAGGCGACCTCCTCCCACAGGGTGTCGAGCAGCGTCGCCGTGCGGGGGTCACCGGCGACGATGATCGAGCACTTCACGCCGGCGAGGTTCCAGCCCTTGCTCGCGCTCGTCACGCAGACGCTCCGGGCCCCGGCCGACTCGGCCACCGCCGCGAAGGGCGTGAACGTCACACCGGGGTGGGTCAGGGGTGCGTGGATCTCGTCGCTGATGACGAGGACGTCGTACCGCGCCGCCAGCTCGGCGATCGCGACGAGGTCGGCCCGGTCGTGGACGAGCCCGACGGGGTTGTGCGGGTTGCAGAGCAGGAACACCCCGACACCGTCGGCGAAGGCCCGCTCGAGGCCTTCGAGGTCCAGCCGGTACTGCCCCCACTGCTCACGCAGCGGGACTTCCTCGACCTGACATCGGGCCTCTTCGACGAGCTCGAAGAACGGCGGGTACACCGGCGGCGTGATCGCGACCCGGCCACCGTCGGGCAGTGCGAGCCGCAGTGACTCCACGATCCCGACGCTGACGTCGGTCGCCAGGTGGATCCGCGCGGGGTCGATCTCCCAACCCCAGCGGTCGAGCGCGAACTGCGCGAACGCGGGCGCGAGCGGCCCCGGACCGTCGAGGTACCCGAGGTCCGACTGCTGCACCCGCTCGATGAGCGCCTGCCGGATCTCCGGCGCGACGTCGTGGTCCATCTCGGCGACGAACAGGGGCAGCACGTCGGGCGCGTACCGCGTCCACTTGATGCTCGTCCGGACCCCTCGGAGCGTGCCGACCGGGTCCTGCTCGTCGCTCGCCATGCGTCCCAGCATGCCCCGGACGGGAGGCGCGGCGCGAGTACGGACGTCATCCCGCGTCGTCCACGGGTCCCGCTGCGGCCGGGGGCCGCCCCGTCGGCCTACTGTCGGCTGCATGAGCACGAGCACCGCCGACAAGGCCGTCACCCTCAAGCAACTGCACGAAGCCCCCGAGATCCTCCGGGTCGTGAACGTCTGGGACGCGATCAGCGCGAAGGTCGTCAGCGACCTGCCGGAGACGAAGGCGATCGCGACCGCCGGGCACTCGATCGCCGCCTCGTACGGCTACGAGGACGGCGGGATGCCCCTCGACCTGGCCCTCTCCGGCGCGGCCACCGTCGCCGCCGCCACCGACCTGCCCGTCACTGCCGACCTGGACGACGGCTACGCGGACCCGGCGGAGACGATCCGGCGTGCGATCGCCGCCGGGATCGTCGGCGCCAACGTCGAGGACCGCCTCCGTCCCTTCGACGAGGCCGTCGCCCGTGTCGCAGCGATCACCGCGGCCGCACGAGCCGAGGGCGTCGACTTCCAGCTGAACGCCCGCACCGACGCGATCGCCCGTGGCGGCGACCGTCCGATCGACGAGAGCATCGCCGACGCGATCGCCCGCGGCAAGGCCTTCCTCGACAACGGCGCCGCCCTCGTCTTCGTGCCGGGCGCGATCGAGCGTTCCGTGGTCGAGCGGCTCGTCGAGGGCCTCGGCCACGGCAAGCTCTCCGTGATCGGGCTGCCGGGGGCGCTCCCCGCCGCCGAGTACGAGGCGCTCGGCGTCGCACGGATCTCATACGGGCCGCTGACGCAGCGCGTCGCGCTGCGCGCGCTCCGCGACCTGGCGACCGACCTGTACGGCGGCGGCGTCGTGCCGGAGGACACCCCGACCCTGAACTGAACCCCGTGCGGGCCTGGAGGCGCGGTGCCAGCTGGCACCGCGCCTCCAGGCCGTCGTCCGGTCGGGTGACCGCTACTGTCGTGCCATGAGCCTGGACGTCGACGCGCTGCTGGCCCCGCCCTCCCCCGTCGCGGCGCGCGCGCTCGACGTCGTGCGCGGCTGGTCGTCGCCGGCGCTCGTCAACCACTGCCTGCGCTCGTGGGCCTGGGCCTCGCTGCTCGCGCCGACGATCGACCTCGAGCCCGACCGCGAGCTCCTCTTCGTCGCGACGATGCTGCACGACCTCGGCGTGACACCGTCGTTCGACGCCCACGCCGTGCCGTTCGAGGACGCCGGCGGTGCCGTCGGCTCCGTGTTCGCGCTCGGTGCTGGGTGGGACGCCGGACGTGCCCGACGCGTCGGCGAGATCGTCGAGCGGCACATGTGGACGTCCGTCGATCCCGCGCTCGACGCCGAGGGCCACCTGCTCGAGGTCGCGACCTCGCTCGACGTCTCCGGCGCGGGCTTCGACCGGTGGGACCACTCCGCCCTGCGAGCCGTCAGTGCCGCGGTCCCCCGGCTCGACTTCTCGGCGACCTTCGACGGGCTGATCCACGGGCAGGCCGGGCGGAAGCCGGGCTCCGCGGCTGCCCGACTCGACGGATCAGGGAACGTCGCCGTCGGCGGGGGCCGGTGGGACGAATTCCTCGACGTCTGAGCCGACCCTGGACTTCTCGGAGTGATCCGTGTAGTGTGTTTTGTTGGTGCATTGCAGCGAACCCATCTGACTCGTGCACACCACCCCGTCTCGAAGCCGACTCACCCGAGTCGCATTCCCGCGAGACCCCCGCTCGATCCGAACGGACGAGCTGCACGTTGAAACGCGACGTGCGCGCCCCGCACTCGATGCGTCGCGCCGGACTCAGCCGTCCGCCGACACCGAGTCGCCCTGGGCGCCGAACGACCAGGAAGTACCGCAACACCATGACCAGCAACGAACGAATCACCATCACCGGCACCGCACTCGCGGCGCCGACCGTCTCTCCCGACCGCATCGCCGAGTTCGGTGTGCGCGACGAGCGCTCGCAGCGCGAGTACCTCGTCCGCATCCCGGCCGACGACCTCGGTCTCTTCATCACCCGTGGTGCCCGCGTGGACATCGACGGCGAGGCCGGCTGGACCGTGCCGGGCCGCTCGTGGCGCGGTGAGGCGAGCCGCACGCTCGTCCAGGCGCAGCGTGTCCGCGCCGGAGAACTGGCCCTCGCGGCCTGAGCCACACGCACCAACACACGGAAGCCGCCGAGCAGTGCTCGGCGGCTTCCGTCGTCTCAGTGGGTGCGGTCGTCTCCGCCGCTGTCGGCCGGTTCGCTGTCGCGTGGGCCGCCGTCGTCCGGGCCATCGGCCCCGCGGAAGCGGTGGCCACCGTCGGCGTCGACCGGGAGTTCGTCCCCGACGCGCTGCGCGGCGTCCCGCAGGTGCCGGATGAACGCCCGGTCCTCGGGTTCGAGCTCGTCGTCCGGCGCAGCGCTGAGCGTCAGTTCGCTCGCCGGTCCGAGCAACACGGTGGTCCGGGTGACCGATCCGTCGTCGGCGACCGCCGGGATCGCCACCGTGTCCGTCCTGCTGTTCGCGCCGAGGATCGCCGCGTAGTCCAGGACCGCGTCGGCGATCGCGTCGCCCGTCAAGATCATGCTGCCGTCGTAGTTGATGTACTTCACGATGCCTCCCGCGCCTGACGGTAGGTGCGGCGGGTGCGCGTGTACTCAACATGTGCGTGCAACGGCTAGAACGGGCGCTACGGTCCGATCATGGCCCTGGTCTCACCTGGCAGCCTCATCCGCGCTGCACGAGACGACATCGCGATGTCGCTCGAGGACCTGGCCGTCGGCGTCAGCATCTCCACCGAAGCCGTGCGGCAGTACGAGGAAGACGTCGTGTGCCCGTCACCGCAGGTGCTCGCGCTGATGCTCACTGCCGCGAGACTGCGCTCGAGCATCCCGCTCGCACTCCACGCTCGGAGCATCCTCGCGCTGGCAGAGCGCTACCGCTTGACCGATGTGCGGGTCTTCGGGTCGGCGGTGCACGGCCGCGACACGGAACGCAGCGACATCGACCTCCTCGTCTCCCTTGCCCCCGGCGCGACGCTGTTCGACCTGGGAGGATTCGCTCACGAAGTCGAACAGCTCACCGGGTTCCCCGTCGACCTGCTCGTCGAGGACCACGACCTCGCGCACGATCCGAACTTCGGGCACGTCGTCGACGACGCGGTACGACTCTGATCCGACTACGACCGCATGTGGGGCTGGGAACGATCCATCGAGCTCACGCTACGTCCCGCGCCGCGTAGCGCTGATGACCTGCGAAACACCCACTCAGTGCGTACGCGAAAACCTTCTGGTCGCTGTCGCCTGCCCCTGCGCCTGCCCCTGGACCTGCGCCCTCGCCTCCGCTGCAGTCGCACGCTTCGCCTGGAGGATGATCCTCATGGCCCGGGCACGCGACGCGTCCCCGGTCAGCCCGACGAACAGCCCGTGCATCGTGTTCTTCGTCAACGTCGTCACCGTCATAGCCCATGTCCTGCCGATCGTCTTGGTGGTCGGACAAGCGTTGTCGATCGGGAGCGCGGCGCCAAACATGTTGTACGTGACGAGGTTCAGTAGTCGCCCTTGACGACGAAGTACGAGCCGCGGATCGTGCCGGCGAGCTTCGACTTCTGCCGCGCGAACTTGAAGGCGTCGAGTTCATCGGGCACGTCCATGCCGTCGGACAGCTTGAAGCCGACCGCTCGCTTCCCACCGGGGTCGAGCGTGTAGAGCACGTTCACCGCGAGACCCGACTCGTAGAAGACGTAGGTCCACCGCACGCCGTCGACGAGCACCTCGGTGGCCTCGAGCGGCGGCGAGGCGACGACGATGTCCCGCTCGTCATCGAGCACCCGGGCCACGTAGTCGACCAGGTCCGGGACGTCAGCTGCGGGGTGCGTCGTGAACCGGTGGTCGAACTTGTTCTTGAAGTACCGCGCCTCGTTGGCTCGGAGGCCCGCGAGTGCGTCCGCGACCGGCGAGGACTCGACCCCCACGGTGGACACGTTCTCGAAGTCGACGACGTACGACATGGAGGCCTCCTGGTTGTGCGGCTCAGCGCCAACCTAGTCGCCTCGACTCGACGACTCCGGCTAGTTGTTGAAGCGGAACTCCACCACGTCGCCATCCTGCATGACGTAGTCCTTGCCCTCGATGCGGGCCTTGCCGTGCGCACGGGCCTCGGCGATGGACCCGGCTTCCATCAGGTCGTGGAACGAGATGACCTCGGCCTTGATGAAGCCCTTCTCGAAGTCGGTGTGGATGACCCCGGCAGCCTGGGGCGCCTTCCAGCCCTTGCCGATCGTCCACGCCCGCGATTCCTTCGGTCCGGCGGTGAGGTACGTCTGCAGGCCGAGGGTGTCGAAGCCGATGCGGGCGAGCTGGTCGAGGCCGGACTCGGTCTGACCGGTGGACTCGAGGAGCTCCGCGGCGTCCTCCGGGTCGAGGTCGATGAGCTCCGACTCGACCTGGGCGTCGAGGAAGACGGCCTGGGCGGGGGCGACGAGCGCGGCCAGCTCGGCCTTGCGGGCCTCGTCGGTCAGGATCGCCTCGTCGACGTTGAAGACGAAGATGAAGGGCTTGGCGGACAGCAGCCCGAGCTCGGCGATCGGCGACAGGTCGATCGAGGTCGCGGAGAGCAGCGTGCCCTTCTCGAGCTCCGCCTTCGCCTCGTTCGCGGTCTCGAGCACGATCGGCTCGGCCTGCTTGAGCTTCACGGTCTTCTCGTACCGGGGCAGCGCCTTCTCGATGGTCTCGAGGTCGGCGAGGATCAGCTCGGTGTTGATGACCTCGAGGTCGTCCTTCGGGGAGACCTTGTTCGCGACGTGCACGACGTCGTCGTCGGTGAAGCCGCGGACGACCTGCGCGATGGCGTCGGCTTCGCGGATGTTCGCGAGGAACTTATTGCCGAGGCCCTCGCCCTCGCTGGCGCCCTTCACGATGCCGGCGATGTCGACGAACGACACCGGCGCGGGCACGGTCTTCTCCGAGTGGAAGAGCTCGGCGAGCTGGTCCAGCCGTGGGTCGGGCAGGTTCACCACACCGACGTTCGGCTCGATCGTCGCGAACGGGTAGTTCGCGGCGAGGACCTGGTTCTTGGTCAGGGCGTTGAACAGGGTCGACTTGCCGACGTTCGGGAGACCGACGATTCCGATGGTGAGTGCCACGGGAGGACAGCCTACCGGCGGCCGCCCTGCGGGGCCGACCCGTGCCTCCAGGCCGGCACCGTCAGAACTGGTCCGCCCAGCTCGCCATGGCCGACGCCACGACGCTGGCGAACGCTGCGGACCCACCGGTGGTGACCGCGACGGCGACGGCGGCACCGATGGTGACCAAGCCGACGCCGAGGCCGACCGCTCGTCGCGCCGTGTGCGGCGCTGCGTCGACGACCTCGGACCGGGCCAGCAGCTCGTCGAGGTCTCGTGGTTCACCCATGACCGCAGCGTACGACCGCGGACGGCGCGAGGGAACTGCCGCGTCCGGGGCACACGCGGGCTCGGGACGTGGGAGCGTGGTCGCGACGACAGGGATGGAGGTCCTCGATGTGGTTCGAACGTGACCGGCGCGGTGTGCACTCGATGGGCATGGACGCGCGTGGCCAGCGGCGGTACTTCACCGCGGAGACGATCGCGGCGGTCGAGGACCTGCCGACGGCCGAGCTCGAGGCCCTGCACGACGCACTCGCCGAACTCGAGGCCGACGTCCTCGTCGACTACGACCCGGAGGACGAGGCGATCGACCACGGCGTCGAGGACGACTTCCGGATGGTCCTGCCGCCGGCCGACGTCGCGTTCCCGACGATCACGGCGGACACGGCCGAGGGCTTCGTGGCGGCCGTCACCGCGCACGTCGAGGGACTGCCGAAGCGCTGGCGACTCGATGCCTCCGCGCTCGCGTTCGAGCTGGTCGGCACGACGCTCGCGCCGTACCGGGCGGAGCAGCGGGCCCGGCGGAGCGCGACCTGGCGCCTGACCGCCCGTCGACAGCGGGGGTCTCGCCGGGTCCGCCGTCACTGAGGAGCGGGCGCGGTCCGCCGTCACTGAGGAGCGGGCGCGGTCCTCCGTCACTGAGGAGCGGGCGCGGTCCTCCGTCGCTGAGGAGCGGGCGCGGTCCTCCGTCGCTGAGGAGCGGGCGCAACGCCGACCCGGGTTCCGGCGATGTCGGCGCTGCGTGCGACGATCGGGAACGTGCCGTTGAACTTCACCGCGATCGACTTCGAGACCGCCAACAGCTCGCCCGCCAGCGCCTGCTCGGTCGGACTCGTCAAGGTCCGCGCCGGCAAGGTCGTCGAACGGGCATCGTGGTTCATCCGACCACCGCTCGGGCACGACGCCTTCCTCGAGTGGAACACCCGCATCCACGGCATCGTCGCCTCGGACGTCCTGCACGCGAAGTCGTGGGAGCAGCAGTACCCGGACATCGTCGCCTTCGCCGAGGGGGACGTCCTCGTCGCGCACAACGCCCGCTTCGACATGGGCGTCATCGCGGGCGGCTGCTCGGCCACCGGCATCGCCCTCGCCGAGCACCACTCGATGTGCTCGCTGCAGGTCGCGCGGAAGACCTACACGCTCGACTCGTACCGGCTGCCGATGGCGGCGCGGGCTGCGGGGTATGAGGGCTTCCAGCACCACGACGCAGCGGCCGACGCCGAGGCGTGCGCCGCGATCGTCGTGCACGCCGCAGGACACCACGGGACGGACACGGTCGAGGCGCTGGGCGCGGCCACCCGCGTCACGATCGCTCCGGTGCGGGTCCGGGCCGAGAAGCCCCGCTCGGCGGCGCAGCCACGGCTGTCGAACCGCCCGATGATCTTCGCCGACTAGGACGATCCGGGCGGGGCGACACCCATCGCACGCGCCCGATTGCCGCGGACCCCGGTGGTATTGTCACGACATTCCCTCGGCACCGTTGCCGAACGCACGGCGCCGCACGCCGCACTCCCCGAAGGACCGCGATGACCAACGATGGCCAGCTGCCGTCCGACCTGTTCATGGACCTGGACCGGTCGGGTCCGATGCCCCTGTACTTCCAGGTCGCCTCGCGCATCGAGGAGTCGATCCGCTCCGGCGCGATGCCGCCGGGGGCGCGACTCGAGAACGAAATCGCACTCGGTGAGCGACTGGGGCTGTCCCGCCCGACGATCCGCCGGGCGATCCAGGACCTCGTCGACAAGGGGCTGCTGGTGCGCCGCCGGGGCATCGGGACCCAGGTCGTGCACGGCCCGGTCACCCGCAAGGTCGAGCTGACGAGCCTGTACGACGACCTCGCCCAGGGCTCGCAGGGGCCGGCGACGACGCTGCTCGAACGCAACGACGTGCCGGCGTCGGACGTCGTCGCCGAGGCGCTCGGCGTCGAGCCCGGCACCACGGTCGCGCACATCCGTCGGGTGCGTTTCGCCGAGGACGTGCCGATGGCCATCCTCGAGAACTACCTGCCCCCGGAGTTCCTCGAGATCACCGACGAGGACCTGCAGGCCCACGGCCTCTACCAGCTCCTCCGCAGCCGCGGCGTCACCATGCGCGTCGCGAAGCAGCGGATCGGCGCCCGCGCCGTGACCGACGAGGAAGCGAACCTGCTCGAGATCGAGGACGGCGACCCCGTGCTGACGATGAGCCGGACGGCGTACGACGCCTCGGGGCGTGCGGTCGAGTACGGCGTGCACTGCTACCGCCCGGACCGCTACTCGTTCGAGGTCACGCTCGTCGACAAGTAGGCCGGACGGCCGCAACGGTCAGGCAGGCGACGGCACCCCGAGCTCGACCGTCACGTACTGGGCCCGCCCGAACCCGAAGGACCAGTCCTGCGGTCCGTTCTCGACGTAGCCGATGAAGACGTCCTCGGACGCGACACCGACGGCCGCCAGCGCGTCGTGGATCGCCGCGTAGAGCGCCGTCTTCGCCTCGTCGGTGCGGCCGCGCTGCGTGAAGACCTGGATCACGATGACGCCCTCGGTCCGCTCGAACCCGAGGCCGGCGTCCTCGGCGATGATCTGCTGCGCGGGGTGCTCGGTGATGACCTGGAACCGGTCGCGCAGGGGGATGCCGTAGACGTCGACGATGGCGGTGTGGATCGCATCGGCGATGGCACGGACGGCTTCCGGGGTGCGCCCGGTGGCGAGGTCGATACGGACGAGCGGCATGGTGCCTCCTGCAGTTCGGGACTTTGTCCTGACAAACTAACATGGATCGGACGGTGACCACCAGACAGACGGGAGGCGCGGTGCCAGCTGGCACCGCGCCTCCCGTCCGTCTGGGGCGACCGTCTAGAGCACGGGTGTCGCCGCCGCGTAGGTGAGCGGTCCGTCGACGCGCGCGACGTCGTGCCACGCCCCGTCGGCGAGCGAGGCCTCGGCCGCTTCCACGATCGACGCGGCCGCCAGCCCGTCCGCGACCGACGGCGCCAGCTGCTCACCACGACGGACGCTGGCGACGAACTGCGCCGCTTCGATCGTCTTGAGGTCGTCGTAGCCCATGGCCGTGCCGGCACCCGGCTGGAACCGGGCGAACTCGCCGTCCCCCGGCGCGACGTAGTGGGTCGCGTACCCGTCCACTTCCTGCCCGTCGAGGTACACCTCGAGCTCGTTGAGACGCTGGAAGTCCCACCGCACAGACCCCTTCGTGCCGTAGACCTCGAAGGTGTACTCGGCGTGCGGGCCGCGCATGACCCGGCTGGAGTCCATCGTGCCGACGGCGCCGTCCTCGAAGCGGAACAGCAGCGCGGCGTAGTCCTCGTTCTCGACCGGTCCGAGCTCACCCGTGGCGGCTGCGCTCCGGTCGACGATCCCCGCGCCCGGGCGCGGTCGCTCGGTGATGACGGTCTCGGCGAGCGCGCTCACGCTGGCGATCCGTCCGACCACGTACTGCGCCAGGTCGAGGCCGTGCGACAGCAGGTCTCCGAGGACCCCGGAGCCCGCACGCTCACGCTCGAAGCGCCAGGTCAGGGGTGCGGCGGGGTCCGACGAGTAGTCGGCGAGGAGCGATCCACGGACGTTCGTGATCCGTCCGAGCCGGCCGCTCCGGACGAGCTCGCGTGCCCGTTCGATGGCGGGTGCGTGCCGGTAGTTGAACCCGACGCTCGTGATGACGCCCGCGCGCTGCACTGCTTCGTGGATCTCCCGCGAGTCGCTGGCGTACCGACCCATCGGCTTCTCGATCCAGAACGGCTTGCCCGCTGCGGCCGCGGCGACGGCCATCTCGCGGTGCAGGAAGTTCGGCGAGCAGATCGAGACGACGTCGACGGCCGGATCGGCGAGGACCTCGTGGTAGTCCGCGACCGCGCGCTCGTAGCCGAGGCGTGTGACCGCCTGCTCGCGCGCCGCTTCGATCGGGTCGGCGGCGACGACCAGCCGGGGCTGCACCCCGAGCTCGGGGAAGTGGTCGGGCAGGGCTCGGTAGGCCCGCGAGTGCAGTCGCCCCATCCAGCCGACCGAGATCAGCCCGACGCCGATGGTGTCCAGGCTGGTCATGCGGCCGGGACGAGGATGTCGCGCACGAGGGCGTCGAGCTTGGCGTCCGCGTCGAGGAACTGCCGGAGCGTCGTGACCGTTGCCCCGAAGCGGTCGAACTCGTCGATGGTCATCCCGTCGACGTCGTAGCCGCGGGCGAACTCCGGTGTCGCGGCACGGAGCGCGTCGAGGACGTGTGCGGGGACCTCGTCGTCGATGGCGCCCGGTCGGAACGGGACCGCGTTGTCGTTGATGTCCTTCGACCACTGGAACGGCGGCGAGACCACGAGGTCACCGCCCTGGAACTCCGACCACTGCAGCGCGTTCCGGAAGGCGGCGACGAGCACACGTGAGCGGAACCCGCGCTCCTGGAAGACCCGGTACGCGTTCTTCACCGCGGCGACGCCGGCCCACTCGAGGTACCCGGGGTCGATCATGACGTGGTCGCGCTTGACGACGGTCTTCAGCCAGTCGTCGAACCGGCCGGCCATCAGCGTGACGACGTGACCGAACTCCTGGTCGGGCAGTCCGTCGGCGGCGCGACGGTCGAGGGCCCGCTCGATGGCCTCGCCCACGGCGACGACCTGCGGCACCGTGAACGACACGGTCGCGTTGATCGAGACACCGCGGTACGCGGCCTCCTCGATCGCGGCGATGCCGACCTTGGTCGCGGGGATCTTCACGATGATGTTCGGAGCCAGCCCCGAGAACCGCACCGCCTGCTCGACGAGGGCGTCGCGATCACGGTGGAGGCGCGGGTCGGTCTGCATCGACAGCCGCCCGTTCCGCCCGCCGGATGCCTCGAACGCGGGCAGGAGCTGCGCTGCCGCGGCGATGGACAGTTCCTCGACGGCCTTCCACCCGATCCAGGACTCCCCCGCGGTCGGGTGCTCCTCGGCGATCTGCCGGATCCGGGGCTCCCACGTCGCCGGGTCCTGTTGGATGCACGTGTACGCGATCACCGGGTTGCAGGTCGCACCGACGGCGCCGTACTCGTGGATCGCCGTGGACAGTTCGCGCGGGTCCGCCGAGTCGTTCCAGAGCGCGGTCACGGTCTGCGACGCGGCCTGCAGGGTGACCGGACGCGTGTCGGTGTCCGTGGACGCCGGTGTGGCGAGGGTGTCGGTCATCGGTGGAGTCCCTTCTTGATCGTGTCGAGCTGGAAGCGGGAGACCTCGTCGGCGTTCTCGTCCTCGGCGAAGACGCTCGACACGGCGACGGTGTCCTCGCGGGCAGTGAACCCGACGCGGTCGAGCGCGGCCCAGAACGCGTCGAAGTCGACGTCCGCCTGACCGACCGGCAGGTGCTGGTGCACGCGGACCGGGTTGCCGGGCGGGTTCGTGATGTACCGGAGGCCGTGCGACCGGCGGTGGTCGTACGCGTCGGCGACGTGGACCAACTGCAGCGAGTCACCGGCGGCGTCGATGATCTCGTCCATGTTCCCGCCGTAGTGGAAGGTGTGGCACGCGACGTAGACGAACCCGACGTGCTTCGAGTTCAGGCCTCGGATCACGCGGAGCGCCTCGAGCCCGTCCTCGACGAAGTCGTCGGGGTGCGGGTCGATGAGCACGCGGATCCCGGCGTCCTCGATGATCGGCAGGAGTTCCTCCATCGACCGGTAGAAGGCGTCCTCGGACTCCTCGGGGTGCTCCGGACGACCGGAGAACTCCGTGTTGATCGTGTCGACGCCGAGGCGCTTCGTGATCTCGATGACCCGCTTCCACTTCTGCACCGCGGCCTCGCGGGCGTCGCGGTCGGGGCCGGACCAGCGGAGCACGGGCAGCACGCTCGCGACCTGCACGCCCGCGGCGGAGCACGCGGCGGCGAACGCGTCGACCAGGTCGTCGTCGGCCTTGGGGTGGCGGTAGAACGGGATGAAGTCCTTGTGCGGCGTGAGCTGCAAGTACTCGTACCCGAGGTCGGCGACCTTCTGCGGGAACTCGAGCAGGGACAGGTCGTGGTGGTACGGCGTGGGGTCGAGGGCGATCTTCGGCATCAGGCCCCCGCGGCCGTCGCGAGTGTGGTCGAACCGGTGTCGTAGAACGCCGGCTTGTCCGTGGCGTAGGTGACCTGTTCGAGCGCGCCGGACTGCTGCGCGCGGACCGCGACCTCGGCGACGACGGACGCCGTGTAGCCGTCCCAGGCGCTCGGCCCGTCGATCCCGCCCTGCTTCGCGGCGTCGACCCAGCGCTGGACCTCTTCGTCGTAGGCGGCGCCGAAGCGCTCGACGAACGACGGCGTGACGCCCTGCCCGGAGACCCCCTGCGACACCAGGTTGAGCGACGTCTCGCGACCGATGTACGCGACACCGGACTCGAAGACGGCGTCGGTCGTGACCTGGTACCCGAACTGGGCGTTCACGTTGATCTCGACGATCGCCATCGTGCCGGACTCGGTGGTGAAGAGCACGAACTGGGGCTCCGGCAGGTCGGCCGGCGCCAGGGAGTTCTTCCGCGGCTTCTTCACCTCGACGCTCGTGATCGCCTCGCCCGTGATGAACGGGATGATGTCGATCTCGTGGATCACCGAGTCGTGGATGAGCATCGACTCGCTGAAGTTCGGCGGGGTCGTCGGGTTGCGGTGCGCGTGGTGCAGCGCGAGCAGGGCGCCGTTCGCCCCCGACTCGCGCAGGGCGCGGAGCTCCTGGTAGCCCTTGTCGAACCGGCGCATGAACCCGACCTGGATCTTCGGGCGGTCGGACGTCCCCTGCTCGAGCTCGACGATGCGCAGGGAGTCCTCGGCGGAGGTCGTCAGCGGCTTCTCGCACAGGACGGCGAGTCCGCGCTCGATGGCCGGCACGAGGACCGGCTCGTGCAGGAACCCGGGCGTCGCGACGATCACGGCGTCGATCGGGGTGCGCTCGAGGGCGTCCTCGAACGACGCCGCGGTGATCGCGCCGGGCGCCTTCTCGGCGGCGGCCGTGGCACGCGCGGTGTCGGGGTCGACGATCGCGACGACGTCCGCCCCGGCGATGGTCGAGGTGATGCGACGGATGTGGTCGCTGCCCATGGCGCCCGCGCCGACGACGGCGACGCGGAGGTTGTCAGTGGTGCTCATGGTGTTCTCCTGTGGTGGGTGACGCTGCGTGGACGCGCAGCTGCGTCAGGACGCGCGGGCGGCGGACGTGGAACCGAAGATGTGCTGGAACGTGCGCTCGGCAATCGGACCGGGAGCGTCGACCGAGCAGCCGTACATGTCCTGCTCGACGATGCCGAAGACGTCCGGGTTGATCGCGGCGACGGCCTCGATGATCGGGGCGAGCGCGGGCGTGCCGTGCGGCGGCTCGGTCATGATGCCCTGCGAGACGGCGGTGGCGAACGGCACGTCGTTCTTCAGGACGTCGAACAGCAGGTCGGTGTCGACCTGCTTGAGGTGCAGGTAGCCGATCCGCTCCGGGTGCTCCGCGATGAGCTTGAGGTTGTCGCCGCCGTAGTACGCGAAGTGTCCGGTGTCGAGGCAGAGGTTCGTGTACTCGGGGTTCGTGACCTCGAGGAAGCGCACGGTCTCCTTGTAGGTGCCGACGTGGCTGTCGGCGTGCGTGTGGAACTGCTGGTGGACGCCGTACTCCTCGAGCAGCGCCTTGCCGAGCTGGTCGTGGCCCTTGCCGAGACGCTCCCACTGCTCGTCCGTCAGCGTGCGGGACTCGAGGACCTCTTCGGTGGCGTCCGAGCGCCACAGGTCGGGGATCGTGACGAGGTGCTCGGCGCCGAGCTTCGCCGCCAGGCCCGCGACCGCGACGGCCTGGTCCCACGCGCGCTGGAACTGGTCGTCCCCCTTGTGGAACCCGGTGAACACGGTGCCGGCGGAGAGCTTGAGCCCGCGGGACTCGAGCTCGTCCGACAGCTGCGCGGGGTCGGTCGGCAGGTACCCGTACGGGCCGAGCTCGATCCACTCGTACCCGGCGGCGGACGCCTCGTCGAGGAAGCGCTGCCACGGCACCTGCTTCGGGTCGTCGGGGAACCAGACTCCCCACGAGTCGGGCGCGGTGCCGATGCGGATCGAGGCCGGTGCCGCGTCGGTGGACGGGCTGCCGATGGGGGTGGCGGTGTCGGTCATGACGTCGCTGTCGCTTTCTGTCTCAGAGGGTTTCAACCGAGCAGCGGACGCTGCGCGGCGACCTGCTGCTCGTACTCGGCGCGGGCGGCCTGCGTGCTCTCGAGCGTGGAGGTCTGCGCGACCGGCACGTCCCACCAGCCGTCGCCCTCGGGGGCGTAGACGAGCGGGTCCGAGTTGATGTGCACGAGGGTGGTGTGGTCGTTCGCCTTCGCCTGGCGCACCGCGGCCTTGAGGTCCTCGATGCTGTCCGGGCCGGGCTGCACCTCGATCACGTCGACGCCGTACGAACGGGCGTTCGCTGCCAGGTCGACGGGCAACGGATCGCCGTTGTCGAACGACTGCGTCTCGTCGAGGTAGCGGTACCGGGTGCCGTAGCGCTCGGAGCCGACGGTCTCGGACAGGTGCCCGATCGACGCGTACCCGTGGTTCTGGATGAGCACGACGATGATCTTGATGCCCTCGGCCACCGCGGTGACGAGCTCGGTGTGGAGCATCAGGTAGGAGCCGTCGCCGACCATGACGATGGCGTCGCGGTCCGGGGCGCCCCGCCGCACGCCGATGCCGCCGGCGATCTCGTAGCCCATGCACGAGAACGCGTACTCGACGTGGTAGCCGAGCTCGTCGCGCACCCGCCAGAGCTTGTGCAGGTCGCCGGGCAGTGAGCCGGCCGCCTGGATGACGACGTCGCGCGGGTCGGAGACCGACTGCACGGCGCCGATGATCTCCGGCTGACCCGGCAGGGCGTTGCCGGTCGGCGCGAACGCGCCGTCGACCGCCGCGTCCCACGCCGCCTTCAGCGAGGCGATCTCGTCAGCGTAGGTGGGGGCCACGACGTACGCCGTGTCGGCGGCGAGCGCCGCCGTCAACGCGACCAGTGCCTCCCGGGCGTCCGCGATCACGGGCAGCTGCGTGCCGTGCTTGTAGGCGTCGAACGGCGCGACGTTGACGTTCACGAACGTGACGTCGGGATTCTGGAAGGCGGTGCGCGACGCCGTCGTGAAGTCGCTGTACCGGGTGCCGATGCCGATCACGACGTCGGCCTGGGCGGCGATGGCGTTCGCGGCCGCGGTGCCGGTCGCGCCGATGCCGCCGAGGGACTGCGGGTGGTCCCAGACGAGCGAGCCACCACCGGCCTGCGAGGTGCCGACCGGGATCCCGGTGGCCTCGACGAAGGCGCGGAGCTCGTCGGCGGCGTCCGAGTAGAGGACTCCGCCGCCGGCGACGATCACCGGACGCTCGGCGGCGCGGATCGCGGCCACCGCGCGCTCGAGCGGGCCGCGCTCGGGCAGCGGACGACGGATGTGCCACTCCCGGGGCTGCAGGAACGCGACGGGCACCTCGAGCTCCTCGGCCTGCACGTCCTCCGGCAGGGCGATCGTGACCGCTCCCGTCTCGGCCGGGTCCGTCAGCACGCGCATCGCGGCGAGCGCGATGGAGAACAGCTGCTCCGGCCGCTCGACCCGGTCGAAGAACCGCGACAGCGGACGGAACGCGTCCGTCACCTGCACGGAGGTGTCGTGCGGCATCTCGATCTGCTGCAGCACCGGGTCGGTCGCGCGCGTCGCGAACGTGTCCGACGGCAGCAGCAGCGCGGGCAGCCGGTTCGTCGTCGCGAGGGCGGCACCGGTGAGCATGTTCGCGGCTCCCGGGCCGACCGACGCCGTCGCCGCGTAGGTCGCCCGGCGGCGGTGCATGCGCGCGTAGCCGACGGCCTCGTGCACCATCGCCTGCTCGTTGCGCGCCTGGTGGTACGGCAGCAGGCCCGGCTGCTCGACGTGGAGCTGCTTGATGGCCTGACCGAGACCGGCGACGTTGCCGTGCCCGAAGATGCCGAAGATCCCCGGGATCGTGCGCTCGCGGACGTGGCCGTCGACGGTCCACTGGTTCGCCAGGAACTCGACGAGTGCCTGGCCGACGGTCATCCGGCGCGTCTCGCTCATCGGGAGGACTCCTTCTCGTAGGGCAGTCGTGGGTCGATCGGTTCCGACGCCCACGCCTGGCGGACCCAGCCGTGCGCCGGGTCGTCGGTGATGTTCCAGACGCGCTCCGGGTCGGGCCCGGCCATCACGTTGAGGTAGTACATGTCGTAGCCGGGTGCGGCGACGGCGGGCCCGTGCCAGCCGTACGGCACCAGGGCGACGTCGCCGGTGCGGACCTGGCGGAACTCGTCGATCGCGCGGTCGTCCGAGGCGTACGTGCGGTGCAGCGCGAACGGGTCGGCCGTCGCCGGAGCGATCTGCTCGAGACCGCGGGAGACCGCTGCCTCGTAGTAGTAGATCTCCTCGAGGTTCGACTCCGCACCGGGCACGTTCGTGTCGTGCTTGTGCGGCGGGTACGACGACCAGTTGCCGGCCGGCGTGATCACCTCGCACACGATGAACTTGTCGGCGTCGAGCGCCGCCGGGGTGCCGAAGTTGTGCACCTGCCGGCTCGACTGACCGGCGCCGCGGAGCTCGACCGGCACGTCTTGCCGGCCCACGTACGTGGTCGGCTTGACGGTGTCCGTGGGGGCCTCCGCGACCGCGAACCGGCCGGTGCCGGTGATCGTCGCCGCAGTGCCCGAGCCGAGGTACAGGACGTCGGTCGGTCCGTCGAAGACGCTCGCGCGCCCCTCCAGGTCCTGCTCGCCGTCACCGGCGGCGCCCCGGTACGCGACGTGGAACGACCCTGCCAGCGGCACGACGATGCGCTCCACGGCGTCGGCCGGGAGGCGCAACTCGCCCCCGTCGGTCAGGCTGCCGGTCCGGAGACCGGTGTGCGCCCACCCCTCGATGCGTCCGTCCACCACGTCGGTCCAGCCCGCCTCGGGGCGGGAGCCGGCGGGGACGAACCACTGGTCGTGCTGTTCGTTCGCCATGCTGCGGCTCAGCCGTTCGACGGGAAGCCGAGGTTGATGCCGCCGTGCGACGGGTCCAGCCAGCGGCTCGTGATGGCCTTCTGGCGGGTGAAGAAGCTCACGCCGTCCGCGCCGTACGCCTTGTGGTCGCCGAACAGCGAGTTCTTCCAACCGCCGAACGAGTAGTACGCGACCGGCACGGGGATCGGCACGTTGATGCCGATCATGCCGACCTGCACGTCACGCTGGAACCGACGGGCGGCGCCGCCGTCGTTGGTGAAGATCGCGGTGCCGTTGCCGTAGGCACCCGAGTTGATCAGCTCGAGGCCCTCCTCGTAGGTGGCGACGCGGACGACGCTGAGCACCGGACCGAAGATCTCCTCGGTGTAGACGCGGCTCGTGGTGGGGACCTGGTCGATGAGCGTCGGGCCCAGCCAGAAGCCGTTCTCGTCGCCGTCGGGTCGGACGGTGCGGCCGTCCACCACGACCACTGCGCCGTCCTGCTCGGCGACCTCGATGTACGAGGCGACCTTGTCGCGGTGCTGCTTCGTGACGAGCGGACCCATGTCGCACCCACGACGACCGTCGCCGATGCGCAGGGTCGCCGCGCGCTCGGCGATCTTCTGGATGAGCTCGTCGGCGACCGGCTCGACCGCCACGACGACCGAGATCGCCATGCAGCGCTCACCGGCGGACCCGAAGCCCGCGTTGATCGCGTTGTCGGCCACCAGGTCGAGGTCGGCGTCGGGCAGCACGAGCATGTGGTTCTTCGCGCCGCCGAGGGCCTGCACGCGCTTGCCGTGCTTCGTGCCGGTCTCGTAGACGTACTGCGCGATGGGGGTGGAGCCGACGAACGAGATCGACTCGACGTCGGGGCTCGTGAGCAGCCCGTCGACAGCGGCCTTGTCGCCGTTCAGCACGGTGAAGACGCCGTCAGGCAGCCCGGCCTCCTTGAACTTCTCGGCGAGCCAGATGGCGGCCGACGGGTCCTTCTCGCTCGGCTTCAGCACGACGGTGTTGCCCGCGGCGATCGCGATCGGCAGGAACCAGAGCGGCACCATCGCCGGGAAGTTGAACGGGCTGATGATGCCCACGACACCGAGCGGCTGCCGGATCGAGTAGACGTCGATGCCGGTCGAGACCTGGTCGGAGAAGTCGCCCTTCATCAGGCTCGGGATGTTCGTGGCGAGCTCGACGACCTCTTGCCCGCGGGCGATCTCGCCCAGCGCGTCGTCGATGACCTTGCCGTGCTCGGACGTGATGATCTCGGCGAGCTCGGCCTTGTCGCGGTTCAGGACCTCGCGGAAGGCGAAGAGGATCTGCTGGCGCTTCGCGAGCGACAGGTTGCTCCACGCCGGGAACGCGGCCTTGGCACTCGCGATCGCCGCCTGGATCTCGGACTCGTCGGCGAGGGCGACCTGCTTCGTCGCCGCGCCCAGCGCCGGGTCGTACACGGGCGCCGTCCGGCCCGACGTCGAGTCGACGCGAGCGCCGTCGATCCAGTGCCCGACGGTGGTGGTCGTGTCGGTGAGCGTCATGCGTTGCTTCCTTCCGGGATGGACGAGTCCATGGTGGTGGCGCCCGCGAGCCGAGCGGCTGGGTCGTGGGCATCTGTGGAGAACCCGCCCCGGGCCTCCTGGCTGTGGACGAGACCGGCGGCCACGTCCACGGCGGCGGCGACGTCGCCGTCCGACGGGTAGAGCAGGGTGCGACCGACGACCAGGCCACGGACGCCGGGCAACGCGAGTGCGTCCGCCCACTTCGCGTACGTCTCCATCGGCCGCGACGCGGGGTCGCCGCCGAGCAGCAGGGTCGGCAGCGTCGTCGCCGCCATCACCCGCTCCATGTCGTCGACCACGGGGATCTTCAACCAGCTGTAGGCGCTGGACTCCCCCAGGCCCGCCGCGATCGCCATCGACGTGATGACGGCGTCGGCACTGAGGTCGTTGACGACCCGGCCGTCACGCCACTCGGACATGAAGGGCTCGAGCATGATCGGCAGTTCGAGCGCGGCCGCCTCGCTGACCGCCCGCGCGGTGGCCTCGAGCGTCGGCGCGGTGCCGGCGTCGGCCAGTGCGACCCGGACCAGCAGCTTCGCGAAGTCGAGTCCCGACTCCTTGATGGCCGATGCCGAGTAGGCGGTGTAGCGGTCGTCCATCTCGAACGTCGCGCCGCGCAGCCCACCGCGGTTCATCGAGCCGACCACGACCTTGCCGTCGAGGGCGCCGAGGAGCGCGAGGTCCTCGAGGATGTCCGGCGTCCCGAGGACCCCGTCGACGCCGGGCCGACCGAGCGCCGTGACGAGTCGTTCGAGCAGGTCGTAGCGGTCGGCCATCGCGGACTGGTCGTCCCGCACGGCCAGGGCGCCACGCGCCGGGTGGTCGGCGGCGACGATGAAGAGCTTGCCGTCGTCGGCGAGCAGCTCGCGCTTGCGGCGGGCGTCGAGCGTCCGCTTCACCAGGCCGGGCTGGCTGGCGCGGATGTCCCGGAGGCGCTGGAAGTCCGCGGTGCTGATCTCAGGCATGGACCGTCTCCTCGGTGTGGTTGGTGCCGTCGGCGGGGTTGGCCGCGATGAAGGCGTCGATCTCGTCGCTCGTCGGCATCGCGGTCGAGCACTCGAACCGCGTGGCGACGATGGCGCCGGCGGCGTTCGCGAAGGCGAGGATCCGCTCGAGGTCCCAGCCCTGCAGCAGGCCGTGGGTGAGCGCCCCACCGAACCCGTCGCCCGAGCCGAGCCCGTTCACGACGTCGATGTGGTGCGGCCGGAACTCGACGAACGCGTCGCGGGTCTTCGCGAGCACGCCCTTCGGCCCCTGCTTGACGACGGCGATCTCGACCCCGCGCTCGAGCAGGGCGTCGGCGGCGCGCACCGGATCGGTCTCGCCGACCGCGACCTCGCACTCCTCGCGGTTCCCGACCGCGACGGTGGCGTGCTCGAGGGCGACGGCGACCTCGCGCGTCGCGGCCTCGGGGCTCGACCAGAACATCGAGCGGTAGTCCAGGTCGAGCACGGTGTGCTGCTTCGTGGAGTTCTGCGCGGCGCTGCGCGCTTCGTACGCGACGTGGTGGGCCTGCCGGCTCGGCTCTTCACTGAGGCCGGTCACCGTGGTCCAGAAGACCCGCGCGCGCTCGATCTCGTGCAGCGGCAACGACTTCGCCGTGATCATCAGGTCCGGTGCCTTCGGCGCCCGGTAGAAGTACAGCGGGAAGTCGTCCGGCGGGAAGATCTCGCAGAACGCGACGGGGGTGTTGAGGCCGTCGACCGTGCTGACGAACTCGTTCGCGACACCGAACTCGGGGAGCGTCCGGGCGATGTAGCGTCCGAACGGGTCGTTGCCCGTGCGGGTGATGACGGCGGCGTCCGCGCCGTGGCGGGCTGCGGCGATCGCGACGTTCGTGGCGCTGCCGCCGACGGACTTCGAGAAGGTCGACACGTCCTCGAGCGGGCCCGTCTGCTGGGGGTAGATGTCGACGCTCACGCGACCCATGGTGATCACGTCGTAGGCGTGGGGAGCTCGGTTCGTCATGCGACGTGGTGGACCTTCCGTGCGGCTTCATCGGCGGACGAGCACGACTGTACACCTTGTTTGCCCTAATGTCATGACATGGCAAGAGCGGGCCTGGAGGCGCGGTGTCGGTGGGTCCTGTCAGGGTCACGACATGCAGATCCTCGCCCTGGTCATCGGTCTCGTGATCGGCATCGCCGTCGGTGCGGTCGTCGCCTGGTCGCTCGCGCGGTCGCGCGCCGGCGTCGACGCCGCCTCGGCCCGCGCCACCGCCGAGGCGCTGCGCGGCCAGCTCGACGCCGCCCGACACGACGCCGAGGAACGGCTCGACGCGCAGGACGCGCAGTACCGCCGGCAGGTGGACTCCCTCGAACGTCGGTCCGCCGAACTCGAGCACCTCGTGCAGCGCATGCACGGCGCCGACGCCGCACGGTCGCAGAACGAGTCGAAGGTGCTCTCGGCGCTCAGCCCGGTGGCGCAGACCCTCGACACGATGCGCGCCAAGATCGCCGAGCTCGAGCAGTCCCGCAGCGAGCAGTACGGCGCGCTGTCGGCGCAGCTGCGGTCGGCCGCCGAGTCCGAAGAACGCCTGCGTGCCACGGCGGACACCCTCGCCAGTGCCCTGTCGTCGAACAGCACGCGGGGCGTCTGGGGCGAGACACAGCTCCGCAACGTGGTCGAGGCCGCCGGCCTGCTCGAACGGGTCGACTTCGACGTGCAGTCCTCCGTGACGACCTCGGTCGGCGTCGCGCGTCCGGACATGGTCGTCCACCTGCCCGGCGGCAAGACCATCGCGGTCGACGCGAAGGTGCCGTTCACCGCCTACCTGCAGGCCGCCGAGATCCCCGCCACCGCCACCGGTGCCGAGGGCGCACGGCGCGACCAGCTGATGGCGCAGCACGTCAAGGCGCTCCGTGCGCACGTCGACGCCCTGGCCGCGCGCGAGTACTGGACCGGGTACGACGCCTCCCCCGAGCTGACGGTGGCGTTCATCCCGTCGGAGTCCCTCGTGTCGAGTGCCCTCGCCGCCGACCCGGGGCTGCTCGACCACGCGTTCCGGAAGCGGATCGCCCTGGCCTCCCCCGTGACGCTGTGGTCGGTGCTCAAGACCGTGGCGTTCTCGTGGCAGCAGGACGTCGTCTCGCAAGAGGCGCACGAGCTGTTCCGGGTCTCCCGCGAGCTCTACGGTCGGCTGTCGACGATGGCCGGGCACGTCGACAAGCTCGGGCGATCGATCCGTGGGTCCGTCGTCGACTACAACCGCTTCGTGGGGTCGCTCGAGCGGCAGGTGCTGCCGAGCGCCCGACGGCTGTCACTGCTCGACGAGTCGAAGGTCATCGCCGACCCCGCCTCGATCGAGGACGAGCCGCGGCTGCTCACCGCGCCGGAGCTCGTCGGCGCCTCCGACGCGCACGACGCCGACTGACGCGGCGCCCGGCGCCCGCGGCGCGAGCCGCTCGCCGCACCACGCGCCGCGCGCGGCCGACCCGCCGCTTCGAACCACGGATCCGACGTCGAACCAGCCTTGCAGGCCGGTTCGACGTCGGATTCGTGGTTCGGTGGGCCCGCCGTCCCCAGGCCGCGTCCCGCGTCGCGAGGCGCCGCCCGACAGTCCGAACCGCGGCCCCGGGCGCGACTTGCACCCACACACGAACAACGCGCCCCGTGGTGACGGGGCGCGTTGTTCGTGCAGGGGTGCGACTTGCGTCGGACGCCGACGAACGTCGGACGCCGACGAGCGCCGGCGCTGGCCGGGCCGCGCCCGGCCGCGCGCGTCAGCGGATCAGAACCACTTCTCGGCGCGGTGGTCCGCCTGGATGCGGCGGATCGTGTTCGACCGCGACCGGAGCACGAGCGAGTCCGTGTGGATCACGCCGCGCGAACGACGGACACCGTCCACGAGCACACCGTCGGTGACACCCGTCGCGACGAAGAACGTATTGTCGCCCGTGACCAGGTCGTCCTGGTCGAGCACCTTGTCCAGGTCGTGCCCGGCCGCCACCGCGCGCGAGCGCTCCTCGTCGTCCTTCGGCTGGAGCTTGCCGAGGATCACGCCACCGAGCGCCTTGATCGCGCAGGCCGTGATGATGCCCTCGGGGGTGCCACCGACGCCGACGCACATGTCTATGGTCGACCCGGGCAGCGCGGCCGCGATGCCACCGGCGACGTCACCGTCGAGCAGCAAGCGGGTACCGGCACCCGTGGCACGGATCGCGCGGATGAGTTCGTCGTGGCGGGGACGGTCGAGCACAGCGACGACCATGTCCTCGAGGTCCTTGCCCTTCGCCTTCGCCAGCGCGCGGATGTTGTCGCCGATCGGCTTCTCGAGGTCGAGGACCCCGCGGCCCTCGGGCCCGGCGGCGATCTTGTCCATGTAGAACACGGCCGACGGGTCGTACATCGAACCGCGGTCCGAGACGGCCATGACGGAGATGGCGTTCTGGCGACCGGCGGCGGTGAGCGAGGTGCCGTCGATCGGGTCGACCGCGATGTCGCAGGCCGGGCCGTGCCCGTTACCGACGTGCTCGCCGTTGTAGAGCATCGGGGCGTTGTCCTTCTCGCCCTCGCCGATGACGACCACACCGTCGAAGTTCACCGTGCCGAGGAACTTCCGCATCGCGTCGACGGCGGCACCGTCCGCGAGGTTCTTCTCACCCCGGCCGACCCACGGCTGCGCCCGGATCGCGGCGGCCTCGGTCGCACGCACCAGCTCGAGCGCGAGGTTGCGGTCGGGCTGCAGGAACAAGGAGCCGGTCTCAGTCGTCGGAGTCACACCCTGAGCCTACCGACAGCCGGCCGAGCGGCCGTCCGGACCGGACGCCCGTGAACGCATGTGCACTGCCCCGCGGAACGGGCGCGCGTAACCCGCACCGCGCCTCCAGTGGGTCTGACTACGATCGGCGGGGACATCACCGAAGTCGAAGGAGATCCACGTGCCCATCGCAACGCCGGAACAGTACGCCGAGATGATCGAACGAGCGAAGGCCGGCAAGTTCGCGTACCCCGCCGTGAACGTGTCCTCGTCCCAGACCATCAACGCGGTCCTGCAGGGGCTGCAGGAGGCCGGCTCGGACGGCATCCTCCAGGTGACCACGGGTGGCGCCGACTACTTCGCCGGCCACACCGTGAAGAACCGTGCCGCCGGCGCCCTGGCGATGGCGAAGTTCGCGCACGAGGTCGCCAAGAACTACGACATCACCGTCGCCCTGCACACCGACCACTGCCCGAAGGACGCCCTCGACGGCTTCGTCCTGCCGCTCATCGCCGCGAGCGAGGAAGAGGTCCGTGCGGGCCGCAACCCGATCTTCCAGTCGCACATGTGGGACGGCTCGGCCGTGCCGCTCGACGAGAACATCGAGATCGCCAAGACGATGATCGAGAAGACGCGGAACATCAACGCGATCCTCGAGGTCGAGATCGGCGTCGTCGGCGGCGAAGAGGACGGCGTCGAGCACGAAGGCACGAACGACGCGCTCTACACGACCCCGAACGACGTCGAGAAGGTCGTGGACGCACTCGGCCTGGGCGACAAGGGGCGCTGGATCGCCGCGCTCACCTTCGGCAACGTGCACGGCGTCTACAAGCCGGGCAACGTGAAGCTCCGCCCCGAACTCCTCGGCGAGATCCAGGCAGCGGTCGCCGCCAAGCACGGCACCGGCGAGAACCCGCTCGACCTCGTCTTCCACGGCGGCTCCGGCTCGACCGACGACGAGATCCACGAGGCCGTGCGCAACGGCGTCATCAAGATGAACATCGACACGGACACGCAGTACGCGTTCACCCGGTCGATCGCCGACTCGATGTTCCGCAACTACGAGGGCGTGCTGAAGATCGACGGCGAGGTCGGCAACAAGAAGCAGTACGACCCGCGCGCCTGGGGCAAGGTCGCCGAGACCGCCATGGCGGCCCGCGTCGGCGAGGCCGCGAAGGTGCTCGGCTCGGCCGGTCACACCCAGGGCTGAGACCCACTCCACAGCCTGGAGGCACGGGGCGCGTCCGACGGACGCGCCCCGTTCTGCGTCCGGTCGCCTCCCCTGCATGCCACGATGGGCGGGTGACCGTCGACGCCATCGCCTCCGAGTTCGCCCAGTTCGTCACCGAGTCGCCGACCGCGTTCCACGCGGCCGCGGCCGCCCGCGACCGGCTCGTCGCAGCCGGGTTCACCGAACTCTCCGAGCTCGACGCCTGGCCCGTCGAGGCCGGCGCCTACGTCGTCGTCCGCGACGGCGCGGTGATCGCCTGGCGGCTGCCCGACGGCGCGACGCCGACGACGCCGTTCCGCATCCTCGGCGCGCACACCGACTCCCCGGGCTTCCGCATCAAACCGAACCCGGGCGTCCGGACGGGCGGGTGGGAGCAGCTGAACGTCGAGGTCTACGGCGGTGCACTCCTGTCGACCTGGTTCGACCGCGACCTGCGGATCGCCGGCCGCGTGGTGGACGCCGACGGCGGCGTGCGCCTGGTGTCGACCGACGCCGTGGCCCGGATCCCGAACCTGGCGATCCACCTCGACCGCGGGGTGAACGACGGCAAGGAGATCGACCGCCAGCGGCACACGCTGCCGATCGTCGGCGTGGACGGCGACGCGGGCGGCACCTCGGTCGTGGAGTGGCTGCGCGCACGCCTCGGAGACGATGCCGTCTCGTGGGACCTCTTCCTCGCCGACACCCAGGCCCCCGCCCGCATCGGCATCGAGCGCGAGTTCCTGGCGTCGGGCCGGATGGACAACCTGACGAGCGTGCACGCCGGACTCCGCGGCATCGTGGACGCCCCCGCCGACGGCGACCACATCCCCGTGTTCGCGGCGTTCGACCACGAGGAGATCGGCTCCTCGACCCCGTCCGGCGCCGGTGGCCCGTTCCTCGAGGACGTCCTCGGCCGCGTGCAGGAGGGCCTCGGCGCCACCCGCTCCGAGGCAGCCCGGGCGTTCCGCGCCTCGTGGCTGCTGTCGAGCGACGCCGGTCACCTGGTGCACCCGAACCAGCCGGAGAAGCACGACCCGACGAACCGTCCGCGCCCCGGTGCCGGTCCGCTGTTGAAGATCAGCGCGAACCAGCGGTACATGACCGAGGCGAAGGGCGAGGCCGTCTGGGCAGCCGCGTGCGAGACCGCCGGCGTGCCGTGGCAGCCGTTCGTCAACGTGAACACGATCCCCGGCGGCTCGACCATCGGTCCGATCGCGGCGACCCGGCTCGGGATCCCGACGATCGACATCGGCGTCGGGCTGCTGTCGATGCACTCGGTCCGTGAGCTCGTGCACGTCGAGGACCTCGCGGCGCTGCACGGTGCCGTGGCGGCGTTCCTGGCGGCCTAGAGCGTCACGACGACCTTCTGCGCGGAGACCCCGGCGCGCTGGCGGTCGAGCGCCCCCTGCACGGCGCCCAGGCCCGACCCGACCACGAGGGGTTCGGGCAGCGCTCGGAGGCTGCCGTCGGCGAGCCCGGCCGGCAGCACCTCGGCCCAGAGGCGGCGGCCGACCTCGTCGTCGCGCAGGCTGCTCCCCCAGACGAACGCGGCCCGGATCCCGTGGCGTCGGGCCCGTGTCATGAGACCCGCCATGGTGAGCCCGATGCGGCCGAAGACCGGGAGCATCGCCGGGAACAGCCGACGACGTCCCGCGAGCCCGTCGAGGGACACCGGCGTGCTGGCCAGGGCGAGCACGGTGCCACCGGTCCGTCGGAGCACCTCGATGCACGGTCCGGCGGAGGTCGTCCCGAGCGCGACGGCACCGACGACGCGGCGCCCGGCGATGCCCGCGACGAGTTCGTCCACGGCGCGGTCGCCGTGGTGGTCCACGACGACGTCCGCGCCGAGCGAGCGGACGAGGTCGGCGTTCCGCGGTGACGCGGTGCTGACGACGTCGTAGCCAGCGGACCGCGCCAGCTGCACGGCGTTCATGCCGACACTCGTCGAACCACCCCAGACGACCACCACGCCGCGACCGCCCGTCGGGGCTGGCTCGTCCGCCCCGGGCATCGTCAGGCCGAGGTGTGCGGGCTGGAAGAGCGCGCACGCTGCCGTGCTGGCGCCCAGGGGCAGCACCGCGGCCTCGGTGTCGCTGATCCCCTCGGGCGTCGGGGCGGTCAGGCGTTCGAGCAACGCGGTGTGCTGCTGGAACGCCCCCTCGCGCATCGGGTCCCGCCCGCGGTCGGTGCCGGCGGCCAGGCCGAACACGCGGTCGCCGACGCGGAAACGGGTGACGTCCGAGCCGATCGCGACGACCTCGCCGGCGACGTCGGATCCGAGGACGGCCGGGTAGCGCAGCCACCGGTACGTGATCGACCCGGTGCCCTGCACGACCCAGTCGACCGGGTTCACGGCGACCGCCCGGACGCGGACCACGACCTCGTCGGCCCGGGGCGCGGGCGTGGGCACGGAGTCGACGACGAATGCCGAGCGAGCGGAGCGGAGGACGGCGGCGGAGTGCTGCGACACGGGTGTGCCTTTCTGCAGGAGTGATGACACTGGGTGTCCTCACGGTACCGTGTGACGACACCCGGTGTCATCACCTATGCTGGCGACATGGCGAGATGGGCGCCCGACACACGGGAACGACTGCGCGCCGCGGCGCTCGAGCTCTTCGACGAGCAGGGCTTCACCGCGACGACGGTGCCCGACATCGTCGCCCGCGCCGGCCTGACGAAGCGGACGTTCTTCCGGCACTTCAGCGACAAGCGCGAGGTGTTCTTCGGCGACGACGAGATCCCGGCGATCGCCCGCCGTCTGCTCGCTTCCACGCCCGCGCACGTACCACCGCTCGCGCTCGTGTCCGAGGGCCTCCGGACCCTGGCCGCCGAACGCTTCGAGCCGCAGCGCGACCGGATGCGCTCGGCACGCCGGGTCGTCGACGCGGAACCGGCGCTCCGCGAACGGGACCTCCGGAAGCAGGCCGACCTGCGCGACGCCGTCGAACGGGGGTTCGTCGAGCGCGGTGAGGACCCGCTGACCGCCCGGGTGCTCGCCGGCGTCACGGTCGAGTGGTTCCAGACCGCGCTCGAGGCCTGGCTCGCCGACGACGCGGGCGCACCGCTGACCGACCACCTCGACGCCGTGCTCGCACGGACCCGGCAGGTGCTGGGCTAGCCCCCGGTCATCCGCTGCAGGTAGGCGGCGAACTGCGGGTCCTGGAAGACCACGACGAGCACCGGGACCATGCCGAGCACGGTCGCGACGACCCCGCCGACGAGCGGCACCCAGAACGTCCAGCGCCGCGACCGGAGCCGGCGCACCGACCACCAGGCGACGAGCGCGAACACCACGACGAGCACCACCGCGCGCACGAGCACCGCCGACGAGAGCGCCGCGGGGTTCGACAGGTCGGTGTACTGCTGCTCGACGACCATCCGGATGGTCGAGGCCGTCGTCCCCACGGACAGCGACTCGATGACCGTCCAGAGGCCGACGGCGAGGAAGCCAACGGTCAGCACGAAGTCGATCGGTGAACGACCGAACCGGGCCGCGAGCGGAGCGGGGCGACCGTCGGGACGGGTACCGGCCGCACCGTCGTCGCGGCCGGTCGGGGTGCCCCGTCCGCTGTCGGCCGTCCCGGTGAGCGCTCCACGCTGGGGCGCGCCGGGGCCGCCGCGGCGGTCACGGACGGCGTCCTGCGCGGCCTGCTGCCGGAGCGCCCGCGAACGCTCCTCCTGCTCGAGGCGCTCCTGCTCGACGAGCACCGGGTTGACCCACCCCTCGGGCGCGTACTCGCCGTACTGGGGTGCGGGGCGGCCGTGGACGCGACCCGGCGCCGGAGCGTCGGCCGACGTGGCGGGGGTGCGCCGCGCCTCCAGGCCGTCCGCCCCGTCCGGGACGTGACCCGGCTCGCGGGCGGGCACCGCGGACCAGCCGTCCGGTCGTCCGTCGTTCATCGGTTCCGCCCGCCCAGCCCGCGCGTCGGGTTGCCGGCCGCGTCGGTGCGGAGTTCCTTGGGGAGCGAGAACATCAGGTCCTCGTGGGCGGTGACGACCTCTTCCACCGTGCCGTAGCCGGCGTCGGCGAGCTGCTCGAGGACCTCGGCGACGAGGTCCTCCGGCACGGAGGCGCCGCTCGTGACACCGACGGTGCGGACGCCGTCGAGCCACTCCTGCTGGATCTCCGACGCGTAGTCCACGCGGTGGGCGGCACGTGCGCCGTGCTCCAGCGCGACCTCGACGAGGCGGACGCTGTTCGAGGAGTTCGCCGAGCCGACCACGATCACCAGGTCGGCGGCCGGGGCGACCTTCTTGATCGCGACCTGACGGTTCTGGGTGGCGTAGCAGATGTCGTCCGACGGCGGGTTCTCGATCGCGGGGAACTTCTCGCGGAGCAGACGGACGGTCTCCATGGTCTCGTCGACGCTCAGCGTGGTCTGCGACAGCCAGACGAGGTTGTCCGGGTCGGGGACCTCGAGCGCGGCGACGTCCGCCGGACCGTTGACCAGGATCGTCCGGTCGGGTGCGTGCCCCATCGTGCCCTCGACCTCTTCGTGGCCAGCGTGGCCGATGAGGATGATCGTGCGCTCGGCCTTGGCGAACCGCGTGGCCTCGCGGTGGACCTTCGTGACGAGCGGGCAGGTCGCGTCGATGGCGTGCAGGTCGCGGTCCGCCGCGCCGGCGACCACGGCCGGTGAGACGCCGTGCGCGCTGAAGACGACGTGGGAGCCGCGCGGGACCTCGGCGACGTCGTCGACGAACACAGCGCCCCGCTGCTCGAGCGTCGACACCACGTGGACGTTGTGCACGATCTGCTTGCGGACGTACACCGGTTCGCCGTACTGCTCGAGCGCCTTCTCGACCGCGACGACGGCACGGTCCACACCGGCGCAGTACCCGCGCGGGGCCGCGAGCAGGACCCGCTTCGTGCCGGCGACCGGTTCGTCGCGCAGTCGTCCGCGCGCCGCGAGGACCCGCGGCGGGGCGAGCGGGACCGTGTGGCCGTTGGTGATCGTCACGCCCCCGATGATAGGTGAGCGGAACGCACGCAGGCTGGGCGCGGGTCGCGGGCGCGCGGGGTGTCGGGTCGCAGGCGCCCGGGGTGTCGTCGGGATGGGGCAGCATGGGCGCATGGCGATCGAACAGGGACCCCCGACGGCTGACAACCCGTGGCCCGTCGCACTGCTCGGGGCGAAGATCCGCGACTGGATCGACCGGCTCGGCACCGCCTGGGTCGAGGGCGAGATCACCCAGTGGAACGTCGCCGGCGGCAACGTGTACGGCAAGCTCAAGGACGTCGAGGTCGACGCGACCGTGTCGTTCTCGATCTGGTCGAGCGTCCGTTCCCGGGTGCCGGCGGACATCAAGCAGGGTGACCGGGTCGTCGCCGCCGTCAAGCCGAACTACTGGGTCAAGGGCGGCTCGCTGACGATGCAGGTCGTCGAGATGAAGCACGTCGGTCTCGGGGACCTGCTCGAACGACTCGAGCGGCTGCGGCGGACCCTCGGCGAAGAGGGGCTGTTCGACCCCGCACGGAAGAAGCGGCTGCCCTTCCTGCCGCACCGCATCGGCCTGATCACCGGCAAGGGCTCCGACGCCGAGAAGGACGTCAAGCGGAACGCCCAGCTGCGGTGGCCGCAGGTCGAGTTCCGCACGATACACACCGCGGTGCAGGGCGAGCGGACCGTCGGCGAGGTCACTGCCGCCATCCTCGAGCTCGACGCCGACCCGGACGTCGACGTCATCATCGTCGCGCGCGGCGGCGGCGACTTCCAGAACCTGCTCGGCTTCAGCGACGAGGGACTCGTCCGTGCCGCCGCGGGTGCGTCGACGCCGATCGTCTCGGCGATCGGGCACGAGGCCGACCGGCCGATCCTCGACGAGGTCGCCGACCTGCGCGCCTCGACCCCGACCGACGCGGCGAAGCGGGTCGTCCCCGACGTGGCCGAGGAACTCGCGAACGTCCGGGCCGCGCGTGCCCGGATCGGCCAGCGCCTGTCGTACACGCTGTCGGTCGAGGCCGACCGGATCGCCGCACTGCGGTCGCGTCCGGCGCTTGCCTCGACCGCGTGGCTCGTCGACACCCGTGCCGAAGAGGTCGCGCGCGACCTCTCCCGCGCCCGCGAGCTCCTCGACCGGCGGCTCGAGCGCTCGCACGCCGACGTCGGGCACCTCACCGCGCGGCTGCGGTCGCTGTCGCCGCGGGACACGTTGCGGCGCGGGTACGCCATCGTGCAGACCACGGACGGCGGGGTCGTCCGCAGCGCGGAGGACCTGGCCGGGGCGACGCCGGTGCACGTGACGCTCGGCGCGGGGACGGCGACGGGCACGCTCGAGCCGGACGGTCCGGGGCCGGACGGGGTCTGACCCGGGTCTCGGTCCCCGGACCCGGTTCTGCACAGGTTCCCGCGCGGGCCCGCAGGTCGGTGGGCGCTCGGTAGGATCGAGGGGTGTCATCCCAGCAGGAACCCGAGCAGCCCGACGTCCGGTCGCTGAGCTACGAAGCAGCGCGCGACGAACTCGTGCGCGTCGTCGCCGAACTCGAGCAGGGCTCCGCGACCCTCGAACGCTCCCTGTCGCTCTGGGAGCGGGGCGAGTCCCTGGCCGCACGGTGCGAAGAGTGGCTGGTCGGTGCACGGGCGCGACTCGACGCCGCGCGTGCCGCCTCCGAGTCCGAGGACGGCGCATCCCGATGACCGACCCCGACGGCCGCCCGATCGTCGCCGAGCTCGGACGCCCCGAGACCGCCGAGGAGACCTGGGCCCGGAAGGACGCCGCGCGCACCGCCCGACGACAGCACCAGACGGCGTTCAACCTCGTCATCGCGCTCATCGCGTCGCTCGGCATCGTGCTGTTCCTCGTCGCCGTCGTCGTCCGCCCCGACACCACCGTCGTCGACCGCGCGGTGGACTACCGCCAGGTCGCGTCGCAGGCGAAGGTGCCCGGCGTGACCCTCGCCGCCCCCGTGCTGCCCGACGGCTACTCGTCGAACCGCGCCGACTTCAAGGACAAGACGAGCGACGGCGTGAGCGTCTGGACCGTCGGCCTCATCACCCCCGACAAGCAGTACATCGGGCTGCAGCAGGGCATCAAGGCGAACGACACGTGGGTGTCCAACCAGCTCGACCAGCACGCCGCCACCGGTACCCGCACGATCGCGGGGACGAAGTGGACCGTGTACGACCGCCGGGCCGAGGGCGACGACGCCGGCAACCAGGCGTACTCCCTGGTGTCCACGTTCGGCACGAGCACCGTCGTCCTGTCCGGCACCGCGAACGGCTCGTCGTTCCGCACCGTCGCGACGGCGGTCAGCAAGCAGTTCGCGAGCTGACGAGCACCCGCCGCAGCCCCATCCCGATCACCCGAGCAGATCAGCCCCGAGGAGCACCATGCCCGACCGCGCCGCCTCCACCCCGTCCGACGCCCTCCGCCTCCTCGTCGACGGCAACGCACGCTTCGCCTCGGACAAGCGCCGCACCGGGCGCATCGACCCCGACCGCCGGACGGAGCTCACCGGGTCCCAGGCGCCGTTCGCCACGGTCCTCGGCTGCTCCGACTCCCGCGTGCCGTTCGAGCACGTCTTCGACGCCGGCATCGGGGACCTCTTCGCCATCCGCAACGCCGGGCAGATCGTCGACGACGTCGTGCTCGGCTCGATCGAGTTCGCCGTCGTCGCGCTCGGCACGCCGCTCGTCGTGGTGCTCCGCCACACCCGCTGCGGCGCGGTCGCGGCGGCGCGCTCCGGCGAACCGGTCCCGGCCCCGCACCTGCAGGCCCTCGTCGACGCCATCGCGCCGAGCGTCGAACGCGTGCGTGCCACCGACGCCGAGGTCCCGCAGGAAGCCGTCGGTGCCGCCCACCTCGAAGCGACGCTGCGCCAGGTGATCGAGCGCTCCGGCGCGGTCTCCGACGCGATCGCCGAGGGTAGATTGGCCGTCGTCGGCGCGACCTACGACCTCACCACGGGCGAGGTCGCCATCGACACCGTCGTGGGCCAGGCCTGACCGGCCGACACGACGACCGTCCCGGACACCGGCGGCCACCCCGCCACCGGGACACCCACCAGCCGGCGCGACCGCGGCCGGCGAGCACCCCCAGGAAGGACCACGACGACGTGACCGACACCACCACGAGCACCGCGACCGACGGCGACTACCGCATCGAGCACGACACGATGGGCGAGGTCCGGGTGCCGAAGTCCGCGCTCTACCGCGCACAGACGCAGCGCGCGGTCGAGAACTTCCCGATCTCGGGCAGTGGGCTCGAGTCGGCGCAGATCGTGGCCCTCGCCCGGATCAAGCGCGCCGCGGCGATCGTCAACGGACAGCTCGGCATCGTCGACCCCGCCCTGGCCGACGCCGTCGCGAAGGCCGCCGACGTGATCATCGCCGGCGAGCACCACGACCAGTTCCCCGTCGACGTCTACCAGACCGGCAGCGGCACGTCGTCGAACATGAACATGAACGAGGTCCTGGCGACCCTGGCGACCGAGATCGCCGGCACGCCGGTCCACCCGAACGACCACGTGAACGCCTCGCAGTCCTCGAACGACGTGTTCCCGACCTCGGTGCACGTCGCCGTGACCGAGGCCCTCATCCGCTCGCTCGTGCCGTCGCTCGAGCACCTGGCCGAGGCGCTCGAGGCGAAGGCGACGCTGTGGGCCGACGCCGTGAAGTCGGGTCGCACACACCTCATGGACGCCACCCCGGTGACGCTCGGGCAGGAGTTCGGCGGGTACGCGCGCCAGGTCCGTCTCGGCATCGAGCGCGTGAACGCGACGCTCCCCCGCGTGGCCGAGGTCCCGCTGGGCGGCACCGCGGTCGGCACCGGGATCAACACGCCGAAGGGCTTCCCGCAGCGGGTGATCGCCCAGCTCGCCGATGACACTGGTCTGCCGATCACCGAGGCGCTCGACCACTTCGAGGCGCAGGGGGCGCGGGACGCACTGGTCGAGGCGTCCGGCGCGCTCAAGGTCATCGCGGTCAGCCTGACGAAGATCAACAACGACCTCCGCTGGATGGGCTCCGGCCCGAACACCGGCCTCGGCGAACTGCACATCCCCGACCTGCAGCCGGGTTCGTCGATCATGCCGGGCAAGGTCAACCCGGTCATCCCCGAGGCGACGCTCATGGTCGCGGCGCGGGTGATCGGCAACGACGCCACGATCACGTGGGCCGGTGCCTCCGGAGCCTTCGAGCTCAACGTCGCGATCCCGGTGATGGGAACGGCGCTCCTCGAGTCGATCCGCCTGCTGGCGAACAGCTCGCGCGTGCTGGCCGACAAGACCGTCGACGGGCTCGAGGCGAACCTCGACCGTGCCCGGTCGTTCGCCGAGTCGTCGCCGTCGATCGTCACGCCGCTCAACCGGGTCATCGGGTACGAGGCCGCCGCGAAGGTCGCGAAGTTCGCCGTCGCCGAGGGCGTCACGGTGCGCGAGGCAGTGATCGCGCTCGGCCACGTCGAGCGCGGCGAGGTCACCGAGGAGCAGCTCGACAGCGCCCTCGACGTCCTCAGCATGACGCACCCGAACTGAGCCGACGGCTCGATCTCACGCAGTCAGCGACAGTTCACGTGGCTCGGACCGCGTGAACTGTCGCTGAGCGCGAAGACCCGACCGGCCCCTACACGAGGTCCGGCGAGTCCAGCATCTCCGTCACGAGCGCCGCGATCGCCGACCGCTCCGACCGGGTCAGCGTCACGTGCGCGAACAGCGGGTGCCCCTTGAGCCGCTCGATGACCGAGGCGACCCCGTCGTGCCGACCGACCCGGAGGTTGTCGCGCTGCGCGACGTCGTGCGTGAGCACCACCCGGGAGTTCTGCCCGATGCGGGACAACATCGTCAGGAGCACGTTCCGCTCGAGCGACTGGGCCTCGTCCACGATCACGAACGCGTCGTGCAGCGAGCGGCCCCGGATGTGCGTGAGCGGCAGCACCTCGAGCATGCCGCGCTCGACGACCTCGTCGAGGACGTTGTCCGACACCAGCGCACCGAGGGTGTCGTAGACGGCCTGCGCCCAGGGGTTCATCTTCTCGGACGCGTCCCCGGGCAGGTAGCCGAGCTCCTGGCCGCCCACCGCGTACAGCGGCCGGAAGACCATGATCTTCTTGTGCTGCTGTCGTTCGAGCACGGCCTCGAGTCCGGCACAGAGCGCAAGCGCCGACTTGCCCGTGCCGGCGCTGCCACCGAGGGACACGATGCCGATCTCCGGGTCGAGCAGCGCGTCGATCGCGAGCCGCTGTTCAGCGGAGCGCCCACGCAGGCCGAACACCTCGCGGTCGCCGCGGACGAGCGCCACCGAGCCGCCGGGGATCACACGGCCGAGGGCCGAGCCCCGCTCCGAGTGGATCACGACGCCGGTGTTGACCGGCACGCCCTCGAGCGAGGCGGAGCGGATCTCCTCCTTCTCGTACAGGTCGGACATCTGCTCGCCGGACACCTGCAGGTCCGTGACGCCGGTGTAGCCGCTGTCGACGGCGAGTTCGGCGCGGTACTCCTCCGCCGCCATGCCGATCGACGACGCCTTGACCCGCAGCGGCAGGTCCTTCGAGACCACGACGACGTCGAGTCCGTCGTTCTTGAGGTTCGAGGCGACCGCCAGGATCCGCGAGTCGTTGTCCCCGAGCTGCAGCCCAGAGGGCAGGACCGACTGGTTGGAGTGGTTCAGTTCGACTCGGAACGACCCGCCCTCGCCGATCGCGATCGGGAAGTCGAGCCGTTCGTGTTCGATCCGCAGTTCGTCGAGCAGCCGGAGAGCCTGCCGGGCGAAGTACCCGATCTCCGGGTCGTTGCGCTTGGACTCCAGTTCACTGACGACCACGACGGGCAGGACGACCGCGTGCTCCGCGAAGCGGAACAGTGCCCGCGGATCGCTGAGGAGCACCGAGGTGTCGAGCACGTACGTGCGCTGGGCGACCGAGGTGGACGAGTCCGCGGTGGGGTGCTGCTGGGTTCCGCGAGAGACGTTCTGAGAGGTCACGACCACTCCATCCCCGGGCCGCGCTCGGCCCGGTCCATGTCCTCGAACGCGGCCGTGGAGCGGGTCCCGAAGCACCGACTGTGGCCGCTTCGATCGGGCGCGTTGCCCGATGCCGCCAAGCTACGTCCGACCTCCGACACGGCGCCAGCGACACGCTGTTCCGCGCGTTACGGTCACGTGAACAACGCGACCGTGCCACGCGAGTCGCGTCGCGCCCGAAACGCCCCCACCCGCGGGCCTGGAGGCGCGGTGCCAGCCCGCCCCGTGCCTCCCGTCCGTCCCGGCGCAGTCCACACCGCCGGTCGCCGAAGCGACAGAAACCCGCGGATGTCCCGCAGCGATCTGTCGCTTTCGCGCCCGCGCCCGCGCAGCGCGCTACTGCATCGTCGCGTAGGACAAGCAGGCGTCGCGGAACATGTCGAGCGTCTCGTCCGTCGTCGAGGCGAAGACCGACACCCGTGCGACCCCGAGCCGCGTCGTGGCGGTGACCCCGTGGTTGTGGAACGCCGCGGACAGCGCCGTGAGGCGGCCCTGCGGCGGTCGGAGCACGACGATGCCGGCACGCTCTCGCGGGTCACGGCTGGAGTCCACCGACAGTCCGAACTCGTCGGCGATGTCGAACACGCGCTCGATGCGGTCGGTCACGCGCTCCTGCACGGCCGCGACGCCCACGGCGGTCAGCCGGTCGAGCGAGACCGCCATCCGGGCCTGCGCCACCGGGTCGATGCGCGTCATCTGGAACCCGGCGGCACCGGGGCGGACGGCCGGGACCTCGGTCGGCCAGCCGGTCGTGCCGTGCGGGCCGGACAGCGCCGGGCGCAGCCGGTTCAGTGCGCGGTCGCTGAAGGCGGTGAAGCCGGTGCCCCAGCCGGCGTGCAGCCACTTCTGGCCGCCGGTGGCGACGACGTCGGCGATCTCGTAGGGGGCGTCCACGACGCCGAAGCCCTGGATCGCGTCGACGATGAGCAGGCGGTCGCCGATGACCTCACGGATGCCGGGGAGGTCGGCGAGGTAGCCGGTCTGCCAGTCGACGAGGGACACGGCGACCGCGGTGACCTCGTCGGTCAGACGCGACTCGATGAGCGACGGCGTCATCCAGCCGGCACCGGACTCGATGACGACGGGCTGCACGCGGCCGCCGGTGGCCGAGGCGGCGCTGGCGAGGGCGAGCGGCAGCGACGGGTACTCGTCGGCGGACACGAGCACGCCTCCGGTCAGGCCGAACGCGGTGTGCAGGAGCCCCGGCGTGGTGGCGGTCTGCGAGACGACCTGGTCCTCACGGCGGCCGACGAGCCGGGCGGCGACGGTGCGCACCCGGGCGTCCTGCTCGTCGAGGGTCTCCATCGCTCCGAAGCGCATGTGCTCCTGGATCGTCCCGAGCACGCGCTGCTCCTCGAGGACGGCGGTCTGCACCGGACCGAACGCGGCGTGGTCGAGGTAGCCGGGCTCTTCGGCGAAGCCGGCGGCGTACTCGGCGATGTTCACAGGTGCAACCTTCCGTGGGACGAAAACCCTGTGAGTCTACTGGGATGGCAGATCGCGAGCGAACCCAGGCCGTTCTGCGCAGCGAGCAGCGTCAGCCGTCGGAACGGCGAGCGACGAAGCCCGGCGTCAGCCGAAGAAGCGGCGTGGCCGGGCGTCAGCCGCCGAAGCGACGCGACCGCAATCCGAAGTCGCGCACCGCACGGAGGAAGTCGACCTCGCGCAGGTCCGGGTAGAACGCCTCGACGAAGTAGAACTCGCTGTGCGCGCTCTGCCACAGCATGAAGTCGGACAGCCGCTGCTCGCCCGAGGTCCGGATCACCAGGTCCGGGTCGGGCTGGCCCTGCGTGTAGAGGTGGTCGCCGATGAGCTCCGGCGTGAGGACCTCGGCGAGGGTGTCGAGCGTGCCCCCGCCCTCGCCGTGCGCCTGCACGATGCTGCGCATGGCGTCGGCGATCTCCCGCCGGCCGCCGTAGCCGACCGCCAGGTTGACGTGCAGCCCGGTGTGGTCCGCGGTGCGCCGTTCGGCCTGCTCGAGCGCGGCGACGAGTGCCGGCGGCAGCCCCTCGTTCGCGCCGACGTGCTGGACGCGCCAGTCGCGGTGGTCGGCGAGCGTGCCCGCGAGGTCGGCGATGATGCCGACGAGTTGCTCGAGCTCCTCGCCGCCGCGGCCCGTGAGGTTGTCGGAGGACAGCAGGTACAGCGTCACGACCTCGATCCCGAGGTCGTCGCACCAGGTCAGGAACTCCGGGATCTTCGCTGCGCCGGCACGGTGACCGTGCGCGGCGGACTCGAGCCCGAGCTGCTTCGCCCAGCGTCGGTTGCCGTCCACGATCATGGCGACGTGCTTCGGCTTGGCCGCGTCGTCGATCTGGCGCCGGATGCGACTCTGGTAGGCGCGGTAGAGGATGCCTCGTCCTGCCCACCCGACCTTGCCGCTCACGGGACGAACATAGTGCACCACCCCTGGGGAGCGAGCTGGTCACCGGATGTTCGGCTGTTGCTCGGCTGGCACCCATACGGTCGGACCATGCACGCCGAGCACGACACCGGGACGCTCCCCCACGTCCCCTTCACCGAAGAGGCCGCGAGCACCGCGGCCGACAGCGCCGCGACGAACCGCACCGCGGCGGACAGCACCGAGACCCGGCCGGCGTGGCGCGGCTGGATCCACCTCGGCGCGTTCCCGTTCGCCATCGCGATGGGCATCGTGCTCATCAGCCTCGCCGGCTCCCCCGCCGCGAAGGTCGGCAGCGCGGTGTTCATGGCGACCTCGCTCGCGATGTTCGGCGTCTCGGCGACGTACCACCGCTTCCCCTGGGGTCCGACGGTCAAGCGCGTGCTGAAGCGCATCGACCACACGAACATCCTGCTTCTCATCGCCGGCACGTACACGCCGGTCGCGATCTGCGCCCTGCCCCACACCCTCATGGTCGTGGTGCTCTGGGTGATGTGGTCCGGTGCGGCACTGGGGATCGCGTTCCGCGTGCTCTGGATCAACGCCCCGCGGTGGCTGTACGTGCCGATCTACCTGGTGCTCGGCTGCGCCGCCCTCGGGCTGCTGCCGCAGTTCTTCGCCGCGAGCGTCCCGATGACGGTCCTCATCCTGTCCGGCGGCGTCGCCTACATCGTGGGGGCACTCGTCTACGCGTTCAAGCGTCCGAACCCGTCACCGACGCTGTTCGGCTTCCACGAGGTCTTCCACGCCCTGACCGTCGTGGCCTTCGCCGCGCAGTGGGCCGGCGTCCTCATCGTGGCGCTGCACCCGGTGCGCTGACCGTCGGACGTTCCTTCCCAGAACGGGTGCGATGCCTGGTCGTTCCGGGCGTACTCACCAGGAACGTCCGACCAGGTACGCCCGGTCCGACCAGGAACGCCCGGCTCGACCAGGCACGCCCGGTTCGACCAGGCACGCCCGGTTCGACCAGGTACGCCCGGATCCGGTGGGCGCGCACGAGGCGGACTGGAGGCCCGTGGCGGGCCCGCCCCGCGCCTCCAGGGCGAGGACCGGTCGCGTCAACCGCGCTCGGTGTCGTCCCCGACGTCCGCTCGTCCGTCCTCGGCCGCGCGCCGGGCCGGCTCGTCGGTCGCGACTCCGTCGGCGTCCTCCGCCGTGCCGTTCGCCTCGGCCTCCAGGCGCTCCCGGATCTCCGCGCGGTAGCGGGTCCGGCGGATGCGCCGCGTCATGTCGATCACGAGCAGGATCGTCACGATCGCCACGACGGCGATCGCGATGAAGCCGGCGACGCCGGGCGTCACGTCGACGTCGGGGACGGTCGAGGTCGGGCTCGGGCTGGGGGTGGCGGCGAGTGCCGCCGCGATGGTGCTCACTCGGTGGTGTCCTTGTCGACTGGGATGCCCGCGAACAGGTCGGACTCGGGGAGCTCGGTGGGCACGCGGGCCTCGACGAGCTGGTAGTCCTCGGTCGGCCACACCGTCGCGAGGAGGTCGTTCGGCCAGTAGAAGAAGGCGCTGTCCGGCGGCACCTGGCTGGCGTGCGCGCGGAGTGCGGCGTCGCGGGCGTCGAAGTACTCGTGCACGTCGACGTGCGTGGTGGCGAGGTCGGGCCGGTCGGCGAACCGTTCGACCCACTCGCGGAGCTGCTCGATCGCGGGGCTGTCGGGGTCGCGTTCCTGCAGGGCTTCGAAGATCGTCCGGAAGCGGCGGGGGTTCATGGTGCGCTCGTAGTACAGCTTCGCGACCGCCCAGGGCTCGCCGGCCGAGGGGTACTTCGACGGGTCCGCCGCGTCGCGCCAGGCGGCGACGGAGACCTCGTGCGTCCGGATGTGGTCGGGGTGCGGGTAGCCACCGTTCTCGTCGTAGGTGACGAGCACGTGCGGGCGGAAGCGGCGGATCACGCGCACGAGCGTCTCGGTGGAGTACTCGAGCGGCACCGTCGAGAACGTGCCGGGGCGCACGGTCTCGCCCTTCTCGGCGTCCGGCAGCCCGGAGTCGTGGTAGCCGAGCCAGACGTGCTCGATGCCGAGCGCCGCCTGTGCCGCGGCCATCTCGGTGCGGCGGTACCCGGCCATGTCACGGTGCGCACGGCTCGTGGCGGGTTCGCCGAGCTGCTCGTTGAGGATGTCGCCGGCCTCGCCACCGGTGCACGAGACCACCATGACCTCGTTGCCCTCGGCCGCGTACTTCGCCGCCGTCGCCGCCCCCTTGCTCGACTCGTCGTCGGGGTGGGCGTGGACGGCCATCAGGCGGTACGGCACGTGGGGTTCCTCACTGGTCGTGCGGTGGACGCGGGCAGCACACAGCGACGCGTGAACTACCCTGGGATCAGGATAATCACCCCGGGAGCCCCGAACTGTCCGAACCGCAGCACCCATCGGCACACCAGCCGTCCGCCGGCACCACCGCGACGCTGGACGACCGCTACGGCCGCACGCCCGGCCGTGCTCGTCGGGCGCGGTTCATCGGCGTCGTGGCCGCGGCCGCGGTCGCCCTGGTGTTCCTCGTCTGGGTGATCTGGGCGGGCCCCGGGCAGACCAGCCACGGCCTCGACTCGAGCGACGTCGGGTACCAGGTGGTGTCCGACCACGAGACCGTCGTGCACAGCCAGGTCTCCGTCGACCCGGGCACGAGTGCGAAGTGCGCCGTCCAGGTCCTCGACAAGTCGTTCACCATCGTCGGGTGGCGCGAGGTCCCGGTGCCGGCGTCCGATGAGCGCACCCGCAGCCTCAACACTGCTGTGAAGACCGTGTCCCGCGGTGTCACCGGCTTGATCCACGACTGCTGGGTTCCCTAGACTGCCCTGATTCGCGGACGAGACCGGCCACACCGGCCGGTCTCGTTCCTTGCTGAAGGGATGCACGATGAGCAACGACACGCAGGTCACCTGGCTGACGCAGGAGGCCCACGACCGCCTCACGGCGGAGCTGGCGCAGCTGTCCGGCCCGGCTCGTCAGGAGATCGCGAACCGCATCGAGGCCGCTCGCGAAGAGGGCGACCTCAAGGAGAACGGCGGCTACCACGCCGCGAAGGACGAGCAGGGCAAGATCGAGGCCCGCATCCGTCAGCTCACCGAGCTGCTGAAGCACGCCACCGTGGGCGAAGCGGACTTCGACGGCACCGTCGAGCCCGGCACGGTCGTCACGGCGGTCATCGCCGGCGACGAGTCGACGTTCCTCGTCGGCAACCGCGAGATCGTCGCCGACGGCTCCGACCTGACGGTCTACAGCCCGGTCAGCCCGGTGGGCGCGGCCATCGTCGGCCTGCGCGCCGGCGAGAAGGCGACGTACACGGCACCGAACGGCAAGGAGATCGCCGTCGAGGTGACGAAGGTCGAGCGCTACGAGCCGTAGTCGCGCGCCCTGGGGGCGACCGGCAGACGGACAGGAGGCGCG
>NZ_MJGN01000023.1:73318-92934 GCF_001865065.1 Curtobacterium sp. MCBA15_008 | reverse complement strand
CGCGCCTCCTGTCCGTCTGCGGCTGGTCTGCAGTGCTGTGGCCAGCCGTCAGTGCTCCAGCAGCTCCGGCCGGAAGCCCACCTCGCGCAGGCGGTGGATGACCTCCTGTGCGTGCTCGGGGCCGCGCGCCTCGATCGACAGGTCGAGGGCGACCTCGTTGATGACGAGCCCCTGCCCGTGGCGGGTGTGCAGGACCTCGACGACGTTCGCGCCGGCGTCCGAGATGACCTGCGAGACCCGGGCGAGCTGGCCCGGACGGTCCGGCAGCATGATCCGGATCCCGATGTAGCGGGACGCGGCGACGAGGCCGCGGGTGATCACGCGCTCCATCATGAGCGGGTCGATGTTGCCGCCGCTCAGCAGCACGACGGTGCGGCCGGTGTCGCGGACCGCGCCGGACATGATCGCGGCGACGCCGACGGCACCCGCCGGCTCGACGACGAGCTTGGCGCGCTCGAGCAGCACCAGCAGCGCACGGGCGACGTCGTCGTCGGAGACCGTCACGATCTGGTCCACCAGGTCGCGGATGATCGGGAAGTTCAGGTCGCCGGGGCGCGCGACCGCGATGCCGTCGGCGATCGTCGGCTTCGTGGTGACGGTGACGGGCTCGCCGGCCTCGATCGAGCTCGGGTACGCCGCGGCGTTCTCGGCCTGCACCCCGACCACGCGGATCGTCCGGCCGAGACGCTCGGCCATGCCCTTCACGGCGAGGGCGATGCCAGCGATGACGCCACCGCCGCCGATCGGGACGACGACGGTGTCGGCGTCCGGCACCTGGTCGAGGATCTCGAGGCCGAGCGTGCCCTGGCCGGCGATCACCGCGGGGTGGTCGAACGGCGGGATGAACACGGCTCCGGTGCGGTGCGCGAAGTCCTTGGCGGCGCTCAGGGCCTCTTCCACCGAGTGGCCGCGGAGGACCACCTCGGCGCCGTAGTGGCGCGTCGCCTGCAGCTTCGGCAGGGCCACCCCGACGGGCGTGAAGATCGTCGCGGGGATGCCGAGCTCGCGGGCGGCCAGGGCGACCCCCTGCGCGTGGTTGCCCGCGCTGGCGGCGACGACCCCGGCGGCGCGCTGCTCCGGCGTCAGGGCGACAAGGCGGTTGTACGCACCCCGGACCTTGTACGCACCGGTGCGCTGCAGGTTCTCGCACTTGAGGTGCACGGGCGACCCGAGCACCTCGGCGAGGAAGTGCGAGGTCTCCATCGGCGTGACGCGTGCGACCCCGGCGATCGTCTCGCGCGCCTGCTCGATGTCGTCGAGCGTCGGGATCAGGGTCGCAGTGGAGTCGGTCACGGTCCCATCATCGTCGGTCCGGGTGCTTCCTGACGAACCCGTGACGTCAGTTGGTGCTGGCCGTTCCCTCAGCCGCGGTGGGCTCGGGCTTGCTGCCGGGCGGCGGGACGTCGTCGCCGACCTTGTGGCGACGGCGGCGCATCAGCTGCAGCTGCCCGTGCTGCCCGCGCTTCGGGGTCGCCTCGAGCACGTGGTCGGAGTCGAGCCGGGCCCAGCGGCCGGAGGCGATCGTCGTCACCATGGCGTTCAGGGTGGCGATCAGCGGTACGGCGAAGAACGCGCCGGCGATGCCCGCCAGGCCGGACGCCGCGGTGACGCCGAGCACGACCGCCAGGGGGTGCACCTTGACCGCGTTGCCCATCACGAGGGGCTGCAGGATGTGTCCCTCGATCTGCTGCACGAGCAGGACGACGCCGAGCACCAGGACGGCGGCGAGCGGCCCGTTGAAGATGAGGGCGACGAACACCGCGAGGAACCCGGTGACGATCGCACCGACGACGGGAATGAACGCACCGAGGAAGACGAAGGCCGCGATCGGGATCACGAGCGGCATGCCACCGAAGAAGAGCCCGACGATGAACGCACCGAGGCCGATGCCGACCGCGTCCACGAACGCGACGAAGATCTGCACCCGGATGAAGCTCGTCAGGGTGATCCAGCCGGCGACCCCGGCGCCGTCGACGGCCGCACGGGCCTTGCGCGGGAAGAGCCGGACCGTCCAGCGCCAGACGTTCTTGCCGTCGACGAGCAGGAAGATCGTCGTGAACAGGATGATGAAGAGCGCCTCGAAGACGTGCGTGGCACCGGACCCGGCGCTCGCGACCCCGGACAGGATCGACGCCGAGTTGTCCTGCAGCCACTTCGTGCCGTCGTCGAGCCAGCCGTTGACGTCGCCCTGGGTGATGCCGAGACCGGAGTTGAGGACGAGGTCCTTGATGTTCGCGTACTGGTCGACCGTGCGGTCACGGAGCGACGGGTACGACGCGATGATCTGGTCGACGACGAGCCAGATGAGCCCGCCGAGCGCCGCGAGACCACCGAGCAAGCTGATCACGATGGCCGCCCACTTCGGGACGTGGTGCCGCTGCATCCAGTTCGAGATCGGGACGAGCAGCGCCGAGATGACGATGCCGACGAGGAACGGGATGAGGATCTGGCTGAAGATCGTCATCAGCCAGATGAAGACCGCGATGACCCCGACGACCACGAGTACCCGCCACGACCACGCCCCGGCGATGCGCACACCCATCGGGACGCTCTCCTCGACCACGGGGTCGGGATGCGTCGGCTGCTGCTTTCTCGCCCATGCCATGCCGCGAGTGTACCGATGTGCCTCCTGACAGGTACCAGATGCGGCATACACACGCCGTGCGGCTTGTCGGCGGGCCTCGGTAGCGTCGGTCGCATGGTCAGGACCACGCTCTCCGCCGCCGAGGCCCGACGGGTGGCGTTGGCCGCCCAGGGGTTCGGGCAGGCGCCGACCGACACCGTCTCGACCCGGGCGCTCACGGCCGGGTTCGCGCGGCTCGGGCTCCTGCAGATCGACTCGGTCAACGTCTTCGAGCGCAGCCACTACCTGCCGTTGTTCGCCCGCCTCGGCGCCTACGACAAGTCGGCACTCGACCGCCGGTCGCTGACGGCCCGCGGCCCCTGGACGGAGTACTGGGCGCACGAGGCAGCCTTCATCGACCGAGACGACCTCCCCCTCTTCCGTTGGCGGATGGACGCGCTGCGTGCCCGCGACGCCGGCCCCACCCGGGTCGACGCGGTCACCCGGACCGAGGGGGTCCGTCGTGAGCTGCAGGCCCTGCTCCGCGCCGAGGGACCGATGCCCGCGAGCGCCGTCGAGCACGAGTCGAACGTCCGGCGTGGTCCGTGGTGGGGCTGGAGCGACGTCAAGCTCGGCCTCGAGCAGATGTTCCGCTGGGGCGACGTCGTGACGGCGGGCCGCTCCGGCTTCGAGCGCGTCTACGCCCTGCCCGAACAGGTGCTGCCGGCCGGCACCCTCGAGACCGCCCCCGCTCGCCCGGCAGCGGTGCTCCGACTCGTCCGGCACGCCACGCGCGCGCTCGGGGTCGGGACGCGCGCGGACATCGCCGACTACTTCCGGCTGCGCTCCGACGACACGGCTGCCGCGATCGCCGACCTCACCGCCGCGGGTGAGCTCCTGCCGGTGCAGGTCGAGGGGTGGGGCGAGCGCGCCTGGCTACACGCCGACGCGCGGGTCCCCCGCCGGGTCTCGGCCGACGCCGTCCTCAGCCCGTTCGACCCCGTCGTGTGGTTCCGGCGACGGGCCGAGCGGATGTACGGCTTCCACTACAGGATCGAGATCTACACGCCGGCGCCGAAGCGGGTGTTCGGGTACTACGTGCTGCCGGTGCTGCAGGACGACCGGCTGGTCGGGCGCGTCGACCTCAAGAACGACCGGCAGCGCGGGGTGCTGCGGGTCCGGACGGCGTGGCAGGAACCCGGGGAACGGCTCGATGCCGACCGGCTGGCCGACACCCTGCGGCGGACCGCTGCGTGGCAGGGGCTCGACGGGGTCGAGGTCACCGACCGCGGCACCGCGGCTGCCGCCGTCGCCACCGCGCTCGGCGTCCCGCTCGTGCCGCACGAGGCAGCCGACGACGCGGACGCGACCGCGGCACCGGACCCAGCGGTGTGACGGCCCGGAGGCGCGGGGCGGGCCCGCACCGCGCCTCCAGGCCTGCAGCTGGTCACGCGCGCGGTCGCGTGATCGCGTCCTGGGAGCAGAAATCGTCGAGGACGACCGGACCACCCGACGGCTTGTGCTCCCCCGACGCCGGCGGCCGGACCGCGCGCGTCAGAACCGGTCGAGGCTGCCGCGGAGCCGCGCGATGCGGTCCGGCAGCGGCGGGTGCGTCGAGAACAGCCGGTCCATCACGCCGGGCCGCATCGGGTCGGCGATCCAGAGGTGCGCCATCGACGAGTTCTGCGTCTGCGTCGGCCGCCCGTACGCTCCGAGCTTCTCGAGCGCCCGCGCCAGGCCCTCCGGGTGCCGCGTCGTCATCGCACCGGTGGCGTCAGCCAGGTACTCCCGCTGCCGCGACACCGCTGCCTGCACGCCGGCGGCGGCGATCGGCGCGACGATGACCGCCACGAGTCCGGCGATGAGCAGGATCGGGTTGTTGCCACCGGAGTCGTTGTTCCGACTGCGACCGCCGGACAGGCCGCTGAAGATCGAGATCCGGAGCAGCACGTCGGCGATCAGCCCCACCGCGACGACGAGCCCGAACACCATCGTCGACACCCGGATGTCGTAGTTCCGGACGTGGCCGAGTTCGTGGGCCATCACGCCCTCGAGCTCCTGGTCGTCCATGATCGCCAGCAGCCCGGTGGTCGCGGCGACGACGGCGTGCTCGGGGTCACGGCCGGTGGCGAAGGCGTTCGGGGACGGGTCCTGGATGACGAAGACACGGGGCATCGGCATCCCGGTGGCGATGGCGAGGTTCTCGACCGTGCGCCAGAGGCGGGGCTCCGTCGACCGGTCGATCTCGACGCCGCCGGCGATCGCGGTCGCCTGCCGCGCGGCCGTGAAGTACTGCAGGACCGCGTACCCGATCGCGACGACCAGGACGACGACCCCGATCGAGACGTTGCCGGCGAGGTACCCGCCGAGGAACCCGAGCGCCCCGATGAGGAGCAGGAACACCAGGACGATCAAGACGGTGTTGCGCTTGTTGCGCGCGATCGCGCTGTACACGTCAGACCGACGTCGGGCGGATCAGAACTGGACGCGCGGCGGTTCCGCGATCGCCGCGGGCTCGGCGGTCTCGAAGAAGGACGCCTCGGAGAAGCCGCGGCTCTTCGCGAACGACGAGTTCGGGAAGACCCGGATCTTCGTGTTGAGTTCGCGGACGCCGCCGTTGTAGAAGCGCCTGGCCGACTGGATCTTGTCCTCGGTGTCGACGAGCTCGGACTGCAACTGCAGGAAGTTCTGGCTCGACTGCAGCTGCGGGTAGCCCTCGGCCACGGCGAAGACGCTCTTGAGCGCCTTCTGCATGTGTCCCTCGGCGGTGGAGGCCGTCGAGGCGTCTCCGGCGCTCAGCGTCTCGGAGCGGGCCTTCGTGACGTCGTCGAAGACGGCCTTCTCGTGGGTGGCGTACCCCTTGACCGTCTCCACGATCGTGGGGATGAGGTCGGCGCGGCGCTTCAGCTGGACCGAGATGTCGCTCCAGGCCTCGTCCACGCGGACCTTCAGGGTGACCAGCGCGTTGTAGGTGACCCAGAGGTAGATCCCGACGACCACGAGGAGGACCACCACCACTCCGACGACGATCAGCGTCGTGATGAGTCCGGTGTCCATGAGGGCGTACTCCTTTGCGCGTCGGGATCCGCGGTGGTTCCTGGCCGGAACGGCCGGGATCGATTGTATCGACGCACGACACCTGCTCCTGTCCGGGGCCGCGGTTCACGGCCGATTCCCGAGTCGTACACACCGGGCGTCCGGCCTCGTCGGCGTGTCGGCCGTCCGGCGGACATCATCCCTTCGACGTATTGACCCCGGGCGCTCGATCACGTGGGATGGGTTCGGATGCACACGCGCGGGGAGAACGTGGACGAACGGGTGGTCGGGGGCGACCGCCCCGTCCGGCGATCCCGTTTCGCGCTGCTGAGCGTCGGCGCGGTGGCCCTCGTCGCGGCCCTGCTCGGCGCTGCGGCGGCACCGGCGTTCGCCGCGGGTGACGCCGCGCCCACGAGCGACACGGCGGCACCCTCGCTGTCGGGGGACGCGGACGACACGACCGTGCCCCCGCAGCTCTCGGCTCCGACCGGCACCCCCACGGGTTCCCCACAGAACCACCTCACGCCGAGCCCCGGCGCGCCGACGACCTCGCCCACCCCGCGCCCGGTCAAGCCGCACATCGCCGACCCCGGTGACATCACGAGCGGCACCGTGCGGTTCAGCGGCACCGGCACCCCGGGTCACGCGGTCCGCGTGGCCGGTCCCGCCGCGACCGGGGCCTCCGGGTGCCCCGCGACGGTGTCGGCCGCCGGCACCTGGTCGTGCTTCGCCGCCGTCTCCTCGGGCCCCGGCCAGGTCTTCACCGTCAGCGACCGCACTGCTCCCGAGCTCGGCACGGCACGCACCCCGGCCGCCGACGTCATCGTGCCGCCCACGGTCACGACCGCGCGTCCGACGAACGGCCCGGTCAGCGGCACCGGCCGGCCCGGGTCCACCGTCACGCTCTCCGTCTCGGGGTCCACCGGGGAGCGCAGCGCCGTCGTCGGTCGCGACGGCCGTTGGACGGTCTCCCTCGGTGGGAGCACCCCCACGAGCGGCGGTGACGCCCGCCTGTCGGTCAGTGCCACGCAGACCGCGAGCACCGCCGACGGATACCGGTCGGACCTGCGGAGTGCCGCCTCGGCGCCGGTCACGATCACCCTCGACCGCACGGCGCCGACGGCACCGCGGATCACCTCGCCCGGGGTGGGCGACCGGGTACGCGCGCAGTCGACGGTGGTGTCCGGCACCGGCGAGCCCCGGGCCGTGCTGACCGTGTACGCCGACCGCGCCCCGGTGTGCCGTGTCGACGTGCCCGCCTCCGGTCGGTGGTCCTGCACGACCACGGGGTCGACCCTCGTCCCCGGCTCCCGGACCATCAGCGCGACGCAGCAGGACGCTGCCGGCAACTTCTCGCGGTCCTCGGCCGAGGTCGTCGTCCGCGTGGTGCCGTCGACGTCGACGTCGACGCCGACCGGCGTGAGCGGTACCGGCACGCCCACCGCGACCGGCGCCAGCGAGGGCCCGGTCTCCGGCACCGACTCCGCGAGCGGCACGCCGGGGAGCGGGACCGCCCCCGGCAGCACCGGCGGCGGCGCGACGGGCGGCAGCAGCGACGGCAGCAGCAGCGGTGCCGCGGGATCGGGCAGCGGCCCCGGAGCGGGCGGCCCGCCGAGCCCGCGCGGCCTCGACTGGTCCGGCCCGGCCGGCGACTGGTCGGCCTCCACCGCCTACGACTCCACGGTCCCGACGATCCAGGCCGCCTTCTCGTGGCGCACCGTCCTCGTAGCCACCGCCGTCGCGGCCGGGTTCCTCGTGCTCATCGCCGGCCCGCTCGCCCTGGTCGCCGGGGCGGCACGCGGTCGGCTCCGCAACCCCTTCGCCGCCGTGCTCGGCCGGAACCGGCCGCACGCCGAGCGACGTCGCGGCGAGGACCTGTTCCCGACCTGGGCCTCGATCACCGTGGCCGTCCTCGTGGTGGGGCTGTGCACGGTGCTCGGCGTGGGTGTCTCGCTCGAGGCCCGCTACGTCCGCCTGGCGATCGCCGTCCTGCTCGGGGCTGCGGTGCTCGCGACCACCGTCGTGCTGGCGAGTCGCTGGGCCGCCGGCGCCGATCGGGCGACCATCGGGTTCCGGGTGTCGCCGTGGCTCGTCCTCGCCGCCCTGATCGCCTGCGGGATCACCCGCGCGTTCGACCTCTCCCCCGCCGTCATCGTCGGCGCGGTGCTCCTGCCCGTGGGGCGTCCGCACGCCGACACCGCGTCGCTCCGACTCGGCGCGACGGTCGCCGCGAGTGCCCGGAGCGCGACCTGGCGATCGGTGGCGCTGCTGGTGGTCGCGGCGGTCGGCTGGGTGCTGCACTCGGTGACGCCGGGGTCGGGCTTCTGGGGTTCGATCGTGTCCGAGTTCGCGATCACCCTCTGCGTCGGCGGTCTCGGCGCGGTGGTCGCCACGATGCTCCCGCTGGCGGGTTCCGCCGGGCAGTCGCTGCTCGAGGAGACCCGCGGCCGTTACACCGCGATCGCCGCCGTCGCGGTCGCACTGGCCGCCGCGGTGTACTCCGGCTCCGCCGGCACCCACGTCTCCCCCGTCGTCCTGGTGGTCGCCGCCGCCGGGTGCACGGCCGCCGCGGTCGCGAGCCGCCTCTGGCTGCGCGCGTTCCGGACCGACCAGGTCGCCTGACCGCCGCCGGGCCAGTCCGCGTGGTCGGGGCTCCGGATACGCTGACGAGCGGTGCTCCACGGCACCACGACCGTCCCAGGGAGCGACGATGACCCAGACCCGATCCGACTACGACCCGACCCGCTTCCGCGAGGTGTTCGAGGGCAGCTACACCTACGCGAACGGCTTCGCGCGGAACACCCACCGCTTCGCGGACCGTCCCGCGCTGCGTGAGCCGGACACGGGCCGGTCGTGGACGTACGCGGAGCTCGGGGCCGACGTCGACCGGATCGCGGGGTGGCTCGTCCGCCACGGCGCCGGGCGCGGCTCGGTGGTCATGGTGGAGCTCTTCAACTCCCCCGAGTTCGCGATGCTCTACCTGGCGTGCCACCGGATCGGCGCCGTGTTCTCCCCGACGAACTTCCGGCTCGCCCCCGACGAGGTCGCCTTCATCATCGAGGACTCCGCTCCCGTGGTGCTGGTGTACGACGCCGATCGGACGGCCGACGTCATCGCGGCGCTCCGGAGCGCCGACCACGAGCCCCGCCACGTGGTCGTCGTCGGCGAGGCCCTCCGCGAGCACACCCGCTTCGCCGAGCTCCTCGCCGCCGACCCCGTCACCGCCGACGAGCTCGCCGCCGCCGAACCCCGCAGCACCTACGACGAGACCACCCGCCTCTACACCTCGGGGACGACCGGCCGCCCGAAGCCGGTTCCGTTGCCGAGCCTCGTCGAGGTGCTCAGCGCCCACGACGTGATCATGCACTTCCCGCTCAGCCCGTTCGACAAGACGCTGAACATGTCCCCGCTGTTCCACCGCGGCGGCCTCTACTCGGGCGGCCCGAACCCCGTGTTCTACGTCGGCGCCGAGCTCACCACGCTCCGGAAGTTCGACGCGGACCGCGTGCTCGACCTGGTCGAGTCGGAACGCCTCACCTTCCTCATCGGTGCCCCGCCGAACCTGGTGCAGCTCGCGAATGCGCAAGAGGCGAAGCCCCGCGACCTCTCGTCACTCAACGGCATCGTGACGATGGGCGCCCCGCTCGACCGTGCCGCGGCACTGCGCTACCAGCAGCTCCTGTCGCCGCGGATCTTCAACGGGTACGGCACGACCGAGACCTTCTGGAACACGTTCCTCCGCCCCGAGGACTTCCCGGACGGCGCCGGGTCCACCGGTCGCGCCTCCACCGACGACGACGTCGCCGTGGTCCGCGTCTACGAGGACCGGCTCGCCGACCCGTCCGACACGGTGCCGAAGGACGGCTCGGAGATCGGCGAGTTCGCGGTCCGCACCGTGAAGTCGGGCTACTCGTACCGGAACCCCGGCCTCGAGGCGGAGAAGTTCGCGAACGGCTGGTTCTACCCGGGTGACCTCGCGACGTGGGACGAGCACGAGCGGGTCACGATCGTCGGCCGCAAGGACGACATGATCATCTCCGGCGGAGAGAACGTGCACCCGGTCCAGGTCGAGGCCGCGCTGCAGGAGCACCCGGGCGTCGCCGACTCGATCGTCGTCGGTGTGCCGGACGAGCAGTGGGGCGAGGTCGTCGTCGCGTACGTCGTGCGGACACCGGACCGCCTGCCGGAGGACGACCTCGCGGCCGCCGCCGTGCTCGAGGACTGGACGGGGTCGCACCCCGGCCTCGCCCGGTACAAGCGTCCGCGCCGGTACCGCTTCGTCACCGAGCTCCCCTACAACGCGACGGGCAAGAAGGTGCACTACCTCGCGAAGGCGCGTGCGGCCGACGACCAGGCGGCCGGTCTGCTCATCGAGCCGTAACGTCCGACAGGTGACCGGGTGCGGGCCCGGAGGCGCGTGGCGGGCCCGCCATGCGCCTCCAGGCCGTCACCGCGTCGCGTCCACCCCGCGATGGGGCGCGTTGCGCGCGAACAGGCCGGGCAGCAGCCCGCCGATCTTGGTGCCGATGCAGAGGCTGACGAACGTCGCCAGCGGTGTCGCCAGGGCCTCGGGGTTGAACGTGGCGACCGCGACGAGCCCGACCGTCCCGGGCACGAGCAGCAGGAACGCCGGGAAGAACGACACCGTCGCCGGGATCGCCGGCACCAGGCGCTCGAGCAGGCGCGTCGCCACGAACAGCAGTGCGGCCGTCGCACCGGTCGCCACCACGCTGCCCCAGAGCGGCGTCGTGCCGCTCACGAGCGCGTAGGCGGTGACCATGACGGCGACCGACACCAGGGTCAGGCGCCACCCGGACCGGAAGACCAGCCCGAGCCCGACCGCCAGGCCGACCACGGCCACCCAGGACACCCAGTAGGACGGGACCGCCTCCCAGCCGCCGCGGTCGTTGCCGATGCCGGCCACCTCGCCGACGAGCGCCGCCGAGGACGGGTCGACGTGCAGCCCGGTCAGCGCACTGCCGGCTGCGATCCCGGCGGCCATGAACCCGAGCATGATGAGCCCCTGCACGAGCCGCGAGGCACCGGTGACGATGTCGGCGGCGGTGAGTTCGAGCAGGGCGTTCGTGATGAGCGCGCCGGGTACGAACACCGCCACCGGGGCGCACACCGCGAAGAGCGGGACGTGGTCGAACCCGGTGCCGGCGGCGACGAGTCCGACGACAGCCGTCGACATGAAGGCCGCCAGGAACGGGATGATCGCCACAGCCTCGCGGAAGCGGCGGAGCACGAGCCCGATGACGCCGACGAGCGCACCGACCCCGAGCGCGACGAGGATCGCCCACCACGGGCAGCGGAACACGACCGCGAGCCCCGCCGAGGTCAGGGCGTTGCCGAGGATCCACGGCAGCGCGGGCGGCGGCACGGTGCCGGCGCGGATGGCACGGACGCGTGCCGGGATCTCGACGAGGCCGATCGACCCGCTCTCGAGACCCAGCACGAGCCGGTTCGCCCGGGCGGCCTGCCGCGAGGACAGCTCGACGCCCTCGGCGTTCACGATCGTGGCCGCGCCGGTCGAGGTCTCGCTGACCATGACGAGCGCGGGGAGCACCCCGACCGCGAGCGTGGGGCCGACCCCGGCGGCGTCGCGGGCTTTCTCGAGCGCCGAACGGACGTCGGTGACGGAGCTGCCGGCGTCGAGCAGCAGGGCCCCGAGCGTGCCGAGGAGCATGCCGACGGGGACGGTCTCGCCGTCGACGACCTCGACGTGGGCCTCGGGGCGGTTGAGGGCGTTCCGCAGGTTCGCGATCGCGCTTCCGAGACTGGCCACGGACGTCGATGCTACTGGTCCGCGCGGGCCGGGGCCTGCCGCAGGCCGGGCACCTGCCGCGGGCCGCGCGCCTGCCGCGGGTTTCGCGCTCAGCGACAGTTCTCGCGCCGCGAACCCCGTGAAGTGTCGCTCAGCCCGAATCTCGGCGCGCGCGGACGGAGTCTCGTACCCCCGGTGGGACTCGAACCCACAACTCAGCGATTTTAAGTCGCGTGCCTCTACCGATTGGGCCACGGGGGCGGGCCGCAACAGCCTACCGACGCGACGAGGCGGCCACCCCGTCGGGGTGACCGCCTCGTCGTGGAGCGTGTCGCTACTTGGCGTCGGCCTCGGCCTTCACGGGCTCGGCGTCGTTCGAGACGTCCTTCGCCGGCTCGCCGTACGCGGGACCCGCGGCACCGGCGGGCTGTCCCTCGGCCGGAGCAGCAGCGACGGGCGCGGGCGCCTCGGCAGCGGGCTTCGGACGCGACGCGAACTCCTCGAACGCGGCGCGCGGGGTCTCACGGTCGTCGAGCGACGCGATGTCGCGGCCGAGGAAGAAGCCCCCGACCCAGTCGCCGATGACGCGCCACTTGCGCTCCCACGACGGCATCGCCAGGCCGTGGTAGCCGCGGTGGGCGCCCCAGGCGAGGAAGCCCTTCATCGCGAACTTGCCCGACTGGAACACGCCGATGCCGAGCCCGAGGCCCGCGACGGCGCCGAGGTTCTCGTGCTTGTAGTCGTTCGTGGCCTCGCCGCGCATCGTCGCGACGACGTTCTTCGCGAGCTGCTTCGCCTGGCGCACGGCGTGCTGGGCGTTCGGCACGCAGAAGCCGCCGACACCGCCACCGGTCAGGTCCGGCACGGCAGCGACGTCGCCGCAGGCCCATGCGTCCGCGATCACGCCGTTGTCGTCGACGACGCGCAGGTCGGGCTGCACGCGGATGCGACCGCGCTGCTCGAGCGGCAGGTCGGTGCCCTTCACCATCGGGTTCGCCATGACGCCGGCGGTCCAGATGATGAGGTCCGACTCGATCTTCTCGATCGCGCCGTCGGTGGTCTTGAGCTCGCAGACGCCGCCCACGGCCGAGGCCAGCTGCGTCTCGAGGTGCACGGTGGCACCGCGCTGGGCGAGGTTGTCGAGCACCCAGTGCGACGTCTCGAGCGAGACCTCGGGCATGATGCGCCCCATCGCCTCGACCAGGTGGAAGTGGGTGTCGTCGAAGGACAGCTGCGGGTAGCTCTTCAGCAGGTCGGACGCGAACGAGCGGAGCTCGGCGAAGACCTCGATGCCGGCGAAGCCACCGCCGACCACGACGACGGTCAGCAGACGGTCGCGCTCCGGTCCGGCCGGCAGGTTCGCCGCCTTGTGGAAGTTCGTGAGGATCTTGTCGCGGATCGCCGCGGCCTCTTCGATGGTCTTGAGGCCGATGGCCTCGTCCGCGACGCCCGGGATCGGGAAGGTGCGCGAGACCGCGCCCGCGGTCATGACGATCTGGTCGTAGGACTCTTCCCACGCCGCACCCTCGGTCGGGGTGATCGTCGCCGTCTTGGTGGCGTGGTCGACCTTCGTGACCTTGGCCGTGACGACACGCGTCTTCTTGAGGTGGCGACGGTGCGAGACGATCGCGTGGCGCGGCTCGATGGAACCGGCGGCGACCTCGGGGAGGAACGGCTGGTACGTCATGTACGGCAGCGGGTCCACCATCACGACCTCTGCTTCGCCCGGGCGAAGGTGCTTCTCGAGCTTCCAGGCGGTGTAGAAGCCGGCGTAACCGCCGCCGACGACGAGGATCTTGGGCACGGGGAATGATCTCCTTGGATGGGGGTTGGCCGGGAGTCGAGTCAGACTTCGCCGCCACCCGCCCCGACTCCAGCGTCTGCACCGCCATCATACGCCCGGCACTCACACCGGGAGGGCGACCAGCTCGCGCGCTCGAGCGCGAGGTCGCCGATGGGGTTGACACCGGGTCCGGCGGCGAGGGCGTGGCCGACGAGCGCGTGCAGGCACTTCACGCGGGTGGGCATGCCACCGGCGCTGATCCCGTCGATCTCGTCGACGTGCTCGATCGACTCACGATCGGCCAGGTAGGACTCGTGCGCCGCGCGGTACTGCGCAGCGACGTCGGGGTCCTCGAGGAGGGCTGCCAGCTCCGGCATGACCTGGTTGGCCTCGAGGGTGCTGACCGCGGCGGTGGCCGCGGGGTGGCACAGGTAGTAGAACGTCGGGAACGGGGTGCCGTTCGACAGTCGGGGCTTCGTGGAGACGACCGTGGGGTTGCCACAGACGCAGCGGGCCGCGATCCCGATGACGTCGCGAGCCGGTCGGCCGAGCTGCGCCGAGACGACCTGGACGTCGCGTTCGGAGGGCGGGTCGAAGGGAGGGGTCGTCACGGGGACGAGAGCCTACCGGAGTCCCGAGGCGCGGGCTACTTCGTGTCGCCGGTGCCGGTGACGTCGGGTGCGACCAGCTCCTGCTTCGTCTGCTCGGTCAGGCCGGACGTGAGCACCGACGACAACATCGCCTGCACCCAGTCGACCTTCGGGGTCTGCACCGTCGAGCTCACGGGGGTGCCGGAGTCGGTCGTGGGCTTGCCGTCGGGCTTCGACGCCTCGGTCCCCATCACGAGGTAGCTCTCCTCGCCCGGGTACACGTAGAGCAGCCGGTCTCGCGCCTGCGCTTCGATGTAGGCGGGGTCGTCCCAGCGTGCGACGTCCTTCTGCTTCTGCGTGACGTCGGCCTTCTGGCTGGCCACCTCGCGCTGCTGCTGCGCGATCTGCTCCTGCTGCTGGATGAGCGTGCGGAGGGAGGGCGCGAGCACGACGACGAACAGCACGATGATCGCGAGCATGAGCAGGCTGAACCCGGAGAACCGGATCGACCGGTACCAGGGGTGTTCGGTCGTGCCGTTCTCCGGCATGGCCACGGGGACGCGGCGGACGCGGGGCTTCTCACTGGGCACGGTCCGACGATAACCCGGCCGCGGTGGTCGGGGTGGTCGGCACGCGGCGGTTCGGTGCCCTCCCAGCGTCCGCACCGGGCCTGGAGGCGCGGCTCACCACCGCCTCGCCCGCACCGTCCGACGGGTGGTCGCGCCGACCACCGCACCGCCCGCGTGCACGACGCCGCCCTCCCGAGGGAGGACGGCGTCGCGTCGTGCGTGGCGGTCCGTGCTTACAGCGCGGCCGAACGCGGGAAGGCCGAGCGACCGGCGTAGACCGCGGCGTCGCCCAGCTCTTCCTCGATGCGGAGGAGCTGGTTGTACTTCGCGACGCGGTCCGAGCGGGCCGGCGCACCGGTCTTGATCTGGCCGCCGTTCACCGCGACCGCGATGTCCGCGATCGTGGTGTCCTCGGTCTCGCCCGAGCGGTGCGACAGGATCGCGGTCATGCCGTGGCGCTGCGCGAGGGACACGGCATCGAGGGTCTCGGTCAGCGTGCCGATCTGGTTGACCTTCACGAGGATCGAGTTGCCGGCCTTCTCGTCGATCCCGCGCTGCAGGCGCTTCGGGTTCGTGACGTAGAGGTCGTCGCCGACGATCTGCACCTTGTCGCCGAGCTCGGCGGTCAGGTGGGTCCAGCCGGCCCAGTCGTCCTCGGCCAGCGGGTCCTCGATGGTCGCGAGCGGGTAGTCGCGGACGAGCTCGGAGAAGTAGGCGGTGAACTCCTCGCTCGAGAGCTGCTTGCCCTCGAAGGAGTACTTGCCGTCGTTGAAGAACTCGGTCGAGGCGACGTCGAGGCCCAGCGCGATGTCCTTGCCCGGCGTGAACCCGGCCTTCTCGATCGCCGCGAGCAGGAAGTCGAGCGCGGCGCGGTTCGACGCGAGCTCCGGCGCGAAGCCGCCCTCGTCGCCGAGGCCGGTCGCGAGCCCCTGCTTCTTCAGCTCGCCCTTGAGGGCGTGGTACGTCTCGACGCCCCAGCGGAGTGCCTCGGAGAAGGACTCGGCGCCGTACGGCACCAGGAAGAACTCCTGGATGTCGACATTGGTGTCGGCGTGCGCCCCACCGTTGACGACGTTCATCAGCGGCACGGGCAGCGTGTGCGCGTTCGGGCCACCGAGGTAGCGGAACAGCGGCAGGTCAGCCGAGTCGGCGGCGGCACGGGCCACGGCGAGCGAGGCGCCGAGGATCGAGTTCGCACCGAGGCGCGACTTGTTCTCGGTCCCGTCGAGCTCGATGAGCGCGGCGTCGACGAGGCGCTGGTCGGTGGCGTCGAAGCCCTCGAGTGCCGGGCCGATCTCGTCGAGGACGGCGTCGACCGCCTTCAGGACGCCCTTGCCGCCGTAGCGGGCCTTGTCTCCGTCACGGAGTTCGTACGCCTCGAACGCACCGGTGGAGGCACCGGAGGGGACGAGCGCGCGGGACACGACGCCGTCGTCGAGGAGGACCTCGACCTCGACCGTCGGGTTGCCTCGGGAATCGAGGACTTCGCGTGCTCCTACGGCATCGATCACGGCCACGGGGTACTCCCTACACGTTCGGTTGTGGTGATTGCGGGACCGATCCTACCGACGCCGGGTGGACACGAGTCCCGGATGACGTCCGCTGTGGAGAACCGGACGGCAGGACGGTCGGTTCAGGCGAGCGGACGGAACTCCACGCCCTCGAGCGACTCGGTGTCCGCCGTCACGGTGGCGAACGCGTCGAACCCCTGCGCGACGAGCCCGGCGAGCAGGTTCTTCGTGTTCTTCGTCCGGCGTTCCAGGCGCACGCGGCGGTGCCCCTCGAGCGCCTCGGACTGCAGTGCCGCGAGCCGCACCGGGTCGACGTCCTTGTCGTACACGAGCACGACGGCGTCGGACTCGGCCGACTCGGGCAGCGTGACGAGGTCGACCAGCCGCTCGAACCCGAGCGAGAACCCGACCGCAGGCACGTCCTGGCCGAGGAAGCGTCCGATCATGCCGTCGTAGCGCCCGCCGCCGCCCAGGCTGTAGCCGAAGTCCGGGTGCGCGACCTCGAAGATCGTGCCGGTGTAGTAGCCCATGCCGCGCACGAGCGTCGGGTCGAAGCGCAGGTCGACGCCCGGGAGCGCCGCGCGGAGGCGGAGCAGGTCGTCGAACGCCGCGGTGTCGAGCCACTCCGCGCCGACGACGGACTCCCAGTCGGCCGACCCGAGCGAGCGGATCGTGTCCTCGAGCCCCGGCAGGTCGACGCCGACCGTGTCGCGGAGCTCGGCGGCCACACCGTCCGGTCCGATCTTGTCGAGCTTGTCGATCGTGATCAGCGCCCGGTCGGCGGTCGCGGGTTCGGTGATCCCCCACGAGGCGAGCAGGGCGAGCAGGATCCGCCGGTCGTTGATCCGGATCGTCGTGCCGGCGATCCCGAGCGCGTCGAGCGCCGCCGTGGTCGCACGGATGAGCTCGATCTCGGCGAGCTGCCCGGGCTCGCCCAGGATGTCGATGTCGCACTGGACGAACTGGCGGTAGCGGCCCTTCTGCGGACGCTCGGCACGCCAGACCGGGGCGATCTGCACCGACCGGAACACCGCGGGCAGCTCGGCGCGGTGCGTGGCGTAGAACCGGGCGAGCGGCACGGTCAGGTCGAACCGGAGCCCGAGGTCGGCCAGGTCCAGCGGAGCCTCGGCGCGCTGCAGGTCCTCGGTGGAGAGGCCGCGCTTCATGACGGCGAACGCGAGCTTCTCGTTGTCGCCGCCGAGCCCGGAGTGGAGCCGCGCGGCGTCCTCGACGACCGGGGTCTCGATCTCGTCGAACCCGTGCCGCGTGTACACCCCTCGGATCACGCCCAGGACGTGCTCCCGCCGGGCCTTGTCCGCGGGGAGGAAGTCACGCATGCCACGGGGTGCCGTCACGGTCGTTGCCATGCGGCAATTCTGGCAGACGGTCGTTCGCGAGTTGCGCCGCCCCCGAACTTCTGATATGTTTTATCCAGAACCTCGGTCGGACACGTGCCTGATCCACGTGTCGGACCGATCGCGAGGGCACCGTGCTGCAGTGTGCCCCGCGGTTCGAGCGGGCTTCCCTGGCGACACCGCATCCCTGGTGGGGTCGTCTGCCCGCTCGCGGGCGTCCTCCTTTTTTCGGGTTGGGAGGACGCCCGCACTCTCTCGGACAGCGACCGCGATCGCGCTCACTCGCCGCGGCGACCGGCTGCTTCCAGCTCGGCGACCGCCGCACGGAGGCTGGCGACCGGGTCGACACCGGCGCTCCGCGCTGCCGCGACCGACGCGAGCATCGTCGCTCCCCACGCGGGGTCCACCGCGCCGGACGTCGCCGGAGTACCCGACACGACGGACGCGACGACCGCGTCGGCGTCCCCACGTTCCTCCAGGCGTTCCAACAGCTTCACTGCGCGCTCGAGCGGCGGCATCGCCCGCGGCACCCCGTCGAACAGACTGCGTCGGCCCGACTTCTCGGCTGCCTTCGCCGCACGCCAGACCCGGACCACGTCCTCGACGGTGTCGGCGTGCTCGTCGCCGAAGACGTGCGGGTGACGCCGGACCATCTTGTCGCGGGCGTCGGCGGCGATGTCCTCGAGGTCGAACGACTCCGCGAGACCCGCGTGCAGCACGACCTGGTAGAGCACGTCGCCGAGTTCCTCGCGCAGCTCGTCGTCGTCCCCGGAGTCGATCGCGTCGACGAGTTCGTAGGCCTCTTCGACCGCGTACCGACTCAGGGTGGAATGGGTCTGCTCGCGGTTCCAGACGCAGCCCCCGACGGGGTCGAGCAGGCGGTCGACGACGGCGACGAGGTCCGAGACGGCGGTCATGTCGTCATCGTGCCACGCCCCGCCGCCTGGACGTCCGCCGTGCACGGCCGGTATGCTGCACGTGGCGTGTCGGGAAGTCTGGTCGACGGACCATCACCCGAACCCACTTCACGGAGCTCCATGTCGGCACTCGTCCGTTCCCCCCGCTTCAGCGCCATCGCCCTCCTGACCGCAGCCGTGCTCGGCCTGGTCGTGGCGAACTCGCCGCTCGGTCCCGGTCTCGAAGACCTCCTGCACGTGCACGCCCCGTGGGGCGCGGTCGGACTCGACCTCTCGGTGTCGCACTGGATCAGCGACGGCCTGCTCGCGGTGTTCTTCCTGCTCGTCGCGATCGAGCTGAAGCACGAGCTCGTCGCCGGCGAGCTGTCGAACCCGAAGACCGCGATCATCCCGGCGATCGCGGCGGTCGGTGGCGTCGTCGTGCCGGCGGGCGTGTACCTCGCGGTGACGGCGGGCACACAGTACGGACACGGGTGGCCGATCCCGACCGCGACGGACATCGCCTTCGCACTCGGCGTCCTCGCGATGTTCGGCCGCGGTCTGCCCTCGACGCTCCGGGTGTTCCTGCTGGCGCTGGCCGTGCTCGACGACCTCATCGCCATCATCATCATCGCCGTCGTGTTCGCGCACGACACGGACTTCCTCGCGCTCGGCGGTGCCGTCGTCGTGCTCGCGCTGTTCTGGCTCCTCGGCAAGGCGCTCCGCCCCGGGCGGCCGGGCCAGGCGTGGGTCATCGTCGGCATGGTCGTGCTCGGCGTCGTGACGTGGTGGCTCGTCTACCACTCCGGGGTGCACGCGACGATCGCCGGAGTGGCACTCGGGCTCGTCCTGCCCCGCCGCCCCGGGCACACCCTGCACGAGAACGTCGAGCCGTGGTCGAACGCGATCGTGCTGCCGGTGTTCGCGTTCGCGTCGGCCGCGGTGGTCGTCCCCGCAGTCGGCATCAGCGAGCTCTCCCCCACGTTCTGGGCGGTGGTGCTCGCGCTGCCGGTGGGCAAGGTCATCGGGATCACGCTGTTCGGCTCGATCGCGACGCGGATCTTCCGGGCGCCGGGACGGTCGACGCTGTCGTTCTGGTCGATCGTCACCGTGGGCGTGCTCGGCGGCATCGGCTTCACGGTCTCGCTGCTCATGAACGAGCTGGCGTTCGCGCGGAACGAGGAGATCCTCGACGAGGGCGTCCTCGCCGTGCTGGTCGGCTCCGGGATCGCCATCGTGGCGTCCGCCGTGGTCGTCAGCCTGCGGGCGCGGCAGTACCGGGCGCGGCGGGAGCTCTCCGAGGCCGAGGCGACGGAGTAGCGCCGCGCGACATCCCACCCGTCGAACGACAGGTGGAGAGTCGGAACATGCACACGCACCTGTTGCGTGCGCATGGTGCGACATCCCACGCGTCGATCGACCGGTGGAACGTCGCACCATGCGCGCGCATCTTCCGACGGCGGAGGTCCGGCAGGGGAACGCGACGCACCGGGCGTCGCAGCACGTGCCGTGGACGCGACCGTCGACGGTCTGGAGGCGCGGTGCG
>NZ_MJGN01000023.1:46899-72595 GCF_001865065.1 Curtobacterium sp. MCBA15_008 | reverse complement strand
CGCACCGCGCCTCCAGACCGACGGCGGGCGCTACGCGGCGGACGTCTCCGCGGTCGCCTTCGACGCTCCGTACACGGCCGTCAAGATGCTCTCCACCCACTGGATGAGCGCATCGTCCGGCAGGGTCTCACCGTGCGGCTTCGGCAGCGGGATGCTCGCTGCGTCCTGCTGCGGGAACCACCGGGCCCCCGGGTACATGCGCTTCAGCCGGACCTGGGCGGAGTCGGCGAGTTCCTTGCCCGCGACGCGCAGGTTCGAGCCCATCACGACCACGTCGGACAGCCCGACCTGCTGCGCCATCCGGCGGAGCCGCGAGACCTCGACGAGGGTGAGCACCGGCTGCGGCGGCTGGCCGTAGCGGTCGGTGAGCTCGTCGAGCACCATGTCGATGCCCTCGGCCTGCGCCGCCGGGGCCGATGCCGCGGAGAGCTTCTGGTAGGCCTCGAGCCGGAGCCGCTCGGACTCCACGTAGTCGTCCGGGATGTGCGCGTCGACCGGGATCTCGAGCCGGAGTTCGGTCTGCCCCTCGGCGACGTCCCCGCGGAACTGCGAGACGGCCTCGCCGATCATGCGGAGGTACAGGTCGAACCCGACGCCCGCGATGTGCCCGGACTGTTCGCCGCCGAGCAGGTTGCCGGCACCGCGGAGCTCGAGGTCCTTCATGGCGACCTGCATGCCCGCCCCGAGCTCGTTGTTCGCGGCGATGGTCTCGAGGCGGTCCTGCGCGGTCTCGGACAGCGGCTTGTCGGGGTCGTACAGGAAGTAGGCGTAGCCGCGTTCCCGACCGCGACCGACGCGCCCGCGCAGCTGGTGGAGCTGCGACAGCCCGTACTTGTCGGCCTTGTCGATGATGAGCGTGTTCGCGTTCGCGATGTCGAGGCCGGTCTCGATGATGGTCGTCGAGACGAGGACGTCGAAGCGGCGCTCCCAGAAGTCGACCATGACCTGCTCGAGGGTGCTCTCCGACATCTGACCGTGCGCCACCGCGATCCGGGCGTCGGGGACGATCTCGGCGAGGTGCGCGGCGACACCCTGGATGTCCTTCACGCGGTTGTGCACGTAGAACACCTGGCCCTCGCGCAGCAGCTCGCGCCGGATCGCGGCGGCGACCTGCAGGTCCGACTGCGGTCCGACGAACGTGAGGATCGGGTGGCGGTCCTCGGGCGGGTGGCGAGCGTCGACATCTCGCGGATGCCGGTGACCGCCATCTCGAGCGAGCGCGGGATCGGAGTGGCCGACATCGCCAGGACGTCGACGTTCGTCTTGAGCTTCTTCAGCTGGTCCTTGTGCTCGACACCGAAGCGCTGCTCCTCGTCGATGATGACCAGGCCGACGTCCTTGAACTGGATGCCCTGCGACAGGATCCGGTGCGTGCCGATGACGATGTCGACGGTGCCGTCGGCGAGACCGGCGATGGTCTCCTTCGACTCCTTCTCGCTCTGGAACCGGCTGAGCGCACGGAGGTGCACCGGGAAGCCGGCGAAGCGCTCCTGGAAGGTCTCCATGTGCTGGCGCACGAGCAGGGTCGTCGGGACGAGCACGGCGACCTGCTTGCCGTCCTGCACGGCCTTGAAGGCGGCGCGGATCGCGACCTCGGTCTTGCCGTAGCCGACGTCGCCGGAGAGCAGCCGGTCCATCGGGATCGGGCTCTCCATGTCGCGCTTGATCTCGTCGATGGTGGTCAGCTGGTCGGCCGTCTCGGCGAACGGGAAGGCCTCTTCGAGCTCGCGCTGCCACGGGGTGTCCGGACCGAACGCGTGCCCCTTCGACGCCATCCTCGCCGAGTAGAGCTTCACGAGGTCGACAGCGATGTCACGGACGGCCTTGCGCGCCTTCGACTTCGCCGCGGACCAGTCCGAGCCGCCCATCTTCGACAGGGTCGGGTTCTCGCCGCCGACGTAGCGGGAGAGCTGGTCGAGCTGGTCGGTGGGCACGAAGAGCTTGTCGCCGGGGTAGTTCCGCTTCGACGGCGCGTACTCGAGCACGAGGTACTCGCGCTGCGTCTTCACCGCGTTGCGGCCCCCGCTCGACACTTCGCGGCTGACGAGCTCGACGAACTTCGCGATGCCGTGCGTCGCGTGCACGACGACGTCGCCCGGCTTGAGCTGCAGCGGGTCGACGACGTTCTTCCGACGGCTCGCGAGCTTCTTGACCGTCCGGGCTCCCTGCTGGACGCTCCGGCCGTAGAACTCGGCCTCGCTGACGACCGCGATGCGCGGATCCGGGATGGCGAAGCCCGCCTCGACGACGGCGGTCGTGACGATGGCGACGCCCGGCTCGGGAGGCGCGGTGAGGGTCTCGGCACGGGCGGCGACCCCTGCGTCGGCGAGCACCTGCACGGCCCGTTCGACCAGTCCCTGGCCCTGGGCGGTCACCACGACTGCCCATCCGTCGTCGGCGAGCTGCTTGACGTGTGCGATGGCCCCGTCGGCGCTGCCCGCGAAGCTCGGCACCGACTCGGCCCGGACGCGGATGTACTCCCCCGCCTCGGCCGCGGCTTCGGCGTCGGTGAGGACGCGTTCGGTGTCGCCCTCGTCGAGGCCGGAGTCGAACGGTGACACCGTCCACCAGGTGCGCTGCCCGCGGCCGTTCTTCAGCTGCTGCACGCTGAGGAAGTTGCCCGCGTCGAGGTCGATCGGCGCCTGGGCCCCCGCGACGGCGGCGCTCCACGCGGCCTGCAGGAACTCGGTGTTCGTCTCGGCCAGGCTGTGCGCGCGGCCGCTCACCCGCTCGGGCGAGAGCACCGCGATGACCCCGTCGTCGGGCAGGTAGTCCGTCACCGGGACGAGGTCCTGCACGAGGGCGGGGGCGAGGGACTCCATGCCCTCGACCGGGATCCCCTCGGCGATCTTCGCGAGCATCTGGGAGAGGTTCGGGAACTCGTGCAGCATCTCGCGCGCCCGCTGTCGGACGTCGTCGCTGAGGAGCAGTTCGCGGGAGGCCGTGAGCTCGACCGAGCCGAGGTCGTCCTCCGTCGTGCGCTGGTCGGCCACGGAGAAGGCCTTGATCGCCTCGATCTCGTCGCCGAAGAAGTCGACGCGGACCGGGTGGTCCGCGGTCGGCGGGAAGACGTCGAGGATGCCACCGCGCACCGCGAACTCACCACGGCGGGTGACCAGGTCGACCCGGGCGTACGCCATGTCGACGAGCTGCCCGGCGATGGTGCCGAGGTCGTTGCCCCGGGAGTCCGTCCGCAGCACGATCGGCGCGAGCGAGGTGAGGTTGCTCGCGATCGGCTGCAGCGCGGCACGGACACTGGCCACGACCACGGTGGTGCGGCGGTCGGCGGCCGGGGTGTCCTGCCAGACCGCGAGCTTCCGGAGCGTCGCGATGCGGGTGCCCACCGTCTGCGCGCTCGGGCTGAGCCGTTCGTGCGGCAGGGTCTCCCACGCCGGGAACTCGAGCACCTCGGCGTCGGGCAGGTACGAGCCGACGGCGCCGCGGACCGCTTCGGCCTCGCGCCCGGTGGCCGTGATCACGAAGAGGCACTGCGGCCCGTTCCGCTCGGCCAGGAGCGCGCCGAGCAGCGGGACGCGCAGACCGTCGACCACCGAGAAGTCGGCGTCACGGGGTGCGGCACGGAGGACGCGATCGAACGCGGAGGCGCGCGAGAGCGCTGGGATGATGCCCGAGATCGTCACTCAGGACATGGTACCGGCGACCCCCGACAGCGCCCGCACCGTGCGCGACCAGCGAACGCGCGACGGTTCCGTCAGGACGGGGCGTGCACGCGCTGCTGCGCGGCGACGAGCCCGAGGTCGACGATCGACTCGACCGCGTCGGCGCCGTCTGCCAGCAGGTTCGGCAGGGTCTTCTTCTCGGACGGCGAGAAGTCGCGGAGGACGTAGTCGGCCGGGTCCTGGCGCCCCGGGGGACGGCCGATGCCGATCCGCACGCGGGAGAACTCGTTGGTCCCCGTCGCCTTGATGATGTCACGCAGGCCGTTGTGCCCGCCGTGCCCGCCGCTGCCCTTGAGCCGCACGGTGTCGAACGGCAGGTCCAGCTCGTCGTGCACGACGATGAGGGACTCCGGCGTCGCGCTGTAGAACCCGAGGACGGACGAGACCGGTCCCCCGGAGGTGTTCATGAACGACCCCGGCTTGGCGAGCACCAGGCGGGGTCCCCCGGGTACCAGGCGACCTTCGGCGACCTGGTTCGGGGTCTTGTGCTTCTTGAACGTCGTGCCCATGCGGGCGGCGAGTTCGTCGAGGACCATCTGGCCGACGTTGTGACGGTTGCCGGCGTAGCCGGGCCCGGGGTTCCCGAGCCCGACCACGACGAACGTGTCCACCGTCATGCGGAGCGCGCCATCAACGTCGACCAGATGCCTGCGACAGGTGTTACTCGGAGTCGGCCGGGGCGGAGCCGCCCTCGGCACCCGCTTCGGCGCCGGCCTCGGCCGAGGCCTCGTCGGCGGCCTCGTCGTCGGCGGTGCCACGCGGGGTGACGATCGCGACGACCAGCGCCTCGGGGTCGGTCTCGAGCTCGGCGCCCTCGGGGAGCTCGAGCTGCGCGGCGTGGATCTGCACGCCGTCCTGGAGGTCCTCGACGTTGACGACGACGTGCTCCGGGATGTCGGTCGCGAGCACCAGCAGCGAGACCGTGTTGAGGTCCTGCACGTGGATGGTGCCCGAGAAGGACTCGCCCTCGACGACGACGGGGACGTCGACGGTGACCTTCTCGCCGCGGCGGAGGACCACGAGGTCGATGTGCTCGATGATCTGGCGCACCGGGTCACGCTGGACGTCCTTGACGAGGGCGAGCTGCGCCGCACCGTCGATGTCGAGGTCGACGACCGCGTTGGCGGTACGGACGAGGAGCATCGTCTCGTGGCCCGGCAGCGAGATGTGCTGCGGCTCGGTGCCGTGGCCGTAGACGACGGCGGGGATCTTGTCCGCGGCGCGGAGCTTGCGGGCAGCGCCCTTGCCGAACTTGGTGCGGACTTCCGCTGCGAGCTTGGTGTAGTCAGCCATGGTGTCTCCTGGTCTCGGGGACGACACCGGGGTGCCGGCATCGTGGGGGTCTGTGGTGTTGCAACTCGAACGCGTGCACGCGTGAGGAACGCTCCCAGGACGGGGCCGGCTCTCCCACTGCGTCGATCACGGCCGCGCACGCGCGGCCCTCGCCGAAGTCAGTCACCGAGTCTAGCAGCACCCGTCCGGGCGTGTCGGACCACGACTGAGGGTGCGGTCAGGACGGGCACCGGCTCACGCCCTGGCCGACCCCCGCGTGTGAGACTTGTTCACCGTGATCGCCTCCCACCGTGCCCGCCGATCGCTCGACCGTCCGCAGGTCGTGCGGATCGTCGTGTTCCTGGTCGTGGTCGCCGCCGCGGTGGTCTTCGCGTACTGGCACGTCGGCCGGCAGCGCGTGGACGTCGACGAGGACGTGTACGTGGTGTCCGGCTGGGAGTACGTGCACGGCGTCTTCATCCGCAACCTCGAGCACCCGCCGACGGCGAAGTACCTGTTCGGCCTGGCGGAACTCGCCCTCGGCGCTCCGGGGCCGCTCGGTCCGCGCTACGTCGCGGCGACCGCCTCGTTGGGCACCGGGCTCGTCCTGTTCCTGTGGTTCCGCCGTCCGGTCGGGTACTGGGGAGCGCTCATCGCCGCCGCCCTGTGGTGGCTCACCCCGCGCGCGAACGGCATCGCATGGGGTGACCCGGGCTCCGGCGTCGCCACCAGGATGGACCGCACGGCGCTGCTCGAACCGGTCATGGTGTTCTTCGCCGTGGCCGCGCTGTACGCCGCGTGGCGGTGGGTGAACGGTGCCGATCGCCGACGCTGGCTCTGGGCCGGTGCGTCCGGCCTGCTGCTCGCCCTGTCCGTGACGTCGAAGGTGACCTCGGCCGTGCTGGTCCTCGCGATCATCGCGTTGCCGCTCCTGTTCCGCCGGTGGTGGGACCTGCTGACCGGCGGGCTGATCGCGGCCGGGGCCTTCGTCGTCGGGTTCGTGATGCTGTACGCGCCCGTGGGCTTCGAGCGCGGCTTCGTGCACATGCTGCAGTTCCAGACCGGGCACGCGGAGACCGGCCACACCATCGAGCTGCTCGGCCGCGAGTACCAGTTCGCCCCGTGGTGGGCGAACTTCGTGTACTTCACGCAGGGCACGAGCCGCTGGGTCGTCCTCGTGCTGGTCATCGGGCTGGTCACGGCGTTCGTGTTCCGACCCGACCGGCTCGTCGCGTACCTCGGCATCGGCCTCGGAGCGCAGGTCGCCTTCCTGACCGCGTCGGACGTCGCACTCGCGCACTACTACTACGCGTGGATGCCGCTCCTCATCGCCCTCGCCGGCATCGGCCTCGGACGTGCCGGCTGGCCGCCCGGACTCGTCAGCCGCCGACAGCAGGTGCTGCGGATCGCCGCGGTCTGCGTCGTCCTCGCCCTCGCCGTCGTGCCGGTGGTCCGGCTCGGCGTCGCGGTGGCGCAGGCGCGTCCGGCAGGGGTCGCCCGGCTCGACGCCGAGCTGCGCGCCCGGGGCGTCGACGACGGCACCATCCTGTTCAGCGGGTACAACCTGGTCGCGTGGCGGCCGTACTTCTTCCAGCGCGGCACCTGGGAGCCGGACGCCGACGACGTCACCGCCGTGGTGCAGGGGGTGGACCCGCGGTTCCCGATGAAGCCCGGGATCGCCTCGTTCCTGGCGACGCACCGGAAGGACCTGGAGCACTTCACCGTCGACGAACTGCAGGTGTGGATCCCGAAGGACGGCGTGCTCCGCGAACGCGACGGGGTCCTCGAAGCCGTCCCGGGCTGACCCGGCTCGGCACGGGTCAGCCCGCTCAGCGGCCGACGTCGCGTCGGTGGCGCTGCGCAGCCGCCAGGAGGTCCCGGGCGCGGTCGCTCGCCGACTCGGCGTCGTCGCGGGCTCGCTCGAGGCGCTCGACCTCGGCGGTCGCGTCGGCGAGCTGCCGTTCGAGGTCGGCCCGGCGCTCCTCGGCGGTCTCGAGTGCGTCCGCCGCCGCGTCGAGCGCGGCGTCGGCGTCGCGGGACTCCGCCCTCGCGGCGGTCTCGGCGTCGCGGGCGGCACGACGGGCAGCGGCCGGGTCGGTCTTCGGTTCCCGTGTCGGCGCGGCGCGGGACGGTCGCTTCTGCGCCGGCACCGGCTCCGGTTCCGGCTGCGGCTCCGGCTGCGGCTCCGGTGCTGTCTGCCGGGAGGCGCGACTCGCCTTCCGCGCGCGTCGCCCCTCCTCGATGGGGATGGGTGGGGCATCGCTGCCGGACCAGGCGTCGGGGACGGCATCCGGATCCGCGAGCGCACCGTCGAGGTCGACGTCGTCGAACCCGGCGCTCTCGAGCGGCCGGACGAGCAAGCCGGACCGGACGGCGGCACCGGCGTGGGGGTCGGCCATCGCGGCCTCGATCGTGGCGCGGACCTGGTCGAGCACGGCCGGGGTCAGCGGGTGCCCGGCATCAGAGGCGAGGTCGGCGCCGGCCTGGGCGAGGGCGTCGACCACACCCGCTCGCTGCTTCCGGAGCCGCCGGATCTCGGCGGGGTCGGCGTCCGCCTGGGCCGCGCGGATCGCCGGTCCGAGGTCGACCGCTTCGTCGAGCGCGCCCTCGTGGGCGAGCAGGTCGACCACCCACGCCGCCGGTGCTGGTTTCCGGAGGCCACCGATCGCCGACGCGAGCTCGCGGTCGTCCTTCCGTGTGGCACGCTGCCGCGCGGTCCGTTCCGCCACGAAGTCCGCGGGCGCGACGAGGAGCAGTTCCCTCGCCACGTCCGCGAACCCCATGCCGCCCAGCTTGCCCGCTACCAGTCGTGGACGGTGCCGTCGGCGAGCCGGTTGAACGGCAGGTACGCCTGCTCGTACGGGTACTTCCCCGCCTCGTCGACGTCGAGGCTGACCCCGAGACCGGGCTCCTCGCCCGGGTGCAGGTAGCCGTCGGTGAACGTGAAGGTCTGGTGGAAGACCTGGTTCGTCTTCGGCCCGTGCTGCATGTACTCCTGGATGCCGAAGTTGTGGATCGCCAGCCCGAGGTGCATCTGCGCCGCGAGTCCCACCGGCGAGATGTCGGTCGGCCCGTGGAACCCGGACTTGATCTGGTACATCGCCGCGTAGTCCATCGTCTTCTTCAGCGGGGAGATGCCACCCATGTGCGTGACCGCGCCGCGGACGTAGTCGATGAGCTGGTCGCGGATGATGTCCTTGAAGTCCCAGATCGTGTTGAAGACCTCGCCGATCGCGAGCGGCGTCGTGGTGTGCTGCCGGACGAGCCGCAGGGCCTCCTGGTTCTCGGCCGGGGTGCAGTCCTCGAGCCAGAACAGGTCGTACGGCTCGAGCGACTTGCCGAGCTTCGCGGCCTGCAGCGGGGTCATCCGGTGGTGGCCGTCGTGCAGCAGCGGCAGTTCCGGCCCGAACTCGTTCCGGACCGCCTCGAACACGGTGGGGAGGTGGCGCATGTACGCCCGGGTGTCCCAGTCCTCCATCGCCGGGAAGGCGCCGCGCTGCGCCGGCTCGAAGTCGTAGCGGACGCCGCTGTTGCCCTCGGTGGTCTTGTTCGACGCGATGCCGTAGATCGACTCGAGGCCGGGAACGCCCGTCTGCACGCGGATCGAGCGGTAGCCCTCGGACTGGTGCTCGCGGATGGAGTCGAAGAGCTCCGGCAGTTCCTTGCCCGACGCGTGTCCGTACGCCATCAGCCCGGTGCGGGAGGCGCCGCCGAGCAGCTGGTACACGGGCATCCCGGCGACCTTGCCCTTGATGTCCCAGAGGGCCATGTCGACGGCGGCGATCGCGGCCATCGTGACCGGACCCCGGCGCCAGTACGACGAGCGGTACAGGAACTGCCAGGCGTCCTCGATCCGGCTGGCGTCACGCCCGACGAGCAGCGGCACGACGTGCTCGGTCAGGTAGGCCGCCACGGCCAGTTCGCGGCCGTTGAGCGTGGCGTCGCCGAGACCGGTGACGCCGTCGGCCGTCGTGAGCTTCAGCGTCACGAAGTTGCGGTTCGGGCTGGTGACGATGACCTCGGCACGGTCGATCAGCTGCCCGCGGTCCGCCGAGGCCCAGGTGTCCGGTCGCCCGGCGGTCGGGTCGGTGGCCGACCCGCCGTCGGTGGCTCCGGGCACGGGAGCGGCCGGGTTCGTGGTGCTGGTGTCGGTCATGCGTGGACTCCTTCGTCGGCAGCGCCGCGGGCTGCTGCCGCAGCGGGTCGGATGCGGTCGGCCGCGGCGGTGACGGCCGCGACCACGGGGGTGGTGTCGAGGTCGGGGGCGATGACGGCCAGGACGTCGTGCACGTCCGAGTCTGGCCCTGGTGCCCCGGGGTCGTCCACGAGGTCCGGCTGCGTCGTGACGTGGAGCCACCACGCCGCGATCGCCGTCGCGGCCCCCGGGCCGACGCCGGCGGACGAGTCGCGCTCGAGTCGGCGCCGCAGCACGTCGACGACCCGGACGGGGAGCTTCTCGGAACCGCCCGACGCGATCTGGCGCAGGGTGTGCCGGATGCGCGGGTTCGCGAAGCGCTCGACGAGGGCCGCGCGGGCGGCCGTGACCTCGTCGGCGGGCAGCGGGAGTTCGGCCGCGGCCTCGTCCCAGAGGGCGTCGACGGCAGCGCGGCAGACCGGGTCCGCCATGGCCTCGGCGACGGTCTCGTGGCCGCGGTGCAGCCCGAGGTAGGCGAGGAGCGAGTGCGATCCGTTCAGCAGCCAGAGCTTCCGCTGCTCGTACGGCGTGACGTCGTCGACGACGCGGACGCCGGCGGTCTCCCACGCCGGCCGCTCGACGCCGTCGAAGGCGTCCTCGAGGACCCACTCGGCGAACGGCTCGGTGACCACGGGCACCCGGTCACCGTCGAGCGCACCGGGCAGCGCGGCGAGGTCCGCCACGTCGGCGTCGGTCGTGGCGGGCGTGATCCGGTCCACCATCGACGACGGGAACGTCACGTGCTCGTCGATCCAGGCCTGCAACGCGGGGTCCGACACCGCCGACGTCACCGCATCACGGAGGACGACCCCGTTGTGCGTGAGGTTGTCGAGGCTGACGAGCGCGATGCGCCCGGCACCGGCGGCACGGCGGGCGTCGAGCCCCGCGACCAGGCGGGCCGGCACGTCGGAGCCGGCCCGGTAGCCCTGTTCGGTGACCGTCAGCGTGACGATGGTCGTCTCCGGGGACGCGACCACGCGCCTCCAGGCCGTGTCGTCGCTGCCCGGGTGCGCCGCCACGATCGCGTCGATCACCTCGGCGGTGTCACCCGACGCCGCACGGGTGACGAGCGTGTACCGGCAGTCCTGCGCGACCAGCGCGTCCGCGGTGCGGGGGGAACGCCCCGTGAACGCGGTGATGCCCCACTCCCCCGCGCGCTGCGTGTACCAGGCGAGGTGGGCGCGTGCGAACGCCCCCACCCCGAGGTGCGCGATGCCCGGACGGCGATCGGTCATGCCGACACCGGTACGAGGGAGCGCAGGTAGGCGAGGTTGTCGGCGGTCCGGGCCTCGAGCGGGAGGTCCATCGAGAAGTCCTCGATGGTGACCCAGCCGTCGTACCCGACCTGCCGGAGCGCGTCGAGGTACTCGGCGACCGAGGCCTGGCCGGTGCGGAGCGGTGCCCACTCGTTCACCCAGATCGTGCTGCCGTCGGCCCGGGTGTCCCCGGTGTCGACCCACCGGGCGTTCTTGACGTGGGCGTGGGCGAGGTACGGGCCGAGCAGCTCGAACGCGGCGAGGTGGTCCTCCTGCCCCTCGATGACCAGGTTGCCGAGGTCGTGGATGACCCCGACGTGCGCCGGGTCGAGCCCGTCGATCAACCGCAGTGCTGCCGAGGCCGACGGCGTGATGGTCATGTGGTGGAGCTCGACCAGGGCCTTCACCCCGAGCTCGGCCGCGCGGTCCGCCGCCCACTCCAGGTCGGCACGGGTCCGGTCGAAGAGCTCGCCGTACGTCGCGCCGGTGCGTTCTTTCTCGGCACGGTAGTTCGGCATCGTCACGCGCACCTGCCGGGCACCGAGTTCGCTCGTCACCCGGAGCATGGTCTCGACGCCGTCGTGGTCGGACGCCTGCTGGTAGCCGCCGATGCCGGAGTACTCGAGGCCGGCGGCGTCGGTGATCCGGGCGATCTCGCCGACCTGGTCCTGGATGCCGGTGAACTGCCACGTCGACTGGTTGCCGGCCCAGAAGGACCGGCCGGCGGGCACCTCGGCGCCGTCGGCGGGGCGGTCGTCGACGACGCGCCACTCGACGCCGTCCCAGCCCTGCTCGGCCAACGTCGAAGCGGCCTGCGACGGGGTCCAGTCGGGCGTGGATGCGGTGAACACGGAGAACTTCATCGGGTGGCTCCTTCGGTGGCGGTGTCGGACGTGGCTGCAGCGCCCACCACGGGCACCACGTCGTCGTACTTGCCGTCGATCACGTCGTCGATCCGGACCGGCTGCCCGAGCGTCGCACTGACGTACAGCCCGCGGACGGTGGCGAGCGACACGAGGGCGGCGTCGACGGTCACGCCGGGCTCACGGCCCTCGCGGATCGCGGCCACGATGTCGGTGTACTGCCGACCATGCCCCGCGGCGAAGTGGTCGGGCTCGGCCGGTCCGCCGACGACGTGCTCCGGCGGGACGACGTCGTCCTTCTGGTCGACCGCGCCCGCGACCGCCGAGGCGTTCGAGGTGGTCGACGCCGATTCGAGCGTCGCGGCGTCGGGTGCGATGTGGAAGTAGGCGAGCCGGTCGTCGTCGACGATCGCGGACCCGTGGGTGCCGTAGACGGCGTAGCGCGCGGAGAGGCCCGGGTACGCGGCGGTCGTGCAGTGGATGACACCGAGTGCGCCGCCGGCGAACCGGACGGTGGCGACGGCGGTGTCCTCGACCTCGATGCGGTCGTGCGCGAGCAGGCCGGTCTGCGCCGAGATCTCGACCGGGCGACCGAGTGCCCAGACGAGCAGGTCGACGGTGTGCACCCCCTGGTTCATCACCGCGCCGCCACCGTCGAGCGCCCAGGTGCCGCGCCAGTCGCCGGAGTCGTAGTAGCCCTGCGACCGGTACCAGGCGACGCTCGCCAGGCCGGAGGTCACGGTGCCGAACCCGCCGTCGTGGGCGGCTGCGGCGACGGCGGCCGAGGCCGGGTCGAAGCGGTGCTGGCTGATGACGCTCGTGACGAGTCCACGGTCGCGTGCCGCCACGGCGAGCGCGGCGATCTGCCGGGCCCGGGGCATCGTGGTGTCGAGGGGCTTCTCGATGACGACGTGCTTGCCGGCGGCCAGGGCAGCCTCGGCGAGCTGCACGTGCATGCCCGACGGCGAGCAGATCGCGACGACGTCGATGTCGGTCTGCGCGATCGCCTCTTCGATCGTGGACGTGGTGATCGGACGCTCGACGCCCATCGCCTCGATCTCGTCGGCGGCGCTGGTGGCCGCGGCGGGGATCGCGTCGACGAGCGCGACGACCTGCAGGTCCGGGTGGTGGACGGCGACCTTGGCGTGGTGGCGGCCGATGACGCCGGCGCCGACGACTGCCAACTTCAGTGGGGTGGTCATCGCAGGGTGACTCCGATCTGGTCGGTGAGGGTGCGGAAGGCGCGACCAGCGCGACCGAAGGCCGCGGGGCCGGAGAACCCGCCGAGGGAGGTGAAGTCGCTGAGGTGCGGCTCGAGCGAGGCGTAGCCGGAGTACCCGGCGTCGCGCAGCGCGGTCAGGGTCTCGACGAGCTCGCCGTCGCCCTCGCCCGCGGGGACCACCGACGAGTCGGCGGCCAGTGCGTCCTTGACCTGCAGGTAGTCGACGTAGGGGGCGAGCTGGGCCCAGCCGTCGGTGAACGGACGGACGCCGCACTGGACGTAGTTCGCGTTGTCCCAGGCGAGGCGGAGTGCCGGGGACCCGACGCTCTCGACGATGTCGAGCACGCGCGACGGGATGTCGCCGTAGATGTCCTTCTCGTTCTCGTGCAGCAGGGTCACGCCCTCGCGCTCGGCGAGGTCGGCCAGGGCACGCATCCGGACGAGGACGTCGTCGCGGACGTCCTCCGGCTGCCGGCCCTCGAAGTAGAACGAGAAGATCCGGATGTTCGTGGTGCCGAGGGCGTGCGCAGCGGCGATCGCACGGCCGAGCCGTCCGACCTCGTGTTCGACGGGCTCGTCGACGGAGACCTTGCCGATCGGCGAGGCGATGGCGGACACGGTCTGCCCGCGCTCTTCGAACAGGCGGTGGAGTCCGGCGAGCTGGTCTTCGTCGAGGTCGACGACGTTCACCCCCCAGGCGCTGCGGACCTCGATGGCGCTGGCTCCGAGCGCCTGCAGCACCGCGACCTGGACGACCGGGTCGGCGTCGATCTCGTCACCGAAACCGGAGAGTTCCCAACTGGGCTGGGTCATTGCATTCCCTTCATGGAGACCAGCCTGGGGCGCGTGGCGGGGCCGCACCGCGCCTCCAGGCAATCTGTGGACAACTCGCGCTACTTGACCGATCCGGCGGTCAGACCGCCGACGAGGTAGCGCTGGAAGATCAGGTAGAGGGCGACCACCGGCACGGCGCAGACGATCGAGGCGGCCATCATCTGGCCGTAGATCGGGACGGCGCCGCCCTCCTGGGTGGTGCCGAGCACCTGCAGGACCACGGCGACCGTGCGGGTGTTCGGGGTCGTCATGATCGTGGAGAACAGGACGTCGTTCCAGCCGAGCAGGAACGCGAAGATCGCGGAGACGACGATGCCGGGCCACGACAGCGGCAGGACGATCTTCGTCAGGATCTTCGTCGAGCTGGCGCCGTCGATGCGGGCCGCTTCCTCGAGCTCCTTCGGCAGCCCGCGGAGGTACGTGACCATCACCCACGTCGAGAACGGCAGCGCGAACGTCAGGTAGGTGACGAACAGCCCCCACCGGGTGCCGATGATCTGGACGCCGGTGGCGCTGGCGATGTTCGAGAACACCACGAACACGGGCAGGAGCAGGAGCGTGCCGGGGATCGACTGCAGGGCGAGGAGTCCGCGGAGGATCGTCAGGCGGCCGAGGAAGCGGAAGCGGACGAGCACGTACGCGGTGGACACGGCGAGCGCGGCACTCGCGACGGCGACGGCGCCGGCGGTGAGCATCGAGTTGACGAGCCCCTCGCCGAGCGCGACCGTCGACCAGATGTCCACGTAGTTGGACAGGGTGAACTCGGACGGGAAGTACTCGCCGCGCGCCACCGCGACGTCGGAGTTCACCGAGCCGAACAGGATGTAGAGCACCGGGACGGCGATGAACGCGATGATGACCGCGATCACCGTGACGAGGAGCCAGCGCGGCAGCAGCCGCGTGACGTCGGTGTCGTAGGGGCGCTTCTGGCGTCGGCCGCGGTCGCCGGTCGTGATGCTCTCGGTGAGCGTCGCGGTGGGACGGGTGCGGGTGCTGAAGGACGTGCTCGGAGTGGTCATGCGCGTGCTCCGTCGATGTCGGCCACGGTCGGGGTGGCGGCGAGCGTCGCGCGGTCGGCCCGGCGCTGCTTCCGGTTGGGGCCCGCGTCGTCACCGGTGTCGAGCTTGACCGCCCGCAGGTAGACGAACAGCGGGATGGCGACGATCACGAGCGAGCAGATCGCCATCGCGGCGGACAGGCCGAAGCGGAACGACTGGAAGCTGGCGATGTACGTCAGGACGGGCATCACCTCGACGCTCGACGGCAGCGGGATGCCGAACAGGACGAACGGCAGCGTGAAGTTGTTGATGTTGTGCAGGATCGAGATGATGATCGCGAGCGAGAGCGGGCCGCGCAGGTACGGGAAGATGATGTAGCGGAGCTTCGCCCACCAGGTGACCCCGTCGAGTGCGGCGGCCTCGTGCACCTCGTTGTCGACGGCCTGCAGCCCGGCGAGGGACAGCAGGTAGACGAACGGCCAGCTCGTCCAGACCATGACGCCGGCGAGCGCCCAGTACGACGCCGAGCCGTTCAGCCAGAGCACGTCGGTGTGCAGGATCGAGTTCACGACCCCCTGCGGCTGGAGCATCGTGCGGAAGAACGTGCCGACGACGAAGGCCGGGAGCACGTACGGGATCAGGTAGACCGAGCGGACGAGACCGCGCCCGGGGAACCGGTTCTGGGTGGAGATCGCGGCCGCGACCCCGATCGGCACGGTCACCGCGGTGACGAGCACCGACAGCGACACCGAGATCCAGATGGAGTGCAGCAGGGGCGAGTCGGTGAAGGCCTCGGCGAAGTTCGCGAACCCGATGAAGGGTGCGCTGAACCACTGGCGGAGCGTGTACTGGTCGAGGTCGAGCATCGCGATGAACACGCCCACCAGGAGCGGCACCACGATGACGGCGAGCATGAGGACGCCGCCGGGCAGGAGCATCCACAGGGGCCGCTCGCGCTTGTAGAGGGGGGTCTTGCCGACGGGGCGGACCGTCTCGGCGCGTTGCTCGGGGCGGGTCTGCGTGCTGGTCATCACAGGCCTCCGTTCTTCTGACGGTCGAGCGTGGACTGGGCGTCCTTCTGGGCGTCCTGCAGGCGCTTCCGGAGTTGGTCGTCGGTGACCTCGCCGCTCTTCAGCGACGGGATGGACTGCACGACGACGTCCACGAGCGAGAGCTGGATGTCCGACCATGCACCGGTGAAGGCGGTCGGCTTCGAGAGCTTCCCGGCGTCGATGATCGGCTTGAGCTGCGGGTTGTCGGCCGCGAGGTCCGCTGCGGCGTCGGCGTTCGTGGGCAGGTTGCCGAAGAGGCGGTAGTACTCGAGCTGTGCCTTCGGCGTGCTGAGCTGCTTGATGAAGTCGAACGACAGGTCCTGCTTCGTGCCGTAGTCGGCGACGACCCAGTTGTCGCCGGACAGGATGCTGGCGGCCTCGATGCCGTCGGAGGGACGCGTCGTGGCTCCCGGTGGGACCGTCGGCAGCAGGGCGAACTCGTACTTGCCGTCGACCTTCGTGTTCTTGAACGAGTTGATCGCGGTGGTCGTGGTCATCGGGAAGAAGGCGGCCTTGCCGTCGGTGAACTGCGCGAGGGCCTGGGCGTTGTTCCAGCCGATCGCGGCCTTGTCGACGACGCCGTCCTTCGTCACCCAGTCGAAGTAGGTGCGGTAGGCGTTCGCGACGGCGTCCGAGTCGATCTCGGCCTTGCCGTTGCCGGACACGATCGTGTTGCCGGCGTTCTGCGCCATGCCCCAGACGAACTTCCACGGGTCGAAGCCGTCGGCGTACGCGACGGCCATGCCGTGGTGGCCGTCACCGGTGGTCGCCTTCGCGTCCGCGGTGAGCTGGTCCCAGGTGGTCGGCATCTCGTCGATGCCGGCCTGGGCGAGCAGGTCCTTGTTGACCGCCATCACGAACGGACGGCTGGCGAACGGGATCCCGATCTGCTTCGAGGCGCTCGGGCCGGAGATGCCGAACGACGCCGGGTCGAACTGGTCCTTCCCGCCGATGGCCTTCCACTCCTTCTTCCCCATCTCGACGAAGGCGCCGGTGGCGTACGCGGTCGGGGTGAAGGTGGTGCCGATCGCGTAGACGTCGGGGCCCTGCCCCGAGATGACGCTCGTCTGGATCGCGGTCAGTTCCTCCTGCGCGGAGGAGTAGGTCTCCCACTGGATGTCGGCCCCGGTGGTGCGCTTGAACTCGGCGGCGGTGTCCTGCTGCCACTGCTTGCGTTCCTTGGGGTACGTGGTGTCCGCGCCCATCATGACGCGGAGGGTGTTCGGGTCGTCGCCGCTGCCGTTCACCACGGCGCATCCCTGCAGGGACAGCGCGGCGAGGGCGACCACGGCCACGGCACCGACCAGGGTGCGTTTCCTGAGTCTTCCTGTGCTCATGCGGGGGTTTCCTCCTCGAGACCTCCACCCGGGAGCGACGCTGCCGCCCGGGTGCCGGGTGGTCCTGCCCCCGGCGTGGTGACCACTGTTCCCCGCTTGGCAACATCCGGCAACCGGTTGCCACTTGTTGCCAGACCGGCCTACGTTCGGCTTCGTGAGCAGCACAGACACCGACGTCACCGCCGACGGCACGGCGACGGGCACCGGCCCCGTCTCGGACGCGTCCGTGGCGGGCACGAGCCCCGGCCCCGCCACGGACGCGTCCCGACGGGTGACCATCCGGGACGTCGCCGACGCGACCGGCGTCGCCCCGTCCACCGTGTCCCGAGCGCTCTCGCTGCCCGACCGGGTGAACCACGCCACACAGCAGCGCATCCAGCAGGCCGCCCGCGAACTCGGCTACGTCCCGAACTCGCAGGCCCGAGCGCTCACGTCCGGTCGTACCCGGGCGGTCGCCGTGCTCGTGTCCGACATCACGAACCCCTTCTACTTCGACGTCATCCGCGGCACGCAGCACCAGCTCGCCGGAGCCGGGTGGACGCAGCTGCTCGTCGACACCGAGGAGTCCGCCGACGCCGAGATGGCCGCCCTGAGCGCCATCGCCGGGAAGGCCGACGGTGCGGTCCTCACCGCGTCCCGCCTCTCCGACGCGCAGATCGCCCGGTTCGCCGAACGCACCCCGCTCGTGGTCGTCAACCGCCGGCCCGCCGGGGTGCCCTCCGTCCTCATCGACACCCCCGGCGGCGTCGAACAGGCCGTCCAGCACCTCGTCTCGCTCGGCCACCGCGACGTCCTCTACATCGCCGGGCCCGACAGCTCGTGGTCGAACGAGCGCCGCTGGCGGGCCCTCGTCCGGGTCGCCAAGCGCCTGGACGTCCGCGTCGCCCGCGTGGGCCCGCACGCCCCCTTCGTCGACTCCGGTGCCGCGGCCGCCGACGCCGCCGTGCACGCCGGCGCGACCGCGTGCATCGCGTTCAACGACCTCATCGCGATCGGCATGCTCGCCCGGCTCCGGGAGCGCGGGGTCCGCGTCCCCGAGGACATGAGCATCGTCGGCTGCGACGACATCTTCGGCGCCGACTTCTGCAACCCACCGCTCACCACCATGACCTCCCCCATCGAACGGGCCGGTCGCGTGGCGATCCGGATGCTCCTCGGGCGCCTCGGCGCGATCCCGGCCGACGAGCTGCCCGGCGAGCACATGAGCGGCGCGGTCGCCCTGCCCACGCACCTCACCGTCCGCGAGTCGACCGGCCCCGCGCCGGCCTCGCACCACCGTCCGTCCTGAAGGAGTCGACGATGACCCGCACCAGCACCGCCACCCCGCTCGCGCCGCACCCGGACCGGCTCTTCGCCGCCGAACCGGGAGCGCGCGCCGTCGCGCGCACCGTCTACGACGCCGTCGCGGACGCGCCGATCATCTCCCCCCACGGGCACGTCGACGCGGCCCTCATCGCCGACGACCAGCCGTTCGCCGACCCGGCCTCGCTGCTCATCACGCCGGACCACTACGTCCTGCGGCTCCTGCACGCCAACGGCGTCGGACTGGAGGCGCTGGGACGCGCCGACCTGTCCGGAACCCATCCCGCGCCTCCAGGCCGCGCCGTCTGGCGGAACCTGGCCGAGCACTGGGACGACTTCCTCGCCACCCCCGTCCGCTACTGGTTCGAGACGGAGCTGCACGACGTCTTCGGGCTGACGGAGCAGCCGTCGGCCGCGAACGCGGACGCGCAGTACGACCACATCGCCGCCCTGCTGCAGCAGCCGCAGATGCGGCCGCGCGCCCTGTTCGACGCCTTCGGCATCGAGGTCCTGGCGACCACGGACGCCCCCGACGCCGACCTCGCCGCGCACGCGCGGCTGGCCGCCGACCCCACCTTCACCGGCCGGGTGGTCCCCACCTTCCGCGCGGACGCCGTCTTCGACCCGTCGCGGCCGGACTGGAGGCCCGTGGTCGCGTCCGTCGGCGAAGCCGCCGGCATCGACACGGGCACCCACGCAGGGCTGTTGGCAGCACTCCGCGCACGTCGCCAGTACTTCATCCAGCACGGCGCCACCGCCACGGACACCGGGGTGCTCGACGCCGGGTCCATGCCCCTGTCCGCCACCGAGCGCGAGCGCATCCACGCGGCGGCGCTCCGCGGGGACGTCTCGACGGCCGACGCCACCGCGTACCGGCACGACATGCTCTACCGCTGGGCCGAGATGAGCGTCGAGGACGGCCTCGTCATGCAGCTGCACCCCGGCGTGCTCCGGAACCACCACGGGCCGACGCTCGAACGCTTCGGGCCGGACACCGGGCACGACCTGCCCGCCGTCGGGTCCTTCACGGAGCCGCTCCGCCCGCTGCTCGAGTCGTTCGGCACCGCACCGGGCTTCCACCTCGTGCTCTTCACCGTCGACGAGACCGTGTTCTCGCGCGAGATCGGGCCGCTCGCCGGCTTCTACCCCGCCGTGTACGCCGGAGCGCCGTGGTGGTTCATCGACACCCCGGCGGCGATCGGACGCTACCGCTCCGCGATCACCGACTCGGCATCGTTCACGAAGACCTCCGGGTTCATCGACGACACCCGGGCGTACTGCTCCATCCCCGCGCGGCACGACATGGCGCGACGGGCGGACGCGGCGTACCTGGCGTCGCTCGTGGTCACGCACCAGATCTCCGAGGAGGACGCGGTCCGCACCGCCCGGCGCATCGTGTCGGACATCCCGAAGGCGACGTTCAAGCTCTGAGGGCTCGTCGTCCGGAGCGCCCGCGTCAAGTGGCCGTCGGCTGTGCGGCGCGGACGCGACCGAGCGCGTCGCGCATCTCCGCCTCGGCCTCGTCGGGGTCCGGCGACCAACGGCACTCGAGCGAGACCGCACCGCGGTACCCGCCGTCGTGGACCGCGTCGAGGAACGTCCGCCACACGTCGTCGACGGTTCCGGGAGGCCGTCGTTCCGGGTCGCTGAGGTGCACGTGCCCGATGCGGTCCCCGTGCCGGCGGACGACCTCGAGCGGCTCGGCTTCGTTGCGGAGGTGGAAGAGGTCGGCGACCACGCCGACACCGGCGAGGCCCCACTCGTCGAGGAACCCGACCGTCTCGGCGACGGTGTGCAGCAGGTTCGTCTCCGTCCGGCTCAGGGGTTCGACGACGATCCGGAGGTCGTGCTCGGCGGCGGTTTCAAGTGCGGCGCGGACGACCTCGGCGAAGCGCCGGTGCGCCTCGGGCCGCGGCATGTCGTGCGGAGCGGTCCGGGCGGTTCCGGAACCGAACACGATCGTCGCTCCGGGGTCTGCGACGGAGTGGACGATCGGCAGGACCTCGGCGAAGTAGTCGCCGACGGCACCGCGGTCGGCGGTCAGCAGCGGGAGGTCGCCGGGGACGAGGACCGCGAACGACGGGAAGCGTTCACCGACGTACGAGTCGGCGAGCGCCCATCCCCCGCCGTCGCGGACGACGAGGTTGCCGGCGATCGCGGGCTCGACGTGGGCGGCGCCTGCTCGGCGAGCGGGTTCGGTCAGTTCTGCTCCGGCGACGACGCCGAATCCGGTGAACGACATGGGCCCATGCAACTCCGCATCCGGACGCTGGGCGACCGTTGCCGTCCGTTGCCGACCATCGCCGTCCATTGCCGTCGGTCGCGGTCGGCCGCGGTCGGTCCCCGTCAGTCGCGTCAGGTCGGTTCGAGGAGGTGCCCGAGCGCCTCGGCGATGTCGTCCACCGCGTCGAGCCGACCGTCGGCGATCAGGACGATGAAGTCGTGCGCCTGGTCGTCGCTGGCGGTGAGCCGCCGGCCGTTGACGCCGAGGAACACGATCAGCAGCATCAGACCGAGTCGCTTGTCGCCGTCGACCAGCGCGTGGTTGCGGACGACCGAGTGCACCAGGGCCGCGGCCTTCTCGACGAGGGTCGGGTACACGTCACGCCCGCCGACCGACGCAGCCGGCCGGGCCACGGCGGCCTCGAGCAGTCCGACGTCGCGGAGGGCGACACCGTCGCCGAGCGTCCGGCGGGCGATGTGGAGCGCCTCGTCGATGGTGAGGTGGATCACCGGCCGAGGCGTTCCAGGGCTTCGGCGTACCGGGGAAGCTCACGATCGAGGATCCCGTCGATGAGGTCGGTGCGACTGTGGTGCTCGATGTACTCACGGATCGCGATCCGGGCGATCTCCTGCATGGAACGCTCCTCGTGCTCGGCGCGCTTCCGGAGCGCGTTGGTCTCGTCGTCGTCGAGTCGGAGAGTCATGGCCATGACCGGGATGGTATCAGGCGTGATACCGAGGGGGCGCTCGAGGAGCGTCACGGCTGCCAACCGGGGGTGACGAGGCCGGTCTCGTAGGCGAAGACCACGAGCTGCGCGCGGTCGCGGGCGCCGAGCTTGATCATCGCGCGGGAGACGTGGGTCTTCGTCGTCATCGGGCTGACGAAGAGGCGCTCGGCGATCTCGGCGTTCGTGAGGCCGACCGCGACGAGCTGCATCACCTGGCGTTCCCGGTCGGTGAGGACGTCGAGGCCGGGTGCGAGTGACGCCGGCTTCGCGTGCGTTGCGTACGCCTCGACGAGGGAGCGGGTCGCCCGGGGTGAGAGCAGCGAGTCCCCGGCGACCACCGTCCGGATCGCCCGCAGGAGTTCGGCCGGCTCGGTGTCCTTCACGAGGAAGCCGGCCGCCCCGCCGCGGATCGCCTCGAAGACGTAGTCGTCCTCCTCGAAGGTGGTGAGGATCACCACGTGGACGTCTGCCAGGGACGGGTCGGCCGAGATGCGCTGGGTGGCGGTCAGCCCGTCGGTGCCGGGCATCCGGATGTCCATGAGCACGACGTCCGGGTGTTCGGCTCGTGCGGACTCGACGGCGGCGTCACCGTCGCCGGCTTCTCCCACGACCGTCATGCCCGGCTCGGCGTCGACGAGGGCGCGGAGCCCCGCGCGGACGAGCACCTGGTCGTCGACGAGGAGGACCCGGATCGGCTGTGCGGCGTCGGGGTGTTCGCGGTGGTCGGTCACGGCTGGGCCTCTGGGTCTGCGGTGATGACCGGCAGCCTGGCCGACACGCGCCATCCGCCGTTCGTGGTCGGTCCGGCCCGGAGTTCGCCGCCGGTGGCGATCGCGCGCTCGCGCATGCCGATGAGGCCGTTGCCGGTCGCACTGAGGACGACTCCGGTCGGTGACTGGTCGCCGTCCGGGTGCACGCCGGCCGGGGGCTCGCCGTCCGGGCGCACGCCGGCCGCGGGCTCGCCGTGCGCGTGCACGGGACGGTCCTCGACGAGCAGGTCGACGACGTCCGGGCCGATCGACACGGAGACGTCGGCACGGTGCCCGGGAGCGTGCTTCATCACGTTCGTCACCGACTCCTGCACGATGCGGAAGGCGTTCCGGTCCGTGACGCCTCCGGCCGTGCCGGGATCGCCGGACACGGACAGCCCGATGTCGACGCCGGCGGCCCGGGCGCGCTCGACCAGGTCGGCCAGCCGCTCGAGGCCGGGTGCCGGGTTCCGTTCGGCCGGACCGTCGCCCGTGCGGGTGTCGGCGCGGTCCGCCGGTGCGTCCACCGCCCGGAGGACCCCGAGGATGGTCCGGAGCTCGACGAGGGCTGCACGGCTGGAGTCACGGATGTCGGCCAACGACTGCCGCGTCTGGTCCGGCAGGTCCGCCCCGAGGTGCAGCGCGACCCCGGCCTGCAGGTTGATGAGGGACATGCTGTGCGCCACCGAGTCGTGGAGTTCCCGTGCGATGCGGACGCGTTCGTCCGCCGCCCGACGACGTCCGGCCTCGGCTCGCTGCCGTCGGCGCTCGGCGACGCGCTCGAGGCGGACGCGGACGAGTTCGGAGACCGCGATGGTCACGGTGACCCAGGCGATGCAGAGCAGCACCACGCTGAGGTCGAGGACGGACGAGCGACCGAGGACCGTGTCGGCCGTCGGCAGCACGGCGATGCTCAGACCGGCCGCCGTTGCGACCCACGTCCGGTGTCCCCGGAGCCAGGCGTTCGCCATCGCCATCGTGAGCGCGGCCACGAAGGGACCCCGTGGGCTCACGACCAGGGCGAAGCCGATGGTCGTGGCGAGCGTGACGAGGAGCACCCCTCGGGGCCACCGCCACCGCCAGGGCAGGACCACCACGCCGGCGACGAGCAACGTGATCGCGAGGGGACCGAGCTGGACGACGTCGGCGCCCCCGCCCGACGCGAACGCGTGTCGTGCCCACGGCGGACCGCCGACGACCGTGCCGTCGCCGGTTCCGGCACCGGTCGCGAAGCGGGAGGCGAGGACGGTCCCGACGATCTGCACCACCGCGACCGGCAGCATGCGGCCGACCCGTGCGAAGCGGCGACGACCGCCGAGGCGGGCGTCGTCCGGCGCCGGGTCGGCGACGATCGGTGCGGTGTCCATGCAGCGAGCCTAGGGTCGCCGACCAGCTCGGTCATCGGGCGGCAGCACGACCTGTGGACTACTCCCCCGGGAGTACCCGCCTGTGGAGGAGGCGCCGCTCTACGACCTCGGGAGCAGGCGGGAGTGGGGCTCCGTGACGGACGCGCGCCGCGCCTCCAGGCCCGACGCTGGAGGGGTCGCGACAGCGGCACCGAAACCGACCTCAGGAGGTCCCCATGCTCACCACCATCGCAGCGACCGCGCCGTACTGGCACGGCGGCGGGTTCCCGTTCTTCGTCTTCCCCGCGTTCTTCTTCTTCGCGTTCCTGGTCGTCTTCGTCGTCTTCGGGGTGCTCCGCCGGGGCAGCTGGCGAGCGCGGTCAGACGCGCGGTCCGTCCTCGCCGACCGGTTCGCCCGGGGCGACATCGACGCCGACGAGTACCGCTCGCGGTTGTCCGAGCTCAGCCGGAAGTGACCGACAGTGCGGCGAGGATCGTCGCCACCGTGTCGTCGACCGACCCGTCGATCGACACGGCGACGGCGGCCTCGTCCGGCTGCGGACGCTCGAGGGTGGCGAACTGGGAGTCGAGCAGCGACGTCGGCATGTACTCGTGGTGCCGGTGCGACTGCCGCTCGGCGATCAGCTCGCGCGAGCCGTCGAGGAACGCGATCACGAGCCCGGGCGCACTGGCACGGAGACGATCGCGGTAGACGCGCTTGAGCGCGGAGTTGGCCATCACGCAACGGCTGCCGGACGCCTCGACCTCGGCGATCCGGTCGGCGCAGGCGTCCAGCCAGGGCCAGCGGTCCTCGTCGGTCAGCGGGACCCCCTGCCGCATCTTCTCCTTGTTCGCGGCCGGGTGCAGGTCGTCGGCGTCCACGAACACGCACGGCTCGCCCTGCGCAGCGAGCGCATCGGCGAGGGTGCGGCCGATCGTGGACTTGCCGGAGCCCGAGACCCCCATCACGAGCACGGGCGGGAGGACAACGCTCTCGGTCATCCCTCCACAGTATTGATGCCGTGAACAGTGATCCACAGTTGCCGTAACAGCCGTGCGGTCCCAGGCCGCCGACCGTAGGTTGAGGTCCAGACGTCCGGACGAAGGAGACCAACGTGGCAGACAGCAACGGTCAAGCGAACATCGGGGTGGTGGGCCTGGCAGTCATGGGCTCGAACCTCGCACGGAACCTCGCCTCGCGGGAGGGCAACACGGTCGCGGTCTACAACCGCACCTACGCCCGCACCGAGGAACTCATGCAGGAGCACGGCGACGCCGGCTTCATCGCGTCCGAGGACATCGACGACTTCGTGGCCTCGCTCTCGAAGCCCCGCACGGCGATCATCATGGTGCAGGCCGGCAAGGGCACCGACGCGGTGATCTCGCAGCTCGCCGAGAAGTTCGAGCCCGGCGACATCATCGTCGACGGTGGCAACGCGAACTTCCACGACACCATCCGCCGTGAGCACGACCTGCGCGAGAAGGGCCTCAACTTCGTCGGTACCGGCATCTCCGGCGGTGAAGAGGGCGCGTTGAAGGGCCCGTCGATCATGCCTGGCGGCTCGAAGGAGGCCTGGGAGACCCTCGGGCCGATCCTGAAGTCGATCGCCGCCGTCGCCGAGGGTGAGCCCTGCGTGACGCACATCGGCACCGACGGCGCCGGGCACTTCGTGAAGATGGTCCACAACGGCATCGAGTACGCCGACATGCAGCTCATCGCGGAGTCCTACGACCTGCTCCGCCGCGTCGGTGGCTTCACCGTCGAGGACCTGGTGCAGGTGTTCGACGAGTGGAACAAGGGCGACCTCGAGTCCTACCTGATCGAGATCACCGGCGAGATCCTCAAGCAGACCGACGCCGAGACCGGCAAGCCCCTGGTCGACGTCATCCGCGACGAGGCCGGGTCGAAGGGTACCGGCGTGTGGACCGTGCAGAACGCGGTCGGACTCGGGATCCCGGTGTCCGGCATCGGTGAAGCGGTGTTCGCCCGCGCGGTGTCGTCGAAGCCGACCCAGCGCGCGGCGGTGCAGAAGTCCGTCAAGGACCGGCCGTCGATCACCGAGGTGCCGGACACGTTCGCCGACGACGTCCGTGCCGCGCTCTACGCGTCGAAGGTCGTCGCGTACGCGCAGGGCTTCGACCTGATCATCGCCGGGGCCAAGGAGTACGGCTGGGACATCGACCTCGGCAACGTCGCGAAGATCTGGCGCGGCGGCTGCATCATCCGCGCGCAGTTCCTGAACCGCATCGTCGAGGCGTACGACGAGAACTCCTCGCTCGAGTCGCTGCTGGTGGACCCGTACTTCGCGAACGCCGTCGCCGAGGGTGAAGCCGCCTGGCGTCGCATCGTCGGGATCGCGGCCGCGTCGGGCGTCCCCGCCCCGGGCTTCTCGTCGGCGCTGTCGTACTTCGACTCGCTCGCGTCCGACCGGCTGCCCGCGGCGCTCATCCAGGGGCAGCGGGACTTCTTCGGCGCGCACACGTACCAGCGCATCGACAAGGACGGCACCTTCCACACCCTGTGGTCCGACGACGATCGTCGCGAGGTCGAGCAGGAACCGTCGACGCACTGACCTGCCCGCCCCGACTCGGAAGGCCCCGCCGGACGGCGGGGCCTTCCGTCGTCCGGGGGCTCGTCG
>NZ_MJGN01000023.1:0-46393 GCF_001865065.1 Curtobacterium sp. MCBA15_008 | reverse complement strand
CTCGTCGTCCGGGGGCTCGTGGTCCGGGGGCTCGGCGTCGTCAGGCGACGATGCGTTCGCGGGCCAGGTCGGCGACCAACCGCTCGAGTCGGGGGCCGCGGCCGAGCATCCGCCGCGAGCCCGGAGCAGCGCGCACGAAGAAGGTCGCCACGGCCGCCGAGTCGTCCGGGCGCACGTAGTGCATGGCCACGGCCCACGAACGGCCGTCGCCGTGCACGTCCTCGAGCCCGACGTGCACCATGCGACTCCACCGGACCACGAGCAGGCGAGTGGCCCGACGATCCTCGAGTTCCCACAGGGATGCCTCGGTGGCTCCGAACGCCCACGTCACGCGCTGGCCGAGCAACACCTCGGGTCGGACGGTCGCGATCGAGGCACAGAGTTCTGCGGTCGGCACCGCGGGGACCAGCCACACCGTCGGGTCGATGCGCCGGATCGCCAGGGCGAGTGCCTCGTCCTCACGGCGGCGACGCGACGAGTGCCCCCGGATGACCGCGACGACGATGACCGCGACGCCCAGCCCGATGGCGGCGACCTCGGCGACCCCGAAGTACGTCAGGTCTGCGTCCGGCGACAACGCGACGACGATGATCCGCGCGGTGAGCAGCGCCGCCCAGACGCCGACGATGACCCATCGGAGGGTGGCGAGCCGCCGAGCGGGCGACATCGGTCGGCGCTCCTGCCGTCGGGCACGGCCGGGGCGCGGAACACGATCGGGACGCCTCAGCACACCCCGATCCTCGCACGGCCCACCGCTCATCGGCTGGCGCTGCCCGGTGAACGGCCGTCGAACCGGGTCCGCCGTCCACAGGTTGCCCGGTTGTCAGCCCGCACGCGGCACCGGAGACCTACGCTCAGGCCGTGACCACTGACCAGGAGACCGCCCCGACGACCACGGCGCGTCCGGAGGTCCTGCCGTCGGCGCGGTGGTTCGCCGCCGGCGTCGGACTCGTCGCCGCAGCGGCGTTCTTCGCCGCCGCCGAGCTCGGTGCGCTGCTGCTCGGCGGTGCCGGCAGTCCGCTCGTCGCCGTCGGCTCCGCCGTCATCGACCTGGCGCCGCGCGGCGCGAAGGACCTGATGGTGTCGCTCTTCGGCACCGAGGACAAGGTCGCGCTCTTCGCGCTGATGGGCGTCATCGTCGCCGTCGTCAGTGCCGCCGCCGGCATCCTCGAGCGGGCACGGCCGCCGTTCGGCGCGCTGGTGTTCGCCGTCGGGGGCGTCCTGTCCCTCATCGCCGTCAGCACACGGTCCGGCAGCGGGACGTTCGACGGCGCACCGTCCGTCCTGGGCGTCGCCGCAGCGGTCATCGTCCTCCGGGTGCTGGCGCAGCGCCTCCGTCGGTGGGAGGCCGCGGTCGCCGTCCCCTCCGCGACCCCGCGCCCGGCCTCCACCGAACGGCGTGCGTTCCTGGCCTGGGGCATCACCGCCGCCGCGGTCGCCGTCGTGGTGGGCACCGCATCGCGACTCGGGTCGTCGGCGATGCAGGCCACCGCCGCCGCTCGACGGGCGATCCGGCTGCCGGCTCCGTCGAACGCTGCCCCGTCCGTCCCGAGCGGCGCCTCGCTCGACGTCGCCGGCATCACCCCCTACGTCACGCCGAACGCCGACTTCTACCGGATCGACACCGCACTCCGCGTGCCCTCGGTCGACACCGCCGACTGGCGGCTCCGCATCCACGGCGCCGTCGACCACGAGGTCGAGCTCACCTGGGACGACCTCCTCGCGCTGCCGCTCGAGGAGCACCACGCCACGCTGAGCTGCGTCTCGAACGAGGTCGGTGGCGACCTCATCGGCAACGCGCTCTGGCTCGGCTACCCGATCCGGCTCCTGCTCGAACGGGCCGCGCCGCATGCCGGGGCCGACATGGTGCTGTCCCGCAGCGTCGACGGCTTCTCGGCGGGGACGCCCCTCGACGTGCTGCAGGACCCCGGGACCGCTGCGCTGCTGGCCGTCGGGATGAACGGCGAACCACTGCCGCCCGAGCACGGGTTCCCGGTCCGGATGGTCGTCCCCGGCCTGTTCGGGTACGTGTCGGCGACGAAGTGGGTGACCGAGCTCGAGGTGACGCGGTTCGCCGACGCCGAGGGCTACTGGACGCCCCGCGGCTGGTCCGAACGCGGGCCGGTCAAGCTGGAGTCGCGGATCGACACCCCACGCGCGGGTTCGACGGTGCAGGCCGGGTCCGAGGTCGCCATCGCCGGTGTCGCGTGGCAGCCGCACACCGGGGTCAAGGGCGTGCAGGTCCGGGTCGGGGACGGCTCGTGGCAGGACGCCACGCTCGCCGACTCGGTGTCCGCCGACACCTGGCGGCAGTGGGTGTACCGGTGGACCCCGACGAAGGGATCGCACCGCATCCAGGCGCGTGCCGTGAGCGCCGACGGCGAGGTGCAGACGAGTGTCGAGCGGCCACCCGCGCCGAACGGGGCATCGGGGTGGCACACCGTCGAGGTGCGCGCCTCCTGACCGACGGAGCGCCCACGGTGGTGCAACGACCATCGGCCGCTCGACGTGGTCAGGACGGGCGGGTCGCGACCACGCAGGTGCCGTCGACGTCGTCGTCGGACTCGATCGAGGTCACGAAGCCGGACGACGCGAACGCCGCGGCTGACGCAGCAGCCTGCGCCGCGGACACCTCGATGACGACGGAGCCGCCCGGGCGCAACCACTCCGCCGCACCGGCGGCGATGCGACGGTGGAGGTCCAGCCCGTCCGGGCCGCCGTCGAGCGCGACCCGGTGTTCGTGGTCGCGCGCCTCGGTGGGCATCATGGTGATCGAGGCCGTCGGCACGTACGGCGCGTTCACGGCGACGACGTCGACCACGCCGCGGAACCGGTCCGGGAGCGGCTCGAAGAGGTCCCCCTCGACGACGATGCCGCGGTCACCGATGTTCTCCGCCGCGACGCTCACGGCATCGGGGTCGATGTCGGCCGCCACCAGGTCGAGTGCGCCGATCCGGCCGAGCAGTGCCACCGAGACGGCTCCGGCGCCACAGCAGAGGTCCACCACGCGGTCGTAGCGCTGCAACCGTCTGGCGGCCTGTTCCACCACGACGGTCGTCCGGGCCCGCGGGACGAAGACCCCAGGGGTCACGCGGATGCGGTGCCCGTCGAACGCCGCCCAGCCGAGGACGTACTCGAGGGGTTCGCCGGCCAGGCGTCGCTGCACGAGCGACCGCAGGCGGACCGGGTCGCCGTCGCCGGCGTCGAGCAGGAGGTCCGCTTCGTCCTCGGCGAAGACGCTGCCCGCGGCCCGGAGTCGGGCCGCGAGCGCGTCACGCGCGGGTGAGGTCAAGCCGCGCCGTCGAACATCGACGTGACGGACCCGTCGTCGAAGACCTCGTGGATGGCACGGGCGATGAGCGGGGCGATCGGCAGGACCTCGAGCCGGTCCCAGCGCTTCTCCATCGGCACGGGCAGGGTGTCCGTGACGACGACCCGGTCGATGAACTCGCTCTGCAGCAGCTCGGTCGCGGGGTCGGAGAACACGGCGTGGGTCGCGGCGACGACGACACCGGTCGCGCCGGCGTTCTTCAGCGCCTCGGCGGCCTTGGCGATGGTGCGGCCGGTGTCGATCAGGTCGTCGACGAGCAGGCAGACCCGACCGGAGACGTCACCGACGATCTCGTGGACGCTCACCTGGTTCGGGACGAGCGGGTCGCGACGCTTGTGGATGATGGCCAGCGGTGCGCCGAGCTTCTCGGACCAGATGTCGGCGACGCGCACGCGGCCCATGTCCGGCGAGACGACGGTGAGCGTCGACGGGTCGAGGATCTCCTGGAAGCGCTGCAGCAGCACCGGCATAGCGAACAGGTGGTCGACGGGGCCGTCGAAGAAGCCCTGGATCTGCGCGGCGTGCAGGTCGACGCTCATGATCCGGTGCGCGCCGGCGGCCTTGAACAGGTCGGCGACGAGTCGGGCCGAGATCGGCTCGCGCCCACGGCCCTTCTTGTCCTGTCGGGCGTAGGGGTAGAAGGGCGCGACGACGGTGATGCGCTTCGCCGACGCGCGCTTGAGGGCGTCGACCATGATGAGCTGCTCCATGAGCCACTCGTTGATGGGCGCCGTGTGTGACTGGATGACGAAGGCGTCGCAGCCACGGACCGACTCGTCGAAGCGAGCGTAGAGCTCACCGTTCGCGAAGGTCCGGGCATCGGTCGGGACGAGCTCGACGCCGAGTTCTTCGGCGATCTCCGCCGAGAGCGTCGGGTGTGCTCGCCCTGAGACGAGGACGAGTCGTTTCTGGCCGGTCGTTTTGATTCCGGACAAGTGCGGTGCTCACTCCCTGACCCGTGCGGGGTCGATGTCGACGACGGGTGGTCGCCGTGTTCTATTCGCCGTTCGCGCGCCGAGCAGCTTCGGCCGCCGGCGAACCGGGCCGGTGTTCCTCGACCCATCCGTCGGTGTTGCGCTGTGGGGCGTAGCTGATCGCCAGCGACCCGGCCGGTACGTCCTTGCGGACGGTCGTACCCGCGCCGGTGTACGCCCCGTCACCAATCCTAACCGGGGCGACGAACACGTTGTGCGAGCCTGTACGGACGTTCGACCCAACCTCGGTCCGGTGCTTGTGCACGCCGTCGTAGTTCGCGGTGATCGTGTTGGCACCGATGTTCGAGTCCTCGCCCACCTCGGCATCGCCGATGTAGGACAGGTGCGGGACCTTGCTGCCCCGACCGATCTTCGCGTTCTTCGTCTCGACGAAGGTGCCGATCTTGCCCTGGTCGCCCAGGATCGTGCCGGGTCGCAGGTACGCGAACGGGCCGACGGAGGCCCCGTCGCCGATCACCGCGAGCGTGGCGTCGACTCGGTTGACGACGGCTCCGGCGCCGACCTCGGTGTCGCGGAGGGTGGTGTCCGGGCCCACGACGGCGCCGGACGCGATCGCGGTGGCGCCGATGAGCTGGGTGCCGGGGAGGACCTCGGCGTCGGGCTCGATCGAGACGTCGAGGTCGATCCAGGTGGTCGCGGGGTCCTGCACGGTGACGCCGGCGAGCTGGTGCCGGCGGACGATGCGGCCGTTGAGCTCGCGGGCGGCGTCGGCGAGCTGCGCGCGGTCGTTGATGCCGGCGACGAGCCACGGGTCGGTCAGGGTCACCACGTCGACCAGACCGCCACGGCCGGCGATGAGGCTCGGCGCGTCGGTGATGTACTTCTCACCCTGCGCGTTCGCGGTGGTGAGCGAGGGCAGGACGGCGCGGAGGTGTGCGACGTCGAACGCGTAGATGCCGGCGTTCGTCTCGGTGATGCCGAGCTGCTCGGGGCTGGCGTCCTTGTGCTCGACGACGCCGACGAAGGCCCCGTCGGTGCCGCGCACGATCCGGCCGAGCCCCGTCGGGTCCGGTGCGATGGCGCTGACGAGGGTCACGGCGTGCGATCCGCCGAGGTGTGCGTCCACCAGACGACGCAGCGAGTCGGCGTCGAGGAGCGGGACGTCGCCCGACAGCACCACGACGGCACCGTCGAAGTCGGCGGGCAGCGCCTGGACCGCGACCTCGACCGCGCGACCGGTACCGGGGACGTCGTCCTGGTCGACCACGATCGCGTCGGGGGCGCGCTCGACGACCTCGGCCGCGACGCGCTCGCGCTCGTGCCGAACGACGACGGCGACGTGCTCCGGGCCGAGGGAGGACGCCGTGCGCAGCACGTGGGCGATGAGCGGCAGGCCGGCGAGGCGGTGCAGCACCTTGGGGGTGGACGACTTCATGCGCGTGCCCTGCCCGGCGGCGAGGACGACGACGGCGATCCGCTGGTCGGTCATGGGTCCATCCTGGCGCACGCGCCCTCCCGGTGTCGGGCGACCCACGGCCCTGTGGGCAACCGTGCGCAGAACCGCACCTGTGGAGGGATGCCGAGCCGCGCCTCCAGGCCGAGCGGTGACCGGTTCTTCCCATCGCACGCGGAATGGAAGGCGGAATCGGGCGTAGGAGGTCGAAAGAAACGACCTCCTACGCCCGATTCGACCTGGTACGCGCGAAACGACCCCCTACGCGCGGAACGACCCCGCGCCCGAACCCGACCCCGCGCCCGGCCCCGACCCCCGCGGCACGAACGCCATCAGCACCAGCCCCGCGACGAGCACCACCACCACGCCGATGATCCCGAACCGGGTGGAGCCGCCGATCGTCACCGCGATGCCGAACAGCGCCGGCGCGAGGAACGACGCCGCCCGCCCGGTCGTGGCGTAGAGGCCGAAGAGCTCCCCCTCGCGGCCGGGCGTCGCGAGTCGGCTGAGGTACGCGCGGGACGACGCCTGCACGGGCCCGACGAACACCGCCAGGGTCAGGCCGAGGATCCAGAAGCCCGAGGTCGCCGTGCCGATCAGGAACACCCCGAGCCCGGTCAGGACGAGCCCGACGAGCGACACCGTGATGAGCGCCCGCGAGCCGAACCGGTCGTCGAGCCACCCGGACACGAAGGTCGCGACGCCCGCCACGACGTTGGCCGCGATCGCGAACAGGATCACCTGCGAGGGGCTGAACCCGAACACCGTGGCGGCGATGATCCCGCCGAAGGTGAACACCGCGCCGACGCCGTCGCGGAACACGGCGCTCGCGAGCAGGAACGCCAGGACGTCACGGCGCTCGCGCCAGAGCCGTGCGATGTCGCGGCCGAGGTCGGCGTAGGCGCTGAGGACGCCGCCGCTGCGGGTGCGTCCCGGTGCGGCCTCGGGGATCGTCACGAAGAGCGGGATCGAGCTCACCGCGAGCCACACGGCTGCGATCCCGATGGCCACGCGGACGTCCCACTGCCCGGATGCGACGGTCGCGGGGAGCTGCAGGAGCCCGGCCACCCCGGGGACGCCGAAGTCCTGGATGCAGAGCACCAGCAGCACGACGAGCAGCACGATCCCGCCGAAGTACCCGGCCGCCCACCCGATCGCGGACACCCGCCCCTTCTGCTCCCCCGGTGCGACCTGGCCGAGCATGGCGTTGTAGCCGACGCTCGCGATCTCGTACGCCACGGTCCCGATGCCGAGGAGTGCTGCGCCGAGCAGCAGGAACGGCTGGCTCGGGGCGACGAACACCATCCCGCCGATGGACAGCGCGATGCCGATGGTCGCGATGAGGACGGACCGCCGACGGTGTCCGGACGAGTCCGCGAGTCGGCCGACGGCGGGTGCGACGAGTGCCACGACGATGCCGGCGATGGTCAGCGCGGTCGAGACGACGGCCGCGTTGTGGGCGAGTTCGCGGTCCACGACGGCCCTGCCGGCGGCGGACGTGTCGGCGACGAGGGCCGGGTCCACGAAGGCGCGGCTCGCCAGGTAGGTGCTGAAGACGAAGGTCGTGACGACCGCGTTGAACGCCGCGGACCCCCAGTCCCAGAGCGCCCAGGACACCAGGGCGCGCCGGTCGGTGCGCTGCGGCACTGCAGCCGAGAGTGGAGCCGTCATGCGCGAACCGTAGCGCGTCCGGGTGTCGCGCCGGTGGCCCCGTTCCGGGGCACGCATCCGGGGTGGGCGCGTCCGCGACGCCGGTGGCGGGTGGCGGCGGTGACCGTCCGACGGCCTGGAGGCGCGGTGCGGGCCCGCCACGCGCCTCCAGGCCGTCGTGTGGTCACGAGGCGGACGGGACCCCGCCGGGGTAGACGACCGACTTCAGGGAGGCCGGGTCGGTGTCGCTCTCGAGGGCCTCGCGGACGTCGTCGAGGCCGAAGCGCCCCGTGACGAGCGAGTCCAGGTCGACCTGCCCCGAGGCGACCAGCTCGATCGCCACCGGCCACGTGTTCGTGTACCGGAAGATGCCGGTGACGGTGACCTCGAGGTTCTGGATGTGCTCGACCGGCAGCGTCATCTCGGAGTTCCCGAGCCCGACGAGCACGGCCGCGCCGGCGGGGCCGACCGCCTTGATGCCGTCGGAGACCGCGCGGGGCGCACCGCTGGCGTCGATGAAGGCGTCCACCGGCACGATGTCGGAGGCGACCGACACGAGGGTGGGGTCGACGACCTCGGTCGCCCCGTACTGCAGGGCACGCTCGCGGCGTTCGGCGACGAGGTCGCTCACGACGATCCGGGACGCCCCGAACGCCTTCGCGGCCTGCGCGCAGATGATGCCGATCGGGCCGGCACCGGCGATGAGGACCGAGGAGCCGGGGACGATCCCGGCCTTGCGGACGGCGGCGATGCCGACGGACAGCGGCTCCAGGAGCGCCCCGGCCTCGAACGACACCGCGTCGGGCAGGGTGTGCGCGAACGCGGACTCGATCGTCACGTACTCGGCGAACGCCCCGTCGATCGGCGGGGTCGCGTAGAAGCGCATGTGCGGGCAGAGGTTGTAGCGGCCGGCCAGGCACTGCGCACAGTGGTGGCAGGGCCGCTGCGGCTCCACGGCGACGCGCTCGCCGACCCGGGCCTCGTCGACGCCGTCGCCCACGGCGACGATCGTGCCGGAGAGCTCGTGGCCGAGCACGAGGGGCTCCTCGACGACGAAGTCGCCGATGCGGCCGTGCCGGTAGTAGTGCACGTCGGAGCCGCACACGCCGACGGCCGCGACGCGGACGAGCACGTCGCCCGGGACGACCTCGGGGACGGAGCGGTCCTCGACGGTGAGGTCCTGGGTGCCGAGCAGCACGCTGACGCGCTGGTGCTGGGTGGAGGTCATGCGGGTCTCGCTTCCTCGGCCGCGGCAGGGCGGCCGGACGTGGTGGTGGGGCCGGACGTGGTGGTGGGGAGGGTCGCGGGGACGGCTGCCGCGATCCGGGCCGGGTCGCGCAGCAGGTCGCGGAACGCGATCTCGGCGGCCCCGTGCACCAGGACGTCACGGCCGAGTGCCGCCGGCACGATCCGGAGTCGGTCGGTCATGCCCGTCATGGACTGCGCGCGGACGTCGTCGACGATGCGGTCCCCGACGTGGTCGAGCAGGACGCCGAGGAACCCGCCGAGCACGACGACCTCGGGGTTCACGGTGTGGATCGCGTTGCGCAGGGCGGTGGCGAGCGCGGCGACCTGACGGTCCACGACCCGCTCGACCTCGGGCCGGCACTCGGCGAGCGCCGCGGCCAGCGCCTCGAGGTCGTCGGGCGGGGTCCCCGTCGCGGCGGTCAGGGTGTCGCGGGACGCCTCGGTCTCGAGGCAGCCGACCGCGCCGCAGTGGCAGCGGACGCCGTTCGCCGCGACGAAGGTGTGCCCGAGTTCGCCGGCGTAGCCGTCCGCGCCGCTGAGGGGGCGCCCGCCGGTGATGACGCCGCCACCGATGCCGCTCGCGCCGCCGTTCAGGTAGACCAGGTCGTCGACGCCGCGGCCGCTTCCCCCGAGCCGCTCGGCCCAGGCACCGAGGTTGGCGTCGTTGGCGGCACGCACGGGCAGGCCGGTGCGTGCGGTGAGCGGGCCGGCGAGCGGCTCGTCGTGCCAGCCGAGGTGGGGGGCGTACTGCACGGTGCCGTCCTCGACCCGGACGGTGCCGGGGACGGCGACGCCGATGCCGACGAGCCGGAGCGCGGTGGGAGCGCCGGTCGGGGTGGGTACGGCCGGGTCGTCGCCGGTCGCGGTGGGTACGGCCGGGTCGTCGCCGTCCGCCGGGTGCCGGACGCCGTCGAGCAGTGCCGCGACGGTCTCGACGGCCTCGGACGCGGTCGGTGGACGGTCCTGCGGTGCGACGAGACGCGCCCGGACCGTGCCGTCGAGTCCCACCAGCGCCACGGACACGGCGTCGATCTCGACGGTGACGGCCGCGGCCACGACGTCGGCGGCTGCCCGGACGACCGGACTCGGCCGGCCCACCCCCGCGCCGGGTGACCCGGCCGTCGGGAGCTCCTCGTGCAGCAGGCCCAGGTCGACGAGTTCACCGACGAGGGTCAGCGTGGTCGAACGGTTCAGCCCGGTGCGCCGGGTGACCTCGGCGCGGGTGATCGGCCCCGCCTCGTGCACGAGTCGGAGCACGCGCGCGGCACTGCCCACGGTGGCCGAGACTCGCGGCGAGCGCGCCGAGTCCCGCGCGCCGCCCGCGCCCCGGTCGTCGCTCACCGGGACCGCGAGAACGCCGCGTCGAACGACGCCTCCGGCGGCGCGATGGTGCCGAGCCGTCGGACGAAGGCCAGCGCCTCCGGCCCGCCGACGAGCCGGTCCATCCCGGCGTCCTCCCACTCGACGCTGGTCGGTCCGGTGTACCCGATGTGGTTCAGCACGCGGAACACCCGCTCCCAGGGCACGTCGCCGTGGCCCGCGGTGACGAAGTCCCACCCGCGGCGGGGGTCGCCCCACGGCAGGTGGCTGCCCAGGCGTCCGTTCCGGCCGTCGAGCTGCTTCACCGACTCCTTGCAGTGCACGTGGTAGACGCGGTCGGCGAAGTCGAGCAGGAACGCGGCGGGGTCGAGGTCCTGCCAGACGAAGTGCGACGGGTCGAAGTTGAACCCGAACGCCGGACGGTCCGCGAAGACCTCCAGCGCGCGCTTCGCGGTCCAGTAGTCGTAGGCGATCTCGGACGGGTGCACCTCGAGCGCGAAACGGACCCCCACCTCTTCGAAGACGTCGAGGATCGGGGACCAGCGGTCGTGGAAGTCCTGGTAGCCGGCATCGATCATGCTCGGCGGCACGGGCGGGAAGCCGGCGACGGTCTTCCAGATCGACGACCCGGAGAACCCGGTGACGGTGTCGACCCCGAGCGCGGCGGCGGCGCGGGCTGTCCACTGCAGCTCCTCAGCGGCGCGCTGGCGCACGCCCTCCGGGTCGCCGTCGCCCCACACGTGCGGCGCGAGGATGTCCTCGTGGCGCTGGTCGATCGGGTCGTCGCAGACGGCCTGGCCCGTCAGGTGGTTCGCGATGGTCCAGACGCGCAGGCCGTTGCGCTCGAGGATCGCCTTCCGGTCGGCCACGTAGGCCGCGTCGGTCGCGGCGCGACGGACGTCGAGGTGGTCACCCCAGCAGGCGATCTCCAGCCCGTCGTACCCCCACTCGCCGGCGAGGCGCGCGACCTCCTCGAAGGGCAGGTCGGCCCACTGGCCGGTGAAGAGGGTGACCGGCCTGGAGGCGCGGGTCGTCTCGGTCTCGTCGGTTCCGTCCGTCGTCGTCATCGTCGTCGTCCTTCCTCGCGGTTGTGCACGGTCACCAGGACTCCGGTCGGGCCCCGGCGGGCACGAGCTCGGGTCGGTCGACGCGTGACCGCACGTCGACCACGGTGTGCTCACGGCCGGCGGTCGCGACCGCCTCCATCACCTCGAGCACGTGGAACGCCAGGTCGCCGGAGGCGCGGTGCGGACGGTCCGTCGCGATCGCGTGCGCCATGTCGGCGAGCCCGTAGCCGCGGCCCGCGTCGGCGTATCCGGCGCGCACCGGCAGCTCACGCCACTCGCGGTCGTCGGACGTCGCGATCGACACCGGGTCGGAGAACCGGTTCGGGTCCGGCACGGCGAGGCTGCCCGCGGTGCCGTGCACCTCGAACAGCGGTGCCCGGGTGGCCCACACCTCGAACGAGACGGTGACGGTGGAGACCACGCCGCTCTCGTGCTCGAGCACGGCGACGACGTGGGTGTCGACGTCGACGGGGATGGGCGCGCCGGCGAACGGGCCGGTCGCGATGCTGCGCTCCCGGGTGGACCGGGTGGCGCTGCCGCTGACCCGGGCGACCGGGCCGAAGAACTGCACCAGGCTCGTCAGGTAGTACGGGCCCATGTCGAGCAGCGGGCCGCCGCCGGGCTGGTAGTAGAACGCGGGTGCGGGGTGCCAGAGTTCGTGTCCGGGCGCGCTCCACGACACCGCGGCACCGACCGGGTCGCCGATGCGGCCTTCGTCGAGGACGGCACGGGCGGTCTGGATCCCGGTGCCGAGCACCGTGTCTGGGGCGCTCCCGACCCGCAGGCCCCGCTCCGCGGCGAGCGCCAGCACCGGCGACGCCTCGGCCGTGGCGAGGGCGAGCGGCTTCTCGCCGTAGACGTGCTTGCCGGCGTGCAGCGCCCGGGTGGCGACCTCGGCGTGCGCCGCCGGGATCGTCAGGTTGAGCACGACGTCGACGTCGTCGGCGGCGAGCAGGTCGTCGACGCTCGTGCCCCGGACGCCCTGGGCCGCGCCGACGGCCTGCGCCCGTTCGACGTCGAGGTCGGCGACCGCGGTGAGGGCGAGCCCGGGCAGTGCCGGGAAGTGCTCGAAGTACTGCTGACTGATGTTCCCGACGCCGACGACGCCGACCTTCAGCGGGCTGCCCACAGGAGACCCCTCTCGATGACGGTGCGGAGCGGCTGCGACTCGACGACCTCGAGCCGGTGCCCGGGCGCAGACACGAAGACGCGTCCCTCGCCCCACTGCCGCGTCCAGATCGCGGGCGCGGTGACGGGGCGGTTCCAGGCGTCGAAGTCCCGCGCCTCCTGCGTGGTGGTGGCCAGCACGTCGTTGTACTCGTCGGACAGCACCCAGTACTGCTCGGTGACGAGGTCGAAGTCCTCGATGCCCTGCGTGATGGGGTGCGACCGCCCGAGGTCCGTGATGTGCACGGTGTACGGGATGTAGTTGTCGGACTGCTCGCCGATCCGCTCGGACGGGTGCTTGCCGGCGTGGTGCGCGAACTGCCCACCGATCATGTGGAGGTAGTCGGCGGTGTTCCGGAACGCGTCCGCGATGCCGCCGTGCCACCCGGCGAGCCCGGCGCCGTTCAGGACCGCCCGCTGCAGTCCGGCGAACTCGTCGTCGGCGATGGTGGACATCGTGACGACCTGCACGATCAAGTCGACCTCGGCCATGACGGACTCGTCGGCGTAGACGGCCGTCGAGTCCGACACCCGGACCGCGAACCCGTTGTCGCGCAGGAACGGGACGAACAGGTCGGTGGTCTCGACGGGCTGGTGGCCGTCCCAGCCGCCGCGGACGACCAGTGCCTGGCGTGTGCCGGCGGCGGTCACGAGGTCACCGTCCAGCTGCTGCCGTCGGCGGCGCTGCGTTCGACGGCGTCGAGCACCCGCTGCACGTGCAGGCCGTCCTCGAACGACGGCGACGGGTCGGTGCCGGCGACGATCGCCTCGACGAAGTCCTTCACCTGGTGGCTGAAGGTGTGCTCGTACCCGATGAGGTGTCCGGTGGGCCACCACGCCGCCATGTAGGGGTGCTCGGGTTCGGTGACCAGGATGCGGCGGAAGCCTTGCTCCCCCGCGGGTGCCGACGACTCGTACAACCGCAGTTCGTTCATGGACTCGAGGTCGAACTGGATCGCGCCCTCGGACCCGCTGATCTCGAGGGTCAGGCCGTTCTTCCTGCCGGTGGCGTAGCGCGTGGCCTCGAACGTGCCGATCGCGCCGTCGGCCGCACCGCCGCCCAGTCGGGCGGTGAAGAACGCGGCGTCGTCGACCGTGACCTGCCCGCGCTCGCTCGACGCCGTGCCGGAGAGTCCGACGCCGTCGGCGAGCAGGGGGCGCTCGGTCACGAAGGTCTCGAGCAGACCCGACACCCGGGTGAGCTCGGCGCCGGTGACGTGCTCGACGAGGTCGATCGCGTGCGCGCCGATGTCGCCGAGCGCACCGGAACCGGCGAGCTCCTTGTCGAGGCGCCAGGTCATCGGGCCGTCCTCGTCGGCGAGCCAGTCCTGCAGGTAGAGCGCGCGGACCTGGCGCACGGTGCCGATCCGGCCGTCCTGCACGAGCTGTCGGGCGAAGGCGATGGCCGGCACCCGGCGGTAGCTGAACCCGACCATGGCGCGGACCCCGTGCGCCCGGGCGGCTGCGGCAGCGGCCGTCATCGCCTCGGCCTGTTCGACGGTGTTGGCGAGCGGCTTCTCGCACAGGACGTGCTTGCCGGCCTCGAGCGCGGCGATCGCGATCTCGACGTGCGACGAACCGGGCGACACGATGTCGACGACGTCGATGTCCGGGTCGGCCACGACGGCGCGCCAGTCGGTCGACGCCGCCTGCCAGCCGTACTGCACGCGAGCGGCCTCGGTGCGTTCCGGGTCGCGCCCGACGATCACCGCCATCTCGGGCTCGACCCCGAGGTCGAAGAACCTGGGGGCGGTCCGCCATGCCTGTGAGTGCGCGGCTCCCATGAAGCCGTGCCCCACCATGGCGATCCGCAGTCGTTGCTGCGCCGTCGAAACACTTGCCATCCGCTCGCTCCTTTGCGATCACGTCCTTGCCACAGCCAACACTACCGCTTATGTTGGGCGCGGCAACATTTTGTTTCGACGACGAACGGTGACTAACATGGCAACGACGCCCACCCGTGCAGACAAGTTCTCCTTCGGTCTCTGGACCATCGGCTACAACGGCTCCGACCCCTTCGGCGGACCGACCCGCCCCGCCCTCGACGTGGTCGAGGGCGTCGAGAAGCTCGACGAGCTCGGCGCGTACGGTCTGACCTTCCACGACGACGACCTCTTCGCGTTCGGCTCGACCGACGCCGAGCGCCAGAAGCAGATCGACCGCCTCAAGGGCGCGCTCGAGGCGACCGGGATCGTCGTGCCGATGGTCACGACGAACCTCTTCTCCGCCCCGGTCTTCAAGGACGGCGGCTTCACCTCGAACGACCGGCAGGTCCGCCGGTTCGCGCTCCGCAAGGTGCTCCGCAACATCGACCTCGCCGCCGAGCTCGGCGCGTCGACGTTCGTCATGTGGGGCGGCCGCGAGGGTGCCGAGTACGACAGCGCGAAGGACGTGCAGGCCGCGCTCGAGCGCTACCGCGAGGCCGTCAACCTCCTCGCCCAGTACGTCACCGACAAGGGCTACGGCATCCGGTTCGCCATCGAGCCGAAGCCGAACGAGCCCCGCGGCGACATCCTCCTGCCGACCCTGGGCCACGCCATCGCGTTCACCGAGACCCTCGAGCGCCCGGAGATGTTCGGCATCAACCCCGAGGTCGGCCACGAGCAGATGGCGGGCCTGAACTTCACCGCCGGCATCGCCCAGGCGCTCTACCAGGGCAAGCTCTTCCACATCGACCTCAACGGCCAGCGCGGGATCAAGTACGACCAGGACCTCGTGTTCGGTCACGGCGACCTGCAGAACGCGTTCTCGCTCGTCGACCTGCTCGAGCACGGCGCCCCGCAAGGCGGCCCGGCGTACGACGGCCCCCGCCACTTCGACTACAAGCCGAGCCGCACCGAGGACATCTCGGGCGTCTGGGACTCCGCCGCCGCGAACATGCGCATGTACCTCCTGCTCAAGGAGCGCGCCGAGGCGTTCCGCGCCGACCCCGAGGTGCAGGCCGCGCTCGAGGCCTCGAAGGTCCCCGAGCTCTCCACTCCGACGCTCAACGCCGGCGAGTCGTACGACGACTTCCTCGCCGACCGCTCCGCCTACGAGGACTTCGACGCCGACGCGTACTTCGGCGGCAAGGGCTTCGGCTTCGTGAAGCTCCAGCAGCTCGCCATCGAGCACCTCATGGGCGCTCGTTGAGCCAGCAGCTCGTGGCCGGGGTCGACTCGTCGACCCAGTCCTGCAAGGTCACGATCCGCGACGCGGCGACCGGGGCGGCCGTCCGGGAGGGACGCGCGTCCCACCCGGACGGCACGTCCGTCGACCCCCGCCACTGGTGGGACGCCCTCGGCACCGCGGTCGCGGACGCCGGCGGGCTCGAGGACGTCGCCGCCGTCGCGATCGCCGGGCAGCAGCACGGCATGGTCGCGCTCGACGCCGACGGCCACGTGGTCCGCGACGCCCTGCTGTGGAACGACGTCCGCAGTGCGGACGCAGCCGCGCAGATGGTCGACGAGCTCGGCCGGGAGGCATGGGTCGCCCGGACGGGACTGGTGCCGGTCGCGTCGTTCACCGGTACCAAGCTGCGCTGGCTCCGCGACGCTGAGCCCGAGAACGCGGCCCGCGTCGCGGCCGTGGCGCTCCCACACGACTGGCTGTCGTGGCGGCTCCGCGGCTACGGCCCGGCGGACGAGAGCCCGCTCGGCCCCGACCTCGACGCCCTGGCGACGGACGCGTCCGACGCCAGCGGCACCGCCTACTGGGATCCGGTGCGCCGCGAGTACGACCCGGAGCTGTTCAAGCTCGCGCTCGGACGGCCCATGCGTCCCGCGACGACGGGTGACGACGACGCCGTGGTCGTCCCCCGCGTCGTCGCACCGGACGAGGCGATGGGCACGCTGTCCACCGACGTCGAGCTGCCCGGCGGTGCGGTCGCACGCACCGGGCTCCTGGTCGGCGCGGGACTCGGCGACAACGCCGGGGCAGCGCTCGGCCTCGGACTCGGCCCGGGCGACGTCGCGGTGTCCCTCGGCACGAGCGGCACCGTCTTCGGGGTCAGCGACGCCGAGGTGCGTGACCCGAGCGGGACCGTGGCGGGCTTCGCCGACGGGAGCGGGTCGCGCCTCCCGATCGTCACGACGCTCAACGCGGCCCGCGTGCTCGAGGTGATCGGACGGCTGCTCGGTGTCGACCACGACGCCCTCGGCGAGCTGGCGCTCACGGCGCCGGCCGGCGCCGACGGGCTCGTGCTCGTGCCGTACTTCGTCGGGGAACGGACGCCGAACCGACCGGACGCGACCGCGTCCCTGCTCGGGATGACCCCGGACACGACGGACCGCGCGCACCTGGCGCGGGCCGCCGTCGAGGGGATGCTCTGCGCCCTCGCCGACGGGCTCGCGGCGGTCGAGGCGACCGGTGTCACCGTGTCGCGGCTGCTGCTCATCGGCGGCGCCGCACGCAACGAGGCCGTCCGCGTCGTCGCCGCACAGGTGTTCGGCCGTGACGTCGAGCTGCCCGCTCCCGGCGAGTACGTCGCGGCCGGGGCCGCGCGACAGGCGGCCTGGGTCCTCACCGGGGCACTGCCGCAGTGGGACCTCGACACGACGGTCGTGCCGGCGGACCCGCAGCCCGCGGTCCTCGAGCAGTACCGCGCCGCCGCCCGCTGACGCCCACCACACCACGACACTCCCTGCCCCCGGCGCCGTCCACGACGACACCGGGGGCAGGATCGTCCCCGGAGGAAACCATGCCGTTCACCGACCTGCCCCTCGACGCGCTCCGCACCCACCGTGCGGACGTCCGTCGCCCCGCCGACTTCGACGCCTTCTGGGCCGACACGATCGCGTCCGCCCGCGCCGCCGGAGCGGACACCGCGCCGAGCGTGGTGCCAGCGGACACCCCGGTGACCGGGCTCGTCATCGAGGACCTCACCTTCCCGGGCTTCGCCGGCGACCCCGTGCGCGCCTGGGTGTCCCGCCCCGTCGGTGCCACCGCTGACCTACCGGTCGTGGTCGAGTTCCTCGGGTACAACGGCGGCCGCGGGCTGCCGGGCGAGCGGGTCTCGTGGGCCCTCGCCGGGTACGTGCACGTCGTGATGGACACCCGCGGCCAGGGCAGCGGATGGGGCACCGGCGGCGACACCCCGGACCCGCACGGCTCCGCTCCGCGCGTCGGAGGCTGGATGACCAGCGGCATCACCGACCCCGCCGACCACTACTACCGCCGCGTCTTCACCGACGCCGTCCGCCTGGTCGACGCCGTCCGCACCCTGCCCGGCGTCGACCCAGACCGCATCGCCCTGACCGGCGGGAGCCAGGGCGGCGGGATCGCGATCGCCGCCGCCGCGCTCGTCGAGGCGCACGTCGGCCCGATCACCGCCGTGCTGCCCGACGTCGCGTTCCTCTGCGCCTGGGAGTCCGGCACCGCGGTGGCGGTCGGCGGGCCGTACCTCGAGCTCGCGACCTACCTGTCGGTGCACCGCGACGCCGCCGAGACCGTGTGGGAGACCGCGGCGTACTTCGACGGCGTGAACCACGCCGCCGGCATCACCGCGCCGGCACTCTTCTCGGTCGCGCTCATGGACGACGTCGTGCCGCCGCGGACGACCTTCGCGGCCTACAACGCCCTCGGCTCGGCGGACAAGGCGATCGAGGTCTACCCGTACAACGGGCACGAGGGCGGGGCGTTCCGGCACTGGGAGCGCCAGGTCGCGTTCCTCCGCGAGCGCGGCTGACGCCCTCGGTCTCCGCGCGGTCGGGATCGAGTTGCGCGAGATCGCAGGTCGGGCGCGTAGAGAGGGCGCACGGGCTCGTCGGTGAGCCCACCGTGGCCGAAGGAGCGTCCGATGCAGGTGCGACCGTTCCACACGGATGCGACGCCGGGCGTGCACCACGTGTTCGACGACTGCACCGACCTGCCGGAGGGGTGCAAGCGCGTGCGCGGCACCCACGGCTGGCCGATGTGCGTGCAGTGTCTCCAGCGGCTGGAGTCCTGACGAGCGGGCCGATTCCGGAGGGCCCCCGCGTCACCAGGGGATCGTGGTGTCCCGGTGGTCGAGAAACTGCAGGCCCGGTTCGCCGGCGTGCCGGATGAGCGCGTCCACCACGCCGGGAGCGCTCTCGTCCACGGTGAGCGGTGCCCCCTCGCCGCCGAGCTCGGTCTGCACCCAGCCCGGGTCCATCAGGAACAGTGACACCGGGTCCTCGGCGCGGCGGGCGGCGTAGCTCCGCATCGACTGGTTCAGCGCCGACTTGCTCGCGCGGTACACCTCGTGCCCGCCGTTCGTGTTCCGCGAGATGCTGCCCTGCGTCGAGGACATCACCCCGATCGAGCCCCCGTCGCGGACCAGGGGTGCGAAGGTCTCGACGACGCGCATCGGGCTGAGGACGTTCGTCACCATGACCTCGACGAAGACGTCGGTCGGCACCTCGGCGATCGGCAGGTCCTCGTCCGCGATGGCCGCGTTCACGAAGACCGTGTCGAGCAGCCGGTCTGCCAGACGGTCACGGACCGCCGACACCTCGTCCGGGCGGGTGATGTCCACCACCTCGACGGCGAGCCGACCGGACGAGCCGTCCGCCAGGTCGTGGAGCGGGGTCCGTCGGTCACCGCGCACCGTCCCGATCACGTCCCAGCCACGGCGGAGGTACTCCCCGGCGATCGCCAGACCGAGCGTCCGGGACGCCCCGACGACGAGTGCGGTGCGGTGTTCCATGCGCTTTCCCTCTCTCCGGCCGGTCAGGAGGACCGCCCGTCCGCCATACTGCCCTGAGGGGACGATCCGGGCCCCACGACGTCAGGGGATCGTCTTGCGCGTGCAACCGAAGGTGTGGATCGGCGTCGTCGTCGCGTGCGGCTCCGGGCTGGTGGCCGCCGACCAGGCGGCCACGCGGGCCGACTCCACGGCGTCGGGAAGCCGCGCATGAGCGTCCACGACGGGCTCGACCGACCCCGCGTCCCCCGCACGACCTGGGTCGGTCTGGCGGCGGCCGCCGTCTACCTCGTCTTCGCGGCCGTCCTCGGGAACGTGTTCGGTGCCCTCGCCGGTGACGACGAGAGCGCCGAGTTCGTGCTGTCCCACTACATCCCGCTGCCGATCGCGATCGTGCTCGGGCTGGTGTTCCTCCGGTACGCGCGGTGGGGCTGTGGCGTGTGGGCGGAGGCACCGACGCCGACGCTCCGACCCCGACGGTGGTGGCTGGTCAGCATCCCCGTCCTCATGGTCCTGCTCCCGCTGGTGCAGCTCCCGGCCACGCCGTGGGGTGCCAGGCCGTTCGGCACCGTGCTCGTCGTCGTGATCGGCACGATCCTGGTCGGTGTGGGCGAGGAGCTGTTCTTCCGGGGGATCCTGCTCGACGCCGTCCGGGCGCGCCACGGGGAGCTCGTCACGCTGCTCGTGACCGCGATCGCCTTCGGGCTCGCCCACGTCGTCGGCAGCATCTGGGCGGGCGTGCCCGCCGCCGCCATCCTCTTCCAGGTGACGTTCCTCGCGATGAACGGCAGCCTCTACTACTGGGTCCGACGGGTCAGCGGTCGCCTCTGGGTGGCCATGGCCGTGCACGCGATGACCGACTGCGTCCTCTACCTGGCCGCCGGACCGTCCCGAGCGACCGACGCCCTGACCGACCAGCAGGACGACCGGAGCGCCGACCCGCTCCTCGCGACCCTGCAGATCCTCCTGATCATCGCCGCGGTCGTCGGCCTCGTCAGCGCTGCCCGCGAGGACCGGCGCACCCGCAGACTGCGGCGGGAGCAGACCGCCGACACCACGACCGGAACGGCCACGACCGGAACGCCCGCGACCGGAACGAGCACGACGGGCCGTCCGTAGGGTCGAGGGATGACCTCGGCGATCCCGGCAGTACTCGCACTTATCGCTGGTTCGGCGATCGCGATCGCCGGCCTGGTGCCGTGGGCGGCGCTGCAGTACCGACGACGCGGGACCCTCGGCATCGGCAACGCGGTCCTCGCCTTCCTCGCGGTGGTCTACAGCCTCGCCCTGGTGACCTACACGCTGCTGCCACTGCCCGACACCAGTGAAGTGGCCGCGCTCTGCCGGTCGGCGTCGGGTCCGCAGCTCACGCCGTTCGCCTTCGTCGGGGACATCGCGAAGGAGGGCGGGCTGAGCGGCCCACGGTCGCTGCTCGGCAACCCGGCCGCGGCCCAGGTGGTCTTCAACGTCGTCCTGTTCGTGCCCCTCGGGATGCTCGTCCGGCACGTCTTCCTGCACGGACGGTTCGTCGCCGGCGTGGTGGTCGGGACGGTCGCCGGCTTCGCGGTCTCCCTGCTCATCGAGTGCACGCAGCTCACCGGCGACTGGTTCCTCTACCCCTGCGCCTACCGGTTGTTCGACGTCGACGACCTCTTCGCGAACACGCTCGGCGCCCTGGTCGGCACCCTCGTCTCGCCGGTGCTGTGGATCCTGACCCGGCACCGCGGGGACTCGACGGCGGGCAGGCCCCGGCCGGTGACGGTGTGGCGTCGGGGCTTCGGCATGTTCTGCGACCTGCTCGCGGTCACGCTGACCTCCGGCGCGCTGGTCTCCGTCACGAGTCTCGGCTTCGCCCTGGCCGGGCACGACCAGGATGCGACGCTCCCGAGGGTCGTGCTCGCGACGCTGCCGTTCGTCGCGCCGGCCCTCCAGCTGGTCCTCGTGCTGACGACCGGACGCACCCTCGGCGAAGCCGTCGTCCGGCTGCGCCCGGAACCGCATCCGTCCGGGTGGCAGCGTCTGGTGCGGTGGGCGGCCGGCTCCGGCGGGTGGGCCACGCTCTCCGCCGCCGCCTTCCCCCTGTCCGGTCTGCTCGCCTTCGCACTCGCCGTCGCGGCGCTCATCGGCCTGGTCGCGACCCGTGACCGCCGTGGGTTCGCGAACGCGGTGGCGCGCTTGGGTGTGCAGGACGAGCGCGCGTCGGACGAGGCGGCGCGGCGCGAGGGCGCGGCCGACGTGACCAGCTGACGGCCTGGAGGCGCGGTGCGGGCCCGCCACGCGCCTCCAGGCCCGCGGGCGGTGCGGACCAGGTCACCGGCCACGTCCGCCGGGGCTCCGCGCGCGCGGCGTCCCTCACCGGGCTCCGGTGACCGCCGCCCACCGATCGGCGACGATGTGGATGCCGGTGTCCCGCCACCACGGCAGCGAGACGTGCCCGGACGACATGCCGCCGTGCGCGAACCGTTCGACGAACACGCTGTCGCGGGCCCGGTCGTCGATCGATGCACCGGTCTCGTCCTGCACGGCGTCGCGGACGAGCTGGCGCAGCGTGAACAGGTCGGCCGGCAGGGGCGTCTGCGCGAGTCGCTCGCGCAGCGCCGCCCACAACCAGGGATCGCCACGGAACCCGAACTGCGTCGGTGGTCGTTCGAAGAGGTCGCCGACGGTCGTCGGTGTCGTGTCCGCACCCATGCGACCATCATCGGGGCGGTCAGCGGTCGACCGGCGGTGTCCAGACCGGGGTGTCGCTGACGGCCTCGGCGATGCGCCGGCTGACGACACCGAGCTGGCGGGCCTGCGCCGCGGAGAGCGACTCGAACACCAGGCTCCGGACGAGGGCCTGGTGTGCCGGGGTCGAGCGCGCGACCTGCTCGTGGCCGGCGTCGGTGAGCACGGCCAGGGTGAAGCGCCCGTCACCCGGGTCGACGAGGCGCCGCACCCAGCCCTTCGCCTCGAGCCGGGTGACCGCCCGGGACAGCCGCGAGAGGGTGCAGCTGGCGTACCCGGCGAGGACGCTCATCCGCAGGGTCCGCTCCGGCGCCCGGTCGAGGGCGAAGAGCACCCCGTGTTCGAAGTGGGTCACACCGCTGTCCCGCTGGAGCTGCGCGTCGAGGGCGGTCGGCAGCCGCTCCAACAGGGTGGCGAGCGCGGCCCAGACCTCGAGCTGCTCGTCGGTGAGTCCGTCGGTGTCCGTCACGCTCCGAGGGTACCAGCATGACTTGCCTGGGTAAGTGACCACGACTACTGTCACTTGCCTGAGCAAGTCACGACGACGAGGATCACGACGACGAGGAGCAGACGTGGAACTGGGACTGCAGGGCAGGACGGCGTTCATCAGTGGGTCGACGCAGGGGATCGGGTACGCGGTCGCCGCGTCCCTCGCCGCCGAGGGCGTCCGGGTGGTGCTGAACGGGCGGGACCCGGCGCGGGTCGGTGCAGCGGTCGACCGACTCCGGCAGGAGCGTCCGGACGCGGACGTCTCGGGGATCGCGGCGGACTTCGGCGCACCGGACGAGGTCGAGCGGCTCCTCACCCGCCTCGACGACGACGGGGTCGAGGTCGACGTCCTGGTGAACAACGTCGGGCTGTTCGGCCTCGCCGACTTCGAGTCCGTCACCGACGCCGAGTGGGCGCGGTACCTCGACGTCAACCTGATGAGCGGGGTCCGGCTGTCGCGACACCTCCTCGCCCCGATGCTCGAGCGCGGGTGGGGGCGCATCGTGTTCGTCAGCAGCGAGTCCGGCGTGAACGTGCCGGCGGACATGGTGCACTACGGCGTGACGAAGGCCGCACAGCTCGCGCTCGCGAACGGCCTCGCGAAGCGCACCCGCGGTACAGCGGTCACGGTCAACACCGTCCTCGGCGGCCCGACCTACTCGGACGGGGTCGCAGCGACGATCGAGTCGATCGCCGCGGCGCAGTCGGTCCCCGCGACCGCCGTGCGCGACGCCGTCATCGGGCAGAACCGCACCACGTTGCTCGAGCGGTTCATCGAGCCGTCCGAGATCGCCGACCTGGTCACCTGGCTGGCGAGCCCGCGGTCGTCGGCGACGAACGGCGCGGCACTCCGGGCGGACGGCGGGGTCCTGACGGGCATGCTCTAGAGCCGGAGGTCGGCGCCGCGTCGGACGATGTCCTCGGCGACCTCCCGGATCCCCCGTCCGGCGCCCTGGCCGGCACGCCGGATCAGCTGGAACGCCTCGTCGATCCGCACCCCGCGTCGGTGGGCGAGCGCCCCCTTCGCCTGCTCGACCGTCACGCGCGCCTCGATCGCATCCTCCACCTGCTCGTCGAGGGTGCGCAGGGACCCGGTGCCGCGCTGCCGTGCGAGTGCCGCCGACGCGGCGTCGGCGAGGAGCTGGAGGAGCACCACGTCGCGGTCGTCGTGCCCTCGGCCGTGGTCGGCGAAGACGCAGAGCGACCCGATCGTGGCGGCACGCAACCGGATCGGCTCCGCGAAGGTCCCGACGAGGCCGCGCTCCCGCATCGTCCGCACGAACGTCGGCCACACGGCCTCGTGCGACGTGGCGTCCGGCACGTCGACGGTCGTGCCGCTCCGGTGGCAGTCGATGCCGGAGCCCTGGCCGGCGCCGAGCTGCGCCTCCTCGACGTCGCTGCTCCGCTCGCTCGTCGACGCGATCACGTGCAGGGTGCCGTCGGCGTCCGCCAGGACGATCCCCGCCTCCGTCGCCGACGTGAACCGGACGACCGCGTCGACCACGCGGTCCATCGCGTCGATGACGTCGAGCGACGGGTCGAGGACGGCACCGAGCGCCCGGGTCAGGTGGTCGAAACGGTCATCGCCGTCGTCTGCCTCGTTCGTCCCCATGCGCTCGACGGTACGACGGCGGCCCGAGCGCTGTCCGAGGACCGCATCCTGCACCGCCCGCAGCAGTGCGTCCACGTCGAACCGGGATCGGTGCACCGACCGCGGAGACCGCGGCGCACCGATCCCGATCACCCGGTCAGACGCGCTCCCACGTGACGACGCGTCGGTCGGTGGGTGCGACCTCGCGGACCGGGCCGGTGACCCGGAGCACCGCGCGGTCCGTGGCGGAGCCGGGGACGGGCTCTGGACCGGAGGCCGTGCCGTGCGCGACGATGCCGCCGGAGTCCACCGCGCCTCCAGGCCGTGACGCCGCCGCGTGGGACGCGACCCACACCTCGACGTCACCGGGCTCGACGACGCGACGCAGGTCGCGACCGCTGAACGCGAAGCGCTGGACCGGCACGTCGAACCGCACGCGGGTCGACTCCCCCGCCCCGAGCGCGACGCGCGCGTAGCCGAGGAGCTGCACGAGGGGCCTGGTGACCGAACCGTGCACGTCGTGGCCGTAGAGCTGGACGACGTCCTCGCCCGGGCGCTCCCCGGTGTTCGTGACGGTGACGCTCGCGGTGAACGCGCCCTCCGTGCCGATCGTCTCGTCGACCTCGAGGTCGGTGTACGCGAACGACGTGTACCCGAGTCCGAACCCGAACGGACGGACCGGCGTCGAGTCGGCGGCGGTGACGTCGGACGGACCGCCGAGCCGCGGGTGCAGGTACGTGTACGGCTGTGCCCCGGCCGCACGCGGCAGGGAGACGGGCAGGCGACCGGACGGCGCCGCGGCGCCGGTGAGGAGGTCGGCGATGGCCAGGCCACCGCCCTCGCCGGGGAAGAACGCCTGCACGACGGCGGCAGGGCGCCGGCGGGCGACGTCTCCGGAGCCGACTGGGGCGTCGTCCAGCGCCCACCCGATCGCGTACGGTCGGCCGGTCAGCAGCACCATGACGGTCGGGGTACCGGTGGCGACGACCGCCTCGACGAGCTCCCGCTGCACGCCGGGCAGGTCGAGCGACGCGGTGTCGTTGCCCTCGCCGACGGTCCCCCGGCCGAACAGTCCGGCCTGGTCGCCGACGACGACCACCGCGACGTCCGACGTGCGCGCCACGGCGACGGCCGCGTCGATGTCCGACCGGTCGGTCCCGCTGACGGTGCAGCCGACGGCGAACCGGACGGCTGCGGCACCGAGGGACTGCTCGAGGGCCTCACGGACGGTGGGGATCGCGAAGCCGAGGGGCAGGTCGGGGTGCGAGGCGAGGACGTGGTTCGCGAACGAGTAGCAGCCCTGCAGGGCCTCGGCGCGGTCGGCGTTCGGGCCGATCAGCGCGATGGACGTGCCCGGAGCGAGGGGCAGGACGGGCGCCGGCGCCCCCGCCGTGGCGGACTGCGCGTCCCCGTCGACCACGGGTGCGGTGGGCGTCTCGTTCGACAGCAGCACGAGCGACCGTGCCGCGAGCCGCTGGGCGAGCTCGCGGTGCCGGGGGGTGTCGAGGTCGATCCCGGTGGGGGCGTCGTCGGCGAAGGCGTCCGGGTCGAGCAGCCCGAGGCGCTCCTTCTGCCGGAGCACCCGGAGCACGGCGCGGTCCACGAGCGCCTCGTCGACCAGTCCCGCACGGACCCGTTCGATCAGCGGCGCGAGGTACGCGTCGCCGGTCGGGAGTTCGACGTCCACCCCCGCCGACAGTGCCAGCGCCGCGGCTTCGCCACGGTCGGCGGCGACGCCGTGCATGACCTCGAGGAACGCGACCGAGAAGTAGTCGGCGACGACCGTCCCCTCGAACCCGAGCTGGTCCCGGAGCAGGTCGGTCAGAAGCGAACCGTCCGCGGCGACGGGCACCCCGTCGATCTCCGCGTAGGAGTTCATCACGCTGCGCGCACCCCCGTCGCGGATCGCCATCTCGAACGGCGGCAGGAAGGTGTCGGCGACCTCGCGGGGTCCGGCGTGCACGGGGGCGTGGTTCCGCCCCGCCTGCGACGCCGAGTACCCGAGGAAGTGCTTCAGCGTCGCGTCGACCCCGGCGCTCTGCAGGCCCCGGACGTACGCGGTGCCGACGGTGCCGACCAGGTACGGGTCCTCGCCGATGCACTCGTCGACCCGGCCCCAGCGCGGGTCGCGGATGACGTCGAGGACGGGCGCGAGGCCCTGGTGCACGCCGAGCTGCCGCATCGAGGAACCGATGGCGGCGCCGACCTGCTCCACCAGCTCGGGGTCGAAGGCGGCTCCCCACGCGAGCGGCGTCGGGAAGGTCGCGGCCTTCCACGCGGCGAGCCCGGTGAGGCACTCCTCGTGGACGAGCGCGGGGATCCCCAGCCGGGTCTCGCGCTGCAGACGGCGCTGCTCCGCCCACAGCCAGGCGGCGCGTTCGTCGGGTTCGACGGGACGGGTGCCGTACACGCGGGTGAACTGGCCGATGCCGTGGCGGGTGATGTCGGCGAGGGTGCCGCCGTCCTGCGCGGCGGCCATCTCGCCCTGCATCGGGGCGACGACGCCGTTCTGGTCGAGCCAGTAGCCGACGAGCTGCGCCGTCTTCTCCTCGAGCGTCATGGCGGCGAGCAGGTTGGACGCACGGTCCGTCGCGTCGTGGTCGGGGACGCGCCCGGTGGCGGACTGGAGGCGCGGTGCGGGGCCGCCACGCGCCTCCAGTCCGACCGTCGTGGCGTCGACCGTCGGCGCGGGCGCCGACGCGAGGCGCGCCTGCGGCCCGTCAAGCGCCGTCATCCCTTGACCGCCCCGGTCAGGCCGCCGACGATGCGCTTCTGGAAGATCGCGAAGAACACCAGGGCCGGGATCATCGAGAGCGACGTGAACGCGAGCACCCGCGCGGTGTCGACCGAGTACTGCGACGCGAACGCCTGGACACCGAGCGGCAGCGTGTAGGTCGACGCGTCGTTGAGGATGAACAGCGGCAGGAGGTAGCTGTTCCAGCTGCCGATGAACGCGAGGATGCCGACCGTGACGACGCCGGGCAGCGACAGCGGGACGACCATCCGGAAGAAGAAACCGAGCTTGCTCGCGCCGTCGATGGCCGCAGCCTCCTCGAGCTCGTCCGGGATCGCTCGGAGGAACGGCACCAGGATGATGACCGTCGTCGGCAGGGCGAACGCGATCTGCGGCAGGATCACGCCGGCGAGGTTGTTCGTCAGCCCGAGGTCCTTCACGAGGATGTACAGCGGCGTGATCGCCACGGTGATCGGGAACATCAGGCCGGCGGCGAACAGCGAGTAGAGCGCGCCACTCCCCCGGAACCGGTACCGGGCGAGGACGAAGCTCACCATCAGGCCGAGCACGACGACGCCGAGCGTGGTGGTGACACCGGCGATCACCGAGTTGCCGAGCTGCTGCCAGAACACCCCGCTCGTCAGGACCGACACGTAGTTGCTGACCTGCCACGGGCTCGGCAGTCCGGCCGGGCTCGCGGTGATCTGCGAGTTGGTGCGGAAGCCGCCGAGCACGATGTAGGCGACGGGACCGATGCACACCGCGATGAAGAGCAGCGCGATGAAGTACGTGCCGAGGTTCCGTTCGCGACGGACGGGGCCGTCGTTCGGGCGCTTCCCGCCGCGGCGGCGCGGGGCGACGATCGATGCGGTGGCGGTCATCGGGTGGCCTTCTCGGTGAGGGCGCCGGCGGTGTCGCGGCGCAGGACGTACCGCTGGTAGACGAGGGCGACGACCAGCGAGATGAGGAAGATCACCACGGCGACGGCGTTGCCGTACCCGTAGTTGCCGGACAGCCGACCGTTGCCGACCATGTAGGTCGCCATCGTCGAGGTGCCCGCGGTGGAGGCGATGTACTGCCCCCAGATGATGTAGACGAGGTCGAACAGCTGGAGGGACCCGATGATCGACAGGAACGCCCAGATGCGCAGGGTCGGGCCGAGGAGTGGCAGCGTGATGCGGCGCTGGATCTGCCAGTAGCTCGCGCCGTCCAGTTGCGCGGCCTCGAACAGTTCCTCGGGGATGCTCTGCAGGCCGGCGAGGAAGAGGATCACCGCGAAGCCGATGTACTTCCACGAGATGATCCCGAGCAGGGTCCACAGGGCGATGTCGGGGTTCGAGAGCCAGTCGTTCCGGAGGGCACCGAGGCCGAGGGACTGCAGCAGGTCGTTCAGGGCCCCGCTCGACTGGAGCATGAGGCTCCACCCGGTGCCGACGATGACCTCGGAGATGACGTAGGGCAGGAAGATCAGGACGCGGATGAGCCCGCGGCCCCGGATGCGCTGGTTGAGCAGCAGCGCGAGGATGATCGCGATCGGACCCTGCACGAGGAGCGACCCGATGACGATGAAGAGGTTGTGCCAGAGCACGGCTCGGAAGTCCGGGTCGGTGAAGATCACCGTGTAGTTCTGCAGGCCGACGAAGTCGACGGGGGCGCCGTAGCCCTGCCACTTGTAGAAGCCGTAGTAGGCGGCGAGCGCGACGGGCAGGATGACGAACCCGACGAACATGATGACCGCCGGCCCGGCGAGGACGGCGATCTCGACCCGGGTGCGGACGTCGGTGCCCGTGCGGGCCCGGCGGGCCGGGGCCGACGGCGAACCGTCGGCCCCGCCCGTGCGACGCCCCGTCCCGGACCGTCCCGCCTCACGCTGTGCCGAGGAGGGGCTGGTGACGGAGGTGGTCATGGGTGACTCAGCCCTTCGCTGCGGCCTGGTTGACCGTCGACACGATGTCCGAGACGGACCCCTTGCCGGCGAGCAGGTTGACGACACTGGTGTTGAGCGCGTTGCCGACGTTCTGGCCGTAGAGCGTGTCGAGGTAGTTCGAGACGAACGGGGCGTCGTTGTACGCCTTGAGCACGGTGGTCAGGTACGGCTCGGTGACGACCGACTGCGCGGACTTGTTCGCGGGGATCGAGTTGAACGCCTTGTAGTAGTTCTCCTGCACGTCCTTCGTGGTGACGAAGTTGAGGAAGTCGGTGCACTCCTTCTTCGGGGCCTTCGCTGAGCAGGAGAGCCCGCCGACGGCGCCCATCATCGAACCGGGTGCACCCTTGCCGCCGGAGACCTCCGGGAACGGGAAGAAGCCGAGGTCGGACAGCGGCTTGGCGTCCGGGGTGAGCGACGAGATCACGCCCGGGTCCCACGCGCCCATGAGTTCCATCGCTGCCTTGTGGTTCGCGATGAGACCGGCCGAACTGCCCGCACCCTGCTGGGCGGAGGTGGTGAGGAAGCCGTCGTTGAAGGGCTCGGTGTCGAAGAACGACTTGGTGTCCTCGCCCGCGGCCTTCCAGCAGGAGTTCGTGAACTTGAGGTCCTGCGCGGTCTTGTTGAGCGTGTCCGCCGAGCAGGCCCGCAGGGCGAAGTTGTAGTACCAGTGCGCGGCCGGCCAGGCGTCCTTCGCCCCCACGGCCACCGGCTGGATGCCCGCGGCCTTGAGCTTGGCGATGTCGGCGTTCAGCTCGTCCATCGTCGTGGGCGTGCCCTCGATGCCAGCCTTCTTGAACAGGTCCTGGCTGTACCAGATGCCCTCGGGGTCGACGTTCGTGGGCATCGCCCAGGTCTTGCCGTTCAGGTCGAAGGCCTTGAACGATCCTTCGCTGATCCCGCTCTTCGCGCCCGAGCCGATCGAGTCGGAGATGTCCAGCAGCTGGCCGGCGTTGACCATCGCGGCCATCTTGCCGCCGCCGCGCTGCGAGAAGACGTCCGGAGCGGAGTTCGAGTTGAGCGCGGTCTGGAGCTTGCCGTCCAGGTCCTCGTTCTGGATCGCCTGGATCTTGATGGTCACATTCGGGTTCTTCGCCTCGAACGCCTTGACCGTGTCCTGCCAGAACGCCTTGCCCGGGCCGGTGGTCGAGTTGTTCCAGAAGGTCATCGAGACCTTCCCGTCGCTGCCACCGCTGGAGGCGTTGCCCCCTGCGGAACAGCCGGTGGCCAGCAGTGCTGTCGCCCCGATCAGCGCGATGGCTGCCGTGGCACGGATCTTCCTCGTCATCGTGGAACTCCTGGTTGTCGTCGTTGACATCTGGCGACATCGGGTGCCGCTGCGGAGAGCGTGCCAGGTGGTCGATAGGCGTGTCAATCGATATCGATAACGTTTTCTTTACCAATCGTGTCGCGGACGGAGCGGTACGGTGTGCGGATGGACACGGCCATCGGCGCGCGCCCCGGAGCCGGCCGGGTGACGATCGCGGACGTCGCACGCGCCGCCGGCGTCTCGATCCCGACGGTGTCGAAGGTCATCAACCAGCGGGACGGGGTCGCCCCCGCGACAATGCTCCGCGTGCAGCACGTCGTCGAGGAGCTCGGCTACGAGACCTCGCTCGTCGCACGGAGCCTCCGGAGCTCGCGCACCGGCGTCGTCGGCATCCTCGTGACCGAGTTCGAACCGTTCTCCACGGAGTTGTTGCGCGGGGTGTCCGGCGCGACGACGGGCACCGGGTACGAGCTGCTGGCCTACGCCGGCCTCGTCACCGGCGCCGAGCAGAAGGGCTGGGAACGCCGGTCGCTCTCGCGGCTCTCCGGCACGCTCATCGACGGTGCGATCGTCGTCACGCCGAGCACCGCGCTGTCGAGCTCGTCGATCCCGGTCGTCGCGATCGACCCGCACACGGGTCCGGAGGGGCACGCCACCGTCGACTCCGACAACGAGGGCGGGGCCGTCCAGGCGGTCGAGCACCTCGTGGCGCTCGGGCACACCCGGATCGCACACCTCCGCGGCCGCCCCGACCTGGCCTCGGCACAGCTCCGCGAAGCGGGCTACCGCCGTGCACTCGTCGCCGCCGGACTGACCGTGGACGAGGACCTCGTGCGCGACGGCGGCTACCAGGAGGACCGGTCCGCCGAGGTCGCCCTCGATCTGCTGTCCGGCCCCGACCGCCCGACCGCCGTGTTCGCCGCCAACGACTCCTCGGCCGTCGGTGTCCTGCGATCCGCGGCGGCCCTCGGCCTGCGCGTCCCGGAGGACCTCTCCGTCGTCGGCTTCGACGACGTCCCCCAGGCCGCGACCACCACACCACCGCTGACGACCGTCGCGCAGCCGCTCGTCGAGCTCGGCCGGCACGCGGTCGAGATGCTGCTCACGATGCTGCGCGGCGAACCCGCCTCGGCGCACGTGCGCCTGCCGACGACCCTGCGGGTGCGGCAGAGCACGGGCCCGGCGCCCACGACCACCGCCTGACGCAGCGCCCGCGACACCGCCGGCACCGGCCACGGTCAGCGCCGCAGCGTCTGCTTCGGGTACTCGCCGAACCGCTCGGCGTACGAGGCCGAGAACCGCCCGAGGTGCGCGAAGCCCCACCGCCGAGCGACGTCCCCGACGGCGCCGAGCTGCGGGTCGAGCTCGAGGAGCTCCGCGCGCACGCGGTCGAGCCGGACGTGCCGCAGGTAGGTCAGGGGTGACACGTCGAACACGCGCCGGAAGGACTCCTGGACCGACCGGACGCTCAGGCCGGACGCCTCGGACAGCTCCGCCACGGTCACGGGTTCGGCGGCGTGGTCGTGGATGTACTGCACGGCGGCGCGGAGCCGGCCGTTCCGCGGGTGGCCGAGCACGGCCGGCAGGTCGTCCGGGCGCGGCGGGAAGGCGTCGAGGAAGACCTCGGCCGCCAGTGTCTTCGCGCTGTGCCAGGCGGTCGACTCCGGCCCACCGACCCGCAGCGACCGAGCGAGCGCGGTGAGGACCCCCTGCCAGCGCCGAGCGGCGTCGGCGTCGGGGACACGGCGGTCGTCGAACCGCAGGGGCTGCTCGACGGCGTCGAGCCGGGCCGCGGCGACCCGTCCGACGAACCCGCGGTCGAGGTGCACGAGCCGGTGGTCGTGGTCGGCCGTCCAGAACGTGTACGCGTGGTCGGGCGGCAGGAGCAGGGGCGTCTCGAGCGGCAGCGGGTACCGCTCCCCCAGGCGCTCGACCTCGGCCGAGCCGGCACCGATCCAGGCGACGACGTAGTCGCCACCGGGCGGGACGGTCCCGTGCAGCGATCCGTGGAACTGCGCGCGTCGGATCGTCACCTCGGTGTCACCGAGCGCCGTGTAGCGGTAGTCGAAGGCCCCGTCGGTCGGCCGGGCCACCCAGTCGTCCCCGCCGTACAGGCCGTTGAGGTCCCGCACGGCGTCGTCGGGACGGCTGCCGGAGACCTCGAACCGAACCGTCGCCGGTGCGCCGGACGCGTCGGTGTCGTCGATCAGCGGATCCACCACGGGGACCTCCGATCGGTCCCGGATGTCCGGATCACGACATTCCCCTCGTTATCTGGATACGCTGGCGGGGTGAGCGCGGCGTATCGTTGCGCGGAACCGATCCGCACCGAGGGGGCGACCACGTGAGCGAGATCGACCTGACGGCTGCCATTACCCGCCTGGAGGCGGCGATGGGGGCGCTGCGGGGTCGGCTGCGCGAGCGACTCGGCGTGTCCGGCACGGACCTGACGGTCCTGCAGTTCGTGGCGCGTGCCGAGGCGGCCCAGCGGAAGGTCCGGGTGAAGGACCTGGCGTCGCACCTGGGGCTGAGCGGACCGGCGGTGACGGGGACGGTCGACCGACTGGAACGGGCGGGCCACCTGTGCCGCGTCCCGAACCCGGACGACGGACGGAGCCGGTTCATCGAGCTGACGCCGGAGACCCAGCGCGCGTACGCCTCGGCGATGGACAGCACGAACGAACACCTGCACGAGCTCCTGTCCTCCTTCTCTGATCGCGAGACCGCCAAGTACGTCAAGGTGATCGACCGCGTCGTGACAGCGCTCGAGCACGGCGCCCCGACTCCCTGACGGCAGGCTACGGGCGGCTCGGACGCATTCCGGACCGTTTGTCCAACAAGCGCAGTTAGGTAACTTCCCTATCTATCTTGCCGGACGCACCGCACACTCGTCCGTACGTTCTCCTCCGGAGGCCCCCGATCGGGGGCACCAGGACGACGAGGAGGAATCATGGGCAACTACGAATCCCAGCAGGGCGTCGACCCGGTCCGCATCGAGACGTTCCGCCGGATGCGCAAGCGCTGGAAGTTCGGCGAGCTGCAGGACGGTGCCGGCCTGTACGAGGACTTCTTCACGGACACGGACCGCGACCCGCGTCGACGGTGAGCTGACGGCCTGGAGGCCCGGCTCGCGACCGTCAGGTCCGCTGCGGCACCAGGGACACCGAGTTCGGCCCCACGGTCGCCGTGGCGAGGTCGACCCGGGCCAGGCCACCGGGTACCAGCCCGTCGGCGATCGTCAGGCGGAGCGCGGTCTCGGTGTACCGGCCCGTCGACGCACGAGCGTCGGCCGCCCCTGCCGGAGCGGTGTCCTCCTGCACGTTCACGCGCAGGGACAGCACGCCCGGCAGGCCGCGCAGGACCGTCGCGAGGGCGGTCACGAGCGGACGTCCCATGGTCGTCGTGATCGTGGTGCCGAGTGATCCGACCACCGCGAACAACCGCGTCGTCAGGGTCCCCACCACGGCCTGCGTCAGCGGATTGACGAGTGACGTCGCGAGCCCCGTGACGACCCCGAGCAGCCCGCCGAGCGGCAGCCCGAGCAGGTCGACCCCGACGGACAGCTTCGTCCGTCCCGCCACGAGGGCGGCTAGGCCGGTGTCGACCGCGACCGAGAGCTTCGCGATCGTGACGCGTGCGCCGAGGAGCGGGGCGCTGAGGTCGGCAGCCAGGGCGATCCGAAGCTGGATCGTGCCGAGCGCGGTCGTCAGTGCGGTGGTGACCTTGGACGCCCACGCGTCGACCACCTGACCGAGGCGGTCCGCGATGGCGTTCAGGGTGACGGCGTCGAGGACGACCTCGTGGTTCGCCGGCAGGTCGTTGAGCCCGTGCTCGTCGTCCCCGAGCAGGTGGGCGAGGTCCACGCGGATGCCGGCGGAGAGGTCGAGGGCGAGCGTCCCGCCGGGGTCCTGCAGCGGTTCCGTCAGCAGTGCTGACACCGCTCGGCCGAGGTCCGGTCCGGTGAGGACGACGGTGCCGCCGACGGTGCCGAGCCCGAGGCTGCCGGTGAGTCCGCCGAGCACGCCGAGGATCCCCTGGTTGATCGTCCGCGCGAGCACGCCGTCGCTCCCGCCGAGGGCGGCCACCGTCGCGTCGAGCTGGGCCACGGTGTCGTCGACCGCGGTGACGAGCGCACCGACCAGTGGGCTGCCGACGCGCAGGTCGAGGCTCGCGATCCCGTAGTCGCGCTCGACGCCCGTGGTCCCGGCGTCGGCGGCCTGCTGCACCGCGGCCCGCAGGTTCGTCCGGAGCGTCTGCTGCACGATGCCGCCCCACACGTCCTCCTGCAGGGCGTCGCACCCGGCCAGCCGCGCGTTCGCACCGACGGCACCGACGTCGAGCCCGACGTCGGTGACGTCCGCGATGCCCGGCAGCGCCCGACCGAGGGTGATGGACGCCGGGTCCGGCAGGTTGCTCGTCGGGGTCGTGTCGGTGACGAGCACCCCGCCGGAGTCGGCGACGAGCCCCGATGCTGCGACCGCGTCGCCGGTCCCCGCGACCGTCGCGACCTGGTTGACGGCGCCCGCGGAGCCCGCCGGCAGTCCGACGCCGAGGCCCGTCAGGTCGATGCCGACCAGGTCCCCGAGCAGCCCGACGTCGAGCGGGTTGCCGAACGCCTGCGCGTACGGCTGGACGGTGCCGAGCTCCGGCGCCCCGGCCGGCTCGACCGCGGCGGGCGCCGAACCGGTCTTGGCGACGTCGACGCCGCGCACGGTGGCGAGCGCGTCGAGGTCGACACCGGCCAGGCTGCCGCCGAGGAACCGGCTCGACGCCGTCGCGGTGTACCCGGCGTCGGTCCCGCAGTCGAAGGACGACGTCCCGAGGTCCCCCGCGACGTACTCGCGGTCGGTCCAGGACGCGGTGCTCGGGACGGTGGAGGGCGCGACGAGCACCGCGGCGAGGACGACGCCCGTCGCGACGGCGAACCGTGACCGGGGCGTCACGCGCGGCCCTCCCGGTCGTTCCGGCGCAGGCGCAGCGCGGTGCCCGCGAGGACGGCGGCGACCGCGACGAGCACGGGCCCGGCGAACCCGCCGCCGGTGAACGCGAGCACGGCGGGCAGCGCCGACGCCTCTGCCGGGGCGGATGCGACATCGTGGCTCCGCGCCGTGACGCCGATGCCGAGCCGACCGTCGCGGGCGACGGCTCCGGGCGGGACGGCGGGCGCGGGCTCGGAGCGGGACGACCGGACGAGCAGGTACACGGTGCCGTCGCCGTCCGCATCCGGGATCCGCACCACGGGGCTCGACGCCGACCAGTCGTCCGCCGGGGTCGACGACACCAGGGCGACGGCGCCGACCGGACACGAGGGACCACCGGTCGTGGTCGTCCACTCGCGGTCGCAGGACGACACCGCGACGCGGAGCCCACCGGGTGCGCGGGCGAGGGCACCGTCCTTCCGGACCTCCAGGTCGAGCGTGACCGGTTCCGGGCGCCCGTCCTCCGCGGTCTCGACGTCTGTCCGGACCTGCCACACCGTCTCGGTGACGTCGGCGGCCCCGGGCAGGGAGAGCGGCTCCGGACCGGTGTGCAGCACGAGGCGACCCGGAGCGCCGGTCTCGGGCACGGGCCTCCAGTCGGTCGCCGCCACCGCCACCGCGGTCGTGCCGAGACCGGCGCACCCGGCGACCAGCGCGGCCAGACCGGCGAGGGCTGCGAGGCGGCGGCTCACGACGCGTCCTGCCGACGGCGCTCCGGCCAGAACGCCCAAACGACCAAGCCGCCGACGACGGCCACGCCGAGGCCGCGCGCGACGGGGCTCGTCGTCGCCACGAGCACCGAGCCGAGCCCGGGTGCGTGTGCGAGGACGAGGCCGGCGGTCCGGACGACGTACGGGTCGCGGTCGTCCGTCGCGTTGTCGTCCCCGCGGAGGGTGAGCGAGCGCGCGTCGGTGGCGCCGGGGACCCGCGCGACGGCGACCACACGGTGGGTGACCGGCAACGACGATCCCGGTCGGGGCACCGTGACGACGTCACCCTCGCGGAGGTCGGCCGCGGGGACCTCGTGGGTGATCGCGAGTCCGCCCGCTGGGATCGTCGGCGCCATCGAACCGGTCGTGACCACGACGAACGACAGCCCGGTGAGCGCGATCGCCACCCACCCGAGCAGGCACGCGAGCCCGATCGAGCCAGCGACGGTCACGACGACCGTGCGGACCCGGTCGACGAGACGGCGGGGCGGCGCCGCGTCCGTGGGGCCGGACGGCGACGCGGTGGTGCCGTGCACCGCGCCGTCAGTCGGACTCGGCGGCGAACTGCCACGCCGGCGCGGCGGTGCGCCCCTGCAGGGCGTCGACCGAGGTCCCCGCCGGCAGGGTCGGCGCCTCCGGCAGCGACACCTCGAAGCAGTACCGCTGCGTCGACGCCCCGTCGGCCGCCAACCGCTGCGTGGCGGTCGCGGCGGTGGTGCCCAGCGGCCCGTCGGCGATCACGTCGGCCGGAGTGGCGAACGCGCTCGCGTCGCACGCCGCCGTCGTGCCGGTCACGGTGGCGACCCGCACCCGGAGCGCGTCCCAGAGCGTGTCGTCGGCATCGGTCACGCTGACGCCGTCCGCGGGCACGGCAGCGCGGAGGGCCACGTCGCCCGCGATCGAGTCGGCCGCGGTGCGCAGGGCGACGGGGGCGTAGGTCGCGGTGCCGGGCGAGAGGGCGAGGGCGTCGACCGTGAACCGGAGCGCCTGACCCGGGTTCGTCTCGTCCGAGGTGAACCCGGCGGCGGCGAACGGGGCGGTGACGTTCTGCTCGACCTCGAAGCCCGAGGTGCCGACGCCTCCCTCGCCGGAGCCGTCGCCGCCGAACACCCACTCGGTGTCCGTCCACGATGCGAGCGTGTAGCCGAGGCCGCCCACGACGAGAGCACCTCCGGCTGCGAGTGCGAATGCCTTCGTGCGCCGCCGGGCGCGCACGACTGTCCTGGTGTCGGCCATCGACGAGTCTCCTGATCCGTGCCGCCGCCTGGTGGGCGGACGGTCCGGGGTGGTTGGTCCCGGACCGTCCGCGTGCGACGTTCCCCCGATCCTGGCCGATCAGTCCTGAGGGGTCAACAAGGGAGTCACCCCTTGACGGCGCCGGAGGTGAGGCCCGACACGATCGACCGGCGGAAGACCAGCACCAGGATCACGATCGGCACCGTCGCGGCCACGCTCGCGGCGAAGATCTGCGCGAAGGGCACGGTGAACTGCGTGCCGAACAGCGCGATGCCGACCGGGATCGTCCGGAACGAGTTCTCACTGTTGAACGTCAGCGCCATCAGGAACTCGCTCCACGACGCCGTGAACGTGAACACCCCGACCGTGAAGAGCCCGGGCTTCGCCATCGGCAGGATCACGCTGAGCACGGTGCGCCAGGCTCCCGCGCCGTCGATCTCGGACGCCTCCTCGATGGTCGACGGGATCCCGACCAGGTAGTTCCGCATGATCCAGATGGCGAACGGCAGGTTGAACGCCACGTACGGCACGATCAGACCCGGGTACGAGTTGAGCAGCCCCAGGTTGCGCTCGAGCAGGTACAGCGGCGTCAGGACCGCGATCGCCGGGAACACCGACAGCATCAGCAGCGAGGTCATGATCGCCGTGCGCCCCCGGATGAACCGGCCGGCCAGCGCGTACCCGGCGAGGAACGCCAGCGCGAGCACAATCACCGTCGTGGACACCGACACGATGACGCTGTTCACCATGTACTGCCCGAGCGCGTTGTCGCGGAAGGCCACCACGAAGTTGTCGAGGGTGAACGCCTGCGGGAACGCGGTGGGCGGCGACTGCCCGATCTCGGACGCCGGCTTGAGCGACGTCGACACCAGCCAGTACAGCGGCAGCGCGGTGAGCACGGCGATGACGACACCGCTGACGTTGACGGTGTTGACCCACCTGCGCCAGCCCTTGCGCACACGTTGACGGGGCATCAGGCATCCCCTCCCTTCGCCTGGTTCCGGAAGGCCCGGAGGAACAGCAGACACCCGGCCGCCACGATGACCGCGGTGGAGGTCGCGATCGCCGCACCCGGACCGATGTTGATGTCCTGGAAGAGCACCTTGTAGCCCATGATCGCGAGCGACTGGGTCGCGGTGCCCGGACCGCCGTTCGTCAGCACGAACGGCAGGTCGAACACGCCGAACGCCTGCAGGATGCGGAACAGCACCGCGATCGTCAGGGTCGGGGTGAGCTGCGGCAGCACCACGCGCCAGAAGGTCTGCCAGGTGCTGGCGCCGTCGAGCTCGGCGGCCTCGTAGTGATCCTCGGAGATCTGCACGAGCCCGGCGAGCAGGATGATCGCGACGAACGGCGTGGTCTTCCAGATGTCCGCGACCATCAGCCCGGTGATCGCGGGGACCGGTTCGCCGAGGATCACCGGGGCGTCCCCGAACAGGCCGAAGAACCACGTCGCGACGCCGTAGGTGCTGTCGTAGATGTACTTCCACAGCTGCGCGTTCACGATGGTGACGAGCGACCACGGGATGAGCATGAGCGCGAGCATCCAGCCGCGGGTGGCCCCGAGCCGCTCGAGCACCAGGGCGACGAGCATGCCGAGCACCAGCTCGACCGAGACCGTCACCACCGTGTAGAGCACCGTGAAGCCGAGCGCCCGGTACCAGTCGGCGCTCTGCAGCAGGGCGGCGTAGTTGTCGAGCCCGAACGACTGGATGGTGAAGCCCTCGTAGCCGACCTCGACGTCCGCGAAGCTCAGGACGATCGAGTACACCACCGGGAAGATCGTGACCGCCGCCACGACCAGGAGCGCCGGGGCCGCGAAGCCCCACGCGCCCCGTGCGCGGATGCGGTCGAGACGCGACCGCCCGGTCAGGCGAGGCGGCGGATCGACCCGACCCGCGCCTCCAGGCCTGGTCTGCTGCCGCGTCGCGGTGTCGGCGCTCACAGCGCTTCGCCCTTCAGGGCCAGCGAGATGGCGGAGGCCATCGTGCTGGTGCCGCCGTCCACCGAGGCCTGGCCACCGAGGATGCTGTTCCCGTTCTGGTAGACGCCCTGCGACACCTTCGGGTAGTACGCCGTCGAGGTCGGGCGGGGCACGAGCGTGATACCGGCGGCCGTGTCGTACGTCGGGCGCTTCTGGGACTTCGCGTCCGCGCTGACGAGGCTCGCGGACCGGGCCGGCAGGACCCCGCCCTCGCGGGTGAGGAACTGCTGCGCGGTCTCGCTCGACATCCAGCTCGCGAAGGTCAGCGCCGCCGCCGGCTCCTGCGTGTGCGGGTTGATGTAGTTCCCCCACCCGCCGATCGTCGAGTGGTGCTCGTCCATGCCGTCGAACGTCGGTCGCGCGGCGAGCCCGACCTTGCCGGCGACCCGGCTGTCCGGTCCGTTCGCGATCCCCCAGGCGTAGGACCAGTTCCGGAGGAACGCGGCGCGGCCGCCGGAGAAGGCGTCGTTCGTGTCCTGCTCCTGGTACGTCAGGGTCGCCCGCGGGCTCGCCCCGTCGGTGATGAGGGAGCGCATGAAGTCGAACGCGCGCTTCGTCTCCGAGCTCGTGGTCTCGGGCTTCGTCAGGTCGTCGTTGAGGAGCGAGCCACCGGCGTCCGCGACGAACTCCGTCACGTTGCAGGTGAGGCCCTCGTAGACGTCGCCCTGGAACGCGAACCCGTACGACACGTCTCCGGTGTCCACGAGCTTCGCGGCGGTCTCGCGTACTTCCTCCCACGACTTCGGCACCTGCAGGGAGTGCTTCGCGAGCAGGTCCTTGCGGTACAGGAAGAACGACTCGTCGATGTAGAGCGGGAACATGTAGTACGTCCCGTCGACACTCGCCGCCTGCCGGAGGCCCTCCGGGAACTGCTCGAAGAAGTCCTCGCCGACGAGCTGGTTCACCGGCGTCGCGAGCTTGTTCTTCGCGAACTGCCCGGGCCAGGCGACGTCGCCGAGGTACACGTCCGGCGTGCTGCTGCCGGCGGCGATCTGCGTCGTCAGGCTCGTGCGGTTCGTGTCGGTGTCGCTCGGGGCGCTGACGATCCGCACCCGGATGTTCGGGTGCTCCTTCTGGAACTCGGCGATGAGCTTCCGCCGCAGGTCCCCGCCGTCCTTCGAGGCGACCTGGCCGGCCCACCAGCTGATGGTGACCTCGCCCTCTGGCGGGTCCGTGGGCCAGTTCTCCACGGTGGTGCGTTCCGGGCGCGTGGAGCAGCCGGCGAGCAGCAGCACCCCCGCGCCTCCGAGCAGGAAGAGCCTGCGGTCGATTGCCATCCGTCCTCCTCGACGTGTGGTGCTGCGATCCTGTGCATCCACACAACCAAACGGAGGCTGAGTGCCTGGTGGGCGCGCAGCGCGGCGATCTTCGCGCTGAGCGACAGTTCACGGGTTCGCGGGCCCGTGAACTGTCGCCCAGCCCGAAACGGGGCGGACGGGAGGCGCGGGGCGGGGCCGCCACGCGCCTCCCGGCCGTCAGGGGGTCGGGGCGGGACCCGTCGACTCGGCCGTCCGGAGCGTGCAGGGCAGGAGGAAGTGCGGCAGGTCGTCGGACGTGCCGTCGAGCTGCTCGATGAGCGCGTCCGCCGCCCGCGTGCCGAGCTCCGGCCCGGGGGCGACCATCGTCGACAGCCGCGGGGAGTGCTGGTCGGCGTTCGCCTCGGACGACGCGATGCTGAGCACGGAGACGTCCTCCGGCACCCGGCGACCGGCAGCGTGCAGGCCGACGAGCAGCCCGGCCGCGGAGTCGTCCTTCATGACGAGCACCGCGCTGACGGCCGGGTCCGCGTCGAGCAGGTCGCTCGCCGCGTTCCGGCCGCCGTCGCTACCCGGCCCCGCGGTGACGATCGTCCCGGTGGTGCCGCGGTCGAGCATCGCCTGCCGGAAGGTGTCGTGGACGCGGAGGTGCGGCGCGTAGCCCGCCATCGGGGTGCCCTCGAGGTCCTCGAGGACCAGGCCGAACCGACGGTGCCCGAGCCCTTCCAGGTGGTCGAGGCTGTCCTCGATCGTGGTCTCGAAGTCGATGTCGACGTAGGGCAGCCCACTGCTGTCGCGGGTGCGCCCGATCAGGGTGAAGGGGACGCCGAGGTCGGTCAGGACGGCGACGCGGGGATCGTCCATCCGCACCTCCATCAGGATGACGCCGTCGACGAGGCCGCCCGAGACGAGGTCGTCGAGGTCGTCGCCGGCCGGGTCGACGGGCCAGAGCACGAGGTGGTACCCGCGCTCCGACGCACGCTTGGCCGCGCTCATGAAGAACTGCGAGGTGGTCGGGCTGAAGCGGTTGCCGGTGGTCGGGAAGAGCAGCGCGATGATCCGGGTCCGGCGACTCGCCAGCGCCCGCGCGACGACGTTGCCACGGAACTTGAGCTCGCGCATGGCGGCGGTCACCCTGGCCGTGGTCGCGGGGGTGACGTACTTCGTGCCGTTCACGACGAAGGACACCGTGGCGATCGAGACGCCCGCTCGGTCGGCGACCTGCTGCATCGTGGCCATGCCGGTCAGCCTAGCTTCCAGCGGGCGTCCAGCGTGTGAGAAAAGCGCTTTACAGGTGAAGCGCTTTTCTGTTAGCTTCTCGCCCCAAGAGCACAGCGACGATGACGTCAGCGGCCTCGTCGATGCGTGCCTGTCCCAGCATCCGTCAAGAGAAGAGCTCTGCAATGAAGCACAAGTTCACTTCCCCGTCGCGTCGGACGCGTGCACTCGTCGGCGCCGTCGCCGTCGTCGCCACGATCCCCCTGGTCCTGTCCGGCTGCTCCGGCTCCGGATCGGCCTCGACCGACTCGAAGACCCTCACGATCGAGGACTACTACGACGCGAACTACAACCCGGTCTACAAGCAGTGCGCCGCCACCATCGGCGCGAAGCTTGACATCAACCACGTCGCCGGCGCCGGCCTGATCGCGAAGGTGCTGCAGCAGGCATCGTCGAAGACGCTGCCCGACGTGCTCATGCTCGACAATCCCGACGTCCAGCAGATCGCCTCGTCCGGCGCCCTGTCCGACCTGTCGGCGTACGGCCTGGACGCCGACGGCGACGTCCCCGGCGTGAAGGCGGCGAGCACCTACAAGGGCAAGCTCTACGGCCTGCAGTCGAACACGAACTCCATCGCGCTCTACTACAACAAGAAGCTGCTGGCGGACGCCGGCGTCCAGCCGCCCAAGACGTGGGACGAGCTCAAGACCGCCGCGAAGACGCTGACCAAGGGCTCGACCTACGGCTTCGCGATGAGCAACATCAACACCTACGAGGGCACCTGGCAGTTCCTGCCGTTCTTCTGGTCGAACGGCGGTGACGAGAAGAACATCGCCACGGCGGACGCCACCCAGGCGCTGCAGCTCGTCGAGGACCTGCAGGACGACGGCTCGATGTCGAAGAGCTCGATCAACTGGGCCCAGGCGGACGTCAACAACCAGTTCCTGGCCGGCAAGGCCGCGATGATGATCAACGGTCCCTGGCAGCTGCCGGCGCTCAACGAGAAGAAGGGCCTCGAGTTCGACAGCGTGCCGATCCCGACGCGCACCGGCGAGGCCACGGTCGCACCGCTCGGCGGCGAGGCGTTCACCGTCCCGCAGACCGGCGACAAGGACAAGATGCAGCTCGCCGGCAAGTTCGTCGGCTGCCTCCACACGCAGAAGATGCAGAAGGTCCTGTCCGAGGTGAGCGGCAACGTGCCGACGAACCTCGAGGCCGGCGCGGCGTGGGCGAAGGACCACCCGCAGGTCGCGTCCTTCGTCACCACGGTGCAGACCGCCCGCGCCCGTACCGGTGAGCTCGGACCGGAATGGCCCAAGGCCGCCACGAAGATCTACACCGCCGTCCAGCTCGCCCTCACCGGCAAGGCCAGCCCCGAGGCAGCGCTCAAGCAGGCGCAGTCGCAGGAGCAGTAGTCATTCGCACGAGCAGTGGGGAGCCGGCCGACCGGTCGGCTCCCACCCGCGTGGAGGAAAGGACCCCGGCGTGAGCGCCTCGACACAGACACGACCACGGACGACCCTGCCCGTGACGACACCCCGACCCGGGCAGCGACGCGCCCGGTTCCGATCCGGCATGACCCGATGGCTCTTCGTGGTGCCGGCCGCGATCTTCGTCGCCGTCTTCTTCGGCTACCCCGTCGTCAAGAACGTCATCATGTCCTTCCAGGACTACACGACCGCGACGTTCTTCACCGGCGAGGCTCCCTGGGTGGGCCTCGGCAACTACATCTCGGTGTTCCAGAGCTCGGTCTTCACGACGAGCCTCGTGAACACGGCGCTGTTCACGGCGGGCTCGATCGTCCTGCAGTTCGTCATCGGGCTGAGCCTCGCGCTGTTCTTCCGGCGGCACTTCCCGCTGTCCGGCTTCCTGCGCGGGTTGCTCCTGCTGCCGTGGCTGCTGCCGCTCATCGCCTCGAGCGCGGTGTGGAAGTGGCTGCTCGACCAGGACAGCGGAGCCCTGAACCAGCTGCTCGGGCTCGTCGGCATCGCCCCGGTGCCGTGGCTCGTCAGCCCGAGCCTGGCGCTGATCGCGGTGATCGGCGTCAACGTGTGGCTCGGCATCCCGTTCAACACGACGATCCTCTACAGCGGGCTGCAGTCCGTGCCGCCGGAGCTGTACGAGGCCGGCGCGCTCGACGGCGCCACCGGGTTCAAGGCGTTCTGGTACATCACCTGGCCGAGCATCCGGTCGGTGGTCAGCGTCGTGATCGTGCTCGGGGTCGTCTACACGCTGAAGGTCGTGGACATCATCCTCGGCCTGACCGGCGGCGGCCCGGCGAACTCGACGCAGACGCTCGCCACGAACGCGTACCACCAGTCGTTCGTCAACTTCCAGTTCGGCATCGGAGCCGCGGTGAGCAACGTGCTCATCGTCGTCTCGTTCGTCTTCGCGATGGTCTACATCGCGATCTCCCGGAAGGCGGTCGACGAATGAGCGTCGGAATCGCGAACCAGACCGTGACCGCCACCCGCGCGATCACGACCGACCGGGCCGCACGGCCACGGCGACCCCGCGGCAACGTGAAGGGCATCCCCCTCACGATCCTCGGCATCGTCTTCCTGGCGATCATGGTGTTCCCCGTCTACTGGATGGTGAACACGAGCCTGCAGGCCACGTCCGGTGCCGCCACCGCGACCTGGTTCCCGTGGAGCCCGACCTTCGCCGGGTACCAGGCGGCGTTCCAGCAGCAGGGGCAGAACTTCGTCTCGAGCATGGTCATCGGGCTCGGGACGGTCGTGCTCACGCTCGCCGTCGCGACGCCGGCTGCCTACGGCCTCGCCCGGTTCCGGATGCGCGGCACGAAGGTGTTCCTGCTCGTCCTGCTCATCACCCAGATGATCCCGGCGATCGTGATCGCGAACGCGCTGTACACCCTGTTCAACAACGTCGGGCTGCTGAACAGCTACGTCGGGCTGATCCTGGCCGACAGCGCGGTGCAGGTGCCCTTCGCCATCCTGCTGATGCGGGCCTTCATGGAGTCGATCCCGCCGAGCCTGGTCGAGGCGGCCCTGGTCGACGGCGCCAGCGACTTCCGGGCCTTCGTGTCGATCGTCGTCCCGATCAGCCGGAACGCGATCGTCACCGCGGCGCTCTTCACGTTCCTCGGCGCCTGGGGCGACTTCCTCATCGCGCTGACCCTGACGTCGACCCCGGCCGTCCGACCGATCACGCTCGGCATCTACAACTACATCGGCACGAACGTCACCGACTGGGGGCCCGTCATGGCGACCTCGGTGCTGGCGTCCATGCCCGCTGCCGTCCTGCTGATCTTCGCGCAGAAGTACATCTCCGCTGGTGCCCTCGGCGGTGCCGTCAAGTGACGGCCCCGGACCGACGCCACCGCACACCACCGTCTGAAAGGCACACCATGACCACCACCCCGCTCCGCATCACCGTCTGGGGCGAGAACGTCCACGAGCAGGTCGAGCAGCACGTCGCGGAACGGTACCCCGACGGCATGCACGGCGCGATCGCGGACGGCATCCGCGAGAACCTGCCGGACGCCGTCGTCCGCACGGCCACCATGCAGGAACCCGAGCACGGCCTGACCGACGAGGTCCTCGCCGAGACGGATGTCCTGACCTGGTGGGGGCACGCCGCCCACCAGGACGTCGACGACGCCGTCGTGGACCGGGTGCACAAGCACGTGCTGTCCGGCATGGGGCTCGTCGTCCTGCACTCCGGCCACTGGTCGAAGATCTTCGGCAAGCTGATGGGCACCACCTGCACGCTCCGCTGGCGCAGCGAGCACGACCAGGAACTCGTCTGGACCGTGAACCCGCAGCACCCGATCACCCGCGGCGTGCCGAACCCGATCGTCATCCCCGAGCAGGAGATGTACGGCGAGTACTTCGACGTCCCCACTCCCGACGAGCTCGTCTTCATCTCGGGCTTCACCGGCGGCGAGGTGTTCCGGAGCGGCATGACGTACCGGCGCGGCCTCGGGAAGATCTTCTACTTCTCCCCCGGCGACCAGGACTTCCCCGTGTACCACCACAAGGACGTCCGCCGGGTGATCGCGAACGCCACCGAGTGGGCGCGGCCGGAGCGCGAGCGGGAGATCCCGACGCTCCGCCGCTACGACCTCGGCGAGTACTTCGAGGGGCAGCACTACCGCGGCCCGTTCGACGACGCTCCGGTGGCCGAGGGGGCGCAGGCGTGACGGCCTTGCGCGTCGTCCAGGTCGGCGCCGGCGGGATGGGCCGAGCCTGGCTCGCCACCGTCGCCGCCGACCCGGACGTCGAGCTCGTCGGCATCGTCGACCTCGACCTCGACGCCGCCCGGGCCGGGGCCGCCGTCGCGGGCGACCCCTCGATCCCCGTCGGCACCGACCTGTCAGCGCTCATCGCCGACACCGGCGCCGAGGCCGTCCTCGACATCACGGTGCCGGTCGCCCACCACCCGGTGACGCTCGAGGCCCTCCGTGCCGGACTGCCCGTCCTCGGCGAGAAGCCCGCGGCGCAGACCGTCGCCGAGGCGCTGTCGCTGGCGGCCGCCGCCGAGGCCACCGGCAAGCTGTTCATGGTGTCGCAGTCGCGCCGCTACAACGACCAGCTCGTGGCGTTCCGGCAGCACGTCCGCGACCTCGGGGCGATCGGCGGCTTGAGCACGCGCTTCGCGAAGGCACCGCACTTCGGCGGCTTCCGCGAGGAGATGGACGACGTCCTGCTGCTCGACATGGCGATCCACGCGTTCGACTCCGCCCGGTACGTGCTCGAACGCGACCCGGTCTCGGTCTACTGCGAGTCGTGGAACCCGTCGTGGTCCTGGTACCGCGGCGACGCTGCGGCTGCGGCGGTGTTCGCGTTCGAGGACGACGTCCGGTACGTCTACGACGGCTCGTGGTGCGCGCCCGGCGCGGAGACGTCCTGGAACGGCGACTGGCGGGCGTCCGGCGCGGGCGGCACCGCGCTGTGGGACGGCGACCACGACCCGTGGAGCGACCTCGACGGCACGCCGGGCACCCCCGCGGCGGCGCCGAGCGTCGGGAACGAGATCGCCGGGTCGCTCGCCTCGTTCGTGCACGCGGTCCGCTCCGGTGAAACCCCGGACGGCGAGGTGCACGGCAACGTGATGAGCCTGACGATGGTGGACGCGGCGATCGCCTCGGCCAGGTCGGGGCGACGCATCGTGATCGACGAGGTGCTCGAGCAGGCACACGCCGCGGCCATCGCGCACGAGCAGGACCCGGCGGTCCGCGAGCGGCTCACGTCGTGGGGTTCCGTCCGCGGCGCGTTGGCGGCCGGTTCGACGGACGCGGCCACGGTCGGCTGACGTTCCGCGCGGCGAAGGTCGTTCCGCGCATGGGGAGACATTTCGCGCATGGGGAGACGTTTCGCGCGTAGGGAGCAGGAAGTTCTTGCCTCCTTCGCGCGATTCGGCTTTCCAGGACGCGTGCGATGGGCAGGAACGTCACGACGCGACCGGAGGACGGGCGGGAGGCGCGGTGCCAGCT
>NZ_MJGN01000022.1:33255-103612 GCF_001865065.1 Curtobacterium sp. MCBA15_008 | reverse complement strand
GACCCGCGCCTCCAGGCCCGTGCGCGGTTGCGTCCGCAACGGGCGTCAGCGCCGAGGTCGTACGACGTCGGCGATGTCGTTCCGGGTCGCCGTTCCGACCCCGAGCGAGTGGGCCGCCCACGCGATCAGCCGCCGAACACGCTCCGGTTCGGCTCCGGCGACGCCACCGCGGTCTGGTCGGTGACGATCGGCGCGCCCGCGATGAACGCCTTGAGCTCCGCCCCGTGCACGACCTTCGCCGGCATCGGATCGGAGGAGTACCGCCGCGGCATCTCCGCCACCGGCAGGTCGGTGGGGGAGCCGAGCAGCACGATGTTCCCGAACCGCCGCCCCTTCAGCATCCCGGTGTCCGCCACCGCCGCCACCGAGGGCAGCACCGACCGCAGGGTCGACGCCTGCCCGCGGGCGAACGCCAGCCCCGCGCCGTCCGCCACGTTCACCGCGACGATCCCCGTCGGCGACAGGAAGGACGCCACCGACCGGTAGAACTCGACGCTCGTCACGTGCGCCGGGATCTGCGACCCGCCGAACACGTCGACGACGGCCAGGTCGACCGAGCCGCGCAGTCCGGCCGGCAGCCGCTCCAGCACCTCGCGCGCGTCGCCGTAGCGCACCCGGATCGAGGCACCCCGGGGGAACGGCAGCGCGTCCCGGACGTGGTCGACGAGGTCCCGCTCGAGCTCGATGACCTGCTGCCGGGAGCCCGGCCGCGTCACGGCGACGTACCGGGGGAGGGTGAGCGCGCCGCCGCCGAGGTGCAGGGCCGTGATCGGCCCCTCGGGCAGCAGGTCGATGGCGTGCCCGATCCGCCGGATGTACTCGAACGCCAGGTGCGTCGGGTCCTCGAGGTCGACGTGCGACTGCGGCGTGCCGTCGACCACGAGGGTGAACGACCCGGGCCGGTGCTTGTCCGGCTCGACGACCGCGTAGCCCGCACCGATCCGGAACCCGTCGAACGCATCAGCCATGCCCCCAATCGAACACCACCCGGGCGGCCCGGTCGATCACCACCCGCGTCCCCACCCCTGGTTGGTGGGGCCGTGGACGCCCGCGAACGAGGCTGGTGTCACCGGTCGGGAACGCCCCGCCGGGCCCCGTCGAAAGGCACACACCATGTCGGTCCAGCTCGCCGCGAACATCCTCATCGGGATCGCCCTCGTCGCGTTCCTCGCGTACCGCCAGGCGACCTGGCAGTACCTCGACCCGGCGCGGATCTGGCGTGGACCGCTGATCATGGGCGTCATCGGGGTGGTCGTCCTCGCGCAGACGAAGGCGACGATCACCAGCACGGACGTGGTGTTCCTCGGCATCGAGGCGCTCATCACCGTCGGCGTCGGCCTCACCATGGGGCGCATCACCCGGTTCCGCACGGTCGGCACACCGGACGACAAGGGCCGCACGATCCAGTCCCGCACCGGGTGGCTCGGCGCCGGGCTCTGGATCGTCCTCATCGTCGTCCGCATCGGCCTCGACGTCGTCGGTGGCCACTTCGGCGCCCACCTCCTCACCTCGACCGGCACGATCCTGCTCGTCCTCGCACTGAACCGCGCGGCCCGTGCGGTGGTCCTCGACCAGCGGATCCCCCGCGGCGATCGCCGGACGCGCGGCATGATGGTCCGGTGACCCTGCTGACCGGCCAGGACGAGACCGACCTCCCCGGGGGCCGGTCGCGCTCCGGTGCCGCGTGGGGCCTCAACGCACTCGGCATCGTGATCGTCGCGTTCTGGTTCGTGCGGAACGGCCTGCAGCTCGAGCACCCGGCGTGGGTCTGGGTCGTCGGTGCGGTGGCGCTCGCCGCGTGGGCGCTCCGCGAGTTCGGGCGGACGTCGCGCGTCCTCGTGGTGGCCGGCGTCGTGATGATCGCCGCCGGTGCCGTGACCGTGGTGCCGACCGACTCGCTGATGATCGTGCCGGTGATCGTCGGCGTCGTGCTCCTCGGCGCGAACCCGCGGCTGCCGATCTGGGTCTCGGCGGTCGCCGCCCTGGCAGCGATCGTGGTGATCGCGGTGTCCGCCACGATCGAGCACGTGTCGGTCCAGTTCGTCCTCGGGACGAGCGGCGGGCTGCTCCTCGGCGTCCTCATCGGGTTCAGTCGGCGCCAGTTCCGGGTCGCCGACGAGCGCGCCCGCGAGGCCGAGCGCGAGCAGCAGCGCGCCGAGCTGCTGGCGGACCGGTCCCGTGCTGCGCGGGACATCCACGACGTGCTCGCACACTCGCTCGGCGGTCTGGTGCTCCAGCTGGACGCCGTCGAGGCCCTCCTCGAGGCCGGCCGCGTCGAGGACGCCGCGCAGCGCGCCGGCGAAGCCCGCGCCCTCGCCGCCGACGGGCTCGCCGAGGCCCGCCGCGCCGTGCACGCGCTGCGCGACGCGGACGACGCGGACGCGTCGGCCCCCGCCGCAGAGCCGACCACGTCGACGGACGCGACCGGTCCCGCGGCGGCGATCCGTTCCTCCAGGCCGACCACCGACCACGAGGCGGGCCTGACGGGCCTGCTCGACGCGCACCGTTCGTTCGGCGGCATGGTCGTCACGCAGGGCGACACGACGTTGTCCGCCCTCGATGCGGCCCACCGTGCCGCCGTGGTGCAGGTCGTCCGGGAGGCGCTGAGCAACGCCCGCAGGCACGCCCCCGGCCGCGCCGTGTCCCTGTCCGTCATCCGGGACGGCGCTGCCGTGGACGTCGTCGTGGCCAACCCGCTCGCCGGCGGCGGGAGCGGCCTGCTCGGGATGCGCGAGCGGTTCGACGAGCTCGCGAGCGGCGCGACGGTCGAGGCCGAGCGGTCGGACGACGAGTTCGTGGTGGCGATGCACCTGCCGACGGCCGACGCGGACGCCCCGGCGGACCCGCAGGAGCGCCGGTCGTGACCATCCGGGTGCTCGTCGTCGACGACCAGGCCATCGTGCGCGACGGACTGGTGACCGTCCTGTCCCTGGTGCCGGACCTGCAGGTCGTCGGCGAGGCGTCCGACGGGGCCGAGGCGATCGCCGCCGTCGAGCGCGAGGCGCCGGACGTCGTCCTGATGGACCTGCGGATGCCGGGTGTCGACGGTCCGACCGCGACGGCGTCCATCGCCGCGTCCCACCCGCAGGTCGCCGTCCTCGTGCTGACCACCTTCGCCGACGACGAGTCGATCGTCACCGCACTCCGGGCCGGTGCCCGCGGGTACCTCACCAAGGACGCGGGCCGGGCCGAGATCGCGACCGCGATCCGGGCGGTGGCCTCCGGACAGTCGACCTTCGACGCCACCGTGGGTGCGCGCCTGGTCGCGCAACTGGCCGGCGGCACCGCTGCTCCGACGCCGGCCGCCGTGCCGTCGGCGGCGGGTGTTCGTGCGCGGTTCCCGGAGCTCACGCCGCGCGAGGCGGACGTCCTCGAGCGCATCGCCGAGGGCCGGTCGAACCCGGAGATCGCCGCCGAGCTGTTCCTGACCGTGCCGACCGTGAAGTCCTACGTCAACCAGGTCTTCACGAAGCTCGGCGTCCGGACCCGTGCGGAGGCCGTGGCCCGCGTCCTGCGCTGAGGAGCGCGTCCGGTGCTGGATCCGCAGTTGAATGCGTACACATGAACGGCCAGCGGACGCCAAGGGTCGGCGGTTATCGTCGTGCGGTCGTCACCCCGGTGCGTCGATCCGCGCTGTGCCCCACACCTCGCGCTTCCGCACCGCCGTGACCGCGGCGTGACCACCCGGCACCCCCACCGCCGAAGTCCAGTGTGCGTCGTCGGCGCGCTCGGGCCCACCCGCCCTGCTGCGCGCCGCCCGTGGCGGAGCCCTGCGCTCGGCCACTGTGAATTGTGCATTTGTCATGTAACATACGAGTGCAGCACCGGACCACGAATCCGCAGGAGCCCGATCCCATGACCGACACCATGAGTGTCCCCACGTACCGTCTCGCCCCTACGACCCGGTCCGTCCCGACGACCCGCGCCACCACGCCCCGCGCGACCGGGCCGGAGCCACTCGTCGACCACGAGCAGGCGCCGACGTGGATGCGCGCCGTCGGCGGCGTGCTGCTGATCGGTGGACTCGGACTCACGGCCGCGGTGCTCGGGTGGCCCGGCGAAGCCCCTGAGACGGCGCTCATCGTGCCGGCCCTCGTCGCCGTCGCCGTCGGGTTCCTGCTGCTCGTGGCCCGGTCGGGCTTCACCGTGACGGACCACGACGTCGTCCTGCTTTTCCGGCCCCTGCCCCCGCGGCGGATCGCACGGCGGCGGATCGTGGACGTGCGACTGGTCGAGGCGGACGCGTCGACCTACGGCGGGATCGGGCTGCGACTCCGCCGGGGGGTGCGAGCGCTCATCCTCACGCCGGGAGTCGGCGTCGAGTTCACCGACGACCGCGGGAAGCGGACGTTCGTGCGGACGCGTCGGCCGGAAGCCGCCGTCCGGGCACTCCGCTCGGAGCGCTGAGGGACCGGGTCCCCGGCGGGAATACCAGGTCGGTCCACCGGCTTATACACGGCACTGCCGAATTCGGTCAAGCCAGGACTGGACACCGCCGTCCAGCGCGACCTATGATGGCAGTTCGCGCTCCCTGGCATCAGTGTCGTCATATTGCGGTCGACGCAGCGCTCTCTCCAACACGTTCATCAGAACGTGACCTGAGATCGTGCCGTGGTGGTGCCGGATCCGTATATGTCGGCGGGTCCCGCTCACCCAGATCATCGCACACGTGCACAGCTCACCGGCCGTCACGTGATCGCGTGTCTTCGAGGGGTGCGCCGAGCGTTCAATCCACTCACCTACGTGCTGCTCGTCAGTACCGGCCCGACGGGGCCTACCGGAGGTCAAACCCTTGGCTGCTGCGCCCAACGCATCCACCAACCCCAAGAACGGTCGCAACCACTCGCGACTCTCGTTCGCCAAGATCACGGACACCCTCACGGTTCCTGATCTGCTCGCACTCCAGACGGAGAGCTTCGACTGGCTCGTCGGCAACGACGTCTGGAAGGCCCGCCTCGCCGAAGGCCAGGAGCAGGGTCGCACCGACCTCGCACTGCACTCCGGGCTCGAGGAGATCTTCGAGGAGATCTCCCCGATCGAGGACCTCGGCGAGACCATGCAGCTCGGCTTCACGTCGCCCGAGCTCGAGGACCCGAAGTACTCGATCGACGAGTGCAAGGAGCGTGGCAAGACCTACGCTGCCCCGCTCTACGTCAACGCCGAGTTCATGAACCACATGACCGGTGAGATCAAGACGCAGACGGTCTTCATGGGCGACTTCCCGCTCATGACCGAGCGCGGCACGTTCATCATCAACGGCACCGAGCGTGTCGTCGTCTCGCAGCTCGTCCGTTCCCCGGGCGTGTACTTCGAGCGCCAGCAGGAGAAGACGTCCGACAAGGACATCTACTCCGCTCGCGTGATCCCGTCGCGCGGTGCGTGGCTCGAGTTCGAGATCGACAAGCGCGACCAGGTGGGCGTGCGCATCGACCGCAAGCGCAAGCAGTCGGTCACGGTCTTCCTCAAGGCGCTCGGCATGACGAGCGAGGAGATCCTCGACGAGTTCAAGGGCTTCGCCTCGATCGAGTCGACCCTCGAGAAGGACGCCATCCTCACCAAGGAAGAGGCGCTCAAGGACATCTACCGCAAGCTGCGTCCGGGCGAGCAGGTCGCCGCCGAGGCCGCGCGTGCGCTGCTCGACAACTTCTACTTCAACTCGAAGCGCTACGACCTCGCGAAGGTCGGCCGCTACAAGGTCAACCGCAAGCTCGGCATCGACGCGCCGCTCAGCGACTCGGTCCTGACCGTGCAGGACATCGTCCGCACGATCAAGTACCTCGTCTCGCTGCACGCCGAGAAGACGACGCTCGACGGTGTCCGTGACGGCGAGCCCGTCTCGCTGCGCCTCGACGTGGACGACATCGACCACTTCGGCAACCGTCGCATCCGCGCCGTCGGCGAGCTCATCCAGAACCAGGTCCGCACGGGTCTGTCCCGCATGGAGCGCGTCGTCCGCGAGCGCATGACCACGCAGGACATCGAGGCGATCACGCCGCAGACGCTCATCAACGTGCGTCCGGTCGTCGCCGCGATCAAGGAGTTCTTCGGAACGTCCCAGCTGTCGCAGTTCATGGACCAGAACAACCCGCTCGCGGGCCTGACGCACAAGCGTCGCCTGTCGGCTCTCGGCCCGGGTGGTCTGTCCCGTGAGCGTGCCGGCGTCGAGGTCCGTGACGTCCACCCGTCGCACTACGGCCGCATGTGCCCGATCGAGACCCCGGAAGGCCCGAACATCGGCCTGATCGGTTCGCTCGCGTCGTTCGGTCGGATCAACTCGTTCGGTTTCATCGAGACCCCGTACCGTCGCGTCGTCAACGGCGAGGTCACGAAGACGATCGACTACCTCACCGCCTCGGAAGAGGACGACTTCGTCGTCGCGCAGGCGAACGCCCCCCTCACCGACTCCTTCCACTTCCAGGACGACAAGGTCCTCGTGCGGAAGAAGGGCGGCGAGGTCGAGCTCGTCGGCAAGGACGAGGTCGACTACATGGACGTCTCGCCGCGCCAGATGGTGTCGGTCGCGACCTCGCTCATCCCGTTCCTCGAGCACGACGACGCGAACCGCGCCCTCATGGGTGCGAACATGCAGCGTCAGGCAGTCCCGCTGCTCCGTTCCGAGTCGCCGCTCGTCGGCACCGGTATGGAGGGCTACACCGCCATCGACGCCGGTGACGTCGTCACCGCCGACAAGGCCGGTGTTGTCTCCGAGGTCTCGGCCGACGCCGTGACCCTGCAGCTCGACGAGGGCGGCACGCAGACCTTCTACCTGCGCAAGTTCGACCGCTCCAACCAGGGCACGAGCTACAACCACCGCGTGGTCGTCTCGGCCGGCGAGCGTGTGGAGCAGGGCGAGGTCATCGCCGACGGCCCCGCGACGGAGAACGGCGAGCTCGCGCTCGGCAAGAACCTCCTCGTCGCGTTCATGCCGTGGGAGGGCTACAACTACGAGGACGCGATGATCCTGTCGCAGAACCTCGTGAAGGACGACACGCTCTCCTCGATCCACATCGAGGAGTACGAGGTCGACGCCCGCGACACGAAGCTCGGCAAGGAAGAGATCACCCGCGACCTGCCGAACGTCAGCCCGGACCTCCTGGCCGACCTCGACGAGCGCGGCATCATCCGCATCGGTGCCGAGGTCCGCCCCGGCGACATCCTGGTCGGCAAGGTCACGCCGAAGGGCGAGACCGAGCTCTCCGCTGAAGAGCGCCTGCTCCGTGCGATCTTCAACGAGAAGTCGCGCGAGGTGCGCGACACCTCGCTGAAGGTGCCCCACGGTGAAGAGGGCACGATCATCGGCGTCAAGGTGTTCGACTCGCAGGACGGCGACGACGAGCTCGGCTCGGGCGTCAACCAGCGCGTGGTCGTCTACATCGCCCAGAAGCGCAAGATCACCGCGGGCGACAAGCTCGCCGGTCGTCACGGCAACAAGGGCGTCATCTCGACGATCCTGCCGGTCGAGGACATGCCGTTCCTGGCGGACGGCACCCCGGTCGACATCGTGCTCAACCCGCTCGGCGTCCCCGGCCGCATGAACTTCGGCCAGGTCCTCGAGATCCACCTCGGGTGGCTCGCGAAGCAGGGCTGGAACGTCGAGGGCATCCAGGAGTGGGCTTCGGCTCTGCCGGAGGCAGCGCACAGCGCGGCGCCCGGCACGAAGGTCGCGACCCCGGTGTTCGACGGTGCGTACGAGCGCGAGATCGAGGGCCTCCTCGACTCCACGCTCCCGAACCGCGACGGCGAGCGTCTGATCGGTTCGTCCGGCAAGGCGCAGCTCTTCGACGGCCGCTCCGGCGAGCCGTTCCCGGAGCCCGTGTCGGTCGGCTACATGTACATCCTCAAGCTGCACCACCTGGTCGACGACAAGATCCACGCCCGTTCGACCGGTCCGTACTCGATGATCACGCAGCAGCCGCTGGGTGGTAAGGCGCAGTTCGGTGGCCAGCGCTTCGGTGAGATGGAGGTGTGGGCGCTCGAGGCGTACGGCGCCGCCTACGCCCTCCAGGAGCTCCTGACGATCAAGTCCGACGACATCCTCGGCCGCGTGAAGGTCTACGAGGCGATCGTCAAGGGCGAGAACATCCAGGAGCCCGGTATCCCGGAGTCGTTCAAGGTCCTCATGAAGGAGATGCAGTCGCTCTGCCTGAACGTCGAGGTCCTCTCGGCCGACGGCCAGGCGGTCAGCCTCCGCGACACGGACGACGAGGTCTTCCGTGCCGCTGAAGAGCTCGGCATCAACATCTCCTCGCGGTTCGAGTCGTCGTCCGTCGACGACATCTGATCCCGCCCGTACTCGTAACGAATCCAGCTAGAGAGAAGAACATTGCTCGAAGCAACTTCATTTGACGCACTGCGGATCGGCCTCGCCACGGCCGAGGACATCCGCCAGTGGTCGTACGGCGAGGTCAAGAAGCCGGAGACCATCAACTACCGCACCCTCAAGCCCGAGAAGGACGGTCTGTTCGGCGAGCAGATCTTCGGTCCGTCCCGCGACTGGGAGTGCGCCTGCGGCAAGTACAAGCGTGTCCGGTTCAAGGGCATCGTGTGCGAGCGCTGCGGCGTCGAGGTCACCAAGTCCTCGGTCCGTCGTGAGCGCATGGGCCACATCGAGCTCGCCGCGCCCGTCACGCACATCTGGTACTTCAAGGGCGTCCCGTCGCGCCTCGGGTACCTCCTCGACATGGCGCCGAAGGACCTCGAGAAGGTCATCTACTTCGCGGCGTACATGATCATCGACATCGATGAAGAGGGCCGTCACGCGGACATGCCGGGTCTCGAGAACGAGATGCGTCTCGAGATCAAGACCCTCGAGGGACAGCGCGACTCGATCATCGCCGACCGCCTCAAGAAGCTCGAGGACGACCTCGCAGCCCTTGAGGAAGAGGGTGCGAAGGCCGACGTCAAGCGCCGTACCAAGGACACCGCCGAGAAGGAGATGTCCCAGGTCCGCAAGTCGTTCGACGAGGACATCACCCGTCTCGAGCGCGTGTGGGAGGACTTCCGCAACCTCAAGGTGGGCGACCTCAAGCCCGAGGACGCCGTCTTCCACGAGCTCCAGGACCGCTTCGGGATCTACTTCGACGCCTACATGGGCGCCGAGGCGATCAAGCTGCGGCTCGAGGCGTTCGACCTGGCCGCCGAGGCCGAGGCACTGCGCCTGCAGATCGCCGAGGGCAAGGGCCAGAAGAAGATCCGCGCGATCAAGCGTCTGCGCGTCGTCAGCTCCTTCCTCGCCACCGGCAACTCGCCGGCAGCGATGGTGCTCGGCGTCGTGCCGGTCATCCCGCCGGAGCTCCGCCCGATGGTGCAGCTCGACGGTGGCCGTTTCGCCACGTCGGACCTCAACGACCTCTACCGTCGTGTGATCAACCGCAACAACCGTCTCCGCCGCCTGCTCGACCTCGGTGCCCCCGAGATCATCGTGAACAACGAGAAGCGCATGCTGCAGGAAGCCGTTGACGCGCTGTTCGACAACGGTCGTCGTGGTCGTCCCGTCACGGGTACCGGCAACCGCGCCCTGAAGTCCCTGAGCGACATGCTCAAGGGCAAGCAGGGTCGTTTCCGCCAGAACCTGCTCGGCAAGCGCGTCGACTACTCCGGCCGTTCGGTCATCATCGTCGGCCCGCAGCTGAAGCTGCACCAGTGTGGTCTGCCCAAGCAGATGGCGCTGGAGCTCTTCAAGCCGTTCGTCATCAAGCGCCTCATCGACCTGTCGCACGCGCAGAACATCAAGTCGGCCAAGCGCATGGTCGAGCGTTCGCGTCCGCAGGTGTGGGACGTGCTCGAGGAGATCATCCGCGAGCGCCCCGTGCTGCTGAACCGTGCGCCGACGCTGCACCGTCTGGGCATCCAGGCGTTCGAGCCGCAGCTCGTCGAGGGCAAGGCCATCCAGCTCCACCCGCTCGTGTGTGCTGCGTTCAACGCGGACTTCGACGGTGACCAGATGGCCGTGCACCTGCCGCTGTCGGTCGAGGCCCAGGCCGAGGCCCGCATCCTGATGCTCGCCTCGAACAACATCCTCAAGCCGTCCGACGGCCGTCCGGTGACCCTGCCCGCACAGGACATGATCATCGGTCTGCACCACCTCACGACCGTCCGCGAGGGCGCCGTGGGTGAGGGTCGTGCGTTCTCCTCCGTCGCCGAGGCCATCCTCGCGAAGGACCAGAACACGCTGCACCTGAACGCGCTCGTCAAGATCCGCATGTCCGACGTGTGGTTCGCCGAGGGCGAGGCTCCTGAGGGCTACGTGCAGGGCGAGCCGGTGCTGCTCGAGACGACCCTCGGCCGTGCGCTCTTCAACGAGACCCTCCCGACGAACTACCCGTTCGTCCAGAAGGTCACGGACAAGGGCGTGCTCTCCGCGATCGTCAACGACCTCGCAGAGCGCTACTCCAAGACCGAGACGGCCGCCGCGCTGGACCGGATCAAGGACGCCGGCTTCTACTGGGGCACGCGCTCCGGTGTGACCGTCGCGCTCTCGGACGTCGTGACGCCTCCTCGCAAGAAGGAGATCATCGCGGGCTACGAGATCCAGGCCGCCAAGGTGCAGGGCGAGTTCGACAAGGGTCTGATCACCGACGCGGAACGTCGCGCCGACCTGATCAAGATCTGGACCGAGGCCACGAACGAGATCGCGCAGGAGATGCGCGACAACTTCCCGGTCGACAACACCATCAACCGCATGGTGTCGTCCGGTGCTCGTGGTAACTGGCTGCAGGTCCGCAACATCGCCGGTATGCGTGGTCTGGTGAACAACCCGAAGGGCGAGATCATCGCCCGCCCGATCATCAACTCGTACCGCGAGGGCCTGACCGTGGCGGAGTACTTCATCGCCACGCACGGCGCTCGCAAGGGTCTTGCCGACACCGCGCTCCGTACCGCGGACTCCGGGTACCTCACCCGTCGTCTCGTGGACGTCTCGCAGGACGTCATCATCCGCGAGGACGACTGCGGCACGAGCCGGGGCCTCGAGCTCCCGATCGCGACCGTGGGCGCCGACGGCAAGCTGGTCCGCGACCCGCGCGTCGAGAACACCGTGTACTCCCGCACCCTGGCCGTCGAGGCCGTGGACGCGAAGGGCACGGTCGTCGCCGAGGCTCGTGAGGACGTCGGTGACGTCCTGCTCGAGAAGCTGCTCGCTGCCGGTGTCGAGAGCATCAAGGTGCGCTCGGTCCTGACCTGCGAGTCGGCCATCGGTGTCTGCGCGAAGTGCTACGGCCGTTCGCTCGCCACGGGCAACCTCGTCGACATCGGCGAGGCGGTCGGCATCATCGCCGCCCAGTCCATCGGTGAGCCCGGTACCCAGCTGACGATGCGTACCTTCCACACGGGTGGTTCGGCCTCGGCCGACGACATCACCCAGGGTCTGCCGCGTGTCACCGAGCTGTTCGAGGCGCGGACCCCGAAGGGCGCGTCCCCGATCGCCGAGGCCCCCGGCCGCGCCACGATCGAGGACACCGACAAGGGTCGTCGCATCATCCTCACGCCGGACAACGGCGACGAGCCGTTCATCTACCCGGTGCTCAAGCGTGCGACCCTCCTCATCGAGGACGGCCAGCACGTCGAGCTCGGCGAGCAGTTCATCGCCGGCACCGTGGACCCGAAGGAAGTCCTCCGGGTCAAGGGTGTGCGTGAGGTCCAGAAGCACCTCGTCAACGGTGTGCAGGACGTGTACGGCTCGCAGGGCGTGCCGATCCACGACAAGCACATCGAGGTCATCGTGCGCCAGATGCTCCGCAAGGTCACCGTCGTCGACCACGGCGACACCGACCTGCTCCCGGGCGAGCTCGTGGACCGTTCGCGGTACAACGCGCTCAACCGCGCGGCGCTGCAGGAGGGTCGCAAGACCGCTTCCGCTCGCCAGGAGGTCATGGGCATCACGAAGGCGTCCCTCGCGACCGAGTCGTGGCTGTCCGCCGCTTCCTTCCAGGAGACCACCCGCGTGCTCACGCAGGCGGCCATGGAGGGCAAGCAGGACCACCTCGTCGGCCTCAAGGAGAACGTCATCATCGGTAAGCTCATCCCCGCCGGGACGGGCCTCAGCCGGTACCGCGACGTGGACGTGAACGCGACGGAAGAAGCGAAGGCAGAGCGGTACCCCAACCGCATCTTCGCGGACGACTCGTCGTTCTCGGACGCCGACCTGAGCTTCGTCGACTTCGACAGCTTCTCGTCGGACGACTTCACGCCGGGCACCTACAACTGAGTCTGATGTGATCCCACGAAGGCCCCGTCTCCGCAAGGAGACGGGGCCTTCGTCGTGTCGTCACCACGTGACGGCCTGGAGGCGCGGGGCGGCGCCGCCACGCGCCTCCAGGCCGTCAGCCGGTCACGTCTAGACCGCGCGGTCGGCGCCGTTGTCACGGCCGGACCCGCGGCCGGTCTCGTCGACCAGGGAGAACAGGCTGAGGACGTTGCCGTCGGGGTCGCGGACGTCGAACCAGTCGACGGCGCCGTCGACGCACTCGACCGGGCCGATGTCGATGCCGAGGGAGCCGATGCGTGCGTGCTGGGCGGCGACGTCGTCGACGCCGAAGCGGACGCTGACGGGGTTCTCCTCGGCGTTCTCGTCCTCGTAGAGCTGGATCCAGATGCCGCCGACCTCGTACTCGGCGATGCCCTCGTCCGGTTCGAGGTCCGGCTCGGCGCGTTCGAACACGGCGCCGTACCAGAGGCAGGACGCCTCGATGTCGGTGACGGGCAGCCCCACGGTCACACTCGTGATGTCCATGACTCATCATGTCCCGGGTGGTGCCCGCGCGTCGAGGGGTTTCCGCGTCGGCCGCGTCATGTGCACCGGGTCCGGTGCGTCCATCCGGTCTGGTGCGTGTGTCCGGTCTGGCAGGGTGGACGGATGGCGACGCTGCGCGAACGGATCACTGCCCCGGCCCACCTCGAACCCCCGATGCCGGTCGGTGGGTTGACGTTCCGTGCCGGCTCACGACAGGACCTCGGGGCGGTGCACGCCGTGGCGGTCGCAGCGGCTGCCGTGGACGATCCCCACGCGCATCCCTCCACAGCGGACTTCGAGCGGACGCTGTCCACCGAGGGGCTGGACGTCGAGCGGGACACCCTCGTCGGCGTCGACGATGAGGGGCATGTGCAGGCCTACGGCATCGTCATCGACGTCCCCTCCCGGGTCACCGCTGCGCGCGCGGTCCTCGACGGGGCGGTGCACCCCGTGCTGCGTGGTCGCGGCATCGGGCGACGGGTGTTCGCGTGGCAGGTGGGTCGCGCCCGCCAGCGGCTCGCGGCGCTCGACGTCGACGTGCCGGCGACGATCGAGATCGGCGTTCCCGAGGGCGCTCCGTCGCTGCGGCTCGCGGCGCGGTTCGGGTTCGAGCCGACGCGCAACTGGATCGACATGGAAGCGGTGCTCGACGGTGCCGCCGGCGGTTCCACGGACGCCGTCCCGGCGCTGCCCGACGGCTTCGTCGTGCGGGCGGCCACCGCGGACGACATCGAGCCGTTGCGCATCGCCAAGAACGACGCCTTCCGCGACCACTGGGGGTCGCAGCCGATGGTGGAGTCGGACTGGCGCGGGTTCCTCACCGCGGCCAAGAGCCGGCTCGACCTGTCCCGCGTGGTGCTCGACGCCGACGGTGCGATCGCGGCGTTCGCCATCGTCGAGGTGGACCCGGACGGCTTCGCGGCACGCGGGCGCTCGTACGGGTACGTGCACTGGGTCGGTGTGGTGCGCGGCGCCCGTGGCCTGGGGCTCGCGCCGATCGTCACCGACGCCGTCCTGCAGGCCGTCCGGGCCGACGGTCTGTCGGCCGCGGTGCTCCACGTCGACGCCGAGAACCCGAGCGGGGCGGGGCGCATCTACGAGCGCCTCGGGTTCGTGCCGGGCGAGGTGCACGTCACCGCCTCGACGCCCCTCTGACGAGGGGGCGCCCGAGGGGCGGTACCGGCCGGTACCCCTGCACTGGGGACACCCGACACCCCCTCGCCCCCTCGTTGTGGGACTGCGGTGGGCCTTCGGCGCGGACGTAGCGTGGTCGGGCGCCGATTCCCTGCGGCGCTCGTCACGACGACCCGCGCCCGACCCGAAGGAGGCTCCGGGGCACATGGCCACGCTGTCCGAGATCCTCATCCTCAACGGAGCCCTGCCGATCGAGCACCTCGACTCGATGACCGGCGACGAGGAGATCGACGACCGTTCGATCCGATCGCTCGTCGACCAGGGGCTCGTCAGCGAGGCGCAGTACATCACCGCCCGCGCAGCCTCGCACAACTCCAAGACCGTGCCCCTGACCGACTACCCGGTCGACGGCACCGCGGTGTCGATGCTCCCCGCGGCGCTCTGCCGTCGGCACGGGGTGCTCGGCGTCGGGTTCGAGGGCGAGGTCCTCGTCCTCGCCATGGTGAACCCCACCAACGTCCTGGCGATCGACGACGCCCGCACCGCCTCGGGCCGCCCGGTGAAGCCGCTGCAGGTCGAGGAACGCGACCTCGCGGCCGCGCTCGACCGCTACCTGCGCGCCGACGACGAGCTGAACGACCTGACCTCCTCGCTCGAGGAAGAGGCGTCCTCGCAGGCCCAGCAGCAGGTCGACCTGACCGACGGCGCCCTCGACGACGTCCCGATCGTCCGCTTCGTGAACCTGCTCGTCTCGCAGGCCATCCAGGACCACGCGTCCGACATCCACATCGAGCCGGGCGAGCATGAGGTCCGGGTCCGCTACCGCATCGACGGCGTGCTGCACGAGATGGCCCCCGCGCCGAAGAACATCCAGAACGGCGTCATCAGCCGTCTGAAGATCATGAGCGACATCGACATCGCCGAGCGTCGGAAGCCGCAGGACGGCCGCATGTCGGTGCGCCACGGCGGTCGGCAGATCGACCTCCGCGTCGCGACCCTCCCCACGGTGTGGGGCGAGAAGGTCGTCATGCGGATCCTCGACAACACGAACACCTCGATGTCCCTCAAGGACCTCAACCTGCTCGAGCAGAACTTCCAGGCGTACCAGCGCTCCTACTCGAAGCCGTACGGCATGATCCTGGTCACGGGGCCGACCGGTTCGGGCAAGTCGACGACGCTGTACACGACGCTCAACGCCGTCGCGAAGCCCGAGATCAACGTGATCACCGTCGAGGACCCGGTCGAGTACCGGATGGCCGGCATCAACCAGGTGCAGGTCAACCCGAAGGCCGGTCTGACGTTCGCGTCGGCGCTCCGCTCGATCCTGCGCTCCGACCCGGACGTGGTGCTCCTCGGTGAGATCCGGGACCACGAGACCGCGCAGATCGCGATCGAGGCGTCGCTCACCGGCCACCTCGTGCTCTCGACCCTGCACACGAACGACGCCCCCTCGGCGATCACCCGGTTGACCGAGATGGACATCGAGCCGTTCCTCGTCGGGTCCGCGCTCGACTCGGTCGTCGCCCAGCGTCTGGCCCGGCGGCTCTGCGACCGCTGCAAGGCGCCCGCGCAGTACACGCCGGCACAGCTCGTGGCGCTCGGTTTCGTGGCGTCCGAGGACGCGGCCGTGTCCGAGTTCTTCGGCCCCGTCGGCTGTGCCGTCTGCTCGAACACCGGGTACCGCGGCCGCATCGCCCTGCACGAGGTCATGACCGTGACCGAGGAGATCGAACGCCTCGCGGTCTCGCGGGCCTCGAGCGCCGAGATCAGCCGCGTCGCCCAGCAGCAGGGCATGCTCACCCTCCGCCAGGACGGGTGGGAGAAGGTCAAGCTCGGCATGACGAGCATCGACGAGATCCTGCGCGTGGTCGCGTAGGCGTGGGAGTGGAACGATGACTGACTCCGTCTACGACATCTCCGTGCCCGGGGACGAGCCCGTCGCGGGCTGGCACCCCGGCCGGCCGGGCACCGAGGTCGGTGGCCGTCGTGCTGCGCGGCTCGCGGCCGCCGCGGCGCAGCAGCCGACCTCGCCCGGCCTGGAGGCACGGGTCACCACCGCCCCGGCCGGTCCGGTCCACGACCTGTCGAGCGACACGGCCGCGTGGCCGTCGCCGTCGGCCCCGGCCCCGGCCCCGGCCCCGGTCCAGGCTCCGGCCGCGACGTGGCCCGTCCCGACCGGCGACCCCGTCGCCGTGCCGGTCGCGCAGCCGCACGCCGCGCCCGCGACGCCGCCCGCAGCCGTCCCGCCGTCGACGGCGTCCTACGGGTACGCCGACGCCGCGACCCAGCACCTGCCGGTCGTGCCCGCGGACCCGACCACGGTCCTCCAGGCCGTCCACGCACCCACCTACGCGCCCGCACCCGACGGTCAGGCCGAGATCAACTTCACGCGCCACGCGCGCGAAGTCGCGGACCCCGACCTCATCACCGCGCTCGCGCAGGTGGTCTACCAGGGCGCGTCCGACCTGCACCTCACCGCGGACGCCGCCCCCACCGTGCGCGTCGACGGGTCGCTCCGGCCCGCCGTCCCCGGCGGTCCGTGGGCCCGCAACAAGGTGATCGCCGCGCTCAAGACGCTGCTGTCCGTCGAGCAGGCCGGCCAGTTCGACCACGAGCAGGAGCTCGACTTCGCGTACTCGCTGTCGCCGGAGTACCGCTTCCGCGTGAACTACTACCAGCAGCGCGGCAACTGGGGCGCGGCGTTCCGCATCATCCCCACCAAGATCAAGACCCTCAAGGAACTCGGCATCCCCGAGTACGTGGGGGAGTTCGCCAAGCTGCCCCGCGGACTGGTGCTCGTCACCGGACCGACCGGCTCCGGCAAGTCGACCACCCTCGCCGCGCTCATCGACCTGGTCAACGAGACCCGTGCCGACCACATCGTGACGGTCGAGGACCCGATCGAGTTCATGCACGACCACAAGAAGGCGATCATCAACCAGCGAGAGGTGGGTGCGGACACGCACTCCTTCGCCGCCGCCCTGAAGCACGTGCTCCGTCAGGACCCGGACGTCATCCTGATCGGTGAGCTCCGCGACCTCGAGACCATCTCCGTCGCCCTCACCGCCGCCGAGACCGGCCACCTCGTGTTCGCGACCCTGCACACGCAGAGCGCTCCGGGCACGATCGACCGCGTCATCGACGTCTTCCCGCCGCACCAGCAGGGACAGATCCGCACGCAGCTCGCCTCCACGCTCGAAGGCGTCGTCTGCCAGACCCTCGTGCCGAAGGCCAACGGCTCCGGCCGCGTCGTCGCCACCGAGATCATGAAGACCACCCCGGCCATCGGGAACCTCGTGCGCGAGGGCAAGACCTACCAGATCACCTCGGCCATGCAGGCCGGGCGCGACATGGGCATGCACACGATGGACCAGGACCTCGCCGAACTCGTCAACGTCGGCACCATCACGCGGAAGGCCGCGCTCGAGAAGGTGCACGACCTCGAGGGCTTCGACCGGCTCGTGCAGCGCGTCGAATCGCCGTCCGACTCCTCCGCCGCGGCCATCGCCGCGTCCGAGATCGACTTCGGCGACAAGTACTCAGGAGGCCACTGATGTCGCTCGCCTACGACTACCGAGGGCGCGACGGCGCCGGCAAGCTCGTGAAGGGGCGGCTCGACGCGTCCTCCGAAGGAGCCGTCGTCCAGCGGTTGCGGGGGATGGGCGTCTCGCCGATCGCCATCACCGAGGCGAAGGCCGGCACGGGGCTGCAGACCGAGATCAAGATCCCCGGGTTCGAGAAGGGCGTGGGGCTCAAGGACCTGGCGATCATGTCGCGGCAGGCCTCGACCATGCTGTCGTCCGGGCTCTCGCTGCTCCGGGCGCTGTCGATCCTGTCCGACCAGACGGAGAACAAGAAGCTCAAGGACATCCTGGGCAAGGTCCGGGACGACGTCGAGCGTGGTGTCTCGTTCTCGGACGCCGTGGCGAAGTACCCGGTGGACTTCCCGCCGATCATGATCAACATGATCCGGGCGGGGGAGACGGGCGGGTTCCTCGATCAGGCGATGGACTCGATCGCGACGAACTTCGAGAAGGAGCACAAGCTCCGCGCGACGATCAAGTCGGCGATGACGTACCCGGTGGTCGTGTTGTGCATGTCCCTGGTCGCCGTCGTGATCATGCTCGTGTTCATCGTGCCGATCTTCCAGAAGATGTTCTCGTCCCTCGGTGGTCAGCTGCCGTTGCCCACGATGATGCTGGTGTACGCGTCGCACGCCATGGTCTACGTCGGACCGGTCCTCGCCGTCGCGATCGTCGTGTTCTGGTTCTGGTGGCGGGCGAACAAGAACACCGACCGCGTCCGCGCCGTCATCGATCCGGTCAAACTCCGGCTGCCCGTCTTCGGGCAGCTCAACCGGAAGATCGTGATCGCGAGGTTCGCGCGGAACCTCTCCGACATGATCGGAGCGGGCGTACCCATCCTGCAGGCGTTGGAGATCGCGGGCGAGGTGTCGAACAACTTCGTCGTGGAAAAGGCAATCCAACGAGTTTCGGAATCGGTCCGAAAAGGGGAATCGATCGCGGTCCCACTTGCGCGGGAATCGGTATTCCCGACGATGGTCTCGCAAATGGTCGCGGTGGGTGAGGATGCCGGCTCTCTGGAGATCATGCTCGAGAAGATCTCCGCGTTCTACGACAGCGAGGTGGAATCGACGACCGAGGCGCTCACGTCACTCATCGAACCGCTCCTCATCGCGTTCCTCGGTGTGGTCGTCGGCGGCATGATCGTGGCGCTGTACCTCCCGATCTTCCAGATCACCTCCCTCGTCAAGTAGACGCCGGCTGTCGCGAACCACCCCCTCCACGGGGGTGGTTCGCCTTTTACCACCCCCGGTACTGGGGGCATTTCACACCCCGGATCACCCCCGTTCTCGGGATTATGCGCGGATTTTGCGCTGAATACGCTTGACCGCGGCGGCAGAGCAAGCCCCGAACGCAATCCATCACATTCCCGAAAGAACGGAATCACCATGTACTTCGCTCTCATGGGCAAGCTCGACGCTCGCCGCAAGGGTCTCCTCGAGGACAAGGAGAAGGGCTTCACGCTCATCGAACTCCTCGTCGTCGTCATCATCATCGGCATCCTCGCCGCGATCGCCATCCCGGTCTACCTGAGCGTGCAGAACAACGCGAAGGACGCCTCCGCGAAGTCGGACATCCAGAACGCCAAGACGGCGGTCATCGCCGCGTACACGGCGAACAACACCTTCCCGGCAAACCTCTCCAGCCTGAACGGGTACAGCCCGAGCGGGACGTACGAGTCGGGCAAGGGCGTCACCCCGTCGCTCGTTCGTTCGAACGTCACCGCCGGCACGTTCTGCATCCAGGTCACGAGCAACTCGACCAAGCAGTTCTACGTCGACCAGGACGGTGGCGCGAAGGACGGCGCCTGCCCGGCCGTCTCCTGACCTGAGACCTCAGACCTGAGACCTGACGGGCGGACCCGGCTCGACGCGAGTCCGGTCCGCCCGTCTTCCTGTCTCTCCCCGTCCACTGCTTCCCGGAGGTGCTGTCGTGCTGCGACTCTCGGCGCTGATCAGCGACGCACGTGATCGTGACGAGGGCTTCTCGATCATCGAGGTCCTCGTCGCCATGACGGTGTTCGCCATGATCGCGGCCGGCGTGGCGATGGGCATCGCCAGTTCGCTCTACCTGGCCCACGGCTCCCGGTCACGCGAGGTCGCGATCGGCCTCGCGCAGGACGCGATCGACAGGGCCCGCACCTCGACCAACCTGTTCGGAGTGGTCGACGAGACGAAGCCTGTGCGGGTCGGCGAGGTCGACTACTCCGTGCAGCAGACAGCGCGGTGGGTACCGACCGCTGGAACCGCGAACGCGTGTGGAGCCGGTGGCGGACCCCTCGCCTACAAGCGCGTGTCCATGACCGTGAGCTGGACCGCCGGTGGCCGCGGGGAGGCGCAGTCGATCTCGATGAACAGCATGGTGGCGCCGACGTCGTCCGTGACGGCCGCGAACCTCGGCACGATCATCGTCTCGGTGTCGCGCGTCGACGGGAGCGGCAACCCGGGTGTCAGTGTCTCGATCGGCCCGAACGCCAGTCCGAACGGCGCTTCGGCGATCACGTCCACGATCCCGCAGACCGATTCGACGGGCTGCTCGTACGCCGTCAACGTCAAGCCGGGACGCTACGACGTCGCCCTCGCGAAGTCCGGCAACATCGACGACGGCACGTCCTCCGGGTCGCTCGGTGCCCAGACGACGAGGCCCTCGACCACGGTCACCGTGACCGCGAACCAGACGTCCGCGGCGAACTTCAACTACGACACGGCACTGACGATCGCCCCTCAGTGGACGGACCCGAATGCCGGCGCCGCGACCTTCACATCGCCGACCAGCACCCCGGTGTCGCTGCGGCGGAAGACGGCGGACTACGGCCCGTACGCCGCCGGGACCACCACCCAGGTCTTCCCGTACGCCGACGGGTACAAGGCCGTGCCGGGCACCCCTGCGTCCTGCTCGAGCGTCGATCCGGAGAACTGGACCACCGCGAACGGAAGTGCCGTGACCCCGCGCAGCGCTGCGCAGCCCCTCGCCGGTACGAACGCGGTCAAGGCGCCCGTGCAGATCCTGACGGTCAAGTTGGCAGGCAAGCTCGACAACGCCCTGACCGCCACGACGACCACGCCGAACGCCAACTCCGGCGACCCCGGATGCGCGACCACGACCAGTTACACGTTCACCGGCCTGCCCGTCGGCGGGACCGCGACCATCGCGCTGCCGTACGGCACGTACACGCTGCGGTCGGGCACCGTCACGTCGATCCTGGGTGGTGTCATCAGCATCGCCTTCGCGAGTGGGACACCGAACGTCACCACGGCGACGGGCGTGACGACCGCATCGAACAAGGTCATGCTCGACCCGAGGCGTGCGCCGTGATGCGACTCCTGCGGCGGCTCCACGCGGACGAACGCGGGGTCTCACTCGCCGAGCTGATCGTCGCGCTCAGCGTGACCGTCCTGTTGCTCGCCATGGTCGGTGCGTTCTTCGCCTCGGTCTCCCGCGCGTCCACGACGGCCACCGGCGTGGACTCGAACACCCGAGTCGCGTCGACGGCCATGCGGGAGATGCAGCGCATGCTCCGAGTCGCATCGAACAACCCGGTGTCGAGCGGGGTCGACACGCAGTACGCGTTCCAGTACGCGTCGCCCACGTCGGCTCGCTTCTTCGCCTACATCAACCTCAACTCGGCCGTGGACGTGCAACCGGTCGAGGTGCAGTTCACGCTCGACCCCGCAAAGGGGACGATCACCGAGACGAAGTGGAACGGCACCCCGACCGACGTGACGAAGAGCTACTACGACTTCCCGCGCGCCTCGACCGCGACCTTGACCGACCGGCCGACCTCGACGCTCACGCTCGCTTCGTCCGTCGTCCCGACCACGCTGTTCACCTACCGTGACGCGGCCGGAGCTCCGATCGGTGCCGGTGCCAGTGTCCTCAGCGCCGCACAGCTGCAGACCGTCGCCTCGGTGACGGTCGCCCTCACCGTGGGGGAGCGCGACTCGACCAGACCGACCGCCGCCAACAACGTCTCGCTCACCAGCACGGTGGGCATGCCGAACCTCCGGAGCTGATCGTGCACCGAATCCTCTCCCTCCTCCGGTCGAAGGACGACGACCGGGGTGTCGCGCTCGTCGCCGTGCTCGGCATCGGGATGGTCGTCCTGATCCTCGCGGCCACCATGATGGGGATCGCGACGACCGGCGCAACGAAGACGAGCTCGGATCGCGACTACGCGAACGCGATGGCGGCGGCCTACGCGGGACTCGCCGACTACCAGTCCCGGGTGAACGCCGACAACAACTACGCCACGAAGTACGGTGACGCGAGCCAGGCGTTCAGCAGCGGGGACACGTTCCCGAACAGCACGGGCGGCAACTCGGCGTTCACGAGCTGGGTCGCCGTCCCGGACTCGGCCGGCGCCGGTGGCGGCACGTTCTACCGGTACGCCGTCGACAACAGCATCTACGGCCAGCAGGGCATCGTCCGAGTCCAGGTGACCGGCAAGGCCGGCAGCACGACCAGGAGCCTCGTGGCCAACGTCAAGCCGGACGGGTTCTCGAGCTACCTCTACTGGACCGACTACGAGTCCGGCGACCCGGCCATCACCGGTGAGGACTGCACGAACGTCTACCAGAACGCCGACTACAGTGCGCGTCCGACGAACGGCGACACCGCGTGCAGCAAGATCCAGTTCCAGGACGGCGACGTGCTGAACGGGCCCATCCGGTCGAACGACATGCTCCTGATCTGCGGCGGGACCTTCAAGAGCACCGTCCAGTCGGCGCAGGGATGGAGCAACCGGGTGTGCAGCCCGACCAGGACGCCGGCGTTCCAGTACTACAGCGGCTACCAACCTGAGATCGTCGGCTCGTACACCCCGCCGTCCACGATCAGTGCGGGTCGGGACCGGATGTACTCCGACGACGCGGCCGTCACCGGGACCTCGCAGGGCACGGGCTGCCTCTACACCGGGCCCACCCAGATCACGTTCCTCGGCAATGGGAAGATGACCGTGCGGTCGCCCCTCACCCTCGCCACCAACCTGCAGAAGTCGTCGCCGTACGGTTCCGCACCAGCGAAGTGCGGAGCGATCTCGGACCTCCGAGGCGCGGGCGCCACCCTGAGCACGAGCCTCCTGGCGAACAACCTCATCTACGTGCAGGACGAACCGGCTTCGGCCGGCAGCGGGAGCACGACGAACCCGAACTACTACTGGTCCAAGTACACGACGGCCACCGCGCTGTCCGCGTGCATGAAGAGCCCCTCGGTGACCGACAACGGTCTCGGCTTCCCGTACACCGGATCGGTCTCAGGGCTGTCCGGCACGTACAGCGAGTCCATCCCCAGGAACGCCCAGGGCGGACCGGTCCCCTTCGCGACTGCCTACGGTTGCACCAACGGCGACCTCTTCGTCTCCGGGAAGGTCGACGCCTCGATCACGCTCGATGCCGAGAACTACGTCTACATCACCGGTGACCTCCAGTACACCGCCGGCCGTGCCGCGTCGACGGTGCTCGGCATCGTCGGTCAAGAGGCAGTCCTGGTCTGGAACCCGATCTACGTCAACAGCAGGGGGACCAATTACCCCTTCCTGCCGGACAACCGCACCGTCTCGGGCGCGATCCTGTCGAACCAGGGGACCTTCACCGTCCAGAACTACGCCTACGGCGGCGACCGCGGAACCCTCACGGTGAACGGGTCGATCGCGCAGCGGTACCGCGGAGCGGTCGGCAAGGGCTCCAACGGGTACCTCAAGTCGTACGGCTACGACTCGAGTCTGGCGAGCTACACGCCCCCGTTCTTCCCCCAACCGGTCGTCACGACGTACAAGGTGACGTCCCAGATCGAGGTGCGTCCCGCGTACGACGCGAACGGGAGCCCGCGATGACCGGCGCGCTCGTGATCCTGTCGTTCGGAGCCGTGATCGGCCTGGCGGTCGGCTCGTTCCTGAACGTGGTCGTCCACCGGGTCCCCGCCGGACTGTCCGTCGTCGCGCCGTCGAGCGCCTGTCCTCGGTGTGATCATGCAATCCGCGCCCGCGACAACGTGCCCGTCCTGTCGTGGATCGCCCTGCGAGGGCGCTGCCGAGACTGCGCTGCACCGATCTCGGTGCGGTACCCCCTGGTCGAACTCGCCACGGCGCTGCTGTTCGCCCTGGTCGTCCTCCGCTTCGGCCCACCGCTCGCCGGCGCGACGGACGGACGGTCGGCTGCCGTCGCGACGATCGAACTCGTCGCGATGCTCTACCTGATGGCGATCTCGGTCGCCCTGGCGCTTATCGACCTCGAGGTGCACCGCCTCCCCAACTCCGTGGTCCTCCCGGCGTACCCGGTCATCGCGGTGCTCCTCGTGGTCGCCGCAGCCCTCTCGGGTGACTGGGGTGCGGTGCTGCGTGCCGGGATCGGCTTGGTCGTCCTCGGTGGGGCGTACCTGGCGCTCGCCATCGCGGTGCCCGGCGGCATGGGTCTCGGGGACGTCAAGCTCGCCGGCGTCCTGGGGCTGGTGCTCGCGTACCTCGGATGGGGACCCCTCGCAGTGGGAGCTTTCGGCGCGTTCGTGCTCGGAGGTACCTTCGCCATCGGCCTCATCGTGGTCGGACGCGCGAAGCGCGGCTCCGGTATCCCGTTCGGCCCCTGGATGCTCGGCGGCGCCTGGCTCGGTGTGTTCTTCGGCCAGCCGCTGCTCGACGGGTACCTGCGGATCATCGGACTGGTTTGAGGAAGGACTTGCACATGGCGAAGAGCGTCGTCGGCATCGACATCGGCGGTGAGACCATCCGCGGTGTCGAGGTCGCGAACCCCGACAAGCCGGAGCCCGTGATCCAGCGCGTGGCCGAGGTCCCCCTGCCGTCCGGGGCGACCAAGCGCGGCGAGGTCCTCGAACCGAACACGATCGCAGCCAGCCTCAAGGAGCTCTGGCGCATCGGACGCTTCCGCTCGAAGGACGTCGTGCTCGGCATGGGGAACCAGCGAGTGCTGTCCCGTGACCTGACAGTGCCCAAGGCGCCGTTGGCGCAGATCCGGGAGTCGCTCCCGTTCCAGGTACAGGACATGCTGCCGGTGCCGGTCGGGGACGCGATCCTGGACTTCTACCCGGTCTCGGAAGAAGTCGGCCCGGAAGGTCCCCTCGTCACCGGCCTCCTCATCGCCGCCATCAAGGACGCGGTCCTGGCGAACGTGCGCGCGGTGCAGCTGGCCGGGCTCAACCCCGTGGGCGTGGATCTCATCCCGTTCGCGCTCACTCGGGTCTACCTCCCGGCGTCTCGGTTCCCGGGAACGCACGCGCTCGCCGAGGTCGGAGCGAACACCACGACCATCGTCATCGCGGAGAACGGCGTCCCGCAGTTCGTCCGCATCGTGCCGTCGGGCGGGGACGACCTCACCGTTGCGCTGTCCACGGCGCTCGAGATCCCGGTCGAGCAGGCCGAAGCGGTCAAGCGTTGGATCGGGCTCGGGACGCGTGCTCAGACGCCGGACGACCTCCGCGCGGCCGCGACCATCCGTGAGCTCAGCAACGAGCTGCTCATGAGCCTCCGCAACACCGTCAACTACTTCGTCGGGACCCGCCCGGGCACGACCGTCGCCAGCATCGTCCTCGCCGGCGGCGGCGCCCAGCTGCCGGGGTTCGCCGAGGCATTGCAAGCGCAGACCGGAACCACGGTGCGCATCGGCGATGCGTTCGCGGACGCTGCAGCGAGCCGGTCGATCCGCCGCGAGGACATCACGACGCGGGGGCTGTCCATCGCCGCCGCCTGGGGTCTGGCCACCGGGAGCAGTGCAGCATGACGAAACTCCTCGAACCGTCGAAGCGCCGGACTGCCGGATCGACCGAGACGCGCATCGCGGCGGAGACCGCCCAGCGCACCAAGCGACAGGGACGGTCCGCTGCGACCACGCTCGTGATCGGCGGTCTGCCGCGCGTCGATCTCCTCCCGACCGAAGTGCTCGTGGACCGTCGGCAGCGCGCCGGCGTGCGTCGGGCATGGCTCGGCGTGGTCGTCGTGGCCGTGGCCGTGGGCGCGGTCATCGCGCTCGCGTCGGCGAGTGCGATGGAGGCGGACGCGCAGCTCGCTCAGGCTCAGCAGGAGACCGACGCACTGCTCGTCCAGCAGCAGCAGTTCCGGGACGTGCGGAGCATCGAGAGCCAGTCGGATCTTCTCCGATCTGCCCAGTCCGTCGGGGGATCGACCGAGATCGACTGGCAGGCGACCCTGCAACGTGTGCAGGACTCCCTCCCGCCGGGGGTCACCATCACCGGCGTGCAGATCGACTCCGCGACGCCGCTGGAGGCGTACGCGCAGCCCACCACGCCGCTCCAGGGCCAGCGCGTCGCGACCCTGACCATCGACGCTGCGAGTCCGACGCTCCCGTCGGTCCCTGCTTGGCTCGACTCGGTGAAGCGCATCCCGGCCTTCGTCGACGCGAACGCGAACTCGGTGACGCTCGATGCGTCGACGAACGTCTACACGGTCGACATGACGATCCACCTCGATGAGCGCGCATTCGACGGCAAGTACGACCCGAAGGGCAAGTCATGAGCCGCAACCGCCTGATGCTCCTCCTCGCGGCCGTTGCCGCACTCGCGATCGCTGCCGGAGGGTTCTTCCTCGGCGTCCAGCCGCAGCTCGACCGGGCGACGGCCGCCAAGGCGGACCGCGCGAGCGTCGAGGCGGGCAACAGCACGACGCGGACGGAACTCGGTCGGCTCCGCGAGCAGGCGAAGTCCCTGCCCAAGATGCAGGCGGAACTCGCAGCCCTCCGCGCCTCCGTCCCCTCGTCGGCGAGCGCGTCGACCTTCATTAGCCAGCTGAACGCCACCGCGACCGCCACCGGCGTCAAGGTGTCGACGATGACCCTCGGTGACGCGCAGGCGTACGCCCCTCCAGCCACCGCTGCGGGATCGGGAGAGGCAGCGAGCGCCGAGGCGTCCAGCGCAGCCACGGCGACGCCGACACCGAGTGCGACCGCAACCGCGTCGACTCCCGCCGTGCCGGCGGCGCCGGTGACGGTGACGGACAGCGCCATCACCGCCCTGAACTTCTCCGTCATCCCGGTCTCGGTGTCGGTGAAGGGTGAGTTCGCCCAGGCACTGGCCTTCGTGAAGGGCGTGCAGGCGAATCCGCGATTGTTCCTGATCGACTCGATCTCGTCGTCCATCGAGACCGCGGCGTCCGCGGACTCGGGGGGCGTCGCCGAGACGCCTTCCTGGACCTTCAGCGGCTCGGTCTACGTGCTCTCGGACGCCGGTCAGAAGGCGACGAGCAGCACCCCCACCAACGGCTGATCCACCCCCGCGGAACACCCCTCCGACTGGGGTCCCCCACGCCACGCCGAACCCTCTTCCGCGACGCCTGTCGCTGTGCGTACGATGCTCCTGACGCCGCACTCGCGGCTGCTCACACCCCTCTCGAACGGTCGGCTCGAATCGGCCGTTCCTCGTCGTGCCCGGAGTCGCGCGTGTTGTACGGAATCGTGGAGTTCCTCGGCTGGTTCGGAGCCGTAACCGTCCTAGCAGGTTACATTCTCTTCTCGACGGGCAAGCTGCCGAACGGCCCCGTCTACCAACTGTTCAACCTCGTCGGAGGCCTCGCGGTCGCGGTCAACGTCGCGGCGCACCACGCGATCCCGTCGACGATCGTGAACGGCATCTGGGCGATCGTCGCGGTGGTCGTCCTGGTGAAGATGGCGAAGGCCCGCCGCGTGGCGAAGCGCGCCGCCGAGCACGGCGCGCCGATCGACTCCGAGCAGCCGGTCCTGCACACCGAGCCGCCGGCGACGACCGCGGTCCTGCCCATCGTCGGGCCGGCGCTGCGCGACCACGAGCCGGACGTGGCCGGCGAGGCGGACGCGGCCCCGGGCCTCCAGGCAGTGGCCCACGCGACGGATGCGACGGCCGACACGGCAGACGCGACGGCCGACGCGACGGCCGACACGGCAGACGCGACGACCGGAGCAACGGCGGAAGCGACGACCGCCGCCGCCCCGATGACCGAGTCCATCCCCGTCATCACCGCAACGATCGCCCTCGCCCTCGTCGCTGCAGCCCAGGGCCAGGCCGACCGCCAGGACCGAGCGGCACGCGCCGAGGACGACGACCACGCCGACGAGCCGCGCCGCGCGGACTCCACCCGCGCCTGACGCTCCCAGCGATACGATCGCCGCATGTCCCGGTGGTTGATCGCGACGATGACGTCGGTGCTCTTCATCGCGCTCGTCATCGCGGTGACGGGCTTCGAAGCCCTGCTCGCCGACGTCGAGGTCATCTCGCAGCCCGACGCCACCCCGTACCTCGGGCCGGCGATGGTGCTCGGCGGTGCGACCGTGGTCTTCCTCGCGACTGCGGTCGGTGCCCGTGACGGCAACCCCGGCGTCACCGGCCTCGTCGCGGCGGCGACCGCGTACCTCGTGATGCTCGGCGTCGGGGCGGTCGGCTACGCCCTGGTCCGGTCGGACCTCACCGAGCTGCTGGTCTTCCCGGCGGGCTACGCCCTCGGCCCGTTCGTCGTGGGCTCCGTGGTGGTGGTCCTGCTCTGCGTGGTCGGCGGCATCGCGACGGCGCGACACCAGGCGAAGACCCCGGGGGCCCCGACGACGACCACGAGCACGAGCGATGACGGAGCCCGGCGGTAGGATTCCGGCAGCGACACCAGCACCACGACGGGGGACCGATGACCGACCAGCACGAGCCCGACGGCTGGGGAGCCGTCCCGACCGTCGACACGATCAGCGGTACGCCCGGGGCACCGCTGGACGCAGCGCACTCGGCACCGGCGTCCGCCGCGGCACCGGCACCCCGCCCTCGCCGCAAGCTCCGCCGCGGCGCCCTCATCGGCATCATCGCCGGCGGCACGGCGATCGTGCTGCTCGCCGTCGCGGGGATCGTCGGCTACTCGGTCGGTACGGCCTCGCACTCGGCGGACCGTCCGGTGCGGGCGTTCCTCGACGACCTGACGGCCGGCAAGGTCGACGACGCGCTGCAGGCGGCCGGCATCGAGCACGACAAGGACGACGTCCTCCTCACAGAAGCGGCGTACAAGAAGGCGACCGGGCGCGTCACGGGGTACCGGATCGCGGCCACCCGCGACGACGGCGACACCGCGACGGTCACCGCCTACCTCAAGCAGGACGGCCGCGACGTCTCGACGACGTTCACGCTCGACAAGACCGGCACCGAGTGGGGTGTGTTCCCGGTCTGGGAACTCCAGGCGCCGAAGCTCGGCACGGTGGACGTCAGTGTCCGCGGGCCGTCGGGTGCGAAGGTGACCGTCGCCGGCCAGTCGGTCACGACCGCGAAGGACGGCACGGCCGAGCTCCCCGCGCTGCCCGGCACGTACGAGGTCGCACTCGACGGCGGCAAGTGGTTCGAGGCGGACGGTTCGAAGGCGACGGTCGCGGGCTTCGGTGGCGAGGTCTCGACGCCGGTGTCGATGACGACGAAGCTGACGGCAGCGGGCGAGCAGTCGGCCAAGGCCGCGGTGGACGCCTGGGTGAACGGCTGCATCGCCTCGACCGACGCGTCGCCGAAGGGCTGCAGTTTCTACGCCTACGGCGAGGACCCCGCCTACACCTACACGAACCAGAAGTGGACCCTCGAGACCCGTCCGGCCGTCTCGGTCGGCGGCTGGGTCTCGTCCGGCTGGCTCGTGACGACGACGACGTTCGGCCGCGCCACGTTCACCGCGGACATCTCCGGTCCGGGTGGCGTCGGGACGGCTTCGGCCGGTCCGATGAACGTCAACGCGAGCGGGTACATCACCGGCTTCACCGACCAGGGCGCCACGTTCCGGTCGGCGATCGGCAACGGTTCGACCGACACGGGATCCTGACCGTCCGCCACCCGGCGGATCACCCGGCCTGGAGGCGCGGCTCGACCCCGCCACGCACCTCGCCCGCCCGAGTGGTCACCGCCCGGTCGCGCGACTGGCAGGCTGCACCGACGCGCGGAGCCGTCTCGGCGTAGCGCCCCGCGCGCAGGGTGCGCACCCGCACGGCGGGTGTTCGCCCAGGGCGGTCACCACGGGCCTCCAGGGCGACGCGCCCGGATTGATTTCGCTGTGTGACGCGGGTAGTCTCTTCTCGGTGTGCGCCCTAAGGCGCGCCCGAAAAAACCGGTACGACCCTCGGTCGGCCGGAATCCGTCCCCCACTCGTCGTCCGCCGTCAGGCGGTGATCAGCGTGGGACGAGGAAGCCGGCGGACCGCGTCGGCCAGAGAGCACGAGCAGGACCAGGAGAACAGTTGCCTACTATTCAGCAGCTCGTTCGCAAGGGTCGTTCGCCGAAGGTCACCAAGACCAAGGCGCCGGCACTGAAGGCGAACCCCCAGCAGCGTGGTGTGTGCACCCGCGTCTACACCACCACCCCCAAGAAGCCGAACTCGGCACTGCGCAAGGTCGCTCGTGTGAAGCTCTCGAACGGTACCGAGGTCACGGCCTACATCCCCGGTGAGGGCCACAACCTCCAGGAGCACTCGATGGTGCTCGTCCGTGGCGGTCGTGTGAAGGACCTCCCCGGTGTCCGCTACAAGATCATCCGCGGCGCGCTCGACACGCAGGCCGTGAAGAACCGTAAGCAGGCACGTAGCCGCTACGGCGCGAAGAAGGGTTGAGCCAATGCCTCGTAAGGGTCCCGCCCCCAAGCGTCCCGTCGTCGCAGACCCCGTCTACGGCGCACCGATCGTCTCCCAGCTCGTGAACAAGATCCTGCTGGACGGCAAGAAGGGCCTCGCCGAGCGCATCGTCTACGACGCACTCGAAGGGGTCACCGCCAAGAACCAGCAGGACGCCGTCGTGACGCTCAAGAAGGCGCTCGACAACGTCCGTCCGACCCTCGAGGTCCGCAGCCGCCGCGTCGGTGGCTCGACCTACCAGGTGCCGGTCGAGGTCAAGCCGCACCGCGCGAACACCCTCGCGCTCCGCTGGCTCACCTCGTACGCCAAGGCCCGTCGCGAGAAGACGATGACCGAGCGTCTCATGAACGAGATCCTCGACGCGTCGAACGGTCTCGGTGCCGCGGTCAAGCGCCGCGAGGACACGCACAAGATGGCCGAGTCGAACAAGGCCTTCGCCCACTACCGCTGGTAAGTCCGGCCTGGTAGTCCCGGCACCGTCCGGGCGCCGGTGGTGAAGAACCCCGGCGCCCGGCCGGCCGCCAACCTCTCCTACAACTCTTCCGGAGGAACCCTGTGGCACAGGACGTGCTCACCGACCTGAACAAGGTCCGCAACATCGGCATCATGGCGCACATCGATGCCGGCAAGACCACGACGACCGAGCGCATCCTGTTCTACACGGGCATCACGCACAAGATCGGTGAGGTCCACGACGGCGCTGCCACGATGGACTGGATGGCGCAGGAGCAGGAGCGCGGCATCACGATCACGTCGGCCGCGACGACCTGCTTCTGGGACAACAACCAGATCAACATCATCGACACCCCCGGTCACGTGGACTTCACGGTCGAGGTGGAGCGCTCGCTCCGCGTCCTCGACGGTGCGGTCGCCGTCTTCGACGGCAAGGAGGGCGTCGAGCCCCAGTCCGAGACCGTGTGGCGTCAGGCTGACAAGTACGACGTCCCGCGCATCTGCTTCGTCAACAAGATGGACAAGCTGGGCGCCGACTTCTACTACACCGTCGACACCATCGTGAACCGCCTCGGCGCGGAGCCCCTCGTGCTCCAGCTGCCGATCGGCTCCGAGAGCTCGTTCGAAGGCGTCGTCGACCTCGTCCAGATGCGTGCGCTCACCTGGCGCGGCGACGCCAAGGGTGACGTCGCGATGGGTGCGAAGTACGAGATCGAGGAGATCCCGGCCGACCTCGCCGACCGCGCCGCCGAGTACCGCGAGAAGCTCATCGAGCGCGTGGCCGAGGCCGACGACGAGCTGCTGAACCGCTACCTCGAGGGCGACACCGACTTCTCGGTGGCCGAGATCAAGGCTGCGATCCGCAAGCTCACCGTCAGCAGCGAGCTCTACCCGGTGCTGTGCGGTTCCGCGTTCAAGAACCGCGGTGTCCAGCCGATGCTCGACGCCGTCATCGACTACCTCCCGTCCCCGCTCGACGTGCCGCCGATGATCGGCCACGACGTCAAGGACGAGGAGAAGGAGATCATCCGCAAGCCCGACGCCACGGAGCCGTTCTCGGCCCTCGCGTTCAAGGTCGCGGTGCACCCCTTCTTCGGTCGTCTGACGTACGTCCGCGTCTACTCCGGCTCGATCGAGTCCGGTGCCCAGGTCATCAACTCGACCAAGGGCAAGAAGGAGCGCATCGGGAAGATCTTCCAGATGCACTCCAACAAGGAGAACCCGGTCGCCAACGTGACCGCTGGCCACATCTACGCGGTCATCGGCCTCAAGGACACCACCACCGGTGACACCCTGTGCGACCCGGCGAACCAGGTCGTCCTCGAGTCGATGACGTTCCCGGAGCCGGTCATCGAGGTCGCGATCGAGCCGAACACGAAGGCCGACCAGGAGAAGCTCTCCACGGCCATCCAGAAGCTCGCCGAAGAGGACCCGACGTTCCGCGTCGAGCTCAACGCCGAGACCGGTCAGACGACGATCAAGGGCATGGGCGAGCTCCACCTCGACATCCTCGTCGACCGCATGAAGCGCGAGTTCCACGTCGAGGCCAGCGTCGGCAAGCCCCAGGTGGCCTACCGTGAGACGCTGACCAAGGTCGTCGAGCGCTACGACTACACCCACAAGAAGCAGACCGGTGGCTCCGGTCAGTTCGCGAAGGTGCAGATCGCGCTCGAGCCGATGGAGGTCACGAGCGAGAAGGTCTACGAGTTCGTCAACGCGACCTCCGGTGGCCGTGTCCCGCGCGAGTACATCCCGTCGGTCGACGCCGGCATCCAGGACGCCATGCAGGTCGGCATCCTCGCGGGCTACCCGACGGTCGGCGTGAAGGCCACCCTCAAGGACGGCGCGGCGCACGACGTCGACTCGTCCGAGATGGCGTTCAAGATCGCCGGTTCGATCGCCTACAAGGAAGCGGCTCGCAAGGCCGGTCCGGCGATCCTCGAGCCGATCATGGCCGTCGAGGTCCGTACGCCCGAGGAGTACATGGGCGACGTCATCGGTGACCTGAACTCCCGTCGTGGCCAGATCGCCTCGATGGAGGACGCGTCCGGCGTCAAGGTGGTCCGCGCGAGCGTGCCGCTGTCCGAGATGTTCGGCTACGTCGGCGACCTGCGGTCGAAGACCTCTGGTCGTGCCGTCTACTCGATGACCTTCGAGACCTACAGCCAGGTCCCGGCCAAGGTCGCCGAGGAGATCATCGCGAAGAACGCGGGGGAGTAACGCTCCAGCGTTTCTCCACAGGCGAGGGAGCCCGGCGACGGGCCCCTCGTCACCAAGTAAAGTAAAGACACACACCGCGCACCAACGATCCCGCGCCCAACACGGGCCGGTCGGGGGTGTCGCTTCCGAGTCCTGAGGAGGACCCCAGTGGCCAAGGCCAAGTTCGAGCGCACCAAGCCGCACGTCAACATCGGAACCATCGGTCACGTCGACCACGGCAAGACGACGCTCACGGCGGCGATCACCAAGGTTCTGCACGACCAGTACCCGGACCTCAACGAGGCCCGTGACTTCGCGCAGATCGACAGCGCTCCCGAGGAGCGCGACCGCGGTATCACGATCAACATCTCGCACGTCGAGTACCAGACCGAGAAGCGTCACTACGCGCACGTCGACGCTCCGGGTCACGCCGACTACGTGAAGAACATGATCACGGGTGCGGCGCAGATGGACGGCGCGATCCTCGTGGTCGCCGCCACCGACGGCCCGATGCCCCAGACGCGTGAGCACGTGCTGCTCGCTCGCCAGGTCGGCGTCCCGTACATCGTCGTCGCGCTGAACAAGTCCGACATGGTGGACGACGAGGAGATCCTGGAGCTCGTCGAGCTCGAGGTCCGCGAGCTGCTCGGCTCGCAGGAGTTCGACGAGGACGCGCCCGTCGTGCAGGTCTCGGCGCTCAAGGCGCTCGAGGGCGACGAGAAGTGGGTCAAGTCCGTCCAGGACCTCATGGCCGCCGTCGACGAGTCCGTTCCGGACCCGGTGCGCGCCACCGACCAGCCCTTCCTGATGCCGATCGAGGACGTCTTCACGATCACCGGTCGTGGCACCGTCGTCACCGGTCGTGTCGAGCGTGGCACGCTCGACCTGAACTCCGAGGTCGAGATCGTCGGCATCCGCCCGACGCAGAAGACCACGGTCACGGGCATCGAGATGTTCCGCAAGCTGCTCGACAAGGCCGAGGCTGGTGACAACACCGGTCTGCTCATCCGTGGCCTCAAGCGCGAGGACGTGGAGCGCGGCCAGGTCGTCGTCAAGCCCGGTTCGGTCACGCCGCACACGGACTTCAAGGCGAACGCGTACATCCTGACCAAGGACGAGGGTGGGCGTCACAACCCGTTCTACGCGAACTACCGCCCGCAGTTCTACTTCCGCACCACGGACGTCACCGGCGTCATCACGCTGCCCGAGGGCACCGAGATGGTCATGCCCGGCGACACCGTCTCCATGACCGTCGAGCTCATCCAGCCGATCGCCATGGAGCCGGGCCTCCGCTTCGCCATCCGTGAGGGTGGTCGTACGGTCGGCGCCGGTACGGTCGAAGAGATCACCAAGTAACTCCGGGTACCTGCGACAGCGGGGTCGGGCCTTCGGGTCCGGCCCCGCTTTCCGTTTGCCAGGAGTTCTCCCGCGTTCGGCGGACAAGACGCCCGTGGGCGGGCACGATGGCGGCCAAGCGGTCGGGACGTCCGGCCATCGAACGGCCGGTTCGCCCGGCCGGACAGGGAGGCACCATGGCCGGCTTCGACGACATCCAGAAGAACGTCTCCGAGAAGGCGCAAGAGGTCACCGACAAGGCGAAGGCCTTCGTCGACGAGAACCGGGACAAGATCGAGGAGGCCGTCAAGAGCGACAAGGCCGAGGAGGTCTCCGACAAGATCATCCACGGCCTGGCCGACGGCATCAAGAAGGTCACCGGCGGCAAGTTCGACGATCAGATCGACAAGACCGCGAAGGACCTCGACGACAAGATCGGGAACGACGGCGCCGGCACGGCCTGATGCTCGCCACCCGGGGCGCCGCTCCGACGACCGTCTCAGAAGCCGTGGGCGGCACCCTGCCCGCCGGAGCGCTCGCTCCGGCGATCACGGCACGAGATGCTGACGGCGATCGCGTACGCGGGCGTCCAGCCGACTGACCGTCGCACGCTGACCGGACGGCTCGCGATGGCCGCCGGGGCGATCCTGCTGGTCGCGCGCCGACGCGGTCGAGCGTGACCACCTGACGGCCTGGAGGCGCGGTGCGGGCCTGCACCGCGCCTCCAGGCCGTGACCTGGCCCGGTCACAGGCACGCGCGTGTTGCATCGACGACGTGACACGCCTCCGCCGCTCCGCGACCAACGGTCGCGGCTACCACCGCGTCCGCAGTGGCCGCGGGTTCTCGTACCGCGACCCGGACGGCAAGACCGTCACCGACCCCGAGATCCGGCAGCGGCTCGAGGACTTCGTCATCCCGCCCGCGTGGGACGACGTCTGGATCTCGCCCTACGAGAACGGCCACATCCTGGCCACCGGCATCGACGGCGCCGGCCGACGGCAGTACATGTACCACCCGGGCTGGCGCGAGCGGATGGACCGGATCAAGTACGACCGTGCCCTCGCGCTCGCCGAGTCGCTGCCGTCCGCCCGCCGGATGGTCACGCAGGACCTCCGCCGACCGGAGCCGGACCGGCAGCGCGCGCTGGCGGCCGCGTTCCGGATGCTCGACCAGGGCTCCCTGCGGGTCGGGTCGGAGCGGTACGCCACGGAGCACGGCAGCCGCGGGCTCTCCACGCTCCTCTGCGCGCACGCCCACGTCTCCGGCGACGACATCGAGCTCGACTTCCCCGGCAAGAGCGGTCAGGAGTGGTCCTCGTCCATCCACGACCCGGACCTCGCCTCGGTCATCGTCGGGATGAAGCGGCGCGGGCCGAACGCCCGGCTGCTCTCCTTCCGCGAACGCCGCGGTGCCGAGTGGGAACCGCTCTCCGCCGAGGACATCAACGCCTACGTCAAGGAGCGCGCCGGCGAGGAGTTCACCGCGAAGGACTTCCGGACCCTGCACGGCACCGTGGCCGCGGCCGTCGACCTGGCCAAGACCGGGCCGCTGCCGTCCGAGGCGAAGCGGAAGAAGGCGGTCTCGCACGCCGTGAAGGTCGCGAGCGAGGAGCTCGGGAACACCCCGACGGTGTGCCGGCAGAGCTACATCGACCCGCGGTTGCTCGACGCGTACGACCACGGCGAGACCATCGACCCCGGTCGTCTGCACGCCGCGGAGTCCGAGGTCCGGGCCCTCCTCTACCGGCAGTGACGCGGAACACGCCGGGATGACGTACCGTTGGACCTCGTGCCCGACCACCCCCACACGGGCACGGAAGGACCCCCACCAGTCGTGACAGACGAGTGCATCCACGGATTCGAGACCGAGCTCTGCGACATCTGCGCCCCGCGCCATCGTGCGGCGTCGGAGATCCCCACCGCCCCGACCCCCCGGCGGACCCGGATCACCACCTCCCTCCGGAGCGTCCCCGGCCAGGCCGCGACCCCCGCGTCCTCGCTGCGGTCCCCGGTCCCCGACCTCCCCGAGGCGCGTGACTTCGCGTCGCTCCGGGCCCACCACGTGACCCACGTGGACAACCTCGACGACATCGTCGGGTCCGGAGCCATCCTGGCGTCCGACGCCGTCACCCCGGTCGTCGACGTCGCGTCGGCCACCGCGCGTGCGGCGCGTGCCGAGGCCACCGCCCCGGACGGTTCGTCCGTCGCCGGGCACGTGCCCTTCACCCTCTCGCCCGACGCCACCCGCTGGGACGAACTCCGCACCGGCGCCGAGGGCGAGCGCTGGTCCGACGCGGCACGCCGGACCAAGGCGACCGAGTACATCATGCTCGTCGTGCCCGTCTCGGCCTTCGGTGCGTCGGTGATCGTCGCCGACCAGGACGCCGACGCCGACGACGTCCGCTTCGCCGTCGGTCCCGAGGCCGCGACGAACCTCATCCGCCGCACGGACTTCACCGACCCGGAGATGCTCGGCCTCGAGCTCCTCGCCGGGCCGAGCGTGCCGTTCTCCGCCGTCGCGGTGATCGGCGTACCGAACGACCGCGTCCGACAGACCGTCAAGGCGGTGCTGCAGGACCACGGTGGCCATGCTCCCCGGGTCGCGGTCTTCCCCCCGTGGTTCGTCCCGCCGGTCGTCGCCGAGTAGCGCGCACGACCGCACCACGACATGCCCTCCGGACCGTCTCCGGAGGGCATGTCGCGTGTCGGGGCCGAGCCGCGCCTCCAGGCCCGTGATCCCCGTGGATCCGGGGGAGTGAGCCGGCCGCGACACGCCATGAAATCGCGACACGCCCGGGTTGCACGGATGGCGGTGCCTATGCGAGACTTGTCCGGTTCCGAATTCCGCGCGCTTCGCGTGCGCAGGATCACTGCTCTGGCAGTGCACAACCCCTCTGTTCAGCAGGGCTGGGTTGGGCCGCAGGCAGCAGAACACGATCGAGTCCCTCGTGAGCGCCCGGCCACAGCTGTGTCCGGACGTGGGGGAAGCGACATGCCCACGCTGGACGGCCCACGCCGCCCCGCGCGGTTGACAGGAGAACAGCGGTCATCCCCAGCGGATGCGGCCGGTTGGTTCAGGAAAACAGCCAAGTCGTGCAGGAATGCACGACGCAGGCGGCGTCAGGCGGCCCGAGGGTGCGCGGCGCAGAGAGGACAAAGAGACACATGGCGGGACAGAAGATCCGCATCCGGCTCAAGTCGTACGACCACGAGGTCATCGACACGTCGGCCCGGAAGATCGTCGACACGGTGACCCGTGCCGGTGCGACCGTGGTCGGCCCGGTGCCGCTCCCCACCGAGAAGAACGTGGTCACCGTGATCCGTTCTCCTCACAAGTACAAGGACTCGCGCGAGCACTTCGAGAAGCGCACGCACAAGCGGGTAATCGACATCGTCGACCCGACGCCGAAGGCCGTGGACTCGCTCATGCGACTCGACCTGCCGGCAGACGTCAACATCGAGATCAAGCTGTAAGGGGGCTGGACTGATGGCGAATTCAACCAAGTCCGTCAAGGGCCTCCTCGGCAAGAAGCTCGGGATGACCCAGGTGTGGGACGAGAACAACAAGTTCATCCCCGTCACCGTGATCGAGGTCGGCCCGAACGTGGTCACCCAGATCCGCAACGCCGAGCGCGACGGCTACGAGGCGATCCAGATCGCCGCCGGCGCGATCGACCCGCGCAAGGTCAACAAGCCGGCCGCTGGCCACTTCGAGGCCGCTGGCGTGACCCCGCGTCGCACCCTCACCGAGATCCGTACCAACGACTCCGCTGAGTACACGCTCGGCCAGGAGCTCACCGTGGACAGCACGTTCACGGCGGGCCAGAAGGTCGACGTCGTCGGTACCTCCAAGGGCAAGGGCTTCGCCGGTGTCATGAAGCGCCACGGCTTCGCCGGCGTCTCCGCTTCGCACGGTGCCCACCGCAACCACCGCAAGCCCGGTTCCATCGGTGCTTCGTCGACCCCGTCGCGTGTCTTCAAGGGCATGCGCATGGCCGGTCGCATGGGTGGCGAGCGCGTCACCGTCCTCAACCTCACGGTGCACGCCGTCGACGCCGAGAAGGGTCTGCTGCTCGTCAAGGGCGCGGTCCCCGGTGCCCGCGGTCGCTCCGTCTTCGTCCGCACCGCCGTGAAGGGTAAGTGATCATGGCCACCACGACCGCAACCACGATCGACGTCCTCGACGCATCGGGCGCCAAGTCCGGCACCGTCGAGCTCCCCGCCGAGCTCTTCGACGTCGAGACCAACGTCCCGCTGATCCACCAGGTCGTCACCGCGCAGCTCGCAGCCGCGCGTCAGGGCACCCACAAGACCAAGAACCGCGGCGAAGTCCGCGGTGCCGGTCGCAAGCCGTTCAAGCAGAAGGGCACCGGCCGCGCCCGTCAGGGTTCGGTCCGCGCTCCGGAGCACACCGGCGGTGGCGTCGTCCACGGACCGACCCCGCGCGACTACTCGCAGCGCACCCCGAAGAAGATGATCGCCGCTGCTCTGCTCGGCTCGCTCTCGGACCGCGCCCGCGGTGGCCGCATCTCCGCTGTCGACGGCTTCGTCGCAGCCGAGGTCCCGTCGACCAAGACCGCGCGCACGCTGCTCGAGAAGGTCGCGCCCGTCAAGCACGTGCTCGTCGTGCTCGAGTCGGACGACGAGCTGACGCTCAAGTCGATCCGCAACCTGCCGAACGTCCACGCGCTCTCGTACGGCCAGCTCAACGCCTACGACGTGCTCAAGGCCGACGCGCTCGTCTTCAGCAAGAGCGCACTCGACGCCTTCATCGCGTCGAAGACCGCGAAGGAGATCTCCGCATGAGCGGCTTCAACAAGGACCCGCGCGACATCATCATCTCGCCGGTCGTCTCGGAGAAGAGCTACGGCCTGATCGACCAGGGCAAGTACACGTTCATCGTGGACCCCCGTTCGAACAAGACCGAGATCAAGCTCGCCATCGAGAAGATCTTCGACGTCAAGGTCGCGAGCATCAACACGCTGAACCGTCCGGGCAAGACCCGTCGCACGCGTTTCGGCATGGGCAAGCGCAAGGACACCAAGCGCGCCATCGTGACGCTCAAGTCCGGTTCGATCGACATCTTCACGGCTGTCGGCTGAGGACCAGAGGGATAAATCATGGCTATTCGTAACTACAAGCCGACGACCCCCGGTCGTCGCGGCTCGTCGGTCGCCGACTTCGCTGAGATCACCCGTTCGACGCCGGAGAAGTCGCTGCTTCGTCCGCTGCCGAAGACCGGTGGACGCAACAGCTCCGGCCGCATCACCACCCGTCACATCGGTGGTGGCCACAAGCGCCAGTACCGCGTGATCGACTTCCGTCGTCACGACAAGGACGGCGTGGACGCCAAGGTCGCTCACATCGAGTACGACCCGAACCGCACTGCGCGCATTGCGCTCCTGCACTACGTGGACGGCACGAAGCGGTACATCATCGCGCCGAACAAGCTCAAGCAGGGCGACGTCATCGAGCAGGGCCCCGGCGCCGACATCAAGCCCGGCAACAACCTGCCGCTGCGCAACATCCCCGTCGGTACGGTCATCCACGCCATCGAGCTCCGCCCCGGTGGCGGCGCCAAGATGGCCCGCTCCGCCGGCGCCTCGGTGCGTCTCGTCGCCAAGGACGGCCCCTACGCGCAGCTCCGTCTGCCGTCGGGCGAGGTCCGCAACGTCGACGCCCGCTGCCGCGCCACGATCGGCGAGGTCGGCAACGCCGAGCAGTCGAACATCAACTGGGGCAAGGCCGGCCGCATGCGCTGGAAGGGCGTCCGCCCGACCGTCCGTGGTGTCGCGATGAACCCGGTCGACCACCCGCACGGCGGTGGCGAGGGCAAGACGTCCGGTGGTCGTCACCCGGTCAGCCCCTGGGGCCAGTCCGAGGGTCGCACGCGGAAGTCGAACAAGCCGAGCGACAAGCTCATCGTCCGTCGCCGTAACGCCGGCAAGAAGCGCAAGTAGGAGTTCAGAAGATGCCACGCAGTCTGAAGAAGGGCCCCTTCGTCGACGAGCACCTGCTCCGCAAGGTCGTCACGCAGAACGAGGCCAACACCAAGAACGTGATCCGTACCTGGTCGCGTCGCTCGATGATCATCCCGAACATGCTCGGGCACACGATCGCCGTGCACGACGGCCGCAAGCACATCCCGGTGTTCGTCACCGAGTCGATGGTCGGTCACAAGCTCGGCGAGTTCGCGCCGACCCGCACCTTCCGTGGTCACGTGAAGGACGACAAGAAGGGCCGTCGCCGCTAACGCGGCGACGCAGAGGAGGAACGAAATGGTGGAGTCGATCGCACGCGTGCGACACATCCGCGTCACGCCTCAGAAGGCCCGTCGCGTCATCGAGCTGATCCGCGGCAAGCAGGCCCACGAGGCGCTCGCCATCCTGAAGTTCGCCCCCCAGGGCGCTTCGGAGCCCGTGTACAAGCTGGTCGCCTCGGCGATCGCGAACGCCCGGGTGAAGGCGGACTCGACGAACAGCTTCCTCGACGAGCGCGACCTCTACGTGAGCCGCGTCTTCGTCGACGAGGGCACGACCCTGAAGCGGTTCCAGCCGCGTGCCCAGGGCCGCGCCTTCCGCATCAACAAGCGCACCTCGCACATCACGGTCGTCCTCGCGACGCCGGATGAGGTCGAGGCTGCGGCGACGAGCAAGAAGGCGAGCAAGTAATGGGCCAGAAGGTCAACCCGTACGGCTTCCGTCTCGGGATCACGACGGACCACGTCTCGCACTGGTTCACCGACAGCACGAAGCCGGGTCAGCGCTACGCCGACTACGTGGCCGAGGACATCAAGGTGCGCGAGTACCTGAAGAAGACCCTCGACCGTGCCGGCGTCGCTCGCATCGAGCTCGAGCGCACCCGTGACCGTGTCCGCGTGGACATCCACACCGCGCGTCCGGGCATCGTCATCGGTCGCCGCGGCGCCGAGGCGGAGCGCGTCCGTGGCGAGCTCGAGAAGCTCACCAAGAAGCAGATCCAGCTCAACATCCTCGAGGTCAAGAACCCCGAGACCGAGGCCCAGCTCGTCGCGCAGGGCATCGCCGAGCAGCTCTCCGCCCGTGTCGCGTTCCGTCGCGCCATGCGCAAGGGCCTGCAGGGTGCACAGCGCGCCGGCGCCAAGGGTGTCCGCATCCAGGTGTCGGGTCGTCTCGGCGGCGCCGAGATGTCGCGTTCGGAGTTTTACCGCGAGGGCCGCGTGCCCCTGCACACGCTCCGCGCGAACATCGACTACGGCTTCTACGAGGCCCGGACCACGTTCGGCCGCATCGGCGTGAAGGTCTGGATCTACAAGGGCGACATCACGAACAAGGAGCTCGCTCGCGAGCAGGCGAACCAGCGTTCGTCGCGCCCCGAGCGTCGTGGCGGCCCCCGTGGCGGCGAGCGCGGCGACCGCCGTGGCGGCGACCGCGGTGGACGCCAGCAGCAGGCCCCGCAGGACGCGCCGGCCGGCGCAGGAGTTGAGGCGTAACAATGCTTATTCCCCGTCGAGTCAAGCACCGTAAGCAGCACCACCCGAAGCGTTCGGGCCAGGCCACCGGTGGCACCAAGGTGTCGTTCGGTGACTACGGCATCCAGGCGCTCACCCCCGCTTACGTGACCAACCGTCAGATCGAGTCCGCTCGTATCGCCATGACGCGTCACATCAAGCGTGGCGGCAAGGTGTGGATCAACATCTACCCGGACCGTCCGCTCACCAAGAAGCCGGCTGAGACCCGCATGGGTTCCGGTAAGGGCTCGCCCGAGTGGTGGGTCGCCAACGTCAAGCCGGGTCGCGTGCTCTTCGAGCTCTCCGGCGTCAGCGAGGACATCGCCCGTGAGGCGCTGACTCGTGCAATCCACAAGCTGCCCCTCAAGGCACGCATCATCAAGCGCGAGGAGGGCGACGCATAATGGCGATCGGTTCCAAGGAGCTCCGTCCGACGGAGCTCGACACGTTCGAGAACGAGCGTCTTGCTGACGAGCTGAAGAAGGCCAAGGAGGAACTCTTCAACCTCCGTTTCCAGTCGGCCACCGGCCAGCTGGAGAGCCACGGTCGTCTCCGTGCCGTCAAGCGCGACATCGCCCGTATCTACACCGTCCTCCGCGAGCGCGAGCTCGGCATCCGTGCCACTCCCGCGCCCGTCGAGACCGCCACCAAGGCCAAGAAGACGACCAAGAAGGCTGAGAAGCCGGCTGAGTCGACCGAGGCCGAGACCGCCGAGGAGAAGTAATGGCGAACGAAGAGAAGACCTCCGCCGCCTCCGCTCGCGGCTACCGCAAGACGCGTCGTGGCTACGTCACGAGCGACAAGATGGACAAGACCATCGTGGTCGAGGTCGAGGACCGCGTGAAGCACGCGCTCTACGGCAAGATCATCCGTCGCACGTCCAAGGTGAAGGCCCACGACGAGCTCGGCACCGCTGGTGTCGGCGACCTCGTCGTGATCAGCGAGACCCGTCCCCTCAGCGCTTCCAAGCGCTGGCGCCTGGTCGAGATCCTCGAGAAGGCCAAGTAGGCCTCGGCCTGCTTCGGAATAGGAGACAGCAGTGATTCAGCAGGAATCCCGCCTCAAGGTCGCCGACAACACGGGTGCCAAGGAGATCTTGACCATCCGCGTGCTCGGTGGCTCGGGTCGTCGCTACGCCGGTCTCGGTGACGTCATCGTCGCCACGGTGAAGGACGCCATCCCCGGCGGCAACGTGAAGAAGGGTGACGTCGTCAAGGCGGTCATCGTTCGCACCAAGAAGGAAGTCCGTCGTCAGGACGGCTCCTACATCAAGTTCGACGAGAACGCGGCAGTGATCCTCAAGGCCGACGGCGACCCGCGCGGTACGCGCATCTTCGGTCCGGTCGGTCGCGAGCTCCGTGACAAGAAGTTCATGAAGATCATCTCGCTCGCGCCGGAGGTGCTGTAAGCCATGGCGAACATCAAGAAGGGTGACCTCGTCGAGGTCATCGCGGGCGCCACGCAGGAGCGTGGCGGCGACCGCGGCAAGCAGGGCAAGGTCATCGAGGTGCTCCGCGACAAGGAGCGCGTCGTCGTCGAGGGCGTGAACTTCGTGACGAAGCACGTCCGCGTCGGCCAGACCCAGCGCGGTTCGAAGACCGGTGGCATCGAGCAGCACGAGGCCCCGATCCACGTCTCGAACGTCGCCATCGTCGACCCGAAGACCAAGAAGCCGACCCGCGTCGGTTTCCGCACCGAAGAGGTGGAGAAGGACGGCGTCAAGAAGACCGTCCGCGTCCGCTACGCCAAGAAGTCGGGTGAGAAGCTCTGATGACCGACACGACTGCCGCGCCGGCGACCAAGGTCGACCCGCGCCTCAAGCAGAAGTACAAGAACGAGATCAAGGCTGCCCTCACCGAGCAGTTCGGGTACGCGAACGTCAACCAGGTCCCCGGCCTGGTCAAGGTCGTCGTGAACACCGGCGTCGGCGAGGCGGCTCGTGACTCGAAGATCATCGAGGGGGCCATCAAGGACCTCACGGCGATCACGGGTCAGAAGCCCCAGGTCACGAAGGCCCGCAAGTCCATCGCACAGTTCAAGCTGCGCGAGGGTCAGGCCATCGGCGCGCACGTCACCCTCCGCGGTGACCGCGCGTGGGAGTTCATCGACCGCCTGGTGACGCTCGCACTGCCCCGCATCCGCGACTTCCGCGGGCTCAGCGACAAGCAGTTCGACGGCAACGGCAACTACACGTTCGGTCTCACGGAGCAGTCCGTGTTCCACGAGATCGACCAGGACCGCATCGACCGCGTGCGTGGCTTCGACATCACCGTCGTGACCACCGCGAAGACGGACGACGAGGGCCGCGCGCTGCTCCGCCAGCTCGGGTTCCCGTTCCGTTCTGCCGAGCAGACGGTCTAAGATACTTCGGGCGGTGCGGGCCGGAGGATTCACGTCCTCCGGCCCGCACGCACGAACACACCGATCCAGGGGAATCGCCCCCGGATCACCCGATCGCTCAGGTCGGCATTCGTGGAACGGGTGTCGAAACCAGGCGAAGAATGGACGACCATCATGACGATGACCGATCCGGTCGCAGACATGCTGACCAGATTGCGGAACGCGAACTCGGCGCACCACGACGACGTCTCGCTTCCCAGCTCCAAGTTGAAGAAGAACATCGCTGAGATCCTCAAGCGCGAGGGTTACATCAGCGAGTGGAAGGTCGAGGACGCCCGCGTCGGGCAGACCCTCACGATCGACCTGAAGTACGGCCCCGAGCGCGAGCGCTCGATCGCCGGCATCAAGCGCGTCTCGAAGCCCGGTCTCCGGGTGTACGCGAAGTCGACGGAGATCCCCCAGGTCCTCGGTGGCCTCGGCGTGGCGATCCTCTCGACCTCGTCGGGACTGCTCACCGACCGCGAAGCCGAGCAGAAGGGCGTGGGTGGGGAAGTCCTCGCCTACGTGTGGTGATCGAACATGTCTCGAATCGGACGTCTTCCCATTGACATCCCCGCTGGCGTGACCGTCTCCATCGACGGCCAGAACGTCGCGGTCAAGGGCCCGAAGGGCGAGCTCGCGCTCGTCGTCGCCGAGCCCATCCAGGCCAAGGTCGAGGAGAACCAGGTCCTCGTCACCCGTCCGGACGACGAGCGCAGCTCGCGTGCGCTGCACGGCCTGACCCGCACCCTCATCGCGAACAACATCGTCGGCGTGACCCAGGGCTACACCAAGGGCCTCGAGGTCGTCGGCACCGGTTACCGCGTGCAGGCGAAGGGCAGCAACGTCGAGTTCGCGCTCGGGTACTCCCACCCGATCACGGTCGAGCCGCCGGCGGGCATCAGCTTCACCGTCGAGGGCAACAACAAGCTCACCGTCATCGGCATCGACAAGCAGTCGGTCGGCGAGGTCGCTGCAAACATCCGCAAGCTGCGCAAGCCCGAGCCCTACAAGGGCAAGGGTGTCCGCTACGCGGGCGAGATCGTGCGCCGCAAGGCCGGAAAGTCAGGTAAGTGATCATGGCCATCGGAATCCGAGGCAAGAGCAAGTCGGCCGCCAAGGCGCGCCGTCACAACCGTCTCCGCAAGAAGATCACCGGCACCGAGGTGCGTCCGCGTCTCGCCGTCACCCGCTCGTCGCGGCACGTGTTCGTCCAGGTCATCGACGACGCGAAGGGCCACACGCTGGCCAGCGCGTCGACGATGGAGGCCGACCTCCGCTCGTTCGACGGCGACAAGACGGCCAAGGCCCGTCGCGTCGGCGAGCTCCTCGCCGAGCGCGCGAAGGCAGCCGGCGTCGAGGCCGTGGTCTTCGACCGCGGTGGTAGCAAGTACGCCGGTCGCGTCGCCGCGATCGCCGATGGTGCCCGTGAAGGAGGGCTGAACCTGTGAGCGACATCGCGAACACGAACGAAGACGCCAACGTCGAAGCGACCGAGGCCGTCGAGCCCACCGAGGCCACGGCGACCACCGAGTCGACCGAGGCTGCTGAGGCGACCGACGCCGAGGCCACGAGCACCGAGGCCCCCGCGGCCAAGGAGCCCGAGGTCCCCGTCGTCGAGCGTCCCGTCGAGACCGCTGCGGGTTCGGCATCGAACAACCGCGACTCCGCTGACAACCGTGGCCGCCGTGGTGGCGGACGCGACCGTCAGCAGGGTGGCGGCCGTGGCAACGACCGCAACGGGCGGGGTGGCGACAGCCAGTTCCTCGAGCGCGTCGTGACCATCAACCGCGTCTCCAAGGTCGTCAAGGGTGGTCGTCGCTTCAGCTTCACCGCGCTCGTCGTCGTCGGTGACGGCAACGGTCTCGTTGGTGTCGGCTACGGCAAGGCCCGCGAGGTCCCGACCGCCATCTCGAAGGGTGTCGAGGAAGCGAAGAAGAACTTCTTCCGCGTCCCCCGCGTCGGCAACACGATCCCGCACCCGGTGCAGGGCGAGGCCGCTGCCGGTGTCGTGCTCCTCCGTCCGGCCGCTGCCGGTACCGGTGTCATCGCCGGTGGTCCGGTCCGCGCCGTCCTCGAGTGCGCCGGCATCCACGACGTCCTGAGCAAGTCGCTCGGCTCGTCGAACACGATCAACATCGTGCACGCGACCGTCACGGCGCTGAAGCAGCTCGAGGAGCCCCGCGCGGTCGCAAGCCGCCGCGGTCTCCCCGTCGACCGGGTCGTCCCGGACCGTCTGCTCCAGGCCGAGGCCGCTGCTCTGCGTGCCGCGTCCGAGAAGGCAGGTGCGTGATGGCGATGCTGAAGATCACGCAGACGAAGTCCGTTATCAGCGAGAAGCAGTACCAGCGCGACACGCTCCGCAGCCTGGGTCTCAAGCGCATCGGCCGTACGGTCCTGCGTGAGGACAACGCCCAGAACCGCGGGTACGTCGCAACGGTGGCGCACCTCGTGAAGGTCGAGGAGGTCGACGCATGAGCGACGAGAAGAACGAGCGCGTCCAGGTGCTGAAGCTGCACCACCTCCGCCCCGCCGAGGGTGCCAAGAAGGCACGCACCCGCGTCGGTCGTGGTGAGGGCTCGAAGGGCAAGACCGCCGGCCGTGGTACCAAGGGCCAGAAGGCTCGTTACCAGGTCAAGGTCGGCTTCGAGGGTGGGCAGATGCCGCTGCACATGCGCACCCCGAAGCTCCGCGGGTTCAAGAACCCGTTCCGTGTCGAGTACCAGGTCGTGAACCTGGACAAGATCGCGGAGCTCTACCCGAACGGTGGCGACGTCACCGTCGCGGACCTGGTCGCCAAGGGCGCCGTCCGCAAGAACGAGAAGGTCAAGGTTCTCGGTCAGGGTGACATCAGCGTGAAGCTCACGGTCGCGGTCGACAAGGTCTCGGCGTCCGCCGCCGAGAAGATCGCGGCTGCTGGCGGCACCGTCTCCCAGTAACCCCCGTCGGCGGCCCGTGCGTTTGCGCACGGGCCGCCGTTACGGTTTCCTTGACAGTGGTCGGCGTCCGCCGGCCAGGTCGGCGCTGCCGACCACACCGGTGACGGCCCTCGTCCGGGTCGCCGGTCCCAGAAGTTCGGAGTCCTCGTGTTCAGAGCGGTCGCGCGCATCATGCGCACCCCAGATCTTCGCAAGAAGATCGGCTTCACCCTCGCGATCATCGCGCTGTTCCGCCTGGGGTCGTACATCCCTGCACCGTTCGTCGACTACTCGGCCGTGCAGACCTGTCTCGCCAGCGCCTCGTCGTCCGGCGGTCTCTACGACCTCATCAACCTCTTCTCCGGCGGCGCACTGCTGAAGCTCTCGGTCTTCGCGCTCGGGATCATGCCGTACATCACGTCGTCGATCATCGTGCAGCTCCTGCGCGTGGTTATCCCGCACTTCGACGCCCTCTACAAGGAGGGACAGTCCGGTCAGGCCAAGCTGACGCAGTACACGCGCTACCTCACGATCGCGCTCGGCGTGCTGCAGTCCACCACCCTGATCACGGTCGCCCGCTCCGGCGCCCTGTTCGGCACCAACGCCTCGTCCTCCTGCTCGTCGATCATCTCGAACGACAGCTGGTACGCGATCATGCTCATGGTCGTCACGCTGACCGCCGGCACCGGCCTCATCATGTGGATGGGTGAGCTCGTCACCGAGCGCGGCATCGGCAACGGCATGTCGCTCCTCATCTTCACGTCGATCGCGGCGCAGTTCCCCTCGGCGCTCTGGGCCATCGAGCAGTCGCAGTCGTTCGAGCTCTTCCTCTTCGTGATCCTCGTCGGGCTGGTCATCATGATGGCCGTCGTGTTCGTCGAGCAGTCACAGCGGCGCATCCCCGTCCAGTACGCCAAGCGCATGGTCGGGCGTCGCACCTACGGCGGCAACAACACGTACATCCCGATCAAGGTGAACATGGCCGGCGTCGTGCCCGTCATCTTCGCCTCGTCGCTGCTGTACCTGCCGGCCCTGGTCGCGCAGTTCAACCAGCCCTCCGACGGCACCGAGCCGGCCGCGTGGGTGACCTGGATCCAGTCCAACCTGACCTCGGGTGACAACTGGTTCTACATGGTCCTGTACTTCCTGCTCATCGTCGGCTTCACGTACTTCTACGTCGCGATCACCTTCAACCCCGAAGAGGTCGCCGACAACATGAAGAAGTACGGCGGGTTCATCCCCGGCATCCGTGCCGGTCGTCCCACCGCCGAGTACCTCGACTACGTCCTGACCCGGGTGACGCTGCCCGGCTCGCTCTACCTCGGTCTCATCGCGCTCATCCCACTGGCAGCACTGGCGCTGTTCGGTGCGAACCAGAACTTCCCGTTCGGTGGCGCGAGCATCCTCATCATCGTGGGTGTCGGTCTCGAGACCGTGAAGCAGATCGACTCGCAGCTGCAGCAACGTCACTACGAAGGGCTTCTCCGTTGAGCGCACGTCTCATCATCGTCGGACCCCCCGGAGCGGGGAAGGGCACCCAGGCCGGCCGCATCGCCGAGTCCTTCGGGATCCCGGCCGTCTCCACGGGCGACATCTTCCGCAAGAACGTCGCAGAGGGCACCCCGCTCGGCGTCCAGGCGAAGGCGATCATGGACGCGGGTGACTACGTCCCCGACTCCCTCACGAACGAGCTGGTCAAATCGCGCCTGAACGAGGCCGACGCGCAGGGCGGGTTCCTGCTCGACGGGTACCCCCGCACGGTCGGTCAGGTCGAGTACCTCGACGCGCTGCTCGCCGAGCAGGGCACCGGGATCGACGCCGTCATCCAGCTCGTGGCCGACCAGGACGAGCTCGTGGGCCGGCTGCTGAAGCGTGCCGAGGAGCAGGGCCGGAGCGACGACAACGAGGAGACCATCCGTCGTCGTCAGCAGGTCTACACGGAGCAGACGGCACCGATCGTGAACGCCTACGCCGAGCGTGGCCTCGTGGTGGACGTCGACGGTCTCGGCGGCATCGACGAGGTGGGCGACCGCATCCAGACGGCCCTGTCCTCGCGTGGGCTGACCGCGGGCGTCTGACCGCGTGGTCCGTCTCCGGAAGCCCTCGATCTACAAGACCCCGGACGAGCTCCGCGCCATGGTGCGGCCGGGCCTGCTGACCGAGCAGGCCCTGCTCGCGGTCCGCGGCGCCGTCCGCCCCGGCATCACGACCGGTGAGCTCGACGCGATCGCCGAGACCGTCATCCGTGACGGTGGCGGCATCCCGAACTTCCAGCTCGTCCCGGGCTACCACCACACGCTCTGCGTCTCGGTGAACGACGAAATCGTGCACGGCATCCCCGGCGACCGCGTGCTGCAGCCGGGTGACATCGTGTCGGTCGACGCCGGTGCCGAGGTCGACGGCTGGAACGGCGACAGCGCGTTCACGACGGTCGTGCCGGGCGGCGACGCTCCGCTGACCGCGGCGCGCCAGACGCTCTGCGACACGACGGAGCGTGCGCTCTGGCACGGCATCGCCGCGCTGGCGCACGCGAAGCACCTCCACGAGGTCGGTGCCGTCATCGAGGACGCCATCGACGAGACCGGCGCCTGGGGCATCGTCGAGGACTTCACCGGCCACGGCATCGGCCGGTCCATGCACGAGGACCCGCCGGTGTTCAACTACCGCGTCCGTGGCGCGGGTCCGGCCGTGAAGCCGGGCCTCGTTGTCGCGATCGAGCCGATGGTCACCGCCGGCACGATCGACAGCTCGACCGACGACGACGACTGGACCGTCCGCACGCTGGACGGTTCGGATGCCGCGCACTGGGAGCACAGCATCGCCGTCCACGCGGGCGGCATCTGGGTGCTGACCGCTGCAGACGGCGGCGCGGCCGGCCTGGCCCCGCTGGGTGTGACGCCGGTCCCGATCCCGTAGGTCGCGCCTCCCGGCTCACCCTGCCTGGAGGTCCGGCTCGCGCCCGCCCCGTCGGCCCAGCCGTGCGCACGGCCGGGTCACGGGCCCGCACCCGAGTCTCGGGGGTCAGTTGCCGACGGAGCAGGTCTGCTCGGAGGCGCTCTGCCCGGTGATCGACGACGGGAGCGGCGTCGACGTGGGCGTCGCGGCCGGTGCGTTCGCACCGGTCCCCGCCGATGAGGACCCCGCCGTTGAGGAGCCCGCCGACGAGGACCCGGTCGACGGCGACCCGGCGGACGAGGACGGGGCGGCGGTCGCGCTGCTCGTCCCGGTCGGGGACTCCTCCGACGCTCGGCCGGTGGTCGAATCGCTCAGCGAGGTCTTCTGGTCGTTCTGCAGCGCCACGTTGAGGGTGTGCGCGGCCTCCTGGTCGACGATCACGCGCGCGTGGTCGGCCGGGTCGTCCGCGACGGGGTACTGCACGAAGAGCATGTTCGCCGTGCTCATCCCCCGGAGCGCCCCGGCCAGCCCGACGAGCGTGCGCGTCTGCGCGAGGCCGTCCGAGAGCGTCATGTTCGACAGCGCCGCACCGGCGAGCTTGTAGAGCGTGATCGGGTTCGACAGGGTGCCGTCCGCGGTGACCTTGCGGAGCAGCGCGGACAGGAAGACCTGCTGCGAGCTGATCCGGGCGAGGTCGCTGCCGTCACCGACGCCGTGGCGGGTGCGGAGGAAGGCCAGTGCGTCGGAGCCCTCGAGGTTGTGCGACCCGGCCGTCAGGTGGAGCCCGGTGAAGGTGTCGTTGATCGGGTCCGCGACGCAGACGTCCACGCCGCCGAGGGCGTTCGACATCTCGATCACGCCGTCGAAGGTGATCAGGCCGGCGTAGGGGATGCTCAGGCCGGTCAGGTTCTCGACGGTGTCGACGACGCACGAGACGCCGCCGTTGCCGAGGGCCGTGTTGAACTGCGCCGAGGTCGCGGCCGGGTACGTGGTGCCCGTCTCGGGGTTCGAGCACGCCGGGATCGGCACCATCAGGTCACGCGGGAAGCTGATCGCGGTGAGCTGTTGGTGGTCCTGCGAGATGTGGATGAGCATCGTGACGTCGTTGCGGGCGCCCTGCACGTCGTCGGCGGAGTCGAACTGTCCGACGCGGGTGTCACTGCCGATGAGGAGGATGTTCGCGCCGCCCTTGATGGCCGTGATGTCGGCGGTCTGCGCGGTGCTCTGGTCGTCGGTGCTCAGCTGCACGGTCGTCGGCGCGGTCGCGAGCTGGGCGCCGGCGATGGCGGCGACGCTCGTGCCGCTGACGAGGACCACGGCCAGCACGGACGCCACGATCGAGGCCGCGGTCGTCCACCCGCGTCGGCGGGGGAGCCGTCCGTGGCGGGCGAGCGGTCGTCGGGTGGCGTCGGGCACGTGGTCTCCGTTCGGGGGTCCGGCGTGGTGGTGACGGCCGGACGAGGCTGCGCGGCCACGCTAGGGGCCGGCGACTGGCGGCGGCCCGGAACGCGCCGTCAAAGCACTGTGGAAGACTCAGACTGCCTCGGTCGGAGCTGCTCGGGAAGCCCCAGACGAGGGGACTTCGCCGTCTCCACTTGGCAATCCTGGGTCTATCACATAAGATCGATCTTTGGTGTGCCATGCCTTCTTGGCGTGGCGCCCGACCCGCAGACCGGCTCGGGGATCACACCGGTAATCCAACCAAGCGACAGTGAGGCTATGGCCAAGAAAGACGGCGTCATCGAGATCGAAGGCTCGGTGCTCGAAGCTCTGCCCAACGCGATGTTCCGCGTTGAGCTGACCAACGGACACAAGGTCCTCGCGCACATCTCCGGGAAGATGCGCCAGCACTACATCCGCATCCTCCCCGAGGACCGCGTGATCGTGGAGCTGAGCCCGTACGACCTGACCCGCGGCCGGATCGTCTACCGCTACAAGTGATCCGCGAGCTGGAAAGGAACGGCTCGGCAATCCTGCCGGGCACGAAGCCAGCGAGCACGAGGAAACAACAATGAAGGTCAACCCCAGCGTCAAGCCCATCTGCGAGCACTGCCGAGTGATTCGCCGCAAGGGCCGAGTCATGGTGATCTGCAAGAGCAACCCGCGTCACAAGCAGCGCCAAGGCTAGTCCCGGGTGAGCCGGTGCCCGACAGGGACCGGCTGGCTGCCTGATGCGGATCGCCCTCGGGCGGCCTGCGCAGGAACCACAACTCAACATCGAACGCAGTACCAAGAACCGCGCGAGCGGGGACACCTCGGGTCGGAGGCCCGAGCACCGGTACTGCTCCACACCTCCATCGACAACAGGAGCAGCCATCACATGGCACGTCTAGCAGGCGTCGACATCCCGCGCGAGAAGCGCGTGGAGATCGCACTCACGTACATCTACGGCGTCGGCCGTACCCGCGCGGTCCAGGCACTCGCCGAGACCGGTATCTCCGGTGACATCCGCGTCAAGGACCTGACCGACGACCAGCTCGTCGCCCTCCGCGACTTCATCGAGGGCAACTTCAAGGTGGAGGGTGACCTCCGCCGTGAGGTCGCCGCCGACATCCGCCGCAAGGTCGAGATCGGTAGCTACGAGGGTCTTCGCCACCGTCGTGGTCTCCCAGTGCGCGGTCAGCGCACCAAGACCAACGCGCGTACCCGCAAGGGACCGAAGCGCACCGTGGCAGGCAAGAAGAAGGCTCGATAGGAGACCCCGATGGCTACCCCCAAGACTGCCGCGCGCAAGCCGCGCCGCAAGGAGAAGAAGAACGTCGCAGTGGGCCAGGCCCACATCAAGAGCACGTTCAACAACACGATCGTCAGCATCACCGACCCGTCGGGTGCCGTCCTCAGCTGGGCGTCCTCGGGTGCCGTGGGCTTCAAGGGTTCGCGCAAGTCGACGCCGTTCGCGGCGCAGCTCGCCGCCGAGTCCGCTGCGCGTCAGGCGCAGGAGCACGGCGTCAAGAAGGTCGACGTCTTCGTGAAGGGTCCGGGTTCGGGCCGCGAGACCGCGATCCGCTCCCTCCAGGCCGCTGGCCTCGAGGTCGGCTCGATCAACGACGTCACGCCGCAGGCGCACAACGGGTGCCGCCCGCCCAAGCGCCGTCGCGTCTGACGCGAGGAGCAACCGGCCGCGCCCTGCTCGTCCCCTGACCGGATCCGTCCGTTCCGGGGCGAGCGGGGCCCGCGGCCATTCCTGGTCGTTCGATCGCGCACTCCGGTGCGCGTGATCACAACTCAACAGACCCGTCGGGGCCCGGTCGGCCCCGTCGTACCGCCGAGTGTCATATAGCGGACACTCCGCCGAAAGGAATCCCACAGTGCTCATTGCACAGCGCCCCACCCTGACCGAGGAAACGATCTCCGAGTTCCGCTCGCGCTTCGTCATCGAGCCGCTCGAGCCGGGCTTCGGGTACACCCTCGGCAACTCGCTGCGCCGCACGCTCCTCTCCTCGATCCCCGGCGCGGCTGTCACCAGCATCCGCATCGACGGCGTCCTCCACGAGTTCAGCACCGTTCCCGGTGTCAAGGAAGACGTCACCGAGATCATCCTCAACATCAAGAGCCTGGTCGTCTCCAGCGAGCACGACGAGCCGATCACCGCGTACCTGCGCAAGCAGGGTGCCGGTCAGGTCACCGCAGCGGACATCTCCGCTCCGGCCGGCGTCGAGATCCACAACCCGGACCTCGTCATCGCGACCCTGAACGACACCGCGCGCTTCGAGCTCGAGCTCACGATCGAGCGTGGCCGTGGCTACGTGTCGGCGACGCAGAACCGCTCGGAGTTCTCCGAAGCGGGTCAGATCCCGATCGACTCGATCTACTCGCCCGTCCTGAAGGTCACCTACCGCGTCGAGGCGACGCGTGCCGGTGAGCGCACGGACTTCGACCGCCTGGTCGTCGACGTCGAGTCGAAGCCGGCCATCACGCCGCGTGACGCCATCGCATCGGCCGGCCGGACGCTCGTCGAGCTGTTCGGGCTCGCCCGCGAGCTCAACACGGCGGCCGAGGGCATCGAGATCGGCCCCGCGCCGGTCGACGCGGTGCTCTCGAACGAGCTGCAGACCCCGATCGAGGACCTCGACCTGTCGGTCCGCAGCTACAACTGCCTCAAGCGGGAGGGCATCAACACGGTGTCCGAGCTCGTCGCCCTGTCGGAGACGCAGCTCATGAACATCCGCAACTTCGGTCAGAAGTCGGTGGACGAGGTCAAGGACAAGCTCACCGAGCTCGGCCTGTCCCTCAAGGACACCGTCCCCGGATTCGACGGCGCCCACTTCTACAGCGGGTACGACGAGGACGAGTCCAACAACTGACCTCGCGCTCACGCGCACGCGTGCCGCTGACGTAGCGCGCACCACTCTTTCACCACTGGAGAACTGACATGCCGAAGCCCACCAAGGGCCCCCGCCTCGGTGGCGGCCCCGCCCACGAGCGCCTGCTCCTGAGCAACCTCGCCAACGCCCTCTTCACGCACGGTCGCATCACGACCACCGAGACGAAGGCCAAGCGCCTCCGTCCCGTCGCCGAGCGTCTCATCACGTTCGCGAAGCGCGGCGACCTGCACGCCCGTCGTCGGGTCATCGCGGCCCTCCGCGACAAGACCGTCGTGCACACGCTGTTCACGGAGATCGCACCGCAGGTCGCCGACCGTCAGGGTGGCTACACCCGCATCACGAAGCTCGGCTTCCGCAAGGGCGACAACGCTCCCCTCGCGTCGATCGAGCTCGTCCTCGAGCCGGTGTCGGGCACGCCCGCCCCGGTGACCCGCACCACGGCTCCGGCCGCTGCTGCCCCGGTCGAGGAGCCGGCCGCGGACGAGACCACCGAGGAGGCGCCGGTCGAAGAGACCGAGACCACGGAGGAGTCCGCTCCGGTCGAGACGGAGACCGAGACCGAGGCTGCTGCCGAGGTCGAGGACGACGCTGCTTCGAAGTCCGACGACGCGAAGTCGGACGACAAGTAAGACCCAGCACCACCACGGGACGCCCCTGCGACGCACGTCGCGGGGGCGTCCTGTCGTTCCGGGGGCGACCGGACGACGGCCTGGAGGCGCGGTGCGGGCCCGCCACGCGCCTCCAGGCCGTCATCGGACCAGTCCGGAGAACGCGGTTCCGTCCGTCCTGACAGCCCACCGGCCGTAGTGTGACCGGCCGACAGGACGAGAGGGACACATGCCGTTCGAGCACATCGCGGGGGTCGGTACCCGGGTCTGGCGGTGGAGCCGGGTCTCCGGCACGCAGCCGCGCCTGCTGCACGCCGCCAAGGCGGCAGCCGCGGCGGTGATCGCCTGGTTCATCGCTCGGCACGTGCCCGGAGTCGCGGCGGAGTACCCCTACTACGCGCCGCTCGGTGCGGTCGTGGCCATGCAGACGACGGTGTTCGCCGGCATCCGGAGCGGCGTGCAGACCCTGGTCGGGATCGCGCTCGGCATCGTCGTCGCCGGCTTCACGATGTGGGTGGGCGACCCCGGGTTCCTCGCGATCGCTCTGGCGGTGGGCATCGGTGTGCTCGTCGGCGGGTTCCGCGTGCTCGGCGAGGGCAGCTCGTGGGTGTCCACCGCGGCGTTGTTCGTCCTGCTCGTCGGCGGGGCGCACGCGGAGGGGTACTCGCTCGGGTACCTCGTGCAGATGGCCGTCGGCGTGACCGTCGGGTTGCTCGTGAACTTCCTCGTCTTCCCGCCGTTGCACTTCTGGGACGCGGAGCACCGCATCGACGCGGTCAACGGGGTCCTCGCCGACCACCTCGAGGGGCTCGCGAACGTCCTCGAGGAGGGCAAGCGCGACGAGAAGGCCTGGGACCACCAGCAGGACCGGCTCGACCGCGCGATCGCCGACGTGCGCTCCCGGGTGTCGATCGCGCACGAGAGCCGGCGGCTCAACCCCCGGGGAGCACTCCGCGGGTCACGGGCCCGGCTGCAGCAGGACGGTGCCCGCTTCCGCGCGCTCGAGCGGGTGGCCTGGTACACGACGGACCTCACCGAGCTCGTCGCACGCTCCGGTCCGGTGTCCGAGGGGCTCGGGCGGCCGGACCCGGCGTTCGCGGAACCCCTCGCCAAGGCCATGCGGCGACTCTCGTGCGTGATCCGTGGCGAGTGCCCCGAGGAAGAGGGCGACGAGGCGATCGCGGAGGTCGAGCGGGCGCTGGACGCGTCTCGGGAGAACCCGTCGCACGTGGCGGTGACCTCGGCGGCGCTCGTCGCACTGCGGGGCATCGTCGAGTCCGAGCGGCGCGCGACCGACGACCTGGACACCCGGACGGGTCCGTCGGCGTTCGGACGTCCACGGGGCTGAGTCCTCGACTTCATAACACCTCGGTTATAGAGTGGTGCCGTGCACGCATTCGACGTCCTCGGTGACCCCGTCCGGCGGCGGTTGGTGGAGCTCCTCGCCGAGGACGACCACACCGCCGGCGCACTGACGGACGTGATCGCCGACGAGTTCGGCATCTCGCAGCCGGCCGTGTCGCGACACCTGCGGGTGCTGCGCGAGGCCGGGTTCGCGTCCGCCGCACCGCGGGGGACGTCGCGCGTGTACCGGTTGGAACCCCGCGCGGTCGAGGAGCTCGACCACGCCGTCGAACGGTACCGCGCGCTCTGGCGGCAGCGGCTCGACGCCCTCGGGACCGAGATCGCACGCGGGCGCCGCGGCGGATCCCGACCCGGCGCCCCACGACCGGACGCACCACGACCAGCCGCACCACGACACGACGAGGAGTCATGACATGCGCACCACCGACGGCACCATCGACGAGCTACCCGGCGGCGGGTACCTCCTCCGCTTCGCCCAGACCTACCCGACCACGCCCGAGGACCTGTGGGACGCCGTGACCGACCGCGAGCGCCTCTCGCGGTGGATGGCGCCGTACGAGGGGGACCTGCGGCTCGGCGGCCGCTGGCTCGCCCGGTACGACGACGGGACCGCCTTCACCGAGGGCACCGTCACGGTGTGCGACCCGCCGCGCTCCTTCACGACGACCTGGCAGGCCCGTGGCGAGGGCGAGACGACGGTGGGCGTCACGGTCGAACCCGCGCCGGACGGTGCGTCGCTCCGGCTCGAGCACGCCGGCGTCGGGAGCCGGGACTACGGCGCCGGGTGGCACACCTACCTCGAGCTGCTCGAGCTCGACCTCGCCGGGGACCACGACGGCGTCGCCGCGTTCGACTGGGACGCGCGGTACGCCGAGCTGCAGTCGCGGTACCGGGGCGACTGACCCCGGTCGTGGGCGGATCGGGCACCGTCCGTCCGTAGACTCGCACCGTGCCCGAGCAGCCCCGCATCGCCGTCCTCGGACCCGTGACGGTCGCGGGTCCGTCGGGAGCGCCGACGCCGGTCCCGGGGGCCCTCGCACGGTCGTTCCTCGTCGCGCTCGTGCTCGCCCGCGGGCACGCCGTCACGACCGAGGCGCTCATCGACGAACTCTGGCCGGTGGACCAGCCCCGCGGTGCCCGGGCGGCGCTGCAGACCCTCGTCTCGCGGCTGCGCCGCACCGTCGCGGACGGCGTCGTCGTGTCCACCAGCACCGGGTACGCGCTCGGGTGCGACCCCGACGACGTCGACCTCGCCCGCGCCGAACGCGCCGCGGCCGACCACGCCGACCCGGAGACGGTGCGTGCCGTCCTCGACCTCTGGCGGGGGACCCCTGGTGACGACGTCGAGGGTGACCTCGGTGGCGCGCTCGCCGAACGGGCAGCGGCAGCCCGGCGCGCGCTCCGGCGTTCGCTCGGCACCGCGCTGCTCGATGCCGGGCAGGCGGACGAGGCCGTCGACGTCTGGACGACGGAAGCGCGGGCGAACCCCTTCGACGAGGCCGCGGTGGCCGGGTCCATGCGTGCCCTCGTCGCAGCCGGTCGGACGGCCGAGGCGCTCGCGGCCTTCGCAGCGCACCGCGACCGCCTGGCCGACGAGCTCGGAGCGGATCCCTCGGCGGACCTCGTGCGGCTCAACGCCGACCTGCTCCGGCGTGCGGCCGCCGACACCGGACGTACTCGCCGCATCGGCCTCCGCGCCGCACCGAACACGCTCGTCGGTCGGCAGGAGGACCTCGACACCGTCGCCGACCTGCTGTCGCGGCACCGGCTCGTGACGATCCTCGGTGCGGGCGGCCTCGGGAAGACACGTCTCGCGCAGGCCGTCGCCGCCGAGGTGCCGCCCGCCTGCGGGGTCGTCGTGTTCGAGCTCGCACCGCTTGCCGCCGAGGACGTCGTGCCGGCACTCGGGGCGCTCCTCGGGATCGCCGAGTTCCGCTCGGCACGGTCCCTGCGTGACGCCGTGGTCGCCGACCTGCAGGGGCGCGTCGTCCGGGCGCTCGCCGACGGCCCGACGCTGCTCGTGCTGGACAACTGCGAGCACCTCGTCGACACCGTGGCCGGGTTCGCCGCGGACCTGCTCGCCGCCGCCCCGGACCTCCGGATCCTCACGACGTCGCGGGCACCGCTCGCGATCGCCGGCGAGGCCGTGGCGCCCCTCGCACCCTTGCCGGTCGAGGCCGACGGCGCCGCGGTCCGACTGTTCACCGAGCGTGCCCGTGCCGCGCGCCCGGGAGCCGTCCTGCCGGTCGACGCCGTGCGGCGCATCTGCACGCGGCTCGACGGGTCACCGCTCGCGATCGAGCTCGCCGCGGCACGGATCCGCGGCATGAGCACCGCCGAGATCGAACGGCGGCTGGACGACCGGTTCGCGCTCCTGCGCGGCGGCGACCGCAGCGCTCCGGAACGGCACCGCACGCTGCTCGCCGTCATCGAGTGGAGCTGGCGGCTGCTCGACGAGAGCGCGCAGGACCTGCTCACACGCCTCGCGCTCTTCCCGGACGGGCTCGCAGTGGACGCGGTCGAAGCGGTCGCGGCACCCGATCGCCGGGACGACGCGCTCGACGACCTCGCCGAGCTCGTCGAGCAGTCCCTCGTGCAGCTCGTCGAGCACGAGGGGGAGCCGGTGCGCTACCGCCTGCTCGAGACCGTCCGCGAGTTCGGCGCCGCCCGCCTCGACGAACGCGGGGCGACCGAGGCGGTCCGCACGGCCATGATCGGCTGGGCCCGGACGTTCACCGCCGACCGGAACCTCTTCACCATCACCGGCGAGGACCAGCTCCGCCGGTTCCACGAGGTCCGCCGCGAAGCGGACAACCTGGTGACCCTGCTGCGCTGGAGCCTGCGCGCCGAGGACGCCCCGGCGACGGCGCAGGTGTTCGCGGCCCTCGGCGGGTACTGGACGCTACGCGGCGCCCACGGCGAGGTCGTGGCCATCGCCCCCGACGTCGTCGACGTGCTGCGCCGGACGCCCCCGGCCGACGAGGACGTCGCAGCGACCGAGGTCGGACTCCTCGTCGCCGGGGCCTCCGCCGCGTTCGAGGGGCGACGGGTCACCGCCCGTGCGGTCTCCGTGCTCCGGCACCTGCGGCGTCGCGTCGGGCCGACCGGGTTCCCGGTGCTCGACGCCCAGGTCGCGCTGCTGCTCACCCTCGGCCGACCAGCCGAGGGCACCGCGCTCCTCGCCCGGATGCGCTCCGACCCGGACCCCGGGGTCGCCTGCCTGGCGAACATGCTCAGCGCACCGCTCGCCGAGAACGACGGCGAGACCGCGGCGGCCCTCCGCTACGCCACCCGCGCCAAGGAACTGTCCGCGACCACGAGGGACGCGTGGACCACCGGCACCGGCGCGGTCACCATGACCCAGCTGCTCGCGCAGACCGGCGACCACGCCGGCGCCCTCGTGGTCGCCGACGTGGCGCGCGACCAGCTCGAGCGCTTCGGGGCCGACGACGACCTGTACGAGATCGGTTGGACGGTCGGACTGTGTTCCGCCTCGACCGGGGACGTCGAACGTGCTCGCGGCGTCGCGGCCGACCTGCGGCTACGGCCCGTGGAGGGGCGTGGCGGCTTCGACGGCGACCGCTCGCAGATCGGGGTGCTCGCCGTCGCGATCTCGGCGGAGTGCCTGCGGTACGAAGGCGACCTCGACCGTGCCGCCGCGGAGTACACCGCGGCGTGGGAGTGGGTGGCGCCGTTCCGGAAGCAGACGCCGCACTGGACCGTGATGGCCGGGGCCGCGCGGATCGCGGCGGTCGACGAGGCGGCGGCGAGTCGTACCGGCGGAGCCGCACCGCGCCTCCAGGCCGCCGAACGGGACGTCGCTCGCCGCATCCGGGTCGGGGCGCTCGTGATGCTGCGCCTGCACCCGTGGTGGCTGGACCTGCCCGTCATCGGCACCACGCTGGCCGGGTTGGCGGTCGCCGCTGCCCGCTCCGGTGACGCGGAGCACGCGGCCCGCTGCTGGGCGTTCGCCACCCGGTTCGGGTCGCGGCAGGACTTCGCGGTGCTCCTGCACAGCCGGCTGCGGCCCCTGCTCGCCGACGCGGTCGGGGAGTCGGCGCTCGCCGACGCCGAGACGGCCTCGGCCGGGTGGGACCGGGCCGAGGCCGTCTCGCGAGCGCGGCTCCTGCTCGAGGAACTCCGCTTCGGACCCCGCTGACGGGCCCGCTGCCCGTCAGGCCTTCCGCATGTACGCCCGCACCGTGAGCGGGGCGAACACCGCGACGATCACGGCAGCGCCGAGCAGGCTGATCCAGAGGTCGCCCGTGACGGTGCCGTGGTTGATGAGGTCGCGGACCGCGGTGATCAGGTGCGAGATCGGGTTGACCTCGGAGAACCAGCGCAGCCAGTCCGGCAGCGTGTCCGCGGGGACGAACGCGTTCGACAGGAACGTCAGCGGGAACAGCACCATGTTCGAGATGCCGGAGACGCTCGAGGCCGTGCGGGCGATCACGCCGAAGTAGGCGAAGATCCAGCTGACGGCCCAGGCGACCACGACGACGAGGAGCCCGGCGAGGACCACCGCGCCGACGCCGCCCTCGGGACGGAGCCCCATCGCGAAGCCGGTGGCGAAGGTGATCGTCGTCGCGATGGCGTACCGGACGGTGTCGGCGAGCAGGGCCCCGGCGAGCGGCGCGATGCGGGCGATCGGCAACGACTTGAAGCGGTCGAAGACGCCCTTGTCCATGTCCTCGCGGAGCTGGACACCGGTGACGATCGACGACGTGATGTTCGTCTGCACGAGGATGCCGGGGATGATGATCGGCAGGTAGCTGCCGATGTCGCCGGCGATCGCCCCACCGAAGATGTACGTGAACATCACGGTGAAGATGATCGGCATCAGGGTCACGTCGAACAGCTGCTCGGGCGTCCGACGGACCTTCACCAGGCCCCGGTACGCCATCGTGAAGGACTGCCGGACCGTGGCGCCGAGGCCGGAGCCGCCGATGCCGGGGCGCGGGGTGATCCGCGGGGCGGAGGTGCCCGTGGTGGGGGTGATGGTGGTCATGCGATGCTCGATTCGAGGTCGGCGTCGGCGGGCTCGTCTGCGGTCGCCGGCGCACCCGTGATGGTGAGGAAGACCTCGTCGAGCGTCGGCTTCTGCACGCTCATCTCGGCGAGGGAGATGCCGGCTTCGCGGAACGACACCAGCAGGTCGGTGACGCGGTCCAGGTCGGACATCGGGGCGGTCAACCGAGAGCCCTCGGGGCTGGCCACCGCGTCGACGCCGAGGGTGTTCCGGACGAGCGCCCGTGCGGCGTCGAGGCGGAGCGCGTCGGTCAGCCGGAGCTGCAGCGACGCCGAGCCGATGCTCGACTTCAGCTCGTCGCTCGTGCCCTCGGCGACCACCCGACCGTGGTCGATCACGGCGATGCGGTCGGCGAGCTGGTCGGCTTCGTCGAGGTACTGCGTCGTGAGGAGCACGGTCGAGCCGGTCGCGACGAGCTCGCGGATGGTGTCCCACATCTGCGCCCGGGTCCGGGGGTCGAGCCCGGTCGTCGGCTCGTCGAGGAAGATCAGCGGCGGCTGCGCGATGAGGCTCGCCGCCAGGTCGAGACGCCGGCGCATGCCACCCGAGAAGTTCTTCAGCGGTCGGGAAGCGGCCTCGGTCAGGCCGAAGCGCTCGAGCAGCTCGACGGCCTTCCGCTTCGAGTCGGCTCGGCTCAGGCCGAGCAGACGCGCGAAGATGACGAGGTTCTCGGTCGCGCTGAGCGTCTCGTCGACGCTCGCGTACTGCCCGGTGACGCCGATCAGGGACCGGACGACCTGCGCCTCGTGGCGGACGTCGTGCCCGAACACGCGGGCTTCGCCGCCGTCCGGCCGGAGCAGGGTCGCGAGCATCGAGATGGTGGTGGTCTTGCCGGCGCCGTTCGGGCCGAGCACGCCGTAGACCGTCCCGGCCTCCACGCGGAGGTCGACACCGTCCACTGCCCGGTTCGTCCCGAAGGTCTTCACGAGACCGGTGGCCTCGACCGCGAGCGGTGTGGTGGTCATCGCGGATCCTTTCCTGGTGACTCGACGGCGATCGTCGATGTCGAGGACGATCGTGCCGCCGGGCGCTCACGTGGCACTGACGCGGCACTGACATCGCTACCGTGGTGGTGTGAGTGAGCACGAGCACGTCCGGCTGCGGCTCGACGTCGCCTACGACGGGGCCGCGTTCTCCGGGTGGGCCCGGCAGCCCGGGCTCCGCACCGTGCAGGGAGCGCTCGAGAGCGCCCTCGCCACCGTCTTCACCCGCTGGGGCGAACCCCCGCAGCTCACCGTCGCCGGACGCACCGACGCCGGGGTGCACGCCACCGGGCAGGTGGCGCACGTCGACCTCAGCGCGGAGCAGTGGGGCGCGCTCACCCGCCCGCGTCGCTCCGCACCGGAGGGGCCACCGCGCACCACGCTCGACGGACTGGTCAAGCGCGTCAACGGCATCGCGGCACCCGAGGGGGACGTCGTCATCACCCGGGCCTCGGTCGCGCCCGACGGGTTCGACGCCCGGTTCTCCCCGCTCTGGCGGCGCTACGAGTACCGGATCGCGGACGCCGACGCCCGGCGCGATCCGCGTCGGCGGGGGCACACGGTGTGGCACCCGACGCGGCTGGACCCGGCGGCGATGGAGCGCGGTGCGCTGCGGCTGTTGGGGCTGCACGACTTCGCGACCTTCTGCAAGCCGCGCGAGGGCGCGACCACGATCCGGACGTTGCAGGAGTTCCGCTGGGACCGTGAGCCGGACGGCGTGCTGGTGGCGCGCCTCCAGGCCGACGCCTTCTGCCACTCCATGGTGCGGGCGATGGTGGGGGCGACCATCGCGGTGGGGGAGGGGCGCTTCGGGCCGGACCGTCTCGAGGAGCTGCGCACGGCGCAGACCCGCACGAGTGCGTTCAAGACCGCGCCGGCGAAGGGGCTCACCCTGACCGAGGTCGGGTACCCGGCCGACGACGAGCTCGCAGCTCGGGCCGAGCAGACGCGCGCCCGGCGCGTGGCGGAGGAACCCTCCGCTACCGTCGAGGGATGAGCTCCCGCGAACCCCGGTCCGTCGTCTCCGTCGCCCCCGGTGTGGTCTTCGTCGAGGGGCCCGTGTCGAACTGGGTGGTCCTGGCGGAAGAAGACGGGGTCGCGCTCATCGACGCGGGCTACCCGGCCGACACCGACCTCGTGCTCGACACCGTCCGGTACGCCGGGCACGACCTCGACGACCTGCGCCGCGTCTACGTCACCCACGGGCACGTCGACCACGTCGGTGGGATCCCCGGCATCCTGGCGCGGTACCCGCACGTCGAGGTCCTGGCGCACGCCGACGAGCTCGACAACGTGCGCGGTCCCGTCCGGCAGCAGGTGACCCCGGCGGAGATCGGCGGACGGCTGGCGTCGCCGCGGGTCCTCCGGTGGCTCGCGCGGGCGATCCGGTCCGATGCGCTCCGGCCGACCACCGTGCCCACGGCGCGGGCCTTCACCGGCGCGGACTTCGACGGTCGGGCGATCACGCCGCTGCCCGCCGAGGGGCACACCGACGGGTCCACGGCGTACCTGCTGCCGGCGGCGAACGCGATCGTCACCGGGGACGCGGTCGTGAGTCGGCACGACACGCAGCCGGCGTCGTGGTCGCCGCGGCCGCGGATGATCACGCCGTTCTTCACGGCGGACCAGTCGCGGGCGATCGACTCGGCGCGGGCGCTGCCGATCCCCGAGATCCTGCTGCCGGGACACGGGCCGGCCGTGCACCGTGTCGGTACGGAGTGGGTGCCGGTCAGCGCCTGAGGCCGTTCCTTCCCAGAACGCGCGCGATGGAAAGCGGAATCGGGCGTACCTGGTCGGAAGGAACGACCAGGTACGCCCGGAACGACCAGGTGTGCCCGGAACGACCGGGGACGCCCGGAACGACCATGCCCGCACGCACCCCGATCAGGGGTGGAACGGATCGTTCACCCGCCGGAAACCTGAGCGGCGCCGCAGCTCGGTAGCGTGCGGGCATGCACAGATCCGTCGGGCGCACTCTGCTGTGCGCCACCGCTGCCGCAGCGCTCCTCGCGGCCCCGCTCGTCTCCGTCACCACCGCGAGTGCGAACCCCGCCGGCACCGGGCTCGTCATCGAGGAGGCCTACCTCAAGGGCGGCAGCGCGAACCAGCCCTTCACGAACAAGTTCGTCGAACTCGCCAACCCGACCGACACCGCCGTCAGTGTCGACGGCTGGTCCGTGCAGTACCGCGCCGCGACCGGCACCGGTACGCCCGCGGTCGGCAAGCTGAGCGGCTCCGTCCCGGCGCACGGCACGTACCTGGTGCAGATGGGCTCGAACGGCACGAACGGCGAGGCCCTGCCCGAAGCGGACGCCGTCACGGGGCTGAACCCCTCCGGCTCCACCGGCACCCTCGTGCTCGCCGACCAGGCGACGGCGCTGTCGCTGCCCCCGGGCGCGGTCGGCACCGGCACCCCCGGCGTCGTCGACCTGCTCGGCTACGGCACGTCGAACACGTTCGAGACCGCGGTGGCCACGTCGGGCACGGCGAACTCCGTGCCCGACGGCCTGACCCGCCAGGGCACCACGGACACCGACTCGAACGCGGCGGACTTCACCGTCACGTCCACGATCACGCCCGAGAACGCCGCGGGCGAGACCGGCCAGCCGACGGACCCGACCGACCCCACCGACCCGACCGACCCCGGCACCCCGGCCGAGCCGGTCACGATCGCGCAGCTGCAGGGCACCGGCGCGGACTCGCCGTACGCCGGCAAGGCGGTCACCACGGACGGCGTCGTCACGGCGGTCTACGCCACCGGCGGCTTCAGCGGCTACACGGTCCAGACCGCCGGCACCGGCGGAGCGCTCGACCTCGCGACGCACACCGCGTCGGACGCCGTCTTCGTGTACTCGGCGGCGACCGCGGGCAGTGTGGCGATCGGCGACGCGGTGCGCCTGACCGGCACCGTCTCCGAGTTCAACGGCCTGACCGAGCTGACGGTGCCCACCGCCGCCGGCCTGACGAAGCTCCCCGCCGCCGGTGTGGTCCAGCCCGTGCCGGCCACCCTGACGTTCCCGCGGACCGACGCGCAGCGGGAGTCGCTCGAGAGCATGCTCGTCGCGCCGCAGGGTGCGTACACGGTCGCCGACAACTACACGACGAACCAGTACGGCGAGGTCGTGCTGGCGTCCGGCACGAAGCGCCTGCTGCAGCCGACCGAGGTCGCCCGTCCGGGCAGCGCCGAGGCGGCGGCCGTGACGGCGGACAACGCGGCCCGCAAGGTCGTCCTCGACGACGGGGCGAGCACGAACTTCCTCAGCGCGGCGAACCAGTCGATCCCGGTGTCGTGGCTCACCCAGGGCCCGGTCACGGTCGGGGCCAGCGCGACCTTCGCGAAGCCCGTCGTGCTCGACTACCGGAACGACTCGTGGAAGTTCCAGCCGACGTCGCCGATCACCGGGGCGACCCCGAAGGCGGAGCTGCCCGCGTCGTTCTCGAACGCGCGGACCACGGCTCCGGAGAACGTCGGCGGCGACATCCGCCTCGCCGGCTTCAACGTCCTGAACTACTTCCCGACGACCGGCGACCAGCTCACCGGCTGCACGTACTACACCGACCGCGACGGCGACCCCGTCACGGTGCGGGACGGCTGCGACGCCCGCGGTGCGGCGAACGCGGACGACCTCGCCCGCCAGCAGGTGAAGATCGTCAAGGCGATCAACGGTCTCGGCGCCGACGTCGTCTCCCTCGAGGAGATCGAGAACTCGGCCCGCTTCGGCCAGGACCGCGACGCCGCCGTGGCCACCCTCGTCGCCGCGCTCAACCAGGCGACCGGCAAGGACACGTGGGCGTACGCGAAGTCGCCGTCGAAGCTCCCCGCGAGCGAGGACGTCATCCGCCTCGCGCTCATCTACAAGAAGGACCGCGTGCAGCCGGTCGGCGGGTCGACGATCCTCACCGACTCGACGGCGTTCGCGAACGCGCGCCAGCCGCTCGCGCAGGCCTTCGCCCCGGTGACCGCGAAGCCCGGGAAGGGGAACGGGAAGCCGTCGAAGCCGTCCGCGAAGGACACTTTCCTGGTGATCGCGAACCACTTCAAGTCGAAGGGCTCCGGCACGGGTGCCGAGGCCGACCAGGGCGACGGGCAGGGCGCCTCGAACGCCTCACGTGTCGCGCAGTCGAAGGCGCTCGTCGCGTTCTCGACCGCGATGCAGCGGCAGTCCGGCACCGACAAGGTCTTCATGCTCGGCGACTTCAACGCCTACAGCCAGGAGGACCCCGTGGCCGTCCTCGACCAGGCCGGCTACACCGACCTCGGGCCGACGAGGGACGCCTCCGAGTGGTCGTACGTGTTCAGCGGCCTGAGCGGATCGCTCGACCACGTGTTCGCCTCGCCCGCGGCGCTGAAGACCGTGACCGGCGTGGACATCTGGAACATCAACTCGGTCGAGTCCGTCGGCCTGGAGTACAGCCGCTACGACTACAACGTCACGGACCTGTACCAGGACGACGTCTACCGTGCGAGCGACCACGACCCGATCCTGGTCGGCATCGACCTGCCGGGCGTCGCCACCCCGGGTGACGGCGGGCACCCGGGCCACGGCGGCGGTCCGGGGCACGGCGGCGAGCCGGGACACGGCGGCGGCACGATCGCGGACGCGCTCGCCGCACTCGCGGCGCTCATCGCCTGGTTGCGCAGCCTGTTCGGCTGACGGACCGGACCAGTCGTCGGACGGGAGGCGCGGTGCCAGCCGGCACCGCGCCTCCCGTCCGCTCGCGTTTGACCGACGTGACGCGCGTCGGGTAGGCTCTCACCTTGGTCTGCGTGCCCCGCACGCTAGACAGTCAGATGGGCCCTCCACCTGGGTGTTCCACCGGCTTCTGCCGCGCTGAACCCCAACCGGAGCGGGATTCACGGACTCCTCACCTCGACACGAAAGCAGCACTCCTGTGACTCGCACGTTCTCACCGAAGCCGGCTGACGTCCAGCACGACTGGATCGTCATCGACGCGACCGACGTCGTCCTCGGCCGTCTCGCCTCGCACGTCGCCGCACTCCTCCGCGGCAAGCACAAGGCCACCTTCGCCCAGCACATGGACATGGGTGACTACGTCATCATCGTGAACGCGGACAAGGTCGCCCTGACCGGTTCCAAGCTCGCGAAGAAGGTCTACTACCGCCACTCGGGCTACCCGGGCGGCCTCACGGCGACCTCCTACCCGGAGATGCTCGAGAAGCACCCCACCCGCGCCGTCGAGAAGGCGATCCGCGGCATGCTCCCGAAGAACACGCTGGGCCGCGAGCAGCTCAAGAAGCTCAAGGTGTACGCGGGTGCCGAGCACCCCCACGCCGCGCAGCAGCCCAAGACGTACACCTTCGACCAGGTCTCGCAGTAACAGCGGCCACGACGACTTCCAAGGACTAGAGAAAACTCATGGCTCAGATCGCTGATTCCCTCGACCAGACCCCGGAGAGCTTCACCACGGAGAGCGCACCCGCCGCTGCCGAGGCTGCTCCCCGTCAGATCCTCAACGTCTCCGGCGGTGCCGTCGGGCGCCGCAAGGAGGCCATCGCGCGCGTCCGCCTCGTGCCGGGCTCCGGCACCTTCGTGGTGAACGGCCGCACGCTCGAGGACTACTTCCCGAACAAGCTGCACCAGCAGCTCATCAACGACCCGTTCAAGGTGCTCGAGCTCCTCGGCTCGTACGACGTCGTCGCCCGCATCACCGGTGGCGGCCCCTCGGGTCAGGCCGGCGCGCTCCGCCTCGCCATCGCCCGCACCCTGAACGAGATCGACCGCGAGAACAACCGCGCGACCCTCAAGAGGGCCGGCTTCCTCACCCGTGACGCTCGCGTCATCGAGCGCAAGAAGGCCGGTCTCAAGAAGGCCCGCAAGGCGTCGCAGTTCTCGAAGCGCTAGTCGCCACCGGCTGAAGATCGCAATGCCGCGTCTGTTCGGTACCGACGGGGTTCGTGGTCTCGCCAACGGCGAGCTGACGGCCGCGCTCGCACTGGGTCTTGCCCAGGCGAGCGCGGCCGTTCTCACACACGGACACCACGCCGACGCCCGCCGGGCGTCCGGCCGACCGCGCCCGCGCGCGGTCCTCGCGCGCGACCCGCGCGTCTCCGGCGAGTTCCTGGGCTCCGCGGTCGCGGCCGGGCTCGCCTCCGCAGGCGTCGACGTCCTCGACGCCGGGGTCATCCCGACCCCCGCAGCGGCGTTCCTCGTCGCGGACATCGACGCCGACTTCGGCGTGATGATCTCCGCGTCGCACAACCCCGCTCCCGACAACGGGATCAAGTTCTTCGCCGCCGGTGGCCGCAAGCTCCCGGACGAGGTCGAGGACCGCATCGAAGCGGCCATGCACGACCACTCGGCACCCACCCCCACGGGCATCGACGTCGGTCGCATCTCGCGGTTCGCCGACGCCGAGGACCGCTACGTGGTGCACCTGCTCGGCACGTTGCCGCACCGGCTCTCTGGGCTCCACGTCGTACTCGACTGCGCGAACGGTGCCGCCGCCGGCGTCTCGCCCGAGGTCTTCGTCAACGCTGGTGCTCGCGTGACGCTCATCGGCGCCGACCCCGACGGCTGGAACATCAACGACGGCGTCGGTTCGACCCACATCGACAACCTCGCCCGCGCGGTGCTCGAGCACGGAGCGGACGTCGGCATCGCCCACGACGGCGACGCGGACCGCTGCCTCGCGGTCGACGCCGCGGGCAACGCGATCGACGGCGACCAGATCATGGCGATCCTCGCGCTGTCGCTGCAGGAGCGCGGGCGCCTGAAGGACGACACGCTCGTCGCGACGGTCATGTCGAACCTCGGGCTGAAGCGCGCCATGGCCGACGCGGGCATCACCGTGATCGAGGCCGGCGTGGGCGACCGCTACGTGCTCGAGAAGATGACCGAGGGCGACTTCTCGCTCGGCGGCGAGCAGTCCGGCCACATCATCTTCAACGAGTTCGCGACCACTGGTGACGGCATCCTCACGGGCCTGCACCTCGTCGCCGAGATGGCCCGCACCGGCAAGTCCCTGCAGGAGCTCGCCGCGTGCATGACGGTGTTCCCGCAGGTGCTGCTCAACGTGCGTGGTGTCGATCGGCACGGGCTCGCCGACCAGGGCGTGCAGGACGCCATCGCCGCCGCCAGCGAGGCGCTCGGGGACAGCGGCCGCGTGCTGCTCCGTCCGTCGGGCACCGAGCCGGTCGTGCGGGTCATGGTCGAGGCGGCTTCGCAGGACGACGCCCAGCGCATCGCCGAGGAGCTCGCCGCCGTCGTGCAGGAGCGCTTGGCGCTCGACGCCGCGTAGGCGGCTGCGCCGGCTCCCTCTCCCTCGCAAAACGCAACCTCGGCGGTTGCTCGCAGCGGTATTCCTCTGCGGGCAACCGCCTTCGTTGCGTTTTGCGGTGGCGCACGGCCGCGCCCGCGTCAGATCTTGCGGAGCAGCACCGAGTTCACCTTGTGGTTCGCGCCCTTCTTCAGCACGAGGGTCGCTCGGGAGCGCGTCGGCAGCACGTTCTCGATGAGGTTCGGCTCGTTGATCGCCCGCCACACCTGGGTCGCCGTCTCCACCGCGTCCTCGCGGGAGAGCGAGGCGAAGCGGTGGAAGAACGAGTCCGGGCTCGAGAACGCCTCTTCCTGCAGAGCCAGGAACCGGTCGACGTACCAGGCCTCGATGTCCTTCGTCTTCGCGTCGACGTAGATCGTGAAGTCGAACAGGTCCGACAGCGCCAGTCGTCCGTGCACGGGCGGGGCGAGCACGTTCAGTCCCTCGACGATGAGGACGTCCGGCTGCCGGACCACGATCTCGGCGTCCGGCACGATGTCGTAGACCAGGTGCGAGTAGTACGGCGCGCGGACCTCGGTCGCGCCGCTCTTCACCTGGCTCACGAAGCGCAGCAGGGAGCGGCGGTCGTACGACTCCGGGAAGCCCTTGCGGTCCATGATCCCGCGGCGTTCGAGCTCGGCGTTCGGGTACAGGAAGCCGTCGGTGGTGACGAGCTCCACGCGGGGGGTGTCCGGCCAGCGCTTCGTCAGCTCGCGCAGCAGACGGGCGACCGTGGACTTGCCGACCGCGACGGAGCCCGCGACGCCGATCACGAACGGCGTGCGTCCGGCGCGCTCACCGAGGAACCGGCTCGTCTCGGCGTGCAGGTCCCGCGCGCCGGCCGCGTACAGCGTCAGCAGCCGGGAGAGCGGCAGGTAGACCTCCTGCACCTCCTGCATGTCCAACCGGTCGCCGAGACCGCGCAGCTGCACGATCTCGGTCTCGGTCAGGGAGAGGTGCTCTTTCGGCGCGAGCTGCGACCACTCGCCACGCGGGATCTCCACGAAGGGGGTCGGGTGCGCGACGGCGGTTTCCGAGAACGGCATGGGATCGAGCGTACAGACGGGAGGCCCGGTGCACGTGAG
>NZ_MJGN01000022.1:0-32595 GCF_001865065.1 Curtobacterium sp. MCBA15_008 | reverse complement strand
CTCACGTGCACCGGGCCTCCAGTCCAGTGCTCGGTGCGCGTCCGCAGGACGCGACGCGTCAGGCGGGGAGAGCCGCCTCGATGGCGGCGATGACCTGCGGAGCATCCGGCTTCGTGGTCGGACGGAAGCGCGAGACGGTGCCGTCCGGGGCGACGAGGAACTTCTCGAAGTTCCACGAGACGCGACCCGCCTTGCCGTCGGCGTCCGGGGTCTCCTTGAGGGCCTGGTAGAGCGGGTGCGCGCCCTTGCCGTTGACCTTCACCTTCTCGGACATCGGGAAGGTGACGCCCCAGGTGGTGGAGCAGTACTCGTCGATCGCCTCGGACGAGCCGAGTTCCTGCAGGAACTGGTTGCTGGGGAAGCCGAGCACCGTGAAGCCGCGGGGGCCGTACTCCTTCTGCAGGGCTTCGAGCTGCTCGTACTGCGGCGCCAGACCGCACCGCGACGCGACGTTCACGACCAGCACCGCCTTGTCCGCGTAGGCGCCGAACGTGGTGTCCTCGCCGTGCAGTGTGGTGATGGCGATGTCGTCGAAGCGTCCCATGCGCTGGACGCTAGTCCAGGAGGTCGAGATCCGCCTGACGTCGGACGAAGTCACGCATGTGCGGAACCGTGAAGGCGATCCGACCGCGCTGTGGCGCGTAGACGATCCCTTTCCTGATGAGGTTGTGCCGAGCCTGGCTCGTCGCCTTCGCCGGGACTCCGAGCTGGCCCGCGACGACGCCGGTCGATGACTCCTCGTCGAGGTCCTCCGCCATCGCCACGAGGTACTGACGCTCGGCCGGCGTGGCTGCTGCCCACCGGCCGGGGAAGAACCCGCTGTCGAGTTCGGCGTTCCCGCGATCGATCGCGGCGACCGCGTCCGCTTCGGTGATCCGTCGGTCCTCCGCGAGGTCCCAAGCAGCGGAGCCGTACGTCTGCAGGAAGTACGGGTACCCGCCCGAGGTGTCGATGAGGAGGTCGAGCGCAGGCCGGTCGAACGTCACGCCTGATCGTTCTGCGGGCAGGACGAGTGCCTCTGCGGCGGCGCCGGAGGGGAGGGAGCCGATCTCCCGGTACTCGAACAGCCGTTCCGCGTACGACTTCGCGGCCGTGAGCGTCGCCGGAACACTGGGCAGGCCCGCGCCGACGATGAGGAACGGCCAGTTGCGCTGTCCCGCTCGGTGCTGGACCGAGAGCAGCGCACCGAGCATCTCGGGTCCGAGGTCCTGCAGTTCGTCGACGAACAGCGCGAGGGTGCGCTGCTGCTCCGTGAGTGCGGGCGCGAGGTCTTCGACGAGCTCTTCGAGATCGATCTCGACGACGCCTGAGTCCGCCCGACCCGTGGACGGTTCGATCTCCACGCTCAACCCGAGTCCGCCGAACTGGGCGCCGAACGACTTCACGGTCCCGAGTGCTCGGCGGACCGCGCTGCTCACGGCGGCGCCGCGCTGCAGACGGCGCGAGGCGAGTGCCAGTTCGCGCGACAACCGTCTGCGGGTGATCTCCTGACCGGAGTCCGACGACTGCCCCTCGACGTCGACGACGAGCCAGCCGGCGCTGTCGGCCTGAGCGCGGAACTGGTTGAGGAGCACGGCCTTCCCGACGCCGCGCCGGCCGTGGAGAACCAGGCTGCGCGAGACCATGCCGCGCCGGGACCGAGCGACGAGGAGATCGAACGCGTCCACCTCCGCGCCGCGGCCGACGAGGGCTGGCGGCCGCAGACCGGCACCGGGAGCGTAGGGGTTCAACTCGGCGTGCATCTCACGACTTCTGACCGTGTCTGTCGTTGATGTCAGACTGGGGCAGAATCGATGAGACCGGCCAGTGTGTATCGATCCGGACACCTCGCAGGGTCGGTGCCCAGGCAGACCGTAGGATCGTCCCCATGTGTGGAATCGTCGGCTACGTCGGCAGCAACAGCAGCCAGGACGTGCTCCTCGGTGGTCTTCGTCGTCTCGAGTACCGCGGCTACGACTCGGCGGGCATCGCCGTGGTCGACGGCTCGCAGGAACTCGCCTCCGCCAAGAAGGCGGGCAAGCTCCAGGCCCTGGTCGACGAGCTCGAGTCGCACCCGATCGCCGACGGCGGCACCGGCATCGGCCACACCCGCTGGGCGACCCACGGTGGCCCGACCGACGGCAACGCGCACCCGCACCTGGCCGACGGCGGCAAGCTCGCGCTCATCCACAACGGCATCATCGAGAACTTCTCGGAGCTCCGCGCCGAGCTGCAGGCCGAGGGCGTCGAGTTCCTCAGCGAGACCGACTCCGAGGTCGCAGCGCACCTCGTCGCCCGCGCGTTCCGCGAGACCGGTGACCTGACCTCCGCCATGCAGCAGGCCGTGCAGCGGCTCGAGGGCGCCTTCACGCTCCTCGTCGTGCACGCCGACCAGCCCGGCGTCGTCGTCGGCGCCCGTCGCAACTCGCCCCTGGTGGTCGGGCTCGGCGACGGTGAGAACTTCATGGGCTCGGACGTCGCCGCATTCGTCGCCTACACGCAGCGCGCGCTGTCGATCGGGCAGGACGAGATCGCGACGATCCGCCCCGACGGCGTCGACGTCATCCACTTCGACGGCACCCCGGCCACGCCGAGCGAGTTCGAGGTGAACTGGGACGCCTCCGCCGCCGACAAGGGCGGCTGGAGCTCCTTCATGGCGAAGGAGATCAGCGAGGAGCCCGAGGCCGTCGCGAAGACGATCCTCGGCCGTGTGCACGACGGCGCCGTCACGCTGACCGACCTCGACCCGATCGCCGAGCGCCTGGCGACCGTCGACCGCGTCATCGTGATCGCCTGCGGCACCGCCGCCTACGCCGGCATCCTCGGCAAGTACGCCATCGAGCAGTGGGCCCGCATCCCCGTCGAGGTCGAGCTCGCCCACGAGTTCCGCTACCGCGACCCGGTGCTGAACGAGCGCACCCTGGTCGTCTCGATCAGCCAGTCCGGCGAGACCATGGACACGCTCATGGCCGTCAAGTACGCGCGTGAGCAGGGCGCGCAGGTGCTGTCGATCTGCAACACCCAGGGCGCCACGATCCCGCGTGAGTCCGACGCCGTGATCTACACGCACGCCGGCCCCGAGGTCGCCGTGGCGTCGACGAAGGCCTTCATCGCCCAGGGCGTCGCGCTCTACCTGCTCGGGCTGCACCTCGCCACGTTGCGCGGCACGCTGACGGCCGAGCAGATCGCCGAGCAGGTCGCCGAACTCGAGGGCCTCGCCCCGAAGCTCCAGCAGACCATCGACGACGCGTCCGGCATCAAGGACCTCGCCCGCTGGATGGCGGACACCCGGAGCGTGCTGTTCCTCGGTCGGCACGTCGGGTACCCGATCGCGCTCGAGGGTGCGCTGAAGCTCAAGGAGCTCGCGTACATCCACGCCGAGGGCTTCGCCGCCGGTGAGCTCAAGCACGGGCCGATCGCCCTCATCGAGCCCGGGCAGATCGTCTTCGTGATCGTGCCGTCCCCGCGTGACCCGCGGTCGCTGCACCCGAAGGTGGTGTCGAACATCCAGGAGATCCGCGCCCGCGGCGCCCGGGTGATCGCCATCGCGGAAGAGGGCGACGCCGCCGTGCTGCCCTTCGCCGACGAGGTCCTGCGCATCCCGCTCGCGACGCCGCTGTTCGAGCCGCTGCTCGCCGTGGCGCCGCTGCACATGTTCGGCATGGAGCTCGCCGCGGCCAAGGGCCTCGACGTCGACCAGCCGCGCAACCTCGCGAAGTCGGTCACCGTCGAGTAGACGGCGATGATCATCGGCATCGGTGTCGACGTCGTCGACCTGGAGCGGTTCGAGCTGGTGCTCGACCGCACGCCGGCGATGCGCACGCGGCTGTTCACGCCGGCGGAGCTGATCCGCGACGGGGAGCCCCGTCCGATCGCCTCGCTCGCGGCGCGTTTCGCCGCGAAGGAAGCGCTCATCAAGGCGTTCGGGTCGAGTGCGGGGCTCAGCTGGCAGGACCTCGAGGTCGTCTCCGACGACCAGCGGAACCCGTCGCTCACGCTGCGGCGCGGGGCCCAGCAGGTCGCCGAGACGCGAGGCGTCGGGTCGGTGCACCTGTCGCTCTCGCACGACGGCGGGATCGCCACGGCCTTCGTGGTGTTGGAAGGAACAGGGGATTCGGCTTGAGTGCGTTCACCGGCATCACGGTCGACCGGGAGGCCCTGATCGCCAACTACGCGACGGTCGCCGAACGGGTGGCCCCGTCCGGCGTCATCGCGGTCGTCAAGGCCAACGGGTACGGCCACGGCGCAGCCGAGGCCGCGCAGGCGTTCGTCGACGCCGGGGCCGAGTGGCTCGGCGTCGCGGACATCGACGAGGCGCTCGCGCTCCGGCAGGCGGGCATCGACGAGGGAGTCCGCATCCTCGCGTGGCTGCACGCCCCCGACGAGGACTTCCGCCGTGCGGCCCGACACGGTGTCACCCCTGCGGTGTCGAGCGTGTCGCAGCTGGCCGCAGCCGCGGACTCCGAGGTCCCCGCCGTGCACATCTGCGTCGACACGGGCCTCAGCCGCAACGGTGCGGTCGAGTCGGAGTGGGCGGAGCTCTTCGCCACCGCGGGCCGACTCGCCCGGAGCGGTGCTCGCACCCGGGTCGAAGGGCTGATGTCGCACCTGTCGAACGCGTCGCGTGCCGACGACCTCGACCAGGACGCCGCTCTGCAGCGGGCGCTCGACGGCCTCGCCGCGAACGGCATCGTGCCGGACGTGGTGCACCTCGCCGCCAGCGCCGCGAGCATCGCCGTCCCCGAGACCCGCCACGACCTGGCACGGGTCGGGCTCGCACTGTACGGGCTCAGCCCGTTCCCCGACCGCACCTCGGCCGACCTCGGGCTCCGCCCCGCGATGCGCGTCACGGCCGCGGTCCTCCGCACCGTGCCGGTGCGCGCGGGCGAGGGCGTCAGCTACGGCTACACCTGGCGCGCCGAGACGGACACCCGGCTCGCGGTGATCGGCCTCGGCTACGCGGACGGCTTCGACCGCGACTTCGGCAACCGCGTCGTCGTCCGGATCGGGGACCGCACGTTCCCGGTCGTCGGACGCGTGGCGATGAACGCGATGCACGTCGACATCGGCGACGCCGACGTGCAGGTCGGCGACGAGGCCGTGCTCTGGGGCGACCCGGCGAACGGCGACCCCGCGGTGGAGGACTGGGCCGCGGCCGTCGGCACGATCAACTACGAGGTGGTCGCGCGGGTCGGCCGCAGCGTGGAACGGAGGACGACGTGAACGCGCCGCTGCGCCGGGCCGAGATCGACCTCGACGCCTACCGCGCCAACCTCGACCTGGTCCGCGAGTGGATGGACCCGGTCGAGGTCATGGCGATCATGAAGGCCGACGCCTACGGGCACGGTCTCGAACCGATCGCGCTCGCCGCGGTCGACGCCGGCATCCGCTGGATCGGCGTGCTGACGGTCCCCGCGGCCCTGCGCCTCCGGTCGATCGGCGTCGGCGAGGACGTGCACCTGTTCACGTGGCAGCACGACCCCGCGCTCGACTTCCGCGACGCGATCGACTCCGCGGTCGACCTCGGCGTCTCGAACGTCGCCGAGCTGCAGCGGGTCGTCGACGCCGTCGACCAGCGCCCGGCGCGGGTGCACCTCGGCGTCGACTCCGGGCTGCACCGCGACGGCGCGACGCTCGGGGCCTGGCCCGCGCTCGTCGCGCTCGCCGTGGACGCCCAGCGCGCCGGACGCATCGAGGTCGTCGCCGCGTACACGCACCTCGCCGAGTCCTCCGACGAGGACGACGCCTCCGCTGTGGCGCTGTTCGACGCCGCGGTCGAGCAGGCCGAGGACCTCGGGCTCGACGTGCCGATGGAGCACGTCGCCGCCTCGCTCGCCGGGCTCGAGCGCAAGGAGTTCCGCAAGGACATGGTCCGGATGGGGGCGAACCTGTTCGGCATCCCCGGGGCGGACGGGGTCTCGGCGTCGGACCTCGGGCTCGAACCCGTGATGACGCTGACGGCCTCGGTCGCGAAGACGAAGCGGGTGCCCGTCGACACCGGCGTCTCGTACGACTACACGTACCGGACCCTCGCCGAGACGACGCTCGCCCTCGTGCCCGTCGGCTACGCGGACGGCGTCCCGCGCCTGGCGCAGGGGCGCATCGAGGTCGCCATCGGCGGGACCCGATACCCGATCGCCGGCCGGGTCGCCATGGACCAGTTCCTGGTCGACGTCGGCGACGACGACGTGCAGGTCGGCGACGCCGTGGTGCTCTTCGGCACAGGCGAGCACGACGAGATGACCGTCCTCGAGTGGGGGCAGGCGCTCGGCACCATCGGTGAGGAGATCGTCTGCCGGATCGGTGCCCGGGTGCCGCGCGTCTACGAAGGCCACCGTGTCGAGGGGCACGTCGCCGAGTACCTCCGGGGCGAGCAGCCGTGACCGAGCAGTCCCGCATCCTGCTCGACACCACCGTGGCGACCACGGCGGAGATGGGCGCCCTCGGGGCCCGGCTGGCGGCGGTCCTGCACGCCGGTGACCTCGTCGTGCTCACCGGGCCGCTCGGCGCCGGCAAGACCACGATGACGCGCGGCCTCGGCGCGGCGCTCGGAGCCCGTGGGCAGGTGTCGAGCCCCACCTTCGTGCTCGCGCGGACGCACCCGACGACCGCCGGCCCGGACCTGGTGCACGTCGACGCCTACCGCCTGTCGGATCCGGTCGAGCTCGACGACCTCGACCTCGACTGGGACGCCTCGATCGTCGTGGTCGAGTGGGGGCGCGGGTTCGTCGACGGCATCGCCGACAGTGTCCTCGACGTCGAGATCATCCGCGCGACCGGCACCGAGGCGACCACGGACGACGACCTCGACCCGGACGACGTCCCCGACGAGCCCCGCCGCGTGGTCGTCACCGGCACGGGTCCCCGCTGGGCCGACGTCTCGTTGTAGAACCTCCGTAGCGCCAGTATGTTGGATGCAGCACGGGAGGGTGTGGATGCGTATCGAATTGCACGGGGGAGGCTTCGCACACGTCGAAGCGTCGTCGATCGAGATAGACGGAGACGAGCTGGTCTTCGTCGCCGATCATGGCGAGGACATGGCGCGCCACCCGATTCGGCTCGTCAGCCGAGTAGTGCTCCCCGACGATGCCTCTGGTCAGGTTGACGATCGCGCTTACTCTGTTGAAGCGATCCGGCAAGACCACCCTCAGGCGTATGCGCGATGGGAGTCTGCCGACGAGTCAGCACTCCTTGCCATGGCCGACGCGGGTATGACGCCGGACGAGATCGGTCGCATCCTCGGCCGACAACCGGGTGGGATCAGTTCACGTCTTGCAAAACTCCGCGGTGTGGGGAGCGATGCGTCCACCCAAGTGCGCTTTGGGTAGCGCTGCTGCTCGACGAATCGCCAATGACTTGGCGGGAACAAGTCGGTCGTCAAGCCATCTGGTGATGACTTCGGGCCAAGTTATCGAATTGAGCGTGCCAACGACGCGAAGCTACTCGTAAAGCATCCTTGCTCCGCCGTGCGGAAGAACACGGTTGGGTGCGGTCCCTCGGACGCGCCGGCAGCGGCGGACGAGAGCGGTGGCGGGCCGACGAGATCTGGCAAGCAGTCGCGGGCCGCCTGGCCGAGGACTGAGTGCCGCAGTGGGGACCGTCCGCCACGCCTACGATGGACGGGTGCTGCTCGCGATCGACACCTCCGCCGGGACCTCCGTCGCCGTCGTCGACCCGACGACCGGCCGCGCACTCGCGACCCGCGACACCGAGGACAGCCGTCGGCACGCCGAGGTGATCGGCCCCTTCCTCGCCGAGGTCCTCGACGAGGCCGGCATCAGCCCCGCCGAGGTCACCGCCGTCGTCGCGGGCATGGGCCCCGGACCGTTCACCGGCCTCCGCGTCGGCATCGCCGCCGCCCGCACCTTCGCCGCGGCTCGCGGAGTCCCCTTGCTCCCGCTGGTCAGCCACGACGGGGTCGCGGCCGACCAGCCGCAGGGCGGCCCGTTCGTCGTCCTCACGGACGCCCGACGCCGCGAGGTCTACTGGAGCGTCTACGACGCCGACGGCGTCCGCGTGGCCGGCCCCGGACTCGCCAAGCCGGCGGACCTCGACGAGGCGATCCGCGCCTCCAGGCCAGAAGCGGTGGGCTGGGACCGCGTGACCGTCGCGTCCATCCCGGCCTGGAGGCTCGGGGCGCTCGCCGTGGACCGGCTCGCGTCCGGTGCGCCCTTCGCCGACGACACCCCGCTCTACCTGCGTGATCCCGACGTGACGATGCCGGGCGCGCCGAAGCGGGTCAAGCAGTGACCCTGCCCGATGGCCTGCGCCTGCGGCGCGCCCACCCGCAGGACCTCGACGACGTGATGTGGCTCGAGCACGCGTCGTTCCCGACGGACGCGTGGTCGGCGTCGCAGATGTCCGGTGAGCTGTACTCGCCGCACGGGTACTACGTCGTCGTCGAGACGACCGAGGGCGGTGCGCCGACGGTCGTCGGCTACGCCGGGCTCTCGTCGCTCGCCGGTAACCCGGTGGCGGACGTGCAGACCATCGCGGTCGCCGCCGACCAGCGGGGGAAGGGCATCGGCCGGGTGCTCTTCACCGAGCTCCTCGACGAGGCCCGACGCCGTGGCGTGCACGAGGTCTTCCTCGAGGTCCGCGCCGACAACCCCGTCGCGCAGGCGATGTACACCGCGTTCGGGTTCGAGCGGATCGCGGTCCGTCCCCGCTACTACCAGCCGGACGGCGTCGACGCGTGGGTGATGCGCGCGGAGCTCCCGCACGGTGCCACGGACGGCCCGGGACCGATCGGACAGGAGGCCCTCGATGGCTGAACCACTGGTGCTCGGCATCGAGACGAGCTGCGACGAGACCGGCGTCGGGATCGTGCGGGGGAGCACCCTGCTCGCGAACGTCATCGCGTCGAGCATGGAGGAGCACGCGCGCTACGGCGGCGTCGTGCCCGAGGTGGCCGCACGCGCACACCTCGAGGCGATGACGCCGACGCTCGAGGCCGCGCTGGAGCAGGCGGGCGTCACGCTCGACGAGCTCGACGCCGTCGCGGTGACCGCGGGCCCGGGCCTGGCCGGAGCACTCATGGTCGGCGTCGGCGCGGCGAAGGCCCTCGCCGTGGCGACGGGCAAGCCCCTGTACGGCGTGAACCACCTGGTCGGACACGTCGGGGCCGACGTCCTGCGGGCGGACGGCACCGAGATCGACCTGCCGACGGTGGCGCTGCTGGTGTCCGGCGGGCACACGTCGCTGCTGCTCGTGCGCGACCTGGTCGGGGACGTCGAACTCCTGGGCGAGACGATCGACGACGCCGCGGGCGAAGCGTTCGACAAGGTCGCACGACTGCTCGGGCTGCCGTACCCCGGCGGCCCGCAGATCGACCGGGCGGCAGCCGACGGCGACCCGACGGCGATCCGGTTCCCACGCGGCCTGACGCTGCCGAAGGACCTGGCCGCGCACCGCTACGACTTCTCGTTCTCCGGGCTGAAGACCTCGGTCGCACGCTGGGTGGAGCGGTGCCGTGACGAAGGTCGCGAGGTCCCGGTGGCCGACGTCGCCGCGAGCTTCCGCGAGGCCGTGGTCGACGTGCTCATCACGAAGGCGCTGAACGCCTGCCGGGACACCGGGGTCGACCGACTCCTGCTCGGCGGCGGTGTCGTGGCGAACGCCCGGCTCCGAGCGGTGGCCGAGGAACGCTGTGCGGCGGCCGGGGTCGAGCTCCGGATCCCGCCGCTCGACCTCTGCACCGACAACGGCGCGATGATCGCGGCCATCGGTGCGCGGTTGGTCGCGGAGGGGCGCGCGCCGAGCGACCTCGGCATCGCTGCGGACTCGACGCTGCCGGTGACGACCGTCCAGGTCTGACCCCGCGCACCGTCCCAGGGCGGCGGCAAGTCGTCTGTGGGAGGATTCACAGGGCACCGACGACCGAGGTGCCGAGAGGGGTGGACGGTGTCCGATCAGAACCAGTGGCCGAAGCCGGGCGAGACGACGCCGGAGGGTGGCGCGTCAGCGAACCAGCCGGAGCAGAGCGCGCAGCCGACGTCCGGACAGCCTGACGCCGGGCAGTACGACGGTGGGCAGGCCGACGGCGGCCAGTCGCAGCAGTACGGCGCCTCCGCCCCGGAAGCCCCGGCATCCGCCCCCGCCCCTGCGCCGACTGACCCGTGGGCGCAGTCCGGCCAGGGATCGGCGACGCAGGGCGTCTCGGGTGGGTACGCGGCTCCACAGAACCCGTACGCCGCTCCCGGTCAGCAGAGCGGCCAGTACGGCCAGCAGGGCGGGCAGTACGGCCAGGGCGGACAGTACGGCCAGCAGAACGGCCAGCCGGGCTCCGGCGCCCCGCAGAACCCGTACGCCGCACCCGGCCAACCGAGCGGTCAGTACGGCCAGCAGCAGAGCAGTCAGCCGGGCGCTCAGTACGGCCAGCAGGGCGGGCAGCCCGGCTACGGCGCCCCGCAGAACCCGTATGCGACCGGCCAGCAGAACCCCTACGCCCCCGCCGGCTACCAGCCGTACGCGCAGCGTCCGAAGACGAACACGCTCGCGATCCTCTCGATCGTCTTCGCGTTCGGCGGCATCATCATCTGGCCGCTCGTGATCCTGGCGAGCCCCGCCGGCGCGATCATGGGCCACATCGCCCTCGGCAAGATCAAGCAGTCCGGTGAGGGCGGCCGCGGTCTGGCGCTCGCCGGGGTCATCGGCGGATGGGCACTGACGGGCCTGTTCATCCTGATCGTCGGGCTCTTCGTGGTCATCGGGGCGATCTCCGGGTCGTACTCGTCGGACTACGACTACAACAGCTACGACTCGGGCGCCTTCATCGGCTGACCCGGCCAGCCCGGCCCGGCGAACCGGCCGTTCGCACAACCGAAGTGGCCTCGAACCGCGGAATCCCGCGATTCGGGGCCACTTCCGTTGTGCGGATCCCGCCCGAACCGCGCCCTACCCGGCCGTCTCGGAGAGCCGTTCGCACAAGATCGCGGTGTGCCGTCCCTCCAGGCGGGTGAGCACGAGCGTGACGCGACCGCTGCCACGCAACCGCAGCCGCTTGCGGAACTGCGCCGGGTCGACGTCGACGCCGCGCTTCTTGATCTCCACCGTGCCGACGTCGTCGGCCGCGAGACGTGCCGCGAGCTTCTTCACGTCGAGCGGCATCGTGTCGAGCACGCGGAACCCCTGCGCGAACGGGGTGGTGACGGCCCGGTCGGAGGTCACGTACGCGATGCCCTCGGAGAGCATGCGGCCGTCGAGGGAGCGCGCGAGGTCTCCGATGAGGCGCGCCCGGATGACGGCGCCGTCGGGTTCGTAGAGGTACGAGCCGAGGGGACCGACCTCCACGTCCTCGGCGTCGGCGGCCCCGACGAGTTCGGCGATGCCGTGCGACCCGATCACGGTCGCGGCGCGCCGGACGCCCGGTCGGGCGAGCGGGCCGAACCACAGGGCGAGTTCGACGACCTCGCGGTCGACGGAGGTCCACTGCGCCTCGGCGGTGTCCGGGATCAGGTCGCGGTCGACGCCCGGACCGAGCTTCACACCGGTGGGGGTCGTCGTCGCGGCTGCGAACACGGTGTCGAGCGACGGCGACCAGTCGTCCGGGTCCGCCAGGCGGCGGGTGTCCGAGTGACCGGAGGTGCGTCGTGCGGGGTCCATCCAGACGCCGTCGACCGTGGACACGTCGAACGACGCCGCGTCGCCGAGTTCGACCCGGGCGTTCGGCCAGGGTGCGAGGTTGTGCGTGGCGACGGCCGCGGTCACCTCGTCGCGGTCGACGGCGGTGACGTCGAGGTCGAGCGCCGCCATCGCCAACGCGTCCCCGCCGATCCCGCAGCCGAGGTCGGCGACCCGGGTCAGCCCTGCGGCTGCGAAGCGTCCGGCGTGCTGTGCGGCGACCTGCAGGCGGGTGGCCTGCTCGAGGCCGGCCTCGGTGAAGAGCATGCGGGCCGCGAAGTCGCCGAACTTCCCCCGCGCCTTCTGCCGGAGCTTCGCCTGCGTCAGGACCGCTGCCACGAGCCCGGGATCGTGCCCTTCGGCCCGCAGCCGAGCGACGACCCGCACGATCTCACCGCCGTCCGAGACGGCCGGGGTACGGTCGAGCAGGGCCATCCCCGCGGGGGTGAGCAACTGGGCGAGGTCGGCGGCTTCCACGCGTCGATCCTCCCAGGTCGCCGAGAGGCTCGACCTGGGTTGGCACTCGGATTGACCGAGTGCCAACGACCTCCTAGAGTTGGCGTTGGCACTCTCCTGTGCGTAGTGCCAACCCGGTTTTCATCAGTACCGAGTCTCTACCGAGAAAGAAGAGGTCACCGTGGCCGTCAGCATCAAGCCGCTCGAGGATCGCATCGTCATCCGCCAGGTCGAGGCGGAGCAGACCACCGCTTCCGGTCTGGTCATCCCGGACACCGCGAAGGAGAAGCCCCAGGAGGGCGAGGTCGTCGCCGTGGGTCCGGGTCGTATCGACGACAACGGCAACCGCGTCCCGCTCGACGTCGCCGTGGGTGACAAGGTCATCTACTCGAAGTACGGCGGCACCGAGGTCAAGTACTCGGGCGAGGACCTCCTCGTCCTCTCGGCCCGCGACGTCCTCGCGGTCATCGAGCACTGAGTCCAGTACTCACCGAGAACGCCCCGTTGGCTCCGGCCGGCGGGGCGTTCTCGCGTCCGGTCGGTGGTCACGTCGCGGCGGCCGGGAGGCACGGTGTCCGTCCGCAGCGTCGGTCCGGCTTCCTAGGATGGTTCCGTGAGTGAACCGAGTCCGGCGCGTCCGCCCCGCAGCGAGGCATCCGTGGGTGTCGTCCAGGGCATCGTCGCGTACGGACTCTGGGGACTCATGCCGCTGCTCTTCGCGGCGATGGCCCCCGCCGGCGCGTTCGAGATCGTCGCGTGGCGCATCGTCTTCGGGCTGGTGTTCTGCGCGGTCGCGATCGCCGTGACCCGTTCGTGGCTGCGGACCCGCACCCTGATGGCGCAGCGCCGGGTGATGCTCGTGATGGGCCTGGCCGCGGTGCTCATCCTGGTGAACTGGACCGTGTACGTCGCTGCCACGACCACCGGCCACACGGTCGAGGCGGCGCTCGGGTACTTCATCAACCCGCTCGTCACGATCGCGCTCGGCGTGCTGGTGCTCCGCGAACGCCTCCGTCCCGCGCAGTGGGCGGCCGTCGGCATCAGCGTCGTGGCGGTCGTCGTGATCGCGGTCGGCTACGGCCGGATGCCGTGGATCTCCCTGGCGCTCGCGTTCTCGTTCGGCCTGTACGGCCTCGTGAAGAAGCGGGTCGGCGGCACCGTAGACGCCCTGAGCGGCCTGACGATCGAGACCGTGTGGCTGCTGCCGATCGCGGTCGTGGCGCTCGTCGTGCTCGGCACGACCGGCCTCGGCGGCGGACTGACGTTCACGAGCGAGGGCTGGGTGCACGTCCTCGTCACGCTGCTGACCGGGCCGGCGACGGCGGTGCCGCTGCTGCTGTTCGCGTCGTCGGCGCGGCGGGTGAGCCTGTCCACGCTCGGGCTGACGCAGTACCTCGCGCCGATCATGCAGCTGCTCGTGGGGGTGGTCGTGCAGCACGAGCCGATGTCGGGAGCGCGGTGGTTTGGCTTCGGCATCGTGTGGCTCGCGCTGGTCATCCTGACCGTCGACTCCTTCGCGGCGGCTCGGGCGTCGCGGCGCCGGGCGCTCGCATCCGCGCCGGCCGAGCCGGTCTGACGGGGCTGAGCCGCGCCTCCAGGCCGCCCGCCCGCACCGCGAAAGCGACAGTTCTCCACGGGGGTTCCGCGGAGAACTGTCGCTCTCGAGGGGTGGTTCTGGTGTCCTACTTCTTGATCGAGCCCTGGATGGCGCTCTGGTAGACGGGCTTGTTGTCGCCGTCGAACTTGTAGATGCCGATGTAGGCGCTCGACGGGTCGTTGTTGTCGTCGAACGGACCGATGCCCGACGGACCCGTGTAGTGGATGTCCTCACCCTTGTCGAGCAGGGCGACGCAGTCCTTGAACGTCGAGCACTCGGTGCCGCCGTCGGCTCCGGACACCTTGGCCATGTTGGCCTGGATGGTGCCCGAGTCCGTGCCCTTGCCCTTCACCGCGGCCAGCGCGGCGAGGACGGTGGCGTCGTAGGACTCGGCCGCGTACGAGTAGTCGGCCAGGTCCTTGCCGGACGACTTCTTGTAGAAGGCGGCGAGCTGCTGCTTGAACTCGTCCTTCGGCGAGGCGCCGGGGATGGTGCCCTGCGCGCCGGTCAGCGTGCCCTTGTCGAAGTCCTTCGAGTAGTCGGCGGTGTTGCCGTCCGACATGTAGATCTTCGCCTTGTTCCCCTGCGAGACGAGCTCCGGGATGATCGACTTCGTCTCGTCGAAGGCCAGGACGACGATCGCGTCGGGCTTCGCGGCCAGCGCGGCCGTCACCTCGGACGAGAACGTGGTCTGTCCGGGCGGGAACTCCTGGCCCTTGCCCTTGCCGCCGTAGACGATCGAGCCGCCCGAGTCCTCGACGGCCTTCTGCACGGTGTTGCGGAGCCCCGTGCCGTAGGTGTCGTTGAAGACCAGGAACGCGACCTTGGCGTTGCCGTCACCCGTGACGAGCTGGCCGAGCGCCGACCCCTGCACCGAGTCCGGCGGAGCGGTCCGGTAGTAGTACGACGAGTAGCCCGACAGGTCCGCCGCCGTGTTGGCGGGGGAGATCTCCACGATGCAGTTGCTCGTCAGCTGGTCGATGACGTTGAGCGTGACGCTCGAGGACTCGGCGCCGATCGCGACCGGCACCTTGGCGTTCACGAGCTTCGTCGCCGCCGAGCTCGACACGGTCATGTCGTTGCTGTCGCCCGAGTCGGTGGCGGGGTCGATCGTGACGTCCTTGTCGAGCACGCCGCCGGCCGCGTTGATGTCCTGCACCGCGAGGCCGACACCGGACTCGGCGGGCGGGTTGAGGTACGCGAGCGAACCGGTGAGCGGCAGGATCGTGCCGATCTTCAGCGCGTCGGTACCGGGGGTGTCAGGGGCCTTGCAGCTGGCGGCGGGGTCCTTCTTCGCTCCGCCCGAGGCGGACGAGGACGGCGAGGTGTCGCCCGAGGTGGTGGAACAGGCGGCGAGGAGGAGCGCTGCCGCTCCCGCCACCGCCAGTGCCGTGGTGGCACGGGTGGTTCTGATCATCCGTGGAGCCCTTTCTCTGCGCGGAGGCCGAGCCGCATCGGGTCGAGCGCGGCGTCCTCCACGTGGGATGTCGAGAAAGCTAGGGCGGATGTGTTTCGCCCGTGTGTCGTTCATCCACCCCTGGGTGTTTCGTTACAGACCCGTGATGAATCTGTACAGACGTACGGAACCCCTGATGAGCTGACCGACCGGACGGTCGGGGTGGGTCGCCGTCGCCGCCTGACCGGAGCGCGCGCAAGCTGACGGACGCCGCGGAGGCCTCCGCGTACGGTCCCCGGACATGAGCGAACCGACCTCGACCACCACCTTCCGCCCCACGCGCGCGATCGTCACCGGAGCCGAGTCCGGCATCGGTCGAGCGACCGCCGTGGCCCTCGCGGCCGCTGGCATGGACGTCGGAATCACGTACCTGTCCGAGCCCGAGCGCGCGGAGCAGACCGCGGCCGAGGTGCGCGATGCCGGCCGCCGCGTCTTCGTCGAACAGATCGACGTCACGCAGCTCGACCAGGCCGGCGCCGTGATCGACCGCCTCGCCGAGCAGCTCGGCGGGGTGGACGTCATCGTCGCCGACGCGGGGACCGGTGACAACGCGCCGTTCCTCGACCTCACGCTCGACCAGTGGCGGCACACCGTCGCGACGGACCTCGACGGTGCCTTCGTCACCATCCAGGCGGCCGCCCGACGGATGGTCGCGCAGGGCACCGGTGGTCGGGTCATCGGGATCACGAGCGTGCACGAGCACCAGCCCCGGTACGGGTCGGCCGCCTACGACGCCGCCAAGCACGGGCTCGGCGGGCTGCTCAAGACCATCGCGATCGAGCTCGCCGAGCACGGGATCACGGCGAACGCCGTCGCGCCGGGGGAGATCGCCACGCGGATGACCGGCGCCGAGGACCAGGACCCGCACACCATCGCGCGTCCGGGGGTCCCGCTCGGCCGACCCGGCAACGCGTGGGAGATCGCGGCGGCGGTGGCGTTCCTGGCGTCGCCCGCGTCGTCGTACATCACGGGGGTGTCGCTGCCGGTCGACGGCGGCATGCTGCAGATGGGACCGCACGGCGGCTCGCACATCACGTCGGACGAGTGGCGGAGCGCGTAGGGCGGCGCGCGAGGTTCGGGGCCCCCGCAAAACGCAACTCGGGCGGTTTCTCGCAGCGGTACAGCGCTGCGGAGAGCCGCCCGAGTTGCGTTTTGCGCTCACGCGCCGGTCGGCAAGCCCGCTGCGCGGAGGACTGCCTGCAAGCGGCCGGGCGTCCGGACCTCGGTCCAGCCCCAGCGGACGACGCGACGGACCTCGGGGCGCAGGAGCAGCGACTGTTCGCGGGACTTCTCTCGGCGTACCGCGTCCACGTCCTCGTACTTCCCGAGTCCGTCGAACTCGCCGATGATCCCCGCACGTGCCCACCAGAAGTCGACGCGGAACGGTCCGAACGACTGTTGGAGCACCGGCGGTGGAAAGCCGTCCTCGTCGAGTCGGACGCGGCTCACCGAATCTCCGGGTGAGTCCGCGAGCGGGTCGGCGAACCGGAGTGCCCGTCGGCCCTTCGTCATGCCGCGCGGGGACGGCCACGCGGCGAACGCGCGGCCGATCTCGTCGACGTCCGAGAGTCGTTCGCGCAGGACGTGGTCGAGGACGGCGACGGCGTTCTCGAACGACGTGCTCCGGACGGTGTCGACCACGGTCCGGATGAGGGACGTGACGCGCCGACCATCGACCACCACGATCTCGTCAGCGAGGAGCGGTGCCGCGTGACGGACCACCCTGCGACCGGAGTGCGTGGTGCTCAGGAGCGGATCCGTGACGTGCACGCGGCGGTCGAGGCGATCGACGTCGGGGAGCCCCCACAACAGCGCAGCCGATCGGTGTGAGAGCACGCGCCACTCACCGATCGAGGTGACCACTGCCTCCAGTTCGATGCGTGCTCGCTGCTGGACGGAGGCCGCGTGCCACGCCGACTGGTCGACGGCGACACCGTGCGTGACGCGGACGAGTTCACCGCGTCGCACCGCGTGCTGCGAGTGCCGGTCGTCCGAGGTCAGCAGGATGAGTCGTGGTGGTGCGTCCATGCGACGAGCGTGCTCGACGCATCGGCCGGCACGGCGCCACAGGTGGCGATCTGTGGAGAACTCCTGCGCTCCCAGTCCGAGGCCCGCTGAAACGCAACGTCGGCGGCTCCTCGCAGCGGTATGACGCTGCGAGAAACCGCCGACGTTGCGTTTTGCGGGGGTGGCACGGGGCCGGAGCCAGCCGGGTCAGCCGCGGTAGTTCGGCGCCTCGACGACCATCTTGATGTCGTGCGGGTGCGACTCCTTGAGCCCGGCCGCGGTGATGCGGACGAACTTGCCACGCGCCTTCAGCTCCGGCACCGTGCGGCCACCGACGTAGAACATCGACTGCCGCAGGCCGCCGACGAGCTGGTACACGGCGTTCGCGACCGAGCCGCGGTAGGGCACCTGTCCCTCGATGCCCTCGGGGATGAGCTTCTCGTCCGAGGGGACGTCGGCCTGGAAGTACCGGTCCTTCGAGTACGAGGTCTTCTCGCCGCGGGTCTGCAGCGCGCCGAGGGAGCCCATCCCGCGGTACGCCTTGAACTGCTTGCCGCCGACGAAGACCAGGTCGCCCGGAGACTCGTCGGTGCCCGCCAGGAGCGAGCCGAGCATGACCGTGTCGGCACCGGCCACGAGGGCCTTCGCGATGTCGCCCGAGTACTGCAGGCCGCCGTCGGCGATGACCGGCACGCCGGCCTCTCGAGCGGCGAGCGATGCCTCGTACACGGCGGTGACCTGCGGGACGCCGACGCCGGCGACCACGCGGGTGGTGCAGATCGAACCGGGGCCGACGCCCACCTTGACGGCGTCGACGCCCGCGTCGATGAGTGCCTGTGCGCCCTGACGGGTCGCGACGTTGCCGCCGATGACGTCCACGCCGTCGAAGCGCGGGTCGGCCTTCAGGCGACGGACCATGTCGAGCACGCCCTCGCTCTCGCCGTTCGCGGTGTCGACGACGAGCACGTCCACGCCCGCCTCGAGCAGGGCTTCGGCGCGCTGCCAGGCGTCGCCGAAGAACCCGATGGCGGCGCCGACGCGCAGGCGGCCCTCGTCGTCCTTCGTGGCGTCGGGGTACTTCTCGCTCTTGTCGAAGTCCTTCACGGTGATGAGGCCGCGGAGCTTGCCGTCGGCGTCCACCAGGGGCAGCTTCTCGATCTTGTGCTGCGCGAAGATCGCCACCGCTTCCTCGGGGTCGATGCCCTCCATCGCGGTGATGAGCGGGGCCTTCGTCATGACGTCGCGGACGAAGGTCGTCGCCATCTCGAACGGTGCGACGAAGCGCATGTCGCGGTTCGTGATGATCCCGACGAGCGTGCCGTCGCGCTCCACCACCGGCAGGCCGGAGACGCGGAACTGCCCGCAGAGGGCGTCCACCTCGGCGACGGTGGCGTCGGGACGGGTGGTGACCGGGTTGGTGATCATGCCCGACTCGGAGCGCTTCACCTTGTCGACGTAGGCGGCCTGGTCGTCGATGGACATGTTGCGGTGCAGGATGCCGATGCCACCCTGGCGGGCCATGGCGATCGCCATCCGGGCCTCGGTCACGGTGTCCATGGCGGCGGAGAGCAGCGGCACGTTGACCGAGATCCGCTTGGTGAGCCGGGACGTCGTCGACGCCTCGCTCGGGATGACGTCGGTGTGCCCCGGCAGGAGCATGACGTCGTCGTACGTGAGTCCGATGAATCCGAACGGATCCGGCTGGTCCATGGGTCCCCTTCGTGGGCGAGGTGAAGTGGTTGCTCCGAGAACGCGACGACGGGTTTCCGGATAGGACATGCTAACGCGGCCAGGTGCCCCGCCATTCCTCGGGACGAGAGCGGGACGAGACCGGGACGAGCGCGCGACGAGCGCGCGGCGAGAGCACGACGAGAGCGGGGCGAGCGCGCTCACCGGATGAGCCTGCTGCACCGACCGGACGGGCCGAACCCAGTGGATCCGGGGCCGCGCTTCCTGAGGAGGATCACGGTTGCGGCACGATTTCTCCAGGGAACGTGATGGAAACACGGGGGACACAAAAAACCCCTAGGTTCCTCGACTATCCGAACGAGAGGCTCATCCGTGGGTTCCATCACTCCGCCGGGATCAGCGCTGCGGCGCCGGTTCCGCCGAGGAGCGCCAGGTCGCAAGCGCCTGGTCCTCGCCGCAGTACTCTTCCTCGCTTTCCTCGCCACCTTCGCGATCGACTGGGCAGTGGCGCCCGCGGCGCACGCGGCGACGAGCAGTCCGTCCGCCAGCAGCAGCAGCGCCCCGGCGTCGTCGCAGCCATGCACGGTGAGCCCGACCAACGGGTGCATCCAGGGCACGATCCTCGACTCGGAGCGGAAGCCCGCCGAGGGCGTCGACGTGGACGTCACGGGTCCCGGCGGCTTCGACCAGACGGCGACGACCACCGACGCCGGCCGCTGGTCGGTCCGCGTGGACGAGGCCGGCCGCTACACGGTGCGGGTCGACCAGGACAGCCTGCCGAAGGGCCAGTACCTGACCGACGCCGAGGACGCGGACCGCACGGTGAACGCGTCGCTCAACGCCAACTCGGGGCAGATCTTCCAGCTGTCCGACCAGCAGGGAGCGACGACGTCCGAGGCGACCTCGAGCGTCAGCGCCGCCCGCGTCTGGCAGCAGTTCGTCTCCGGGATCCGGCTCGGGCTCCTCATCGCGCTGGCGTCGGTGGGACTCTCGCTCATCTACGGCACCACGGGCCTGTCGAGCTTCTCGCACGGTGAGCAGGTGACCCTCGGTGGCCTCCTCGCCTACCTGTTCGCGAACCAGCTCGGCTGGAACATCTGGCTGACCGGCATCGTCGTCACGCTGCTGTGCGCCGCGACCGGGTGGCTGCAGGACGCCGGCATCTGGCGGCCGCTGCGACGCAAGCGCATCAGCCTGACGCAGCTCATGATCGTGACGATCGGCCTGTCGATCGCCGCCCAGTACGCGTTCCAGTACTTCTTCGGCGCCTCGACGGTCCGCATCCAGCAGGGCAACCCCGAGACGGTCACGTTCGCGGGCATCACCCTCACGGTGCAGTCCTACGTGGCGATGGCGATCGCACTCGTGGTGCTCGTCGCCACCGGGTTGTTCCTCGCGAAGACCCGGTTCGGCCGCGCGACCCGGGCTGTGTCCGACAACCCGGCCCTGGCCAGCGCGTCCGGCATCGACGTCGACCGCGTGATCCGGTTCGTGTGGACGCTCGCCGCCGGCCTCGCGGGGCTCTCCGGCGTGATGCTCGGTCTCGTGCTGAACGGCGTGAACTGGCAGACCGGCCTCCAGCTGCTGCTGCTCATGTTCGCCTCGGTCACGCTCGGCGGCCTCGGCACCGCGTACGGCGCACTCGTCGGTTCGATGATCATCGGCATCGTCGTCGAGCTCACGAACCTCGTGCTCCCCGGTGACTTCAAGTACGCCACCGCCCTCGTGATCCTCATCCTCATCCTGCTGTTCCGGCCGCAGGGCATCTTCGGTCGCGCCGAGCGGATCGGCTAAGGAGCGCCGCCATGGACTACATCCTCAACCTGCTGTCCTCGCTCACCCAGGAGGCACTCGCCCCGACGACGGCAGCGTTCGCGCTCGCCGCGATCGGCCTGAACGTCCACTTCGGACTCACCGGTCTCATCAACATGGGCCAGGCGGCGTTCCTGCTGCTCGGCGCCTACGGCTTCGCGATCTCGATCACGAACGGGCTGCCCTTCGTGATGGCGGTCCTGGTCGCCCTGCTGGTGGCCATCGTGTTCGCGATCATCCTCGGCATCCCGACCCTGCGGTTGCGCGGCGACTACCTGGCGATCGTGACGATCTCCGGCGCCGAGATCATCCGCATGGTGGGTCGCTCGAGTCTGCTCACCTCGACGACCGGCGGCTCGAACGGCATCACCGGGTCGAGCTACCGCGATCCGTTCAACGCCCTCAGCCCGCTGCCCGACGGCACCACCACGATCCTGTGGTTCACGTACTCGAACAACGGGGTCAACGGCTGGTGGATCCGCATCGCGGCGTGGGGTCTCGTCGCCCTGTTCACCCTCGTGCTGTTCCTGCTCATGCGCAGCCCGTGGGGCCGTGTCCTGAAGGCCATCCGCGAGGACGAGGACGCCGTCCGCTCCCTCGGCAAGAACGTCTACTCGTACAAGATGCAGGCGCTCGTGTTCGGTGGTGCGCTCGGCGCGATCGCGGGCATCATCTACGTCCTGCCGAGTTCGGTGCAGCCGGACGCGATGGGCCGCTCGATGACGTTCTTCATCTGGACGGCGCTCATCCTCGGTGGTGCTGCGACGGTCTTCGGTCCGGTGCTCGGCTCGGTGCTCTTCTTCGTGCTCCGGCTCCTCATCCGCACCCTGGCCGGCGACTTCATCCCGAACTCGATCATGAACGCGCAGCAGGCGGAGCAGTTCTCCTACGTGCTCGTCGGCGTCGCGCTCATGCTCCTCATCGTGTTCCGTCCACAGGGACTCCTCGGCAACAAGAAGGAGCTGACGTTCAGTGTCTGAGTACAGCCACCCCAAGGCCGACCCGATCCTGGTGGTCGACGACGTCACCCGCCACTTCGGCGGCATGACCGCGGTCGACGTCGACCACCTCGAGGTCCAGCGCGGCTCGATCACGGCCCTCATCGGCCCGAACGGCGCCGGCAAGACGACGTTCTTCAACCTGCTCACGGGGTTCGACAAGCCGAGCCCCGGCGCGAAGACGCGCTTCGACGGCGCGACGCTGCAGAAGACGAGTGCGACCCACATCGCGAACAAGGGCATGGTCCGCACGTTCCAGCTCACCAAGGCCCTGAGCCGTCTGACGGTGATGCAGAACATGCTGCTCGGTGCCCGTGACCAGCCGGGCGAGAACTTCTTCGCCGCGCTGATCAAGCCGGTGTGGGCGAAGCGCGAGCGGGAGATCACCGCGAAGGCCGAGGAGCTCCTCGCCCGCTTCAAGCTCGACGACAAGGCGGACGACTACGCCGGGTCGCTGTCCGGGGGGCAGCGGAAGCTCCTCGAGATGGCCCGGGCGCTCATGTCCGACCCGACGATGATCATGCTCGACGAGCCGATGGCGGGCGTGAACCCGGCGCTCACCCAGTCGCTCCTCGGGCACATCAAGTCCCTCCGCGACGACGGCATGACCGTGCTGTTCGTCGAGCACGACATGCACATGGTCCGGCACATCTCGGACTGGGTCGTCGTGATGGCCGAGGGCAAGGTCGTCGCCGAGGGCCCGGCCGACACGGTGATGGACGACCGCGCGGTCATCGACGCGTACCTCGGTGCGCACCACGACACCGACCTCGGTGACGACTCGCTCCTCAACGAGGAGACCTACGAGGAGCTCGCCGAGGAAGTAGCCGAAGAAGACGAGCAGGAGGCGACCCGATGACGGACGCGACGGACCCCACGAACGCGAGCAGCGCCTCCAGTCCGGAAGCGGCGCAGGCCGGCACGGCCACCCTGCACCGCGAGCCGGTGCTGAGCGCGAAGAACCTCGTCGCCGGGTACCTGCCGGGCGTCAACATCCTGAACGGCTGCGACCTCGACTGCTACCCGGGCGAGCTCATCGGCATCATCGGCCCGAACGGGGCGGGGAAGTCGACGCTCCTCAAGGCGCTGTTCGGCCTGGTGTCCGTCCGCGAGGGATCGGTGACCCTGCAGGGCGAGGACATCACGAACCTCAAGGCGAACAAGCTCGTGCAGGCCGGCGTCGGCTTCGTCCCCCAGACGAACAACGTCTTCCCGTCGCTCTCCATCGAGGAGAACCTGCAGATGGGGCTGTACCTGCGGCCCAAGAAGTTCGCCGAGCGGCTCGAGGTCATCTACGACCTGTTCCCCGTCCTCGGGCAGCGCAAGGGCCAGCGGGCCGGGTCGCTGTCGGGCGGTGAGCGGCAGTCGGTCGCGATGGCGCGCGCGCTGATGATGGACCCGAAGGTGCTCCTGCTCGACGAGCCGTCGGCCGGTCTGTCGCCGGTGCGGCAGGACGAGACGTTCATCCGCACGCGCCGGATCAACAAGGCCGGTGTGTCGATCGTGATGGTGGAGCAGAACGCGCGACGCTGTCTGCAGATCTGCGATCGTGGGTACGTGCTCGACCAGGGGCGGAACGCGTACTCGGGCACCGGGAAGGAGCTCGCCGACGACCCGAAGGTCATCGAGCTCTACCTGGGGACGCTCGCCAAGGACGTCGACTCCGCTCGCTGAGCGGGCAGAGTCGACTCGTGGGTGCCGCTGTGGGGGCGACATCCGCACCGAGGAGGGTCGTGCGATTGACGCTCAGCGCCGCACGGCCCTCCTCCTCACGCAGCGTCCCGCCCCCGGCAGGTGCGGCTGACGGCCTGGAGGCGCGGCTCGCCCCCGCAGGGTCGGTATCGTTCCGGACGTGCGCACCCCCGGACCCCTCGTGCTCGACGCCCTCGTCTGGCTGGTGTTCGCCGCGCTCTTCGTCGGTGCCGCACTCCTGGTGAAGGTCGCCGCGGCGCTCCTCGGGGTCCTCGTGGTGCTGGCGCTCCTGCTCGGCCTGGTGCTCCGGGCGCTGCGGAAGCGCCGGGCCCGTCCGCGCCCGCCGCGCTGAGCCCCGTCGGCCGACCCCGGCGCTGTACCGGCCGCCCGTGTCACCCGGGGGACACGACCGCTAGGCTTGCCGGGTGAGTGAAGTCGAGATCGGTGCAGGCAAGCGCGGACGTCGGGCGTACGCGTTCGACGACATCGCGGTGGTCCCCTCGCGACGGACGCGCGACCCGCAGGACGTCAGCGTGCAGTGGTCGATCGACGCGTTCACGTTCGAGTCGCCGATCCTGTCGGCCCCGATGGACTCCGTCGCCTCGCCGGCCACGGTCATCCAGATGGGCAAGCTCGGCATGCTGGGCGTGCTCGACCTCGAGGGGCTCTGGACCCGCTACGAGGACCCGGCGCCCTACTACGACGAGATCAAGGCGCTCACCGACGGCAACGTCACGAAGCGCATGCAGGAGATCTACTCCGAGCCGGTCAAGGCCGAGCTGATCACCGCGCGCCTGGCCGAGATCCGTGCCGCCGGGGTCCCCGTCGCCGGGTCGCTCAGCCCGCAGCGCACGCAGGAGTTCTCGCAGACCGTCGTCGACGCCGGTGTCGACCTGTTCGTGATCCGCGGCACGACGGTGTCGGCCGAGCACGTGTCGCAGAACACCGAGCCCCTCAACCTCAAGAAGTTCATCTACGAGCTCGACGTCCCGGTGATCGTGGGCGGTGCCTCCACCTACACGGCGGCGCTGCACCTCATGCGCACCGGTGCCGCCGGTGTCCTCGTCGGCTTCGGCGGTGGCGCCGCCTCGACGACCCGTGCGGCGCTCGGCATCCACGCCCCGATGGCCACGGCCGTCGCGGACATCGCCGGCGCTCGCCGCGACTACATGGACGAGTCCGGCGGCCGGTACGTGCACGTCATCGCCGACGGCGGGCTCGACACCGCGGGCGACGTCGTGAAGGCGATCGCGATGGGCGCCGACGCCGTCATGCTCGGCACCGCGCTGGCCCGTGCGGCCGAGGCACCGGGCGGCGGCTTCCACTGGGGTGCCGAGGCGCACCACCCGGAGCTGCCCCGCGGCCGCCGGGTCGAGGTGGGCACGATCGCCCCGCTCGAGAACGTCCTGCACGGCCCGACGCCGACGTGGGACGGCCGCGCGAACATCGTCGGCGCACTGCGTCGGTCGATGGCGACGACCGGATACTCCGACGTCAAGGAGTTCCAGCGAGTAGAAGTGGTCGTGGCGCCGTACCACCAGCACTGACGGTGGCACCCGTGCAGCGTCACGGGTGACGCCTCGGCGCCGACGCTGACACGGAGGCGACGATGGCGACGACCAGCAGCACCAGCACGTCCAGCGCGACCAGGCCCGCGCGGCCGGCGGGACCCGCACCGGGGGTCGGGTTCGACCCCTCGGCGAAGCTCGGCCCGGACGAACGCGACGCCGCGATCGAGGCGCTGAAGACCAAGGAGCTCGACGTCCTGGTGATCGGCGGCGGGATCGTCGGCGGGGGCAGTGCGCTCGACGCCGTGACCCGCGGCCTGAGCGTCGGCATCGTCGAGGCCCGCGACTGGGGTTCGGGCACGTCCAGCCGGTCGTCGAAGCTTGTGCACGGTGGCATCCGCTACCTCGAGCAGCTCAACTTCGCGCTCGTGCGCGAGGCCCTCATCGAACGCGGGCTGCTCCTGCAGCGGATCGCGCCGCACCTGGTGAAGCCGGTGCGCTTCCTGTACCCGCTCAACCACCGCGTGTGGGAGCGGTTCTACATCGGCATCGGCATGGCGATGTACGACGTGTTCAGCTGGAGCGGCGGACGCCCGCCGGGGGTCCCGCACCACCGACACCTCAGCCGCACCCAGGTGCTCAAGAACATGCCGGGCCTGAAGAAGGACGCCTTCGTGGGCGGCATGACCTACTACGACGCCCAGGTCGACGACGCCCGCTACGTCGCGTCGCTCGTCCGCACCGCCGCCTCGTACGGCGCGCACGCCGCGGCCCGGGTCCGGATCGAGGGCTTCATCAAGGTCGGGGAGCGGGTCGTCGGAGCGCACGCGCACGACATCCAGACCGGCGAGAAGTTCGACATCCGGGCGAAGCAGGTCGTGAACGCGACGGGCGTCTGGACCGACGACACCCAGGCCATGATCGGCACACGCGGGCAGTTCAAGGTGCGGTCGTCGAAGGGCGTGCACCTGGTGATCCCGCGCGACCGGTTCCAGTCGAACACGGGCATGATCCTCCGCACCGAGAAGAGCGTGCTGTTCGTGATCCCGTGGGGCCGGCACTGGCTCGTCGGCACCACCGACACCGACTGGTACCTCGACAAGGCGCACCCGGCGGCCACGGCTGCGGACATCGACTACATCCTCGAGCACGTCAACAAGGTGCTCGCGGTGCCGCTCACGCGCGAGGACGTCGAGGGCGTCTACGCGGGACTCCGACCGCTCCTGGCGGGGGAGTCCGAGCAGACGTCGAAGCTCAGCCGTGAGCACGTCGTCGCGCACACCGTGCCGGGGCTCGTGGTGGTCGCCGGCGGCAAGTGGACGACCTACCGCGTGATGGGCAAGGACGCCATCGACGAGGCCGTCGCCGCGATGGACGGCAAGATCCCCGGCTCGACGACGGAGGACATCCCGCTGCTCGGCGCCGAGGGCTACCCGGCCGCGTGGAACCGCCGTGGGCGCACCGCACGCAGCTTCGGCGTGCACAAGGTCCGCATCGAGCACCTCCTCAACCGGTACGGCACCCTCGCGACCGAGGTCCTGCAGCTCGTCCAGCAGGACCCGTCCCTCGCCGAGCCGCTGCCCGGGGCCGACGACTACATCGGGGCGGAGGTCGTGTACGCCGCCTCGCACGAGGGGGCTCTGCACCTGGAGGACGTCCTCGCCCGCCGCACGCGCATCTCGATCGAGGCGTGGGACCGTGGCGAGTCCGCTGCCCCCGTCGCCGCCCGGCTGATGGCCGACGTGCTCGGCTGGGACCAGGAGACCACCGAGAACGAGGTGTCGAACTACCTCAAGCGGGTCGCTGCCGAGCGGGAGTCGCAGCTGCAGCCGGACGACGAGTCCGCCGACCGGGTGCGGCTCGAGGCGCCGGACATCGCGTTCGGCTTCGACGAGGACGACGTCGTGGTCGGAGGCGGACGATCGAGCGGTGCGGAGGGCGCGAAGGCGTCCGACGACCAGGTGGTCGGCGAGAAGACGACCGAACCGGAGTAGGGCCGACCCCGGTCGGACGCGACCGGCGTCGACGACGGGTGTCGCGCCTCCAGGCTGACGAACGGACTGGAGGCGCGACCCGCTTCCGTCAGGCGACCCGCGGTCCCGACGTGGCCCGGAGGGCGCGTCGCCGCTCGCCGAACACGATCACCACCGGGATCGCGACCAATGCGACCAGGCTCGTGACGTACAGGACACCGGCCCAGGCGGTGTGGGCGCCGCCGCTGACCCCGTAGGCGTCGGCGACGTCCATGCCGAGCTGGAAGCCGGCGGCGAAGAACGGGACCGCACCCGCCGCGATGATCCCGAGCATCCAGGCGACGACGAAGTGCGGTTCCACGCGCCGCCACAGCGTCACCGTCGCCACCACGATCGCCAGCGCGACACCGATCGCCGCCGTGACGAGGACGGCGACGACGTCACCGCGGACGTCGAACCCCTGCCGTTCGAGGTGCGCGTGGATCGCACCGAGCGAGGTGCCCGGCACCGCCGCGAGCGGATCCAGCACGAGTTGCTGCACCGCGAGCAAGGCCGCGTACACCGTCACGACCAGCACCCCGACGACGGCCACGACGATCCGTGTTCTCCCCATCCACAGAACTCTAGTGAGCGGAATGCGCGGGCGGTCCTGGTGGTTATCATCGGGGTACTCGAAAAGGGAGCCATCATGGTCGACGTCCATCGCGTCAAACTCCCCGGAGTCGGCGTGCTGCACAGCTTCTACACCGACGACGGTGGCAAGTGCGGTGTCATCACGCACCGGTCGGGGCACTCCGACCTCATCTCGTTCGCCGACGTCTCCGACGGCGCGGACAAGTCCGAGAAGGTCTCGCTCCGCCTCAGTGAGGACGAAGCGCACACCCTCGCCGAACTGCTCGGAGGCACCCGGATCACCGAGGGCCTCGACAAGCTCGACGAGATCCCGGGTCTGTCGATCGACTGGTTCTCGGTCGACTACGACGACGCCATCGCGGGCAAGCCCCTCGGCGACCTGCACGACTCGGGCTTCATCGGCCTCACCGTCGTCGCGGTCGTCCGCGGCGACAGCGCGAACCCGGCGCCGTCCTCGGACTTCGTCGTCTTCCCCGGCGACACGATCGTCGTCGCCGGTGCCCCGGAGAAGGTCGCCAAGGCGTTCTCGTTCTACCGCAGCGGACAGCTCGCGGCCGCGGCCGCCGAGGCGCCGCCCAGGAGCTGACCCCCGGTGCACCTGGGTGGTGAGCTGCTGACCATCGGCGGCCTGTTCCTCATCGCCTACGTCCTCGGACGACTGGGCAAGACCATCGGCCTGCCCGCGATCCCGATCTACATGATCGTCGGACTCATCGCGAGTCCGCACACCCCGTGGATCGGGCTGAGCGTCGAGTCGCACACGATCGAGCTCATCGCGACGTTCGGGCTGATCCTGCTGCTCTTCAACCTCGGGTTGGAGTTCGACCAAGAGGAGTTCTACGGCAACGCCGGCAAGCTCCTCGTGTCCGGCGGCACCTACGTCGCGATCAACATGGGCGTCGGGTTCGCCTTCGGGTTCTCGCTCGGGTGGGGAACGCGCGAGGCCCTGATCATCGCGGGCATGACGGCGACCTCGTCGAGCGCGATCGTCACGAAGCTCCTCATCGAGCTGCGACGACTCGCCAACGACGAGACGCCGATGATCCTCGGCGTGACCGTCATCGAGGACGTCTTCATCGCGATCTACCTCGCGATCGTCTCCGTGGTGCTCTCCGGCGACACGAACATCTGGGCGGTGGTCGGCAAGCTCGGCCTGGCGTTCGGGTTCCTCATCGTGATGTTCACCCTCGCCCGGTTCGCGGGCAAGTGGGTGTCGAAGATCTTCGCCACCCGCGACGACGAGCTCTTCACGGTGCTGTTCTTCGGCCTCGCGGTGATGTTCGGCGGCATCGGCGACCTGCTCGGGGTCACCGACGCGATCGGCGCGTTCGTGATCGGCCTGCTCTGCGGTGCCACGCGCTACCGCGACCGCATCGAACAGCTCGCACTCCCGATGCGCGACGTCTTCGCGGCGTTCTTCTTCGTGAACTTCGGCCTCGGGCTCGACCTGTCCACGTTCGGCGAGGTCCTCTGGCCCGTGCTCGGCGCCATCGGCATGACGGTCGTGCTGAACGCCGTCGCCGGGCAGATCGTGGCGCGCATGAACGGCTTCAACGTCCAGCAGGGCATCAACACCGCGGTCATCCTGGTGAACCGCGGCGAGTTCGCCCTGATCCTCGCGACGCTCTCGGCCGCCGCCGGGCTCGAAGCGCGGATCACCGCCTTCGCCGGTCTCTACGTCCTCGTGATGGCGATCCTCGGGCCGCTCCTCGCGGTGAACTCCGACCGCATCGGACGCCTGGTCGTGCGCCCGGCGCGCGTCTCGCGGCTGCGCTCCCGACTGCGCGCCCGGCTCGGCCGGTCCAGCGTCACGCTGCCGGCCGGCCCGGCCCTCGACGAGGCCGTCGACACCGCTGCAGAGGCCGGCGTCGCCGACCAGGACGCCGCGGCCGCCGCCCGTCGGGCCGAACGCGACCGCCAGTTCGCCGAGGAGTTCGCCCTCGTGGAGGCAGCGGGCAAGGAAGACCGCGACAATGGGTCCCTGGAGCCGGACGACGAACCCGTGACGTCGTCCGTCGAGATCCCCGCCGAGCGTCCCGAACGCCCGGTGCGACAGCGCGATCCGGAGTACTGATACGAATGTGGGCCGTAGCCCGACGACCGAGGTGGATCGCGCTGCTGTTGCTGGCGCTCGTGCTCGCGGCGGTGTTCGCGGGGCTGGGCAAGTGGCAGCTCGAGCGAAGCATCGCCAACGGCAAACCGCTGCCGGAGACCACCGAGACCCGCAAGACGCTCGACGCGGTGACGAAGCCGATGCAGCCCGCGACGGAGACGCTCGCCGGGCAGAAGGTCACCGTCACCGGCACCTTCGTCGCCGGTGACACCACCGTCCTGACCGGGCGCAGTGGGGGCGGCACCTACCAGACCGTCGGGCACCTGGTCGATGCCGGCAGCGGGGCGAGCCTGCCGGTCGTCATCGGCTGGTCCGACCGGCGGAGCGACGCGGTCGCCGGTGGGAACCGCCTGACCGACGGTGCGCGCATGACCGTCGAGGGGCGCTACTACCCGGCCGAGTCACCCGACCAGGACACCTACGACAAGGGCGAGTACTCCGCGGTCGCACCCGCGCGGTTCGTGAACACTTGGAAGTCCTTCGACGACCGGATGTACCTCGGATACGTGGTCGCCGACGGCGCCACCGCGAAGGCCGCCGACCTCGGCACCATCGCCGACCGAGCCCCCACGCGCGAGGTCCAGTTCGACTGGCTCAACCTCTTCTACGCGATCGAATGGGTCGTGTTCGCGGGGTTTGCCGTCTTCCTCTGGTACCGCTTCGTGAAGGACGCCTGGGAGCGCGAGCAAGAGGACGAGCGCGATGCCGCCCTCGCCGCCGAAGCCGCTGCGCTCCGACGGTAGGATGGCCGATATGGCTCTGACCGTCCGAACCCGCGACATCCCGAAGATCCCGGGCGCGGTGAAGTGGTACCGCGTCTCCGCGTACATCACCGGTGTGCTGCTGCTGGCCCTCGTGATCGAGGTCATCATCAAGTACACGCCGCTCCAGCTCGAGATGCAGCTCGGCAACGGTCCGTTCTTCGTGCCGAACGGCACCGCCGGTGAAGCACCGGGCACGTTCAACCTGTCGATCGCGATCCTCATCGCGCACGGCTGGCTCTACGTCCTGTACCTGTTCACCGACTTCCGCCTCTGGAGCATCATGCGCTGGAGGCCGTCCCGCTTCCTGCTCATCGCCCTGGGCGGCATCATCCCCTTCATGTCCTTCGTGGTGGAGCACCGCATGCAGCAGAAGGCCATGGACACCTACCACGAGCTGACCGCTGCCCAGCAGCGTGAGAAGGAGGCCGCTCGGTGAGCGAGACCGAACAGCGTCCCGTCCTGGTCGTCGACTTCGGAGCCCAGTACGCGCAGCTCATCGCGCGTCGGGTCCGCGAAGCGAACGTCTACAGCGAGATCGTCCCGCACTCGATCACGGCGGAGGAGATCCGCGCGAAGGACCCGGCGGCGATCGTGCTGTCCGGCGGTCCGTCGTCCGTGTACGAGACCGGGGCGCCCGCGCTCGACGGCGACATCCTCGAGCTCGGCGTCCCCGTGCTCGGCATCTGCTACGGCTTCCAGGCCATGGCGTCCGCGCTCGGCGGCGAGGTCGCGAACACCGGCCTCCGCGAGTACGGCTCGACGTCAGTCGACGTCACCGGGACCGACAGCGTCCTGCTCGGCGGCCAGCCCGAGACGCAGGTGACCTGGATGTCGCACGGCGACTCCGTGGCGAAGGCGCCGGAGGGCTTCGAGGTCCTCGCATCGAGCGCCTCCACCCCGGTCGCCGCGTTCGCGTCCGATGAGCGCAAGCTCTACGGCGTGCAGTGGCACCCCGAGGTCAAGCACTCCGTGTTCGGCCAGGCCGTCCTCGAGAACTTCCTGCACCGTGCCGCCGGGCTCCCCGGCGACTGGAACTCCGCGAACGTCATCGAGGAGCAGGTCGCCCGCATCAAGGAGCAGGTCGGGTCCGCGCGGGTCATCGCCGGACTCTCCGGTGGTGTCGACTCCGCCGTCGCCGCAGCCCTGGTGCACAAGGCCGTCGGCGACCAGCTGACCTGCGTCTTCGTCGACCACGGGCTCCTCCGTGCCGACGAGCGCAAGCAGGTGGAAGAGGACTACGTCGCCTCCACCGGTGTGCGGCTCATCACGATCGACGCCGAGCAGCAGTTCCTCGACGCCCTCGCCGGGGTCAGCGACCCGGAGCAGAAGCGCAAGATCATCGGGCGCGAGTTCATCCGCACGTTCGAGGGCGCGGCCGAGGCCCTGGTGCTCGAGGCGCAGGCTTCCGACTCTGACGCCGAGGTCAAGTTCCTCGTGCAGGGCACCCTCTACCCCGACGTCGTCGAGTCCGGCGGCGGAGCGGGTACCGCGAACATCAAGTCGCACCACAACGTCGGCGGCCTGCCCGACGACATGACGTTCGAGCTCGTCGAGCCGCTGCGCACCCTGTTCAAGGACGAGGTCCGTGCGGTCGGTCGCGAGCTCGGGCTGCCCGAGGTCATCGTCGGCCGCCAGCCGTTCCCCGGCCCGGGGCTCGGCATCCGCATCGTCGGCGAGGTCACGAAGGACCGCCTCGAGCTGCTCCGCGCGGCCGACAAGATCGCGCGTGAAGAGCTCACCGCGGCCGGCCTCGACGAGGAGATCTGGCAGTGCCCGGTCGTCCTGCTCGCCGATGTCCGCTCCGTGGGCGTCCAGGGTGACGGTCGCACGTACGGGCACCCCATCGTGCTGCGTCCGGTCTCGTCGGAGGACGCCATGACCGCCGACTGGACCCGTCTGCCGTACGACACCCTCGCGAAGATCTCGAACCGCATCACGAACGAGGTGCCCGACGTGAACCGTGTCGTGCTCGATGTCACGTCGAAGCCGCCGGGGACGATCGAGTGGGAGTGACCCTCCCGCGCTGACGAGGCCCGGCACGCATCTCGCGTGCCGGGCCTCTCCGCGTCCGGCTCCGCTCCGCTCCGCCCCGCCCCGCCCCGCCCCGCCCCGCTCCGCTCGAGATCGCACAATCGGTCACTCTCGACGTCGGTCGGAGGCACATCGTGCGATCTCGGCGCCCCGCACGCGGCGTGTCGTGCGCCCTCGCGCCCGACACTCGCCCGCGACGCCCGGCCACCCCGCCCGGGCCACTCCGCCCGCGCCAGCCGCCCGCACCGTCCGCGCCCGGCCGGTG
>NZ_MJGN01000021.1 GCF_001865065.1 Curtobacterium sp. MCBA15_008 | reverse complement strand
GCTGGCACCGTGCCTCCCGTTCGTTGCTGCCCCGGTTCAGGGCGTCTGGTCGCTAGGCGCGACCGCGGATGCTCCGGAGGAGCCAGCCGATGACCGCCAGCAGGATGAGCACGATGCCCACCCAGAGCAGGAACTTCAGGGCACCGACGAAGATGCCGCTGAAGAGCAGGACGAGGCCGACGATGATCGCGATGATCAGCAGTGCGGGCATGAGGGTCTCCAATCCCTGGAACGAGACCGAGCGGGTGCCCGGGCCGAAGGGGACACTACTCGCCGAGCCGCGTTCTGGTTCGCTGCTGCAGGAGCCCTCAGCCGACGAGGTTCTGCACGAACACGTGCGGGGTGAAGCCCGTGAGGTCGTTGATGCCCTCGCCCTGGCCGATGAGCTTGATCGGGATGCCCGTCTTCTCCTGCACGCTGAGCACGAACCCGGCCTTGGCCGAGCCGTCGAGCTTGGTGATGACGAGTCCGGTGACCCCGGCGCCCTCGATGAACGCCTGCGCCTGCGCGAGCCCGTTCTGCCCGGTGGTGGCGTCGAGGACGAGCAGCACCTCGGATATCTCGGTCTGCTTCTCGACGACGCGCTTGATCTTCGTCAGCTCGTCCATCAGGCCCGCCTTCGTGTGGAGGCGGCCGGCCGTGTCGATGACCACGATCTCGGTGTTGTCGCGGATGGCCTTCTCGACGGTCTGGTACGCCACCGACGCCGGGTCCTGCCCGGGCTGCGACGGCCGCACGACGTCGACACCGGCGCGCTCGGCCCACGTCGCGACCTGCTCGACGGCGGCAGCGCGGAACGTGTCCGCCGCGCCCACGAGCACCGTGCGGTCGTAGGTCTTGAGGAACTTCGCGAACTTGCCGATGGTCGTGGTCTTCCCCACGCCGTTCACCCCGACGACCAGCACGACGGCCGGCCGAGCACTGAGCTTCAGCGTGGTGTCGAGCTTCGAGAGCCGCTCCTCGAGCACCTCGCGGAGCATGCGCTGCAGGTCCGCGGGGTCGGTCGTGCCGTACCGGTCGACGCGGGCGTGCAGGTCCTCGATGATCTCGTCCGCGATGTCGGGGCCGAAATCCGCACCGATGAGCGCGGTCTCGAGGTCGTCCCACGTCGTCTCGTCGATCGTCTTGCGCTGGAACAGCCCGCGCAACCGGGAGGACAGTGACCAGGAACTCGCCATGCTCCCAGCTTAGAGCGCGGCGCACGTGCGCTGTGCCCGGTATGCTCGGGATCACGAAGGGGAGTATTCCTCCTCGGTGTCCCCGTCAGTACGGTCCGGAACGATCCGGCCCCGGGGCGCCGGTCGTGATCGGGACATCGTGCCGATCACGACGGAAGAGACCTTCAGGCCTCGGCGTACCCGCGTGTCCGTGAACAACGTGCACCTGATCGCGCCCTCACCTGAAGGAACCCCGTTGGACGTCCCACTCTTCGTCTGGTTGATCACCATCGCCGGCATCCTCGCGCTGCTGGTGTTCGACTTCTTCTCGCACGTGCGCACACCGCACGTGCCCCACATCCGCGAATCCGCGTTCTGGTCCGTCGTCTACATCGCGCTCGCGATCGTCTTCGGCATCGGCATCTGGGTCTTCGGCGGCGGTCAGGCCGGCGGTGAGTACTTCGCCGGGTGGCTCACCGAGAAGGCCCTGTCGGTCGACAACCTCTTCGTCTTCCTCATCATCATGTCGAGCTTCGCGGTGCCGAAGGAGTTCCAGCAGAAGGTGCTGCTCGTCGGCGTCGCGATCGCCCTGGTGGCCCGTGGTGTCTTCATCGCCCTCGGCGTGACGATCATCGAGAACTACTCGTGGGTCTTCTACCTGTTCGGTGCGCTGCTGTTCTGGCTCGCCTGGTCGCAGGCCCGCGGTGGCAACGAGCACTCCGCCGAGGAGGGCGACTCCCGCCTCATCCGGATCCTGCGCCGCGTCATCCCGACGTCGAAGGACTACGACGGCGACCGCCTCACCACGAAGGTCGACGGCAAGCGCCTGTTCACGCCGATGCTCCTCGTGATGGTCGCGATCGGCCTCACCGACGTGCTCTTCGCGCTCGACTCGATCCCGGCGATCTTCGGGCTCACGCAGGACGCCTTCATCGTGTTCACCGCGAACGCGTTCTCGCTCCTCGGCCTCCGCCAGCTGTACTTCCTCATCGCGGGGCTGCTCGAGCGGCTCATCTACCTCGGCCAGGGGCTGGCGGTCATCCTCGGCTTCATCGGCGTGAAGCTCGTCTTCCACGCGATGCACGTCAACGAGCTGCCGTTCATCAACGGCGGCGAGCACATCGAGTGGGCGCCGGAGATCCCGATCTGGTTCTCGCTCGGCTTCATCATGCTGACGATCGCGGTCGCGACGGTCGCCTCGCTGGTGGTCTCGAAGAAGCGCCAGGAGCGCGGGCTCACCCCGACGGGCTCGCAGCGCACTGTCGAGGTCGACGCGAAGTAGTCGCCACCACCTGACGGACGGGAGGCGCGGTGCCAGCTGGCACCGCGCCTCCCGTCCGTCTGTCCGTCCGTCCGTCCGTCCGTCCGTCCCGGGCTGCGCGCGGCTACGCGACGGCGACCGCGTCGGCGGGCTCGCGCTGCTGCACCCGCTGCCCGACCACGGCGGACACGCCGTCCTGCCGCATCGAGACGCCGTACAGGGCGTCCGCGATCTCCATCGTGCGCTTCTGGTGCGTGATGACGATGAGCTGCGACGACGCTCGCAGCCGCTCGAAGACGGTCAGCAGCCGCCCGAGGTTCGCGTCGTCCAGCGCCGCCTCGACCTCGTCCATGATGTAGAACGGCGACGGCCGGGCGGTGAAGATCGCGACGAGCAGCGCCACCGCCGCGAGGGACCGCTCCCCGCCGGACAGCAGCGTGAGGCGGTCGATCTTCTTCCCCGCGGGCTTCACCTGCACCTCGATGCCGGTGCGCAGCAGGTCGTCCGGGTTCGTCAGCGTGATCGACCCCGAGCCGCCCGGGAACAGGATCGGGAAGATGACGTCGAAGGCCTCTTTCGTGTCCGAGAACGCGGAGTCGAAGATCGACTGCATCTTCGTGTCGAGTTCGTCGATGATCGTCATCAGGTCGGTGCGGGTCTTCTGCAGGTCGTCGAGCTGCTCGGCGAGGAACGCGTGGCGCTGCTCGAGGGCCTGGAACTCCTCGAGCGCGAGCGGGTTCACCTTGCCGAGCTGTCCGAGGTCGCGCTCGGCCGCCTTGAGTCGGCGCTCCTGCTCGGCGCGGACGTAGGGCACGGTCTCGACGTCGGCGGGGTCGACCTCGTCAGTGGCGTCGAACTCGGGCAGCGCCGGGCCACCGGGGAGCGTGGACTCCGCGTCGACGAGTGCGGGGAGGTCGGCGTCGACTGGGTCTGCACCCGCGTCCGCGGGGGCCTCTGCGTCTGCGGGAGCCTCTGCGTCTGCGTCTTCGTCTTCGTCTGCCACGGTGTCGCCGGCCGCCGCTGCCTCGGCTGCCGCTCGGGCCCGCTCGGCCTCGCGGTGCTTCCGGGCCAGCACCCGGGGGTCGACCAACACGTCGACGGGCACCGGCACGTCCGGCCCGTACTCCGCCACCAGGACGGCTTCGCCGAGGCCGAGTTCGCTCTGCGCCCGGTCGAGCACCCCCGACACGTGCAGCTTCTTCTCGTAGATCTCCATCTCGAGCGAGTGCACGCCGTCGGTGATCGTCTGCAGGCGCTCCCGGAGCTCGCGTTCCTCGTTCCGGATCGTCTGCAGCTCGGTGTTGCGCTTCGACCGCTCGGACTCCTCGGTCGCGAGTTGCACCCGCGCCTCGGCGAGCGACCGGTCCACCGCGGCCAGGAGGCCCGGTAGGTCGGCGAGGACCTGCTCCGCCACGGCGATCTGCCCGCGCCGGATGACCGCGAGCCGCGCTGCTTCCTCGGCCGCGGCGCGCTCGGCCTCGAGCTGCCGTTCCAGCTGCACGGCGCGGTGTCGTTCGGACCGCACCCGCTCCCGCACCGTCTCGACCTGGATGCGCTGCTCGATCTCGGCGGCACGCGCGGCCTCGAGCGCGTCCTGCAGCGCCGGCCGTCCGGACGCGTCCACCACGGGACGCGGGCGCTCGGTGAACTCGCGGTGGGCGCGCTCGGCCTCGGCCAGCACGGAGTCCGCCGCCTCGACGGCGCCGTCGGTCTCGGCGAGGGCAGCGCGTAGGCGCTCGACCTCGGCGGCGGCGTTCTCCGCCTTCGCCCGCGTCGACGCACTGGTCCGGTCGTACTCCGCCTTCGCCTTCGCGTACGCGCGTGAGCGGGCGTCGGCCTCGTCCGCCTGGCGGCGCGCGTCCTCGACGGCGGAGCGGGCAGCCTGGAGGCGCGTGGCCGCGTCCTCGGCGTCCGTCGCGATCGCGTCCCGTCGCGTCACGGCGTCGTCGCGTTCCGCGACGAGCTCGATGCGCGAGGTGACCCGTTCACCGCCACCCGTCACGCGGACGGCGCGGACGAGGTCACCGGACCGCGTCACGACCGTGGCCTGCGGGGCGGCGGTGAGCACGGCCTCCAGGTCGACGTCCTCGGTCTCGGCGACGAGCGTGTCCCGCAGGATCGCGGCGATCGCCGGCGGTCCCTGCACCAGGTCGAGCGCACGGCGGACGCCCGTCGGCAGGCTGGCGGGCAGCCCCGTGTCGGGGCCGGCCGCGTCCGCGACGATGACGTCGATACGGCCGATGTCCTCGGTCCGGGCGTGCGCGACCGCGTCGAGCGCGACCGACCGGTCGTCGGCGAGCACCGCGTCGGCGAGTCCGTCGAGGGCGATCGCTATCGCACCCTCGAAGCCCGGTGCCACCGTCAGGGCGTCGGCGAGGCGACCGACGATGCCGGCGCGACCGGCGTCGATGAGCGCCTGCGAGCCGTCACGGACGTCGATGGACATGCCGAGGGCCGCCACGCGGGCGTCGAGCGCGTCGCGTTCGCGTTCGAGGCCGTGCAGGCGGTCGCGGTGTTCGTCACGGGCGGCCTGCGCGGCCTCCTGCTGCTCGCGAGCGGTCTCGAGGGCGGTCGTGAGGGCGTCCTCGTCGACGCCCTCCGACGGGTCGGTGCCGAGTTCGGCCAACGCCGCGGCCGCGCGTTCGGCACGCTCGCCCGCCTCGGCCAGGGCGCGTTCACGGCGCTCCCGGTCCGCCACCGCGGAGCCGCGCTTCGAGCGTGCGACGTCCACCGCGGAGGCGAGCCGCTGGGCTTCGAGATCGTGCTGGGAGACGAGGGCGGCCTGCGCGGCGATCCGCTCGTCGAGGGCGTCGAGCGCGTCGCGGGCCTCCTGGACGACCCGCGCGGCACTCGCCATCCCGCCGGCCATCGCGGTCGCGCGGGCCTCGAGCCGGTCGGCTTCGTCGCGGACGCCCTGCACCCGCTCCGGGGTGATCGTGGGGCCCTGCTGCGGCGCGTCGGCCTGCTGGGCGAGGAACATCAGCCGCTGGTTCGCCAGGCTCGACAGTCCGCGCAGTCGCTCCTGGACGCTCTCGAGCCGGTGCACGACGGTGCGAGCACGGTCGACGTCGTCCCCGACCATGCTCTGCTCGACGTGCTGCTGCCGGGCACGGGTCTGGTCGAGCCGCTCCTGCAGGACGATACGCTCGGACTTCCTGCCGGCCTCGACCTCCTGGTGCTCGTGCAGCTCGCGGCGCAGCCGGACGACGTCGTCCGCCAGGATCCGGGCCTTGGCGTCACGGGCCACCGCGGCGACCGACTGGGCCTTGCGGGCGACCTCCGCCTGCCGGCCGAGCGGCTTCAGCTGCCGCCGGATCTCCCCCGCCAGGTCGGACAGCCGCGTCAGGTTCGTCTGCATCGCCTCGAGCTTGCGGAGCGTCTTCTCCTTGCGGCGGCGGTGCTTGAGGATGCCCGCGGCCTCTTCGATGAAGCCGCGGCGGTCCTCCGGGGTGGCGTGCAGGACCTTGTCGAGCTGCCCCTGCCCGACGATGACGTGCATCTCACGGCCGAGCCCGGTGTCGCTCAGCAGTTCCTGCACGTCGAGCAGCCGGCAGTTCTCCCCGTTGATGGCGTACTCGCTGCCGCCGTTGCGGAACAGCGTGCGGGAGATCGTCACCTCGGAGTACTCGATCGGCAGCAGGCCGTCGGTGTTGTCGATGGTGAGGAGCACCTGGGCGCGGCCGAGCGGGCCGCGGGTCGAGGTGCCGGCGAAGATGACGTCCTCCATCTTGCCGCCGCGCAGGGTCTTCGCGCCCTGCTCCCCCATCACCCAGGCCAGCGCGTCGACCACGTTCGACTTGCCCGAACCGTTCGGCCCCACGATGCAGGTCACGCCGGGCTCGAACGCGAACGTCGTCGGCTGCGCGAAGGACTTGAACCCCTTGATGGTCAGGCTCTTCAAGTACATGCGGTCTCCGGGTGTGCTGGCTCGCGTGCTGGCGGCGGTGCTGCTGGGCGGTGCTGCTGGGCGGTGCTCGCTCGGCGTCAGGCTAACGCCTGCGCGGCCGTGGAGCCGGTTGGCACACGGGGCAACGGTGGCTGGACCGGTTCATGAAGGCCTCGCGCACGACCGTCGTCCCGCAGCGAGGACACGGCTTGCCCTGCTGCCCGTACACGTTGAGTCGCTGCGAGAAGTACCCGGACTGGCCGTTCACATTGACGTACTGCGCGTCGAAGCTCGTCCCGCCGTCCTCGAGCGCGCGGCCCAGCACGCTCCGGACCTCGGCGAGGAGCCCGCCGAGGTCGGCGCGCGTCAGGCGGTCCGCGGGTCGGTCGTAGTGGAGCTTCGCCGCCCACAGCGACTCGTCGGCGTAGATGTTCCCGATGCCGCTGACGACGCCCTGGTCGAGCAGGACCCGCTTGATGCCGCTCGACCGCTTCCGCGCCATCGCGGTGAACCGGTCGTCGTCGAACGCCGGGTCGAGCGGGTCGCGGGCGATGTGCGACACCTGCTTCGGGATGCTCCGACGCCACACCGCGTCCGGGTCGGTCTCGTCGACGTGCCCGCCGAACCCGGCGGGAGCGCCGTCGATCGTGGGCACCATGGGGTCGATCGCCATCGAGCCGAAGGTGCGCTGGTCGACGAACTCGAGCTCGACCGGGGGTTCGGCCGCTCCGTCGCGACCGGCGCTCGCTGGCTGCACGTCCAACAGGATCCGACGGTGCTTCGCGGCGTCACGGCCGCGACCGAGCAGGATCTGGCCGCTCATGCCGAGGTGGGCGACGAGCGCTTCCGGCTGGTCGCCGACGTTCCGCGGTTCGAGTGGCATCCAGAGGAACTTGCCCCGGCGGACGGCGGCGGCGATGGTGCGGCCGGTCAGGCGGTCGGCGAAGTCCTCGGCGGGGCCGTCGTGGCGGGTGAGCGCTCGGTCGTCGACGACGTCCACGTGCAGGACCCGCGCACCGCTGACGGCGGGTTCGAGGCCGGCGCGGACGACCTCGACCTCGGGGAGTTCGGGCACGTGGTCAGGCCGCCCGGCCCGAGAGCCGCGTCCACGCTTCGAGCGCGGCGGCCATCTCGGCGGTCTTCTTGCTCGACCCGGAGCCGGTCGAGACGTCCTCGCCCTGGAGCACCACGGTCGCGTGGAACGTCTTGTCGTGGTCCGGGCCGGCTTCGGTCACGCGGTACGACGGGTTGCCCAGGGACAGGCTGGACGCGAGTTCCTGCAGGCTGGTCTTCGGGTCCATCGCGGCGCCGAAGCGGTCCGGGTCGACCAGCAGCGGGTCGACGAGCCGGAGGACCAGCTCGGTCGCCGGGTCCGGTCCGGCCGACAGGTACGCCGCACCGATGACGGCTTCGACGGTGTCCGCCAGGATCGACGACTTGTTCCGGCCGCCGGTCTGTTCCTCGCCCTTGCCGAGCCGGAGGTACTGGCCGAGGCCGATCATCCGCGCGATCTCGGCCAGGGCCACGGTCGACACGAGGCTGGCGCGACGCTTCGCGAGGTCGCCCTCGTCGAGGTCGGGGAAGGACCGGTAGAGCTTCACGGTCACGGCCTGGCCGAGGATCGAGTCCCCGAGGAACTCGAGGCGCTCGTTGTGCCCGATGCCGCCGTGCTCGTACGCGTACGACCGGTGCGTCAGGGCGAGCTGCAGCAGCTCGAGGTCGATGTCGGCCCCGAGGCTGTCACGCAGACGAACGACGTCCGGCCCCACGGGGCGGGACCCCGTGGTGCCGGACGTCGCTGTCATGCGTTCGGTCCGATCAGACGTCGGCGACCTTGCGGCCCTTGTACTCCATGTACAGGGGCGTGCCGGCGGAGTCCTCGACGACCTTGGCGCGGTGCGGGAGGCTGTAGGTGACCTTGCCACCCTCGATCGTCTTCACGAGCTGGACCGGCGCGGCCTTCCACTGCGAACGACGGGCGTGCGTGTTGGCACGGGACTGCTTGCGCTTGGGAACGGCCATGGTGGTTCTCTTTCGGTTGCTCGGTGGTCAGTGGCGAGGGACGGCGGTCAGTCGGCCTGGTCGGCTTCGGACCGCTCCTGACCCTCGGTGGTCTGGGGCGTTGTCGTGCTGGCGTCGTCCTCGTCGAGGACGGTGAGTCCGCTCAGGGCGGCCCACCGGGGATCCAGGACCTCGTGAGTGCGGGACTCACCGATGTCCGCCAGTCGCTCGCCCGTCACCGGGTCGAGGCCTGGGCAGTCCGGTCGGCAGACCGGCTGGAACGGCAGCGCCAGCACCACCGCGTCTCGGACGACCTCTTCCGTGTCGACGAAGTCGTCGTGCACGAAGAAGTCGAATTCCTCCGAGGCATCATACGCGAAGAGCTCGGCGAAATCGACCTCGATGGGCTCGCTGATGTCGATGAGGCAGCGTGAGCACTCGCCCTCCGCCTCGGCCGAGGCGTGCCCGGAGACGAGGACGCCCTCGTGCAGGCCCTCGAGCCGCACGTCGATGTGCATCGGCGCACCCTGGCGGACGGAGATCACGCCGGCACCCATCGCGTCGGGCACCTCGATGTCGAGCGTGTGCTCGCGCATCTCGCCCGGCCGGTGCGCGAGGTCGCGCACGCGCAGGGCGTAGGGGCTGTTCACGTGGGAAGACACGATCGACGAGCCTACATCCCGAAGGCCCGTGAGTCGAGGCGGGGGCAGGCGTGTCCCCACGCGGGCCGCTCCACGACGCGCGGTTCAGCGACCGGTGTGCTCGTGCAGTGCGGCGGCGACCACCTCGGGCACGTACGGGGCGACGTCGCCGCCGAGGGATGCGACCTGCCGGATGAGCGAGCTCGACACGTGCGCCCGTGAGGCCTCGGGCAGCAGGAACACCGTCTCGACGTCGGCGAGGTGCCGGTTCATGATCGCCATCGGGGTCTCGTACGCGACGTCCTCGCCGGAGCGGACGCCCTTCACCAGGACCTTCGCGCCCACCTGCCGGCAGTAGTCCACGAGCAGCCCGGAGGTCCACTCCCCGACCCGGACGTTGTCCGAGACGCCGGTCTCGACGAGCGACTCCTCGATGAGGCGGACTCGGTCGACGGCCTCGAACATCGCCGACTTCTTGTCGGGGTTGTGCACGACGAGCACGTGGACCTCGTCGAAGAGCTGCGCCGCTCGGCCGATCACGTCGAGGTGCCCGAGGGTCACGGGATCGAACGAACCGGGGACCACCGCGATCTGTGCCATGCCGGCGACGATACCGGTCCGGTCAGTTCTTGCCGAGGAAGGCGGCGTCGGACTCGTCGAGCCGGCGTGCCAGGGCTTCTCGGAGCGCCGGGTGGCCCTCGAGCTGCGGGTCCGGCTCGAGGACGTGCTCGGCCTCTTCACGGGCGTCGACGATGAGGTCGGCGTGCTCGACGACCCGCAGCAGGTTCAGTGAGGACCGCCCGCCGGACTGTCGTTCGCCGAGGACGTCGCCCTCGCGCCGGAGCTCGAGGTCGACCCGGGCCAGCTCGAAGCCGTCGTCCGACGCCGACACCGCGTCGACCCGTTCGCGCGAGGTGGTCTCGAGCTCCGCTCCGGTCACGAGCAGGCAGACGCCGGCGTACTGGCCACGGCCGATGCGGCCGCGCAGCTGGTGGAGCTGGGAGACCCCGAACCGGTCGGCGTCGAGCACCGCCATCATCGAGGCGTTCGGCACGTCGACCCCGACCTCGATCACCGTCGTCGCGACGAGGACGTCGATGCCACCGGCGGCGAAGGACGTCATGACGCGGTCCTTCTCCTCTGCCGTCATGCGCCCGTGCAGGACGGCGATGCTGCGGCCGTCGAGGACCGGCATCGCTCGCATCCGCTCCGCCGTCGCGAGCACCGTGGCGGGCAACCGCTTCGGAGCGTCGTCCTCGGTCTCCGGCTCGGGCTCGCCGTCGTCCTCGGCGTGGGCGTCGTCGATCGCCGGGCACACCACGAACGCCTGCCGACCCGCGCTGAGCTCCTCGGCCATGCGGGTCCAGATGCGGGACTCCCAGCCCGGGTGCTCGGCGAGCGGGACCGTGAACGTCTCGACACCGGCACGGCCCGAGGGCAGCCCGGTGATCGTCGAGACGTCGAGGTCGCCGAACACCGTCATTGCCACGGTGCGCGGGATCGGCGTCGCGGTGAGCACCAGCACGTGCGGCGGGGTCGCGCCCTTCGTCCGGAGCGCCTCACGCTGCTCGACGCCGAACCGGTGCTGCTCGTCCACCACGACGAGCCCGAGCTCGGCGAAGTCGACACGGTCGCCGAGCAGGGCGTGCGTGCCGACCACCAGGCGGGAGCTGCCCGACGCCGCCGCGAGGAGCGCCCGACGCCGTTCGTCCGTCGACTGCGAGCCAGTCAGGATCACCGGTCGGAGTTCGGCCGCGAGGTCCGGGCCGAGGAACTTCACGATCGACCGCAGGTGCTGGGCCGCGAGCACCTCGGTCGGGGCGATCAGCGCGGACTGCCCGCCGGACTCGGCGACCGTGAGCATCGCGCGGATCGCCACGAGGGTCTTGCCGGAACCGACCTCGCCCTGCACGAGGCGGTGCATCGGCCAGTCGCCGGCCAGGTCGTGGGCGATCTCGGCACCGACGGCCTGCTGGTCGTCCGTCAGCGTGAACGGCAGGGTGGCGTCGAAGCGCTCGAGGATCCCGCCGGGCGACGCCGATCGGGAGGTCGCTGCGGTCGCCCGGGAGGCGATGCGCCGCTGGACGAGTGCGGTCTGGAGCACGAACGCCTCGCGGTAGCGGAGGGCGTCCTGGGCGCGCTTGAAGTCGGCGACCTTCTCGGGACGGTGCAGGAGCTCGAGCGCGCGCCGGAACGGCACGAGGTCGAGCCGGTTGCGGACACGGGCCGGGATCGGGTCGGGGACGTCCGGGAGCGTGTCGAGCACGATGGCAATGGACTTCGCGATCTGCCACGAGGTCAGCGTCGACGTCGCCGGGTAGATCGGGATCGGCTGGCGGGAGAACCGGATGGCCTCTTCTGACTCCGGATCCGCCGTCGCACGAGGGTCGTCGCGGTCGAACAGTTCGTAGTCGGGGTGCGCCAGCTGCCGGGCGCCGCGGTAGTCCCCGACCTTGCCCGAGAAGATGCCCCGGGCGCCGGGCACGAGGTCCTTCGTGCGCCAGCCCTGGTTGAAGAACGTGAGGGTCAGGAGCCCCTTGCCGTCGCCGATCTTCGCTTCGAGGATGGACCCGCGGCGAGCACGCATCGTGCGCTCGCGGACGTCGACGACCTCGGCCACGATCGTCACGGACTCGCCGATCGCGAGCGAGTCGAGCGCTGTCAGTGCACCGCGCTCGGCGTACCGCCGGGGCGCGTGCTCGAGGAACTCACCAACGGTGCGGTAGCCGAACGCCTTCTCGATCGCGTTCGCCGTCCGCCCGCCGAGGACGTTCGCCAGCCGCGCGTCGAGCGGTGCGGGACCGAGGTCCGGCACCGCCGGCTCGGTTGTCGTTCCGGTCGTGACCACACGCCAACGGTACCCGGCGGGACCGACGCACCACGCGCCTCCAGGTCGGGCTGTGGACAACTCCTGGAGGCGGCCTGCGGCCCGCTACGGTGGCTGCATGACCCGCATCATCGCCGGTGCAGCCGGCTCCACGACGCTCCGCGTGCCAAAGTCGGGCACGCGGCCGACGAGCGACCGCGTGCGCGAGGCGCTGTTCTCGTCGCTCGAGGCGCGCGGGCTCGTCGACGACACGTCCGTGGCGGACCTGTACGCGGGCACGGGGGCCCTCGGGCTCGAGGCGGCGTCGCGCGGGGCGGTCGAGGTCGTGCTCGTCGACCGGGCCTCGGCCGCGGCGCAGGCGTGCCGAGCGAACGCGAAGGCCGTGCAGCAGCGCGTGCCCGGTGTGCGGATCGACGTGCAGCCGCAGCCGGTGCTCGGGTACCTGCGGAGCACCGTGCGGACCTTCGACCTCGTGTTCATCGACCCGCCGTACGACGTCACCGAACACGAGCTCGCCGAGGTGCTCGAGGCGCTGGCGCCGAAGCTGACGCAGCACGCCGTGGTGATCGTCGAGCGGAGCAAGCGCTCCCCCGAGCCGGCGTGGCCGGCGGGGCTCGAGCCGTTCAGCAAGCGGAGCTACGGCGAGACGGTGGCGTGGGAGGCTGTCGTCCCCGCGGTCTGACCCGCGTCCGTCCGCAGCGCGGTGCCCGCGGCGTCACGTGTCGTCGCGTCGGCGCGTCGTGTCGTGGTGTCGTGGTGTCGTGGTGTCGAAACATGTACACGCATGTTCCGACGAAGCACCGGTCGAACAACGCGTGGGACGTCGCACGATGCGCACGCATCCCGTGCGTGTGCATGTTCCGACGAAGCACCTGTCGAACGACGCGTGCGACGTCGCGCGATGCGCACGCAACGGTCACGCACGCAACGGTCACGGTCACGGTCACGGACGCACGACGCGCGGACGGTATCCGCGCACGACGCCCACGCGCGGCGTCAGCCGGCAGCGCCGTCCCAGTCGGCGTAGGGGTCCCACCCGGTGGTCGGCACCGGTGCGCCGTCGCGCACGAGATCGGCATCGGCGCGCTCGTGCACGACACCGATGCGCCGGAAGCCCCCCGGCAGCACGGCGTCCGCCGGGAAGGTCGCGAGGAGGCCGTGGTCCTCGCCCCCGTGCAGCGCGATGTCATCGAGGGCACCTTCGAGCGCGAGCGTCACCCGGCTGGCACGGGCGAGCCGTCCGGCATCGATCGCCAGCCCGTCGGACAGGTCGAGCATCGCCGTCGCCCCGACCCGGGCGGCGAGCGGCCCGTCCGCGATCGGTGGGACCGGTCGACGCTGCCGCTGCACGTCCGGGTCGGCATCGGCACCGCTCGCGAGCACCGCAGCGCGCGAGGGTTCGCCGTGGTCGTCCACGCCCTCGCGGAAGAGCCGGGACAACCCCCGCGCAGCCGGACCGAGCTCGCCCGACACCGCGAGGACGTCCCCGACGCGGGCTCCCGACCGGAGCACCGGCGGCCGCCCCCCGAGGTCGCCGAAGGCCGTCACCGACACCGTGAACGTGGCCGACGTCGACAGGTCGCCGCCGACGACCCCGCACCCGGGTGCGAGGGCCGCGACGGCGAGCCGGACGCCGTCGGCGAAGGACTCGAGGACGGCGACCGGGGTGTCCCGCGGCGCGGCCAGCGCGATCACGAGGCCGCTCGGGACGGCGCCCATCGCGGCCACGTCGGAGAGGTTCGTCGCGGCGGCCTTCCAGCCGACGTCCTCCGGCGAGGACCACGCCCACCGGAAGTCCGGGCCGTGCACCATCATGTCCGTCGTCACCACGAAGCGGCCGTCGGGAGCGGCGACCACGGCGCAGTCGTCACCGGGGCCGAGCACCGGCGTCCCAGCGGGCAACCGCCGGACGATGCGGTCGAGGACGACGAGTTCGCCGAGCTCCCCCACGGTCGGTCCGGCCCAGGCGTCGTCGTACGTCGCGTCCACACGAGAACGGTAGCCTGGACGTCGATGGACACCGTGCGCCGCCCCACCCGCAAGATCGCGTTCGCGGCCGTCGTGCTCGCCGTCGCTGCGGGACTCACGGGCTGCACGAACGCCGTCGCGATGTCCCCGGCCCCCTCGGCGAACGCTGCCGCGTGCGCAGACGTCCAGGTGCGGTTGCCGGCCGCGGTCGACACCAAGTTCGACCTGCGGAACACGAACGCGCAGTCGACTGCCGCGTGGGGCGACCCGGAGGTCGCGATCTACCACTGCGGCGTGGCCGTCCCCACGGTGTCCGACCTGCCGTGCTTCTCGCTGAGCGGCGTCGACTGGATCCGGGACGACCGCGGCAAGCAGGTCGTGTACACCACGTTCGGCCGGTCCCCCGCAGCACAGGTCGTCATCGACTCGACGAAGACGACGAGCCAGGTGATCCAGGACGTCACCGACGCGGTGTCGAGCCTGCCGAAGGACGGGCACAAGTGCCTCGACCCGTCGGACGTGCAGGGCTGACTGGCCCGAGATTCGGTTCCGGCCACCCGAGATTCGGGCTCAGCGACACTTCTCGGGTGTCGCGGCGCGAGAAGTGTCGCTCAGCGCGAAAACTCGGCGAGACTCGGCCCGACGGGCGTCAAACTCGGGCAGACGAGCCGAACGGCCTCAGCGGACGGCGGCCCGCCCCAGCTCGATGAGCTCCGTCACGAGCTCGCCGTAGGACACCCCGGACGCCGCCCAGCAGCGCGGGTACATCGACAGCGGCGTGAACCCGGGCATGGTGTTGACCTCGTTCACGACGAACCCGTCGTCGGTCAGGAAGGTGTCGACGCGGGCGAGCCCGGCGCCGCCGATCGCCTCGAACGCGCGGGCACCGATGGAGCGGATCTCGTCCGTCTCCGCCTCGGTCAGGGGTGCCGGGCAGAGCAGCGACTCGTCCCCGCCGAGGTACTTCGACGCGAAGTCGTAGAAGCCGTCCTCCGCGACGACGATCTCGCCGGGCAGGCTCGTCCTCGGCACACCGTCGCGGCCCTCGAGCACGGCCACCTCGACCTCGCGGCCGATCACCCGCGGCTCGACGATCACCTTCGAGTCGTGCTCGAACGCCAGGTCCATCGCGGCCCCGAGCTGCGACGGCTCGTCGACCCGGGACACGCCCATGCTCGAGCCGGCGCGAGCGGGCTTCACGAAGAGCGGCCACCCGTGCGCGGCGATCGTCTCGGCGACGTCCACCGGGTCGGCCGCCCACTCGCGGCGGAGGACGGTCGTCCACGGCGCGACACGGAGTCCGGCGTGCTCGAGCACGGCCTTGGCGACGTGCTTGTCCATCGCGAGGGCGCTCGCGAGCACCCCGTCGCCGACGTAGGGCAGGCCGGCGATCTCGAGGAGGCCCTGGATCGTGCCGTCCTCGCCGAACGGACCGTGCAGGATCGGGAACACCACGTCGACGGCGATTCCCGTGACGGTGCCGTCCGGGTACGACACGACGAGCTCGTTGCTCGCCGGAGAGGTCGGGAACGCGACACGGGTGCCGTTGTCCGGCACGGTCGGGAGGACCCCGTCGCGGAGGGTCCACTGCGTCGGGTCGTCGGACTGCAGCGTGAACGCGCCGTCCTTGGTGATGCCGATGGGCACGAGGTCGTACTCGGCACGGTCGACGACGTCCATGATCCCGCCGGCCGTCACGCAGCTGATCTCGTGCTCGCTGGAGCGTCCGCCGAAGAGCACGGCGACGGTGGTCGTTGACATGGGTGTCCCCTCGGAGATCGTCGGCACGGTCGGACCGCTCACTCGCCCTGGGGCTCGTCGGTCTCGGTGAGGTGCGGCGCGATGTTGCGCGGATCGAGCCTACCGGCGAGGACCTCGGCGACCTGGCCCACGATGGGCATGTCGACGCCGTTCGCCGCGGCCAGCTCGAGGATCGGGGCGACCGACGCGAGACCCTCGGCGGTCTGGTTCATCTGCCGCACGACCTCGTCGAAGCGGTACCCCTGCCCGAGCAGCCGCCCGGCGGTGTTGTTCCGCGACAGCGGCGACTGGCACGTGGCGATGAGGTCGCCGAGGCCCGCGAGTCCGGACAGCGTGGACGGCTGAGCCCCTAGCGACACCGCGAAGTCGGTCATCTCGGCGAGGCCGCGGGTGATGATCGACGCCTTCGTGTTCTCGCCGTACCCGACGCCGTCGACGATGCCGATGGCGACCGCGATGAGGTTCTTCAGCACGCCGCCGAACTCGGTGCCGATGACGTCGGTGTTGATGAACGACCGGAAGTACGGGTTGGTCGCGACGGCGGCGACGGCCGTCGCGGTCTCGGCGGACGACGACGACACCACGGCGGCGGTCGGCTGCCGCCGGGCGATCTCGAGCGCGAGGTTCGGGCCGCTCGCAACGGCGATGCGGTCCTGGTCGATGCCGAGCCCCTCGAGCAGGACCTCGCTCATGCGGAGACCGGTGCCCTTCTCGACGCCCTTCATGAGGCTGACCACGGGCACGTCGGCCGGCAGCAGCTCACGGATCGCGGCGAGGTTCGAGCGCAGCGTCTGCGAGGGCACCGACACGTACACCTGCGAGGCGCCGTCGAGCACCCGTTCGAGCGACGTCGAGGCGGTGAGCGTCCGGGGCAGGTTGATGCCCGGCAGGTACTCGGAGTTGCGCTTGGTCTCGGTGATCTCGCGCGCCACCTCGGGGCGCCGGGCCCACACGACGGTGGTCGCACCGCCCTCGGCGAGGACCTTCGCGAAGGTGGTCCCCCAGCTGCCGGCACCGATGACGGCGACGCGCGGCTTGTCGGTCGACTGCATGACGACGCGGATCGCAGCCGTGTCGAACGCCCCGGGTGCCGCGACGGCGGGGTCCGGATGGGCTTCGTGCGGGCGGAGGCCCGGTCCCTGGTCACTCAAACCGGCCGGTCTCCTTCTGGTTGTTCGCCGCCGGGTCCCAGCGGGTCGTGGGCGCTTGCTCGCCGCGCAACTGCTCGAGCAGCGCGGTGATGTGGCGCATGACGAGCTCGGTCGCCTCGCCGAGCATCTGCTGGTCGATCGGACGGCCGCGGTACGCCGAGAGGTCGACGGGGTCGCCGACGATCACGTCGACGCGGGACGGTGGGAAGAGCCGCAGCCGCTTGCCGTACCGCGCCATGATGTTCTGCGTGCCCCAGTGGGCCATCGGGATGAGCGGCACGTCGTTCTCGAGGGCGATCCGGACCGCGCCGGTCTTGCCGCGCATCGGCCACAGGTCGGGGTCGCGCGTGAGCGTCCCCTCGGGGTAGACGATGATCGCGCCGCCCTGCTCGACGAGCGAGCGTCCGCCGCCGAGGGGGTCGCTCAGGCGGGTCCGACCCGACCGTTCGACCGGGATCTGCCCCATGCCGGACATGAGCTTGCCGACGACCGGCACCCGGAACAGCGACGCCTTCGCGAGGAACCGGGGTGCCCGCTTGCTGAGGTACACCGCGGTGCCGACCACGAGGGGGTCGATGTTGGTGAAGTGGTTCGGCGCGAGCACGAACGCCTCGTCCGCCGGCAGGCGGTTCGGGCCGTGCCAGTGGTAGCGGGCCGAGAACCGGAAGGTGGGGATGACCACCGACGCGACGATGCGGAAGGCCGTGTTCAGCTCACCGCGTCGCCACCGGCGCCCACGCACGGGCACGCCGGTCGCGACGTCCGAGGCGGACGCGCGCCGCGCCTCCAGGCCGCCGTCACGCGACGGGTCGTCGCCGGGAGCCGGCGAAGCAGCGGACACCGCGCTCAGCCTGCGAAGTCGAAGTCGGCCCCGAGCTTCCGCAGCTTCGGGATGAAGTGCTCGTAGCCGCGGCTGATGATGCCGACGTTCGTGATGTGCGACTCGCCCTCGGCGGTGAGCGCCGCGATGAGGTGGCTGAAGCCACCCCGCAGGTCGGGGACGCGCACGTTCGCGGCGTGCAGCGTCGTCGGACCCGTGATGACCGCGGCCTGCTCGAACGGACGGCGGGCGACACGACGGTCGTGACCGGGCAGCCCCTCCTTGTGCACGACGATGTCCGCACCCATCTCGTTGAGCGCGTCGGTGAAGCCGAAGCGGTTCTCGTACACGGTCTCGTGCACGATGCTCTGGCCCTCCGCCTGGGTGAGGGCGACGACGAGCGGCTGCTGCCAGTCCGTCATGAAGCCGGGGTGCACGTCGGTCTCGATGACGACGGGCTTGAGGGTCTCCAGTTCGCGGTAGAACCGGATGCCGTCCTCCTGGATGTCGAACCCGCCGCCGACCTTGCGGAAGACGTTGAGGAACGTCATGAGCTCCTGCTGCTTCGCGCCCTCGACGAAGATGTCGCCGTTGGTCGCGAGTGCGGCAGAGGCCCAGCTGGCGGCCTCGTTGCGGTCGTTGATCGCGCGGTGCGTGTAGCCCCGGAGGGACGTGACGCCCTCGATGAAGATGACGCGGTTCGGCTCGACGGACACGATCGCGCCCATCTTCTGCAGGATCGCGATGAGGTCCATGATCTCGGGCTCGATGGCCGCGTTCCGCAGCTCGGTGACGCCCTCGGCGAGGGTCGCGGACAGCAGGACCTGCTCGGTCGCGCCGACGCTCGGGTAGGGCAGCTCGATGTAGGCGCCCTTGAGGCCGTCCGGTGCGGTGAGGTGGATGCCGTTGACCTGCTTGTCGACGACGGCACCCATGGCCCGGAGGGCGTCGAGGTGGAAGTCGATCGGGCGGTCGCCGATGCGGCAGCCGCCGAGGTCGGGGATGAACGCCTCGCCGAGCTTGTGCAGCAGCGGGCCGCAGAACAGGATCGGGATGCGGCTCGAGCCGGCGTGGGCGTCGATCTCGGCGAAGTGCGCGGACTCGACGTTCGACGGGTCGAGGATGAGCTCGCCTCGTGCAGGATCGGTGATGCGCACGCCGTGCACCTCGAGCAGCCCGCGGACCACCTTGACGTCGGAGATGTCCGGGACGTCCTTGAGGATCGACGGGGTGTCACCGAGCAGCGACGCCACCATGGCCTTGGTCGCGAGGTTCTTCGCCCCGCGGACCTCGATGCGCCCCACGAGCGGCTTGCCCCCGCGGATGACGATCTCGTCCGACTTGAGGCCCACGCGCGCCCCTGCGGCCGCTGCGTCCTGTACGAGAGAGTTCACTACTTCACCGGCAATGTCTTCGGCCGCCATCTGGAGCGGCGGGATTCGAACTCCGTGATCGAGGTCTCGTCACGGAGGGTGAGCCCGATGTCGTCGAGCCCTTCCATCAACCGCCAACGAGTGTAAGCGTCGATCTCGAAGGGGACGTCCACCGCGCCGAGGGACACGCGCTGCGCCTTGAGGTCGACGGTCGCCGACACCCCCGGGTTCCGCTCGATCTCGGCCCAGAGCCGCTCGACTTCCGATTCGGTCACGATCGCGGTGACCAGGCCCTGCTTGCCGGCGTTGCCCTTGAAGATGTCGGCGAAGCGGGGCGAGATCACGACCGCGAAGCCGAAGTCGCGGAGCGCCCAGACCGCGTGCTCGCGCGACGAACCGGTACCGAAGTCGGGACCGGCGACGAGCACCTTCGCGCCCTGGTACTCGGGCTGGTTCAGCACGAACGCGGGGTCCTGCCGCCAGCCGGAGAACAGGGCGTCCTCGAAGCCGGTCTTCGTGACCCGCTTGAGGTAGACGGCGGGGATGATCTGGTCGGTGTCGACGTTCGACCGCTTCAGCGGGGCGGCGATGCCGGTGACGGTGGTGATCTTGTCCATCAGAAGGTCCCCTCGGTAGCGGTGGTCGTCGCGTCGGATCGGCCGGTGATCGACGCCAGCGAGTCGTCGGTCTCCAGGTCCCACGGGCTGGACAGCGTCCCGCGCACCGCGGTCGCTGCGGCCACGAGCGGCGACACCAGGTGGGTGCGCCCGCCCTTGCCCTGGCGCCCCTCGAAGTTGCGGTTCGAGGTGCTCGCGCAGCGCTCCCCCGGTGCCAGCTGGTCGGGGTTCATGCCGAGGCACATCGAGCAGCCGGCGAACCGCCACTCGGCGCCGAACTCCTTGATGACGACGTCGAGCCCCTCGGCCTCGGCCTCGAGCCGGACCCGGGCGGACCCCGGCACGACCATGACCCGGACACCGTCGGCCTTCTTGCGGCCCTGGATGATCGACGCGAACGCCCGCAGGTCCTCGATGCGCGAGTTCGTGCACGACCCCATGAACACCGCGTCGACGGCGATGTCCTTCATCGGGGTGCCGGCGGCGATGTCCATGTAGTCGAGGGCCCGCTGCGCGGCGGCCTGGTCGTTCGGGTCTTCGAAGTCGAGAGGCGAGGGCACGTTCTCCGACAGCGAGACGCCCTGCCCGGGGTTCGTGCCCCACGTGACGAAGGGCTCGAGCTCGTCGGCGTCGATGAAGACCTCGGCGTCGAACACGGCGTCGTCGTCGGTCGCCAGGGTGTCCCAGTACGCCACGGCGTCGTCCCAGTCCTGGCCGGTCGGGGCGTGGTCGCGGCCCTGCACGTAGTCGTAGGTCGTCTGGTCGGGGGCGACCATGCCGGCGCGGGCGCCGGCCTCGATCGACATGTTGCAGATCGTCATGCGGCCCTCCATCGAGAGGGCGCGGATCGCGGAGCCGCGATACTCGAGCACGTAGCCCTGTCCGCCGCCGGTGCCGATCTTCGCGATGACGGCGAGGATGATGTCCTTCGCGGTGACGCCCGGGCGCAGCGTGCCCTCGACCGTGATCGCCATCGTCTTGAAGGGCTTCAGCGGCAGGGTCTGGGTCGCGAGGACGTGCTCCACCTCGGACGTGCCGATGCCGAAGGCCATCGCGCCGAAGGCCCCGTGGGTGCTGGTGTGCGAGTCGCCGCAGACGACCGTGATGCCCGGCATGGTCAGGCCGAGCTGCGGGCCGACCACGTGGACGATGCCCTGCTCCTTGTCGCCCAGCGAGTGCAGCCGGACGCCGAACTCCTCGCAGTTGCGACGGAGGGTCTCGATCTGGATGCGGCTGGTCGGGTCCGCGATGGGACGGTCGATCGCGAGGGTCGGGGTGTTGTGGTCCTCGGTCGCGATGGTGAGGTCGAGGCGACGGACGGGTCGGCCGGCCTGGCGCAGGCCGTCGAACGCCTGCGGGCTCGTGACCTCGTGCACGAGGTGGAGGTCGATGTAGAGGAGGTCCGGGTTCCCGTCCTCGCCCTTGACCACGACGTGGTCGTCCCACACCTTCTCGGCGAGCGTCTTTCCCATCGGCTCGGCCTCCTCGTTCTCGTCGTCGGACGCCGCTGGTGCGGCGCGTCCCGGTGACTCTACCAGGTTGGTATACCAACGCGGTGTCGCGTCCGGCGGGCGGTGCGACGGACGGCCTGGAGGCGCGGCTCGACTCGACGACACCCGTCGCGGTGGGAAGATGGTCGCGACATGACCACACCTGCGCACTCGACCCGGACCGTCAACCTCGAGGGCGCAGCACGCGCCGCGATCGCCGGCGGCGCACCGCTCGCGCTGCTCATCGCCCTCGGGATGCCCGGGTACGCCGCGTTCGCCATGTTCGCCGGGTTCACCGCGATCTTCGGGGCCACCGAGCCCTACCGGCAGCGGGCCGTCACGACCGGGGTCGCCGGTGCACTGCAGGCGCTCTGCATGTTCGGCGGCATCGGGGTCGCACTGCTCGGTGCACCGCTGTGGCTGCAGGCGGTCGGTCTCGTGGTCGTCCTGGTCGTCGCGGTGTGCACGCTCAGTGCGCTGCAGACGATCCCCGCGCAGCCGATCTTCCCGGTGTTCGCGTTCGTGGTCTCCGCGCTCGTGCCGCTCCGGCCAGCAGATGTCCCGCTCGTCGCGACGATCATCGTCTGCTCGGTGGCGTGGGCGTGGCTCGTGGCGATGTCCGGGTCGGTCCTCCGCCGGGTGTTCCACCCGCACGCGCCCCACCGGTTCCGACCGCTCGCGCAGCGGAAGCACCGTTCGACGGCGATCCTCCGCACGTCGGCGCTCTGGGAGACCGTCGGGCTCAACGTCGTCGGGTCGCTCGTCGCCGGCGCCGTCGCGTCGGTGATCCCGGGGCTCGGGCACCCGTACTGGGCCGTGATCGCCGTCGTGTCCACGCTGCCGGCGCTCCGGCAGCGCCACACCGTGGTCCGGGCGTTCCAGCGCTTCATCGGCACGATCGGCGGGACGGTCATCGCCGTCGGCATCCTGCTGCTCGATCCGTCGGCGTGGTGGATCGTCGTCATCGCCGTGATCGGGCAGTTCTTCGCCGAGATCTTCGTGGCGCGGAACTACGCCGTCACGCTGCTGTTCCTCACACCGCTCGCGCTCGCGGTGTCGTGGCTCAGCCTGCCGGAGGCGCCGGAGCTCCTCGCGCTCGACCGCATCGCGCAGACGACGCTCGGCGCACTGGTGAGCGTGGCGCTCCTGTTCGTGGGGCGCGCCATCGAGCGCCGCCGGGGCCGGGCGCTCGGCGCGACCACCGGCATCCGCACGGTCTGACGACCCCGCCGGCCCCGCGCCCGCCGCCCCCGCGCCCGGCGCGCCCGCAAAACGCAACGTTGCCGGTTACTCGCAGCGTCATAGCGCTGCGAGCAACCGCCGAGGTTGCGTTTTGCGAGAGGGAGGGTGGGTGGGGGCGGGTCAGTCGCGGGGCTGGATGTTCCAGGAGTCGATGACCGGGCGGCCGTGCTCGTACCCGAGGGTGCTCACGGTCGCGGTGCCGAGCTTCAGCACGGCACCGTCCTGCGGCGCCAGGCGGATCCACGCCGCGCCGAGTGCCCGGAGCACGTGTCCGTGGGCCACGACCAGGGCGTCGTCCCCCTCGGCCAGCACCGGACGGACGCGGTTGAGGATGCGCTCCACGCGGACGCGGACCTCGGCGGCGTTCTCACCGGGGGTGTCCCCCGCCGGCACACCGTCGGTCCAGAGGTCCCACGGGCCGTGGCGGAGCACCTTGATCTGTGGGGTCGTGAGTCCCTCGTACGCGCCGTAGTCCCACTCGTACAGGTCCTCGTCGAGCTCCGGGTCAACCCCGACCAGCCGCGCGGTGTCCTGCGCACGCTGCAGCGGGCTCGACAGCGCGAGCGCGAACGAGCGGTCGGCGAGGTACCGGCCGGCGCGGCGTGCCTGCTCGACACCGTTCTCCGTGAGCGGGATGTCGGTGCGGCCGGTGTGCTGCCCGCTCTTCGACCACTCCGTCTCTCCGTGACGGACGAGGACGAGTTCGCCGGGGCGTTCCGAGGTCATGAGTTCCTTCCGAGCCAGAGGCCGAGCGCAGCTGCGCCGACCGAGACGACGAGCATCCCGAGGCCGTTCAGGACGGCGAGCCGGGTCGTGCCGGATCGGAGGAGCTGTACGGTCTCGACGCTCGCCGTCGAGAACGTCGTGTACCCACCCATCATGCCCGTTCCGAGCACCGCGACCGTGGAGACCGGGATCGTTCCCGCCTGCGCGAGCCCCGTCAGGAACCCGAGGACGAGCGATCCGGTGACGTTGATCACGAGCGTCCCGACCGGGAGCGCGCGGAGCCGCGTGCGCGCCACCCGGGCCTTGACGAGCCCGTCGAGCAGGAACCGGAGCGCCGCCCCGACGCCACCGCCCACCATGACGAGGAGCAGTTCGAGCGGGTTCACGGCGCACTCCCCGCCGGCTCGGACCGCTGCGGTCGGAACCGTCCGGCGAGCCAGATCCCGATCGCGGCGGCGAGCAGACCGAGCACGACGGAGAGCAGGGCGTACCCGCTGCCGGCTCCCCACCGACCGACGTCGAGCAGCTGTGCGGTGTCGTCCGCGAGCGTGCTGTAGGTCGTGAAGCCGCCGAGGACACCCGTGCCGACGAGCAGCCGGACGGTGCGCCGTCGCCCGAGGTCGGGACCGCGGTGGGCGAGGGACTCGAGCAGGAGCCCGAGGCAGAACGCCCCGACGACGTTGATCGCCAGGACCACCCAGTCGAGGCCGTCGTGTGCGGGGAACGCGTCGGCGAGCACGGCGCGGACGCCGGTGCCGATCGCGCCGCCGAGCGCGACCAGGCCGAGCATCCCCCAGCGGAGGTGCGGTGGGCGCTCCGTCGTCATCGGTCAGTCCGCCACGGCCGCGACGGCCTCGACCTCGACGAGCTGGCCGTCGTACCCGAGGACGGTCACACCGAGCAGGGTGCTCGGGACGTCGTGGTCGCCCATCGCGGCGCGGACGACCTCCCACGCGGCGACCAGGTCGGCCTGCCGCGACGACGCGACGAGGACCCGGGTCTGCACGAGGTCGCCGAGGTCCGCCCCGGCAGCAGCGAGGGCGGTCCGCAGGTTCGCGACGCACTGCGCGGCCTGACCACGGACGTCCCCCACGGCGACCGTGCTGCCGTCGACGTCGAGCGGGCACGAGCCGGCGAGGAACACCAGCCGGGTACCGGCGGGGACGGTCGCGGCGTACGCGTACTCCGCCACGTCGCTGAGCGCGTCGGATCGGATGAGCTGCACCACACTGGTCACCGCCCCAGCCTGGCAGAGACCGGGCGGGACGGACCGTTGCACGAACGACGAAACCCCCGGCGAGCCGGAGCTCGTCGGGGGTTTCGTGCTGGTGTGACCCCAGCGGGATTCGAACCCGCGTTACCGCCGTGAGAGGGCAGCGTACTAGGCCGCTATACGATGGGGCCGTCACATGGGAATCCCCCGCCCGGGAGCGGGGGCTCATCCTCGTTGTCGGACTCGGAGGCTAGCCACCTGTGGTGACCCCAGCGGGATTCGAACCCGCGTTACCGCCGTGAGAGGGCAGCGTACTAGGCCGCTATACGATGGGGCCGTTCCGACAACTCGACAAGTATTGCACAAGCCCTCTCGCTCTGCCAAAACGAGGCGTGTCGCCCGGGTGTGCCGTCATGCCGCGACGGGCATACGGTGGAGCGGTGGTGGTGCGCATCGGCCTGTCGGGGTGGCAGTACGACTCCTGGCGCGGGGACTTCTACCCCGTCGGCGTGCCGAAGCGGCGGTGGCTCGGGTACGCGGCCGAGCGGTTCCCCACGGTCGAGGTGAACGGCTCGTTCTACGCGTTGCAGCGGCCGGAGCGGTACCGGGCCTGGCGTGCGTCGGTGCCGTCCGACTTCCGGTTCGCGCTCAAGGGCGGCCGCTACGTCACGCACATGCTCCGGCTCCGCAACGTCGAGACGGCGCTCGCGAACTTCTTCGCGTCCGGCCCGCTCGAGCTCGGAGCGACGCTGGGACCGGTGCTCTGGCAGCTGCCCGAAGCGCTCCTGCCGACGCCCGAGGTGCTCGACGGCTTCCTCGCGCTGCTCCCCTCGACGCACGGGGCCGCCGCCCGGCTCGCGGAGCAGCACGACGATAAGGTCCCCGACGCCGCCGTGCGCGCCGAGGACCCGGCCGCGGTCGTCCACCACGCACTCGAGGTCCGATCGGCCGGACTGACCGACGCGCACCTGGACGTCCTGCGACGACACGGCACCGCGCTCGTCGACTCGCACGCGGGCGACTTCCCACGGCTCCGGGCCGACACGGGCGCGCCGATCGCCTACCTCCGGTTGCACGGAGCCCCTCGGACCTACCACGACGGCTACTCGCCGCAGGCGCTCGGCCGCTGGGCGTCGACGGTGCTCGACCACGTCGACGCCGGGCGGGACACGTACGTGTACTTCGACAACGACGCCGAGCGGCACGCGCCGTGGGACGCGCTCGCGCTCCAGCGGATCCTCGACCACCGGCGTCAGCGAGGCGACCACGACGGGTGGCGGGCCGACCACGGCCGGACAGGGGCCGACCGGGTCGGGTGATCCGTGCCTCCAGGCCGTCGACCGGACCGACTCAGATCGTGAGGGATTCGCCGGGCGCGAGGACCACGAGCGAGCCGTCGGGCTCCACCACGTCGCGGAGGCGACCCGTGTGCATGCCGTACCCGACCTCGGAGAGCGTGGCCTCGTGGACGGGGTACGCGCGGCGCGGCGCGACGGCGGCGACGTAGTCCATCATCTCGGCGACCTTGAGCCACGGTGCGCCGACGGGTGCGGCGAGGACCTCGACCGGCACCCCCGGGTCCGTGTAGGAGTCGCCCGGGTAGAAGAGTGCGCCGTTGACCAGGACGCCGGTGTTGTCGACGACCGGGATGCTCGAGTGGATGACGTTGTGGCGGGTGCCGTGGAAGGCGAGGTCGAACGGGCCGACGGTGCGGTGGTCGCCGTCGGTGACGACCTCGACGGTGACGTGCGGGGCGGACTCGGCGAGCGCTGCGGCGACCCCGGCCGGTCCGAGGACGACGGCGTCGGGGTTCGTGGCGAGGATGCGGTCGAGCTGCTCGGGCGTGACGTGGTCGGGGTGCTCGTGCGTCAGGACGACGGCGACGACGCCGGTGACGTCGACGGGGCGGGTGAAGTTCCCGGGGTCGATGACGAGGCGGGCGTCGCCCTCGGTGAGGACCTGGCAGGCGTGTTCGAGCTTGGTGACCTCCATGGGTGCGACCCTACGCGGCGGGGGTCGGCGCGGGCGGAGGCGGCGGCGGTGTGGAGTCGCGTCGCCTCGCCTCGCCTCGCCTCGCCTCGCACGACACAAGTGCGTCGGAACCGCGCGTCGGCGCGGTTCCGCGTGACTTCGGTTGTGCGAAGCGCCCAGCCCGCCGCCGCGCGCGCACCGCGCCGGCGCCGCGACGCCGCCGCGACGCGCTCACCGCGCCGCGCCGCCGCCGCCCCGCGCTCACCGCGCCCGCGGCGGCGCCGCCGTCGTCGCCCGCACCACGAGGTGCGCCGGCGACGCCGGCAACGGCCCCGCCACCGCGCCGTCCACCTCGGCGAGCACCGCGCGTGCGGCGACCCGCCCCTGCGCGACCGGGTCCTGCGACACGGTGGTCAGTCCCACGACCTCGCCGTACTCGTGCCCGTCGATGCCCATCACGGAGACGTCCTCCGGCACGGACAGCCCGGCCTGCTGTGCGGCGAGCACCACGCCGAGCGCCATCTCGTCCGAGGCGCAGAACACCGCGGTCGGCCGGACCGCGTCGCCTGCGCCGCCGCCCGAGCCCCCGCCGCCGCCCGCGCCAAGCCCGCGAGCCGCACCGAACAACGCCCGCCCCGCGTCCACCCCGCCCGCGAACGAGAACCGTCCGTCGAGCACCCACTCCTCGCGCACGGACAACCCGTGCGCTCGCATGGCCAGGGCGAACCCGTCCCGCCGCAGCCAGGGCACCGCCACGTTCATCCCGGCCTCGTCCTGCCCGCCCACGTAGGCGACGTCCCGGTGTCCGAGCGAGCAGAGGTGGTCGACGGCGATCCCGGCCACCACGACGTCGTCGACCCCGACGTTCCGGAGGCCCGGCGCCGGCCCGCCGATGACGATCATCGGGTGCCGCGTGAGCTCGAGCTCGGCCCGCTCGGTCTCGTCGAGCACCAGGGACAGCAGGACGAGCGCGTCGACCCGGTGCCGGAGCATCGAGCGCCGGAACGCCCGGTCGCGATCTCCCCCGGGGCCGCCCAGGTTGTAGAGGACCAGGTCGTACCCGGCCCGGCGCAGTTCCGCGTCGACACCGCCGAGGGCCTTGACGTAGAACCACCGGTCGATCACCGGCACGACCACGCCGACGGCCCGCTGCCGGCCAGTGGCGAGACCGGCCGCCGCCGAGCTCGGCACGTACCCGAGCTCGTCGGCGACCCGCCGCACCTGGTCGATCGTGCTGTCGGCGACGCTGGACATGCCCCGCAGGGCGCGGGACACCGTGGACTTCGACAGGCCGGTGACGGTCGCGATCTCCTGGATGCCCATCGGCATGCCGGGAGGCCCGTCAGCCGTCCGACGGCCGCGTCACGTCACCGACGGGGCCGGCCTGCGCTGGCGCGGGCCGGGTCGCGTGGGCCTGCCGACGTCCGGCGGGAGCGAGTTCGTCCCAACCGACGTGCCGGTGGACGCGTCCGCCCGACGACGGGGACGAGGACGGAGACGGGGACGAGGACGAGGACGACGGAGCCGCCGCCGGCCGGCGCACCGGCGCGGGGACGCCCCCGATGCCGTCCGCCGAGGCCGTGCGCCGCAACACCGACACCCGCCACCGGTCGAGCGCGACGACGCCGAGCACGCACACCAGCAGGGTGAGTGCCCAGCCGAGCGCCGGCCGCCCGGTGACCTCGCAGAACACGGTGACGCCGAGGAACAGGACACCGAACATGCCGACGAAGCCGAGGGCCTCCTCGATGCGGGCGGTGGGACGGGTGGGTCCGCGCTGTGCCACGGCCGTCAGCCCTTCACGCCGCCGGCGGTGAGGCCGGCTACGATGCGCCGCTGGAACACGAGCACGAGGATCACGAGCGGGATCGTCACGATCGTGCCGGCCGCCATCACGGCGGTGTACGGCTCCTGGTGCGGCTGCGACCCCGCGAAGGACGCGATCGCGACGGTGACCGGCTGGGTGGCGTCGCTCGAGAGCTGGGACGAGATGAGGTACTCGTTCCAGGACGAGATGAACGCCAGGATCGCGGTCGTGAACACGGCGGGCGCCGCGAGCGGCAGGATGATCCGCCGGAACGCCTGCACCCGGGTGCACCCGTCGATGCGCGCTGCTTCCTCGAGGTCCCACGGCATCTCGCGGAAGAACGACGCGAGCGTGTAGACGGTCAGGGGCAGGACGAACGAGATGCTCGGCAGGATGAGCGCCTGGTACGAGCCCATCCAGCCGATGTCCGTGAACAGCTGGAACAGCGGCGAGATGAGCGCGACGCCCGGGAACATCGACGCGGCGAGGATCGCGCCGGCGATGAGGGACTTGCCCTTGAACTCCAGGCGAGCCAGGGCGTACGCCGCACTCGTGCCGACGAGCAGCGCGATGATCGTCACGACGCCGCCGATGAGCAGGCTGTTCGCGAGTGCTCGTCCGAGGTGGTTGCCGAGCGAGGTCGAGAACGCCGTCGCGTAGTTGTCGAGCGTCACGTGGGTCGGCCAGGGGGTGGCGTCGAAGGTGAACCCGACGTCGCGGAAGCTCGTCACCACCATCCAGTAGAACGGCAGCAGGCACCAGACGGCGATGACCGTCGCCTGGATGCCGGTCCGGAACCGGGGTCCGGTGTGACGTTGGACGCGGACCTGCGAACGGTCGACGGCGACGTCGCGGGAGCGCGCGGAGGACCGGGGTCGGTTGGCTGCGAGGGTCACTTGAGCTCACCCTTCTGCTGGGCTGCCTGCGTCTGCACCACGTTCGCGCCGAGGAACCGGACGAACAGGAACGCGACGACGAAGATCACGAGGAACGTGATGGTGGAGAGTGCCGACGCGGAGTTGAACCCCTGCCGGATCTGCTCGACCACGAGGATCGAGAGCGTGGTGGTGGCGTTGCCCGAACCACCGCCGCCGCCGGTCAGGATCGCGGGGAGATCGTACATGCGGAGGGCGTCGAGCACGCGGAACAGGATCGCGACCATGAGCGCCGGCCGGAGGAGCGGCAGGGTGATCAGCATGAAGCGCTGGATCGTCGAGGCGCCGTCCATCTTGCCGGCCTCGTAGACCTCCTCCGGGATGAGCTGCAGGCCCGCGAGGATGAGGAGCGCCATGAACGGTGTGGTCTTCCAGGTGTCGGCGATGATGACCGCCCACCGCGACGCCCACTCGCCGCTCGTCCAGAGGATCTGCTGGCCGAGCACGTGGTTGAGCACGCCGTTCGCGTCGAAGATGAAGTACCAGAGCTTCGCGGTGACGGCGGTCGGGATGGCCCACGGCACGAGGATCGCGGCACGGACGAGCGCGCGGCCCTTGAAGTTGCGGTTCATGATGATGGCCATCCAGACGCCGATCAGCGTCTCGGCGAGCACCGTGACCACGGTGAAGAAGAACGTGTTGCCCATCGACACCCAGAACTGGGAGCCGATGCTGCCGGGCGGGCAGGCGGTGTTGCCGCACTGCTGCGCGAGCCAGTGCACGTAGTTCGTGACGCCGGCGAAGCCGCCCTCGACGAACAGGCCGGTCGCCTTGTCGAGTCCGGCGTCGAGCTGGAACGACTGGATGATCGCGCTGACGACGGGGTAGCCGATGACGATGGCGAGGAGCACGATCGTCGGGCCGATGAGGTAGACGGCCCAGCGGCCGTGCTCGGCGTTGAGTCCGCCCTTGCGCCGCTGTTGTTTCGGTTCCATGCCCTGGGGGTTCGGGATGGCGGCGGGGATCTCGGTTGCTGCTGACACGTGACGGCCTCCTTGCCGGGGTGTCGGAACGCAAGTGGATGGCGGACTGGAGGCGCGGTGCGGGATGGCACCGCGCCTCCAGTCCGTCAGGTGGTGACGGCTAACTGCCGCTGCTGGTGGCCGTCTTGAGGGCCGCCTGCATGTCCTTCATCGCCTCGTCGACGCTCTTCGACCCCTTGAGCGCGGCGTAGGTGTTGTCCTGGATCGCCTTCGTGACGGCCGGGTAGAACGGCGTGACGGGGCGCGGCTCGGCCGACTCGATCGACTTGAGCAGCGTCGGCAGGTAGGGCAGCTTCGCAGTGAGCTCGGAGTCCGTGTAGAGGTCACCGACGACCGGGGCGAGCGAGCCCTGCGTCGCGAAGAACTTCTGCGTCTCGTTCGACTCGAGGAACTCCAGGAAGTCGTGCGCCGTGGCCTTGTGCTTCGAGTACACGCTGATGGCCGCGTTGTGACCACCGAGCGTCGAGGCGCCGGTGCCGTCCGCGCCGGGGATCGGGGCGATGCCGAAGGTGTCCTTCACCTTGCTCGACCCGTCGGTCTTGGCGAGGCTGTAGACGTACGGCCAGTTGCGGAGGAACAGCAGCTTGCCGGCCTCGAAGGCCGTGCGGCCCTGCTCCTCCTGGTAGGTGATCGCCTCGGCCGGGATGTTCCCGTCCTTGAACGCGTCGACCAGGTTCTGCAGGCCGGCCTTGGCGTCGCTCGTGTCGACGTCCGGCGTGCCGCTCTTGCTCAGCACGGAGCCGCCCGAGCCGTTGATCGCCTCGGAGGCGTTCACGGTGAGGCCCTCGTACTTCGCGAACTGCCCGGCGTAGCAGCCGATGCCGGCCTGCTTCGCGATGTCGCAGTCCTTCATCATGTCGGCCCAGGTGGTCGGAGGCGTCTTGACGAGGTCCTTGCGGTAGTAGAGCAGTGCGCCGTCGGAGGTCTGCGGGGCCGCGTAGAGCGTGTTGTTGTAGGTCGCGGTCTTCACCGTGGACGGCAGCAGCTTCGACGTGTCGATCTTCATGTCGCCGGTGAGCGGGGTGAGCCAGCCCTTGGCGGCGAACTCAGCGGTCCAGACGACGTCGACGTCCACGACGTCGTAGTTCTCGTCCTTCGCCTGGAAGTGCTGCACGAGGTCGTCGTGCTGCTGGTCGGCCTGGTCGGACTGCTCCTTGAAGGTGACCTTCTCGTCCTTGTGGGCCTTGTTCCACTTGGCGATGAGCGGGCGGACGACGTTCGAGTTGTCCTTGCCCTGGACGTACGTGATCGGACCGCGGCTGTCCTGCCCGTTCTTGGCGTCGTCCGAGGCCGAGCTGCCGCTCGAGCAGCCGGTGAGCACGAGGCCGATGACGGCGACCCCGGCGACCGAGGCGAAGCGCACCCTGGCGCGAGTTGTCTTCAAGGTTGTCTCCTCATCGAGATCACCAGGGGGCGCCGATCGGGTGCGACGACGCGGCCTGGAGCAGGCGACGCTGCCCGCTGGAGGAGGAACGTACGCCCGCTCCCGGCGTTCCGCAACCGGTTGCATCAACTCCGTGACCTGAGCGTGACCTCCGGAGTTCCGGTGACTTCCTGGGTGAGCGCTCACGCGTCGGGACGGCCGCGGGCCCCGGCCGTGCGGGGTTCCGCACGTTCACCGCCAGGGGCCGCGGTGCCGTTGTCGGTCGCCCGCACCCGCACCTACCGTCCAACCATGGCCATCACCAGCACCGCTCGTCCCGTCCCCGCGCCCCGCCGCGTGATCGACGTCGACCTCGACGCGCCGCTCCCCCGCCTCGTCGCGGACGAGACCGGATCGTCCGCGCTGGTGATCGGCTACCGCGGCGGTCACCCGACCGGCACGCTCGACGTCCTGCTCACCGACGACCCCGCGGACGCGACCCGCGCGCTCGGGACCCTGCGGGAGACCGTGCTCGCCGACGTCGAACCCGTGGCGGACGACCGCCTGCCGGTGGTGTCCGTCGTCGTGTCGACGATCGTCGACCGGGTCGAGGACCTCGGGCGTCTGCTCGACGTCCTCGAGCACATGGACTACCCCGACCACGAGGTCATCGTCGTCGACAACCGCGTCCGCGTCCCCGCCGACGACCGGCTGCCGGCGCTGCTGGCCGGGCGCGACGTGCGACTCGTCACCGAGCGGCGCCCCGGCCTGTCCGCCGGACGGAACGCGGGGGTCGCGGCCGCACGCGGCGAGGTCGTCGCGTTCACCGACGACGACGTCAGCGTCGACCCGCAGTGGCTCCGCGCACTCGGGGCCCGCTTCGTCCGTGAACCCGGACTCGACGCGGTGTCCGGCGTGATCCTGCCCACCGAGCTCTCGACGCCGGCGCAGATCTGGTACGAGGCCTACTACGGCGGGTTCAGCGGCGAGCGCACCTTCGCCCCCGTCACGATCGTCCCCGACGACGTCACCGGCACGATGCGGCACGCGCGGGTCCAGGCCGTCCGACCCGACGGCTCGGTCGCGAAGCACTTCGCCGTGTACGGCATCGGGGCCTACGGCGCCGGCGCGAACATGGCGTTCCGACGCTCGGTGATCGACGCCGTCGGCGGGTTCGACACGACGCTCGGCGCCGGTTCCCCCGCGCGCGGCGGCGAGGACCTGGCGATGTTCGTCGAGACGCTGTGGCGCGGCGGACGCATCGGCTTCGAACCCCGCGCGGTCGTGCACCACCGGCACCGCCGGACCATCGAGGACCTGCACAAGCAACTGCACGGCAACGGTGTCGGCTTCACGGCGCTGATGTGCGCGCTCGCGGCGAAGGACCGACGCCACGTGGCGGTCCTGGCGCGGCTCGTGCCGGCGGCCGCGATGGTGAAGGTCCGCGAGACCGTCGGCCGACTCCGGACGGGGAGCGCACCGGTCCCGACACCGCAGACCGCCGTCCCGTCGGTGCCGGACGCCGGCGTGCCGCGGTCGCTGGCGTACCACGAGCTCCGCGGGTTCCCGGCCGGGCCCGCCGCCTGGTTCCGGAGCCGTCGTCGGTGGCGCGACGTCGAAGCCGGCCGCTTCCACGCCGGCTGAGCCCCCGACGCCGTTGCCCCCCGAACGCGGCTGACCCCCTGACGCAGCGGACCCCCGCGGCGGCGGACCAGCGCGCTCCCTGGCCGTAGGATCGGTGCAGTGGCCCGTACCGGACGGGCCGAGGAGGACGCATGACGTTGGGGTCCACATCCGTGCTCGAAGCCACCGCACCGGTGCTGCTCGTCACCACGGAGACGGCCGTCTGCGTGTGCGGCCACGCGCAGGACGCGCACGAGCACTACCGTCGCGGCACCGACTGCGCGCTCTGCGACTGCCCCAAGTACCGCCGCGGGCGTTGACCAGCATCCGCTGACCGGCACCCGCTGCTGCGCGCGGTGACCAGCGCGCCGCCGCTCGCGCACCGTCCCGCACGCGGACCAGTGCGGGAAACCGCCGCTTCCCCGCACCCGGCCAGGGCCGCCTTGTCGGCCTCCGGACGGCCCTGTTCACTCGGAGCATGGCCAACTCCCCCGCGGCGCTCGCGTGCATCGTCCTCGCCCACGAGGACCCGCAGCACGTCCGCCGACTCGTCGAGGCGCTCGACCCGTTCCCGGTGTTCCTGCACGTCGACGCCCGGACACCGGAGGCCGTCCACCGCGCGATGACGGAGGGTCTGCCGGACCGCGTCCGGCTCCTCCCCCGGCAGCGGACCGGATGGGCGAAGTGGGAGAACGTCGCCGCCGAGGTCGCCGGGTACCGCGCGGCACTCGCCGAGACCGGGGCCTCGCACGTGGCGGTGCTCACCGGCAGCGACTACCCGCTGGCGAACCCCACCGAGATCACGGCACTGCTCGAGGCCCACCGCGACCAGACCTTCCTCATCCCGCACCCGCTCCCGCACGCGGCCTGGGGCGCCAGCGGCGGCGTGGCCCGCATGCGGTACCCGCACTGGGCCTGGCGCAAGCACATGCTGCGCCTGCCGATCCCCCGTCGCATCCCGCGTGACGTCGTCCTCACCGGCGGGTCGCAGCTCAAGGTCCTCAGCAGGAAGCACGCCGCCGCGGTCGTCGACGTCGTGGACACCCGTCCGGACCTCGTCCGCTTCTGGCGTCGCACGTGGATCGCCGACGAGTCCTTCGTGCCCACCGTCCTGAACTCGCCGGCGCTCGTCGAGGGCTTCGCCGAGGAGCACGTCGCCCACACGCTGTGGTTCATCGGCTGGGACGGCTCGAAGATGAAGAGCCCGCCGTGGCTCCGGATCGCGCACGCCGGACGACTGCTCGAACGCTGGACCACGGACCCGACCGCCATCCCCCACCTCTTCGCCCGCAAGTTCTCGACGGCGACGAGCTCGGACCTGCTCGACCTCGTCGACCAGGCGTTCGAGCTCCGACCGCACGCCCACACCCCGGAGGTCGGCGTCTCGTGACCGTTCCCCAGACCCGCCGCGAAGCCCGGCACGCCGCCGAGGCCGCCGCAGCCGCGATCGCCAGCACCGACGCCGCCGCCGCCACCGCCGCGGTGGAGGCCGGGGAGGCCGCGGCCGCGGTCGAGGCAGCCGCCCACACCGTGCCGGACACCGGCAGCACGGCCGTGCAGAAGGGTGCCTCCGTCCTGTTCGGCCGCGGCCTGCTGTACGTCGTCGTCTGGTCCATGCAGCTCGTCGTCAGCTCGCTGATCTCCCCCGTCCTCGCGCACCTCATGCCGCTGACCGAGTTCGGTCTGCTCGCCTCCGCGATCGCCCTGTACCAGGCGCTCGTGGTGCTCGCCGTCGCCGGACTCGACCAGGCCTCGGTCCTGCAGCGCGCGGAGGACGGCGACGACCGGAAGGCCCGCGGCCTCATCGCGGTGGGCATCGTCCTCGCCGCCGTCGTCACCGCGGTCGCCCTCGCCACCATCCCGCTCTGGGGCGACGCGGCGGGGTTCGTCGGCGAGCATCCGATCCTGCTCGTCGCCGTGCTCTGGATCTTCCCCGCCGCCGTCGTCCAGCTCTCGCTCGCGATCCTGGTCGCCCAGGACCGCATCCGGGTCTTCGCGGTCACGAGCCTGCTGTCCTCGGTGGGCGGCTCGATCATCGGCCTCGGGCTGCTGACGTTCGTGCACGCCGACGCCACCACGTACGCGTGGGGCGGCGTGTTCGCGCAGGCAGCGGCGATGGTCATCGGCTTCGCGGCGACCCGCCCGCGGCTCGCCGGCCTGTTCGACCGCAGCACCACGATCCGTGCGTTCAAGCTCGGCATCCCGATCGCGCTCGGCAACCTGTCGTACTTCGTGCTCAACGCCGGTGACCGCATCATCGTGCAGCGCATGCTCGGCCCGGACGAGGTCGCCCGCTACCAGATCGCCTACGTCGTCGGGTCCGCCGTGATCCTCCTGCTGACGTTCACGAACCAGGCATGGGCCCCGCACTTCGCAGCGCTCCGGGACGCGGTCGCCCGACGCCAGCTCGCCCTGCACGCACGAGACCAGCTGTACCTGCTGCTCGCACCGGTGCTGCTCGCCGTGACCCTCGTCTCGCCGATCGCGCTGCCGATCCTCGCCCCGGCCTCCTACCGCGTCCACGAGCTCACCGTGGTGGTCTTCGTGGTCGCGCTGACGGCGTTCCCGGTCATCGCGAGCGGTGCCACCGGACGGCTCCTGCTCGTGGAGCGCCGCGGGGTCGCCGTCGGCGTGATCGCCGCGATCGCCGGCGCCGTGAACATCGGCGCGAACATCCTGCTCGTCCCGCTGCTCGGCATCGTCGGCGCCGCGGTCTCCACGGTGTTCGCCTACGCGGTGCTCGCCGCACTCCAGCAGCGCTCGCTGCCGGACCGTCGCGAGTGGCGCGGCCCCCGCGCCCGCACGGTCCTGGTCCTCGCGGCCGTCGTGCTGGTGGCCGGTGTCTCGGTCCTGGTGCCGCAGGACACGGTGTGGAACATCGTCCGGATCGCCGGGGTCGTCGGCTGCCTGCCCTGGTTCATCCGGCGGCTCCGGATCGCCAAGGGAGGCACGGCGTGACCGGCCCGACGGAACGCCGCACCCTCCGGATCGGCGTCGTCACGAACGACCTCGCCCTGACCGGCGGGGTCGAGCGTTGCGTCCTCGAGGACACCCGCGAGCTCCTCCGAGCCGGACACCACGTCGAGGTGTGGCACGGCGCGCCGTCTCGGCCCGCGGACACGACACCGGACAGCGCCGAGTACGACCAGCTCGGGGTCCCCCTGCACCTGACCGGTGACCGCGCGTTCGGCGTCCGCAGCGCACTGCGGGACGCCGCGAGGTTCGTCCGCGACGGACTCCGCCTGCGCGGTTCGCACCTCGACGTCCTCTGGCTGAACCGACCGGAGCACCTGCCCTGGGGCCGCGTCGCCTCGCTGGTGTCCGGCGTCCCGCTCGTGGTGCACCTGCACCACGCACCGAACTACCGCCGCCTCGGCGCGATCGCCGGCGGCCGGACCCACTACCTGGCGGTCTCCCACGCGATGGCGCGTGCCTGGGCCGCCGTGGGCATCCCGGCCGACCGGATCACCGTCGTGCCGAACGGCGTCGACACCGCACTCTTCCCCGCTGCCTCGCCGGCCGCCGCGAAGCGCGCGCGGCTCGCGCTCGGACTCGGACTCGGACTCGACGACGACGCCCGTGTCGTCCTGTACTACGGGCGCCTCTCCCGCTCCAAGGGGGTGTTCGCCCTGCTCGACGCGTGGCGGATCGTCCTCGAGCAGGACGTCGAACGCCAGCACTCCGTCGTGCCGTCGCACGCGCTGCACGCCCGCACGCCCGCACTCACGCCCGCACTCGGGCCGGTCCAGGCCGACGCCGCCACCGAGACCCGACGACTCCCGGTGCTCGTCCTGGCCGGCGCGGTCGCACCGGCCGACGCCGAGGACCTCCAGCGCGCCGTGGCGGCACTCCCCGCCGGTTCGGTGGTGGTCCTGCCCGAACGCGACGACGTCGTCCCGCTCCTGCACGCCGCCGACATGGTCGTCGCCCCGTCGATCGAGCCCGAGGGCTTCGGCCGAGTCGTCGTCGAGGCGATGTCGACCGGGCGTCCGGTGGTGGCCGCCGCCGGTGGCGGCACCGGCGAGATCCTGTCCGGCGAGTGGGCGTCGTCCACGGTGGACCCGACGGACGCCGACGCGCTCGCCACCGCGGTGCTCGACACGCTGGACCGTCTCGACCACGACCTCTCCCTCGGCGACCGGTGCCGCGCCTGGGTGCGCGACCGGTACGGCCGCGGGCCGCACGTCAGCGGCGTCGTCCGCGCCCTGCTCGAGCACGCGCGCCGCTAGCCCGCTCACCGCCCTTCCGGCCGCGGTTCCCCCGGGGACCGACGTCGCTCTTCGCTGCTGTCGGATCCGGACCGCGAACCCCGGGTTCCGCCGTCCGGATCCGACATCCGTGCGTGTGGGTACGCCCTCGCGCACGCGCTGATCCTGCGGACCGGACGTGCGCTCGTCACCCGGCCGACGCCGTGGGCCGTGCCCACGACGGACGGGAGGCGCGGTGCCAGCCGGCACCGCGCCTCCCGTCCGTCGTCGGTCCCGTCCACCACCGCACCGGACCGGTCGGGCCGGTGCGGTGGCGGACCGGTCAGCCCGTGTACGCCCGCAGCTCGGCCAGCCCGACGTTGCGGGTGCTGGCCGACACCCCGGTGACCGTGAACCGGACCCAGGTGACGTTCCGCGGGGTGAAGGTCACGGTCGACGGTGTTGCGTCGTTCGGGAGCGCCCCGACCTGCACCTGGCTGCCGTCGGAGAACGTCAGCGTCCCGCTCGTGACCTGGTCGTCGCCGTTCGGACGGTCGGAGAGGACGATCTTGCCCAGGGACTTCGCGGACGCCCAGTCGAGCTGCAGCCAGACACCCGTCGTGCCCCACGGTGCGACCCACTCCGCGGAGGGGTTCGCGGGGTAGCCGCTGACCACCCCGTCGATCGCCTTCGCGGCGGTCTGCCCGGTGGAGGGGTCGTCCCAGGCCGCCGTGGCCGTCGCCGACCCGGTGACGTCGGTCCCGCCCGGAGTCGGGGTGGGCGTCGGAGTCGGCGTGGGCGTGGGCGTGGGAGTCGGGGTGGGCGTGGGAGTCGGCGTCGGGGTGGGCGTCGGCGTCGGCGTCGAGGTCCCCGGAGCGAACGCGCGGATCTCCGCCAGCCCGACGTTCCGCGTCGTCGCGCTCACGCCGGTCACGGTGAGCCGCACCGAGGTGACCTGCCGCGACGAGAACGCAACGCGGGTGAACGCGCCACCGTTGTCGAGCGACGGCACGGCGACGGTGGTGCCGTCCGAGAAGGTCAGCGTGCCCGCCGTGATCCGGTCGTCGGCGTTCGGCCGGTCGGCGAGGTCGACGGCGCCGAGCGTGACCGGACTCGACCACGTGAGCTGGAGCCACGAGCCCGTGCCGCCACCGCGGGTCGCCCACTCGGCGGTCGGCGCGTCGGGGTAGCCACTGGCCACGCCGTCGACGGCCTTCGCCGCGGTCTGCCCGTCGGCGGGGTTCTCGCTGCTCGCGCTGACGGTGGCGCGCGCGGTGACGTCCGCACCCACCGAGCCGCCGGTCCCCGTTCCCGGGTCGGTGGGCTGCTGCGCTCCGACGGTGTACTCGCGGCTGAGCCACGAGCCCTCGGGGCGCGACGAGCACGACGCGACGGACGCGCAGGTCTCGGCGTCGTGCGACGCGTAGACGAAGAAGGTGTTGCCCTTGGCCTGGGTCTGGGCGGTGGTGAGGTTCGACGGGCGGTCGGCGATCGGGTAGCCCATGTAGCCGGTCAGCGTGCTCGCGGCGCCGAGCTGCTGCTGCGCCGCCTGGGTGAGGTAGGCGACCGTGTGGTGGTCGCTGTGGTCGCCGTCGCCGTAGGTGCCGACGTGGTCGAGGGTGTGCACGGCCTGCGGGGCGTACCCGTTCATCAGCGCGAGCAGCGTCGCCCTGAGCTGCGCGAGCGTGTAGGTCGTCGCGGTGTTCGCGCCCGACACGGTGTTCATGCTCGTGATGGAGCCCTGGTACAGCTTCTGCAGGCTCTGGTACCGCGTGGCGGCGAACCCGGACCCGTCGATGTTGCCGTCCGGCAGCTGCAGGAAGACGAGGCTCAGCCGCGGGGCCGCCGTGAGGGTGCGGGTGAGCACCGTCTTGCCGGCTGCGCTGACCGACGACGAGGTCCAGGCGTTCGTGACACCGGCGAGGTTCGCGTACGCGGCCTCGAGGCCCGTCTGCCGGCCCTTCCAGTACGTGGCGTTCTTGCCGGCGTCCCCCGCGGTGACGACCACCGAGCGGACGCACTGGCCCGAGGCGATGTCCTTCCGGAGCTCGGTCCCCTCGAACAGCAGGTCGTCGTCGGCGTGCGCGACGACGGTCAGGACCTTGCCGGCGCTGCAGTCCGCCGTGGTCGCCGCCCCGGCGCTGGACTGGGCGAGGAGACTCGGCGCGGACACCGCCCCGGCCAGGACGACGGCCGCCGCGACCGCGAGTGCCACCCGCCAACGTCGTCGGAGGGTGGCACTCGGGGCGGGGTCGTTCGTTCGCATGTCGTTCTTCTGTACGTGAGGTGCTGGGTGGTGTGGGGCGCGGACGGATCCGCGTCAGGGTGCTGCGACGGGCAGCTGCACGGGCGCCGGGGCCGGCGCCGGAGCCCGGACGACGACGGTGCCGAACACGCGTCCGACCCCGTAGCCGAAGACGGTGGAGACGGCCGAGACCACGATCGCCAGGGCGCGCAGGCCCCCGCCGCGACCGAGGCCGCGGAGCTCGCGGAGCACCGCGCCGGGGAGCACACGGGTGAGGTACGTCGACTCGCTGGAGAGCGAGTCGCGGGCCCCGACCCGACGGCTGAGGACGGCCTTCGAGATGCCCTCGTAGTAGCTCCGTCGCCGCAGGTACCGCATCGTCACGCGGTCCGGGGAGACCCGGTGCGAGACGTTCGAGCGCGGCTCGAAGCGGATCCGGGCGCCGGGACGGATCCGGGCGATGCGGATGCACAGCTCGGTCTCCTCGCACCCGAGGGGGTGGTTGCCGACCCGGCCGATGCCGGAACGGAACCCGCCGGCGGCGAGGACGACGTCACGGTGGAACGCCATGCTCGAGCCGATCACGTTCCGGACGTCGGCCGACTCGGTGGGCAGGCCGGCGTAGCTGCAGCCGACGATCCACAGGAGCTCGTCCGGGTACGGGCCAGCGCCGGTCGCGGTCGGCCACGACGGGGTCGCCCGGCCGCCCACGCCGACGACGTCCGGCTCCTCGAGCGCGTCGACGAGGTGCACGAGCCAGTCCGGGTCAGCGGTGGCGTCGTCGTCGAGGAACGCGACGACGTCGGCGTCCGTCAGGGCCACGCCGGTGTTGCGGGCGCCGGAGAGCCCGCGGTCCTCGGCGTTCTCGACGACCCGGAGCTCCGGCCACCGTGCGGCAGCACGACGGAACAGCTCGGGCTCGTGGTCGATGACGACGATCACCTCGGTCGAGTCGGGCTGGCGCTTCGCCGACTCGACAGCGTCCTGCAGGTCTCCCCAGCGCTGCTGCGTGTACGCGCAGATGACGACGGCGACCGTCGGGCGGGTCACGCCGCTTCCTCGTCCATCGCCGGGACGGCGGCCGGGACCACGAGGCCCTGGACCGGGGTCGGCATGAGGCGCATGCGGGCCTTCGCCTCGCGGGCGCGGCGACGCTCGTGCATGATCGACTTCAGGACGCGGATGCCGTCGCTGATCGCGTTGAGGTTGCTGGTGCCGTGCACGCGGAGCTTCTCGTGGCTCGGCACCTCGGTGATCGCGAACTCCGCGGCGGACCAACGGCAGGTCAGGATCGTCTCGATCTCGAAGCCGTCACCCCAGCGCATCGAGCCGTCGGACGGCTGCGGGAGCGTCGACGACAGCAGGCCGATCGTCGGCAGGGTGTCCGCCCAGAAGGCGTTGTACCCGTAGCAGAGGTCGGTGTACTTCGCGCCGAGCAGCAGGTTGGAGATCATGTTGAGCCCCTTGTTGCCGAGGCCACGGATGATCGTGATGTCGTCGCTGCCGCCGCCGGGCGCGTACCGCGAGCCCTTGGCGACGTCCGCGCCGTCGACGAGTGCCTGCACGAAGCGCGGGATCTCGGCGGCGTCGGCGGAGCAGTCGGCGTCGAACATGACGACGATGTCGCCGGTGACGGCCTCGAAGCCGCAGGCGAGCGCGTTGCCCTTGCCCTTGCGGGTCTGCTGGACCACCTTGATCGTCGGCATGACGCGCTGCGCCGTCGCGATGGTGTCGTCCACCGAGTTGCCGTCGACGAGGATCACCTCGTACACGGGCGGGAGCATCGGGAGGATGATCTCGAGGTTTCGGGCCTCGTTCCTCGCGGGGACGACGACCGAGACGCGTGGGTCTCGGGGTCGGGCTGTGCTGGCGGACATGGTGCTCCTGTCGGGTTCAGGGTGCGTACGAGAGTCGTGACGGACGCGGCGCTGGGTGGGCGCCGGAACGGGGTGGTTCACCGTTCCCTGGGCTGAGACCAACCATCGTCCGGGGGACGGGGCTGGTCAATGCGGTCGGGCACTGGTTGCGGACCCCCCACCGGGGATACGGGAACCCGCAAGCCGCACCGCACGGGTGTGTCGGGGTGTCGGACGGACTGGAGGCGCGTGGCGGGGTCGCCACGCGCCTCCAGTCCGTCCCGTGGTCGGGTCAGGAACCCGGCCGGTCCGTCGTGAAGGCGGTCCGGAGGGCGGCGGCCAGCTCGGCCACGTGGGGCTCGCGCAGCAGCGAGCTGTGCTCGCTCTCGATCCGCACCGTCGACGTCGTCCCGCGGAGCACGTCGCCCCAGCCGTCGACGTCGGGGTTGCCGTCCGCGAGCACGAACGTGGCCGCCCCGGCGTAGGGGGTGGGTGTGTGGCGCCGGGTGACGATGCTCGCCTGGTCGAAGAGCGCGTCGAAGTCCTTCTGCCCGCCGTAGCGGAGCACACCGGCCCCGTACGCGCGGACCCGCTTCGCGAACTCCTCGCCCACCGGCACACCGGCCGGCAGGATCCGCTTGGCCATCCGGTCGAGGCCGTGCTTGACCGCGCGGAGCGCCGGGTTCCGGATCGGGGTCGGCTGCATCCGGCCGAAGTGCAGCTGTGCCTGTTCGGCGCTGCTGCGCGGCAGGTAGGTGTCGAGGATCGCGACGTGTTCGACGTGTTCCCCGCCCTCGGTGAGGAGCTTCGCGACCTCGAGCGCGACGAGGCCGCCCAGGGAGTGCCCGACGAGCAGGTAGGGGCCGCGGGGCTGGACGATCCGCATCAGCTCGACCGTGCGCCGAGCCGTCCGCTGGATGCTCCAGTCCGGGACGGCCCGTCGCTCCAGGCCGTGCTGCTGGAACGCGTACACGTCGTGCTCCGGCAGGTAGCGGGAGAGCGGGAGGAACGTCAGGCCGAGCGCGCCGGCACCGCTCAGGCAGAACACCGGCGGACGACCGGGCTGTCGCGCCTCGGAGACCTTGACCACGTCGGGGTGGCTCGGCAGCGACTTCGCGCCGACCCGCACGCGGCGGGCGAAGGCGCGCAGCGTGGGCTGTTCGAGGAGCTCCGACGCGCGGAGGTCGACACCGAGCCGCGCCTGCACGATCGCGAGCATCTCCTCGGCCGACAGCGAGTCGCCGCCGAGCGCGGTGAAGTCCTCGTCGAGGTGGACGCCGCGGAGCCCGAGCACCTCGGCCCAGATCTGGCCGACGACGAGCTCCCACTGGTCGTACTCGCCCTCGACCATCTCGACCTCGAGCGACGGGGCGCCGGGGAGCTTCGCCCGGTCGACCTTGCCGCGCTCGTTGCGGGGCAGCTCGGGCATCGGGACGATCGCCGCCGGCACCATGTACTCGGGCAGGCGCTCGCGGAGTGCCCGCCGCAGCGCGGCCGGTGCTGGCGTGCGCCGGCCGGGCCGACCGACGACGTAGGCGACGAGCCGGGTGACTGCCGGTGGTTCGACGAGCGCGGTCACGACGACGTCGTGCACGTCCTCGACGGCGCGGAGCGCGGCCTCGACCTCGCTCGGTTCCACGAGGTAGCCGCGCACCTTCACGGCGTCGTCGTCGCGTCCGAGCAGGACCAGGCAGCCGTCCGCCTCGAGGCGTGCGAGGTCGCCCTGCCGCCAGAGCGGCGTGCCGTCCTCGTCGACGCCGAGGTGCTCCCGCGTCTTCTCGGGTGCGCCCCAGTAGCCGGCGGTCATGCCGTCCGACACAACGACGAGCTGGCCGGTCTCCCCCGCGTCGGCGACGGAGCCGTCCTCGCGGAGCACGCGGGCGGTCTTGCCCGGCGGCGTGTACCCGGCGGGGACCACGCCGGCCGGCACCTCGTCGTCCGGTCCGACCGGGAAGTACGAGACGGCACCCATCTCGCTCGAGCCGAAGCCGTTCCAGAGCACGGTCCGGTCGCCGAGGACCGGGCGCGCGGCGTGCACGTCGGTGCCCGTGATGGGCTCTCCGACCGTCATCACGAAGCGGAGCCGCGCGAGGGCCGGGTGCAGCGTGGGCTCGCCGGCGTGCCGACGCGGGTCGGCCGTCGCGGGGCCGTGGTCGCTCACCGTCGAGACGATCGACCGCAGGAGGTGCGGGGTGCAGACCACGGCGGTCACGTGCTCGGTGTCCATGCCCTCGAGCAGTCGTTCGGTGCCGAGGTCGCGGGCGTCGAGCAGGACCGCCGCGGCCCCGCTGAGCATGCTGTCGAGCGTGGTCAGGATGCCGGCGGCGAAGGAGAGGGGCAGGACGACGCCGACCAGGTCACCGGGACGGTAGGCCGCGCTCACGGCGCTCTGCTCGACGTTCCGGAGGAGCTGCCGGTGCGTCATCGCGACGCCCTTCGGCAGGCCGGTCGACCCCGAGGTGAACACGATCGCCGCCGGGTCGGTGCCACCGGGGCGGTTCGCTGCGGCGGTGTCGGCCGGCGTCGCGGTGTCGGTCGCCGTCGCGGTGTCCGTCGCCCTGGCGATGAGGGCGTCGAGCTGGTGGACCGTGCCGGTGGCGCCGAGGACGGCGGCCGCGAGGTCCGTGCGCGCGTCGTCGGCGAGGACCTCGGTGATCCCGGCGAGCGACACCACGTGCTGCAGCCGGGCCTCGGGCAGGTGGTCGTCGAGCACGACGACCGTGCGGCCGGCGGCGAACAGCGCGAGCATGCCGACGACGGTCTCGGTGGTGTGCCCGGCCATGATCCCGACCGGGACGGACGCACCGGTCTGCTCCGGTCCGACCCCGGCACCGGATCGGTCGTCCGGCCGGAGCACGTCACCGAGCACGGCGGCCAGCGACCGGACCGTCCGGTCCGTCTCGCGGAAGGTCCGTGCGGTACCGGCCCCGGCGAGCGCCGGCGCCTCCGGGACCGTCGCGACGACCCGTGCCCAGCGGTCGAGGACCGAGTGGTCGTCGGCGGGCGGGATCACCGGTTCGGTCGTCCGGTGGTGCACTGTCGGGCCTGTCTGCATCGGGACTCCCCTGGGTCGTGCGTGCCGGCGGCGCGCTTTTCGAGGACCGTACGCGGAGGGATCGCGTCCGATCGAGAACGGTGTGGCCGGGTGCGGAGAAGCTGCGGTTTGACGCATCCTCGGGATCGGCTGTGACCCGGCGATGACGGTGCTACCGGTTCGCTGAGCGTTGCCGGACCCGGACGGTCCGACGTGAACGCCCGTAGCGGACCACCCCGCGCCCGACGGACCAGAGCTCGATCCACCGCATACGGCCGACCTCGCGCAGGAACGCGGCGTCGTCGAGGGGCCCCGCGGCCACGGGTGCGGGAGCGGTGTCCGCGGTCGTGCCGTCGGTGGCGCTCCCCACGACGAGGTGCCGGACGGCCCGCGGTGCGCGCTGCAGCGCCATGCCGAGGGTGCGGGGCCGGAGGGCGATCTTGGTCAGCCAGGCACCGAGGCCGGTGCCGTAGCCGCGCGCCTGGACCCGGAGCGCCTCGAGGTCCGCGCGGTGCCGGTGCCAGACGAGCGCCGCGGGCTCGACGGCGAGGGCGCCGCCGGCGAGCACCACCCGGGAGAACATGTCGATGTCCTCGCCGCCACCGGTGACCGTTCCCACGCCGAGGGCCTCGTCGAAGCCCCCAAGCTCGAGGATGGCCGAGCGCCGCATCGCGAAGTTCGCACCGGTGCCGTAGTCCCCGACGGCGAACGGGAAGAGGGGGCGGTCGGCGGGCGGAGCGGAGAGCCGGTGGACGCGCGGGGCGAGGTTCCGCGACCACGTCACCCGCTCGTCGAACCAGCGCTGCGTGGGCGTGCGGAGCTCCCCGCTCGCGACGAGACCGCTCACGCACACGACGTCGTCGCCGCGGGAGAACCCGGAGGCCACGGCACGGAGCCACGACCGGTCGACCACGACGTCGTCGTCGGTGAACGCCACGATGTCGTGCCGTGCTGCGCGCACCCCGGCGTTGCGGGCGCTCGAGAGACCGGGGACCGGTTCGCGGACGTACCGCACGCGCGGGTCGGTCAGGGCCTCGACCAGCTCGCGGGTGGACTCGTCGGACGGGGCGTTGTCGACGATGACGACCTCGAAGTCCGGGTGGTCGACGGCGAGCAGCGAGTCGAGCGCGCCGCGGAGCTGGTCGGCGCGGTCGCGGGTGCAGAGGACGACGCTCGTGGCCGGCAGGCGGACCGGCACCGGCGGCTGCGGCACCGGCGGGAGCGCGGCGACCGCGGCCCGGAGGGCGTCGACCGCGACGGTCTCCCCGGCCACCGGCAGGTCGACGAAGCCGAGGGGCGCCACGCCGTCCCGCACGAGCAGCCGGACGGCGCCGTGTCCCGCGGCGTCGCGCAGGCCGATCGTGCCCGCGTCGTCGCCGGGGACGTCCGTGAGGTCGATCGCGCCGACCCAGACCGCACCGCTCCAGGCAGGGGCCTCGGTGCTCGACATGGGTCGTTCGAGCACCACGCGGGACGGGCGTGAGCGCGGGATGGTGTCGGTCATGGGGAGAGCCTGTCTCGTGTCGGGGACGTGCACGGGCGGGGCCGGCGAGTCCACCGTCGCCGGGGGACGCGGCGGGCGTCAACGGGCATCGGGAACGGTGCGGTTTCGCCCGCACGAGGGCTCCGACGCGTGCGTGAACCCGCAATGCCGCAGGGCCTCCGCACTTCCCGGGAAGCGGCCTCCCGCGGCCCCGACCGCCGCGGCTATCGTCCGGAACATCCGCCGGCCGCTGCCACTGTTCGGCCCCGACCCGAAGGGACGCTCGATGCGTCAGTCGATCGCGGTGGTCGCGCCTTGACCGCCACCACGACCCCCACCAGGATGTCGCTCCGTCACGGATCCCGTGCGCTGCCGACGTCGCCGCTGCCGTCCCTCCTCGCCGCGGGACTCGGTTTCGCCGCTGCCGCGCTCATCGCGGCCGACGCGTCCGGACCGCTCCGGACGGTGGTCGTCCTCGTCGCGCTCCTGGTCGTACCCGGCCTGCCCGTCGTCCGGCTCCTCGGCCTCCGTGAACCGATCGGTCGCGCCGCGCTCGTCGTCGCGGCCAGCACGGCGATCGACGCCGTGCTCGGTCTCACCATGCTGTGGACCGAGCAGTGGTTCCCGGCCCCGGCCGCCGGCCTCCTCCTGCTCGTCGCCGGCTGGGTGTCGCTCGGACAGGGCGTCCAGACCGCTCGCGTCGGACGACGTCCGGCCCGGGTGCGCGCCGCCGTGCCGACCGCGGTCCTCGTCCGCACCGTCGCCGCGTCGGGCGTCCTCGTCACCGGCCTCGCGCTCTGGGCCGTGGGTGTCTCGCAGACCGACTCGACGGGACTCGGCGAGTGGGGCCTCCTGACCGCGCTGCCCGCCGTCTGGTGGGCGGGCGCCGGCATGGTGTTCGTCGTGGCGCTCGTCACCCTGCTCGACCGTCGCCACCACGTCGTCGTCCGCGCGGTGTCGTCCGGGCTCCTCGTGCTCGTCATGTACGGCACGACGAACCTCGTCGCCGCGGAGCCCCGCCCGCCGTGGGTGTTCAAGCACATCGCGGTGACGGCGTACATCCTGCAGCACGGCTCGGTCGACCCCTCGATCGACATCTACAACCGGTGGCCGGGCTTCTTCGGGTTCAGCGCGTTCTTCGGGGCGGCGACGGGTCACCTCGACGCAGCCGACCCGGTGCGCTGGACCGAGCTCGCGTTCGCCCTGGCCGACGGCGCACTCGTCCTCGGCATCGCCCGGGCGCTCGGCGCGACCGGCCGGTGGGCGACCGTCGCCGCGGTCCTGTTCAGCGCGGCGAACTGGGTCGGACAGGACTACTACTCCCCCCAGGCCTTCGCCTTCTTCCTGTTCCTCGCTGCCGTCCTCGTCGCTCTCACCGTGCTGCGCGGGACGCCGAACGTGATCGGCCGGTGGGCCGCGACGATCACCGGCCGCGTGTTCCGCGCACGCCGTGGCCCCGTCGCCGCCGCGGTCGCACCGCGCACCCGCACGGCGGTCGTCGCGGCCGCGGTCCTCGTCGTCCTGCTGCAGTTCGTGATCACGGCGTCGCACCAGCTCACGCCGTTCGTCATCATCGCCGCCTTCGTGCCGTTGCTCGTCCTCGGCTTCCTCCGGCCCTGGTGGCTGGCGGTCCCGCTGACGCTGCTCCCCCTGCTGTACCTCGTCCCGAACCTCGACTACATCCAGGAGCACTTCGGGCTCATCACCGGCTTCGACCCGGTGAGCAACGTCACCGCGGCATCGACGTCGATCGCGATCCCCTCGATCGCGACGACCCTGCAGAGCCGGGCCGTCCTGGCGATCTCGGGACTCGTCGCGGTCTGCGCGGTCGTCGGACTCGTGCGGATGGTCCGCGGCGGACACGCTCGGCGAGCCCTCGTCGTGCTGTGGCTCGCGGTGTGCCCGATCGTGCTCGTGCTCGGGCAGAGCTACGGCGGCGAGGCGAAGTTCCGCGTCATCCTGTTCTCGGCGCCGTTCCTGGCGATCGCCGCCGTCCACGCGTTCCACGGACGCGGGCTCCGCATCGCGGCCACGGCACTCGTGCTGACCGTCACGACCGGCCTCTTCGTGGGGGCGACCTTCCAGACGGAGCAGGCGAACCAGACTGCGTCGTCCGACGTGACCGCGGCCCGCTGGCTCGACGGCCGGTTCGCCGCCGACGACAGCCTGACGACGGTGGGCAGCTTCCCGTCGATCATCGGCGGGAACTACGAGAACTACCTCCGGCACTGGGGCCAGGTGGACTCGCTGCAGAGCGAGGCCGCGTGGTTCCCCGAGGGCATGACCGGGAAGGACCTCACCGGCGTCCTGCAGGACCGCGACTTCGGCGGCGACGCCTGGCTCGTGTTCTCGGCGACGCAGCGAGCGGACGCGGTCACCCGGGGCACGCTGACGGCCGAGCAGGTCGACGCCATCGAGCGATCGGTGGCCGCCGAGTCGACGCTCCGGTACGACCGCGACGGCGTCCGGATCTACGAGGTGAACGATGCAGCATGAGCCCGGGGCACGCCACCGCATGACGACGCGCCGGTCCTTCCTGCGACGCGGCGCGACCATCGCCGGTGTCGTCGGGGTGGCCGCCGTCGCCGGGACCGTTTCGGTGGTGCTCCCCATGCGCTCCGGGGGGTCGACCGCCCGGGCCGAGGCGATGCCGACCGGAGCGCTCGAGTCCGCCGGCACGAGGTGGGTCCCCTACCTCGCGCAGGACTTCGACCTCGACGCCGGACTCGGCGAACTCCTCAGCGTCTACCCGCGGATGGCCGAGTACAGCGGCATGCGGGACACCTCGGGCAAGGGGCTCTACGCGCCAGACCAGGTCGTCTCCGTGCACGACTCGGTGCTCGACTTCCACCTGCAGAGCAGCGGGTCGCAGCCCCTCGTCGCAACGGTGCTGCCCGCCGGCTACCGCGCGTACACGCACCAGCGGGTGTCGATCCGGTACCGCGCCGACGAGGTGCCCGGCTACAAGTTCGTGATGATCCTCTGGCCGCTCTCCGGCGACTGGAACGAGGGCGAGATCGACTGGCCCGAGGGCGACCTGGCCGGCGACGTACGGCCGGTGTCGGCGATCCCCGGCAGCTACGACCCTGACACCGAGGCCATGACGTTCCTGCCCGAGGACCCGCCGGTGGTGCCGGGCGGGCAGACAGACTGGCACGTCGCCACCGTGGAGTGGACCGCCGACGCCGTGCGCTTCTTCTGGGACGACGAGCTGCTCGAAACGGTCACCGGTGCGGTGCCGACCACGCCGATGCGGGTCACGCTGCAGGCGGAGACGATCATCCACGACGACGACGTCCCGACGGACGCGTCCGGACACGTGCACGTCGACTGGGTCGTCGCGTACCGGGAGAGCCGCGCGCGTTCCTGACCCGGATCGGCAGTTCGGCGTGTCGCGCCGGTGCCGTCCGCGGCCGGACCTGCTGCGAAACGGAACAAGCCCCCGGGATTCCCGGGGGCTTGTTCTACGAGTGCTGGGGTACCTGGACTCGAACCAAGAACGACGGTACCAGAAACCGCTGTGTTGCCAATTACACCATACCCCAAAGGCCCGGAGGCCTTCGGTCCCGGTTGCCCGGGGCACGATCAACTACTGTACAGCATCCCGAGGGTCCGTGAGACCACCCACGAGGTCGCGGTGCACCGCGGCCGCGGTGACGGCCCCGTGTCCAGCCGCCACGATGAGTTGCTCCGGCCCGGGCGGCGTCACGTCGCCCACCGCGTACAGCCCGGCAACCCCGGTCCGGCCCGAGCGGTCGACGACCACCAGGCCCCCGGCATCGCGCGAGAGGTCGGCGTCCACCCAGTCGAGGTCGGCGGACCAGCGCGGCCGGACGAACCCGCCCGTCCGCGGCTCCACGTGGCCGTCTGCGAGGCGAACGCCGGTCATCCCGGACCGGTCCCCCTCGAGGTCCTCCACGGGCCGCTCGTCGACGCGCACGCCCCGCGCCGCCAGCCGCGCTCGACCTGCCTCGTCCAGCGCCTTGGAGCCGTTCGTGTAGACGATCAGGTCGTCCGTCCACGCGGCGATGAACAACGCGCGGTCGACGACGTCGTCCGTCTCGCAGATGAACGCGAGCGGTTCGCCGGCCTTCTCGTACGCATCGCACTCGACGCAGCTGTGCACGGAGGTGCCGTAGAACGCACGGAGGGTCGGCAGTGCCGGGAACTCCTCGCGCAGCCCGGTCGCGATCACCACGGCGCGGGCGGAGGCCTCGACCTCGGCGCCGCGCCAGGAACCGTGCACGAGCCAGCGGTCGCCGTCCGGCGCCACCCGGTCAACGACGGTCTGCACGACCGTCGCCTCGGCGTACCCCTCGACCTCGGCGCGCCCGAGCTTCCGGAGCTCGAGCGGCGAGACGCCGTCACGCGTGAGGAAGCCGTGCGAGCGGAGCGTCGCGGCGTTGCGCGGGCGGTTGGCGTCGACGAGCAACACCGTCCGACGTGCCCGCACGAGGTTGAGCGCCGTGCTCAGCCCGGCCGGACCGGCACCGATCACGACGACGTCGACGGTCAGCCGTGCGGCAGCGTCCGGTGCGCCGGCGGTCTCCGGCGCCCCGGCAGCGGCGGTGGGAGCAGGGTCCACCGTGCGGTCCGTCAGCGGTCCGCGAGGCGGCGGAGGCGGGTGACGGTGGAGTCCTTCCCGAGGATCTCCATCGACTCGAACAACGGCGGGCTGATGCGACGACCCGAGACGGCGACGCGCAGGGGACCGAACGCCAGACGGGGCTTCAGGCCGAGGCCATCGATGAGGGCCTCGCGGAGCGCCCCCTCGATCGCCTCGGTCGTCCAGACGTCGAGCGGCTCGAGCGCCGTGATCGCTGCCCGCAGCACGTCGCCGGCATCGGCCTTCAGCGTGGCGAGGGCGTCGTCCTCGACCACCAGGTCGTCGTCGGCGGTGAACAGGAAGCCGAGCATCGCCGGCGCCTCGCCGAGGAGCTGCATGCGCTCCTGCACGAGCGGCGCCGCCTTCGTCAGGACCTCCTGCTGCTCCGCCGTGGCCGGCTCGGCCAGGAACGCGCCCAGGTAGGGCACGAGCCGGGCGCGGAAGTCGTCGGCGTCGAGCAGCCGGATGTGGTCGCCGTTGATCGCCTCGGCCTTCTTGTGGTCGAAGCGGGCCGGGTTCGGGTTGACGTCGGTGACCTCGAACGCCTCGACCATCTCGGTGATCGAGAACACGTCACGGTCGGGGCCGATCGACCAGCCGAGCAGCGCGAGGTAGTTGACCAGGCCCTCGGGGATCATGCCGGCGGCACGGTGGTGGAACAGGTTCGACTCGGGGTCGCGCTTCGAGAGCTTCTTGTTGCCCTCGCCCATCACGTACGGCAGGTGACCGAAGACCGGGATGTACTCGGCGATCCCGACCTCGTACAGCGCCTCGTACAGGGCGATCTGTCGCGGCGTCGAGGACAGCAGGTCCTCCCCGCGCAGCACGTGGGTGACCCGCATGAGCGCGTCGTCCACCGGGTTGGTGAACGTGTACAGCGGCTTGCCGTTCGGGCGCACCACCACGAAGTCCGGGAACGTGCCCTGCTTGAACGTGATCTCGCCGCGGACGAGGTCGTGGAAGCTCAGGTCACGGTCCGGCACACGGAGCCGCAGTGCCGGCTCACGGCCCTGGTCGCGGAAGGCCTGACGCTCCGCCTCGGAGAGGTCGCGCTCGTGGTTGTCGTAGCCCTGCTTCGGGTCACGGCCGGCGGCCTTGTTGCGCGCCTCCATCTCCTCGGGGGTGACGTACGACTCGTACACGTGGCCCGAGGCCGTGAGCTTCGCGATGACGTCCTCGTAGACGTCGGCGCGCTCGGACTGCCGGTACGGACCGTGAGGTCCGCCGGCCTCGACGCCCTCGTCCCAGTCGAGCTGCAGCCACCGCAGCGCGTCGAGGATCTGCTCGTACGACTCCTCGCTGTCACGTGCGGCGTCGGTGTCCTCGATGCGGAACACGAGTTTGCCGCCGGTGTGCCGCGCGTACGCCCAGTTGAAGAGCGCAGTGCGGATGAGACCGACGTGCGGCGTGCCCGTCGGGCTCGGGCAGAAGCGGACACGGACGTCGGAGCCGGAGGCGGTGGTGAATGGCGCAGTCATGACTCGTCGATCCTACCGGCCGCACACCGGCCGCCACGAGGCTGTGCAGAACCGCCGGAGCGCTCCGCGGTTCCCACGCGAGCGCCCGGTGAACGCAGAAAACCCCTGACCACGGATGGTCAGGGGTTCCCTGGTGTTGCAACGTTGAGTCCGGCGGCGTCCTACTC
>NZ_MJGN01000020.1 GCF_001865065.1 Curtobacterium sp. MCBA15_008 | reverse complement strand
GCCCCGCCCCGCGCCTCCCGGCTGCGCCCGGTCGCGTCCGCGCCGCGGGCTGGCGTCGCACGTTGCACACGCACGAAGCGACATCCCACCCGTCGTTCGACGGGTGGGATGTCGAAACATGCACGCGCACCTTCTGCGTGTGCATGATCCGACGATGCACGCGTCGTTCGACGGGTGGGATGTCGAAAGATGCGCACGCACCGATCGCGGCCCGCCGCCGCCCGCCGCGCCGCCTACCCGCGCGCGTCGCCCTCGACCACCAGGTCCCGCACCACACCCGGCAGCTCGGCGATCAGCGCCGTCATCGTGAACGGTCCGCCGCCGGACGCCCGCCGCGCCGCGATCCCGTGCACCACCGCGGCCGACGCGGCCAGGTGCGCCAGGTCCGACGGGGACAGCGCCCCACCGGACGCCTCGGCCGCACCCTGCCGTGCCGCGACGAGCGCTCCGAGCACCCCGCCGAGGACGTCCCCGGCGCCGGCGGCCGCGAGCCACGGCGTCGCCGACGACGCCACGAGCCGCACGGACTCGTCCGGGGTCGCCACGTGCGTCGCCGAGCCCTTGAGGAGCACGACGCTGCCCGTCTGCGCCGCCGCCCGGAGCGCCGCGGCTGCCGGGTCCTGCTCGATCGACTCCCGCGGGACGTCGAGCACGCCGGCGAGCTCCCCGGCGTGCGGCGTCAGCACCGCGAGCGGCCCGAGCTCCACGAGCGGGATCGCCCCGGCGTCCACCACGACCGGCACCCCGTCGTCGGAGGCGTGGGCGAACCCGTCCGCCGTCGTGTCGTCCAGGTCGTCCAGCGACCCCGCCGAGATCCCCGACCCGACGAGCCACGCCTGCACCCGCCCCACACCGGAGACGACCTCGGGGCGCCGCGCGAGCACGTGGTCGGACGCCCGCGACGGCCCGACGTACCGGACCATGCCGACACCGGTGTGCACGGCCGCGTCGACGCCCATCACCGCGGCACCGGGGTACTGGTCGGAGCCGGTCGCGACGCCGAGCACACCCCGGCGGTACTTCGTGGACTCCCCGTGCGGAGCGGTGGTCCAGGCGGCGGCATCGGTCGGGGCGAAGGGGACGAAGTCGTTCACGACCGCCACGTTACGGTGGAGCGCATGAGCCTGTTCCTGCCTGGTCGCGTGGTGGTCTTCGACTACGGCGAGGTGATCAGCCGGACGCCGCACGCCTCCCGCGACGCCCTGGTCGATGCCACGGGAGTCCCTGCCGACGAGCTGTTCCCCGTCTACCAGGAGCTCCGCCACGACCTCGACCGCGGCGACCTCTCCGTCGTCGCGTACTGGCGGGCGATCGCCGAGCGGACGAACCGGACCTGGAGCGTCGCGGACATCCACCGGTTCTGGGCGATCGACTTCACCGGCTGGTTCGAGGTCGAGCCGGAGACGCTCGCGATCGTCGAGGAGCTGCACGACGCCGGCACCCGCCTCGCGCTGCTGTCGAACGCCGGCTTCGACTTCGGCGACCCGTACCGCCGCTCGCCGATGGGGTCCCTGTTCGAGACCGTCGTGGTCAGCGCCGAGGAGCACGTCCTGAAGCCCGCCCCGTCCATCTACCGCGACACCTGTGCGCGTCTGGGAATCGACGCTGGTCAGATGGTGTTCGTGGACAACAGGGCCGAGAACGCCGCCGGCGCGGAAGCGATCGGGGCGGTCGGCCACCACTACACATCGGCCGCCGGGCTCCGCGCGTTCCTGCAGGGACTCGCGGACGCCGGGACGACCGTCGAGAAGGAGCCCGCGTGACGCACGCCCTGTTCGAACCGATCACCATCCGTGACCTGACCGTCCGCAACCGCATCTGGGTCTCCCCGATGTGCCAGTACTCGGTCGAGGCGCAGGACGGCGTCCCGACGCCGTGGCACCTCGTGCACCTCGGCGGGTTCGCCAAGGGCGGCGCCGGTGCAGTCGTGGTCGAGGCCACGGGTGTCGTGCCGGAGGGCCGGATCACCCCGCAGGACGTCGGGCTGTGGAACGACGAGCAGCGTGACGCCTTCAAGCCGATCGTCGACTTCATCCACGAGCAGGGCGCGGCCGCCGGCATCCAGCTCGCCCACGCCGGCCGCAAGGCGTCGACCTTCCGCCCGTGGGAGGACGCGCGCGGTTCCGTCCCCGCCGACCAGGGCGGCTGGGGCACCGTCGCCCCCTCGGCGGTGGCCTTCGACGGCTACGCCGAGCCGCGCGAGCTCGCGACCGAGGACATCCGCGTCGTCGCGCTGGCCTTCGCCGCCGCAGCACGTCGCTCGGTCGAGGCCGGGTTCGACCTCGTCGAGATCCACGCGGCGCACGGCTACCTGCTGCACCAGTTCCTCTCCCCGCTGAGCAACCACCGCACCGACTCGTACGGCGGCTCGCTCGAGAACCGCGCCCGCGCGCTGCTCGAGGTCGTCGACGCCGTCCGTGCCGAGGTCGGCGACGGGTACCCGGTCGTCGTCCGGTTCTCGGCGACCGACTGGGTCGACGGTGGCCTCACCCTCGACGAGACCACGCAGGTCGCGCGCTGGGCCGCGGAGCACGGCGCCGACCTGGCCGACGTCTCGACCGGCGGCAACGTCGCGAGCGCACCGATCCCGGTCGGTCCCGGCTACCAGGTGCCGTTCGCCGAGGCGATCAAGCGCGACGCGGGCATCGGCACGATCGCCGTGGGCATGATCTCCGGGGCGTTCCAGGCCGAGCAGGTCGTCGCCACCGGACAGGCGGACGTCGTGATGATCGGTCGCGAGTTCCTCCGCGACCCGGCGTTCCCGCTCCGTGCCGCCGTCGAGCTCGGCGTCGCGATCGACTACGAGCCGCAGCAGTACCACCGCGCCCGCGTCACGGCGTAGGCCGGTCTGTCGGGCGCGGGTCGCGCCTCCAGGCGGTCACCGGCCGGTCTGGAGGCGCGACTCGCGTTCTGTACGGATTCTCGGCTTGGCCGCGCACCACGCAGTACGATTGGCACCACTGTGGACGATCCCCCGAATAGTTCTTCGCCTCACTCATCCGCCGCTCACTCGGTGAGCTGCACTCCCTCGCGCCCTGCGGGAGGTGAATCATGAGTCCGATCGACGTCGTCATGCTCATCGGCGGCATCCTGCTGACACTCGGCACCGGCGTCTTCGTCGCGTCCGAGTTCGCGCTCGTCAACCTCGACCGCGCCGACGTCGAGGCCCGCCGAGACCGGGGCGAGACCGGTCTCGCGCCCGTCATCGGCGCGCTGAAGGTCACCTCGACGCACCTGTCCAGCGCCCAGCTCGGCATCACGCTGACGACGCTGCTGACCGGCTACCTGCTCGAGCCGTCCATCGCGACGCTGCTCGAGGCGCCGTTCCTGGCGATGCGGCTACCGGAGGCGGTCGTCGAGACCGTCGGGTCCATCGTGGCGCTCGTCATCGCGACGCTGCTGTCGATGATCCTCGGCGAGCTCGTGCCGAAGAACTTCGCCCTCGCCCTCCCCCTGCAGACCGCGAAGCTCGTCGTGCCGCTGCAGGTCGCCTTCACGACCGTGTTCAAGCCGGCTGTCGCCCTGCTGAACGGCACCGCGAACGCCGTGCTCCGGTCGATGGGCATCGAGCCGCAGGAAGAGCTGTCCGGTGCCCGGAGCGCCGAGGAACTCACCTCGCTGCTCCGCCGTTCGGCGTCCGAGGGCTCCCTCGAGCAGGACACCGCGACGCTCCTCGAACGGACGATCTCGTTCTCCGAGCTGAGCGCCAGCGACGTGATGACCCCGCGTCCGCGCCTCTCCACCATCCGCGTGTCAGCGTCGGCCGCCGAGGTGCTCGACCTCGCTCGACGCACCGGCTTCAGCCGCTTCCCCGTCATCGAGGAGGACGCGGACGACGTGGTCGGGATCGTGCACGTCAAGCAGGCCGTCGCCGTGCCGCGCGAGAAGCGTCCGGAGGTGCCGGTCGGCGCCCTGATGACCGACGCCGAGCGGGTGCCCGAGACCATGCCGGGCGACACCCTGCTCGCCGAGGTCCGCAGCCGCGGCTACCAGATGGTCATCGTCGTCGACGAGTACGGCGGGACCGCCGGGGTCGTCACGCTCGAGGACCTCGTCGAGGAACTCGTCGGCGAGGTCTCCGACGAGCACGACCGCGCCCGGATCGACGTGGTCCGCTCCCGCAACTGGCTGACGTTCCCGGGGCTCCTCCGACCGGACGAGCTCGAGGACCGTGCCGGCGTGACCGTGCCCGAGGACGGCCCGTACGAGACCGTCGGCGGCTTCATCATGTCGACGCTCGGCCGCCTGCCGGTCGTCGGTGACGAGGTCGCCCTCGACGACGGCGTGTTCCGGGTCGAGCGGCTCGACGGGCGTCGGGTCGACCGGATCCGCTGGACACCGACGCCGACGGAACCGACACCGGAGTCCGCGCCCGCCACGGGCATCATCATCCCGGTCACGAAGACGAAGGGGGCAACTCGATGAGCTCCGACTGGTGGGGGATCTTCTGGCTGTTCGTGCTGCTGGCGGGGAACGCGTTCTTCGTCGCCGCCGAGTTCGCCGTCATCTCCGCGCGCCGTTCCCAGATCGAACCCCGAGCGGAAGCGGGCTCCCGCGCCGCGCAGATGACCCTGTGGGCGATGGAGCACGCCACCCGCATGCTCGCGACCACGCAGCTCGGCATCACCGTGTGCTCGCTGCTCATCCTGAACGTGTCCGAGCCGGCGATCCACCACCTGCTCGAGGTCCCGCTGCACCTGACCGGGTGGAGCGTCGAGGTCATCGGCGTCCTCGCGTTCGTGTTCACGCTGCTGCTCGTGTCGTTCCTGCACGTGGTGTTCGGCGAGATGGTCCCGAAGAACATCTCGTTCTCGATGCCCGACCGTGCGGCCCTGCTCCTCGTGCCGACGCTCTGGTACATCGGCCACGGGCTGCACTGGGTCGTGGTCGGCCTGAACGAGGTCGCCAACGCGGTGCTCCGGCTGTTCCGGGTCGAACCCAAGGACGAAGCGGTCAGCGCCTTCACGGTGGAGGAAGTGCAGACGATCGTCGAGCAGTCTCGCCGCGAGGGCACCCTGACGGATGCCGGCGGCACGCTCCGGATGGCGTTCGAGTTCACCGAGAAGAAGGTCAAGGACGTCGCCGTCTCGATGGCCGAGCTCGTCACGCTGCCCGACGACGCCACCCCCGGCGACGTCGAGCGCGCCGTCGCCCAGCGCGGGTTCTCGCGGTACGTGCTCGTCGGCGCCGACGGCGACCCCACGGGCTACGTGCACGTGAAGGACGTCATCGACCTGCGCCCGGACGAGTACGACGAGCCGGTCCCGCCGAAGCGCATCCGGCAGCTCATCTCGCTCTACACGGAGATGGACCTCGAGGACGCGCTGGCGACGATGCGTGCCGCGGGTCGCCACGTGGCGCGGGCCTTCGACGCCGACGGACGGACGGTCGGCGTGCTCTTCCTGGAGGACATCCTCGAGGAGCTCGTCGGCGAGGTCGAGGACGCCACCCGGCGCCGGTAGACGCACGGCGCGGCGCGGCCGGCGGCCGGCGGCCGGTTCGCGACAGCGACAGTGCGCAGCGGAGCTGCCCCGTCTGGTCCACGAAAGCGACAGATCCCTGCGAACCTTCCGCAGGGATCTGTCGCTTTGGCGAGCGGCGCGGGCCTGGAGGCGCGGTGCCAGCCCGCCCCGCGCCTCCAGTCCGGCGGGCGCTACCAGCTGACGGGCAGGGGCTTGCCCTCTTCGTAGCCGGCGGCGGACTGGATGCCGACGAGCGCCCGCTCGGAGAACTCGGCCAACGAGGACGCGCCCGCGTAGGTCGCCGAGCTGCGGACGCCGGTGGTGATCATGTCGAGCAGGTCCTCGACGCTCGGGCGCTCCGGGTCGAGGTAGATGGTGGACGACGAGATGCCCTCGGCGAAGAGCGCCTTGCGCGCCCGCTCGTACGGGTCGAGCCGCTCGAAGCGCTCACGGACGGCCTTCGCGGAGGCCATGCCCCAGCTCTCCTTGTAGGCCTTGCCCGCGGTGTCGCGGCGGAGGACCCCGGGTGCCTCGAGCGTGCCGGCGAACCACGAGCCGATCATCACGGCCGAGGCCCCCGCGGCCAGCGCGAGCGCGACGTCGCGCGGGTACCGGACGCCGCCGTCGGCCCAGACGTGCGCGCCGAGCGACCGTGCCGCGGCGGCGGTCTCGAGCACGGCGGAGAACTGCGGGCGACCGACGGCGGTCATCATGCGCGTGGTGCACATGGCGCCGGGTCCGACCCCGACCTTGATGATGTCGGCGCCGGCGTCGACGAGGTGCGCGACGGCGTCGGCGGTGACGACGTTGCCCGCGACGAGGGGCACGTCGAGCCCGAGGGCGGCGACGGTGCGGAGCGCGCGGAGCATGCCCTCCTGGTGCCCGTGGGCGGTGTCGAGGACGAGCACGTCGACGCCGGCCGCCGCGAGGGCCTGTGCCTTCGCGGCGACGTCGCCGTTGATGCCGATCGCCGCCGCGACCCGGAGACGACCGGAGGCGTCGACGGCCGGCGTGTAGATGTCGGAGCGGATCGCGCTCGTCTGGCTGGTGGTGCCGACGACCTTGCCGTGGCGCATCACCGGGGCGAAGTCGACCCCGGCGGCGGTGAGCACGTCGTACACGTGGCGGGGGGTGCCGGCGTCCTCGGCGTCGATCGCCGTCGAGGGGCCGTGCAGCAGGTCGCGGAGCGTGGCGTCCGGGCCCGGGGTGCCGAGCCGTCCGGCGGGCACGCAGCCGAGGTACTCCCCCGCGGCGTCGCGCACGACGACCCCGCGCCCGGCGACGGGCAGGAGGTGCTCGTTCGCCTCGGCCACGGTGGTGTCGGCGCCCATGTCGTACGCGGTGTCGAAGTCGACCGGCTGGTCCTTGACCCAGCGGATCGCGGCGTCGAGGTCCTGCAGGTGCATGTCCTGCGGCAGCACACCGAGCCCGCCGCGACGGGCGAGGGTGGCGGCGAGGCGCGGGCCGGTCACCGAGTTCATGTTGGCGCTGACGATCGGGATCGTGGCACCGGAGCCGTCGTTCGCCCGGAGGTCCACGTCGAAGCGGCTCGTGACCGCGGATCGGCTGGGCACGAGGAAGACGTCGGAGTAGGTCAGGTCGTGTGTCGGCCGCGTCTCGTAGAACCTCATGGCCCCCACTGTACGGCTCTGCTGGGTGGCCGGTCTGGACGGTCCGGCAGGGCTCCGGCGCGACACGCGGGACCCCTGCCAGGAGGCCCGACTCGCGTCGTGCCTGACACCGAACGGACATCTGCGAGCGGCTAGGCTGGGCATCTGTGCGGGGCAGGGTTGCCGCGCACGACACACACGAGCATCTATCGACGGAGAGTGGGCGATCGGCTGTGTCGAGCCATCTGACCGGAACGGACGAGACCGCGGGCGAATTCGGGGCGAACGAGTGGCTCGTCGACGAGCTCTACGAGCAGTTCGTCGCCGACAAGGACTCGGTCGACAAGTCCTGGTGGCCGGTCCTCGAGAGCTACCACCGCACGCAGGCCGCCGACGCTCCAGCAGCCGCCGCTCCGGCTCCCGCCGCTGCTGCTCCCGCCCCGGCCCCCTCGGGCACGGCCCCCGCGGAGCAGTCGTCGACGCAGCAGCCCGCCACCGGTGACGGCCCGGGCGAGGCCAAGTCCGGCCCGATCCAGGCGAAGACCACGTCGCGCCAGCCGACCCCGCAGCCGATCCCGGCCGAGGCGAACGACGAGGCCGACGACCACGAGGAGACCCACGAGGACGTCGCCACCCCGCTCCGGGGCATGGCGAAGACCCTGGCGTCGAACATGGACGCCTCGCTCACCGTCCCGACCGCGACGAGCGTGCGGACGATCCCGGCGAAGCTGATGATCGACAACCGCATCGTGGTGAACAACCACCTGCGCCGGGCCCGCGGCGGCAAGATCTCGTTCACGCACCTCATCGGGTGGGCGATGGTCCAGGCGCTCAAGGACTTCCCGAGCCAGAACGTCTTCTACGAGGAGCGCGACGGCAAGCCCTTCGTGGTGCAGCCGGCGCACGTCAACCTCGGCATCGCGATCGACGTCCCGAAGAAGGACGGCACGCGCTCCCTGCTCGTCCCGAGCATCAAGCGCGCCGAGACCCTGACGTTCGGCCAGTTCCTCTCCGCCTACGAGGACCTCGTCAAGCGCGCCCGTGACAACAAGCTCACGCCGACCGACTTCCAGGGCACGACGATCTCGCTCACCAACCCGGGCGGCATCGGCACCGTGCACTCCGTGCCGCGACTGACGAAGGGGCAGGGCGCGATTATCGGCGCCGGCGCCCTCGAGTACCCGGCGCAGTTCCAGGGCTCCGCCGACAAGACCCTCGTCGAGCTGGGCATCGGCAAGACGATCACGCTGACGAGCACCTACGACCACCGCGTCATCCAGGGCGCCGGGTCGGGCGAGTACCTGAAGAAGGTGCACGAGCGCCTCATCGGTGAGCACGGCTTCTACGAGGGCATCTTCTCGGCGCTCCGGATCCCGTACAAGCCGATCCAGTGGGCGAACGACATCAACGTCGACCTGGCGCACCGGGTCAACAAGACCGCGCGGGTGCAGGAGCTCATCAACAGCTACCGCGTCCGCGGACACCTCATGGCGGACATCGACCCGCTCGAGTACCGGCAGCGCACGCACCCGGACCTCGAGATCGAGAGCCACGGGCTGACCTTCTGGGACCTCGACCGCGAGTTCGTCACCGGCGGTCTGGCGGGCACCACGAACGCACCGCTCCGCGACGTCCTCGGGATCCTGCGCGACGCCTACTGCCGCACGGTCGGCATCGAGTACATGCACATCCAGGACCCGGAGCAGCGCCGCTGGGTGCAGGCCCACATCGAGGTGCCGTATTCGAAGCCTTCGAAGGACGAACAGCTCCGCGTTCTCGGCAAGCTCAACGAGGCCGAGGCCTTCGAGACCTTCCTGCAGACGAAGTACGTCGGGCAGAAGCGCTTCTCGCTCGAGGGCGGCGAGTCGACGATCCCGTTCCTCGACACCCTCATCCAGCACGCCGCGACGTCGGGCCTCGACGAGGTCGCGATCGGCATGGCGCACCGCGGCCGGCTCAACGTGCTGACGAACATCGCCGGCAAGACCTACGGCCAGATCTTCCGTGAGTTCGAGGGCTCCTCGCTCCCCGGCGCCGTCTCCGGACAGGGCTCCGGCGACGTCAAGTACCACGTCGGCACCGAGGGCGTCTTCCGCGCGAGCGACGGCACGGCCATCCCGGTCACGATCGCCGCGAACCCGTCCCACCTCGAGGCCGTCGACGGCGTGCTCGAGGGCATCGTCCGCGCCAAGCAGGACAGGGAGGCGCCGGGCACGTTCGGCGTGCTGCCCGTGCTGGTCCACGGCGACGCGGCGATGGCCGGGCAGGGCGTCGTGGTCGAGACCCTGCAGATGTCGCAGCTGCGCGGGTACCGCACCGGCGGCACCGTGCACCTCGTCATCAACAACCAGGTCGGGTTCACCACCCCGCCGGAGTCGGCGCGCAGCTCGGTGTACTCCACCGACGTCGCGAAGACGATCCAGGCGCCGATCTTCCACGTCAACGGCGACGACCCCGAGGCCGTGGCCCGCGTCGCCGAGCTGGCGTTCGCGTACCGGCAGGAGTTCCAGCGCGACGTCGTCATCGATCTCATCTGCTACCGCCGCCGCGGGCACAACGAGGGCGACGACCCCTCGATGACGCAGCCGATGATGTACAACCTCATCGAGGCGAAGCGCTCCGTCCGCACCCTCTACACCGAGGCCCTCGTCGGCCGCGGCGACATCACGCAAGAGGAGTACGACGAGGCGCACCGCGACTTCCAGGACCGCCTGGAGCGCGCCTTCGCCGAGACGCACGAGGCGCAGACCGGCACCATCCCGGTGATCCAGGTCGACGACGACGGCGCGGTGCAGGGGCTCGAACGCCCGGCGGCGCAGCGCGACGACTCCGAGAACGAGGTGCACGACACCGCGGTGTCCGAGGACCTCGTCCGGGCGATCGGCGACGCGCACAGCAACCCGCCGGCGGGCTTCTCGATCCACCCGAAGCTGCAGCAGCTGCTGACGAAGCGCACCGACATGACGCGCAACGGCGGCATCGACTGGGCGATGGCCGAACTCATGGCGATCGGGTCGCTGCTCGTCGAGGGCAAGCCCGTCCGTCTGGCCGGACAGGACGCCCGCCGTGGCACGTTCGTGCAGCGCCAGGCGGTGTTCCACGACCGGGTGAACGGCCAGGAGTGGCTGCCGCTCGCCAACCTCACCGAGGACCAGGCCCGGCTCTACATCTACGACTCGCTCCTCAGCGAGTACGCGGCGATGGCGTTCGAGTACGGCTACTCCGTCGAGCGCCCCGAGGCCCTCGTCCTCTGGGAGGCGCAGTTCGGCGACTTCGCGAACGGCGCACAGACCGTCATCGACGAGTTCATCTCGTCCGCCGAGCAGAAGTGGGGTCAGCGTTCCGGCCTCGTGCTGCTGCTCCCCCACGGCTACGAGGGCCAGGGGCCGGACCACTCGTCGGCCCGCATCGAGCGGTACCTGCAGCTCTGCGCCGAGGACAACATGGTGGTGGCCCGGCCGTCGACCCCCGCGTCGTACTTCCACCTGCTGCGTCGTCAGGCGTGGGCGAAGCCGCAGAAGCCCCTTGTCGTGTTCTCCCCGAAGGCCATGCTGCGCCTCCGGCAGGCCACCAGCGGCGTGGACGCGTTCACGGACGGCACCTTCCAGGAAGTGCTGGACGACGACCGCGTGGCGGACCGGTCGGCCGTGCGCCGTGTGGTCCTGCACTCGGGCAAGGTCCACCACGACCTGCGCGCCGAGGTCGAGAAGCGCGGGGTGACCGACGTCGCCCTCGTCCGGCTCGAGCAGCTCGCACCGCTCCCGCTGGACCGCATCCTCGAGGTGCTCGGGGGCTACCCCGACGCCGACGTCGTGTGGGCGCAGGAAGAGCCGGAGAACCAGGGCGCCTGGCCGTTCGTCTGCATGAACCTCGGGCCGCACCTGGGTGGTCGACCGCTGTCGGTCGCCGCCCGTGCCGCGAGTGCCGCACCGGCGACGGGTTCGTCGAAGCGCTCCGCGCAGGAAGCCGCCGAGGTCATCGCGAAGGCGTTGGGCGCGTCGGCCTGAGCGTCAGGAAGCGCCCCGTCCAGGAGTCCGAAGGTCTCCGGCACGGGGCGCTCCGACGTTCGCGAGGAAGGTGACGGCTACGCGATCTTCGTGTAGCGCACACCGGCGTCGTGGTAGCCGCGCTTCTGGTAGAAGCGGTGCGCGCTGTCCGTCGCGGCCGCACTGACGGCGCTGAGGCGACGCGCGCCCTGCTCGACGGCCCACGTCTCGAAGGTGCCGATGAGCGCGGAACCGGTGCCGAGCCTCCTGGCGGTCGGGTCGACCACCAGCAGGAGGAGCTGCGCCGTCGGCTCGTCGCTCGCGTACGCCCACGTGACCTGCGCACCCGCGATCGCGATCGCGCGGCCGTCTTCGTCGCGGATCAGCCACGTGCGGTGACCGGCCTCGGGCGTGAGCCGTTCGAGGCGGGCCCGCATGGCGGACTCGTCGACCACGTGGCCGAGCAGACGGACGAGGGCGGCGACGTCAGCGACGTCCGTGTCGGACCAGGCGGTGATCGACTCGACGGAGAGGGTCATGCCCGCGACACTACCGACCGGCCCGGCCGTGTGACGACGACTGCCAGGACGCTCAGCGGTCCCCGCAGCCGTCACCGGAGCCGGAGGCTCAGTGGGTCGCCTGCTCCAGCCGGATGCGCGCGAGGATCTCGCCGCGAAGCTGGTCCGGGGCGGTCTCCTTGCAAGCACGGCGGACCGTCTCCATGAGCACGACACCGACCCGGTGCTCGGTGGTGCAGTCCTCGCACCCGTCCATGTGCTCGCGGATGTCCGCGGCGTCCTCGTGGCGGAGCTCGTCGTGGAGGAACTCCTCGAGCTCGGCCTTCGCCTTCGAGCAGTCGCAGCCGCTCATCGTGCTTCCTTCCCTTCGACGCGACCCGAGGTCGCGGCAACCTTCCGGCCCCGCCCGCGCATCGTCGCCGTCGACGCTGCGTCCGGGACGATGCCGGTCTCTCGTGCGTGGTCCGCCAGGAGCCCCCGGAGGAGCCGGCGACCACGGTGCAGGCGGCTCATGACCGTCCCCACGGGGGTCTTCATGATGTCGGCGATCTCCTGGTACGAGAACCCTTCGACATCGGCGAAGTACACGGCCATCCGGAAGTCCTCGGGGATGGCCTGGAGCGCGTCCTTCACGGCGGAGGACGGCAGGTGGTCGATGGCGTCGGCCTCGGCGGAACGCGCCGAGATCGACTGCGTCACGCTCTCCGCGCCGCCGAGCTGCCAGTCCTCGAGCTCGTCGATGGTGCCCTGGTACGGGTTCCGCTGGTTCTTGCGGTACGTGTTGATGAACGTGTTCGTGAGGATCCGGTACAGCCAGGCCTTGAGGTTCGTGCCCTGCTTGAACTGCCGGAACGCGGCGAACGCCTTGACGAAGGTCTCCTGCACGAGGTCGGACGCGTCGGCGGGGTTGCGGGTCATCCGCATCGCGGCGCCGTAGAGCTGGTCCATGAACGGCAGCGCCTGGTCCTCGAAGAGGGACCGGAGTTCGCCCTCGGAGACGGTCTTCGCATCGACGACGTCGGCCTCGGCGTCGTCCGCCGCCTCGCCGTCGCCCTCGAGCGCTTCGTGCTCCTCGGCGACCGCGTCGAGCTGCGCCTCGGTCTCCTCGACCAGGTCGTTCGGTACTTCGGCGTGCGGTTCGTCGGTCGTCATCGCGGCCAAGTCTAGGCCGAGCGGGCTCCGCCGCGCAGTGCCGAGCGGGCCGCGTGCCGCGACGCCGAGCGTGGTCGGCACGGCGTGCAGCACGGTGTCCGTGCCCGTCCGCTCTCGTGCGAGTGTTGCTGTCGCCACTGATCCTCCCGGTGCGTTCAGTACCCTTGTGAACCGATGGCAGCCACGACGCATTCCCAGCCCCGGACCGACCCCTGGACCGCACCGGTGGCGCGCGGTCCCCTGCGCGGCGACGTGTCGCTCCCGGGGTCGAAGTCGCTGACGAACCGCGAGCTCGTGCTCGCCGCCCTCGCCGACGGCCCCTCGACCATCCGGCTGCCGCTGCACTCCCGCGACTCCGCGCTGATGATCGCCGGCCTCCGCGCGCTCGGCGTCGGCATCGACGAGGTCGTCCCCGCCCCCGGCGAGCAGCCGAACCCGTACGGCCCCGACCTCCGGATCACGCCCGCGCCGATGCACGGCGACGTCCGCGTCGACTGCGGGCTCGCCGGCACCGTGATGCGCTTCCTGCCCCCGCTGGCCGCGCTCGCGGTCGGTCCGGTGACGATCGACGGCGACCCGTACGCCCGGAAGCGTCCGATGCACGCGATCATCCAGGCGCTCGTGGACCTCGGCGTCGCCGTGACGGACGACGGCGACGGCGCGATGCCCTTCTCCTTCACCGGGACCGGGTCCGTCCGAGGCGGTGCCCTGTCGATCGACGCCTCGGCGTCGTCCCAGTTCGTCTCCGGTCTGCTGCTCTCCGCGCCGCGCTTCGACGAGGGCCTGCACCTCACCCACGTCGGCGAGCGGCTGCCGAGCCTGCCGCACATCGACATGACGGTCGCGGCGCTCCGTGCCCGCGGCGTCCGCGTCGACGAGCCGGCCGTCGGCGAGTGGGTCGTGCACCCCGGTCCGATCGCCGCCCGCGACGTCACCATCGAGCCGGACCTGTCGAACGCCGCGCCGTTCGCGGTCGCCGCGCTCGTCGCGGGCGGCTCCGTCCGCATCCGCACCTGGCCGGCCGAGACGACGCAGGTCGGCGCCGACCTCGAGACGCTCCTGCCCCTGTGGGGGGCGACCGTGGTCCGTGACGGTGAGGACCTGGTCGTCGACGGCGGCGTCGGGATCCGGGGTGGGGCCTCCCTTCCGGGGCTCGAACTCGACCTGAGCCGCGGCGGCGAACTCGCCCCCGCGCTCGTCGCGCTCGCGGCGCTGGCCGCCGGACCGACGGAGGTCACCGGCATCGGCCACCTGCGGGGGCACGAGACGGACCGGCTCGCCGCCCTGGCCGACGACCTCAACCGGTCTGGAGGCGCGGTGCGCGAACTCGACGACGGCCTGCGGATCGAGCCGGCTCCGCTCCACGGCGGCGACTGGGCCGCGTACGACGACCACCGGATGGCGACGGCGGGGGCGATCGTGGGCCTCGTCGTCGACGGCGTCGCCGTCGACGACATCGGGACCACGGCCAAGACGCTGCCGCAGTTCCCGGAGCTGTGGGCCGCGCTGGTGGACTCGGCGTCCGCTCCGACGTCCGCTCCGGACGGGGAGTGAGCGCATGAGCTGGTGGGACGACGCCGACGGTGACGACTCCGACGTCGACGAGCCGTACGGGCAGTACGACGAGTCGAGCGTGCGGGTGCGTCCGAACCCGAAGGGCAACCGGCCGCGCACCAAGGTCCGGCCGACGTACGACGACGCCCCGGTCGGCTGGGTGACGAACGTCGACCGCGGGCGGTTCGGTGTGCTGATCGACGACCACGTCATCACCGCGACGAAGGCCCGCGAGCTCGGCAAGAAGTCCGTCGTCACCGGCGACCACGTGTCGCTCGTCGGGGACGTCTCGGGAGACCCCGGGTCGCTGGCGCGCATCGTGAAGGTCGCCGAACGGACCACCCTGCTACGGCGGAGCGCCGACGACTCCGACGAGGTGGAGCGCGTCATCGTGGCGAACGCCGACCAGATGCTCATCGTGGTGGCCGCCGCCGACCCGGAGCCCCGCACGCGACTCATCGACCGGTACCTCGTGGCCGCGTTCGACGCCGGCCTCGACCCGATCCTGTGCATCACGAAGACCGACCTCGCCGACCCGGCTCCGTTCCTGGCGCACTTCGCGTGCCTCGACCTCCGCATCGTCACGAGTCGGTCCGACGACGTGCCGTTCGCTGCCCTGCACGACGTCCTCGACGACAAGGTCACCGTCACCGTGGGGCACTCCGGCGTGGGCAAGTCCACGCTCGTGAACGCCCTGACCGGCTCGACGCGCGCGATCGGTGTCGTGAACTCCGTCACCGGGCGTGGCCGGCACACCTCGTCGTCGTCGATCGCCCTGCAGGTGCGGGACGGCGGCTGGATCATCGACACCCCGGGCGTCCGGTCGTTCGGCCTCGGGCACGTCGACCCCGCGAACGTGTTCCGGGCGTTCGCCTCGCACGCGATCACCGTCGCGCCGTCGGACAGCGGGATCCCGCTCGACCAGGCGCACGACTGGGAGATCGTCGACCGGGTGCAGGCCGGCGAGCTCGGGCCGACCGGGGTGGAGCGGCTCGACTCGTTCCGGGCGCTCCTGACCGGCATGGGTGCGTCCGACCCGGGCACGGAGTAGTCGGGGCCGGCCTCGCCCGGCGCGGCGTCGCGGCGACGCGGCGACCTGCCTCGCCGCGCCTCGTCGAGATCGCACAAAACGTCGCGCGCGGCGCGCTCGAGCGGCACGATGCGCGATCTCGGCGCCCGGCACGCGGCGTGTCGTGCGACCTCGGCGGCGCCGGCCTGACGACACAATCGCGCCCACGTTCCGCGCTCCCGCTCCCGCTCCCGCTCCCGCTCCGCCGAGATCGCACAAAACGTCACGCTCGGCGCCCGCGCACCGCACTTCCTGCGATCTCGGCGCACCGCCCGCGGCGTGTCGTGCCCGTTCGACGCCGGGCCGATAGGCCGTGCATGCGCATCGGCGGGGCGGCAGGGCGGCGAAGCGGCGCGTCCCCTCGCCGGAGCTGTCCGCTGAGATCGCACTTTGGCGACCGTCGGCGAGGCCGAGGTCCGCCGAAGTGCGATCTCGGCGTCGGCGACCTGGCCGAGCGATCTGGCTGAGCGCCGATGACGCACGCGGCGTGTCGTGCGACCTCAACAGCGTGGCTCGAGCGACGCCAGGTCGACAAGTGCGCATCGCGGTTGTACAGTTGCCCTTCGTGTCCGAAGTTGCAAAGTACAACTTTGCGTCGACCCCCGCCGTCGACGCTCCGTCCTCCTCCCCCGCGAGCTCCCACCAGCACGCGCACGCCGCACCCCGTACCCCGCGGTCGACCCGGCAGTCGAGTGCTCCGTCGGTCCTCCGCCCGCACGGCCTCGGCCGCGTCCTGCTGTCCTTCGGCTCGCACATCCTGGTGCCGCTCTTCCTCGCCGTCGGCATGGGTCTGGCGTACCTCGGCGCCTTCCACGCCCCGACCCCGCACGAGTTGCCCGTCGGCATCGTCGGCCAGGGCGCCGCGACCCAGGTGTTCGCGCAGACCGTGACCGACCAGTCCGACGGCGCGCTCGTCGCGCACGTGGTCGGTTCGGCAGCGCAGGCGAAGGAGCAGATCCGCGACCGCGACCTCGCCGCCGTGTACGCACCCGGCTCCACCAGCGCGACGCTCTACGTCTCCACCGCAGCCTCGGAGACGACCGCCAGCGCGGCGCAGAAGGTCTTCCTGCCGATCGCGTACCAGGCGCACCTGCCCTTCACGGTGCAGGACGTCGTACCGACCGGCGACGAGGACACCACCGGCCAGGGACTCTTCTTCCTCCTCGTGGCGCTGAGCGTCGGCGGCTACGCGTCGGCCATCGCGGTCGCCGCGTTCGCGACCCGGCTCCGCCCGCTCTGGACCGCGGCGGTCGGCCTCGTCACCGCCGGCGTCGTCGCGGGCATCGGCGTCGTCATCGCCGGACCGGTCTACGGGATCATCACGACGCACCAGTGGGAGGTCTTCCTGTTCGCGTGGATGTACGACGCGATCATCGTGGCGCTCGGCGTCGGGCTGCACCCGCTGCTCGGCCGGTGGACGACCCCGATCCTCACGATGCTGTTCGTGATGCTCAACTTCACGTCGTCCGGCGGCATCTTCCAGCCGGCCTTCCAGCCCGGGTTCTTCGCCGGCCTCAACACGTTCTGGAGCGGCGCCGCCTGGCTGCAGGCCGCACAGGACCTGCTGTACTTCCCCGGTGCCTCACTCGGCCGTCCGTCGCTCGTGCTCGCCCTCTGGCTGGCCGTGGCGGTGCTCCTCTGCGTCGTCGTGCACGGGCTCGTCGCCCGCCGCAGCAGGATCGCCCGCGAGCGCGAGGTCACCCGGCTCGAGGAGGAAGAGGTCGTCGCCGCGTAGGCCGCTACGCTGGCGGTCGTGGACCTCAGCGCCGACCTGGACTTCGCCCGCTCCCTCGCCGACACCGCCGACGCGATCAGCCTCGAGCGGTTCCGGGCGGCCGACCTGCACGTGTCCCGGAAGGCCGACAGCACGCACGTGACGGATGCCGACCAGGCCGTCGAGCGGGCACTCCGCGACCGGCTCACCGCCGAACGGCCGGACGACGCGTTCCTCGGCGAGGAGACCACGGCCGACACCGGCGCCGAGGCCGTCAGCGAGGGCCACCGGCAGTGGGTGATCGACCCGATCGACGGCACCGCGAACTACCTGCGCGGCGTGCCGGTCTGGGCCACCCTCATCGCCCTCGCGGTCGACGGCCGTCCGGTCCTCGGCGTGGTGAGCGCCCCGGCCCTCGGCAAGCGGTGGTGGGCGGCCGACGGGCTCGGCGCGCACTCGTTCGACGGGCCGCTCCGCGTGTCCGGCGTCGAGACCCTGGCGGACGCCAGCCTCAGCTACAACAGCATCCAGCAGTGGGACGAGGACGACCGGCTCGAGCCGCTGATCGATCTGTCCCGCAAGGTCTGGCGTACCCGGGCGTACGGGGACATGTGGCCGTACATGATGGTCGCCGAGGGCGTGCTCGACGTGGCGGGCGAGCCGGACCTCAAGCCGTGGGACATCGCGGCGCTCGTCCCCATCGTGGAGGAGGCGGGCGGCCGTTTCACCTCGCTCGACGGCGACCCGGGGCCGTGGCACGGCAGCGCCCTCGCGACGAACGGCCTGGTGCACGACGCCGTCGTCGAGGTCATCCGCCGCTAGCCCGGGGTGCTGCGGGCCGTCGGCGGTGTCGTTCCCCCGCGCCCGAGGCCGTTGCAGCCGCGCACGTGCGACTCGATCGGTGTCGTACGACGCCGACGATGTCGTTCCGAGTCAGAAGAACGACCCGAGCCGAACCACGCCGCACACCCGCACCGCTACGCAGCCGCCGGCTCCGACCGCTTCGCGGCCCGCCGCCGCACGACCAGGTCGCTGACGGCCAGCACGAGCGCGAGCGCCATGAGCGACACCGTGAACGTCGTCCCGCTCCGGAACGCGTCGTGGTACGCGTCCAACCGCGACGCCCCGCTCGCCCCCGCCGTCTCGCCGCGCACGATCCCGTAGAAGATGCTCGTCGCGACCGCGGTGCCGATCGCCGTGCCGACCCGCTGCCCGAGCTGCTGCATCGACCCCGCGACCCCGGACTGCTCGATCGGCACCTCGGCCAGGGTGAGCGTCTGGTTCGGCGACACCACGAAGCCACCGCCGAGCCCGCCGACGAGGAACGCTCCGGCCATGGCCCACGGCGTCAGCTCCGGCGGCGTGAGCGTCGCGGCGAGCATGAGCAGGACGAACCCGATCACGACGAAGCCGAGCCCGGCGACGACGAGCGCGCGACCGACCCGGTCGACGATCCGACCGCCGATGTACGAGCCGACCGCACTGGTCGCCGCGAACGGGATGCTCACCATGCCGGCGAACAGGGGCGCGAGTCCGAGTCCCTCCTGCAGGTAGAGCGTCACCATGAGGAACGACGCCGGCAGCGCGGCGAAGTACACCGCGACGATCGACAGCCCGTTGCGGTACGACGACAGCCGGAACAGCTCGAAGTGCACGACGGGCGACTTGCCGTGCGCCTTGTAGCGCCTCTCCCACCACACGAACGCCGCGACGAACACGGCGAACCCGACGAGCCAGAACCACCGCGTCTGGGAGTCGCCGGCGCCGGTCGTGAGCACGAACGGCAGCATCAGGGTGATGATCGCCGCACCGAGCAGCAGGATGCCGACGATGTCGAGCTCCCGGTCCTTCGCACGGCCCTGCGCACCGGCGGGCAGGAGCTTCACGGCGAACACCAGCGCTGCGATGCCGAGCGGCACGTTCATCCAGAACAGCAGCCGCCACCCGGACTCCTCGCCGCCGATCGCGATGAGGCCGCCGCCGATGGTCGGGCCGAGCGCGGTGGAGATGCCGATCATCGCGCCGAACAGGCCGAACGCCCGCCCTCGCTCCGGCCCGCGGAACAACTGCTGGACGAGCCCGATCACCTGCGGCATCTGGGTGCCGGCGGCGAACCCCTGCAGGATGCGCGTGACGATGAGGACCTGGATGGTCGGGGCGATCGCGCACAACAGGCTCGATCCGGTGAACACGACGAGCCCGACGATGAACAGCGCCCGACGGCTCTTCAGGTCCCCGAGGCGACCCGCCGGCACGAGCGCGAGCCCGAAGGCCAGCGCGTACCCCGCGACGATGAGCTGGAGGGACGAACTCGTCGCACCGAGTGACTGCTCGATCGACGGCAGCCCGACGTTGACCTTCGACAGGTCCAGGATGGTGAGCGCCGCGACGGCGACGCAGACGGCGAAGGCCCGCCACCGGGTGCGGTCGTCGGGGCGGGAGTCGGTCGGGGCGGTCGGGTCGGCGCTGGACATCCCATCCGTCGTACACCAGAGCGGACCGGAGCGGCCTGGAGCGGACCGGAGCGGACCGGATCGGCTCGGAACGGCCACAGTCGGTCCGGACCGGGGTGTACCCCGTTCCTGTACCACGGTCTCCGTCCCCCGACGACCGGATCACCCCCGCACGCCCCCCGAGGGGGGCACGTGGCCCCCCGGACTGGGGTCAGGAGGGGGGCAGATCAGATTGCGGAGACCGGCCATCCACGTTCGAACCTGAGTTATCGTGCTCCCAGGCGGCAGGTCAGGCGACGTCTCGGATTCCCTAGATCCGGGCAACAGCAGGACCGGTCGTGCTTCGTCCGAAGACCCTAACCCGAGGGGTGATACAGACGATGACTTCATCGTTCCCGAGCGGAACCGAGTGCACCCTCACTCGTCATCCGCATTCCGAAACCCGATCTGACCGTTCTGGCGCGCGTACCCTCGCCGCTTCTCGTCCGGCTCTGCGCGTGCCCAACGGCCGCGCCACGTCCCGGCTCTCCTCCTTCGCTGCATCCGCTTCCGGACCCGGAGGCCGGTGAGTCATGGGACTCACCGGTCGCCGTCTCGAGGTCGACCGGATCGCGACCCTCGCCGTACTCCCTCGGGAGTCCGCGATGGTCGTCGTCGGCGACCCTGGTTCCGGACGCAGTAGCGTCCTCGACGCGGTGTCCAACCGCGTCTCCCTCCCCGTCGTCCGCGTCGGTGTGAACGGGAGCGAATCCCACTGGCCCCTGGCCGGCGTGGCGTCGCTCTTCACCGCACTCGACGACCCCCGGGCGACGGCCCACATCGCGCACCTCCTGCAGGGGAACGCGCCCGCCGACCGGCAGACGCCGGGACTCGCGGCGGCGCACGACTTCCTCGATGCGGTGCACGCTCTCACCCTGCCGCCGACGCTCGTGCTCATCGACGACCTGGACCGCATGGACGTGGAGAGCCAAGAGCTCATCGCGTTCCTGGCGAGCCGGCTCGCCGGTACCGCACTCCGCGTCGTGGCCACGGTCCGCACGGTGCCGTCGAACGGTCCGCTCGCGGCCCTGCCGATGCTCCGGATCGAACCGCTGCCCGCGGACGAGGCACTCGTGCTCGCCCGTGCCATGGCTCCGGAAGAGGCGAACGACGGCGTCCTCGCCGTCCTCGCCGAGGAGACCGGTGGCAACCCCGGCGCGCTGCGCGAGCAGCTCGCCGTGCTCAGCCGCGAGCAGCTGAACGGCTCCGAGCCGCTCGTGCTGCCGCTCCGCCCCACGCCGACCACCGAGGCCATCGCGGCCCTGGCGCTCGGCACCGTCGCGGGACGCGATCTGGACGTCCTCGCACGACTGGCGCTCGTCCCGGTGGCGAAGACCACCGGGTGGGACCGGGACGAACTCGACGACCTGGCCAACGCCGGACTCACGTCCGTCAAGGGGCAGACCGTCTCCGTCCGCGATCCCCTCGTCCGCTCCGCGCTGTACTGGCGGATGCCGGCACGTGACCGGCGGGCAGCACACACCGAGATGGCCGCGGCGAGCGCCGAGTGCGATCCGCGTGCGGCTGCCTGGCACCGCAGCTTCGTCGACGACGTCCCCGACGTGGTCGCGCTGCTCCGGGCCGCCCGGTCCTACGTCGTGGACGGCAACGCCCAGGCTGCGGTCGTCCTCACCGAGCGTGCACTGCACATCGGCGGGGGCACCGAGGACGAGCACGGTGCGTTGCTCGGTGTCGCCGAGGCCCTGCTGGCGAACCGGCTGCTCGGCTTCGCCGCGCGGTACCTCGCCGCGATCCGTCCGTTCCGGGCGATGGCCGACGAGACCCGTCGTCTCCGCCTGGAGTACTCGGTGCAGTACCTGAGCGGTGACGCCGTGCACGCGGACGAACTCCTCGTGCCGGTCGACCCGACGAACGCCGCCGAGGCGGACGCCGTTGGTGGCCTGCTCGCGATGGTCGCCTGCTTCCGTGCCGAGGCGTGGGAGCTCGACCAGGCGAAGGACCTGCTCGCCCGTGCCGAACCGCTCCGCCGCTCGGCGTCGGTGCACACGGTGGAGATCACCGAGACGGCACGCGAGCTGATCGCCGCCGTCGAGGGCTCCCTGCCTGCCGACACGGAGCTGCACGACGGACTGTCGACCACGACGCTCGTCGCGATGTCCGACCCCGCCCTGCTGCTCCTCGCCCACGCGCTGAGCATCGCCGAGCGGTACCGCAGTGCACGCCGGGTCTTCGCCCTCGTCCTCGCACGGGGCCAGGAGGCGCAGCCGGTGTGGACCGAGGCGGCCCGCTACCTGTCCGCCGAGAACGAGGTGCGCTCCGGGAACTTCCGGCAGGCGCTCCGCGCGATCGACGTGTGGGAGGCCGGCTCGTCGGTCGTCGAACGGCTCCGTGAGCCGTCCCGCGCGATCGCGATCGCCTGGCGGCACTTCGCCGAGGGGCGCTCCGCCGAGGCGCTCGAGGTCGTCGACCGGTGCCTGGCGCAGCGATCCACGAACCGTCTCTGGGGCGCCACCGCCAAGCTGCACGCCCTCCGTGGTCGCGTGCTGCTGCTGGACGGCCGGCTCGATGAGGCCGCCGCGTCCCTGGAAGCCGCCGACGCCATCGGCCGGTCGCTCCGGAACCCCGCGGTGCTCCGGCACCTCGGCGACCTGGTGGAGGCGTACACGCGTCTCGACCGGATCGACGACGCCAGGACCGTCGCGGCCCGGTTGGCGGCGGACCACCACGCACGGCCGTCCCGCTGGGGTGCGCTCGTGCTGGCCCGCAGCCTGGCGCTCGTGGCCGACGACACCACCCGTGAGACCGCGCGTCGCCGTGCGCTGGAGCTGTTCCAGCCGCACGACTCGCAGTTCGAGCGGGCACGCACCTTCGCGGCCCTCGCGGCCATCGGCAGCACCACCGAGCGTCCGCGTCTCGGTGCGGCAGCCGCTGCGGCGTACGAGGCGGCGGGGCTCCGGCGTCCGCTCGCCACGCCGGTCGCGTCGGTGGCGATGCCGTCCTTCGGGCTGCAGTCGTCGCTCCGTTCCGGCCCGGTGCTGTCCGCGTCGATGCCGGGCACGCCCCGGAGCGCCCCGGACGCGTCGACGGTGCTCACCTCGCTCACCGCGGAGGAGCGCGCCGTCGTGCAGAAGGTGACGGAGGGGTACCGCAACCGCGAGATCGCCTCGTCGCTGTTCATGTCGCAGCGGACGGTGGAGCTGCGACTGACGCAGATCTACCGGAAGGTGGGAGCGCGCTCGCGGTCGCACCTGGTCGCGCTGCTCACGTGATCTGAACGCGACTCCACGACGGACTGGAGGCACGG
>NZ_MJGN01000019.1:32708-50625 GCF_001865065.1 Curtobacterium sp. MCBA15_008 | reverse complement strand
CGCGCCTCCAGTCCGTCGCCGGTCGCGTCTACTGCGGGGGCTGCGGGGGACGGAAGCCCTCACCGCCGGCGGTCCCGCCGTCCTTGCCGTCCTTGCGTTCGCGACGGCGCAGGTACTGCTCGAACTCCTGCGCGATGGCGTCGCCGGAGGCCTCGGGGGAGTCGACCGTGTCGCGGGCCTGCTCGAGCTGGCCGATGTACGAGGCCATGTCCTCGTCGTCGGCGGCGAGGGCGTCGATGCCCTCCTCCCACTCGGTGGCGTCGTCGAGCAGGGTGCCCCGCGGGACGGTGACGTCGGTGAGCTCCTCGATCTTGTCGAGGAGCGAGAGCGTGGCCTTCGGGGACGGGGAGTTGTGCACGTAGTGCGGCACCGAGGCCCAGAGGGAGAGCGTGGTGAGCCCGGCCTTGTCCATGGCGTCGGCGAGGACCCCGAGGATCCCGGTCGGCCCCTCGTAGGAGGACTTGTCGACGTCGAACGCGGCGCGGACCCCGGCGTTCTCGCTGGACACGAAGACGGAGATCGGGCGGGTGTGGGGCACGTCCGCGAGCATCGCGCCGACGAGCACCACCGCGTCGATCGAGTACACGTCGGCGAGGTCGATGATCTCGGCGCAGAACCCGCGCCACGTGCGGGACGGCTCCGGGCCGACGAGCACGTACACGTCACGCTCGGTGGGGGAGCCGGTCGCGCCGATCACGGGGCGCCCCTCGGCCCCGGGGCCGTACAGGACGATGCGGGGCCACTGCACCCCGCGGACGCCGTTGTCGTCGATGCCGACGTTCGGCCGGTTGAACTGGTAGTCGACGTAGCGCTCACCGTCGAGTTCGCGGAGCTCGTCGAGCGCGAGCGACTCGACGATGCGCCTGGCGAGACCGCTCGCCGCTTCTCCGGCGTCGTTCCAGCCCTCGAACGCGACGACGAGCAGTCGTCCGTCGCTGAAGGGGGAGTGCTGTGGCACGGACGGGACCTCCTGTGGTGGAGCGGGGCGGGAGCGGCGGAGGCCGCGCACGGCCGGACATGATTCGCAGCAACAAGGATAGGGCCGCGGGCAGTCCGAGCGCCCGCCCGTCCGCGCTGAGCGGAAAGGGCCGCCACGCGCCCCGGTAGACTCGTCGCCCGTGACCGCGCATCCCCCCGCCCTCGTCCCGCCCGCAGCCGTGCTGTGGGACATGGACGGCACGATCATCGACACCGAGCCGATCTGGCAGCAGTCCCAGATCGAGCTGACGGAGCGCTACGGCGTCGTCTGGACGCACGAGGACGGCCTGGCGCTCGTCGGCAGCGGCCTCGAGCGCTCGGGCGAGATCCTCCGCGACAAGGGCGTGGACATGGAGGTCGAGGAGATCATCCAGTGGATGACCGAGTACGTCATGGTGCGGCTCCGCGACGCCGAGCTGCCGTGGCGTCCGGGGGCACGGGAACTCATCGAGGAACTCCACGCCCGGGGCATCCCGACCGCGCTCGTGACGATGTCGCGCCGGAAGATGGCGCTCGTGGCCGCCGAGGCCCTGGGCGAGCGCGGCTTCCGCACCGTCGTCGCGGGTGACGACGTCGAGCGGCCGAAGCCCTTCCCGGACGCCTACCTGGCCGCCGCCGCCCAGCTCGGCGTGGACGCGACGGCCTGCGTCGCGATCGAGGACTCCGCGACCGGGGTCGCCTCCGCCGTTGCGTCCGGGGCCGTCACGGTCGCCGTCGAGCACATCGTGCCGCTGTCCGACATCACCGGCGGGGACGTGCACCTGACCACGCTGGCCGACGTCGACGTCGACCGCCTCATCGAGCTGACCGGCCCGGCCCTCGCGGCCCGCACCCAGGAGGTCGCACGATGACCGACGCCCCGTCCGACCCCACCGCCGCGCCGGCCGACGTACTGGCCGACCCCACCGCCGCGCTGCCGCACACCGTCGGCGGTGCCCCGCACACGCCGCCGCGGGGGCCGTTCCGCGCTGGTGACCGGGTCCAGCTGACCGGGCCGAAGGGCAAGCTCACGACGCTGTCGCTCGAGGTCGCCGGCGAGTACCACACCCACCGCGGCGTGCTCCGGCACGACGACGTCATCGGCCAGCCGGACGGCTCGGTCATCCGGGCGAGCACCGGCGACGAGTACCTCGCGCTCCGGCCGCTCCTCAACGACTACGTCATGTCGATGCCCCGCGGTGCCGCCATCGTCTACCCGAAGGACGCCGCCCAGATCGTCGCGTTCGCCGACGTCTTCCCCGGCGCCCGCGTGGTCGAGGCCGGCGTCGGGTCCGGCGCGCTCTCGCTGTTCCTGCTCCGCGCGATCGGCCCGACCGGCCAGCTGCAGTCGTTCGAACGCCGCGAGGAGTTCGCCGCGATCGCCCGCGGCAACGTCGGCACCTTCCTCGGCGCCGTGCCGGACAACTGGTCCGTGACCGTCGGCGACCTCGTCGAGGAGCTGCCGGACGCCACCGAGCCGCAGAGCATCGACCGCGTCGTGCTCGACATGCTGGCGCCGTGGGAGTGCGTCGACGCCGCGGCCGACGCGCTCGTGCCCGGTGGCCTGGTCGTCTGCTACGTCGCCACGGTCACGCAGCTGTCCCGCACGGCCGAGGCGCTCCGGGAGACCGGCCGCTTCACCGACCCGCAGTCGAGCGAGACCCTGGTGCGCACCTGGCACGTCGAGGGGCTCGCCGTCCGTCCGGACCACCGCATGGTCGGCCACACCGGGTTCCTCGTCACGGCGCGCCGCCTCGCCGACGGGGTCGTGCTCCCCAACCTGAAGCGTCGCGCAGGCAAGGTCGAGTTCTCCGACGAGGACGTCGAGGCCTGGACCCCCGGTGCCGTCGGTGACCGGTCCGCCAGCGACAAGAAGCTCCGCAAGGTCGCGCGCCAGGCGGCGGCGCAGGCCCGCAAGGTCGCCGCCGCCGAGGCCGGCTCCGCCGCGGACGGCCCGGCTGCGGACCCGGGCTCCGCCGCGAACGGTCCTGCTGCGGGCGACCGGTAGGCTACGCGTCGTGCCCGTCCTGCATCGAACGGAAAGAGGGTCCGTGCGCACCATCCCCGCACTCCTGGTCACCATCGGCCTCGCCGCAGCACTCACCGGGTGCGCGGCCAGCGGGGCCGGCACCACGCCGTCGAGCTGCGCCGCTCCCGGTGCCGCGTCCGAGGCCGTGACCGCCACCGGTTCGTTCGGCAAGGAGCCGAAGGTCTCCGTACCCGGCGGCCTCACCACCAAGGGCACGCAGGTCTCCGTCCTGCGGCAGGGCGACGGGCGCGAGGTCGAGGACGGCACCCCCGTGCTCATCGAGTACACCCTGGTCGACGGCGCCACCGGCGAGGTCGCGCAGACCAGCGGCTACACGGGATCGACCGCCCCGATCACGGCCGGCGCGAGCAACTACGGCGCACTCGGTGCCGCCGTCGAGTGTGCGCAAGTCGGGGACCGCCTCGCCGTCGCGCTGCCGAAGAGCGCCCTCAACTCCGCCGCCTCGGGCGACACCGGCACCTCGTCGAAGAAGACCGAGGACGCCGTCGTCGCGGTGATCGACGTCAAGCGTGCCTTCGACTCGCGCGCGACCGGCACGCCGCAGCTCGCGGGCGACCGGATGCCGGCCGTCGTGCTCGCCCCCTCCGGTGCGCCCGGCATCACGATCCCGTCGTGGAACGCCCCGACCGGCGACGAGACGCACCTGCTCCGCAAGGGCTCCGGCGCCGAGCTCACCGCGAAGGACACCGCGCTCATCAAGTACACCGCCGTGACGTGGGGCACCGACGGCACGGACGCCTCGGTCGCGGGGTCCAGCTGGACCGACGGCTCGGGCGCGCAGACCGTCCCGCTCGCCAAGGGCCAGGTGCAGGAAGGCGTCCGGAACGCCATCCTCGGGCACCGCGTCGGCGACCAGGTGCTGGCGATCGTGCACCAGCAGGGGACCGCGTACGCGTACGTGATCGACGTCCTCGGCACGGTGTCGAGCTGACCTCGTCCGACCGTCCACGGACCGCGGCGCGGGTGCACTCCGGTGCACCCGCGCTGCCGTAGGATCGGCTCGTGCCAGCGACCCGTGTGCCCCGTGTGCCTGCCGAGGAACGGCTGTTCAGCCTGGTCCTCGCGCTGCTCTCCACGGAGTCCGGGCTGACGAAGTCCGAGATCCTCGCCAACGTCCAGGGCTACCGCCAGCGGTTCAGCACCGGCGGCGACAACGCGTCGCTCGAGCGGCAGTTCGAGCGCGACAAGGACGACGTCCGCGAGCTCGGCATCCCACTCGAGACGATCGAGACGCCCGGGGCCGCCGGCAACAACCAGACGCTCCGGTACCGGATCCCGAAGGGCGAGTACGACCTGCCCGACGACGTCCGTTTCACGCCGGACGAGTCCGCGCTGCTGTCGCTCGCGGCGATGGCCTGGCGTGAAGGCGCCCTGTCCGCCGACTCCCGCCGCGGGCTCCTCAAGGTTCGCTCGGCCGGCTCCGAGGACGACGACGGCGCCGGCGCGCTCGGTGTCGACGCGTACGCGCCCCGGCTCCGCGCCCGTGACGTCGCCTTCGAGCCGCTCCGGTCGGCACTCGACCGTGCCGCCGCGGTCCGCTTCGACTACATCACGCCCGGTCAGCACGACGCCCGTCGGCGCGAGGTCGCCCCGCTCGCGCTCGTGCAGCACGGCGGACGGTGGATGCTCGCCGCGCACGAGTTCGTGACCGACAGCGTCAAGAACTACCTGCTCTCGCGGATCGTCGGCCCCGTCGCCCAGTACGAGGTCGGGCAGCACCCGGCACCCGCCGGGGCGGGGGAGCGCGCGCTGGCCGAACTCGACCGGATCTGGGCGGCCCGCACCGCCCGCATCCGCGTCGCGCCGGGCTCGGACGCCGAACGCCGGCTCGCGCGCCGACGCGACACCGAGACCGACGACGCCGGCGTGCTCGTGCTCCACCACGTCGACCCGCAGATCCTCGCCGAGGAACTGGCCGCCTTCGGGCCCGAGGTGCAGGTGCTCGAGCCGGCCGAACTCCGCGAGCGTGTGACCGAACGACTCCGGGCCCTGGTGGCGGACCACAGCGACGAAGGGGATCCCCGTGGCTGAGCAGCAACCGCTCCAGGCGCAGGACAAGCTCGCGTTCCTCCTTGCCCTGGTGCCGTACCTCATCGACCGCGAGCGCGTCTCGGTGGCCGAGGCCGCGCGTCACTTCGGCGTGCCCGAGGCCCGGATCCGACGCGCGGTGGAGCTCATCGCGGTGTCGGGCGTTCCCGGCGAGACGATGCAGTACCAGCACGGCGACCTGTTCGACATCGCCTGGGACGACTTCGACCAGAACGACATGATCGTCCTGACGAACCTGGTCGCGATCGACGACTCCCCGCGGCTGTCCGCACGCGAGGCCTCCGCGCTCATCGCCGGCCTGCAGTACCTGTCGGCGCTGCCCGAGGCTGCTGACCGCGACGCCATCCGGGCCCTGATGGCGAAGCTGTCCCGCGGCGCCGGGGGAGCGGCGGCGAACGTCGCCGTCGGGCAGGACCTGCACGACGTCGCCCTCGCCACCATCCGCCGCGCGATGTCCGACTGCCGGGGGCTCGCGTTCGAGTACGCCGGTCCGCGCACCCAGGGCGGTCCGCGACGGGTGGACCCGCTCCGCGTCGAGTCGATCGACACCGACTGGTACCTCCGCGCGTGGGACCTCGACCGGCAGGCGCTCCGCACGTTCCGCCTCGACCGGATGTCCGGCGTCCGCGTCGACGACCGCGCTGCCGAGAAGTCCATCGAGGACGTCGTCATCCCGGACACCCTCTTCCAGCAAGCGGCCGAGGACGTCATCGTCACGGTCGAGCTCGACTCGTCGTCGCTCCCGCTCGTGGCCGACTTCCTCGCCGACACCGCCGACGCGCCCGACGGGGACGGCCGGGTCCGCATCCGGCTCGCGGCGTCGAACGGGTTCGACGGGGTCGTCCGACTCGTCGCCGGGCTGCCGGGGCGGGCCGTCGTGCTCGACCCGCCGGCGGCCCGCGCTGCCGTCCGCGACTTCGCCGCGGCGGCCCTCGCCGCCGACTGACCCGCGGGGCGCCGGGCGCGCCTGCGCCCTGCGCCCGCGCGCGCCGCGCGCGCTGGTGTCGCCGCGATCGCACCCCCGGACGCACGTCGCGCCCCGGTGTGTGGGGGTGCGGTGTCCGCCGGAGGGTGCGATCCGCCTTGGACCGGACCAGTTCGGGCCTGGAGGCGCGTGGCGGCCCCGCCACGCGCCTCCAGGCCGTCGGCCGCTCGCGGTTCGGGCGTGAGCCCGCTCGTTCCGGGCGTACTCGGGCGTTTCGGGCGTACTCGGTGGTTTCGGGCGTACTCGGTCGGAAGTTCCGACCGAGTACGCCCGATCCGACCAGGTACACGCCGTCCCAGCCCGCGGGCGTCGAGCATCGCCGGACGCCGGGAGCACGAGCTCGCGACAGTCGCGGCGGACTGTCGGCCCCGGTCCCGTAGGATCGGTGCATGGCTTCGACGACCGCGCGCGGGCGAGCGAGGCGGACCGGACGTCCGACGAAGGACACCGAAGGCCGCATGTCGCTCGGGCAGCACCTCATCGAGCTGCGCAACCGCCTGTTCAAGGCCGTCATCGCGGTGGCGATCTGCGCGGTCGGCGGGTGGTTCATCACCCCGTTCGTGCTCGATGCGCTGCGGTCACCGGTCGCCCAGCTCGCCAAGGTCGGCGGGCACACGGCCGAGTTGAACTTCCCGATGATCACGGGCGCGTTCGACCTCAAGCTGCAGATCGCGATCACGATCGGCATCGTCATCTCGAGCCCGGTGTGGCTCTACCAGATCTGGGCGTTCATCGTCCCGGCGCTGGTGCGGCGCGAGAAGCAGTACGTCTTCGGGTTCCTCGGCACCGCCATCCCGCTGTTCTTCGCGGGGTGCTGGTTCGGGTGGTACATCCTGCCGCACGTGGTCGGCATCCTGGGCAGCTTCGTGTCGAGCCAGGACACCTCGATCGTCGACGCCAAGGCCTACTACGACTTCGTCATCAAGCTCATCGTGGCGGTCGGCATCGCGTTCGTGCTTCCGGTGTTCCTCGTGCTGCTCAACTTCGTCGGCGTGCTGTCGGCCTCGTCGATCATCAAGTCCTGGCGCGTCGCGATCCTCTGCATCCTGGTGTTCTGCGCGATCGTCACGCCGAGCGCCGACGTCATCTCGATGTTCTTGCTGGCCGTGCCGATGATCGTGCTCTACGTCGCGGCGTGCGCGGTGACCTGGTTGCACGACCGCCGGATGGCCAAGCGCCAGGCGAAGCTCGACGAAGAGTACGGCCTGTGAGCTCCGGACCCAGCCCCGCCGAGCGGTTCGCGGCGGCGAAGGTGCGCAGCCGCTCCCGCAACCTCGAGCTGTTCCGCGCCGACCTGCGCTTCGACCTCGACCCGTTCCAGATCGCCGCGGGCGACGCGCTCGACCAGGGTCGCAGCGTGCTCGTGGCGGCGCCGACGGGTGCCGGCAAGACGATCGTGGCCGAGTTCGCGATCTGGCTGGCGATGCGGCAGCCGACGGCGAAGGTCTTCTACACGACGCCGATGAAGGCGCTGAGCAACCAGAAGTACTCCGAGCTCGTCGCGGTCTACGGCGAGTCCGAGGTCGGTCTGCTCACCGGTGACACGAACGTGAACCCCCGGGCCCGGGTGGTCGTGATGACCACCGAGGTCCTCCGCAACATGATCTACGCGGACTCCGACCTGCTCGACGACCTCGCCTGGGTGGTCCTCGACGAGGTGCACTACCTCGCCGACCGCTTCCGTGGTGCCGTGTGGGAAGAGGTGATCCTGCACCTCCCGACCGAGGTCCGTCTGGTGTCCCTCAGCGCCACGGTGTCCAACGCGGAGGAGTTCGGCGACTGGCTGCAGACCGTCCGCGGCGACACCGACGTCATCGTGTCCGAGGACCGTCCGGTGCCGCTCGAGCAGCACGTGCTCGTCGGCTCGAAGATGGTCGACCTGTTCGACTCCAGCGGCGCTGCGGCGACGAACCGGGTGAACCCCGAGCTGCTCCGACTCGTCGGCGGGGCCTCGCGCAGCGAGCGCAACGGCGGCGGACACCGCGGTGGCCGGGGTCGCGGCGGTTACCACGACCGTCGGGGTCCGCGCACCGAGAAGCTGCACCGCGAGCGCATCGCGCACATGCTCGACGAGCGGATGCTCCTGCCCGCGATCTTCTTCGTGTTCAGTCGGAACGGCTGCGACCAGGGCGTCCGCAACGTCCTGCGCTCGGGTCTCTCGCTGACCACGGTGCAGGAGCGCAACGAGATCCGCGAGACCGCGGAGTACCACTGCCGCACCCTCCTCGACGAGGACCTCGCCGTCCTCGGCTACTGGGAGTGGCTCGAGGGGCTCGAGCGCGGTGTCGCCGCACACCACGCCGGCCTGCTCCCCGCCTTCAAGGAGGTGGTGGAGGACCTCTTCCAGCGCAAGCTGCTCAAGGTCGTCTTCGCGACGGAGACCCTGGCACTCGGCGTGAACATGCCGGCGCGCACGGTGGTGCTCGAGAAGCTCGAGAAGTTCAACGGCGAGGCCCGCGTGCCGATCACGCCGGGGGAGTACACGCAGCTCACCGGCCGTGCCGGACGCCGCGGCATCGACGTCGAGGGGCACTCGGTCATCCAGTGGTCCGACGGACTCGACCCGCAGGCCGTGGCATCGCTCGCGAGCCGCCGGACGTACCCGCTGAACTCGTCGTTCAAGCCGACGTACAACATGGCCGTCAACCTCATCGACCAGTTCGGGCGCCAGCGCACGCGCGAGGTCCTCGAGACGTCGTTCGCGCAGTTCCAGGCCGACCGCTCGGTCGTCGACCTGGCGCGCAAGGTCCGGTCGCAGCAGGAGTCCCTCGACGGCTACCAGCAGGCGATGCAGTGCCACCTCGGCGACTTCACCGAGTACGCGGCACTCCGGCGTGAGCTGTCCGACCTCGAGCGGACGAACGTCCCCGGCGGTCGCGAGGCCTCGCACGGCGCGCGCGCCGAACGGCAGGCGGCCATCACCGAGGTCCGGCGCCGGATGCAGCGGCACCCCTGCCACGCCTGCCCGGACCGCGAAGCGCACGCCCGCTGGTCGGAGCGCTGGTACAAGCTCAAGCGCGCCAACGACAAGCTCGTGCAGCAGATCCGCTCCCGCACGGGCGCCGTCGCGACGACGTTCGACCGGGTCACCGACGTCCTGCTCCAGCTCGGCTACCTGGTCGACACCGGCAACGGCGAGGCGACCGTCGCCGCGGGCGGCCGGCGGCTGCAGCGCATCTACGGCGAGCGGGACCTGCTCGTCGCCGAGTGCCTCGAAGCCGGGGTGTGGAAGGACCTCACCCCCGCGCAGCTCGCCGCGATGGCCGCCACGATCGTGTACCAGCCCCGCCGCGAGGACGCACCCGGCACCGAGCACGCCCTGCCCCGCGGTGCGTTCCGTCCGGCACTCGACGAGACCCTGAACATCTGGTCACGACTCGACGACATCGAACGCGACGCCCGGCTGGCGGGCTCGCAGCCGCCGACACCGGCCGCCGCGGTCGGCATGTTCCGGTGGGCGTCCGGCTCCGCGCTCGACGACGTCCTGCGGACGCTCGACCTGCCCGCGGGGGACTTCGTGCGCTGGTCGAAGCAGGTCATCGACCTGCTCGACCAGATCCGCAACGCCGGCGACGACGACCTCGCCCAGACCGCCCGTCGGGCGACGGACGCGGTTCGCCGCGGCATCGTCGCCTACGCGGCGGTCTGACGGGAGGCCCGGTGCCCGTTCCCGAGTCCGTCGTGCGTCCGCAGGACGTCGGCCCGACCGCCCGCCGCGGCTCCGTCGGGACGTCTCCTGCCCGTCGCGCGCAGCGTCCGTCCGACGGCGTCATCCGCCCGGGTCGGAACCCCTTCGCGGCGTTGCCGCTCGCGCAGGCGTTCCCGCTCGCGGTGATCGGTGGTGTCCTGTTCGCCCTGTCGTTCCCGTCGCCGGGGTGGTGGTTCCTCGCGTACCCCGCTCTGGCGTGCATGCTGCTCGCTGCGATGGGCCAGCGCGCGCGCCGCGCCGCGTGGCTCGGGTACGTCGCCGGAGCGGCCTTCTACATCCCCGCGATCTCGTGGGCCGGACGCTACCTGGGACCGGTCCCGTGGTTCGCGCTCGCGCTCTTCGAAGCCGTGTTCTTCGCCCTCGGCAGCGTGGCGATCGCCCTGGCCTACCGCTGGGTCGCGCGCGTCCTGCCGACGACCGCCGGACGCGTGTGGGGCCTCCCGGCCGTCGTCGCCGCACTCTGGACCGGACGCGAGTGGTTCTCGGGGAGCTGGCCGTACGGCGGCTTCGCCTGGGGGCGCGTCGGACTGTCGCAGTCCGAGAGTCCGTTCGCCCACCTGGCCGCGTACGTCGGCGTGCTCGGCGTGACCTTCGTGGTCGTGTACTGCACCGCCGTGGTGCTGTCGCTCGCGCTCGTCGCGCCGACCCACCCCGGCGCCGTCCTGCGGCTGCCGACGCGTGTCGCGACGGCCGGGCTCCTCGTCGCCGCGGTGCTCGCCGTCCCCGCCTGGCCGACCGCGACCAGCGGCTCGCTCCGCATCGAGTCCGTGCAGGGGAACGGGCCGGCCGGCTACTTCGACCGGGCGACCCCCGGCGAGGTGCTCGAGTCGCAGGTGGCCGCCACCGACGTCGCCGCGAAGGGGGTCGACCTGGTGGTGTGGCCCGAGGGCTCCGCCGAGTTCGACCCACGTCAGCAGCCGGTCATCGCCTCGGCGCTCGACTCGGTGGTCGACTCCGTCGGGGCACCGATCGTCGCGGGCGCCATCACGCAGACCCCGGCGGGGGTGCTGCACAACACGTCCTTCGTCTGGACGGCGAACGGGTGGCAGTCGTCCTACGACAAGAAGCGCCCCGTGCCCTTCGGTGAGTACGTGCCCGACCGCTGGTTCTTCTCGAAGCTCGCCCCGTCGCTCATCGGCCTGCTGCAGCGCGACTACACGCCGGGCACGAAGCCGAACGTCCTGTCCGTCGCCGGGGTGAAGGCGGGCATCGCGATCTGCTTCGACATCGTGGACGACGGACTGACCCGCGACATGGCGCGCGGGGGAGCGCAGGTGATCCTCGCGCAGACGAACAACGCCGACTTCTCGGGTACCGACGAGAACCTGCAGCAGCTCGAGATCGCCCGGATGCGCGCGATCGAGACCGGCCGGTCGCTCGTCAACATCTCGACGGTCGGCGCGTCCCAGGTCATCGACCCCACCGGGCGCACCATCGACCGCGTGCCGGAGTACACCGCGACGTCGATGATCACCGACGTCCCGCTCGGCACGACCACCACCCCCGCCACCATCGCCTCCGGAGGGATCGCGTTGCTGCTCTCCCTCGGCGGACTCCTCACGCTCCTCGCCTGCGCCCCGTGGTCGCGCAGCGTCGCCCGGAGCCGACGCCGTCCCTGATCGCCGGTCGGCCCACTGGGAACGCACTGTGAATGCGCCGGGCCGGGATTGATGCTGCGTGGGACAGTGTTGGAGAGGGCAGACGAGCGAGAGGAGCACACACATGGCTGATCGGAGTCTCCGCGGCATGCGGCTCGGGAGTCAGAGTCTCCAGAGCGAAGAGGGCGTCGAGCTCTCTGACCGCAAGCGTGCGGTCTACCAGACGGAATCGGGGGAGACCTTCGACATCGTCTTCTCCGCCGACGCGGACGTCCCCCAGACCTGGTCGGAGCCCCGCTCCGGACGCGAAGGCCGACTGCTCGGTGACGACGGCATCCCCGTCGAGGTCGCCGAAGAGGACGTGAAGGCACCCAGGACCCACTGGGACATGCTGCTCGAGCGGCGCTCGCGCGAAGAACTCGAGGAGCTCCTGCAGGAGCGTCTCCAGTTCCTCCGCGCCCGACGAGGCGCCTGACGATCGACGTCTGACGCTCGACCGCGAACACCACGACGCCCGCCCCGGTTCCCCGGGGCGGGCGTCGTCGTGCGTGCTGCGGTGACCGCTAGCGGCGACCGGAGCCGTCGGTGAAACGGTGGCCGGAGGCGTCGTCGGGCTTCGCCGTGGTGTCGGACTCCGCCGCGTCGTGCTTCGCCGCGGCGTCGGCATCGAGCTGCTGCTCGGTCTCGTCGTCGGCCGCCGCGAGGTGCGCGTCGACGCTGCGGTTCGACTCCGCCAGACGCTGGTCGAGTTCGGACTCGGGGACGATGTCCGCCGCAGTGGCATCCGCACGGGGAGCCGACGCAGCTGCAGCGTCGGCCGACGTGGTGTTCGCCAGGCTCTCGTTCGCGAGCTTCGAGATCCGGGAGAGGAAGTCGCCGCCCCCGGCGCCGGCGACGGGACCGCTGCCAGTCCGGCCGCCCGAGAAGCCCTTGGCGATGCCGGACAGGGCTTCGGTGAACTCGCTCGGGATCATCCAGAGCTTGTTCGCGGTGCCCTCGGCGATCTTCGGCAGCATCTGCAGGTACTGGTACGACAGCAGCTTGTCGTCCGGGTCGCCGGTGTGGATCGCCTCGAACACGGTCGCGATGGCGGAGGCTTCACCCTCGGCGCGGAGGACCTGCGCCTTCGCGTCACCCTCGGCCGCGAGGATGGCGGCCTGCCGCTGCCCCTCGGCCTCGAGGATCTGCGACTGCTTCGTGCCCTCGGCCTGCAGGATGGCGGCACGACGGCTGCGCTCGGCACGCAGCTGCTGCTCCATGGCGTCCTGGATGGACACGGGCGGCTCGATGGCCTTGAGCTCGACACGGCCGACGCGGATGCCCCACTTGCCGGTCGCCTCGTCGAGGACCACGCGGAGCTGACCGTTGATGTTGTCGCGGCTGGTCAGGGCCTCTTCGAGGTTGAGCCCACCGACGACGTTGCGGAGCGTGGTCGTGGTGAGCTGCTCGACGGCGCCGAGGTAGTTCGCGATCTCGTAGGTCGCGGCTCGGGCGTCGGTGACCTGGAAGTAGACGACCGTGTCGATCGACACGACCAGGTTGTCCTCGGTGATCACGGGCTGCGGCGGGAACGAGACGACCTGTTCGCGCATGTCGAGGAGGGGACGGAGGCGGTCGATGAACGGGACCAGGAGATTCAACCCTGGGTTGAGGGTCTTGTGGTACTTCCCGAGCCGCTCGACGATGCCCGCTGTCGCCTGCGGCACGATGCGGATCGCGCGGGACAGGACGACGATCACGAAGATGACGACGACCAGGATGAGGACGAGCAGAGCGATCGTCCCGGCTGAGATGGTCACGAGGTGGCCCTTTCTCCGAGGCGGACGACGGCCGTCGACCCCTCGATGGACTCGACGACCACGGGGGTGCCGAGCGGCGGTGTTCGGTCGGTGGAGTCGGAGGCGATGCGGGCGCTCCACGTCTCGCCGTTCGCCAGGCGCACCTGGCCCGGGGCGGACGACGTGAAGGCGACGGCGACGGTGCCGCGCAGCCCGATGAGGGCCTCGACGTTGGTTTGGTGCGGGTCGGCGCCGCGGCCGAGGGCCGTCAGGAGGCGCGGGCGGACGAGCGAGAGCAGCACGAGCGCGAGGACGGCGGCGATGATCGCGGACAGCCACCACGGAGCGCCGAGCAGCGCGGCGATCAGTCCGCCGGCGGCCCCCGCCGCGAGCATGATGAAGATGAAGTCGAGCGTGAAGATCTCGACCACCCCGAGCAGGAGCACCAGTCCGATCCAGATGATCGTCTGGATCCAATCGATCGTGTTCACGCGATCTCCCTCCCTCGGTCGCGCGCGGCTCTTCGCTGCGTCGCGACGGCCGGTCCAACTCCGTTCAACATATCAGCAACGGGTGTCGGCCGCCCGGGCGATTGGTAGGCTCGACGGCGGCCGACCCGCCGGAACGAACCTGGAGAACACGACTGTGAGCAACCCCCTCGCCCCCGGATCCCTCGCCGACAAGCGCGCCCTCGTCACGGGGTCGTCCCGCGGCATCGGTGCGGACACCGTCGGCTACCTGGCCGAGGCCGGTGCCAAGGTCGTCGTGAACTACCGGAACAAGGCCAAGCGCGCCGAGCAGATCGCCGAGAAGATCGTCGCGGCCGGTGGCTCGGCCCTCGCCGTCGGCGCCGACCTGACCGAGCACGACTCCGTCCAGGCGATGGTCGACGCCGTCGTCGCCGAGTGGGGCGGCATCGACCTGCTCGTGCTCAACGCGTCGGGCGGCATGGAGTCCGGGCTCGGCGAGGACTACGCCCTCCGCCTCAACCGCGACGCCCAGGTCGACATGCTCCAGACCGCCGTGCCGCACATGCCGGCCGGATCCCGGGTGGTCTTCGTCACGAGCCACCAGGCCCACTTCGTCGAGACCGCCGAGACGATGGACGAGTACGTCCCGGTCGCGAAGAGCAAGCGCGCCGGCGAGCTCGCCCTCCGTGAGCTCGTCCCGCAGCTCGAGGCCGCCGGCATCGAGTTCGTCGTCGTCTCCGGCGACATGATCGAGGGCACCATCACCGCGACGCTCCTCAACCGCCTCAACCCGGGCGCCATCGAGGGTCGCCGGCAGGAGGTCGGCAAGCTCTACAGCGTGTCGGAGTTCGCGGCCGAGATCGCCCTGGCCGCTGTGGAGCCGATCCCGGCGGACCACACCAAGCTCGTCGGCGACGTCAGCGGCTTCGCGCAGTAGCCGTCCCGGTCCGCTAGCGTCGATCGGGTGACTGCGAAGCCCGGTCTGCGACTGACCTCCCGGATCATCCTGCTCGACCCCGAGGACCGCGTGTTCCTGATGGACACGAAGTCGCCCTCGTCGGACGGCGCCCACCGGTGGATCACGCCCGGCGGCGGCGTCGACCCGGGGGAGGACCACCGCGACGCGGCGATCCGCGAACTCCGCGAGGAGACCGGCATCGTCATCGACGACCCGGGCGAGCCGGTGTGGTCGTGGGACTTCGCAGTGGAGTGGGACCTTGCCGACCACGACCGGGGCCACTCCGAGTTCTACGTCGTGCGGACACCGGGCTTCGTCCTGTCGGACGCGGAGTGGACCGCGGACGAGCAGGTGGACATCCTGCAGTCACGCTGGTGGACCGCCGACGAGCTCGAGGCCACGGACGAGGCCTTCGAGCCCGCCGAGCTGCCCGACCTGGTGCGGCGCCACGCCGCGGCCTGAACCCACGCGTCGTCCGACCGGGCCGTTCCACTGCGGAACCGTCCTGTAGAACGTCACACGCCACCGGTAGCCTGGCCGACATGGAACCCCGCGCTGACCACGCCGCCGACAGCCACGACCGCATCCGGGTGCGGGGCGCGCGTGAGAACAACCTGCGGGACGTCGACGTCGACCTCCCCAAGCGGCGGCTGACCGTCTTCACCGGTGTGTCCGGCTCCGGCAAGAGCTCGCTCGTCTTCGCGACGGTGGCGGCCGAGTCGCAACGGATGATCAACGAGACCTACAGCGCCTTCGTGCAGGGGTTCATGCCGTCGCTCGCCCGACCGGACGTCGACGTCCTCGACGGCCTGACCACCGCGATCGTCGTCGACCAGGAGCGCATCGGGGCGGACCCGCGCTCGACGGTGGGCACGGTGACCGATGCGAACGCCATGCTCCGGGTGCTGTTCAGCCGACTCGGCACGCCGCACATCGGGGGACCGAACGCGTTCTCGTTCAACCTCGCGACCGTGACCGCGGGTGGGGCGATCACCGTGCAGAAGGGGAAGGACGCCACGGCCGAGAAGGTCTCCTTCACGCGGCTCGGCGGGATGTGCGCCGACTGCGAGGGGCGCGGCTCGGTCACCGACATCGACCTCAGCCAGCTCTACGACGACACGAAGTCCCTGGCGGACGGCGCGATCACCATCCCGGGGTACGGCACCGACGGCTGGAACGTCCGGATGTTCGCCGAGTCCGGGTACGTCGACAAGGACACCCCGATCCGCGACTTCACCGAGCAGGAGCGCGCCGACTTCCTCCACCGCGAACCGACCAAGCTGAAGATCGCGGGCATCAACATGACCTACGAGGGCCTGGTGCCCCGCGTCCGCCGGTCGTTCCTGCAGAAGGACCGCGAAGCGATGCAGCCGCACATCCGGGCCTTCGTGGACCGTGCGGTGACCTTCACGACCTGTCCCGCGTGCGACGGCACCCGCCTGAACGACGTGGCCCGGTCGTCCACGATCGCCGGCAAGAACATCGCCGAGGTCTGCTCGATGCAGATCACCGACCTCGCGACCTGGCTGCACGGCCTCGACGAGCCGACCGTCGGCCCGCTCCTCGACGGGCTGCGCGACGCGGTGGACTCCTTCGTCGGGATCGGTCTGGGCTACCTGTCGCTCGACCGGCCGACGGGCACGCTCTCCGGCGGCGAGGGCCAGCGCGTCAAGATGGTGAAGCACCTCGGGTCCTCGCTGAGCGACGTGACCTACGTCTTCGACGAACCGAGCACGGGGCTGCACCCGCACGACATCGAGCGGATGAACGGACTGCTGCTCCGCCTGCGCGACAAGGGCAACACCGTGCTGGTGGTCGAGCACAAGCCCGAGGTCATCGCGATCGCCGACCACGTCGTCGACCTCGGGCCCGGTGCGGGCACCCACGGCGGGACCCTCTGCTACGAGGGGCCGGTGGACGGCCTGCGGGGGAGCGACACCGTGACCGGGAAGCACCTCGACGACCGGGTGACACTCAAGGCGAGCGTCCGCGACCGCACCGGGGCCATCCCGATCCGCGGTGCCGACACCCACAACCTGCAGGGGGTCGACGTCGACGTCCCGACCGGGGTGCTCACGGTCGTCACCGGTGTCGCCGGCTCCGGCAAGAGCACGCTCATCCACGGGTCGCTCGCACCGCGCGCCGACGTCGTCGCGATCGACCAGGGAGCGATCCGAGGCTCCCGACGCAGCAACCCGGCGACCTACACCGGGCTGCTCGAGCCGATCCGCAAGGCCTTCGCGAAGGCGAACGGGGTGAAGCCCGCCCTCTTCAGCGCGAACTCCGAGGGGGCCTGCCCGGCGTGCAACGGCGCCGGCGTGATCTACACCGACCTGGGCATGATGGCCGGCATCGCGACGCCGTGCTCGGAGTGCGGTGGCAAGCGGTTCGACCAGTCCGTGCTCGAGTACCGGTTGGGCGGGAAGGACATCAGCGAGGTCCTCGCGATGCCCGTGGCCGAGGCGGAGCGGTTCTTCGCCGGGGGCGAGGCGAAGATCCCGGCGGCGCACACCATCCTCGCCCGGCTGGTGGACGTCGGACTGGGCTACCTGACGATCGGACAGCCGCTCACGACGCTGTCCGGCGGCGAACGCCAGCGCCTCAAGCTGGCCACACACCTCGGCGACGACGGCGGCATCGTGGTGCTCGACGAGCCCACCACCGGCCTGCACCTGGCGGACGTCGACCAGCTGCTCGGGCTGCTGGACGGCCTGGTGGACTCCGGCAAGACCGTCGTGGTCATCGAGCACCACCAGGCCGTGATGGCGCACGCCGACTGGCTCATCGACCTCGGACCCGGTGCCGGTCACGACGGCGGACGCATCGTGTTCGAGGGCACGCCGGCCGACCTCGTCCGCGCGCGGTCGACCGTGACCGGGGAGCACCTGGCGGCGTACGTCGGCGCCTGACCCGCGGCCACGACCGGAACACGAGCCGTGCGTTCGGTCTAGCGTTCCGAGTGACGCTCATGCTCGGCTGCCCGGCCATCGGCGAGCGTCCTCACCGAAGGAGCTCTCCATGTCCACGAACGGATACCCGCCCGCGCAGAACGCCCCCGGTCAGACCCCCGCGACGAACGGTGGCAACGGCCTCTCGATCGGCTCGCTCGTCCTCGGGATCGTCGGCGTCGTCTTCTCGTTCCTGTTCGTCTGGGTCGGCCTGATCGCCAGCATCATCGGACTCGTGCTCGGCATCATCGCCCGACGCCGCCCGACGAGCAGCCGCGGCATGGTGCTCGCGGGCATCATCCTCAGCGCGATCGGCCTCGTCCTGTCGATCGTCTTCATCATCATCGCGCTCGCGATCGTCGTGCCGGCCGTCACCAACAACTGACCCGCCCGGCAGGCGGACTGGAGGCGCGTG
>NZ_MJGN01000019.1:0-32070 GCF_001865065.1 Curtobacterium sp. MCBA15_008 | reverse complement strand
GACTGGAGGCGCGTGGCGGCATCGCCACGCGCCTCCAGTCCGTCATCGGTGCGTCCACCGGACCGCCGGACGCCCGCTCAGGTCGCCGCGCGTAACGTCCCGCGCATGAGCTACAGCCAGCCCGACCCCTCGGAAGAGACCACCCAGGCCGAAGCGCCCGAGCAGCCCGACACGGACCGCGAGGTCCTCGAGGAGCGCGACGACGAACAGGCCGCACTCGAGATCGACGCGGACGACGTGCCGACCGACGGTGCGGACCCGGGCGCCGACGCGGAGTCCTGAGCGGCCTGAACAGCGTCGGCGTCCGTCAGGTCTGCTCGGTCTGCCGAACGGCGGCCGGGCTGGACCGCGACGGCGTGGTGACACCGCGGTCCAGCGCAATTCAGCGCCGTTCTGCGGTGCGGATCCGTCGGCGGAACAGGAGGAATCCACCTCCGAGGACCAGGAGCACTGCAGCACTGGCGGGCACTCCGATGCCCGCCGAGCCGGTGAACGCCAGCTCACGTGCAGAACTCGTGCGGTGCGGCGCTCCCGGCTTCGAGGTGTCTCCGCCGTCTGTGGATGCGTTCGACGTGGCTGACGGATCGGTGACCCCGGGGCCCGCCGGACCCACGGGCGGGACGATCGGTCGCACCGAACCCGGCAGGACTCCCGCGTCGACGGTGTCGTTCCGCTCCACGCGTTCGAGCTGACCTTCGTCGGTGCGGATCGCCGCGACCTCGATCATGCCGGTCGCACCCTCCCCGTCCGCGTCCGAGTCGCGGGCAGGCTCGTGACCGACGTGCTCCTTCGTGAACTCCCGCCCGTCAGGGGCGGTCCAGCGCACCGTGTAGGTGCCGGGGCGCAGCCCGTCGAACTCGTACCTCCCGGTGTCCGTCGTCGTGGTGTCGCGAGCAACGGGGTCGCCGCGGTCGTCGGTGCCGTCGAGTCGGACCGCGATGCCCGACATCCCGGGTTCGGCGTCGTCCTGGATGCCGTTGCCGTTCTCGTCGGACCACACCTGGTCACCGATGGATCCGGCGACGACGGTGATGGCGGCCGGGTTCGACCGGACGGGCAGGGCGAGGTTCGAGGCGCGCAGGCCGAACCGGTTCGTGTACCGGTCGCCGTCGCGCTGGCCCGTCGTCGCGACTGCCACTCTGTGCAGGATGGTCTCTCCCACGCCGACGGGGGCGCTCCGGAGGATGCGGATGGCGGTCACGTTCGACAGCTGCTTCGGGCAGGCTTCGGTACCGAGTTGGCCTTCGCTGCACCAGCGCGTCGTGCCTCCTGATGTGTTCGACGGGTCGCCGGCGTCGATGACGACCTCTGCCGGCGTGCGCTTCGTGTAGAGCACCCGCTCGTGGGCGTCCGCATCGACCGCAACGGGTTTCGCCAGACCGGCGGAGCCGTGGAAGGCGGAGTTCCGGGTGTCACCGCGGTAGGGGAGGACGTCGATCACGTCGATGCCGTCGATCGGGCTGGCGTCGGTGTTCGTGTAGCCGAGGGTCCACTCGAGGAGGTCTCCGGAGACGACGACCGGGCGGACAGGGGTCTTCTGCACTCCGACGCCACCGGTCGTGACGACCTGCACCGCGCGTGCAGCATCGCGGAACTCAGCATCGGACTTGTCGGTGGGCGAGGCGATGTCGGCCACGTTGGTGATCGCACCTTCCGGTGTGAGCCTCGAGACCGTGGCGGTGTAGGTGATCGGGTCGAGGGCGACGTTCGGCTTCACGTGCAGCGTCCAGGTGAGGCGTTGCACATCGTTTCCGTGCTCGTCTTCCGTGATGTCGATCGCTGGAACACGAGACGCGCTGCCGGCGACGTAGGTCGCATGACGGGGGAGGACGTCGCGCACGGTGACGCTGGTCTGCTTCCCGGTTGTGTGGCCGTTCGTGAGCGAGGGGTACAGGGCGTAGTCGACTGTGTTGCCCGCGACGGCGAAGCTGGTCTTGTCGGGGGTGTCCTCCGCCTGGAACCCGGGGTCGATGATCTTCTTCTGGATCCGCGCAAGGTTCTCGGTGATGATGACGCTGTCCGAGAGCGGACCGGCTCCGAGGTCGGCATCGGACCAGATGTCGTGCCTCCACTGCTGTTCACGATCGCCGAACCAGACGTGTCCGAAGTCGTACGCACGCGTTCCGTCCGCGGCGTCCTCCGTGGTGACGTAGCTGTACAGGGCGGCGTCGGCGCCGCCCGCGATGTCGCCGGTGGCTCGCACGGCGCCGACAGCGTCGATCCCGCCAGGGACGTCCTCGGGTTGGTCGTACCAGGGTCCGTCCTCGTCGTCGCAGGTGGCGTGTTGCCCGGCGGTCGGCGACGTCATCCGGTACGCGGCGTACTGGATGTGTGCCTCGTCGATCCCCTTGGTCGACGCGGCGACGTTCCTGCTCTCGGCTCGGGTCAAGCGCTGCGTGTCGCGGTCGAACGTGTCGCAGACGATCACGTTCTCGTAGGTGGAGATGCCGTGGTTCCACGCGTCGACCTCGCTGCGGAGCAGCGAGCCTGCAGTGGTCCACGGATCGCCCTGTCGTGCTGAACCGGGCTCCGTGATCCGCCCGTTGTCGATGGCGCGGAAGAGTCGTTTCTTCGCGCCGCCGGGTGCGTACTCGGCCAGGTTGCGCCGTGCCGAGTTGTCGACCGTGGGCTCGTGGCTGTCAGGGAAGTTCGGCGAACCGCTGGCAGAGCTGGTGAGGAGAGGTGTGTACGTGTTGATCGATTCGACCGAGGTCTCCACCGGTGGGTTCGGCATCCACAGGCTGATGAAGCCGCTGACGAAGTAGTACTTCGTACCCCCGACGATCGGGCCGTTCGTGACGCTCTTCGACGGGATGTGGGTCGGATCGGTGACCGTGCCGTCGAGCGAGACATCGATGTCCTGGCCGGGACCCGACTGATCGCAGACGAACGTCCCAGAGTCGGTGACGGCCTGTGACCCCCCTCCTCGTCCGCCAGGGAGTCCACCCATCCGCCAGTCGCTCGACTCGTTCGGTCCGCAGACCGGGTTCCCACCGTTCCAGAGCACGGCGTTCGACGGCACGGAACCGAGGATCCTGGAGACGTCATCGGTGAACGTCATCGAGCCAGCGGCCTTCTCGAACCCCAGGAGCCCTTGTCCAGCTTCGACCGGCTGCCAATCGACGGCGATCGGGTAGATCAGCTGCAGCCCCTTCGTCGTTCCGTCCGGACCGGTGATCCCGGTCTCGAGGATGGATGCGTGGACGTCCTTGCTGAGGTTGTAGCGGGCGGCGGCGGAGACAGCGGTCGTGTTGGACGTCATCGAGACCGGTCCGTTCGCGGTGTCGTCCGCGGTGGCGGTCACCTGGATGTCCAGGCCGTCGCCGTTCTTCAGGTCGCCGGAGACGTCGAGGACGATCGGGACCGCCACCGTGTGGCCCTCGTTGAGCGTGCCGATGTTGCACGTCAACGAAGCCCCGCTGATCCCGGAACCCCCACCGCTGCAGACACTCGGCACACCGGCCCACGTCGTCCCCGCGGGGGAGCGCACGGTGAAGCGCTCGTTGGCGCTCGGGCCGTTGTTCGAGTTGAGGGACACACGGTAGGTGATCGCGTCCATGGTCCGGACGATGCCGTTCTCGGCACTGCTGTCGCCGCCGGGCTCGTCGGTGCGCGTGAACGGTCCGTTGCCGTCCTTCGTGACGTCGACCTTGAGGCCGATCGTGCTCTGCGATGCGGCAGGCGACTCGGCGTCCCTGCCAGCATTCGGCGTGGGCTCTGGTTCGACGCTCGGGGTGGCCGTCTGCTTCGTTTCCGACTCTCGGGCTCCAGACATCGCCCCGGCCGGAGAGTTGTCCTGTCGCTCGACGGAGATGTCCTTCGTCTCGGATGCCACTGTGCCGGGGGGCTCTTCTGACTCGATCGCCAGGGCCGGGCTGACCGGGGTGACGAGGCCGACGACGATGCCAAGGGCGGCGAGTATCGAGGCAATCGAGCGCACTCTGCTCGGGAATCGCATGGTTCTCCAGTTCTCGCAAGCGTCTTGTGCAGCGGGACCCAACAGGGGTCCCATGGACACCGAGCATAGGAGGAGGCATTCCATATCTACAATGCCTTACAACAGCGAGTATTATTTATCACTCAGAGAGATATACGCATCTGAACTCGGAATCCGTTCGCGTCGAGCGCCGATAATGCATATTATGTCAGTTCGAGTTCACAGGACGGGTCTGGCGTGGTGACCCAGCCGGGCGTGACCGGTCCCTCGACGTCTCAGCTGGCCCCCGTCCGGTCGGACTCCCGGCACGTCCTCGCCACGGCTGCCGGGTCCTCCCCGTTGCGGAGCGGGAGGATGCGGTACAGCACCTGGTACGGGGCCTTCGCCGGGGTGTTGCTGTACCGCTCCGGGCGCGTGAGCTGATCCCAGTTGCCACCCTGGACGCCCTCCTGCGCGGCATCCACCCGGACGACCGTCCGCCACGACTCCGGCACCTCGTCCCAGTGCCGACGATCGCTCAGCTCGTCCGGACCGTGCTGCTGGACGTTGAGGTACATGCTCCCCCGTGCCACCAGCAGCTCTCCCCTGCCAGCATCGTCCGTGAGCGCTGCCCAGCGGGTGTCGGCCGTGTTCGCGCTGTCCTGCGGTCTGCTGTAGCGGGTGGCCTGGTCTGCGACCGGACCGGAGTACCGACCGAAGAACGCGGAGCTGCGCCGGTCCGCGGTCGACTCCCACGGACCACGGCCGTACCACTCGAGGTGCGCGAACTCGGGTCGGAGGCCGAACGTCGTCCCGACGACCTGCGGGTTGGGTGTGCCCGGCACCGGCTCGAACGTCGAGAGCACGTCGACCTGCCCGTCGCCGTGGATCGTGTAGACGATGGACTGCGGCGACGTCGTGATGCGGTCGTCGGGTCGGAACGGGATCGCCGTGGTGACGCTCCCGTGGACGGCGACGCGGACACTCCCCCGGTCGGACGACGTCTCGATCCCGCTGATGGCCCAGTGCTCGCCGACACCGCGCCAGGGACCGGACGGCTCGGGCAGGGTCCCCCGGAACTCGGGGATCGATCGTTCCGGGTCGTTCGGTGCGCGCCAGTAGTTCGGCATCAGGTCGCTCGCCAGGACCTCGCGGTCGTCGTGGCGCAGCGACGTGAGCCGCCCGGTGGCAGCGTCGATCCGCACCGCGAAGTCGTCACCGACCACCTCGATGCCCGATCCGGTGGCACGGACCCGCGGAGCTGGCAGTTCCTCGACCCCGGGGATCTGGAGGGCGGGCGTGACGACGGGCAGGGCGAACTGCGCTCGCGCGACGACGTGCCCGGACTCCGCCCAGGACGTCGGGGCATCGAGGACGACCGACAGGTCCAACCGGTACTCGGCACCGGCACGGAGTGGCTCGGGCAGCGACGCCGGCAGGACGACCTCCGCGGTCTGCGACGGTCCGATCGCGAGCTCGCGGCCACCGACCGATCCGCTGGACACGGCGACGCCGTCCTCGGTGACGGCCCACTCCAGTCGGTGGCCGTCCAGGCTCGTGAACAGGTACTCGTTCGTGATCCTCGTGGTCCAGGTGACGGCGTCCAGCAGGGCGATCGTCACCGGCTGGTAGGCCAGCTTGGCTTCCTCGAGCTTCGGCGTCGGGGTGCGGTCGGCGAGCAGCAGGCCGCTCATGTGCGCGCCCTCGTCGTTCGGCTCGTCGCCCCAGTCGCCGCCGTAGGCGAGGCGTTCCGCACCGGGCCGACCGGGCACGGGCCACCAGAGCCCCTTGTCCGCCCAGTCCCAGAGGAAGCCGCCGAGGAACCGACCGGGGTCGGCGCGGACGGCTGCCCAGTGTTCGTCGAGGTAGCCGGAGGTGTTCCCCTGGCTGAACGCGTACTCGACGAGCAGGTAGGGCCGGGGGTCACGTGCCGCACGGTGCGGCAACTCGGCCACCGGCGGGTAGAAGTCCCCGTCGAAGTCGGAGGTGTCCGAGGGGACGATCGGCGAGCCGGAGCCGGTCGAGTCCTGGTAGCTGACGGGTCGCGTGGGGTCGGCCTGCTTCGCCCAGTCGTACATCGCCCGGAGGTTCGAGCCGACCCCCGATTCGTTCCCGATGGACCAGGCGATCACGCACGCGTGGTTCTTGTCGCGGTCGACCACGTTCCGCATCCGCCAGAGCAGCGGCGCCAGGAGTTCCGGTCGGTCCCCCGGGATGTTGGGCCGTCCGGCGGCGTCGATCCGGTTGATGTGCGTCTCGTTGTTCGCCTCGTCGAACACGTACAGCCCGTACTCGTCCGCGAGTTCGTACCACCGCGGGTCGTTCGGGTAGTGCGAGGTGCGGACGGCGTTGATGTTGTGCTGCTTCATCAGCACGATGTCGGCGGTCATGTCGGCCATGCTGAGGGTCCGGCCCGTCCGCGGACTCCACTCGTGGCGGTTGACGCCACGGAGGGAGAGCGCCCGACCGTTGATCCGGAAGACGCCGTCCACGATCTCGACCCGACGGAAGCCGACGCGGGTGGACACCCGATCGACGACCGACCCGTCCGTGCGGCAGAGCTCGACGACCAGCGTGTACAACTCCGGTCGTTCGGCGGACCAGAGCCGCGGCGACGCCACCGGCTCGCGCAGGGCCGCCGTCCCGTCCAGGCCATCGGTGTCCGTCTCCACCGGCGTGGACCGGCACCACGCGTGGACGTCCTGCGCGTCCGTCCCGTCCACGAGCGTCGCCCGGACGTGGTGGTCGGCCGCGGACCGTGCGCCGGAGCGGTCGCGCACGTCGACGCGCAGCTCGAGGGCCGCGTCGGAGAAGTCGTCGGTGAGCGGGGTCCGGACCGTGAAGTCCCGGATGGAGACGGCCGGGCGGGAGACCAGGAGGACGCTGCGGAAGATGCCCGAGAGCCGCACGTTGTCCTGGTTCTCCAGGTAGGACCCGGTCGACCACCGGTGGACCTCGACCGCCAGCAGGTTGTGGCCGCTCACGACGTGCGGGGTCAGGTCGAACTCCCCGCGGGTGTAGCTGTCCTCGCGGTACCCGATCCGGTGGCCGTTGACCCAGACGGAGTAGGCGGACTCCACGCCCTCGAACTGGACGAACGTGTGCCGGCCCGCCCAGTCGTCCGGGAGCTCGAAGCTCGTGCGGTACTGCCCGACCGGGTTGTAGCGCGTCGGCGCGTGCGGGTAGTCGCCGGTGGGATCGGGTTGTTCGTCACCGCCGTTCCTCCCCGTCCACGGGAGGACCGTGTTGGTGCCGATCGGGAAGTCGTACCCGTGCAGTTGCCAGCTGGACGGCACCGGCAGCAGGTCCCACTGCGAATCGTCGACGTGCGCGCCGGCGAACCCCGGGAGCCGCGATGCCGGGTCCGGCGACCACCGGAACCTCCAGTCGCCGTCGAGGCTGGCTCGGAACGGCGACGCCGTGCGGTCGGCGTGGACCGCCGCTGCCAGGGAGTCGTGGCTGACGAGCGTGGAGTGGGCGGCCTCGCTCCCCCACTGGTGGACGGCCGGGTCGTTCCACTCGGTCGCCGACTGCACCGTCGTGTCGTCGCGGTCCACGTGCGTCACCGCAGACCGACGGTCACGAGGAGGTTGCCGTACAGCCGTTCGTCCCCGGTCGCGATCACGACGCCGACGTCCGGGGAGCGCACCCGGTCGTAGAACGCGAACCGGTCGACCTTCTCCACGGGGACGTCGCCGCCCAGCAGCCGTGCGTAGTCGTCCTGCGCCGGGGCAGCGACGCCGTCGGGGGTCTGCATGACGGTCGCCGACTCGACGTTCACGACGGTGAGGACGGCGTCGAGCACGGTCGTCACGTCGAGCAGCCCGGGGCGGAGGTTGAGGTGGATCAGGCGCACGCCCCGTCCGGTGGCGGTCAGGTACGGGTAGTTGCCGTCGGCGATGAGCACCCCGGACCCGTGACCGGACGAGGCGAGTGCCTCGAGGAGCGGCGGGTGCACGAGTGGCCCCGTGATCATGCGGTCACGCCCGCTGCGGTACGGTCGGCCGCGTACCCGTCCCAGCCGGGGATGGTGCCGTCGACGTCCCACAGGTCGAGCCAGCTGTCGGCCCCTGGCCACAGGAACACCTGCCCCTTGATGAGACGGTTGTTCTGTTCCGCCGACCGCAGCGACTCGAGTTCGGCGGGCGTCAGCGGGTCCTCCGTCACGGCCCGGAGGTTCGCGACGAACTGCGGCTCCTTCACCGAGAACGGGATCGGCACCTGGCCGCGCTGCACCGCCCACTTCAGGCAGACGAGCGCCGGGTGGACCCCGTGGGCGCGGGCGATCGACACCACCACGGGGTGCTCCATGTCGGACACGTCCGAGACGATCCGGTCGCGCTCGGGGCGCGACGGCGAGCCGAGCGGGGAGTAGCCGACGGGCTGGATCCCGCGGTCGAGACAGAACCGGAACAGCTCGGGCTGCTGGAAGCAAGGGTGCAGCTCCATCTCGTTCAACGCCGGACGGATCCGCGCATCGGCGAGGATCGCCGTCAGCTTCGGGATGGTGACGTTCGAGGTCCCGAGGTGGCGCACGACCCCCTCGTCGACGAGACCCTCCAACGCGTGCCACAGGGCCATGTACTCCTCGTGGACGTACGGGCGTGCGTCGGCGTCGCGGTCGGCGGCGTCGGCGAACGGGGCATGGTGGTTCGGGAACGGCCAGTGCACGAACACCGCGTCGAGCACGTCGAGCCGGAGGTCGCGCAGGGACTGTCGGACCGAGGCGACCGCAGCGTCCGGCTCGTGGGCGTCGTTCCACACCTTCGACATGACGAAGAGCTCGTGGCGCGGCACACCCTCGTCGATCGCTGCCTCGAGGACCGCACCGACCTCCGCCTCGTTGCCGTAGACCGACGCGCAGTCGATCAAGCGGTACCCGGCCCGGATCGCGCCGCCGACCGCCGCGGCCACGTCCTCCGCCCGGTAGTGGTCGGACCCGAACGTGCCCACCCCGATCGCGGGCATCTCCGCCCCGCTCGCGAGTCGCCGAGTCGGGACGCTGTCGGTGTTGGTCATGTGGTGTTCTCCGATTCGGTTCAGGGCGACGCGTCGACGGCGACGCGCGCTAGATGTTCAGGCCGTGGAAGAAGTCGATGCGCGGAGCAGCACCCTCCGGCGCGAGCTCGAGCCGCACCACGGCGCCGCCGGGACCGGTCCGCTCGGCGTCGGGGAGGACGACTTCCAGGTGGTCCTCGGTGCGGGTCCACTCCGGCTGCTCCCCCGAGCCCGGGACCCGGACGTCGACGATCGGTCGGTCGACGAGGGGGCTGCCCGAGCCGAAGCTCCGGATCCGCATGCGGCCGTCGGCCGGACGGACGAGCCCGATGCCGTACACGTAGTCGTGACCGACCTCGGTCATCCGCGTGAAGCGGACGTCCTCGGCGGTGTAGGCGGGCGCCGCCGCGTCGGTGAAGGACCCGGCGGCGGGCGATGTCGGTCCCTCACCGAACACCACCCAGGGGCTGGAGCCGTAGATCGCTTCGCCGTGCACGGCCAACCAGTCGCCGACCGACTCCAGCAGCGCGACCTCTTCCTCCGGGATGGTCCCGTCCGGGCGTGGACCGATGTTCAGGAGCAGGTTCCCGTTCTTCGCGACCACGTCGACGAGTTCCTGGATGAGTTCGGAAGCGCCCTTGTAGTCGTGCCCGTCGACCCAGCTCCACGACGTCCGCGAGACCGACGTGTCGTTCTGCCAGACGTCTTCCCGGATTCCGCCCATCGTGCCGCGCTCGATGTCGAGCACCGCGGATCCAGGGCGGAACGCGTCCCACTTGGAGTTGATGACGACTTCGCGCCCCCACTCGGCGGCCCGGTTGTAGTAGTACGCGGCGAGTCGCCGGATGTACGGCTCGAACGACGGTTCCTCGATCCCGGTGTCGAAGTAGAGCACCTGCGGCCGGTAGGAGTCGATGATCTCGACCGTGCGCAGGAGCCAGTCCTCCAGGAACCGTTCGGTGGGGTTCATCTCCTTGCGCAGTGCCGGGCCGTACAGGTCGGCGAACGCGGGATCGCGGACGTCGGAGTCGAACTCCGCTCCCCCGTTCATGAAGAACCAGTGCTCCGCCCGGTGGGTGGATGCTCCGGTCACCAACCAGGACCGGTCGACCGCCGCGAGCAGGTCGCCCATGACGTCGCGCTCCGGCCCCACCTGGGTCACGTTCCAGCGTGAGCGCGCCGTGTCGTACATCGCGTAGCCGTCGTGGTGCTCCGCGACCGGCACGACGAACTGCGCACCCGCGCGCTTGAACAGCGCCACCCACTCGTCCGGGTCGAAGTGCTCCATGCGGAAGTGCGGGAGGAAGTCCTTGTACCCGAAACGATCGTGCGGGCCGTAGGTCGCCACGTGGTGTTCGAACGTCGGTGTTCCGCGGCGGTACATGGTGCGCGGGTACCACTCGTTGCCGAACGCGGGGACCGAGAACGCTCCCCAGTGCAGGAAGACGCCGAACTTGGCGTCGCGGTACCACTGCGGTGCCCGGTACCCGGACAGCGAGTCCCAGGTGGCGTCGTACGGTCCGGCGGCGATGACGGCGTCCACCATCGCGAGCGCAGCGCGGTTGTCCGACACGTCGACCGGTTCAGGCAGCGTCGTGGGGTCGAGGGGTTCGAGGTGCACGGTTCTCCGTCCGTCGGGGCTCATCGGCCACCGAAGGCGCCCGCGCCGATCGCGGCCACCAGTTGTCTCTGCGCGAAAGCGACCACGATCACCACGGGAGCGATCGTCATCACGCACGCCGCCATCAGCAGTTGCCACTGCGTGCCGGTCTGGGTGGTGAACCCGGCGATGCCGATCGGGATCGTCCACTTGTCCGAGCTGTTGAGGATGATCAGCGGCCAGAGGAAGCTGTTCCAGCTGCCGAGGAAGGCGAAGATCGACAGCACCGACAGCGCGGGCCGCACCAGCGGGACGATCACGCTGATCAGAATGCGCCACGTGGAGGCTCCGTCGAGGCGCGCCGCCTCCTCCAGCTCCGCCGGGATCTGGAGCATGAACTGTCGGAGCAGGAACGCGCCGAACGCGCCGAACAGGCCCGGCAGGATCAGGGCGACCCAGGTGTCCGCCAGCCCCGCTTGGTCGAAGCCGAGGAACAGCGGTACGACCGCGACCTCGCTGGGCAGGGTCAGGGTGATGACGAACAGCAGGAAGACCGCGCTGCGGCCCGGGAACCGGAGCCTCGCGAACGCGAACGCCGTGATCGTCGCGACGACGAGGGTGAGCACCGTCGTGATCGCGGCCACGACCAGGCTGTTCAGGAGCAGGCGCCCGAAGTCGACCTCGACCCACGCGTCCACGAAGTTCGACCAGAGGACCTTCGAGCCGATGAAGCTGATCCGTGCGCCGAACACCTCGTTGGCCGGCTTCAGAGCGGTGAAGAAGGTCCAGATCAGCGGGAACGAGAACACGAGGGCGAAGAGCCACGCCGCCGTGCTGTTGGCGACGAACCCGATCGCTCGTCCTCGGTGCCGTCGAGGCGGACCCGGTACCGGGAGCTGGTGGTCAGTCATAGTGCACCCACTTCTTCTGCCCCCAGAGCTGGAACAGTGTGAAGATCGCGATGATCACGAACAGCACGGTGGCGATGGCCGACGCGTAGCCGAGCTGGTTGTTCGTGAACGCGGTCTGGTAGAGGTAGAGCATGATCGTCATCGTGCTGTTGCCGGGTCCCCCGCCGGTGATGACGTACGCCTGAGCGAAGGTCTGCCAGGCGCCGATCACGGTCAGCACGGTGGTGAAGAACAGCGCGGGGCTCACCAGCGGCAGTGTGATCGACACGAGCCGACGGAACCTGCCGGCACCGTCGATCTTCGACGCTGCGATGACGTCCGGGCTGATCGAGTCGATGCCGGCGCCGAGCACGATCATGTTGTAGCCGAACGACTGCCACAGCGAGACGCCGATCACGGTGGCGAGCGCCCAGTTCCCGTCGCTGAGCCACGGGATCGGTCCGAGGCCGATCCCCGCGAGCAGCTGGTTGACGGCTCCGTCCTTCTGGAACAGCAGCCGGAAGACCGCGGCGTTCGCCACCATCGGGGACAGCGCCGGGATCAGGAAGAGCACGCGGAGCCAGTTCCGACCCGCGATCCGCGTCTTCAGCCAGAGTGCCATCGCCATCGAGATCGCGATGTTCGCCGGCACGTAGACGAGGACGAAGATCGCCGTGACGACCACGCTGTTGAGGAACTGGGGGTCACGCAGCAGCCGGAGGTAGTTCTCCGTACCGGTGAACACGGTCCCGCCGAGCAGGCTCGAGTCGGAGAAGCCGAGGACCAGCGAGGCGACCTGCGGGATGACGATGAACACCGCCAGGCCGATGAGCCCCGGGAGGACGAAGGCCCACCCGACCCAGCGGGGCCCCCCGAGGAGCCGGCGGCGACGCCGGCCCCTCGGGGGATCGGGCTGGTCGACGGATCCCTCCGAGACCTCCTCCTCCGCCCGGTCCAGACGCACGAACGTCATTGCGCGAGCCCGGCCTTCACCTGCTGCAGGACCTCGGCCACCGTGCTCTTGCCGGAGAAGGCGTTCACCTCGTACTGGGTCAGGAGCGTGTCGAGCTGCGACTGGTTCGACGGCACGGGCGACGGGGTCGCGTCACCGGTCATCTGCTTGATCACCGCGGCGAACTCCGGCGATCCGGCGTTGGTGGACCAGGCGTCGAGGGCGTCGAGCCGAGCCGGCACGGAGGCCTGCGACTTCGTGACGAACTCGAGTCCGCTCTTGCTCGTCATCGCCTCGATGGCCTTGAACGCCTTCTGCTTGTCGCCGCAGGTCTTCGTGATGCCGAAGCCCGACCCGCCGATGAACCCCTTCGAGGTGCCGCTCTTGCTCGGGATGACGGCGATGCCGACGTTGTCCTTGCCGAGTGCCTGCTGCTCGTGCTGCAGGTCCCACAGCCCCTGCATCTCCATGGCGGACTGTCCGGTGCTGAAGGCGTCGATGTCCGGGAACGTCCCGCCGGCCGCCGCTTCGAGCGGCTTCGCGACCTTGTACTTGTTCGACAGGTCGACGAGCAGTTGGAGCGCCTCGCGGAAGTTCGGGTCGTCGAGCTTCGGACCCTTCTCGTCGGCGTAGGGGTGGCCGTCGGCGGCCATCAGCGTGCTGATCGGGTTCGATCCCTGCGGGATCGCGAAACCGTACACGCCGTCCTTCGTGGTGGCCTTCGCCGCCGCGATGAAGTCCTCGGTGGTCCAGTCGTTGGTCGGTTCAGCCACCCCTGCGGCCTTGAAGAGCTTCTTGTTGTAGAACATCACCGTGGGCCCGGCGTTGAACGGGATGGCGTAGAGCTTGCCGTCGTCGCTCAGCTGGTCGAGCATCGCCGAGCTGTACTTCGTCAGGTCGAGCCCGTTCTTCTTCGCCAGGCTGTCCAGCGGCTCGAGTCCCTGCACGTACTGGTTCACCCGGCCGTTCTGGAAGGTCACCAGGCAGGGGGCGCTGCTGCCCCGCATGACGGTGGGCAGCTTCGTGTAGTAGTCGCCGATCGGCGGTCCGGTGAAGCTCACCGCCATCTTCGGGTCGGCGTGCTTGCCACCGGCGATGTAGTCGCCCCACTGCTGCTTGTCGGCCTTGCCGCCGATCCACGTGTACATCTTGAGCGTGGAGCCGTCGAGACCCGAGCTCGCGCTGGCGCCTCCCGAGCACGCTGCGAGACCGAGGGTGAGCGCTCCCGCGACCACGATGGAGACGGCGGTGCGACCCCGTCGCCTCGTGTTGTTCAACCGTGACTTCATGAACTCCTCCTTGAGTTCTAGAGCGAAACGTTACGACTTCCGAGGAGGCTAGGAGGTCTTCCGACGGAAGTCAACGCACCAGCGGCAAGCGAAACGTTTCGCCCGGTCGGATGCGCACCGTGGACCAAGGCACCCACGCCGAGGCACACCGCCCGGCACGACCGCACCGGTCCGGCCCTGCTCTACGCTGAGCGAAGCGAGTCCCCGGCGTCGGCAGCGCCGGCGACCGAGCCGGGAGCGAGCAGCACACCAGAGAGGACGGCCGTGTCGACGTACAAGGACATCCAGCGAGCCACCGGCCTCTCGCTCGCGACGATCTCCAAGTACTACAACGGGCGGAACGTCCTGGCAGCGAACCGCGAAGCCATCGAGGCCGCGGCGCGCGAGCTCGACTTCCGCCCCAACCAGCACGCCCGGATGCTGCGCTCGCGGCAGTCACGGACCGTCGGCGTGCTCCTGCCGGCACTCGACAACGACTTCCATCTGACGATCATCGCCGGGGTCGAGGAAGCGCTCCGCCCGCGCGGCATCAGCGTCATCGTGGCCGCGAGCCCCGATCCGGCCGACGATCCGGTCAGTCTGCTGATGGACCGCATGGTCGACGGGATCGTCGCGGTCACCGCGCCGCACGACGTCCCCGCGCTCCGCGCGGCGGCCACGCGCGTGCCGGTCGTGATGGTCGACTGGCACATCGATGACATCGACGCCGACGGCGTCTTCATCGACAACGTGGCGGCGGGAGCGCTCGGCGCCCGGCACCTCCTCGACCACGGGCACCGCCGGATCGGGTTCGTCGGCGGTGACCCGACGATCTCCTCGATGCGCCTCCGCACCGAGGGGTTCGAGCGCGCGCTCGCTGCGCACGGAACGCCGGCGGATCGCGCCCTGGAGCGTCTCGTCCCGCTGACGGTCGACGCCGGGTACCGCGCCGCGCAGGAGCTCCTCGCGCTGTGGCCGCGTCCCACCGGGCTGTTCACGGCGAACTACGAGCTCACCCTGGGGGCCGTGACCGCCGTCAACGACTCCGGACTGCGCATCGGCCGGGACATCTCGGTGGTCGGGTTCGACAGTCGCGAGCTCGCCCAGGCCCTCGTCCCGAAGCTGACGGTCATCGTGCAGCCCACCCGCGAGATCGCCCGGCACGCAGCACGCCTGATCGCCGACCACATCGAGCTGCCCGGCGACCGTCCCGCCCCGACGATCGAGTACCTCGAGGCCCACCTCCTGCCGGGGGCCTCGGTCACACGCGTCGACGAGTGACCGCGCGGAGCGGCCGCGCCGTCGCGGCGGCACCGGTCGCCGTCCGGATCCGGACCGCCTGACGGACGGGAGGCGCGGTGCGGGCCGGCACCGCGCCTCCCGTCAGCCAGGTGGTCGCGATCGCGACCCCCACTGCTGCTGGAGCAGCCGGTCACCGTCCGGTCCGCGCGCAGCGTGTCGCGGACCGATCCGCGTACTTCGTCTCGTACGCGGCGTCGATGCGGCTGTTCAGGTCCGGGACGATCCTTCCCGGCAGTCCTGATCCTTCCGACGCCCCGCGCGACGGCGGCGCGGTACCAGCAGGAGCGCCGCCCGTCGTCGGCGCGGACGGACAGGTCGCCGCCGACGACGACCTGCGGTGTCGTCCACGCTCCGAGCCGGGGCGCCCAGTCAGGGCGGCCCTCCACGTGGGATGCTCGTCGACATGACCGCCAAAGCCACGATCCTGTTCGTCTGCGTCCACAACGCCGGACGCTCCCAGATGGCGGCCGGGTACGCACGGGCACTCGGCGGCGACCGTGTCGAGGTGCTCTCGGCGGGCTCCGAGCCGAAGGACGCGATCAACCCGGTGGCGGTCCGCGCCATGGCCGAGGACGGCATCGACATCGCGGGCACGCAGCCGACGGTCCTCACGACGGACGCCGTCCGGATCGCCGACGCCGTCGTCACGATGGGCTGTGGCGACGCGTGCCCGGTCTTCCCCGGCAAGCGCTACGAGGACTGGGAGCTCACCGACCCGGCCGGCAAGGACATCGAGGACGTCCGACCGATCCGTGACGAGGTCAAGCAGCGCGTCGAGGTGCTCATTTCGCAGTTGCTCGACTCCCCCGTGTGACGTCCGCCCGCTTCATCGACGTCCGGGGCGGCGTCGGTGGACGGCCTGCCACGTCGCGAGGGCGATGCCGGTCAGCAGTGCGACCGCTCCGAGCGCCACTCCGGCGAGCAGGTGTGCGGGACCGGTGAACGCGAGTCCGCCGGAAGCCGTCTGGTCGTCCCACGTCCAGCCCGTCGGCTCGGCACCGCCGCCCGCGCGCGCCACAGACGCACTCGGCGTGTCCGTCGGCACGGGTGACGGCGTCGGCGTCGGCGTCGGGTCGACCACGAAGGTGTTGGTGACGACGCACGTGGTGTCGTCACCAGCGGCGACCGTCACGGCGTCGCCGTCCGACACCACTGCGTCCCCGCAGTCCCATCCGTCGGATCGGAAGCCCTCCGTCGGTCCGTCCTCGCGGAGTGTGTACGTGCCGGCCGGCACCGAGCGTGCCGTGACCGCCTCGTCGCCGCTCCGACCGGTGACGGTCTCCGTCGCTCCGGTCGCGGTGAGGACCCAGTCCGTCGCCGGAGCGTTGCCCGTGGGGGCTCCGACGACGTCCTTCCGGAGCGTCAGCGTTCCGGTGGCGGTGACCCCCTCCGCGACGTTCGTGACGACGCAGACGACGTCGGCGTCCTCGGGGACGGTCACCACGCCGGCGTCCGACACCGGCACCACCGCCTCGCCGTCCGTGCACGCCCAGCCCTCGCTGCGGAAGCGCGGCGGCCCCGACTCCGACAACCGGTACTCCCCCGGTGCGACGCTGACGGCCTCGACGGCGCCGGACCGTCCGGTCACGGTCGTGTCGCCGTCGGACGACGTGGCCGTGAGGGTCCACGAGGACGGTGGCTCGTCGGATCCCTCCACCGCCTTCCGGAGCGTCAGGGTGGACGCCGCCGCATCGGCGCAGGCCACCTGCGCGGCGAAGGCGTAGTCGTGGATCTCCCGAGGCGCTCCCGGCCCCTGGTCGGACCCGTGGGTGAACGACGCGGCGACGACGTTGCCGGACAGGTTCTGCGTCTGCGCCCAGGTGACGGCGGCGTTCGGCGCGTACAGACTGCCGTTCAGCTCGGCGGTGTTCCCGACGACCGCCACCGAGGTCGCCTCCGGGAAGTTCCAGAGCGCGTACGGCGAGGCGGCCTCCGGCCACCCCTGTCGTGGGAACGTCCCGCTGAAGGCGGTCCCCGTCACCGTGATGACGAGCGGCGTCGAGGCGGAGAGCGCCTGACCGTCGAGCAACCCGATCTGCGAGATGTTCGCGAGCTCGGACGGCGTGAACCTGAGGAAGTTCGTCCGGCCCGGGACGAGGTCGACGTACACCTGCGGCGTGGGAGACGTGACCGGTCGTGGCACCGTCGGGGACGTCGCGGTCGGCGCGCTGTACAGGGCTTCGGTGGCCGGACACGCGGCGATCGCTCGCGACAGCGGACGGTAGGCGGCGAAGGCCCCGGCGATGTCCGGGGCGCCCCGGAGGTCGGCGACGGACGCCGCCGTCTGCGGCACGGTGTCGCTGCCGATCCGCGGGGTCGCCGTCGGGTCCGTCACGCCCGCCGGGACGACCTGGTACGAGTTCGGGTTCTCCTGCAGCACCGTCCACGCGGTCGGGCTGCCCCCGAGCTTCGTGTACCCACCGTTCGCGATGTTCAGCACCGACGTGCTCCCGGCCCAGTCCACGCCGCCACCGGCGTACAGGTACGTGTCGCGTTCGTCGCCGGGCGAGCGGAACGTCGGCGGCGGCGTCGCACCGGCGCCCACGTTGTACGGCTGCCGGAACCGGACGGTCCCGGCTGCGGCCATGGTGCCCTCGGACTCGTCCACACCGGGCCCCACGGTGACGTCCCCGTCGGTGATGACGAGGAAGCCGGAGTTCGCGCGCCGGTCGAGGGTCACCGGGTTCACGGCCTCGACCGCGGCTCGAGCCGGTTCGACCGGGCCGACGAGGGCGAGACCGGACGTGACGACCAGAACTCCTGCGACGAGGACGGCGGTCAGCGCGCGACTTCGGCCGCCGATCGGACGTCGGTCGGCCTGCCGGCCCTGGTGCTCGTGTGCAATCCGGCCACGCTGACCGATCGGCGGACCGGTGACACCGCCCGGTCCGGGTGATCCCGCTGCCGAGCGCGACGGTCAGACGACTGTGACGGTCAGACGACTGCGACGGTCAGACGACTGCGACGGTCATGCCCGCCGAGGTGGCTGGCCCGTCCATCGCGACGAGCGCGGCCGGGAGGTCCTCGAAGCCGATCGTCCGACCGATCGACTCCGCCGGTCGCAGCCGTCCGGTGACGACGTCGTCGAGCATCGCGGCGTACTCACCCACGGCGATCCCGTGGCTGCCGAGCAGCTCGAGCTCCTCCGCGATCACGCGGCCCATCGGGATCGCGGGCGTCGCCTCGTCGTCGAGCAGCAGCCCGACCTGCACGTGCCGCCCTCGCGGACGCAGCGAGGCGACGGCGGCGACGGAGGTCGCACGGCTGCCGAACGCGTCGACCGAGACGTGCGCGCCACCGTCGGTGTGGGCCCGCACGGTGGCGACGACGTCGGCGTCCATCGGGACCACGACGGCTCCGAGCGCCTCGGCCCGTGCCAGGGCGGCGGGTGCGACGTCGGTCGCGATGACCCGGGCGCCGGCCGCGACGGCCACGATGACGGTCGACAGGCCGACGCCACCGCACCCGAAGACCGCGACCCACTCCCCCTCGGCCACCCGTCCGCGGGCGTGCAGCGCGTGGTACGCCGTGCCGAAGCGGCAGCCGAGTCCCGCGGCCTCGGCGAAGCCGACGGCGTCGGGCAGCCCGACGAGGTTCACGTCGGCGTGCGGCACCACCACGGACTCGGCGTACGAGCCGGGCAGGGTGAAGCCCGGCTGTTGCTGGCGCGTGCACACCTGGGTGGCGCCGGCCCGGCACTCCGCGCAGGTGCCGCACGCGAAGACGAACGGCGCGGTCACCCGGTCGCCGACCGAGAAGCGCGTCACCGCCGACCCGGTCGAGGAGACGACCCCGGCGAACTCGTGACCCGGCACGTGCGGCAGGCGGACGGAGTCGTCGTGTCCCTTCCAGGCGTGCCAGTCGCTCCGGCACACACCGGTGGCGGCGACGCGCACGACGACCCCGTCCTCCGGGGCGACGGGGTCGGGGAGGTCGACGATGGCGGGGACGGCACCGAACCGGTCGTACTGCACTGCGCGCATCCGGTCATCCTGACAGAGGCTCGACCGGGTCAGGGGCACGCGCCCCACGGCCGAGCCGACACGCGCCCGTCGCCACCCGACCGCCCGTTTGACGGAGGCGACGGGGCGGACGCACCCCGGGCCTCCAGGCCGGCGACGACGCCGCTGACGACACCGGCCGCGCTGCCGGTGACCACGCCGGCGACGCTGCCGGGGTCCACCGTGGCGGGATCGGCCGTTGTCCCGGGACCGGACCCCCGGTTCACTGGGCGGATGGGACTGCGCTTCTCCGACGACCCCGCCGACCTCGACGTCGCCCGTGTGCACCGCTGGCTGAGCGAGGAGTCCTACTGGGCCCGCGGACGCGACCGCGCCACGCAGGAGGCGTTCATCGCGGGGTCGCGGAACTTCGGCGTGTACGACGACGCCACCGGGCAGCAGCTCGGGTACGCCCGCGTCATCACGGACGGTGTGACCTTCGGCTGGCTCGCCGACGTCTTCGTCGACCCGGACACCCGCGGGCGCGGTGTCGGCGTCGCGCTGGTGCAGGGCGTTACGGCGGCGATCGAGCCGCTCGGGCTGAAGCGGTTCGCGCTGTTCACGGCCGATGCGCACGGCCTCTACGAGCGGTTCGGGTTCCGGCCGCTGCCGGACGCCGACGGGTGGATGATGCGGCCCGGCCCCGGCTTCGGGGCCGACGTGCACGACTGACCCGCTGGTCGACGGAGCACAGCTGAGGTGGGGGCCGGCCCCCGGGGCCGCGCTTGTCCACGGAGCGCGGGCCACGCGCCCGCGCCGGTCCCCCGGCCGCCGAACCCCGGTAGAAGGAGGGGCAGGGGTCGCGCCCAACGGCGGGTGCGGGGATGGAGGAACGGTGTCCGTGCGCCGGAAGCAGACGACGACCACCACCACAGCCCTCGGCACCGCGGCGGTGATCGCCCTCGTCCTCGGGGGCTGCGCCTCCGGCATCCAGCCGCGCGACGACCGCGACGTGGACTACTCGCTCGACGCCCACCTCACCGGCACCCTCGACGTGATGGGCTTCGGCCTCGGTGACGACGTCGCGACGGTCCGCGACCGCGACGCCCGGGCCGCCCTCGGCGGGGACGTCCGCGTCTCGATGGCGGAGGGCGCGCTCGACACCCAGACGTTCCTGTCCGCGGTCGCGGCCGGCGACCCACCGGACCTCGTCTACGCCTCGCGCGACGACATCGGGTCCCTCGCCACGCAGGGTGCGCTCCTCCCCCTCGACCGGTGCCTCGCCGGTTCGGACACCGACACGGCGCAGTTCCGCGACTCCGCGGTGGCCCAGGTCTCGCACGGCGGGCACGTCTACGGCGTCCCCGAGTTCAACCAGCTGCAGATCGCGATGGCGTCGACGGACCTGCTCGACCGGTCGGGGCTGTCGATGGCGGACGTGAACGGCTCGGACTGGTCGGCGATGACGGCGGCGAACGAGGCGATGACCCGGACGACCGGCAAGCGCCTCGACGTGGTGGGGGTCGACGCGAAGCTGCCGGACTTCTTCTGGCTCTGGACCCTGGCGAACGGTACCCGGCCGATCTCGGAGGACGGACGGACGGCGCAGCTCGACGACCCGGCCGTGGTCGAGGCCCTCGCGCACGCGGTCTCGCTGACCGAGCCCGAGGGCGGCTTCGACCGGGTGAAGGCGGTGCGGGACGCGGCCGACCTGTTCGGCGAGGACAACCCGTTCGCCGCGGGGAAGCTCGGCGCCGAGCCGATGGACAACTGGTACGTCAACGTGCTCGAGGACGTCAGCCCCGACGTGCGCCTGCAGTTCGACGCGTTCCGCGACCGGAAGGGGCAGCCGATCGCGTTCGCCGGCGGCAGCGCCTGGGCGGTCCCGGTCAACGCCCGCGACCCGCAACTCGCCTGCCGGTACGCGGTGACGATGACGAGCGTCGACGCGTGGCTCGACGCCGCGAAGGCGCGGATCCGGGAGGGCGCGAAGACCCACAAGCAGTTCACGGGCCTGCTGACCGCGAACCGCACGGCGGACGCCCGCATCGAGCGGCTCGCACTCGACCAGGCGTCGGCGCAGGGCCGGTCGTCCGACGACCAGTGGGTCCAGGCCGTCCGGGCGATCTACACGGCGAACGACCGAGCGGTCTCGGCCCCGGCGAACCCCGCGGCGGCCGAGTTCGCGAAGGCGTGGCAGGACGGGGTGAACAGCGTGCTCAACGGGCAGGACACCCCGGAGCGCGCGATGGCCCGTGCGCAGCAGGTGGCCCAGCGGGCGCTCGACGACGCCTGGGCCGAGGAAGGACGACGATGACCACGATCCAGCGCCCCGCGGCGGCCACGCCGCCCGGAGCGGAGCGGCCCACTCCCGCGCCGCCGGCCCGGCCCGGCGTCCGCCGACGGCGCCGCCGCGAGGCCACCAGCGCCCTGCTCTTCATCAGCCCCTGGATCATCGGCTTCCTCGTCTTCACCCTCTGGCCGATCCTGCAGAGCGCGTGGCTGTCGATGACCGACTACGACGTCCTGCACGCGGCCCGCTGGGTCGGCTGGGACAACTACGTCGAGCTCTTCCAGGACCCGAAGGTCGCCCTCTCGCTCGGCAACACGGTGCTCTACACGGTGCTCGAGGTGCCGGCGCACGTCCTGGTGTCCCTCGCGCTCGCGCTGCTGCTGGCCCGCGCCGGTCGGTCGTCCGGCTTCTTCCGGACGGTCTTCTTCCTGCCGAAGATGACCCCGGCGGTGGCGGTCGGCGCCCTGTTCCTCCTGGTGTTCAACGGGCAGGACGGCCTGGTGAACCGTGCGCTGGCGCTGGTCGGCATCGACGGACCGGCGTGGACCACCGACCCCGCGTGGGTGAAGCCCGGTCTCGTCATCATGAGCCTCTGGACCGTGGGCGCGAGCGTGGTCATCTTCCTCGCCGCCCTCCGCGCCGTCCCGACCGACCTGCTCGAGGCGGCGACCCTCGACGGCGCGGGCCCCTGGCAGCGGACGCTCCGGGTGACGCTCCCCCTGATCAGTCCGACCGTCTTCTTCGTGACGGTGGTCACCACGATCGCGTCGTTCCAGACGTTCACCGAGTCGTACACCGCGTTCTTCGGGGCGTCGAGCTCCGCCTACGGCAACGACGCGGCCCTGTTCTACGTCATCTACCTGTTCCAGCAGGGATTCGAGTACCTGCACATGGGCTTCGCCTCGGCGATGGCCTGGGTGCTGTTCGTCATCATCCTCGCGGTCACGATCGTCCAGATCCGCGTCTCGCGACGGCTCGTCCACTACGAAGGCGGTGACGCATGAGCGCCGGGACCCTGCCTGGAGGCGCGGCCTCCCCCGACACGACGGCCGGCGTCGGCGCCGGGCCGGTCCCACCCCGCTCGGTGCGGGCCGGTGCCGTCGCCGCGGTCCGCCCCGACCGCGGCTCCGGCCGCGGCTGGCGCCGCGGGCTGACGGTCGCCGCGCTGGTCGTCTGCGCCGTCGTGTTCCTGTACCCGTTCCTCTGGCTGGTGAGCGCGTCGTTCAAGCCACGCAGCCAGGTGTTCGACAACGCCCTGATCCCCCGCACGTTCACGTTCGACAACTACGTGACGATCTGGCAGACGGCACCGATGGCGTTGTGGATCGTGAACACGCTCGTCGTCACCCTGCTCGCCACCGTGGCCGTGACGTTCACCTCGGCGATGGTCGCCTGGGGCTTCGCGTACTTCCGGTTCCGCGGGCGCAACCTGCTGTTCGGGCTGGTCCTCGCGACGATGATGCTGCCCGGCGCGGTCACGATGATCCCGACGTTCATGATCTGGAACACCCTCGGGCAGTCGGGGACGCTGACCCCGCTGTGGGCCGGCAACCTGTTCGGGTCCGCGTTCTACGTGTTCCTGCTCCGCCAGTTCTTCCTGGGGCTGCCCCGGGACACGTTCGACGCGGCGACGGTGGACGGAGCCGGGAACTTCCGGGTGTTCTGGTCGGTCGCCCTCCCGCTCTGCAAGCCGGCGCTCGTCGTGACCGCGCTGTTCGAGGCGCAGGCGAGCTGGACCGACCTGATGAAGCCGCTCATCTACCTGCGCGACTCGTCGACCTTCACGGTGCCGCGCGGGCTGAAGGCGATGGTCGACCAGTTCGGGTTCGGCGGCGAGTTCCACTGGGAGCTCATCGTGACCGCATCGGTGATCACGACGGTGCCGATGATCATCCTGTTCTTCATCGGGCAGCGGCAGTTCGTCGAGGGGATCGCCACGACGGGCACGAAGGGCTGAGGCACGGCACCGACTCGCGGCACCGTGCCCCGGGGCCCGACCCGCGGCGCCGTGCCCGGGGTCCGACCCGCGGCGCGGCGCCGCAGGCGGTGCTCAGTACTCGACGCGGCCCTCGCGGTCGTGGAACTCGCCCGTCGGCCCGTCCGTCCCGATCGTGGCCAGCGCCACCGTCGCGTCGGTGCCCTCGGTCACGGTCTGGTGCCCGCCGAACCCGTTGAACTCGGTCGCGGTGTACCCGGGGTCGCTCGCGTTCACGCGGAACCCGGGCAGGTTCTTCGCGTACTGCACGGTCAGCGCGATGAGCGCGGCCTTCGACGCCGCGTACGGGATCGACGGCACGGGGAACTCGTCGCGGCCGGGCGTCGTGAGCCACCTGGCGAAGCCGACGCCGGACGCCACGTTCACGATGACCGGGTTCGCCGACGCCCGCAGCTTCGGCAGCGCCGCCTGGGTGACCCGGACCACGCCGGTGACGTTCGTGTCGAGCACGGAGGCGATGGCGTCGGCGTCGAGGTCGTCCACGCCGAACGAGGTGCCGAGCACCCCGGCGTTGTTCACGAGGACGTCGAGCGCCGGGATGGCCGCGACCGCGCGGTCGATGCTGTCCTGGTCGGTCACGTCGAGCTGGACGACGTGGGCGCCGAGGGCACGGGCCTCGTCGCCGCGGCTGGTGTCGCGCATGCCGGCGTGGACGGTGTGTCCCGCCTCGACCAGGCGCCGGACGGTCTCGAGTCCCAGGCTGCGGTTGGCTCCGGTGATGAGTGTCGTTGTCATGCGTCCAGCCTGCGCCCGAGCGCCGCGCTCCCCCAGGCACCGCACGACGGTGGGACCGGCAGTACCAGGGAGGACGTCGTGCGCGGGGCGATGATGGTGGGCATGAGCGAGTTCGCGAGTGTGCTGCGGTCCTGGCGTGACCGGGTGCGTCCGGAGGAGGTGGGGCTCCCCGCGGGTGCCGGTCGCCGGACGTCCGGGCTCCGCCGCGAGGAGCTCGCCGCCCTCGCCGGGGTGAGCGTCGACTACGTCATCCGGCTCGAGCAGGGACGCGCCACGAACCCGTCGCCGCAGATGCTCGGCGCGCTCGCGACGGCACTCCGTCTCTCCGTCGAGGAGCGCGACCACCTCTTCCGCGTCGCCGGCGCCGCCGCGCCGTCCCGCCAGGTCGTCCCCCGGCACGTCACCCCGGGGGTCCAGCGGATCGTCGACCGGCTCGGCGACGTGCCGCTCGCGGTCTTCACGGCGACGCACGACATCGTCCTGTGGAACGACCTCTGGGCGGCGCTCAACGGGGACCCGGAGCAGTACGCCGGCATCGAGCGGAACCTCGTCTGGCGGCACTTCATGCACGGGCACGACGGCGTCGCGTGGGACGACACCCACCAGGAGGAGTTCTCGAGCGACCTCGCCGCCGACCTGCGCGCCGCGGTCGGTCGGTACCCCGCCGACCGCGGCCTCGCCGAGCTCGTGGCGCGGCTCCGTCGGGAGTCGCCGGAGTTCGAGCGGCGTTGGGAGACCGGCCGGATCGCCGAGCACCGGGCGAGCCGGAAGACCGTGACCACGCCCGTCGGGCCGATCGAGATCGACTGCGACGTGCTGAGCGTGCCCGGCGGCGACCTGCGGATCGTCGTCTACACCGCGGTGCCCGGCACCGAGGACGCCGCGAAGCTCGACCTCCTCCGGGTCACCGGGCTGCAGGAGCTCTCGCCGACCGTCACGCCGCGGTGAACACCAGCGACGCGTTCTGACCGCCGAACCCGAACGAGTTGTCGAGCGCTGACCGGATCGGAGCCGTCCGCGCCGAACCGGACACCACGTCCAGGTCGACCGCCGGGTCCAGGTGCTCCAGGTTGAGCGTCGCTGGCACGACCCCGGTCTCGATCGCCCGGACGGACAGGATCGCCTCGACCGCGCCGGCTGCCCCGAACATGTGGCCGATCGCGCTCTTCGGAGCGGTGACGAGCGCTCCGGTGCCGACCGCGCGGGCGATGGCAGCGGCCTCGCCGACGTCCCCGACCGGCGTGCTCGTCGCGTGCGCGTTGACGTGGTCGATGTCCGCGCCGGTGAGCCCGGCCATCCGGATCGCCGCGGTCATGGCACGTTCCTGCTCGCTGCCGTCGGCGAGCGGCGCCGTGATGTGGTGAGCGTCCGAGGTGACCCCCCACCCGGCGAGCGTGCCGTGCGACCGCTGGGCACGAGCTGCTGCGTGCGCGGCGCGTTCGAGCACGACGAACCCGGCACCCTCACCGAGGACGAACCCGCGGCGGGAGACGTCGAACGGCCGCGACAGTGTCGTCGGGTCGTCGTCGCCCGGCTTCGCGAGCGCCTGGGACTGCGCGAAGGACGCCATGGTGACCGGCGTGACGGCGGCTTCGGTCCCGCCGGCGATCACCACGTCGGCCTCGCCGGTGACGATGAGCCGAGCGGCCATCGCGATCGCCTCGGCCCCGGACGCGCACGCCGACACCGTGGTGTACGCCCCGGCTCGTGCGCCGAACGCGATGCTGATCTGCGCTGCCGCGCCGTTGGCCATGAGCATCGGCACCGTGCGGGGTGACACCCGCCGGGCGCCGGATGCACCGAGCACGTCGTGGGCGTCCAGCAGGGTCTCCACTCCCCCGATGCCGGTGCCCACGACGACCGCGAGCCGGTCGCCCTCGACCGCCGGCGCCCCGGCGTCCGCCCAGGCCTCCTCCGCGGCGACGAGCGCGAGCTGCTGGCTCCGGTCGAGCCGGGCGGCACGGACCCGACCGAGGGCACCGTCCGCGTCCAGCGCGGCGTCCGCCCCCACCAGGATCGGGACCTGCGCCCACAGTGCGCCCGGGCGTTCGAGGACGTGCACGCCCGAGCGCCCGGCGACGAGTGCGTCCCACAGGACGTCGACGCCGTGGCCGAACGGGGAGACCGCGCCGTAGCCGGTGATGGAGATGTCCACGGAAGACTCCTTCTTGTACGTTGAACAAGTTGAGTTGTACCACGTACAATTCCGGCATGGCAACCACGACGGACGCGCCCGGCACGGCACGCGGCGCGGCGACCCGGGCGAAGATCCTCGCAGCGACCGCCGGACTGCTCACCGCGACCGCCGGAGACGGCGGTCCCCGTCGGACCGTCACGGTCAGCGAGATCGCCCGCGCGGCCGGGGTGTACCCGAACCAGATCACGCACCACTTCGGCTCGAAGGACCGTCTCGTGCTCGACGCGTCGTTCGCGCTCTTCCTCCGCGACACCACGCGGTTGCAGGCGGTCGGGCGACGCGCCCGGTCGGCCGAGACCTTCCGGCAGACGCTCGCACGCACGGCGCTGGCGATGCCGTCGACGCTCCTCGTCGTCCGGGCACTCGCGGCGACCGGCGACGACGACGGGCAGCGCGAGCGGGTGCGGCTGCTCCTCGCGGTGTTGTTCCGGCAGTCGGAGCGCTACCTCGAACGGGTGGTCGCCGAGCACGGCTGGGCGAGCGGCAGCGGGGTCGGTCGTGACGCCCGCACCTTCTGGAGCGCGGTCTTCGGCGCGACCCTGCTGGCGGACGCCGGGGTGATCGGCGGTCCGTCCGACCTCGACCTCGCCGGCACCGTCTCCATCACCTGAGTGAGGCTCCCGGGATCAGCGGTGTGCTGCCCAGAGCTCCCCGGCCCGGTCAGCACCCCGCCGGATCAACTCCGCGAGCTCCGGCCGGTCCGGCACCGGGAACGAGACGTACGCCCCACGTCCACCGGCGACGGGCCGGCCGTAGGCCTTCGCCGCGAGTGTCCGGTCGGGCAGCATCCGGACGGTGATGGTCTCGAGTTCGAACTCCTCGCCACGGCGCTCGTCCCGCCACCGCAACGCGGGCGGGACGGTGACCGTGATCGCCATCGCTCCCACCACGACCTCGCCCGACGAGTCGACCGGCTGCGCCATCAGCCGCGCCGGGTCACTCGCCGAAGCCGGACCGCACGAGCGCGACGAGCGCCTCGACCGCGCCCTGCGCGTCGGGACCCGAACCCTCGATCGTGACCGTCGCGCCCTTCGGCAGCGCCAACGCCATGATCGCGAGCAGGCTCTTCGCGTCCACGCCGTTCACCCGCACCGACGCCTCGTACTTCGCTGCGGTCTTCACGAACTCCGCCGCGGGGCGGGCGTGCAGCCCGCTCTCGTTGACGAGTTCGACGCTCTCGGACGCGGCCACGTCGTCGCCGGTGCCGGTCCCGGCGGCCGGCACCGTGCCTCCAGGCTGGTCACCGGACGGACTGGAGGCGCTGCTCGCGTCCGCCTCGGAGGCTGCGGCAGACGCGGCAGCGGCCAGGACGGCGTCGGCGTCACCACCCGTCTGGGCGGCGACCGCCGCGGCCACCGCGCCTTCGACCAGCGGTGCCTGCGAGACGTGCACGCGTGCGCGGAGGTCGTCGTCGAGGAAGTCGAGCGCCGTCTCGGTGGTGAGGTAGGCCGACCCGAGGTCGCACAGCACGACCACGGCGTCCGCGGCGGCGAGCTCCTCGATACCGGCGGTGATCGCCTCGAACGAGGTGCCGATGCCGCCGTCGTCGGTCCCGCCGGCGGCGACGAGCGGGACGTCCGCTGCCATCTGCCGGGCGAGTTCGACCGTGCCGGTCGCGATCGCCGCGCTGTGCGAGACGATCAGGATGCCGACGGTCACGCGGCGCTCCCGGCCGTCGTCGCGTCCACCGCCGCGCGGAGGATGTAGACGGTCGACTGCGCTCCGGGGTCGCGGTGCCCGACGGCACGCTCCCCGAGGTAGCTCGCACGGCCCTTGTGGGCGACGAGTGCGTCGGTCGACTCGGCACCGGTGACGGCGGCGTCCGCGGCGGCGGCGAGCACCTGCTCGGGGCCCTCGCCAGCGGCTGCCGCGGCTGCGGCGGCGTCGACGGCGGGCGACCACGCGTCGACCATCGTCTTGTCGCCGACGGCCGCCTTGCCGCGGGACACGATGCCGTCGCGCGCGGCGGTCAGCACGGCGACGAGGCCGTCCGCGTCGAGCTCGGTCGCGTCACCGGCCGCCTGGGCGGCCTTGAGGTACGCGGTCCCGAAGAGCGGGCCGGCAGCGCCGCCCACCGTCGAGATGAGCTTCGTCGCGACGACCTTGAGCACGGCGCCCGGCGTGTCGAACGAACCGGCGTCGACGGCCTCGAGCACGGCGCGGAACCCCCGGTCGAGGTTCTCACCGTGGTCGCCGTCGCCGATCTCGCGGTCGAGCGTGACGAGCTCGGCCCGGTGCTCGTCGATGGTCGCGGCGGTGCGTCGGACCCAGTCGGTGGCCCATGCGGTGTCGAGCGCCAATGCGGTTCCCTTCGTGTTCCGGCCCGGCGGGCTCGGGGTCGTGGTGCGGTGGTTCAGCGTCCCCAGCGCAGGGCCGGGGTCTCCACCGGTGCGTCCCAGAGGGTGGTGAGTTCGTCGTCGAGCACCGTCACGGTGAGCGAGAACCCCTGCATCTCGAGGGACGTCACGTAGTCGCCGACCAGGCTACGCGCGACGTCGTACCCGCGGTCGGAGAGGACCTCGGCGGCGCGGCGGTACACGATGTAGAGCTCCGACAGCGGTGTGCCGCCCATGCCGTTCACGAGCAGCAGGAGCCTCGAGCCCGCTGGCGCGTCCAGGTCGGTGAGGATCGGTTCGAGCACGCGGTCGACGAGTTCGTCGGCCGGGGCCATCGCGATGCGCTCGCGACCGGGCTCGCCGTGGATGCCGATGCCGAGTTCGACCTCGTCGTCCGCCAGCGTGAAGGACGGCTCGCCGGCGTGCGGCACCGTGCCCGAGCTGAGCGCCAGCCCCATCGACCGCGTGACGTCGTTGACGTGCCGGGCGACCGCGGCGACGGCGTCGAGGTCGTCCCCGCGCTCCGCGGCGGCGCCCGCGCACTTCTCGACGACGACGGTCCCGGCGACCCCGCGACGGCCGGCGGTGTAGAGCGAGTCCTGCACGGCGACGTCGTCGTCGACCACGATGGACTCGACCCGGATGTCCTCCATGCCGGCGAGCTCGGCGGCGGTCTCGAAGTTGAGCACGTCACCGGTGTAGTTCTTGACGATGTGGAGCACGCCCGCTCCCCCGTCGACGGCCTTCGTGGCGGCGACGATGGGGTCCGGCGTCGGGCTCGTGAACACCGGGCCGGGCACTGCAGCGTCGAGCATGCCGTGGCCGACGAACCCGGCGTGCAGGGGCTCGTGGCCGCTGCCACCGCCGCTGACGATGCCGACCTTGCCGGACACCGGTGCATCGGCGCGGTGCAGGTGGATCGGGTCCTCCACCAGGACGACGTGCCCGGCGTGCGCACGGGCGAACCCGCGCACGGTCTCGAGGACGACGGCCTGCGGATCGTTGATGAGCTTCTTCATGCTGACCTCCACGGGTGAGGGGCGATCGCGGGGCAGCACGCCGCCGTCGTCGACCGGAGTTGCCTCAATCTACATCGCAGCCGCGCTCACCCGTTCGGGTCCGGTGCACGTTCGTGCACAGGGTGTTCCACGGTGGGGTCCCCGCGCACCCTCCGGCGCACAGCCCGTCTGCACGTTCGTGCACTTTTCCGCACTTCCCTCAACAACGCATCGCCGCGCGGGAAGCAGCGTCACTATGCTCGGCGTCAATCACTCAACGGGGAGTGCCGGCGCAGCACCACCGGACCCCCACCCTCACGCACTGGAGGTCACCGATGGACGGCATCGGCGTCAATTTCCTGTCTGAGCTCGTCGGTACGGCGATGCTCATCATCCTCGGTGGCGGCGTCGTCGCCGCTGTCTCCCTGACGAAGTCCAAGGGCTTCGGCGCGGGCTTCCTCATGGTCACGATCGGTTGGGGCTTCGCGGTCTTCGCCGGTGTGCTCGTGTCCTACAAGTCGGGCGGTCAGCTGAACCCGGCGGTGAGCCTCGCGCAGGCCATCCTCGGCAACATCACCATCGGCGAGATGCTGCTCTACTGGCTCGCCCAGATGATCGGCGCCATCATCGGTGCGGTCATCGTCTGGCTCGCCTACAAGCAGCACTTCGACGAGGAGCCCGACGCGGCCGCCAAGCTCGGCGTCTTCTCGACCGGCCCGGCGATCCGCTCCTACGGCTGGAACGTCGTCACGGAGATCATCGGCACCTTCGTGCTCGTGTTCGTCATCCTCGCCCTCACGAACGGCAAGGCGCCCGCCGAGCTCGGTGCCGTCCCCGTCGCCTTCCTCGTGATCGCGATCGGCGTCAGCCTCGGTGGCCCGACCGGCTACGCGATCAACCCGGCACGTGACCTCGGTCCGCGCATCGCGCACGCCTTCCTGCCGATCAAGGGCAAGGGCACGAGCGACTGGTCCTACGCCTGGGTGCCGGTCGTCGGCCCCCTCGTCGGCGGTGCCCTCGCCGCCGTCCTGTCGACCTTCCTCCTGCCGGTCGTCTGACCGGCCGTCCCGTCCAACCCGAGCACCACCGTAAGGAGCACCAATGGCCGACTACATCGTCGCCATCGACCAGGGAACGACCAGCACGCGAGCGATCGTCTTCGACCACTCCGGCTCGATCATCTCCGTGGGCCAGAAGGAACACGAGCAGATCTTCCCGCGGGCCGGCTGGGTCGAGCACGACCCGTCCGAGATCTGGGACAACACCCGCGAGGTGATCGGCCAGGCACTGTCCCGCGCCGACATCACCCGCCACGACGTCGCGGCGGTCGGCATCACGAACCAGCGCGAGACCGCGGTGGTCTGGGACAAGACGACCGGCAAGCCCGTGTACAACGCCATCGTCTGGCAGGACACCCGCACGCAGTCCATCGTCGACAAGCTCGCCGACGGCGACACCGACCGCTACAAGGCGATCGTCGGTCTGCCGCTCGCGACCTACTTCGCCGGCACCAAGATCATGTGGATCCTCGAGAACGTCGAGGGTGCGCGTGAGAAGGCCGAGGCCGGCGACCTGCTGTTCGGCACCACCGACACCTGGGTCCTCTGGAACCTGACCGGCGGCGTCGACGGCGGCGTCCACAAGACCGACGTCACGAACGCGTCCCGCACGCTGTTCATGGACCTCGAGACGCTCCAGTGGCGCGACGACATCCTCGCCGACTTCGGTGTGCCGAAGTCGATGCTCCCCGAGATCGTCAGCTCCTCCGAGGTCTACGGCCACGTCGAGTCGTCCAACCTGCTCCGCGAGGTCCCGATCGCCGGCATCCTCGGCGATCAGCAGGCCGCGACCTTCGGCCAGGCGGCGTTCGACCAGGGCGAGTCGAAGAACACCTACGGCACCGGCAACTTCCTCATCTTCAACACCGGTACCGAGATCGTCCGCTCCGAGAACGGCCTGCTCACCACCGTCGGCTACAAGCTCGGCGACCAGGAGACGCACTACGCCCTCGAGGGATCGATCGCCGTCACGGGCTCGCTCATCCAGTGGCTCCGGGACAACCTCGGTCTCATCGGCAGTGCCCCGGAGGTCGAGGCGCTGGCCAAGACCGTCGAGGACAACGGTGGCGTGTACTTCGTGCCGGCGTTCTCCGGGCTCTTCGCGCCGTACTGGCGTCCGGACGCTCGCGGTGCCATCGTCGGCCTCACCCGCTACGTCAACAAGGGCCACATCGCCCGTGCGGCCCTCGAGGCGACGGCGCTGCAGACCCGCGAGGTTCTCGACGCGGTGAACGCCGACTCGGGCGTGGACCTGACGGAGCTCAAGGTGGACGGTGGCATGACCGCCAACAACGAGCTCATGCAGTTCCAGGCCGACATCCTCAACGTGCCGGTGGTGCGTCCGGTCGTCGCCGAGACGACGGCGCTCGGCGCGGCCTACGCGGCCGGTCTCGCGGTGGGCTTCTGGGCCAACCTCGACGAGCTCCGTGCCAACTGGCAGGAGGACCAGCGCTGGGAGCCGCAGCTCGACGACGCCGAGCGCGACCGCCAGATCCGTCTCTGGAAGAAGGCCGTCACGAAGACCTTCGACTGGGTCGACGAGGACGTCCAGTAGCGCAGTCCTGACGTGACCGCCTGGAGGCGCGGTGC
>NZ_MJGN01000018.1 GCF_001865065.1 Curtobacterium sp. MCBA15_008 | reverse complement strand
GATCGGCTATCGGGACGGGGCGACCTCACCGAGGTGTAGCAGCGACCAGTTCGATTTCGACGCGGGCGCCGAGGGGAAGGCCCGCGACTGCGACGGTGGTGCGGGCAGGGTACGGCGGGGTGAAGTTCGCGGCGTAGACGGTGTTCATAGCGGTGAAGTCGTCCATGGAGACCAGGTACACGTTGATCTTGATCACGTCATCGAAGGTCAGCTGTGCGGCTGACAGCACGGAGCGCAGGTTGGTGAAGACCTGCCGTGTCTGTTCGGCGACGTCACCGCCGGCGAGTTCTCCGGTGGACGGGTCGATGGGTGTCTGGCCGGAGAGGTACAGCGCGCCGAGGCCGGAGGCCGTTGCCGCGTGCGCGTACGGCCCGACGGCGTCGGGTGCTTCCGCAGCGACAACGGCGACTCGGCGACGGCCTGTGGGTCCTGCTGTGGGATGGGCGTCATCATCGATCATGGTCGGTTCCTCTCGTCGGAACAGCTGGTCCGCGCAGCGATCGGGTTACCCGGTCAGTGTGACATCGGCTGCAGCGTGGCGCTGTTAGAGGGTGAGCGCTGACGCGAGCCCGCTGGCGGTGATCGGGCCAGTCACTGCGACGGCCGCGGCGATGACGCCGGGAGTGCGGCCACGGTCAGTGATGATCGCGGTGAGGGCGATGATCAGTGCCGCGAGCCCAGAGATGACGGCTCCCGCGAATCCGAGGATGACGCCGAGGAGTACCCCATCGCCCTGCTCAGTGATTGACGCGTCGGCGCCGTTGACCACGGGCCACATCACCGTCAACAGCACCAGCGACACCAGGGCAAGCGCGAGGGCGAGGACTCCGCGACGCGGAGCCCTCACCTTCGGGTCAGTGCGCACTGGTGCCGTCATTCTCGGGACCGGCGGGCGCCTTGACGAGCTTCAGTCCGACGACAGCGCCGACGATGCCAGCGAGGAAGATCACCCGGAGGACCGTGACCGCTTCGTGCCCGGTGAGCATTGCGTACGCGACGGTGAGAGCGGCACCGGTACCGGTCCAGATCGCGTACGCGGTGCTGATCGGGATGTGCTTCGCGGCGTAGCCGAGTCCGACCATGCTCAACGCGATGCCGATCACGAACACGATGGTCGGGACGGGCTTGGTGAAGCCGTCGCTCTCGCCGAGCGCGGTCGCCCACACGGCCTCGAGGACAGCGCTGATGAGGAGTGCGATCCAGGGCATCAGCTCGCCGCCTTCAGTCCAACGACGCAGCCGATGAGAACGACGAGGAGCGCGGTCCGCGCGACAGTCAGCCGTTCCTGCTTCCGGACCACGGCGAGCACCACGGTGAGGACGGCGCCGATCCCGACCCACACCGCGTAGGCGGTTCCGGTCGGCAGGGTCGTCATCGCGAACGAGAGTCCGACCATGCTCAGCACGATCGCGACGATGAACACGATCGTGGGCTTCTTCTTCGCGAAGTTGTGCGACGCGCCCAACGCTGTCGCCCACACCGCCTCGAGCATTCCCGAGACGATCAATGCCACCCAAGCCACCAAAACCTCCGATAGTCGTACGTTTGTGCGAGTAAGGCCAAAGTAGCACAGTTGTGCGACTATTGGGAGCATGGGTCGGAATCTGGATGTCGAAGCGCGGCAGCGAGCGGTACTGGAAGCGTCCTGGCGGGTCATCGCCAGAGACGGGGTCGCGGCGCTCACGGTTCGTGCGGTTGCGGCCGAGGCGGGGATCGCACCGAGTTCGCTCCGGTACACGTTCCCCACACAGGCAAGTGTTCGAGAGCACGCGATCTCGGCCGTCGGCGAACGTCTCGGCACTCGGATCGCCGCGTTGCCGAAGACAGGAGACCCGGCGCTCTGGGCTCGGAGTGCTCTTCTGGAGCTGTTGCCGTTGGACAGCCAACGCCTATTGGAGATGGAAGTGTTCCTTGCCCTCAGCGTCGCGGCCCTCACCAGCCCGGAGTTGCAGGACATGCAGACGACGACGAACAACATCGTGCGCGACGTCTGCGCCCGAGCGGTCGCGGCTGTCGAACCGAATGCCGACGACACGGCAGTGCAGCTCGTGCACGCCGTGATCGACGGCCTCGCACTGCACCTCATCCAGTCCCCGACTGGAGGCGATCCGGGCTGGTCAGCGCAGGTAATCGACCGCTGCCTCGAATCCGTCCGCTAGACCATCG
>NZ_MJGN01000017.1 GCF_001865065.1 Curtobacterium sp. MCBA15_008 | reverse complement strand
GGCGGCGATCTGTCGCTTTCAGGGCCGGGAGCGAGCGGCAGTCAGGACATCTGTCGCTCCGGCAGCCCGGACGCACCACGCCCCGCGCGCCCACCCCGCCCCGCACGCCCGGCGACCCAGCCGACCCGCGCCCGCACCACGAGGGTCACGACGACCGCCGCAGCCGCCGCGACTACCGCCGCCACGGCCGTCGGCGTCGACACGAGCGGCCCGTCGAGCCGCGCGACCGCCACCCACGCCAGCCCCCACGCGAGCGCAGCGGTCGGCGCGAGGCGCCCTCGGCCCCACACCGCGAGCAGCACCCCGACGAGCCCGGCAACGGCGGCGACGAGCACACCCCAGACGTCCTGCCCGAGGCCGAAGCCGCGGAAGCCGGCCGCCGTCAGGACCGCCGCCGTGTTGGCCGCCGTCGCGACGCAGACCCAGCCGAGGTACAGGCCGAAGGTCCCGTCGGTGACGATCGCCGACATGACACCGGACGGCCGCGTGCGGCGCAGGATCGCGAAGACCCAGACGAGCACGACGAGCAGCGCGACGATGATCGGTTCGCTCAGCCACAGGAACCCGAACTGCACGGACAGGATCCACGCGGCGTTCAGGAGCAGCGAGAGCACGACCGGCACCGCGAGGCGTGCGTGACGGTCGTCGTCGGCGGTGCGGAAGCACTGGCGGACGGCGTACGCCAGCAGCCCCACGTAGATGACGCTCCAGATCGAGAACGCCGGGCCGTCCGGGGCGATCGCGGTCGAGGACGCCGAGAGCGCCCCGCCCGCGGCGTCCTGGATCGGGGTGCCCCCGGCGGCACCGGAGCCCACGAACGCCCCGACGACCGCGACGACGGCGCTCACGGCGACAGCGATCCGCTTCCAGATCCTCTTCATGACAGTCCCTTTCGTCAGCATGCTGATGACCTGCACCGTATGCGCACGGTCACCACCGGCGCGCAGCGCACGTCCAGCCAGACGGGGGACGGCCGGGAGGCGCGTGGCGGCGCCGCCACGCGCCTCCAGGCCGGAAGCCGCTCACCCTGCGTACGGTGGTGGCGTGACCGTCGAGCTGAACACCGTCTACGTCGACCGGATCGCGCCGATCCCGAGTCCGTCGCTCGACGACACCTTCCGGATGCTCGAGGACCAGGGCGCCAGCGCGTGCATCGTGCTGCACCAGCCCGACGCCGAGGAGCTCGGCGACGTCGCGGTCGCGCTGGGCCTGCACGAGCTGGCGGTGGAGGACTCCGCCGAGGGGCACCAGCGGCCGAAGCTCGAGCGCTACGGCTCGACGCTCTTCGTCGTGCTGAAGCCGGCGCTCTACAACGACCGTGCGGAGGAGGTCGAGTTCGGCGAGGTGCACGCCTTCGTCGGCGAGGACTTCTTCCTGGTGGTGGTCAAGGCCGATCCCCGAGGGGCGCAGACCGTGCCGCGGGCCCTGCAGCGGATGAGCGGCAAGCCCGGGCTCGTGACGGTCGGCCCGCAGGCGCAGCTCTGGGCCCTGATGGACACGATCGTGGACGGCTACGTGCCGGTCATCGACGGCCTCGAGGAGGACATCAACCAGATCGAGGACCAGCTGTTCGCGGGCGAGGCCGGCGTCTCGCGGCGCATCTACGAGCTGTTCGGCGAGGTCGTCGACTTCCAGCGCGCCGCTCGTCCGCTGATCCACATCATCGAGAACCTGCACCGCGGCGCCGAGAAGTACCACCTGCCGGTGGAGATGCAGCGGCGGTTCCGTGACGTCCTCGACCACGCCATCCGGACCGTGGAGCGCCTGGACACCTTCCGGCAGCTGCTGCAGAACGCGCTGACGGTCGACTCGACGCTCGCGGCGCAGAAGCAGAACGACGACACGAAGAAGATCTCGGGGTGGGCGGCGATCCTGTTCGCGCCGACGCTGGTCGCCGCGATCTACGGCATGAACTTCACGCACATGCCCGAGCTGCAGTGGCCCCTCGGGTACCCGCTGGCGATCGTCGCGATGGTGGTGTTCGCGGCGGTGCTCTGGGTGGTGTTCAAGGTCAAGCGCTGGTTCTGAGCGGCGACGCCGTGTGACGGGGCGGGATCGGGGCAGCCGTTAGGCTTCCCGACATGCCGCACACGGGACACGCGACACGGACGACCCCGCTCTGGGCGCTGAAGCTGGCCGTGATCACGGCGTTGGTGGGGGTCGCCGGGGGCATCGCCGGGATCGCGGTGTGGCTCGCGCTGCAGCTCATCCAGTTCGTCGCGTTCGGGTACCCGTTCGGCGGTCACCTCGAGGCGGCGGACGCCCCGTCGCCCCTCAACCGCTTCCTCGCGCTCGTCGCCGGCGGTGTCCTGACCGGGTTCGCCTGGTGGGCCCTCCGTCGCTGGGGTCGGCCGATCGTCTCGGTGCCCGCGGCCGTCGGCGGCAAGCGGATGCCCGCACTCGCGACGGTCGCGAACGCCGGCGTGCAGATCCTGGCCGTCGGACTCGGAGCCTCGATCGGCAAGGAGGTCGCGCCGCGCGAGGTCGGGGCCTGGCTGTCCCAGCTCGTCACCGCCCGGGCCGGTCTGACCGCCCGTGAGACGAAGATCCTCGTCGCGTGCGGTGCGGCAGCCGGCCTCGCGGCCGTGTACGACGTCCCGCTCGGCGGCGCGCTCTTCGCGGTCGAGGTGCTGCTCGGCGAGATCAGCTTCGCCACCGCGCTGCCGGCGTTCGCGACGAGTGCGGTCGCGGCCGTCGTGGCACGCCTGGTGATCCCGGACGAGGTGCTCTACCACGTGCCGGCGACGCACCTCTCGCCGTCCCTGCTCGTCTGGGCGGTGGTGGTCGGCCCGGTGCTCGGCTTCGCGGGTGTGGGGTTCGTGAAGCTCACGAACCGGCTGCAGGGCATCGCGCCGAAGGGGTGGCACCTGCTCGTCGTGCTCCCCGTCGTGTTCGCGATGGTCGGCCTCATCGCGGTCCCGTTCCCGGAGATCCTCGGCAACGGGCGGGCGCTCGGCCTGGTGGCGATGAACGCGTCGCTCGACGACGGCACCGTGGCGGGCATGGCCCCGATCGTGCTCCTGCTGGTGCTCGGCCTGGTCCGGACGATCACGACCTCGGCGACGATCGGCGCGGGAGCGGTCGGCGGCACCCTCACCCCGTCGATCGCGATCGGCTCGGCAGTCGGCGGCGGGCTCGGCGGACTCTGGCTCCTGCTCTGGCCCACGGACTCGCAGGGCCTCACCGCCTTCGCGTTCATCGGCGCCGCGGCGTTCCTCGCGACGACGATGCGCGCGCCCTTCACCGCCCTCGTGCTCGTGGTCGAGTTCACCCAGGAGGGCACGGACATCCTCATCCCGTCGCTCCTGGCGGTGTCCGGGTCGGTCGCGGTCGGCTACGTCCTGGCACGTCGCCGCAGCGCGCAGATGGTCTGAAGCGCGCGGACGGCCTGATCGGCCTACCATCGGCTGCACGACGGAGCGACGGGCTCCGCACGATGCGAGGAGCAGGCCGATGGCGGGGTTCGACGACATCACGAAGAAGGCGCAGGAGTTCCTGAAGGACGGCAAGGTCCAGGACGCCCTGAAGAGCGAGCAGGCCGAGGGGGCCAGCGACAAGATCCTCGACGGGGTCGCGGACGCCGTGAAGAAGGCGACGGGCGGCAAGTTCGACGACAAGATCGACGGCGCCCGTGACGCCGCCGACAAGCACGTCGGCAACCAGTAGCCGTCCGAGCGGCCGGCAGCCGTCCGAGCGGGCGGCAGCCGTCCGAGCGGCCGGCAGCGTCCTGACAGCGAGCACACCGGCCCGGGCGACGACGCCCGGGCCGGTGCGCGTTCGCCGTGGGCAGGTGCCGGTCGACTGGACGCCGGACCGCGCACGCACCACCATTGTCTGGTGACTGTCGTGGCGCCGAACCAACCGCTCACCGAGTCCGAGGTCGAAGCGATCAAACGGGACTTCCCGATCCTCCAGCAGGAGGTGAACGGGTTCCCGCTCGCCTACCTCGACTCCGGTGCCACCGCCGAACGACCCCGGCAGGTGCTCGACGCCGAGCGCCGCTTCCTCGAGCACGACAACGCCGCCGTCCACCGCGGCGCGCACACGCTCGCGGCCCTGAGCACCGACGCCTACGAGGAGGCCCGCGCCACCGTCGCCGGCTTCATCGGTGCCGCCGCCCCGACCGAGGTCGTCTGGACGTCGAACGCGACCGACGCCCTCAACCTGGTGGCGTACGGCATCGCGAACGCCAGCCGCGGTCGTGGCGGCGCCCCCGCCGAGCGCTTCCGGATCGGCCCGGGGGACGAGGTCCTCGTCACCGAGGCCGAGCACCACGCGAACCTCGTGCCGTGGCAGGAACTCGCCGCCGCCACCGGCGCGACGCTCCGCTGGGTGCCGGTCGCCGACGACGGCACCTGGACCGCCGAGGACGCCGTCGCCCTGGTCTCCGAGCGCACGAAGGTCGTCGCGTTCGCGCACGTGTCGAACGTCACCGGCATGATCGCGCCGGTCTCGGCGGTCGTCGCGGCGGCCCACGCCCACGGTGCCCTCGTCGTGCTCGACGCCTGCCAGTCCGCCCCGCACCGGCCGCTCGACGTGCAGGAGCTCGGCGTCGACTTCGCCGCGTTCTCCGGGCACAAGATGCTCGGCCCGAACGGCATCGGCGTGCTCTGGGGACGCCAGGAGCTCCTCGACGCCCTGCCCCCGTTCCGCACCGGCGGCTCGATGATCACCACCGTGACGATGGAGCACAGCGAGTTCATGCCGGCACCCGAGCGGTTCGAGGCGGGGACCCAGCCCGTGTCCCAGGCCGTCGCGCTCGCCGAGGCGGTGCGGTACCTGCAGGGCATCGGCATGGAGCGGGTGCGCGCGCACGAGGAACACCTCGCCCGGCGCCTGCTCGACGGCCTGGCGTCGATCCCCGGGATCCGTCCGATCGGCCCGCCCGCCGGGGTGCCCCGGTCCGGTCTCGTGTCATTCGACGTCGACGGCGTGCACGCGCACGACGTCTCGCAGTACCTCGACGCGCAGGGGATCGCGGTCCGCTCCGGCCACCACTGCGCCCAGCCGCTGCACCGCCGGCTCGGGCTGACGGCGACGAGCCGCGCCAGCACGTACGTGTACACGACCGAGCAGGACGTCGACCGCTTCCTCGTCGCGGTCGGCGAGATCCGCGCGTACTTCGGAGCGACCTCGTGAACGGCCTCGACTCGCTCTACCAGCAGGTCATCCTCGACCACGCCAAGGCCCGGCACGGCGACGGCGAGCTGCCCGACGCGGATGCCTCCCACTTCGAGCGGAACCCCACCTGCGGCGACGAGATCACCGTCCGTCTACGGCTCGAACCGGGGACCGACCGCATCGCGGCGCTCGCCTGGCAGGGCGACGGCTGCTCGATCTCGATGGCGTCGGCGTCCGTCCTCACCGACATGGCCGTCGGTCGCACGGTGCCGGAACTGCAGGCGCTCACCGAGGAGTTCCGCACCATGATGCGGTCCCGCGGCGTGGGCGAGCCCGACGAGGACGTCCTGGAGGACCTGGTCGCCTTCCACGGCGTCTCCAAGTTCGTGATGCGCGTGAAGTGCGGGATGCTCGCGTGGGTCGCGGCCGAAGCCGCGGCGCGTGAGGCGACCGTCCGCCCCTGACGCGACCGGTCGACGGCCTGGAGGCGCGGGGCGGGCCCGCACCGCGCCTCCAGGCCGTCGGTCCAGCCGTCCGGACCGGCGGGAGACGCCTCCGGGGGAGCATGATCGGACCGTGCAGTACACGACGCGGTTGCTGACGGAGGAGACCTGGGCGGACTTCGCCGCGCTCGTGGAACGCAGCAACGGCGTCTGGGGCGGCTGCTGGTGCATCGGGTTCCACCCCGACGCCGCCGAGGTCCGCGCGGACCCGGACGTCCGGAACGAGGACGCCAAGCACCGGCACGTCCGGGCGGGGACCAACCACCAGGTGCTCGTGTACGCCGACGGCGTGGCGGTGGGGTGGTGCCAGTTCGGGCGTCCGACGGAGCTGCCCGGCATCCAGAACCGGAAGGCGTACGAGCGGGACGCGGCCGCGGTGACACCACCGGACTGGCGCATCGGCTGCGTCTTCGTGGAGTCCCGGCACCGTGGCCACGGGGTCGCCCGGGCAGCCGTCACCACGGCGCTCGAGGAGATCCGCCGTTCCGGCGGCGGGGTGGTCGAGGCGTACCCGGAGCAGACGGCCGAGCGCCCGCCGCAGCGCGGGGCGTACCTGCACACCGGGCCGGAGGAGCTCTTCACCGCGTTCGGGTTCGTCCGCGACCGCCGGATCGCGAAGTGGCGCTGGGTGATGCGGGCCACGGTTTGACCGCGACGTCACGGTTCGTCACCGTGCGTGACCAGCGCCGGACCGGCACGTAGCGTCGCGACCGTGAGCGATCCGAAGCAGCGGCAGATCCGGTTCAACGCGTTCGACATGAACTGCGTGGCGCACCAGTCCTCCGGGCTCTGGCGGCACCCGCGGGACCGGTCGCGGCACTACAACGACCTTTCCTACTGGACCGAGCTCGCGGAGACGCTCGAGCGCGGGGCGTTCGACGGCGTCTTCATCGCCGACGTGCTCGGGACGTACGACGTGTACGGCGGCACGGACGAGGCGGCGCTGAGCACCGCGTCGCAGGTGCCCGTGAACGACCCGATCCTGCTCGTGTCCGCGATGGCTGCGGTGACCGAGCACCTCGGCTTCGGCATCACCGCCGGCACCGCCTACGAGCACCCGTACCCGTTCGCCCGGCGCATCTCGACCCTCGACCACCTGACGAAGGGCCGCATCGGCTGGAACGTGGTGACCGGGTACCTGCCGAGCGCCGCGCGCAACATGGGGCAGACCGACCAGCTCGGCCACGACGACCGGTACGACGTGGCGGACGAGTACCTCGAGGTCCTCTACAAGCTCTGGGAGGGCTCGTGGGAGGACGACGCCGTCGTCGAGGACCGCGAGACCGGGGTGTTCACCGACCCGTCGAAGGTGCACCCGATCGGGCACCACGGCAAGCACTTCGACGTCCCCGGCATCCACCTGTCCGAGCCGTCGGTGCAGCGGTCGCCGGTCATCTACCAGGCGGGTGCCTCGCCGCGCGGGATCCGGTTCGCGGCCGAGAACGCCGAAGCCGTGTTCGTCGGTGCCCCGACCCTGCCGCAGCTGGCGGCGACGGTGCGGAAGATCCGGGACGCCCTGGCGGCAGCTGGTCGCGACCGGTACGCCGCTCGCGTCTACACACTGCTCACGATCATCACCGACGAGACCGACGAGGCCGCGCAGGCCAAGTACCGCGACTACGCGTCCTACGCGTCGGAGCTCGGAGCGCTGGTGCTCAACTCCGGCTGGACCGGCGTCGACCTGTCGCAGTACGACCTCGACGAGCCGCTCGGGAACATCGAGTCGAACGCGATCCAGTCGACGGCCGCGAACCTGTCGGCGGCCACGGGCGAGGACGGTGCGAACTGGACGGTGCGGGACATCGCGAAGCACACCGCGATCGGCGGGCTCGGGCCCGTCGCGGTCGGGTCCGGTGCCACCATCGCCGCGCAGCTCGTGGACATCCAGGAGCAGACCGACGTCGACGGGTTCAACCTGGCGTACGCGGTGAGCCCCGGCACGTGGGAGGACGTGATCGAGTTCGTCGTGCCCGAACTCCGCGCGCGGGGCGTGTACCCGGACGGCTACCAGGACGGCTCGCTCCGGCACAAGCTGCACGGGCGCGGAGACCGGCTTCCCGAGGAGCACCGCGGCGCCTCCTTCCGGATCGCCAGCGACGCCGTCGTAGGGTGAGCGGGTGATCGGTGCCTCCTTCGTCGTGCGGACCGCGACCCAGGACGACGCCGATGCGTGCGTCGACCTCTGGGTGGCGGCGGTGGCGACTCGGGACGGCGTGCCGGAGTCCGAAGCGGTGCGCTCCCGGGCGTGTGCGAAGTTCGCCGCCGAACGGGTGGTGCTGGTCGTGGCGTCGGAGTCCGAGGCGGTCGACGCCGCGCTCGTCGGGTTCGCCCTCGTGACCGCACCGGGCACCGGGTTGCCCGACGACCCGGCGGACGCCGCCTACCTGTCGCTCCTCGCCGTCGACCCGCGGGCACAGGGACGAGGGCTCGGGCGCTCCCTGCTGCGCGCCGCGGTCGCCGAGGCCGGACGCGCGGGCCACGGACGGTGCCTGCTGCACGCGCTCGAGGACAACGCGCCGGCGCTCGCGCTCTACCGGAGCGCCGGGTTCCGTCCGGTCGGGCCGGTGTTCCCGCACGCGTTGAACGGGCGACCGACCCGCGCTTGGGTGGCCGAGACCGCTCGCTGACGGGTCCCGCTCGGTGGGGGGTCCACTAGCTGACGGGGACGGAGCTCCCCGCGCTGCGGACGGCGTCGGCCGTGGTCGGCCAGGGCGCCCACTTCGCCCGGGGTGCCTGCAACAGGTACGGCTGCGGCGTCGGGTAGCTGACGAGCTCGAGAGTCGACCCCCACGGCGTCCGGGTGTACACGAAGCGGTTGCCGTCACCGGCCTCGAGCCCGCGCAGGTCGCGCGGGTCCGAGTTCCGGGCGCCGCCCGCGGCCTCGACCCGGGCGAGCGTCTCGTCGAGGTCGTCCGTGTAGATCGCCAGGTGCTGCCACCCCAGGTCGGAGGGGAGCGACGCGCCGTGCTGGTCCGTGCCGAGGTACTCGAACAGCTCGAGCCCCGGCCCTTCGGGGAGCGCGAGCATCCGGAACGCGCCCTGCGCCATGCTCCGTGGGATCCCGAGGTAGCGGTGCGCCTCGGGGGAGTCGTTCGGCGCCTCGGTGCGGCACCGCATGTCGTACAGGACGACGGCGTCGAACGCCGCCTCGAAGAACGCCGTGGCTGCGTCGATGTCCGGCACCGTGACGCCCACGTGGTCGATCCTGATTCCCCTGGTCATTGGTGTTGTCTAGCAGCGCCGGCGCGGCCCGTCGCAGCCCGGGCAGCACGGTGCGACATCACTGCGGCATGCCGCACGATCACCCCGGCTGTGGTGATGTTCAGCCCTGCGGGACGTTCGGTGTGGCAGTCGTCCACGTCGGGAACGTCGCCGACCGGCCGTCGCCGGAGGATCGGCGGGTGACGCGGCGGCCCACCCACGGCAGCACGTGCTCGCGGTAGTAGCGGGCCTCCTCGCGGAAGCGTCGCCGGCCGGCCGGGGCCTCGGTCGGGACCACCGGCGCGGGGCCGTCCACGACGGCTTGCAGGGCGAGGTCGGCGACGCGCTGGTGACCGGTCGCGTTCATGTGCAGTCGGTCCTCGGACCAGAACTCGGCGCGGCGCAGGTGGTCGTCGCGGGAGACGTCGACGAACGGCAGGTCGTGTCGACGGGCGAGGTCGCCGAGCGCCTCGGCCCAGGCGTCGCCGCGGCGGTTGATCAGGGACCCCAGGGGCAGCCGGGCGCTCGGGTCGGCCGGGCTGAGCAGGGCGATCCGGACCCCGCGGTCGAGCACCGTGGTCACCGCTGCCTCGAGTCGGCCGATGAGCTGGTCGACCTCGAAGCGCGGGCGGAGCAGGTCGTTGCCGCCACCGCAGAAGGTGATGAGCGTCGGTGCGGGGTCGAGGGCGAGTGCCGCGTCGAGCTGCCCGTCGAGGACCCCGGCCAACAGCCGCCCGCGGACGGCGAGGTTGGCGTACGAGACGGGTGCACCGAGGTGGTCGGCCATCCCGCTCGCGAGCCGGCCCGTCCACCCGGGGAACGGGACCGCGCCGGCATCGCCGACCCCTTCGGAGAAGCTGTCGCCGATGGCCACGTAGCGGGTGCTGTGCTGCATCCCGCCATCATCGTGCACAAGGCTGTGCAAGTTCCATGCGAGCATCGGCTGCTGGAACGAGCGTTTCAGGCCCGCTGCTCCGACACACGACCGTTACACGGGGGAAACGGGCGCATCGAAGAGGCTCCGTAGCGTCGTGCGCAGAGGCGGGCACCGCTCGCCCTTCCCACTCCTCGGAGGACGCAATGGCTACAGAGATCCAGGCCCCGGTCGCCGTGCCCCACGCCCCCCTCACCACGCCGGCCCCCGCCGGTGCCGGTGTCGTCAAGCCCGGGTACGACCCGGCGCTCACGAACGAAGACCTCGCCCCGCTGCGGAAGCAGTCGTGGACGAGCTACAACATCTTCGCGTTCTGGATGTCGGACGTGCACTCGGTCGGCGGGTACGTCACCGCCGGGTCGCTCTTCGCGCTCGGCATCGCGAGCTGGCAGGTGCTCATCGCCCTGGTGGTCGGCATCCTCATCGTGCAGGTGTTCGCGAACCTCGTCGCGAAGCCGTCGCAGCGCACCGGGGTGCCGTACCCGGTGATCAACCGCGCGGTGTTCGGCGTCCTCGGCGCGAACGTCCCCGCCATCATCCGCGGCCTCATCGCGATGGCCTGGTACGGCGTGCAGACCTTCCTCGCCGCGCAGTCGCTCAACATCATCTTCCTGAAGTTCATCCCGGCGTCGGCGGGGCTCCTCGAGCACTCGTTCCTCGGGCTCTCCGCGCTCGGCTGGATCTCCTACGCGATCCTCTGGGTCGCGCAGGGCGCCCTGTTCTGGATGGGCATGGACGCGATCAAGAAGTTCATCGACTGGGCCGGTCCCGCGGTCTACGTCGTGATGATCGCGCTGGCGGTGTACCTCGTCAGCCAGGCGGGCATCGGCAACATCTCGTTCACGCTCTCGGCCGGCGAACCGCTCTCGTTCGGTGCGAGCATCCCGGTGATGCTGTCCGCGATCGCCCTCGTGGTCAGCTACTTCTCCGGCCCGATGCTCAACTTCGGCGACTTCTCCCGCTACGCGAAGTCGTTCGACGCGGTGAAGCGCGGCAACCTCTGGGGCCTGCCGATCAACTTCCTGTTCTTCTCGGTGCTGACCGTGCTCTGCGCCAGCGCCACGGTGCCGGTGTTCGGCAAGCTCATCACCGACCCGATCGAGACCGTGCAGGCGATCGGCGCACCGTTCGCGATCCTGCTCGGCGGCCTGACCTTCGTCACGGCCACCGTCGGCATCAACATCGTCGCGAACTTCATCAGCCCCGCGTTCGACTTCTCGAACGTCGCCCCGCGCCGGATCAGCTGGCGCGCCGGCGGCATGATCGCCGCGGTCGGTTCGGTGCTGCTCACCCCGTGGAACTGGTACGGCAACGACCAGGCGATCCTCTACACGCTCGGTGTGCTCGGCGCGCTGATCGGCCCGTTGTTCGGCATCCTCATCGCCGGCTACTACATCGTCGCGAAGCAGCGGGTCGCGGTCGACGACATGTACACGAAGGACCCGACGGCGCGGTACTGGTACGCGAAGGGGTTCAACCCGAACGCGATCTGGACCCTCGTCCTCACCGGCGCCGTCTCCGTCGCGAGCGCGGTCCTGCCGCCGGCGCTCGGCGTGCTCCCGTGGCTGTCGAACTACAGCTGGTTCATCGGCTGCGCGCTCGGACTCGTGGTCTTCTGGGCCCTCGAGCGGGTCCGGCCGAGCATGCCCGTCCTCGACGCCGACGACCCCACGGTCGACGACGGCGCCGCCACCGGCCGCGCCTGACCCCGTCGCGGCGACCCGTCCTCCACAGGCGGGTCGCGGCGGCCGGCCGTCCACCGACCACGGTCACGGCCCGGAGGCGCGGCTCGCCTCCGCCACGATGGTCACCACCCAGCACCACGCTCCACGCACCACCGGAAGGACCCCGATGCGCATCCGTGTCGTCAACCCCAACACCACCGCCTCGATGACGCGGAGCATCGGAGCCGCCGCTGCGGCGGTCGCCGGCCCCGGCACCGTCGTCGAGGCGGTCAACCCGACGATGGGTCCGGCCTCGATCGAGAGCCACTACGAAGAGGCGCTGGCCGTGCCCGGGCTGCTCGAGCAGATCGCGATCGGGGAACGGGACGGGGTGGACGCGTACGTCGTGGCCTGCTTCGGCGACCCCGGGCTCGACGCCGCACGCGAGGTCGCCGGCGGCCCCGTGATCGGCATCGCCGAGGCGGCCTTCCACGCTGCCGCGATGCTCGGCCGGCGCTTCGGCGTCGTCACCACGCTCGCCCGGACCACGGGCCGTGCGCACGAGCTCGCCGAGCGGTACGGCTTCGCGTCGCTCGTCGCCGAGATCCGGGCGTGCGAGGTCCCGGTGCTCCGGCTCGAGGACCCGACCTCCGGCGCGCGTGGACTCGTCGTCGAGGAGTGCCGGGCCGTGCTCGCCGGGGGAGCGGACGCGGTCGTGCTCGGGTGCGCCGGGATGGCCGACTTCTGCGCCGAGGTCTCGCGCGAGGTCGGGGCGCCGGTGGTCGACGGCGTCGCCGCCGCCACCGTGCTCGCCGAGTCGCTCGTGCGGCTCGGGCTGACGACGGGCCGGCGCGGCGAGTACGCCGCGCCACCCGCCAAGCCGATGTCGGGACTGCTGGCGGAGTTCGAACGCCACCCGTCGGTCGCCGTGACGGTCGGGGCGGGCGCATGACGCGCCTCCAGGCCGACCTCGTCCTGCGCGCAGGACGCGCGTGGATCGACGGTGCCTTCCGTCCCGCGGCGGTCGTCGTGCGCGACGGCCGGATCGACGCCGTCCTGCCGGTCGACGCCACGGTCGCCGCAACGGTGGACTGGACCGTCCCCGACGACCAGGTCCTGCTCCCCGGACTCGTGGACACCCACGTGCACGTGAACGAGCCGGGCCGGACCGAGTGGGAGGGCTTCGCGTCCGCCAGCCGGGCCGCCGCCCTCGGCGGGGTCACCACCGTCATCGACATGCCGCTCAACTCGATCCCCGCGACGACCACCGTGGACGCGCTCGCCGTCAAGCAGGCGAGCGCCGAGGGCCGGGTCGCGGTCGACGTCGGGTTCTGGGGCGGAGCCGTCCCGGCGAGCCTCGGATCGCTCGACGCACTGCACGACGCCGGCGTCTTCGGCTTCAAGTGCTTCACCGCGCCGTCCGGCGTCGACGAGTTCCCACACCTCGAGCCTGCGCAGCTCCGGGCCGCGATCGAGGAGGTCGCCCGCATCGACGCGCTCCTCATCGTGCACGCCGAGGACCCCGCGTTCCTGGTCGACCACGACGCCCTCGGCGACCACTACGACGACTTCCTGGTCACCCGACCCGTCGACGCCGAGCGGTCCGCTATCGCGCGGGTCATCGACGGCGCCCGTGCGACCGGTGCGCGGGTCCACGTCCTGCACCTGTCCGACGCCGGCGCCCTGCCGATGATCCGGGCCGCGAAGGACGACGGCGTGCGGATCACGGTCGAGACCTGCCCGCACTACCTCGCGTTCGAGGCCGGCTCGATCCCGGACGGCGCGACCGAGTACAAGTGCTGCCCGCCGATCCGTGACGACGCCAACCGGGACGCCCTCTGGGCGGGCCTGCTCGACGGCACGATCGACATGGTCGTGTCCGACCACTCGCCCTCCACCGCGGACCTCAAGGTCGACGACTGGGGACTCGCCTGGGGCGGGATCGCGGGCCTGCAGGTCGGGTTCCGCGCGGTGTGGACCGAGGCGTCGCGTCGCGGCGTCCCGCTCGAGGACCTGCTCCCGTTCTTCACGACCGGCCCCGCAGCGCTCGCCGGCTTCGCCGACCGCGGCGTGGTCGCCCCCGGCGCGCTCGCCCACTTCGCGGTCTTCGACCCGTCCGCCACGGCCGTCATCGACGTGGCCGGCCTCGCACACCGCAACCCGGTCTCCGCGTTCGCCGGCCTGGAGGCACGTGGTCTGGTCACCGAGACCTGGCTGCGCGGGCAGCTGGTCGCCACGGCAGCGGACGGCGTCACCGCCGTCACGGGGCGGCTCGTCCCACGACCGGTGCCAGCGACCGCGACTATCCCCGCAACACGGCTGTAACGATCGTTCCGATATCCTCGGACCAGGAACGGAGGAACCACCATGCTCCCAGTGAACCCGCCCGCACGTCTCCTCATGGGGCCCGGCCCGATCACCGCCGACCCGCGCGTGCTCCGTGCGCTGTCGACCCCGCTCGTCGGGCAGTACGACCCGTGGATGACCACCACGATGAACGAGACGCAGGCGCTCTACCGGCAGGTGTTCGGTACCGACAACGAGGCCACCGTGCTCGTCGACGGCACCTCGCGCGCCGGCATCGAGGCCGCGCTCGTGTCCCTGCTCGCCCCCGGCGACCGGGTGCTCGTGCCGGTGTTCGGCCGCTTCGGGCACCTGCTCGCCGAGATCGCCGGACGGGCGGGTGCCGAGGTCCACACGATCGAGACCGCCTGGGGGCAGGTCTTCACCCCGTCCGCCGTCGAGGAAGCGATCGTCCGCGTCCGGCCGAAGGTCCTGGCGATCGTGCAGGGCGACACCTCGACCACGATGAACCAGCCGCTCGACGAGCTCGGCGCGATCTGCGAGCGACACGGCGTGCTGTTCTACACCGACGCGACGGCGACGATCGGCGGCAACCCGCTCGAGACCGACGCTTGGGGGATCGACGCCGTCAGCGCCGGGCTGCAGAAGTGCCTGGGCGGCCCGTCCGGCAGTGCACCCCTCACCCTGTCGCCGAAGGCCGTGGCGGTCCTCGACGGTCGCCGCAGCGTCGAAGCCGGCATCCGCGAACCCGGTGACGAGGTCTCCGACGACCCCATCCGCTCGAACTACCTCGACCTGGCGATGATCCTCGACTACTGGGGACCGCGCCGACTGAACCACCACACCGAGGCCGCCTCGATGCTCTACGCCGCGAACGAGTGCGCCCGCATCCTGCTGGAAGAGGGCCGCGAGGCCGTCGTCGCCCGCCACGAGACCGCGGGCCGCGCGATGCTCGCCGGCGTGCAGGCGCTGGGACTCGGCGTCTTCGGCGACCTGGCGCACCGGATGCACAACGTCGTGGCGGTGGAGATCCCGTCCGACGTCGTCGGCGACCAGGTCCGCGCGGCGATGCTCGACGACCACGGCATCGAGATCGGCACGTCGTTCGGGCCGCTGCACGGCAAGGTGTGGCGGATCGGCACGATGGGCTACAACGCCCGGAAGGACACCGTCGTGACCACGCTCGCGGCGCTCGAGCAGACACTCCGCCGCGCGGGGCACGCGGTCCCGCAGGGTGGCGGCGTCGACGCCGCGCTGGACGTGTACGCGGGTGTCCGGGTGCTCGCATGAGCGCGGCACCCGTCGTGGCCGCCACCGACCTGGCCACCACCGACGCCGAACTCGTGGCGGGGTGGTGCGACGAACTCGCGCTGATCACCGCGGAGACCGGCCGGATCACCCGCGTGTACCTGTCGCCCGAGCACGCCGCCGTCAACGCCGTCGTCGCCGGGTGGATGCAGGACGCCGGCCTGCGCACCTGGCAGGACGCCGCCGGCAACCTGCACGGGCGCGTCGACGGGGCGGAGCCGGACGCCCCCGTACTGCTCCTCGGCTCGCACCTCGACACCGTCGTCGACGCCGGTCGGTTCGACGGCATCGTCGGGGTTCTCATGGCGATCCGGACCGTCGCACGCCTCACCGCCGACAGTCCGCTGCCGGTGGCGCTCGAGGTCGTCGCGTTCTCCGACGAGGAGGGCACCCGCTTCGGCAAGGCCCTGCTCGGCTCCTCCGCGGTCGCCGGCGTCTGGGAGGAGTCGTGGTGGGACCTGGCCGACGGCGACGGCACCACCCTCCGTCGCGCGTTCGAGGACTTCGGGCTCGACCCGTCACGGGTCGGCGAGGCCGCAGCGGACCCCGGCACGCTCGTCGGCTACCTCGAGGCGCACATCGAGCAGGGGCCGTACCTCGAGCAGGCCGGTCAGGCGCTCGGCGTCGTCACGAGCATCGCCAGTGCACGCCGCTTCACGGTCGAGGCCGTGGGCGAGGCCCGGCACGCCGGCGGCACCCCGTACGAGCGCCGCCACGACGCACTGCTCGCCGCTGCCGAGGCGGCCCTCGCCGTCGAGCGGATCTGCCGGGCGTCGCAGCACGTCGGCACGGTCGGCACCATGACCGTCGAACCGGGCGCGGTCAACGTCGTCCCCGGCCTCGCGCGGTTCTCGGTCGACCTCCGCGGGGAGTTCGACGAGGGACGCGACCGGGTGTGGGACGAGCTCACCAAGGCGTTCACGCTCATCGGGGAGCGCCGCGGGGTCAGCGTGACGCCGACCGAGGTGCACCGCGCACCCGCCGTGTTCTGCGCGCCCCGGCTGATGGACGCCGTCCGCGCCGGGATCGAGTCGACGGGGGAGACCGAACCGATGGAGCTGTTCTCGCGAGCCGGACACGACGCGATGTCGCTCGGGCTCGTCACCGACGTCGCGATGCTCTTCCTCCGCAACCCGGACGGCATCAGCCACCACCCGGACGAGTTCGTCGCGACGGCGGACATCGCCCTCGGGCTCGACGCCCTCGCCGTCGCCGTGGACCGGGTGGCCCGCGCATGAGCACCGCCGGCCCCGACGTCCGCGCCCGCATCGACTCGGTCTGGGAGCAGCTCTCGCCGGCCGAGCGTCGGGTCGCCGCGATGGTCCGCCACGACCCGGAGCTCCTGCTCGTCGGCACCTCCGCCGAGCTCGCCGCCGAGTCGGGCACCTCGAAGGCCACGGTGTCGCGGCTCGTCCGGTCGCTCGGCTTCCAGGACGCCGCCGAGGTCCGGGCGAACCTGATGTCGGCGCGCGGCACCGGACTGCCGTGGGCTGCGGAGGACGCCGCCCACGTCGACCAGCGCGCGGTCGAGTCCCGCAACCTCGACGCCGCGTTCGCCTCGCTCGCCCGTGCCGACCGGCCCCGGCTCGCGCGGCGCATCGTCCGGGCTCGACGCGTCCTGGTGATCGGCGAACGCGGGGCCTTCCCGATCGCCCTGCAGCTCCGCGCCCAGCTCGCCCAGGTCCGGCCCGACGTCCGGATCGGTCCGGCGCCCGGGCAGCGCCTCGGCGAAGAGGTGGCCGACCTCGACCGCCGCGACCTCGTCGTCATCGTCACCGTGCGGCGGCACGCCTCCGGGATCGGTCGCCTCGTCCGGCACTGCGTCGCGACCGGGGCTGACGTCGTCGTGCTCGGCGACCCGACCGCGGCGGTCATCGCCGCACCGGCCGCCACGGCGATCCTCTGCCCCGTCGACTCCCCGTCGGCGTTCGACTCGATGGCCGCGCTGTTCGCCGTGGTCGCGGCGGTCGCCAACGACGTGTACGAGGCGTCCGGACCGGGTGGCCGGGCGCGCGTGGACGCCGTCGCGAACGCCTACGAGGCGCTCGGCGAGCTCACCGCCCCGTGAGCGGGCCCGACGGTCGTGCCCGTCGCCCCACGCGCGTCGCCGTCGTGCCCGTCGGGTCGTGCGCGTCGCCGTCGCGTGGGGTGCCGAGATCGCACTCTGGCGGCCGACGCCGCCACCGAAGCCGCACGAACTGCGATCTCGGCGCTCGATCAGTCCTCGGCCGAGGCGCCGAGCTCGGCGGCGAGCGAGGCATTGCGCTCGGCGATCAGCCGCGGCAGGTAGCGCGCCAGCGCGACCCGTTCGGCCAGTCGGCCCAGCGGGCCGAACGGCGCCCGGAACTCGATCTCGTCCACCATCTGTGTGCCGCGCGCCGACGGCTCGAAGCGGTGGAGGTGGTGGAACCGGGCGAACGGCCCACGCACCTGTTCGTCGACGAACCGGTGCGGCGCCTCCAGTGCGGTGATCCGACTCGTCATCCGCCACACGATCCCGAAGTGCCGTGCGCGCCAGGTGACGGTCTCGCCCAACCCGATCGTGCCGGAGGTCGTGCCGGCCACGGCACGCTCGCTGCTGCCGGCCATCGACCGCTCGTGGGCACCGATGTCGAGGGAGAGCGCGAACGCACGGTCCGGTGAGGCGTCGAGTTCGGTGACGACGCGGAACGCGACGGTCACGCGCTCGGCCAGACCGTCGGCACCGAGCGGTCGTCGTCCCGCAGGACGGCCGCGATGAGCTGGTCGTGGCGCGCGCCGCGGTGGGAGACGCCGGACCGGAGTCGCCCCTCGTACCGCAGGGCGAGCCGCTGGGCGATCGCGGCGGACGGGGTGTTCGTCGCGATCGCACGCCACTGCACCCGGACGAAGCCGAGCCCCTGCGGCGTCGGGGCGAACGCCCAGTCGAGGACGGCGCGCGCCGCCTCGGTCATGAACCCGTGTCCTCGCCCGTCGGGGTGCACGGCGTAGCCGATCTCGGCCGCACCGTCGACGAAGCCGAACAGGCCGACCGTGCCGAGCAGCCGGAGGTCGTCCGCACGTCGGATCCCGAACTCGTAGCGGGTGTCGGCCGCCCAACCGGATCGCACGACCTCGGTGATCCAGTGCCGTGCCTCGGCGTGCCCGTACGGCACCGGGACCGGCGTGTACGCGATCACGTCCGGGTCGTTCGCGTACGCGACGACGTCGTCGGCGTCGGACTGGTCGGGGACGGAGAGCACGAGCCGGTCGGTGCGGAGCGTGACGGGGTCCATGGGCCGACCCTACCGACGTCGGGCGGCCGGTAGCGTCGTGGCATGACGTTCGACGCGCTCCCGTTCCCGGTCATCGACGGCCACAACGACCTGCCGTGGGAACGTCGGGACACGCACACCTCCGGCGTCGAGGGGATCGACTCCGAGGCGAACTCGCTCCACACCGACCTGCCGAAGCTGCGCGCCGGCGGCGTCGTCGGACAGTTCTGGTCGGTGTTCGTCCCCGCCGACGACCCCGACCCGGTCCGCACGACCCTGCAGCAGGTCGACGTCGCGCACCGGATCATCGAGCGCTACCCCGAGTCGCTCGTGCTCGCCCGGACCGCTGCCGAGGTGCGGGCGGCGATCGACTCCGGCCGGATCGCCTCGTTGCTCGGTGCCGAGGGCGGCCACTCCATCGGGGACGACCTGGCCGTGCTCCGGACCCTCGCCCGGCTCGGCGTCCGCTACATGACCCTCACCCACAACGACGACACCCCCTGGGCCGACTCGGCCACCGGGGAGCGGGCGCACGGCGGCCTGACGGACCGCGGTCGGCAGGTCGTGGCGGAGATGGAACGGATCGGCATGCTCGTCGACCTGTCCCACACCGCTCCCGCGACCATGCGGGACACCCTCGACGTCGCGACGCAGCCCGTCGTGTTCAGCCACTCGTCGACCGTCGCCGTCGCCGACCACCCGCGGAACGTGCCCGACGACGTCCTCGGACGCCTGGCCGACAACGGAGGCGTCGTGATGATCACCTTCGTGCCGCAGTTCGTGTCCACGGCGTACGCGGAGTGGCTCGCCGCAGGTTCACCGGGAGCGCCGCCGCTCGTCACCGTGTCGGACGTTGCAGACCACGTCGAGCACGCGCGGGAGGTCGCGGGCGTGTCGCACATCGGCCTTGGCGGGGACTACGACGGCACGCCGGTGCTGCCGCCGGACCTGCGGGACGTGTCGCGGTACCCGGTGCTCGCGGCGGAGCTGCAGCGGCGCGGGTGGGGCGCCGCGGACCTGCGGGCCCTGGCGGGCGGCAACGTGCTGCGGGTGCTCGAGGCGACCGACGGGCGCTTCGCGCGCACGGCGTTCGTGCGCTGAGACGCTGCTCGCCGGGGTTTCGTGCGCAGCGACACCTCACGGCTGGCCGAACGCGTGACGTGTCGTTCACCGCGAAAGCGACCGAGCGACCGAGCGACCGAGCGACGGGCGCCGGGCAGCGGCTCAGCCGTACGTCGGGTACTGCGGCCAGCCCTCGGGGCTGTCCTCCCAGTCCTGCTGTCGCCCGTACACCGTGCGGTCCATGATGTGCGCGACCGGCAGGATCGCCTCCGTGCCGCGCGAACCGGTCGCGTAGGTCAGGTACGGCACCCCGTCGCGCAGCAGGTAGTACGAGTAGCCGGGCACCGGGCCGTCCCAGCCCTCGCTGTGCACGGTCCACCCCCAGTCGTCGTGGTACGTCGTCCCGCCCGACGACACCCACGTGTGCGGCCAGCCGCGCTGCTCCCGCCAGGCCTCGAGCTTCTCGATCGGCCCCTCGGAGACCATCGCGAACGCGATCCCCTCGTCGTCGAGTCGGCCCATGTCGGCGGGCAGGTTGTCGACGGCCCAGGTGCAGCTCGGGCAGCCCTCGTCCCAGTCCCGTCCGAACATGACGTTCTGCACGAGGAGCAGGTACTTCTCGCCGAACAGCTCGGTCAGGCGAACCGGTCCGTCCGAACCCTCGAAGACGTAGTCGTCGACCCGGACCATCGGCAGGCGGCGACGGGCGGCGGACACGCGGTCGCCGTGTCGCGTGAGTTCCTTCTCGTCGCGCACCTGCGCGGCCAGCGCCTCGTCGAACACTGCGCGGTCGACCACCGGTGGGGCGACGTCGGGTTGCTGTTCCTTGGACATGACGACCTCCTCGTCGTTGCGGAGCACGGTACGCGCGGCGGGACGCGTCGGCAACGGCCTGGAGGCGCGGCGTGCGTCCGGCGCGCAGCGCACGTCATCGACAGGGACACGCCGGGTGCGCTCGGTAGGATCGCAGCGCACGCCGTGCCTCCAGAGGGGTGGGCACGCGACCTGACCCGATGAGGACGGAACCGATGAGCGGCACCATCTACGACGACATCTCGCAGGCGTTCGGCAACACGCCGCTGGTCCGGCTGAACCGCCTGCCGAAGGCCGGCGGAGCCGAGATCCTGGCGAAGCTCGAGTTCTACAACCCCGGTGCGAGCGTGAAGGACCGGCTCGGCGTCGCGATCGTCGACGCGGCCGAGGAATCCGGCGAGCTGCAGGCCGGCGGCACCATCGTCGAGGGCTCGTCCGGCAACACGGGCATCGCCCTGGCGCTGGTCGGCGCGGCCCGCGGCTACCGGGTCGTCATCGCGATGCCCGAGACCATGAGCGTCGAGCGTCGGGCCCTCGTCCGTGCGTTCGGTGCCGAGATCGTCCTGACGCCGGGCTCCGAGGGCATGAAGGGCGCGGTCGCGCGGGCCGAGCAGATCGTCGCCGAGACCCCCGGCGCGATCCTCGCCCACCAGTTCGAGACCGCCGCCAACGCCGCGATCCACCGGAAGACCACGGCGGAGGAGATCCTCCGCGACACCGAGGGCCACGTCGACGTGTTCGTCGCGGGCGTCGGCACCGGCGGCACCATCACGGGCGTCGGGCAGGTGCTCAAGGAGCGCGTGCCGGGCGTGCAGATCGTCGCGGTGGAGCCGAAGGACTCGCCCCTCCTCACCGAGGGCAAGGCCGGCCCGCACAAGATCCAGGGCATCGGTGCGAACTTCATCCCCGAGGTCCTCGACCGCAGCGTCATCGACGAGGTCTTCGACGTCGAGCTCGACGACGCGCTCCGGGTCGCCCGCGACCTCGGCACGCAGGAGGGCATCCTCGCCGGCATCTCGTCCGGCGCGATCCTGCACGCCGCGATCGAGATCGCTGCGCGTCCCGAGAACGCCGGCAAGCGGGTCGTCGCGATCGTGTGCGACACCGGGGAGCGCTACCTGTCGACGGTGCTCTTCGAGGGACTCACTGCGTGAGACGACCCGCCCGACGAGGCGTGCTGCGGACCGTCCGTGAGGACCTGGCCGCAGCACGCCGCGGCGACCCCGCATCCCGCGGTGACCTCGAGAACGCGATCGTGTACTCGGGGCTGCACGCCATCTGGACCTACCGGCTGACGCACCGGCTGTGGAACGCCGAGGGGCTGCCCGGATCACGGTTCGCCGCACGGGTCGTCGCCCAGGTCGCCCGCTCGGTGACGGGCATCGAGATCCACCCGGGAGCCCGCATCGGCCGACGCTTCTTCATCGACCACGGGATGGGCGTGGTGATCGGCGAGACCTCGGTCGTCGGCGACGACGTCGTGGTCTTCCACGGGGTGACCCTCGGCGGCCGCGGCGGCGAGCACGGTCCGGGCGTCCGCCGGCACCCGGCGGTGGGGGACCGCGTGGTCCTCGGCGCCGGGTCGTCCCTGATCGGTGCGATCACGGTCGGCGCGGACTCGGTCGTCGGTGCGAACACCGTGGTCACGAAGGACGTCCCCGCGGGTTCGGTCGTCACCGGGGTCGCCGGGACCGCGCGCCCGCGCTCCGGGCACGAGGGCGTCCCGCCGCTCTGAGCCGTCAGCTCTTCTCGCAGGCGATCCCGTCGGCGTCCGCGTCCATCTTCTTGTTCGCGGCGTAGAGCGCGTCGTCCTTCTTCACCGTGCCCTTGAGCGCGCGGTACGTGACCTTGCCCTTCGAGGTGACACGGTTCTTCGTGACGGACTTCTTCGCGATCCCGCCCGAGTACACCTTCTGCACGGCCGTGCAGTTCTTGTAGACGGTCGGAGCGGCCTGCGCGGTGGACGCGCCGCCGACGACGACGGACGCGGCGAGGACGACGGTGGCGGCGGTGACGCCGAGGGTACGGGTGAGACGCACGGGTTCTTCCCCCAGGGGTGGTCGTGACCGCGGGAGCGGCCGCCGTGTCGGGTGCACGGCGCGTCGATCGTACGACGGCGGGCACGGCCGCCCCCGCCCCCAGAACGAGGCGCGTCGTCGGCGGTGTGCGGCATGCTGGTCGCATGGACGGCGAGGCGCTGCACGAGGTGGCGGTCCGCACCGCGATGGCCCTGCCCGCGGTGGCGGAGACGCAGCCCTTCGGCGAGGGCGCCTTCGTCTACAAGGTCGTCGGCAAGATGTTCGTGATGACGTCCGAGCTGCGGGGTGTGTCGATCGTGAACCTCAAGTGCGCACCGCCGCACGGCGCCGCGCTCGTGCGGGAACACGCCGAGATCACCCCGGGCTGGCACATGAACAAGCAGCACTGGATCACGCTGTCCCCGGGGGACGGCATCGACGCGACGCTGGTCGAGGACCTGGTCGGCAACGCGTACGACCTGGTGGTGGCGGGCCTGCCGCGGGCGAAGCGACCGATCGACCCGTCGCGCGGCACCGGCGGTGGGGCTGCCGGTCGAACAGGTTCTGCGCCATGATCGTCACGTGACCCCGAACCTCGAAGACGAGCAGCCGACGGTCGTCGCCGTGAGCCGCGACACCGCCCACCACTTCACCAAGCCCGTGGTCGACGAGGTCGTCCTGGTCGAGGGGTGGGGCATCGAGGGCGACGCCCACGCCGGTACCACGGTGCAGCACCGCTCCCGGGTCGCGCGGGACCCGTCGCAGCCGAACCTGCGCCAGGTGCACCTGCTGCACGCCGAGGTCTTCGACGAGGTCGCCGACGCGGGGTTCACCGTGGCGCCCGGTCAGATGGGCGAGAACGTCACCACGCGTGGCGTGGACCTGCTCGGGCTGCCGGCCGGCACGCTCCTGCACCTGGGCGACGACGCGTGCGTGCGGGTGACGGGGCTGCGGAACCCGTGCCAGCAGATCAACGACTTCGAACCGGGGCTGCTCCGCGCGGTCCTCGGTCGGGCCGACGACGGGACGGTCGAGCGCAAGGGCGGCGTGATGAGCGTCGTGGTCGCCGGCGGCGTCGTCCGTGCGGGCGACCGCATCCGCGTCGAGCTGCCGGCGGGGGAGCTGCAGCCGCTCAGCCCCGTCTGACCGCAGCCCCGTCTGACCCCAGCCCCGTCTGACCTCAGAACCGGACGAGCAAAGGAAGCGCCCCGCGTCAGCGGTCGAGGACCCGTCCGCGCGCGAGGAACCGGGACACGTCGCGCACCACCTTCGGGGCCAGGCCCGTCCCCGAGTCGAGCACCGCGCGCGCCTGCTCCGGCGACAGCCCGGCGAAGATCTGCCCGATCGTGACGCCGTGGTCCGGTCGGTGCGTGACGACGACCGGATCACCGGCGGCGACCGGGCCGGAGCGCAGGACCCGGAAGTACGCCCCGGGCCGTCCCTCCTCGGCGAACCGCTTCACCCACCGGTCGACCTTCATTCGTCGGGCGAAGGTGCCGCACGGCGTGCGCGGGATGGTGACCTCGAGCTCGAGGGTCGCACCGATGCGCCAGCGCTCACCCGTGACGGCACCGGTGACGTCGACCCCGCTCGTGCGGAGGTTCTCCCCGAAGAGCCCCGGCGGGACGTCGCGCCCGAGCGACTCGGCGAAGTACGCGGCGTCCTCGTCGGCGTAGGCGTACACGGCCTGGTCCTCGCCGCCGTGGTGCTTGCGGTCGGCCTGCACGTCGGCGTGCAGCCCGAGCGGCCGCACCCGGACGGGGCCGTCGACGGGGCGCTTGTCGATCGCGGTGATCCCGATCGTGCCGGAGTCGCGGTGCAGGCGGTCGACGCGGCAGACGGCGGTGACGAGGGACATGCGACCACTCTGCCGCAGAAGTGTGACGAACTCCGTCCTCGTCACGTCTCACCGGTGCAGGACCACACCCGAGGAGACCACCATGACCGACACCGCCGCCCCGCAGCAGCCGTCGCACGCCCGCGTCGCCCCCGCACACCTCCTGGCGACGGCACGGGTCCGTTCCCTCGCGGCACGGCCCGCCGGTCCGTTCCGTGTGCGCCGCGCACCGGGCGTCCGCACCGGCCGGGAGTGACGCCCGAGACCGACGCCCAGCAGACCCCCATCCGCCACCAGTAGAAGGAATCCGTGCCACACCCGCCCCTCTCCGACCTCGACGACGCCGTCCTCGCGGATCGGTCGTCCGACGGCGACGTCCGTGCGTTCGAGGTGCTCATCCGCCGGTACACCCCGCTCCTGCGCGCCTACGCACGCCGGACGCTCGGGTCGACCGACGAGCTCGACGACGTCGTGCAGGAGACGTTCATCACCGCCTGGAACCGGATGGACCGCCTCGACGACGGGGCCCGCGTCAAGGCGTGGCTGATGCGCATCCTCAGCCGCAAGTGCCTCGACCGGATCCGCGCGCGACGCTTCCACGACGACGTGACCGAGCTCGAGGTCGAGGCGCCCGCCGACGACGCCCCCGACCGCGTCGCCGAGGCGCGCTCGCGTGAGGAAGCGGTGGAGACGGCGCTCGCCGAACTGCCCGAGGCGCAGCGGCGGTGCTGGCTGATGAAGGAAGTCCTCGAGTACTCGTACGACGAGATCGCGGAGGAACTCGACCTTCCCGCCTCGACCGTCCGCGGACTGCTGTCCCGGGCACGGAAGAACATGATCCGTCTCATGGAGGGATGGCGATGACCGAACCCGATCCCGTCCGGCTCGACTCCCTCGAACCCGACGACCTCGACGGCCACACGATCGACGAGCTGGCCGATTACCTCGACGCGGGCATGCAGCCCGCCGACCCGAGCATCGACGAGTCCGCCGCGTGTCAGAACGCGCTCGCGGCGATCGTCCGCCTCCGCCACTCGTCGCTCGGTTCCCTCGAGGCAGCCGCGGCGAACGAGGCCCCAGCCGACGAGTCGTGGATCAGCGGCGTGCTCGCGAACATCTCGATCGAGGCGCGGTCCGGTCGCGACGTCCCGCTCCGACCGGAGGCCCCGACCGAACGACCCGTCATGACCGAGGGCGCGATCCGCTCGCTGGTCCGCAGTGTCGGCGACGGCGTGCCGGACGCCCTCATCGCCCGGTGCCGGCTCGAGGGCGACGTCGTCGAGCTCGGCGCGCCGGTGCGGGTCGTGGTCGAGATCGCCGTCCGCGCGGGAGCGGCCATCCCGGCGGTGGCGTCCGAGGTGCGCGAAGCCGTCGCCGAGGTGCTCGCCACCCAGACCGACCTGCTGGTCGAGTCCGTGGACGTCGTGGTCCGCGACCTGCTGCCCCCGACGACCGACGACGAGGAGGACCGCGCATGAGCGCCGACGACGACGTCCTGACCGCCGTGGAGACCGCCGTCCTCGCGGTCCCCGGCGTGACCGAGATCTACCACGCACGGCCCACCCTGGGCGCCACGATCGACACCGCGAAGCGGCTCGCGACGCGCGCCGCCCTGGCCCGGGTCGTCCTCGACGACGACGTCCTGCGCGTCGTGATCGGCACCGACGGAGCACGTCCGGCACCGGAGACCGCCCGCGCGGCGCACCTCGCGGCCCTCGCGGTGGCCGAGGCCCACGGCCTCGCCCTCAGCCGGGTGGACGTCCGGGTCGCGCGCGTCGGCTGACGGATCCGCCTGACGGCCTGGAGGCGCGGTGCGGGCCCGCACCGCGCCTCCAGGCCGCGTTACGGTCGCCTGTTCGGACCGCCACCGGTGCGCAGACCGGGTCACGCTCTGCGGGTGCGGCCCCAGCTCATCCCCGCCGGTCCGCGACCTCGAGCACGACCACGATCGCCACGACCAGCGCCGCCGTCGCGACGAGCGACACCGCGGGCACGGCGATGCTCGCGAGCACCGCCAGGGCGAGCACCACGACCGCGACGTTCCACCCGGTCGTCAGCGACGGGCGGAGCGCGAGCCACCAGATCGCGAGCACGAACAGCGCGACGGGCACCGCGATCGTGCCGGCGACCGAGGCGTGGGACAGCTCGGCCTCACCCGCGTCCGCGCTGACGGCGACCTCGATGCCGGCGGGCAACGCGCCGGCTGCTGCGAACACGAAGTAGTGGCCGTAGCCGAACACGAGGGCGGTGGGGAGCGACCGGATGTGGGCGTGCTGCTCCCGCGAGAAGTAGATCCACCACATGCCGACGACGATGACGAGGCCGCACGCCGCGAGCACGAGGAGCGACGCCAGGTGGTCGGCGTGCGCGATGCCGTCGATGACCGCGTTCGCGGACGCGACGAGCCCCTCACCGAGGACGATGAGCGTGAAGAGGGAGTAGCGCTCGGCGATGTGCCGGGTGTGCCACGGCGTGGTGTGGGCGCCGGCCTCCGCGAACGGCGGGACCAGGACCTCGAGGAGGATGAGGACGGGGATGACGAACCGCTCGACCTCCCACGGCAGCAGCACGGCGAGCACCCACAGCGCCTGCACCACCACGATCCCCGCGGCGTAGCGGAGTGCCGTCCTCCGGTACTCGGGCGACGACGCCGCGACCCGCAGCCACTGTCCGACCAGGGCCAGGCGCATCACGACGTACCCGATGACGACGACGAGGGTGGAACCGTCGACCATCACGGCGTGCACGCCCGCGGCGAGGACGAGCACGCCCGCCATCTGCACGACCGTCATCACCCGGTAGAGCCAGTCGTCGGTGTCGAACGAGGTCGCGAACCAGGTGAAGTTGATCCACGCCCACCAGATCGCGAAGAACACGAAAGCGTACGCGACCACGGCGGAGGTGACGTGCCCCTCGGCCTCGATCTCGTGCAGGTTCGACGCGGCGAACCCGACGGCGACGACGAAGACCAGGTCGAAGAGGAGCTCGAGGGGGCTGGCGGCACGGTGCCCCTCGGTGGGGTCGCGGGGCGCCATGCGGCGGAGTCCGATGGTGGTCACCCGGTATGCCTACACGAAGAACGCAACGACGAACGAACGAAGAACGGCCCCGGGAGCGATCCCGGGGCCGTCGGCGTCACCTGCGTCGCAGAGCCGAACTCAGTAGAAGTTCGACGCCTGCGAGTGCGCCCAAGCAGCGCACGGCGTGCCGTACGACTGGCTGATGTACTGCAGCCCCCACGTGATCTGCGTGGTGGCGTTGGTGCGCCAGTCCGCCGCGATCGTGCCCATCTTCGAGCCGGGGAGTGCCTGCGGGATGCCGGTCGCGCCGCCGTTCGCGTTGACGGCCTGGTAGTTCCAGCCGGACTCCTTGGTCCAGAGGTTGTCGAGGCACTGGAACTGGTCGGAACCCCAGCCGTACTTCGACGCGGCGAGCGAGCTGGCCGTGGCCCTGGCCCCGGCCGGGGTGTTGGCTGCGGCCTGCTTCCGCGCGGCCTCGGCTGCGGCGGCCCGCTCGGCTGCTGCCTTCTGCGCTGCCGCCTCGGCTGCTGCCTTCGCGTCGGCGTCCCGCTTGTCCTGCGTGGCGCTGGCGTTCGCGACGTCGGTGCTCGCGTCGACCGTCGAGGAGATCCGCGAGGTCAGTGCCGCGCCGGACAGCTTCCGGTAGTCGCCGAGCGCGTCGATCCGACGCTCGAGCGCGGTGGTGTCGGTCTTCTCGTTCGCGGTCGAGATGACGGTCTGCGCCGTGGTGATGGTCGCGGCGGCCTGCGCCCGGTCGAGCGCGGTGCCGTCGAGGGCCGGTGCCGGGGTGGCGCTGGCCGTCGGCATGCCGAGCGCCTCGCCGATCGCGGGCTGCGTCCCGACGGTCGCGATGCCGCCGGCCACGGCGAGGACGGCGGCGCCACCCACGATGAACGTCGTGGGACGGCGGAGCGCCCGGCGGAGGCGCCGGTCGCGGGTGTTCAGGGCCTCACGTCGGGTCGAGGCAGTGGTGGTGGGGAGGTCGGTGGTGCTGTGTCCTGTCATCGATTCCGGTGGTCGGCCGGCTCGTGGTGCGTGGCTGTCGACGCTGCGCGCGGGGGTGGGGGAGCGCGCCGGTGTTCCGTGACGTGGGGACGTCCGTCGTCGAGAGCTCGCGAGCCGGGGGAGGACCGGACGGTGGTGTGGGGCCCGTCCGTCCGCCGGCCGGCAGCCGTGGGGTGGCCGCCGATGGGCGAAGCCGCCACGATGACTCCCGAGCCTGGACGGCGCGTCCAGGGAGGCTGGCAGAACCGTCCGTCCACCCGTCGGTAACGGTTCGGTAACGACGGGATCAGGCCTGCGCGCTGTGCGCTTCCTGGGAGCGATCGTGCCGCTCGCCCTGGGCCACGCGCTCGAGGGCTTCGAGTGCGGCGGCGATGGCGTCGACGTCGTGGTCGGGCAGCTCGGCGATGAGCTCGGCGACGATGCCGGTGCGGTCGGCGCGGGCGCGTTCGACGGCCGCGATGCCCTCGGGCGTCGCGGTCACCATGAAGGCCCGTCCGTCGCGCGGGTCGGCTTCGCGCTCGATGAACCCGCGCTGCTCGAGCTCGGTCAGGATGCGCGTCATCGTCGGCTTCGTGACCACCTCGATCCGCGACAGGTCGCCGGGGCGCAGGGGTCCCTCGCGCTGGATGGTCGCGAGCGCGGACACGATGCCGTACCCGAGGGCGGCCGAGTCGGTCCGGGCCCGGCGGTTGATGCGGCCGACGGCGGCGGCGAGGCGCGCGGCGATCTCGGTGCGGTCCGGCTGGCGGTGGCTCATGCGGTGCTCCGGGTGGTCCGACAGGTGGTCGGAGCGATGCTACCGGCTTCCGTCGGCACGTGACGGCGCGCGCCCGGCGCGGTCGGACGCGGACCGCCTGGAGGCACGGGGAACGCGGACCGCCCGCCTCGCGTGGACGAGACGGGCGGGTTCCTGTACGGCTGTTCAGCCGGGGTCAGCGCTTTTCCCCCGGGAGCAGGTGGATGGCTTCGGTCGCGAGCTCCGCGGCGACGTTGTCGCCCTGCTCGGTGGCCTCGCGCAGCAGGCGGAAGTCCGCCGTCATCCGGTCCCAGTCGACGAGCTCGTCGAGGTTCGGCAGGCGCAGTCGGAACGCCAGGCCGTCCATGGTGTCGCGGCACACCCGCTGCAGGTTCTCGTTGCCGCACTCCGCGACGTACAGGGCGAAGACCCCGAGGGCGTCGTGGTTGACCGCCGCGACGTCGTGCGCCTCGAAGTCCGCGATGGCCCTGTCGAGCTGGGCCAGGATCTTCTTCTTCGATGCGGCGCCGAGCCGCGGGACGGCCAGGCGCACCACGCCGCCGAACAGCACGCCGAGCGTCTGCATCGCCTCGACGACCTCGGACGGGTTCGGGGTGGTCACCCGGGTGTACCGGTTCGGTGCCATCTCGATGAGACCGGCGCGGGCGAGCTGGCTGAGGGCTTCGCGGATCGGGGTGCGGGAGACCCCGAGCCAGGCGATCAGCTCGTCGTCGTTCAGTCGTTCGCCCGGTTCCAGCGTGCCGTCCATGATCGCGTCGTGGATCTTCTCGCGGACGGTGTCGCGGAGCAGCTGGTGCTCGGTCGGTGCGCTGCTGGGGACCGGCATGCGGGTTCCTCCGGGTCGTGGTGGACGGGCGACGGGTTGCGCGGCCGACCGGTCGGTACGGACGCATGGTTCACCGTACCTGATATACGAACGGCGTTGCGATCGGATCGAGGCGTGTCAGTCGTCGAGGTGCAGCAGGCGCACCGTCACCGGGTCCTCGCGGCCGCCGTACCAGCGGTCGATCACCGCGCGGAAGGGGCCCGGATCGGCGGCGGCGTGCGCGAACAGGGTCATCGAGGGACGCAGCTTCAGCGCATCGATGCCACCGAGCAGGTCGTCGGCCGAGCGCGCGGGAGCGGCGGCCACCACGTCGGTCGCCTCGAGCAGCCGCGGGCCGAGCACCGGGTGGTCGAGGTACGCACGGGCCTCCGCCACGCCGTCGAGGGAGTAGTGCTGCGCGGTCGCGCTCCGTCCGAGCCCGGCCAGCTGCGGGAAGACGAACCACATCCAGTGCGAGGTCTTCCGGCCGGCCCGGAGCTCGGCGAGCGCCGTGTCGTGGACGCCCTCCTGCGCGTGGACGAAGCGGTCGAGGTGGTGCGGGTCGTCGGTCACCGGACCACGTCCCCCCACGCGTACCGGACCGTCGTGCCGTCGACCACGAGCAGCGAGTCCGGTTCACGGTCGAACAGCCCGGACATCCCGACGGCGTCCGGCAGGTCGCCGTCCAGGCGTTCGAGCCGCGCCGACCGGACCGTCAGCGGCGGGTGCTGCCGCTGCCAGAACAGCGTCTGCGCGAGCAGGCGGGCGTGGATGCCCTGTCGGGTCGTGAGCTCGGCGGCCAGCGGGCTGTCGACGACGTCGCCGGCCACCACCCGGACGGTGGCCGCGTGGCGGGGCTGCACCGCGCCTCCAGGCCGTGCCCGCAGCCACCGGACCGGGTGCAGCGCGCGTGCCCGGGCCGGGTGCCGGACCGAGTGGTGCGCGATGGTGTCCCCGCGCCGGCGCGCCCGAGCGTGCGCGAACGTGTAGGGGACGCCGAGGAGCGCGTGCGCGGCGACGATCGCCGGCACGTTCGCGGTGTCGACCGTGCGGTACGCGACGCCGCGCCGACCGCGGTCGTCGACGGTCAGGATCTCGATCGTGACCTCGGTCATCGAGCCGAGCCGGCCGGACGGCGGGAACGGCGGGACGCGGGTCTCGCGGAACACGTACGCCGACAGCCCAGCCCAGGCACTGCCGTCGACGACGTCGGGGCGGGTACCGGGCGGGACGAGCGCGGCCAGGGACTCCGGGTCGTGGCGCCAGTGCGCGAAGACGATGTCCTCCCAGGCGTGCACGGTCACCGGGCGGTGCAGCAGCGGCACCGCGGCACGGTCCCGCGTCGCCCCGGTCACCGCTTCGGCGCGTGCCGGCCGACGCGCACGGCCCAGGCGACGAGGGGTGCCTGCAGCGGCAGGCGGAGGACGGAGCCGAGCCGCATCCCGCGGGTCGACCGCGGGCTGTCGAGCAGGTCGTTCGCCATCTTGAGGTTCGCGGGGAACACCGCGAGGAAGAGCGCGGCCGCGGCCCAGCCGGCGCTCCGACGGGTCGACGGCACCAGCAGGCCGGCCGCGATGCCGAGCTCTGCGGCACCGGAGGCGAGGGTCGTGATCCGTGCGGGCAGGGCGTCCGGCACGATCCGGTCGTAGCCCCGCGGTCGGAGGAAGTGGGTCACACCGGCCCCGCCGAGCACGACGGCGAGGAGGGTGGCGGTCCGGGTGGCGCGTCGTGCACGCTCGCGTCGTCGCATGCCCCCATCGTGCCCGGCGGACACCGCGCACGCACGGAGACCGCTCAGGTCCGGTGGCTCGCGCCGGCTGCTCGGGCCGGCAGCTCAGGTCAGCGCGGTCGCCACGAGGTCGAGGACCGCCGTCGCCACCTCGGCCTTGCTGCCCGAGGTCTCGCGGACGACCTCGCCGCCCGGCACGAGCACCTCGATCGCGTTCTCCTCGCGCTCGAACCCCGCCGACCAGCCGACGTGGTTCACCACGAGCAGATCAGCGGGCTTCCGGGTGATCTTCGCGCGGCCGAGCTCGATCCGTGCGGCCCGGTCGGGTTCGGTCTCGGCGGCGAAGCCCACGATGATCTGTCCCGTCCGGCGCGCCGTCACGAGGTCGGCGAGGACGTCCGGGTTCCGCACGAGCTCGAGCGTCATGGTGTCGCCCTGCGACTCCTTCTTGAGCTTCTCGGCACGGACCTCGGCCGGTCGGTAGTCCGCGACCGCCGCCGTCATCACGACGACGTCGGCATCGGCGGCCGCGGCGTGCACGGCCTCGGCGAGTTCGAGGGCGGAGCCGACCGGCACGACGGTGGCGTCGAGTCCGGCGGTGAGCGACGACTCGACGTTCGCGGCGACGACCGTGACGGTCGCGCCGCGGCGGGCGGCGTCGGCGGCGATCGCGACGCCCTGGCGGCCGCTCGAGCGGTTGCCGACGAAGCGGACCGGGTCGAAGGGCTCGCGGGTCCCGCCGGCGCTGACGACGACGCGGACCCCGGCGAGGTCGCCCTGCTCGCCGCGTGCGCCGGTGCCGGCGATGTCCGTGGTGCCGGCCTGGAGGCGCGGCTCGGCCCCGGCGGACCGCTCGCCGTCGGTCCGTGGTGCGGTCCCGCCCGCGTGGCCGGCGGTCGGTCCGTGGTCCAGCACGGCGAGCGCCGCGGTGACGATGTCCTCGGGCTCCGCCATCCGGCCGATCCCCGCGTCGTCGCCCGTCAGGGCCCCGACCACGGGGCCGACGAAGCGGACGCCGCGCTCCCGCAGCGTGGCGACGTTCGCCGTGGTCGCGGGGTGCTCCCACATCTGCGGGTGCATGGCGGGAGCGACGACGACGGGGGCCTCGGTCGCGAGCAGGGTCGTGCCGAGCAGGTCGCCGGCCATGCCCGCGGCCATGCGGGCGAGGGAGTCGGCGGTCGCGGGGGCGACGACGACCAGGTCCGCTCGACGGCCGAGGGAGACGTGCCGCACCTCGGCGACGTCCTCGAACACGCTCGTGGTGACCGGGTTGCGGCTGAGCGCCTCGAGCGTCGGCAGGCCGACGAACCGGAGGGCGCCCTCGGTCGGCACGACGTGCACGTCGTGGCCGCGTTTGACGAGGTCGCGGACGACGCCCACGGCCTTGTAGGCGGCGATGCCCCCGGTGATCCCGACGACGACGGTCAGACGGCCCTCTGCTGCTGCGTTCACGTCGGTCACGCTACCCGGGGGCCCGTGCGAGGATCGACCCCATGTGCACCGTCGTCGTCCGCGTCGATCCCGGTTCCGACTGGCCCGTCACGATGCTCGCCCTGCGCGACGAATCGCCGGACCGACCGTGGGACCCGCCCGCCGCGTGGTGGCCGGAGCGCGACCCGTCGGTGCGCGGCGTCCGCGACCGCTCGGCGGGCGGTGCCTGGCTCGCCGCCTCGGACGACGCCGGACTCGCGGTGGTGCTCAACCGTGCCGAGCCGGTCGCGAGTGCCGACGGCACCTGGACCACCCGCGGGGTGGTCCCGCTCGACGCCGTCGACGGGGTGCTCCCGGGGCACGACGGCACGGTGCCGACCACGCGGGCGTTCAACCTCGTCCGCGCCACCGCCGACGGTGCCGAGGTCGTCACGTGGGACGGCGCAGCGGTGCGCACCACGGCCCTCGGCCCGGGCGTGCACATGGTCACGCACGGCGAACCGGACGACCCGACCGCGCCGCGCATCGGCCGCTGGCTCGAGGCGTTCCGCGGGGTCGCGGCGCCGGTCGGGCCGCCGGAGCTCGGGCCGTTCGACGAGCTCCGCGCCGCCGACGCAGGCGACGACGCTGGCGACGGGTGGAGCGGGTGGTTCGGGGTCCTCGCCGCGTCGGCCGCACTGCCCGCGGACGACCCCGACGCGATCCTGCGCGACGCCCACGAGCACGAGGGGCACGTCGCGACGCTCTCGATCGTCGCCGCTGCGGTCGGACCGTCCCGCACGGTGCTGCAGCACGCGCGCCTCACCGAACCCGGACGCCTCGACGGGTCGGTCGAGCTGCACCGCTCCTGAGCCAGGCCTCAGCGGGACCGCGGTCCGTCCATCGAGACGCGGCGTACCGTCCCCGTCGTGACCTCACCCCACCTGGTCAGCAGTGCCCGTGCGGCTGCGGCGACCGCTCTGGCGCTCGCCGTGTCGCTCGGGCTCGGCGCCTGCGCCGAGGGCTCCGCGTCGGCGGACGGCACCGCCACCACGAGCCGGGCGAGCACCGCCAGCGGCCGACCGTGGAACGCCGCCCCGGGTGCGCGGGTCGTCGTGGTCGGCGACTCGATCAGCGGCGGGCACGGCCTCCCCGCCGAGCAGGCGTGGCCCGCGGTCCTCGCCCGGACGGAGCGCTGGCAGCTGACGAACCTGTCGTGCGACGGCGCCGGCGTGCTCACCGAGGGTGACAGCGACTCGTGCGCGAGCGCGTACGAGGGGCTCGTCGAGCGGGCGGTCGCGCTCCGGCCCGCGGTGGTGCTCGTGCAGGCCAGCTCGAACGACCTCGGTCAGGACGAGGACGAGGTCGACGGCGCCACCGAGCAGCTCGTCGCCGACGTCCACCGACTGCTGCCCCGCGCGCGCGTCGTCGGACTCAGCGCGATCTGGAACGAGGACGCCCCGCCCGCGCAGCTCGGGGCGGTGTCCGCGGCGCTCCGGACCGCGATCGACGAGGACGGCGGTACCTACGTCGACATCGGCCAGCCGCTCCGCGGGCACGCCGACTGGATGCAGTCGGACGACGTGCACCCGACCGCCCGCGGGCAGCGCGCCGTCCTGGCGGCGGTGACCACGGCCTTCGAGCGCGACCACGTGCGGTTCTGACGGCCGGGCCGACGGGAGTGCGCCGCGCCTCCAGGCGGGATGCGCCGCCGTCGGGCAGGACGGTGGACCGGGCAGGACCGGTGGACCGGGCAGGACGGTGGACCGGGCCGGACCGGTGGACCGGGCCGGACCGGCCGGCCTCCGCCGCTCGGGCGGGTGTCAGACCGGCGGGCGCGTGCCGGTCAGGTCCTCGGCGACCGCCCACAGCGAGCGGGCCAGGTCGGCGCTCCGCGCGGACCGCGGGATCGACGCGACCGTCGTCGGTCCGGTCAGGCCGAACGCGCCGGACGGGCCGTAGTAGGCGCCACCGACCGCTGCCGGTCCGACCGCGGCGTACAGCAGCGGCTCAGAGCCCTGCTCGACCGCCTGCGTGAACGGCACCGCGCGCTTCATGGGTGCCGCCTGCTTCGCCTTCCCGAGGGACCGCCCCGACGACTGCAGGTTCGTGCGCGTGAAGCCGGGGTGTGCCGCCGTGCTCATCACGGGCCAGTCGAACTCGACCGACAACCGGTGCAGGTGCAGTGCGAAGAGCAGGTCCGCGAGCTTCGACTGCGCGTACGCGCGCCACGTGTTGAAGCCGTGCTCCCACTGCAGGTCGTCGAACCGGATCCGTCCGCCGACCGCGGCGATGCTCGACATCGTCGCGACGCGGGCGTCCGGCGACCGGAGGAGCGCCGGCAGCAGCAGGTTGGTGAGGGCGAACGGGCCGAGGAAGTTCGTGCCGAGCTGCAGCTCGAAGCCGTCGACCGTCTCGAACCGCTTCGGCGGCGCCATCACGCCGGCGTTGTTGACGAGGACGTCGAGGGAACGGTCGTCGGCCAGGATCCCGGCGGCGAACCGGCGGACGCTCGCGAGGTCGGCGACGTCGAGCTCACGGACCTCGACGTCGGCGCCGGGGTGGGCGGCACGGATGCCGGCGGCGGCCTCCTCGCCCTTCGCGATCGTGCGGACGGCGAGCACGACGGAGGCGCCCGCGGCGGCGAGCCGGGTCGCGGTCTCCTTCCCGGCCCCGCTGTTGGCTCCGGTGACGACGACGCGGCGTCCGGTCTGGTCGGGGATCTGCGGCATGCCGGCGACCGTACACGGGAGGCCTGGTCAGGGCGGGTCCGTCGTGCTATGTTTATGCAAACGCATCGATCTGGGAGAGCAGCATGAGCAACGCATTCGGCACCGACCGCCCCTCGGACGTGCCGCCGCCCGCACCCGAGCGGATCGGCCCCGTGCAGCTCGGCCTCGACACCTTCGGCGACGTCACCGAGCTCGCCGACGGCAGCCTGAAGTCCGACGCGCAGAGCCTCCGCGACGTCGTCGACCAGGCCGTCCTCGCCGACCAGGTGGGCGTGGACTTCATCGGCGTCGGCGAGCACCACCGCGCCGACTTCGTCGTGAGTGCACCCGAGGTCGTCCTCGCCGCGATCGCCGTCCGCACGGAGCGCATCCGGATGGGCTCCGCCGTCACAGTGCTGTCCTCGGACGACCCGGTCCGCGTCTACGAGCGCTTCGCCACCGTCGACGCGCTGTCGAACGGCCGCGCCGAGGTCATCCTCGGCCGCGGGTCCTTCACCGAGTCGTTCCCCCTGTTCGGCTTCGACCTGTCCGACTACGAGGTCCTGTTCGAGGAGAAGCTGCAGCTCTGGGCATCCCTCCGCGGCGGCGACGCCGTCACGTGGTCCGGCACGAAGCGCGCCTCCCTCACCGACCAGGACGTCTTCCCGAAGCTCGAGCACGGCGCCATCCCGACCTGGATCGGCGTCGGCGGCTCGCCCCAGTCGGTCATCCGAGCGGCCTCGTACGGGTTGCCCCTGTTCCTCGCGATCATCGGCGGCCAGCCCGCCCAGTTCGCCCCGTTCTCCCGCCTCTACCGGCAGGCACTCACGCAGCTCGAGCTGCCGCAGCAGCCGATCGCGATGCACTCGCCCGGGTTCATCGCCGCGACCGACGAGGAGGCCGCCGAGCGCTACTGGCCGTACCACAAGGCCGTCACCGACCAGCTCGGCCGGGAGCGCGGCTGGCCGCCCCTCGACGTCGCCGGCTACCGCGCTGGCCTGTCGGCCGGCGGGTCGCTGTACGTCGGGTCGCCCGAGACCGTGGCGCGGAAGATCGCGCGGAACATGCGGATCCTCGGCGCCTCGCGGTTCGACATGCGGTATGCGACGGGTCGCCTGCCGCACCAGGACATGATGCAGTCGATCGAGCTGTACGGCACGCAGGTGGCCCCGCGGGTGCGGGAGTTGCTGGCCGAGCCGGTCCCCGTCCCGTAGGCGGGGCTGGCCGTCGGCTCGCAGGCGTCGAGGGAGCAGGAATCGTCGAACGGCCTCGCGTCGCTCGACGATTCCTGCTCCCTCGATCACGTCCCCGGCTGGTCAGCGTCGGCCGGGAGGCACGACTCGCCTCGCCGACGCCCCTCACGGGAGCGCCGGGTACGGTCCACGGCATGCCGTCACGTCCCAGCACCCCGTCCGTCGAGCGCCGGTTCCGCGGCCGGATCGCGGGCGTCGGGACGACCTCCGGCGTGCGTCTCGTCGTCGGGATGTGGGAGCGCTCGCCGTTCGGGGCGTTCACCGACGTGTTCGTCGAGCTCCCCGACGGCTCGAGCGTGCTGCTCGCCCCGGACGAGATCGTCGCCGCCTACGTGTCCGGCACCTACCGGTTCGACACGGTCTCCGTCGTCGACGTCTCCGCCCGCCGCACGGCCGCCGGGATCGAGCTCTCCGCCGGGGCCCTGCAGGCGACGATCGACGTCGGCACGATCTCGCCGCTCGGCCGCGTGCTCCGGATCGTGCCGAAGTCGATCGCGCGCGACCCCCGCTGGCTCGCCGTCATCGACCCCGTCGCGCGGCTCGTGGCGCCAGGGTCGGGCACGGCGGGGTCCGCGGGCAACGGCCGCCGTGAGTACTACGGCGTGACCGGGGCGCACGACGTCACCGGTGTGCGCGGGACCTGGGCGGGGGAGTCCCTCGGTTCCCTGGCGCCGCTCGACCCACCCGTGGTGTTCGGCTTCGCGTCGATGCCGCGTGTCCCGCAGGTCGTCGACGTCGAGACCACGATCCGCGAACCCGCCTGAGACGCCGTTCCCTGCTCCGGCCCGCCGCCCGCCGCCCGCCGCCCGACGGCCCGCGCAGATCGGATGCACGTGCATCGGTCGACGAAGTACCCCGTGATCGACTCGTGGATCGTCGCTCGGTACGCACGCATCGGATACCCGTGCATGTTCCGACGAGCCAACTGTCGATCGACGCGTGGGGTGTCGCACCATGCACCCGCATGCGCGAGCCGGCGGTCCCTGCCCGGGGAGGGCGCGCCGTGGACGTGACCCGTTCGCGGTGCCGGCCCTGCGCGGCGGACCCTCGCCGCGCCTCCTGGCTGCTGATCACGGACCGCGGCGGACGTGCCCAGCGTCGAGGGGCAGACTGGCCGGAACGGACCGCGCCCCGGGGAGACCCGGCCGCACGTCGAGCACAACGGGGCGCACGACGCGAGAGGAGCACCATGACCGACACAGAGGCAGACCAGCGAGCAGCCATCTCGGACATCGTCCACGGAGCCCACACGGCCCTGCTGACGACCGTGAGCGAGGACGGGCACCTCCACGCCCGACCGCTCGCTGTGCAGGACAAGGCGTTCCACGGCACGCTCCGCTTCCTCGTGCAGGACGGCAGCGAGAAGGTCGAGGACATCGCCCGGAACCCGCACGTGAACGTCTCGATCGAGTCGCAGGGCGGCTACCTGTCCATCGCCGGCACGGCCACCGTCACGCAGGACGACTCCGTCATCGACGAGCTGTGGTCGCCGTTCGCCGAGGCGTGGTTCCCGGACGGCCGTGACGACCCTTCGATCCGCCTCCTCACCGTCGAGGGGGTCTCGGTCGAGTACTGGACGCAGGACACCGGGCCGGTCGGCAGTCTCGTGCAGACGCTCAAGGCCGCGCTCGGCAAGCAGAGCCAGCCGGACACCGGCGACCACGGGACCGTCGAGCTCTAGCGGACGCGGCGGGCACTCGCGCGCGCCGGGCGCTCGCGCGCGCGTCGAGGGCGCAGCAATCGTCGGGTTGCCGTGTGCGACCCGACGATTCCTGCTCCCTCGACGAGCGGGACGACCCCGCGCCGCGCGCTACGGCGGGCCGAGCAGCCACAGCACGGCGACGAGCACCGGCTGCCCGAGCACCGCGCAGGTCACCAGGGTCCACCGCATCCACGGCTTCGCCACGAGCTCCGGCGAACCGAACAGCGGCGCGAGCGGCATCAGGAGCCGCGGCGTCGACGCCATCGGCAGCGACACCGCGAAGATGTAGAGCGCGTACGACGCCGAGAACACCACGGTCGTGAACCCGAGCTTCCGGGTCGACTTCCGGAGGAGCCACACCGGGTACGACACGAGCAGGAACACCACGATGAGGACCCCGCCGACGCCGAGCCAGCGCGCCGCGATGAGGAACCACGGGGTGAGCGGCATGAAGTCGACCCGCCCGATGAAGTTCACCCACCACGACATCTCGGTCTCGAGGTACGCGTTCGGCAACCCCGTCACGTGCGACGCGATGACCGGCCAGGCGAACCCGGCCACGACCATCGTGAGGCCGGCGGCGACCACCCGCACGCGCTCGGCCACCGGGAACGCGTCGAGGGACCGCACCCCCTCGGTCCGTCGGGCACGGACGTACCGGACGAGCGCGATGACGCCGAGCACGAGCGGGATCGCCAGGGCTCCCGGCCGGGTGAACGCGGCGACGACGCCGAGGACCGTCAGCAGTCCGTACCGCCGCCGTTCGAGGGCCAGCAGCGCACCGAAGGTCAGCGCGAGGAACATGCTCTCCGCGTAGCCGACCTGCAGCAGGAACGACAGCGGACCGCACGTGAAGAAGAAGACCGCCCACATCGCAGCGGAGGACCCGGCCCGGTCGCGGACCAGCCGGTGCAACAGGTAGGTCGCGAGCAGTCCGGCCACGAGGGCGATCGCGGGCGCGCCGACGTCGAACGGCACCCCGGTGGACGCGGTGAGCATCCGGATCGTGAACGGGAACGCGGGCAGGAAGGCCCAGGCGTTCTGCGCGACGTTGCCCGTCGCGTCGAGCGGCAGCGTCGTCGGGTAACCGTGCACCGAGATCTGCTCGTAGTACTGGCCGTCCCACGCCGTCAGGAAGTTGAGGAAGCCGTGACCGTTGCCCCAGATCGCGTTCTCGGGCAGGGCGCGACCGATGAGCGGGAACGCCAGCGCCAGCCAGAACGTCGACACGATGCGCCCGCCGGTCCACACGAGCAGGACGGCGGCCCATGCGGGCAGGCTCGTCGCGAGGTCGAGGACCCTGCGACGGCCGCTGGCGATCGTCTCCGGGAGGGTCCCGTCCAGTCGACTCACCGCAGCACTCCGCGATGTTCGGGCAGGGCAGGGGGCACGCTGGCAGCGTAGTCGGGGCTGCCTGGTCGGAGCCTCACCGTCGCGGCGTGGTCGGGTGCCACGGCCTGGAGGCACGACTCGCGTTGTGCAGGACGGAACGGCTCCGGCGGGTGGACGGTTCACCGCCGCGTGCGCGCTTAGCCTGGAGGTCCCGTCCGGCGGGCGCTTCCGTGGACGCTTCTGCGGACGCTTCTGCGGACGCCGCAACCGCAACGACCCTCGAGGAGCACCGTGCCGAACAAGACCGCCATCGTGACCGACAACGCCCCGAAGCCCGCCGGCCCCTACAGCCAGGGCATCGTCGCGAACGGCTTCCTCTACACGGCCGGTTTCGGGCCGCAGGACCCGGCGACGGGTGCGATCGCCGACGACGTCGCGGGCCAGACCGCCCAGGTCCTGGCGAACATCGCGGCCGTGCTGGCCGAGCACGGCGCCACCCTCGACGACGTCGTGAAGTCGACCGTCCACCTCGAGCACTCCGACCGCGACTTCCCCGCCTTCAACGAGGAGTACGCGAAGCACTTCTCGCAGCCGTACCCGGTGCGTACGACCGTGCAGTCGCACCTCGCGAACATCCTCGTCGAGATCGACGTCGTCGCCGTGCTGCCCGCCGCCGCTTGATCGCGGCGGCTGGCTGAGTGAAGCCTCACCGACCCCCGGTGCCCCGGGACCCGCCTCGGCGGAGTCCGGCACCGGGGGTCGCGTGCGTCAGGGAGCCGTCGGCCAGCACGGGGACCCCGGCCACCAGGACGTTGTCGACGCCCTCCGCGAGCTGCATCGGGTGCTCGTAGGACGACCGCGCGGCGACCCGTGCGGGATCGACCACGACGAGGTCCGCGACCGCGCCCGGTCGGACGGTCCCGCGGTCGCCCAGCCGGTACCGCTCGACGCTCGTCGTGGACAGGTGCCGCACGGTCTCCGACCAGCCGAGCCGGCCGGTCGCGCCGTACTCCTGCAGGTAGCGCGCGAAGGTGCCGTACGCCCGGGGGTGCGGGTGGGTCCCGACGAAGATGCCGTCCGAGCCGGCCGTGTGCCCGGGCAACCGGAACAGGGGTGCGAGCTCGTCGGCCGTGCGCGGACGGGGGACCCGCATCACGACGGTGACCTGCAGCGCCGAGTCCACCAGGACGTCGAGCGCGAGGTCCACCGGGTCCGTCCCCGTGGCCGTCGCGGCCTCGTCGAGGGTGCGGCCCTGCAGCGCGTGGAACTCGGCGGCGGGCACGTGCGAGAGCGTGATCTGCTCCGCCCACCCGGTGCCGAGGTCTGCCCGGCCGAGGACCCGTTCGAGCACGGCGGCACGCACACGCCGTCGCCCCGGCTCGTCGGCCAGTGCCCGGGCGAGGTCGTCCGTGCCGGGGCGCGCCAGGTCGGCCGGCAGGAGCAGCATCGACAGGATCGTGCAGCCGCGCGAGTACGGGTAGGCGTCGAAGGACATCGGAGCGCCGGCGTCGGCGAGTTCGGCGAGGGCGGCGATCGCCAGCTCGACCGGGGCGTGCAGGTGCGAGACGTGCGCCCGGACCCCGGAAAGGCGCACGATCTCAGCGATCTCGTCCAACCCGGCCCGGGCGTTGCCCTCGTACCCGCCGCGCATGTGCGAGACGTAGAGCCCGTCGGCCGCGGCGACCTCCGTGCAGAGCGCCGCGAGCTCCGCGGTGTCGGCGTACAGCCCCGGCACGTAGTCGAGACCGGTGGCGAGGCCGACTGCTCCCTCGGACAGCCCCTGCCGGACCAACGCCCGCATGGCGTCGAGCTCCGCCGGGGTCGCCGGTCGGTCCTCGTCGCCGAGCACCTCGTGCCGCACGGTCCCCGCGGGCACCAGGGTCGCGACGTTCACCGGAGTCGCGCCGTCGTACGTGGCGAGCAGGGCATCGATCCCGCCGCCGCGGTGGCGGGGGTGCGGGCCGTCGATCGCGGCGAAGTACGTGTCGGCCCAGGAACCGTCGCCGGGAGCGGGCCCGACGCCGTCCTGCCCGGTGACGATCGTCGTGACGCCCTGCCGGAGGAGCGCGAGCTGCACGCCCTCGTCGAAGACGAGCGAGCCGGCGTGCGAGTGGCCGTCGACGAAGCCGGGCAGCACCAGGCGCTCGCCGCAGTCGATCGTCTCGATGTCGGACGGGGTGTCGAGGGCGGTCCCGACGGCGACGATCCGGCCGTCCGCGACGAGGACGTCCGCGCGCACGGGCTCGGTGCCCGGGGTGCTGCCCTGTCCGGAGCCACGTAGTTCCGAGCCCCCCAGTACCGAGCCGCCGCGCAGGAGCGTGGGCCGGGTCCGGCCGGTCACCGGGGGAGTCCGGCGACGAGCCGCTCGGCGCGGGTCCGGAGGGCGTCGAGGTCGCCGCTCGTCAGGGCGTCCCCGACCAGCGGTGATCCGAGCCCGACGGCGACCGCGCCGGCCGCGAGGTACTCGGCCGCGTCCTCGACGCCGATGCCACCGGTGGGGATCACGTCGACGAAGTCGAGCGGTGCGAGGACCTGCTTGAGGAACGCCGGTCCGCCGAGCTGCGCCGCCGGGAACACCTTGACCGCGCGGGCGCCGAGCTGCCAGGCGCGCACGATCTCGGTCGGCGTCGCAGCGCCGGGGTACCAGCCGAGGCCCCGTTCGTGGGCGCGCTCCCCGATGGCCGCGTCGAGGTGCGGACTGACGGCGAAGACCGCACCCGCGGCTGCTGCCTCGTCGAGCTGCCGTGGTTCGAGCACGGTGCCGACGCCGATCGACGCCGACGTGCCGTATTTCTCGGCCGCCCAGGCGATCCCCTCCCGCCAGCGCGGGGTGTTCGTGGTGATCTCGATCGCACGCACGCCGGTTTCGACCAGGGTGGCGATGACGTCCTCGACGTGGTCGCCGGTGCCGCCGCGGAGGATCGCGATCGCCGGCCCGGCGGCGTGCCGGTGCCGGACCGGGGCTGGCGTCACGGGGGTGTCGGTGCTGCTGGTGTTCGTCATGGGTTCGTTCCTCGTGCTCGGCGGACGTGGGTCGCGGTGCGGTCGCGCGTCAGCGGTCGACGCGGTCGTGGACGGCGTGGTCGACGTCCGCGGGGATGGTGGGGTCGTGCAGCGCGGCAGGGTCCGGACGCCGCCAGTCGCTCTCGACCGTGCAGGCGAGGGCCCCGGCATCGGCGGCACGGTCCAGCGCTTCGTCGGGCGACGCGCCGGTCAGGGTCGCCGCGAGCCACCCCGCGACGAAGGCGTCGCCCGCGCCGACCGGGTCGACGACGCGCACCGGGGTCGCCGGCCGCCGGAGGAAGCGTCCGTCGATCGACGCCACCGCTCCGCGCGACCCGAGCTTGACGACGGCGCGGCCCCGGCCGAGGGCTGCGAGCTCGTGCGCCAGTGTCTCGTCGTCGCCCTCGTCGTCGGTGAGTCCGAGCACGAGGCGTGCTTCGTCGTCGCCGGCGAACACCACCGACGAATGCGTCGCGGTGCTCCGGTACCGCTCCCGTGCGGTGTCGGCGTCGATGAGCTTCGGGCGGTGGTTGACGTCGAACGAGACCGGCACCCCGGCTCGGTCGGCCCGCTCGATCGCGGCGTCGACGGCGTCCCGCGCCGAGTCGGAGAGCGCGAGGGTGATGCCGGTGACGTGCAGGAGCGTCGCGCGCTCGACCACGCTGACGGGCAGGTCCTCGGCGCGGAGTGCGGACCCCGCCGAGCCCCGCCGGTGGTAGGTCACCCGCGTCCGTCCGTCGGTCAGACGCTCCTTCATCATGATGCCGGTGGAGTGGTCGGGGTCCGACACGGCGACGACGTCGACCCCCTCGCCCCGGACGTCCCGCGTCACACGGTCACCGGCGGGGTCGGTGCCGACGCGGCCGATCCACGTCGTCGGCACGCCCGCACGGACGAGCCCGATCGCGACGTTGCTCTCGGCCCCTCCGGTGTCGACGCGCATGTGCTCGAGGTCCGGGACGGCTCCGACGTCGCGCCCGGTGAGGAGCAGCATCGTCTCGCCGAACGTCAGGACCCCGCCGGTCACCGGGTGCCCTTCGACAGGGCGAGCTGGGCGGAGGACGACCCGAGTGCGACGGAGATCTCGAGCGCGGTCCGGACGACCCCGTCGCCGAGCTCGCGGACGGCCGCTGCCGGGAAGCGGGAGGCGAGTCCGGAGATGCTCATGGCCCCGACGACCTGGTTCGCGTGGTCGAGCACGGGAGCGGCGACGCAGCGGATGTCCGGCTCGTTCTCGCGGTCGTCGATGCCGTACCCGCGGCCGTGCGTCCGGTCGATCTCGGCACGCCACCGGTCGTCGTCGACGATCGAGTGCTCGGTCATCGCCGTCGCCGGTTCGGCCAGCACCCGGGCGAGCAGCTCCGGCTCGCCGAACGCCACCATCGCCTTGCCCGACGCGGTGTTGCGCATCGGCAGGCGGTTGCCGATCCGGGAGCCCATCCGGACGGTGCCGCGGGTCTCCACCTTGTCGACGTAGACGATGTCGGTGCCGTCCGGCACGACGAGGTGGCACGTGAGGCCGGTCTGCTCGGCGGTGCGGCGCAGGAACGGCGCGGCTGCGGACCGGAGGTCGATGCCCTCGAGGTAGCTCTGCCCGAGCAGCAGCGCACCGAGGCCGAGCGTGAAGCCCGCGTCGGCGGTGCGGCGGAGCAGGTCGTTCTCGAGCATCGGCGCCGTCAGTCGGAGCACGGTCGACTTCGAGGTGCCGAGCCCGTCGGCGAGCGTGGTGAGCGACACCGAGGACTCACCGTTCCGGGTGCGGTCGGCGATGCAGTCGAGCAGGCGGAGACCCCGGCGGAGGGAGAGCGCGGCGTTGCGCGCCGGGGCGTCGTCCTCGGCGGAGACGACCGGTGTCGTCGCACGCATCAGAACCACGTCGCGATCGTGTCGAGCACGCTGTCGTCGTCGTCGAGGACGACGACCTGCCGCCACTTGTCGAAGACCGTGCACGGGTGCGAGATGCCGAACACGACGACGTCGCCGGGCGTCAGCCCGGTCGGTCCGGCGGTGCCGTCGGCCCCGTTTGCCAGCGTGAGGTAGCAGTGCTGGTCGTCGAGGCGGGTGACGGTGACCGCCCCGGGCGGTGGGACGACCTGTGCGGCGTCAGCCGTGCCTCCTGGCCGGATCCCGCGAACCACCGGGAGCCCCTCGTCGAAGGAGATGTCGCGCTTGCCGACGGCGACGAGGGCGAGCCCCGGTTCCGGGCAGGACGTGACGCGGCCCCAGACCTCGATCGCGGGGACGAGTGCGCCCTCGTCGGGGTGGCGACCGAAGGGCGTGCGTTCGGCGTAGAAGCCGTCGTCGTGGGTGAGGTAGGCGCCGGAGCGGAGCAGGACGTCGAGGTCGTCCGGGCGCGCGGCGACCGCGTCGACGACGCCGTCGAACCAGGCGCTGCCTCCCATGCTGAGCAGGGCGCGCGGGCCGTCGACGAGCGGACGGACGGCGATCGCCACGTCGAGGACCCCCTCGACGTACGCGCGGGCCGCGTCCACTCCGGGCAGACCGCCCTCGTACCCGGAGACCCCGCGGAGCGAGAGCCCGTCGTCGTGGGCGGCCTGCGCGAGGTCGCGCGCGGCCGCAGCCGTGCGGACGCCGGTGCGGCCACCGGGGAAGCCGACCTCGACGAGCACGTGCAGGGCACCGTCGACCGCGTCCTGCGCCGCCCGTCCCGCCGCGACGCCGGCCGGTGAGTCGACGTAGCAGAGCACGTCGGCGTCGGGATCGACCGCCCGACGCGATGCGAGCCACGCGAGGCCCGTCGGGTCGAGGACCTCGTTCGCGACCAGGATCCGGTGGACCCCGTGCTCCCACGCGACCATCGCCTGCTGGACGGAAGCGACGGTGACGCCCCACGCGCCCGCGTCGACCTGGCGTGCGGCAAGGGCGGGCGCCATGTGCGTCTTCATGTGCGGCGCGAACAGCAGCCCGTGCCGGTCGACGTAGGACTGCATGACCGCGGTGTTGTTCGTCAGGGCGGACTCGCGCAGCGTCATCACCGGCAGGTACGCGTGGTCGAGGACGTGCCGCGTGGACGGCGCGGCCGGGTCCGGAGCGCCCTTCGCCGTGACCGTGCCGGGGACGGGTGTGGTCGTCATCGAGCCTCCTGGTGCGTCGTGTGCGGTCCAACGCTCCCCGAGCCGGGAGTGGCGGAGCAACGTCGTCGTCGTTCTCATTCTGCAATGCAGAAGTCGCGGGCGAGGGGGCGCTCGCCGGACAGTGCGCGCGTCGGCCGGGCATAGCATCGGACACGACATGGCGACGATGACGACGACACGACGACGGGGGAGCACGGCGGTGGCGGTGCTCGTCGCGGGCACCTTCTTCATGGAGCTCCTGGACGGCACGATCCTGGCGACCGCGGCCCCGGCGATGGGACGCGACCTCGGGGTCGACTCCGCGGCCGTCGGCGTCGCGATCACCGCCTACCTCGTGACGCTCGCGGTGTTCATCCCGGTCAGCGGCTGGCTCACCGACCGCATCGGCTCCCGCACGGTGTTCACCGGCGCGATCGCGCTGTTCACGATCGCCTCGGCGCTGTGCGCGCTCTCGACCGGGCTCGTCGACCTGACGCTCTGGCGCATCGTGCAGGGGCTCGGTGGGGCGCTCATGGTCCCCGTCGGCCGCCTGGTCGTGCTCCGGAGTGCCGGTCGCGAGCAGCTCGTCACCGCCATCGCGATCCTGACCTGGCCCGCCCTGGCGGCGCCGATCATCGCCCCGTTCGTCGGCGGCGTGCTCGTCGACACCCTGTCGTGGCACTGGATCTTCCTCATCAACATCCCGCTCGGGGTCATCGCGTTCGTCGCGGCCCTCGTGCTCGTCCCGCAGGAGCGGGCGGCCGAGCGCGTGCCGTTCGACTGGTTCGGCTCGCTGCTGGCGTGCTTCGGCCTCGGGTCGCTCGTCGTGATGGCGTCCCTGCTCGCCCTCGACACGGTGCCGGTGCTCGCGGTGGTGCTCTCCGGCGTGCTCGGCGCCGTGTGCTGCTGGCTCGCGGTGTGGCACTTCCGCCGCGCCCCGCACCCGATCATGGGGCTGGACTCGTTCCGGCTCGAGACCTTCCGGGTGTCCCACGCCGGCGGCAGCCTGTTCCGGCTGGCGGTGTCGGCGGTGCCGTTCGTCCTGCCCCTGCTGTTCCAGGACGCCTGGGGCTGGAGCGCCGTGCTCGCCGGCTCCGCCGTCCTCTGGGTCTTCGTCGGCAACCTCGGCATCAAGCCGATGACGACGCCGTTCCTCCGCTGGTTCGGGTACCGGCCGGTGATCGTCGTGTCGAGTGCGGTGGCGGCCCTCAGCGTCGTGGCGATGGTGTTCATGACCGAGGACACCCCGTTCTGGCTCCTCGCCGTGCTGCTCGTGGTGAGCGGCGCCGCGCGGTCGGTCGGCTTCACGGCGTACAACACCATCGCCTTCGCAGACGTCGAGCAAGCGGACATGACCCCGGCGAACACGCTGTCGTCCACGCTGCAGCAGACCGCGGCCGGGTTCGGCGTGGCGGTCGCCGCCGTCGTGATCCGAGCCGCCGCCGGGCTCGGCGGGACGGGGCCGTACGACGCCGCGTTCTGGGTCATCGCCGTCCTGCTGGTCGTGGCCTGTGTCGAGGGGCTCCTGATGAGTCGCACGGCGGGCGACACCGTGCGCCCGGCGCGGCGGGTCCGGGCCGCCTGACGCCCGCTCGCCGCCCGACTCCTCCTCGCAAGACGCAACCTCGGCGGATCCGCGCAGCGGTACGGCGCTGCGAGCTCTCGCCGACGTTGCGTTTTGCGGCCCGGCCCGGCCCGGCCGACCCGCACGGTCACACGCACGAAACCCGGCCCGCGCTACAGTCTCAGCAATCGTTTGCGATCGCCGAGTACGGTGACCGCGGCAGGGTGACCGGAAACACCCGGAACAGGAAGGCAGCATGGCCGCGCCACAGCAGCAGGGGACGATCGCAGCCGAGACGGCAGCGGAACCGACCGCGCTGCGTGTCGTCAGCTACAACCTCCGCGAGCACACCGCGAACGGCGAGCTCGCCGCCCTGGCCGAGGCCTCGGACGCCGACGTCATCTGCGTGCAGGAGTGCGACAGCAACGACCTCGCCCCGTCCGTCGCCGGGCTCTCCCTGGCGGCCTCCACCAAGGCGAACCGCCTCGGGCTCGCGATCTACAAGCGCGACGACCGGTTCGAGGTGCAGGACTTCAGCATCCACTCGCTGCAGAAGTCACTGCACGACCGGGTCCTGGCGCCCGCGCACGAGCGGCTGATCGCCATGCACCTGCGCGACACCGAGGCCGACGCCGAGGTCGTCGTCGCGTCTTTCCACGCCTCGCCGCTGACCGCCACGAACTCCCTGCGTCGCAAGCAGATCGAGGCCGCGCACCAGTTCCTCCGCGAGCTGGCGAAGGACGCCCCGGCGATCATGGTCGGCGACTTCAACTACCCGTGGTTCCAGACGAACCTCCGCCGGAAGATCGAGCAGCACGGCTTCGCCCTGTCGCTCTCCGACCAGCCGACGTACCTGCGGTACCGCAAGTTCACCGGACACTTCGACTTCGCCACGAGCGTGGGCCTGCACATCGCCGGCGTCGAGACGCTGCCGGCCGGCATCTCCGACCACCGGCCGATCCTCGTGCGCGCGCACTACGAGCACGACGGCGCGACCGGCACCGTCGCGACGGTCGAGTCCCCGGCCGCCTGACCCGCCGAGCGGGCGCAACGGCCGAGCGTGACGAACCGGGCTTGCTCGGGGAGCGCCCCGCGCCCGGCTGGCGACGCACTGGAGGCGCGGTGCCGGTCTCGTGGACCGGCACCGCGCCTCCAGGCGGTCGCGTCGACCACCGGGGCCGAGATCGCACTCCGGTGGCCGTTCACGAGACGGACCCGCGCCGGAGTGCGATCTCGAGCAGGCGAGCAGCCGGCGAGCGACCGGCGAGCGACCGGCGACCGGCGACCGCGCCGCGTCAGCGACGCAGGGTCGCGCGGGCCAGCCGGTTGCCGACGAACTGGCCGAGCTGCACGATGACGACGATCGCCGCCACCGACACGTACACGATCCACCAGTCGTAGCGCTGCGACCCGTAGGTGATCGCGTACTCGCCGAGGCCACCCCCACCGATGAGCGCACCCTGCGCCGTCATGTCGACGATGCCGATGTAGATGAAGGTGTAGCCGAGGATGAGCGGTCCGAGGCCCTCGGGGATGAGGACCGTCAGCAGGATCGACACCGGGTGCGCACCCGAGGCCCGCGCTGCCTCGACGACGCCCGGGTCGACCGCGAGCAGGTTCTGCTCCACGATCCGGGACACCGCGAACGCCGCCGCGAGCGAGATTGCGAACGTCACCGCCGGCACGCCGATCGTCGTCTGCACGACCACGCGGGACAGCGGTGCGATCGCGGCCAGGAAGATGACGAACGGGATCGGTCGGACCAGGTTCACGACCACGTTGAGGATCGTGTACGCCACCCGGTTGCCGAGCAGGTTGCCCGGTCGGGTGGCGTACAGCGCGAGGCCGAGCGCCAGGCCGATGATCCCGGCGATCACGAGGGAGACCAGCGACATCACGATGGTGTCGCGCACCGAGGCGAGGAAGACGTCGAACGTGTCGATCACGCTCTGGAACGAGTTGTTCACGCGGCGTCCTCCTCGTCGGTCGTGACACCTGCGGCGCGCAGGGCGGCGATCGCGGTGTCGATGGCTGCGGGTGTCGCGGCGCCGAGTTCGTAGGTGAGCGAACCGATCCGGCGCTCGCGGATCTCGCCGACCCCGCCGTACACGAGTTCGGCGGTGACCCCGGCCGCCCGGAAGGCGGCGTCGATCCGGTTCTGCAGCCCGGCCTCGTCGGTGATCTGCACCGTGACGAGGCGACCCGGGTGCCGTTCCCGCAGTCGCGCGAGCGTCTCGGGGGAGGGGCGGTCGTGCAGCGCGGTCCGGACGAAGCGCTGGGCGGCGTCCGTCTGCGGTGCGGAGAACACGTCGTAGACGTCCCCGACCTCGACGACGCGGCCCTGCTCCATCACGGCGACGCGGTCGGCGATCTGCCGGACGGCGTCCATCTCGTGGGTGATGACGATGATCGTGACGCCGAGCTCGCGGTTCACCCGGCGGAGCAGTCCGAGCACCTCGGAGGTGGTCTCCGGGTCGAGGGCGCTGGTCGCCTCGTCGGCGAGGAGCAGCTCGGGGTCGGCGGCGAGCGCACGGGCGATGCCGACGCGCTGCTTCTGCCCGCCGGAGAGCTGCTCCGGGTAGGCGTGGGCGCGTTCGAGCAGTCCGACGAAGTCGAGCAGTTCGGCGACGCGACGGTCGCGCTCGGCCTTGCCGACGCCGGCGACCTTGAGCGGGTACGCCACGTTGCCGGCGATGGTCCGGGACCGGAACAGGTTGAACTGCTGGAAGATCATGCCGATGTTGCGACGCGCCAGACGGCGGTCCCGCTCGGGGATCGCCGTCAGTTCCTTGCCGGCGACCGTGACCGAGCCGGAACTCGGCAGTTCCAGCGCGTTCACGAGACGCACCAGGGTGGACTTGCCGGCACCGGAGTACCCGATGACGCCGAGGACCTCTCCCTGGTGCACGTCCAGGGAGACGTCCTCGACGGCCACCACGTTCTCGCCGGTGTCGGCGCGGCGGTAGTGCTTCGAGACGCCGCGGAGTTCGACGAGGACAGCCACTACTGCTTGGCCGCCTTCGCGTCCTTCTCGACCGCTGCGAGCTCGGACTGCAGCTTCGAGGCGCTCTCGTCGCGGCTGACGGCCTCGGGCAGGTCCTTCTTGAAGGCCTTCTGCACCGAGTCGTCCTGGAACAGCTTCGCCAGAGCGAGGTAGGTCGCGTTGTCCTTGTCGGCCTTGCGGACCGCGAAGACGTTCACGTACGGGGCGGCGCTGGCGCTCGAGGGGTTGTCCTGGTAGATCGCGTCGGAGATCGGCAGGCCCGCGGCGGTCGCGTAGTTGTTGTTCACCACGGCGGCGGCGACGGAGCCCTGCTGCAGCGCGTTCGCGGTCTGCGAGGCGTTCAGCGGCTGGACGTCGACCTTCGACGACTCGATGTCCGTGGTGGTCGAGAAGGCCGAGCCGCCGTCACGCAGGGTGACGAGCTTCGCGGCCTGCAGGATGAGGAGCGCACGCGCCTGGTTGATCGAGTCGTCCGGGATCGCGACCTTGGCACCCTCGGGGAGCGCGGACGGCTTGTCGTACTTCGTCGCGTAGAGCGGCAGCGGGTAGACGGCGGTCGAGCCGATCGGCTGCAGGTCGTCGTCCGAGGTGACGTTGTAGTCGGCGAGGTACTGGATGTGCTGGAACTGGTTGAGGTCCAGCTGCTTGTCCTTGAGCGCCGGGTTCGGCAGCGAGTAGTCCGCGAAGTTCGTCAGCTTCACGGTGACGTCGAGCTTCGACTTCGCGAGCTTCGTGTAGGTGCTCCAGTACCCGAGGGACTTGTCGGCGACGCCGATCGTGACGGTCTTCGGGCTGCCCCCTGCGGCGCCGGCGCTGCCGTTGCCGTCGTCCCCGGAGCGGACGGCTCCGACGATCACGGCGACGACGATCGCGACGACGACCACCGCGGCGGCGATGATCCAGCCGATCGGACGCTTGCCCTTCGGCTTCTCGGGCAGTGCGGGTGCTGCGGTCATGGTGGTGCTCCTCGTGGGCCGTGCTGTGTGGGGGACCGCGGTGGCCGCGGCGTGCAGTCGAGTGTGACGGGCCGTCCGGCGCGGTGCGAGTTCCGTTCCGCTGTGTTACATCGCAACGGGCACGGCTACGGGCACGGGCACGGGCCCGGGCCCTGGCCCGTGCCCGTTGTCGGGCGCGCTTGGTTCACTCGGGGGGTGCGCAGCATCGAACTCCTCCTGGACCCCGCGTCGGACGCGGTCGTGCGGACGGCGTGGACCGCCCTCGTCGACGCCGACCTGCCGAGTCTCGGTCGGCACCCCTCACCGTCGAACGCTCCGCACGTGACCCTCGCCGCCGGCCCGGAGCTCCCCGTGCCGACCGGGTTCGCGGCACCGGTGCCCACCGATGTCCAGCTCGGCGGGCTGCTGCTGTTCCCCGCCGGCCCCGGACGGTCGGTGCTCGTGCGCGCGGTGGTCGTCGACGCCGCGCTCGCCGCCTTCCACGAGGCGGTGCACGCCGTGGCGCCCGGCGGCCTCGAGACGTCGTTGCCGGGTTCGTGGTCCCCGCACGTCACGCTCGCCCGGCGGGTGCGCGACGAGGACCTGCCCCGTGCCATCGCCGCGCTCCGGACGGCGCCGCTGCCTGACTCGCTCGGCGTCGCGGGCGTCCGGCACTGGGACGGCGAGACGCGGGCGATCACACCCGTCGGCTGAGCGCGCGAGGCGCGGACGGGGCCGTGGTCGGGACCGCGGGCCTGGAGGCGCGGGTCAGCTTCCGAGCACGCGCTCGCCGAACGCCGATGCGAACGTCCGGTCCGGGTCGGCCGCCGCCACCAGGGTGCGGAAGTCCGGCAGCCGCGGGTACAGCGCCTCGACGGCGTCGCGGTCGAGCGAGCTCATCTTGCCCCAGTGCGGGCGCCCACCGAACGGTGCGAGCCGTGCCTCGAGGTCGGGCAGCAGCGCGGCGACCTCGGCGGGGTGCTTCTGCCACGTGAAGGCGATGCAGAGCACGTCCTCGCCCTGCGTCGGGCTGAGCCAGAACCGGTCGGCGGCCATGGTGCGGAGTTCGCAGACGTGCAGGTGCGGCTGGATGCGCTCGGCCAGGCCCCGGACGGCCTCGAGCGCTGCGGCGGCGTGCCGGAGCGGGACGAAGTGCTCGCTCTGCACCTCGGACCCGTGGCTCGGCACCGACTCGATCGGGAAGTGCGGCAGCCGGTCCCACCACGGGCCGACGGACCCGTCGCGCGCGGTGTGGTGCTCGTCGCCGGGGGAGCCCGGCAGCCTGGGCGCGCCGACGAGGGAGTCCGGCACGGCCACGTCGTCGGCGCCGTCCGGCACGCGGGACTTCAACAGGACCTCGCCGATCTCGTCGCCGAACACCGTGTACGCGCACACCGAGTAGGCGGCTGCGTGGATCTCGGCGACGTGCGCGGTGAACGTGTCCCAGGGGATCGGGCCGTAGGAGTCCTGCCGCATCCGGTAGGTCGGCTCGACGTCGACGGTCACCCGGGTGACGATCCCGAGCAGACCGAGGTGCAGCACGGCGCCGTCGAACGACGGGTCCTGCCGGTCGATCGTGCGCGCGGTGCCGTCCGGCCCGAGCACCTCGAAGGAGCGCACGGCGGTGCTGAGCGAGCCGAGGGCTGTGCCGGAACCGTGCGTGCCGGTCGCGATCGCGCCGCCGAGGGAGATGTGCGGCAGCGACCCCTCGTTGTGCAGCGCGAACCCGGCGCGGTCGATCTCCGGCGCGACGATGCCGTACCGGGTGCCGGCGCCCATCGTGGCCGTGCGCTGCTCGGCGTCGACGTGCAGGTCGGTCGGGATCGCGGTGAGGTCGAGCAGGACTCCCGGCGCGTCGGCGGAGTCGTTGAACGAGTGCCGGGTACCGAGCCCGTGCACGCGGGGTTCGCGCGCGACGATCTCGGCCGCCTCGTCGATCGACGTCGGACGGAGGACCCGTTCGGCCGTGTAGGTGACCGTGCCGGACCAGTTCAGCTCGCTCGTCGTCGACCGCATGCCGCCCACGATGCCACGCGCCGCCGGGATCGCACCCCCGAACGCACATCGCGCCCCGTCGAGACGGGGCGCGATGTTCGTGGGTGGGTGCGATCGGTCAGTGCATCGCCGGCTTCGGCGCGCCCTCGGGCACGTCGGGCTTCCGGACGAGCGAGGACGTCGCGATGCCGAACAGGGAGATCACCGCACCGACCAGGAAGGCCGTCCGCACGCCGGAGGCGGTCGCCTCGGCGAGGCCGTCCGCACCCGAGCCGGCGGTCGCGGTGGCCGCGCCGATGGTCAGCAGCGTGACGAACAACGCCGTCCCCGCCGCACCGGCGAGCTGCTGGGCGGTGCCCAGGACGGCGCTGCCGTGCGAGTAGAGCTTCGGGGGCAGCCCGCCGAGCGCCGCGGTGAAGAGCGGCGTGAAGGTCAGGGCCAGACCGATGCTGAGGACGACGTGCGCGCCGAGCACGAACCACACGCTGGTGTCCACGCCGACGGTGGAGAGCGCCCAGAGCACGGCGCTGATGATGATCGAGCCCGGGATCAGCAGCACACGCGGCCCACGGCGGTCGTAGATCCGGCCGACGATCGGCGAGAGGAGCCCCATGATGAGGCCACCGGGCAGGAGCAGGAGCCCGACGTTCAGGACCTCGAGCCCGAGCACGCGCTCGAGGTAGATCGGCAGCAGGATCAGCGTGCCGAACATCGCCATGAAGCTGAGCCCCATCGCGACGATCGGGATCGTGAAGCCCTTCGTCTGGAACGTGCGGAGGTCGAGCAGCGCCCGGTCGGCGCGCTGGAGCCGCGTCTGCCGGACGATGAAGAGAGCGAGCGCGACGGCGCCGACGACGAGCGCGGTGATCGGCACGGCGGGACCCGTCGCGCCGGCTTCGCCGATGCTCGACAGGCCGTAGACGATCCCACCGAAGGCGAACGCCGACAGCACGACCGAGAACACGTCGAGCGGGGCCTTGCGCGGCGTCGACACGTTCCGCACCTTCACCATGCCGAGCACGAGGGCGGCGAGGGCGATGGGGAGGACGAAGCCGAACAGCCAGCGCCACGAGAACGCGTTGAGGATCAGGCCGGAGATCGTCGGGCCGATCGCCGGGGCGACGGAGATGACGATCGAGATGTTGCCCATCACGCGCCCGCGGTGCGCGGGCTCGACGAGGGTGAGCACGGTGGTCATCAGGAGCGGCATCATGATCGCCGTCCCGCTCGCCTGCACGATGCGGCCGAGCAGCAGCATCGTGAAGCCGGGAGCGAGCAGCGCGATCAGGGTGCCGGCGGAGAACAGGCTCATCGCCCAGACGAACACCGGACGCGTGTTGAAGCGCTGCAGCAGGAACCCGGTGATCGGGATGACCACCGCCATCGTGAGGAGGAAGCCGGTGGTGAGCCACTGCCCGGTCGCGGCACTGATGTCGAGGTCGTCCATCAGGCGCGGCAGGGCGACACCCATGATCGTCTCGTTGAGGATGACGACGAAGGCGGAGACGAGCAACAGCCCGATCACGAGCCGGGTCTCGCCGGGGGAGGGCTGCGAGACGCTCCCGGTGCGGGGTGCGGAATCGACGGCCTGGGTCATGCGGGGCTCCTGGTGGATCACGACTGGTGGAACGAGGGGGCGCAGGGCGCGCAGACAGGGCAACCGCCTGAGTGGATTCGATTATTCCGCTTCGGGCCGACATCCGCAGGTGAACGGTGGGTGCCGGGGCGTCAGTGCAGGATCGCGAACCCGTCGTCGTCGCCGTGCGGGACCACCGACCGGCACGCTACGTCGGTCACCGTCGCGGACGGGGGACCGGTGCGGATCCAGCTCATGAGCGCGTCGACCGCCGGAGCCGGTCCCTCCGCCTCGACCTCGACCGTCCCGTCGAACAGGTTCCGCGCGTAGCCCGCCAGGTCCAGCCCGTCGGCCTTCCGTGCGGTCCAGTACCGGAACCCGACCCCTTGGACCGTCCCCGACACCACGGCGTGCATCCTCGTCACCGTCGTCATGTCGCTCAATGTAGGCGCGCGGTCCGACCGGGAGTTTTCGGCGCTGTTTCGGTCTCGTGAAACCCGGTGATAGTGTCATCCCAACCCGAACACTTCGAGTCACCATGACACTATCTCCTGAACCCCACGAGCCAGCCATCCGCGTCGCGGTCTCGACCGTGATCGTGGCGCTGCGCCCGCACCCCGACACCGGCGCGCCGGCGCTCTGGATGCCGCTCGTGCGCCGCGTCGCGGAGCCGTACGAGGGGTCGTGGGCGCTGCCGGGCGGGTGGGTCCGCCCCGACGAGGGGCTCGAGGACTCCGCCGCCGCACGCCTCCGCGAGACGACGAACGTGCAGCCGCGATACCTCGAGCAGCTCTACGCCTTCGGTGACGTCGACCGTTCCCCGAGCCGCGTCGTCTCGATCGTCTACTGGGCCCTGGTGCACCCGGATGAGGCATCGTCGGTGCCGGACGACTGGAACGTCCGGTGGTTCCTCGCCGACGAGCACCCGCCGCTCGCCTTCGACCACGACCGCATCGTGGACTACGCGCTCTGGCGGCTGCGCAACAAGATGTCGTACTCCCGGATCGCGCAGGCGTTCCTGGGGGACCGGTTCACCCTCGCCGAACTCCGCGGGGTGTACGAGGCGGTGCTCGGGCGTGCGCTCGACCCCGCGAACTTCCGTCGGCAGGTCGAGAAGACCGACGCGATCCTGCCGACCGACGAGACCACGAGCGGCGGGCGGCACCGACCGGCCCGGCTCTACCGCTCGAACCCTGACCTGGCCTACGCGGACAACGGCCCGCTGCAGACCGGCACCCCCCAGCAGCGGAACCGATAGGAAAACCGTGTCCATCGCCACCACGATCGAACTGATCTCCAACGGCCAGGCGGCCGGCAGCACCTGCACGCCGGACCTCGCCGCTCCGACCTGGGACTTCGACTCCAGACCCGGCTACGGCCCCGGCTCGTCGATGTCCGACGTCATCCCGACCTCGGCACCGCGCCAGGGCGTCCTGCCGGACGAGTACAAGCACGCCCCGGTCGACGAGCTCCACGAGCGCATCGAGCGCGCGAAGGCCACCCTCGGCGACCGCGTCGTCGTGCTCGGGCACTTCTACCAGCGCGACGAGGTGGTCCGGCACGCCGACTTCCTCGGCGACTCGTTCCAGCTCGCCAACGCCGCGCTGACGAAGCCCGACGCCGAGGCGATCGTCTTCTGCGGCGTGCACTTCATGGCGGAGACGGCGGACATCCTGGCCCGGGACGACCAGCGCGTGATCCTGCCGAACCTCGCCGCGGGCTGCTCGATGGCCGACATGGCCGACATCGACAGCGTCGAGGCGGCGTGGGCCGAGCTCACCGCCCTCTACGGCACGGAGCCCGACGCTGACGGCCGCGTGCCGGTCATCCCCGTCACGTACATGAACTCGGCGGCGGACCTCAAGGCGTTCTGCGGCCGGAACGGCGGGATCGTCTGCACCTCGTCGAACGCCGCGACCGTCCTCGAGTGGGCGTTCGAGCGCGGGCAGCGCGTGCTGTTCTTCCCGGACCAGCACCTCGGCCGCAACACCGCCAAGGCCATGGGCATCAGCACCGACCTCATGCCGATGTGGAACCCGCGGCTCGCCGGCGGCGGCAACGAGGCGAGCGACCTCGAAGCGGCGAAGGTCATCCTGTGGCACGGCTTCTGCTCGGTGCACCGCCGCTTCACGGTGGACCAGATCGACCAGGCGCGTCGCGAGCACCCCGGCGTGCAGGTTATCGTGCACCCCGAGTGCCCGATGGCGGTCGTCGACGCCGCCGACCACGCCGGCAGCACCGACCTCATCCGGAAGACCGTGGCCGCGGCGACCGAGCCCACCACGTTCGCGATCGGCACCGAGATCAACATGGTGAACCGGCTCGCGGCCGAGTACCCGCAGCACACGATCTTCTGCCTCGACCCCGTGGTGTGCCCCTGCTCGACGATGTACCGGATCCACCCGGGCTACCTCGCGTGGGTGCTCGAGGCACTCGTCGACGGCGAGGTCCTCAACGAGATCGTCGTCCCCGCCGACGTGCAGGCCGACGCCAAGGTCGCCCTCGAGCGCATGCTCGCCGCCAAGCCGCGTCCGCTGGCCGGCCAGATCGACCCGAGCGTGCAGGCCGACCCGAGCGCACACGCCGACCAGAACCAGCATGCCGACCCGAGCGCGCAGCCCGCCCCGACCGCGCCCGCGGCCCGCTGACCGACAGGACCGCACCGTGCACGTCGTCATCGTCGGCTCCGGCATCGCCGGACTGACCGCAGCGATCCGCGCGAGCGCCCGCCACGACGTCACCCTGGTGACGAAGGGCGCGCTCGCCGACAGCGCGACCGCGTACGCCCAGGGCGGCGTCGCGGTCGCGCTCGGCGCGGACGACTCGTCGTCGCTCCACCAGGCAGACACGCACGTCGCGGCCGCGGGCAGCGCCGACGCCCGAGCCGTCGAGGTGCTGTGCACCGACGGACCGGCCCGGGTGCGCGACCTGCTCTCGCTCGGGGTGCCCTTCGACCGCACGGCGGACCCCTCGAGCCTCGACCGGTACGGCGACGACCTCGCCCGCGGTCGTGAGGCCGCCCACGGACGCTGGCGGGTCGTGCACGCGGACGGCGACGCGACCGGAGCCGCGATCGAGCGCACCCTCGTCGACGCGCTGCACCGCCGGCACGTCACCATCCTCGAGCGCACCTGCCTCACCGACCTCGTCGTCCGCGACGGAGCGGTCGTCGGGGTCGACGTCCTCGACCTGCTCGGTGAACCCCGGCGCATCGACGCGGACGCAGTCGTGCTCGCCTCCGGCGGCGCCGGCCACCTCTACCGCGAGACCACCAACCCGCTCGTCGCGACGGGCGACGGGGCCGCCGCGGCCTGGCGTGCCGGTGCCGTCCTCGCGGACCTCGAGTTCGTCCAGTTCCACCCGACACGCCTCGCCGTGCCGGACGGCGGACTGGTCTCCGAAGCCGTCCGCGGCGAGGGCGCGGTCCTCCGCGACGCCCACGGACGCCGCTTCATGACCGCGGTGCACCCGGACGCCGAGCTCGCCCCGCGCGACGTCGTCGCCCGGGGCATCGCGAGCGCGGTGCGCGACCAGGGCGGGGAACCCGTCCTCCTCGACGCGACCGGCCTCGACCCCGCGTTCCTCGTCCGACGCTTCCCCGGCCTCACCCGCGCCACCCGAGCGGCCGGCTTCGACTGGACCCGCGAGGGCGTCCCGGTCGCACCCGCAGCCCACTACTCGATGGGCGGTGTCGCCACCGACGCCGAGGGCCGCACCAGCCTGCCGGGCCTCCTCGCGATCGGCGAGGTCGCCTGCACCGGCGTGCACGGCGCCAACCGCCTCGCCTCCAACTCGCTCCTCGAGGGACTCGTCTTCGCGGTCCGCGCCGCCGACGCCCTGGACGCACCGCGTCCCGACCGGCTGCGCCTGCGGGGCGACGCAGGCCTCCACCCGACCACCGTGACCGATGCGGCGGACGTGATCCGCGCCTCCCGTCCGACACCGTCTGGAGGCGCGGCTCACCGCACCGACGTCGTCGACGTCCGACAGGCGGTCCAGTCCGTCATGACGGACCGTGTCGGGCTGCTGCGCGACGCGACCGGACTCGCGAGCGCCCGCTGCGACCTCGCCGCCCTGACGCTGCCGGAGCCGACCGGGGTGCGCGACCACGAGGACCGCGCCCTCCTCGACCTCGCCCGGATCACGGCGCTCGCCGCCGAGACCCGCACCGAGTCCCGTGGCGCGCACGCCCGCACCGACCACCCCGACACCGACCCGTCCGCTCCCGCGTCGTACGCGTGGGTCGCACAGCACGCACCCGTCCCGCAGGAGGTACCCGCATGACCGTCACCGCAGCCCCGACCGAGACCGCCCCGACCGACCCCGGCACCATCGCCCCGCACGCCCTGCGCCGCGTGATCGAGACCGCGCTGGAAGAGGACGCGCCGTGGGGCGACGTCACCAGCGAGACGCTCATCCCGGCCGACGCCGTGGCCACCGCCACCCTCGGCGCCCGTGAGCCCGGCGTGCTGAGCGGCGGCGGGGTCTTCGCCGCGGTGGTGCACGCGGTCGACCCCTCCGTCGACGTCGTCCTGCACGTCCCCGACGGGTCCTCGTTCGCGGCGGGCACGCTGCTGGCGACGGTGACGGGCAACGCCCGCTCGGTGCTCCGTGCCGAGCGGGTCGCGCTCAACCTCGTGCAGCGCATGTCCGGCATCGCGACCGCGACCGCCACCTACGTCGCGGCCGTCGAAGGCACGCGTGCGCGCATCGTCGACACCCGCAAGACGACGCCGGGGCTGCGCGCGCTCGAGCGGTACGCCGTCCGGTGCGGCGGCGGACACAACCACCGCACGTCCCTGTCCGACGCCGTGCTCGCGAAGGACAACCACCTGGCCGTGCTGCTCGCCGGCGGGATCGGGATCGGCGACGCGATCGCGGGCGCACGGCACCGACTCGGGCACACCGTGCACGTCGAGGTCGAGGTGGACCGCATCGACCAGATCGAGCCCGTCGTCGCAGCCGGGGTCGACACGATCATGCTCGACAACTTCACCCCGGAGATGCTCGAGACGGGCGTCGGGATCGTCGCCGGGCGCGCGCTCGTCGAGGCCTCCGGCGGGGTCTCGCTCGACACCGTCGCCGCGATCGCCGCCACCGGCGTCGACGTCATCTCGGTCGGTGCGCTGACGCACTCGGCGCGGGCACTCGACCTCGGGCTCGACGTGTCCGTGGTGGCGCCCGCCGGGTCCTGACCGTGTTCTACCTCGACCGCGCCGCCACGACCCCCGTCCGCCGCGAGGTCCTCGAGGCGATGTGGCCGTACCTGACCGGCACCTTCGGCAACCCCTCGTCGACGCACGGGGTCGGCGACGCCGCGGCCCGGGGGCTCACCGACGCCCGAGCCTCCGTCGCCCGGGTGCTCGGGTGCCGACCTGGCGAGGTCGTCTTCACCACCGGCGGCACCGAGGGCGCCAACACGGCCGTCAAGGGCATCGCGCTCGCCGCAACCCGGGGACGGCATGTCGTCACCAGCGCGATCGAGCACGAAGCCGTGCTGGAGAGCTGCCGGTACCTCGAACGGTTCCACGGCTTCGACGTCACGGTGCTGCCGGTCGACGCCGACGGCCGCGTCGACCCGACGGTGCTCCGCGCGGCGCTGCGGCCGGACACCACGCTCGTCTCGATCGCGCACGCCGACAACGAGATCGGCACCGTGCAGGACGTCCCGGCGCTCGCCGCGGTCGCGCACGAGGTCGGTGCGCGCTTCCACACCGACGCCGTGCAGTCCGCACCCTGGCTGCCGGTCGGCCTCGACGTGCTCGGCGTCGACGCGGTGTCGCTGTCGGGACACAAGCTCGGCGCCCCGAAGGGCACCGGGGTGCTCGCGGTCCGCGCGGGGGTGCAGCTCGAACCGCTGCTGCACGGTGGGGGACAGGAGCGGGGTCGACGTTCGGGTACCGAGGACGTCGCGGGAGCCGTGGCGGTCGCGACGGCGATGACACTGGCGGACGCCGGTCGGGCCGCCGCCGCGTCGACCGCGACCCGCACCCGTGATGCCCTGATCGACGGGGTGCTCAGCGCCGTCCCCGGCGCGTTCGTCACCGGGTCGAGGACCTCGCGCCTGCCCGGGCACGCGTCGTTCTGCTTCCCCGGTGTCAACGGCGAGACGGTGCTGCTCGAGCTGGAGCAGCGGGACGTCGTGTCCTCGTCGGGGAGCGCCTGTGCCGCCGGCAGCACCGAGGCGTCGCACGTCCTCACCGCGCTCGGGCTACCGGAGGACGTCGCCCGGACGGCCGTCCGCCTGACCTTCGACGCGGGTCTCACCGACGAGGACGTCCCCGTCGTCGTGCGGGCCGTGGCGGACGCCGTCGGGGCCGTCCGCGCGCTCGCCTGAGCAGCGGTCCACCGCTCGCAAGGGTGTACTAGACGTTCTACTCCATGAGTGGGGACGTGTCCCCCCTTTTGCGGACCGGAGAAGTGCGCCAGAGTGTTCACATGGCAAACGCGATGACGACTCGGGTCCGGCAGGAGGACCGCTTCCGGGCGGTCCAGCTCCTCCCGGCACCCGCGACCGTCGTCGCGCTCGTCCTGGCCGCACAGCACGACCTCGGCACCGCCCCGCTCGGGCTGATCGCCGTCGTCGGGGCCCTGGCGACCATCGGGAGTGCCCTGCTCCCCATGGTCCGACCCGCGGCGGCTCGACGGTCGATGCCCGCACCGACCGAGACAGACCGGTACCGAGAGGACACCGAACACCCTTGAGGACCAGCACCGACGGGACCGTCCCCTGCGGACCCGACGGTGCGACGACCGGACGCGACCCCCTGATCTGCGTCCGGCGCGGGGCACGACACCCCTGATTCGTCGTGTCCCGCAGCACTTGTGACCCGTCGTGGGCGCGAGCGTTGCTGCCCCTGCGCGACGCCCTGTCCCCCTCAGCCCACGACGGGTCCGGTGCACCGGGCCGTCGCCGTGCCCGCTGCGTTACGGTGTGGCGGTGCCCTCGTACCGCGTGACCCTCGCCGTCGGCGCACTCGCCGCGGGGACCAGCCCCGACGCCGTCCTGCCCGAGGCGGCCCGACTCGTCGCCGAGCTCACCGTGGTCGAGGCGAAGGACGTGCAGCTGCTCCGCGGTGTGCCCTGTGCCGTGGTCCGGTACGAGGCGCCGTCGGACGATGTCGCCGAGGCGGTCGCCGAGCACGCCGTCGACGGACTGACCGGTGTGGTCGAGGTCCGCTCCGCCGTCGTCACCCGTCGCGACGGGCCGCGGTGGACGCGCGTCCGCTGACCGGCCAGACGTAGTCGAGGTCGTCGGGCACGTCCGGGAACAGCGGTCGGTAGTGCTCCGGGGCCTTCTGCACGAGCTTCGACCGGTGCGAGCGGTGCACCGCCGGGTCCTCGTTCCAGGCCGGCACGACGTAGTCGCCGCGCTCGTAGGCCTCGAGGTCCTCCTGCACGAGCGCCAGGTCCGCCAGGGTCTTCTCGAGGCACGTGTCCGCGTGGCCGCGCTCCGCCCACACCCGGCACGTGGCGTCCTGGTAGGCCATCAGCGCGGGCCGGTAGCCGCGCCACATCGCCACCACCGGGTGGTGCTGCCACCCGTAGTCCGGCAGGGTCAGCGCCCGCATCACCTGCAGCGTCTCGACCCGCTGCTTGCCGAGTCGCCGGTCGTCGAGCACCTCGGCCGAGGCGCGGAAGTCCGGGTACGGCAGGAACGTCTGCATGCCGCGGACGGTACGCGGGAGCGCTGGCACCCGACACATGTCGTCACACGCGCACCGTGCCGTCCGTGGTCGTGTGAGCATCGACGGCATGAGCGGAGAACTCGTCGTCGGTGTCAGCGGCAGCCCCTCGGACCCCTCGCGGACGTCCACCCTGGTGGCTGCGACCGTGGCGCGCCTCGGGCAGGAGATCGAGGGCTCCCGGACGGAGACGATCGAGATCGGGCCGCTGCTGGCCGACCTCGGAGCGTCGCCGTCCCGGGCCGCGATGTCCGACCGCACCCGCCGGGCCCTCGAGACCGTCGAGTCGGCGGACGTCCTCGTCGTGGGCAGCCCGGCGTTCCGCGCCGCGTACTCCGGCGCGTTCAAGCTCTTCTTCGACTGGGTCGGGCAGTACGACCTGGTCGACACCCCGGTGCTCCTGACCGCGACGGGCGGCAGCGACCGGCACGCCCTGCTCGTCGAGCACCAGATGCGCCCGCTGTTCGGCTTCTTCCAGTCGACGACGCTGCCGATCGGCGTGTTCGGCAACGAGCGCGACTTCACCAAGCGCGAGGGCGGCTACGACATCACGAGCGTCGACCTCGAACTCCGGATCGACCAGGCCGTCGTGCGGGCGCTGCCGCTGATCCGCGGTGGTTTCGCGACCGCCGGCGCCCACGAGGTGCGTCGCCCCGCCGAGTTCTGACCGGCGGGCGCCTGCGCGTCGGAGGTCGAACTGCGCGTCGGAGGTCGAACGGCGCGTAGGAGGATGATCCGCGCGTAGGAGGTCGAACCGCGCGTAGGAGGTCGCGAATTCTGTCTCACGACGCGCGATTCCTCCTCCCATGTCACGCGCGATGGGCAGGAACGTGCGAGCCCGGCGCGACCAGCTGACGGACTGGAGGCGCGTGGCGGCGCCGCCACGCGCCTCCAGCCCGGACCGACCCAGCCCGGCCGCGACTCAGGCCAGCAGCGACGCGACGTGCGCGACTGCGAGCCGGTAGCCGTCCGGCCCGGCACCCGCGATGACCGCCGTCGCGGCGGTCGCCACGTGGTCGACGTGCCGGAACGGCTCCCGCTTCCACGTGTTCGACAGGTGTACCTCGACGACGGGGACCGACAACGCCTCGACCGCGTCGTGCAGCGCGACCGAGGTGTGCGCGTACGCGGCGGGGTTGATCACCACGCCGACGAAGTCGTCGAGCGCCTCGTGCAGCCACTCGACGAGCTCGCCCTCGCGGTTGGTCTGCCGGAAGTCGGCCTCGAGCTCGTGGGCCGCGGCCTCGGTGTGGACGATCGCCTCGATCTCGGCGAGCGTCACCGTGCCGTACTGCGTCGGGTCGCGCCGACCGAGGATGTCGAGGTTCGGGCCGTTGAGGACGAGGATGCGCGACTGCTCGGTCATGCAGCGAGCCTAGCGAGGGGCATCGCGCCGTCGGGTTCGTGATGCATACCCCGGCTATGTGAACGGTCACAATTCGGTGTAACGTCTCCGTCCGGGTCGGCGGAGTTGTCGACTGCAACACATCGACGGAGAGTGTCAATGGTTCTCGCGGCAGCGAACAACGGGATCCGGCTCGACTTGGGCTGGGTCGACTACCTGATGATCATCGTGTACTTCGCGGTGGTGATCGGGATCGGGTTCACGGCTCGGCGGCAGGTCCGCACGAGCATGGACTTCTTCCTCTCGGGCCGCAGCATGCCCGCGTGGATCACGGGGCTGGCGTTCGTGTCCGCGAACCTCGGTGCGACCGAGATCCTCGGCATGGCCGCCAACGGTGCCCAGATCGGCATGGCGACCCTGCACTACTACCTCGTCGGCGCCGTGCCGGCGATGGTGTTCCTCGGGCTCGTGATGATGCCCTTCTACTACGGCTCGAAGGTCCGTTCCGTGCCGGAGTTCATGCTCCGACGGTTCGGCAAGGCCCCGCACCTCGTGAACTCGATCGCGTTCGCGGTGTCGAACGTCCTCATCGCCGGCATCAACCTCTACGCGATGGCGATCGTCATCGAGGCCATGCTCGGCTGGCCGGAGTGGCTCGCGATCATCGTCTCGGCCGGCTTCGTCCTCGTCTACATCACCCTCGGCGGCCTATCGAGCGCCATCTACAACGAGGTCATGCAGTTCTTCGTGATCATCGCCGGGCTCATCCCGCTGACGATCGTCGGTCTGCACCGCGTCGGCGGCTGGGACGGCCTCACCAAGGCGATCACCGAGACGCAGGGCGTGCAGCACCTGCAGGCGTGGGCCGGCACCGGCTTCGGCGACGTGACGAACCCGATCGGTGCGAACTGGCTCGCCATCGTGCTCGGCTTGGGCTTCGTGCTCGGCTTCGGCTACTGGACGACCAACTTCACCGAGGTGCAGCGCGCGTTCTCGGCGAAGAACATGTCCGCGGCTCGCCGCACCCCGCTCATCGCCGCGATCCCGAAGCTCTTCATCCCCGCGATCGTCGTCATCCCCGGCCTCATCGCCGCGGCCGTCGTCGGCAACCAGTTCGCGTCCGGCGCGCTCGACTACAACGACGCGATCCCGAAGCTCATCCAGATGTACCTGCCGACCGGTGTGCTCGGCGTCGCGGTGACCGGACTCCTCGCCTCGTTCATGGCGGGCATGGCGGCGAACGTCTCGTCGTTCAACACCGTCTTCACGTACGACATCTGGCAGCGCTACATCAAGCCGAACATGCCCGACGTGCACTACCTCACGACCGGCCGCTGGGTCACCGTCGTCGGCGTGGTCGTCGGCATCGCGACCGCGTTCATCGCCGCGCAGGCGTCGAACATCATGACGTACATGCAGACGCTGTTCTCGTTCTTCAACGCGCCGCTGTTCGCCGTGTTCATCCTCGGTCTGCTCTGGAAGCGGATGACCACCCAGGGCGCCCTCTGGGGGTACGTGCTCGGGATCGTCACGCCGACGATCACGTGGATCGCCTACCTGGTGAACCCCGACCTCTTCGCCACCGCGACGGCGGAGACCCTGTACGGCGCGATCATCTCGTTCGTCACCGTGCTCGTGGTCGGGTTCGTCGTCTCGATGGTCACGAAGCCGAAGGCCGAGAAGGAGCTCAGCGGCCTGGTCTACGGCATCGGGAAGATCGACCTGCACGGCGACTCGGTCGCGACGGACACCGCCTGGTACCGCTCGCCGGCGCTGCTCGGCACCGTGGCGCTCGTGCTCTGCGTCGTCCTCTACCTCCCGTTCCTCTGAGCCATCCCGCGAGATCCGCGAAGGAGATCACCACGCATGAGTGACACCACCACCGGCATGACGGACGAGCAGAAGGCCGCACTCGTCCGCTCCACCCGCCGCCTCGACCTGCGCCGCATCCTCGGCGGCCTGTTCGTCCTCTACGGCGTCATCACGACGATCGTCGGCATCGTGCACTGGAACACCGACCCCGAGAAGACCGGCGGCATCCACATCAACCTGTGGGTCGGGCTCTCGATGCTCGTCGGCGGGCTGCTGTTCTTCCTCTGGGACCGCCTGAACCCGGTGCCGGCCGAGGACATCATCGGCCAGGCCGAAGCCGAGGCGCACCAGAAGGCCGCCGGCGAAGGGCGCGAGCTGGCCTGACCCGCGCGCGTCGCTGCGCTCCGGGCGCCGACCCGGACGACGAAACCGCTGTCGGACGACGGCGGTTTCGTCGTTCCCGGGCGGTCGCAGCTGCTGGTGCCCGCGACGAGTGACGAGGCCGCCGTCGGCACTCACGGTTCGGCTCGCGTCGACCAGGCGGGCAGCGTCAGCCTGGAGGCACGGTGCAAGTCGGTCGAGTGACTCCTGCCCGCCTCGCCGCCGGTTGACGGCCTCTCCGCGCGGCTCCTAGTATTGATATGTCGATCGGGTGCTCTCGGTCGAAAGTGATCCCCGGACGACCTGCAGCCAGCGCGGGGCCCGGGGATTTGCGCTGGTCGGGGCTGTCGTCAGCTACTCGACCGAGATGTCCGTCGTTCCCGACGCGCCGGCCGCAGGCGATGTCTGCGAGTGCCAAGAGTGGCTCGTCTGGCCCTCGGACGTGTTCGTGCCGGAGGCCGCGGCCGAGTCCTCGGTCGCGGATCGCATCGAGCAGGCGACGGTCATTGCGGTCCGCGTGCGGCCCGCGGGACTCGAGGACGAGGTGCCGCACACCGCGCACGTCGAGTTCGAACACGAGTCGCTCGAGGCACCGCCGCCGGCGCCGCTCGGGTCGGGCTGGGACACCGTCGTACCGGATGACGAGCACCTCGACGGCGTACCTGAGGAGTTCCAACCACGAAAGCCGTTGCGTCGCGAGTGCTTCGTACCAGTGGAGCTTTCGCATGCGCATGGGACGCACCGCTTCGACTGCGCTCCGTGCGTCCGGCCGTGCGTCCGGGCCGACGATGACCGCCGAGATCAGGTACGCGCTGTGGTCTCGCCCACCGCCGGGCTCGGACTCGTCGACGTACGCGCGCATCGAGCCAGCACATTGCGTATCACTGGCTCGGAGTGGTACCGGGAAGGAACGGTTGCGGCCCGCGGGTGGGTGGGCCAGGTTGATCCTGACGAAAGGACCTCCCATGGACACGATGGTCTTCATCAACCTGCCGGTCGACGACCTCGAGCGCTCGAAGGCGTTCTACGAAGCGCTCGGCTACTCGATCAACCCGGACTTCACCGACGAGACCGCGGCGTGCGTGGTGGTCAGCGACACGATCTACGTGATGGTGCTGACGAAGGCGAAGTTCGCCGAGTTCACCGACAAGCCCATCGCCGACGCGGGCACGATCGAGGTGATCAACTCCCTCAGCGCACCGTCGAAGGACGAGGTCCACCGTGTGGTCGACGCCGCGGTGATGTCGGGCGGGAACGAGGACCGGCCGGAGATGGACCTCGGGTTCATGTACCAGCGGAGCTTCACCGACCCCGACGGCCACCGCTGGGAGTACGTGTGGATGGACTCCGAAGCGATGCAGGACGGCCCGCCCACGGAGTGACGCTGTCGGCCGGGGCGGCCATGATGAGGGGATGAGCCCCGAACCCGTCGCCGTGCCCACGTCCGACCTCGTCGTGGGGGACGACGGGCTCGCCCGACCGGTGTGGGCCTCGACGGACGCGCTGCTCCGCGACTACTACGACACCGAGTGGGGCATGCCCGTCCGCGACGAACGGGGTGTGTTCGAGCGACTCTCGCTCGAGGCCTTCCAGTCCGGGCTCTCCTGGCGCACGATCCTGGCGAAGCGGCCGGCCTTCCGAGCGGCCTTCGCGGACTTCGAGGCCGACACCGTGGCGCAGTTCGGCGAGGACGACGTCGCACGGCTGATGGCTGACGCCGGGATCGTCCGGAACCGCGCGAAGATCCTGGCGACGATCACCAACGCGAACGCCACGATCGCCCTGCGCGAGGACGGCGGCCTGAGCGACTTCGTGTGGTCGTTCCGGCCCGCGTCGACGCCCGAGCCGCGGTCGTACGCCGAGGTCCCGACGAAGTCCGACGAGTCCGTCGCGCTGTCGAAGGCGCTGCGGAAGCGCGGGTTCGCCTTCGTCGGCCCGACCACGATGTACGCGCTGATGGAGGCGCTCGGCATCGTCGACACGCACCTGGTCGGCAGCCACCGGCGGGGGACCTCGGGCGTCTGGGGCTGATCGAGACCGGGCCGGTCGGGCAGGGCTATGGTCGCGACATGACCTCCGAGAACCCGCGCGTCCACCCCGTCCACCCGGTCGACGCCGACGTGGTCGAGGTGCCGGTCGACGCCGAGGTCCCGACCCCCGACCCCGTCGACGACGGCGACGCGGTCACCCCGGAGCACGACCCGGACGAGGTCCGGATCTCGTTCCTGCTCTTCCCGCACCTGACCCAGCTCGACCTGACCGGTCCGGCGCAGGTGCTGTCGCGGGTGCCCGGAGCGCGCGTCGAGTACGTCGCCGCCACGCTCGAGCCCGTCCCGAGCGACTGCGGGCTCGCCCTCGTGCCGACCACGACCATCGACGACGCCGGCCCCGCGGACGTGCTGGTCGTGCCCGGCGGGGACGGAGCCTTCGACGCGATGCTCGACCCCGCGGTGATCGCGTTCGTCCGGCGCGAGGCTGAGCGTGCGACCTGGGTGACCTCGGTGTGCACCGGCGCGTTCGTGCTCGGAGCGGCGGGGCTGCTGGCGGGCAAGCGTGCGACGACGCACTGGGCGTCGAAGCCGATGCTCGAGGCGTTCGGAGCACAGCCGGTGGAGGACCGCGTGGTCGCCGACGGGTCGATCGTCACCGCGGCCGGGGTGAGCGCCGGCATCGACATGGCGTTGTGGCTGGCGGCCGAACTCGTCGGTCAGCCCGTGGCCGAGGCGATCCAGCTGCAGATCGAGTACGACCCGCAACCGCCGTTCGACGCCGGGTCCGTTCTCCGGGCGGACACCCGGGTCGTGGCCGACGCTCGCGCGGCAGCCGAGGACGCACGAGGCGCACGGGTCGCGCGAGCGGCGGCCGCCGTCATGCGCTGAGCGCGTCGGTCAGGGTGACGGCGTCCTCAGCGGTTCCCCTTGGACCCGCGCTTCGGTTTGCCCTTCATCCCGCGCTGCGTCCGGCCGCGGCCGGATGAGTTCTTCCCGCCGCCGCTCTTCGCGCCGGTGCCCTTCGTGGCGGAGCGCTTCGCGACGGTCTTCCCGTTGGCGGGTTTCGCCTTCCCGCCGCCGCCCCCACCGCCGGTCGACGAGCGCGAGCCGTCCCCGCCACCTGACGGACGCGAGCCGTCCTCGGCGTCGCGATCCGCGCCTCCAGGCTGGTCCGCCTGGTTCCGGGAACTGTTGGCGGTGCGTCCACGCACCACGCCGATGAACTCCTCCGTCGTGTCGGAGGCGTCCTCGTCGCGCCAGGCGAGCACGATCTGGGTTCCGGGCGCGCCGACGAGCGGGCGGCCGACCAGGTCCTTGCGGCTGGCGGCGCGGAACAACGACTGGGGGAGGACCGCCACGCCGACGTTCGCCTCGACCAGGTCGAGCGTCGCGTCGATGTCGGCGGGGACGGGGCCGGCGTCGATGACGTGCACCTCGGCGTCGGTGAGGTCGACCTCGGCGAGGTCGGCGAGCGGGGAGTCCTTCCGCATCGCGACTACGGCGGTCTCGGTCCACAGCGGAATCGCGTTGTGGGCGTCCGAAACGGGCACGCGGGCGAAGACCATGTCGACCTCGCCGGCGAGTGCGTCGTCCACCTCGTTGGCACCGATCGGGCGGAGGAGGAGCTCGACGGAGGGGAAGCGTTCCCGCCAGACGCGAGCCCACTTGGCGGGGGAGACCCCGGGCACGAAGGCGATGGTGAGAGCCGCGGTCATGCAGACGAGCATAGGGGCCGTACCCTTGTCGGTATGGCGCAGGAACAGACCATGAAGCCCGAGACGGCCGCGAAGAAGCTCGGCATCCTGCTGGCGGCCGCCCCGGAGACCTTCCAGAGCGCGCCGATCAGCCGGACCGCGTTCGACGAACTCCGTACGGAACCCCCGACCTGGCTCGAGGACCTCCGTCGCGACGGACCGCACCCCCGACCCGTCGTGGCGCAGAAGCTCGGCATCTCGATCTCGGGGTTGACCCGAGCCGGGATCGACGATCCGCTCACCACGACCGAGATCAAGACGCTGCTCGAGCAGAAGCCCGAGTGGCTCGTCCGCGAGCGTGCGACGCAGGCAGCGGTGCACGCCGAGAACGCCCGCGTGAAGCAGGAGCGCGCCGCCAAGGCCGCTTCCCGCGCCCAGGACTGACCACCGCGCGCCACCCAGCGCTCCCGCCCGAGGAACCGCCGTGCACGAGACCGTCGCCGACGCCATGCTCGTCGTGCCGCAGTTCGCGTCGGTGTGCTGCATCGTCGGAGACCGGTACCGCCCAAGACCTACGGTGATCGTCCCCGCCGCGGTGATGCTCGTCGCCATGCTCATGCCCGTGGTGCACGCCGGTGCGTCGTGGACCCTGCTGGCGGCGACCGTGCTGCTGCTCCTCGCACCGCTGCCGGTGATGCGTCGACGGCGCGCCGACGGACGTCGCGCCGAGCCGATGGACGTCCACCGGGCGCTGTCGGCGGTGGTGATGGCGGGCATGCTGCTGATGGGGCACGCGACCGGACTCGCCGACGGACACGCCGGGCACGGCATCGCGCTGACCGCGGTCCTCGGGGCCGGGGTGATCGGCTACTGCGCGTTCAGCGGGTGGCTGCTCCGGTACGAGTGGGGGCGCGACGACCGTCGTGCGATCCGCAGCGGCGAGGTGTTCGCGATGACGGTCGCCGTGGTCGGCATGACGCTCGCGATGTAGTCAGACCGCGGCGGTGTCGGTGTCGGTGTCGGCGTCCGTGCTGCTCGCGGAGTGGACCCGCTCCTTCGTCGCCTGGATCGTGTCGCGCGGCACCGGCGGCACGCCCCGACGGATCCCGCGCACGCCGACGGCCAGCAGGATCGCGGTCATGATCCCGAAGCCCACGAAGGTGATGCCCGTCGCCGCCCAGAGCGGCAGCGCCAGCGCGAGCAGTGCGACCACGAAGCCGGCCAGCGCCACGAGGGTGGTCAGCGCGAAGGCCACGCCGACGCCGGTCAGCACCAGCCCGGTCTTCGCGCCGCTCACCCGCTCGCCGACCTCGCGTCGGGCCGACGCGACCTCGTCGCGGACGGCGCGGAGCACCGGCTCGAGCGCCTTCTGCACCAGTCCGGCGGTCATCGTGTCGCGGAACGACGGCTTGCTGCTGCGGCTCTCGTCGTGGTCGGTGCTGCTCATGGGGTCTCCTGTCCGGGGCGCGGCGTTCGCGCCCTCGGGGTGGACGCAGTGGAGTCGATGATCGTCACGGCACCGGCGACGGTGCTCGGCGGGTTCGCAGGTTCAGCGGCGCTCGCGAGACGCACGCCGCGCGGTGCCGGGCGCATCGCACCCCCGCACGGTCGTCGCGCCCCCGCACCCGGGGGCGCGATGTCCGCGTCGGGGTGCGATCCGCGCGCGTGACGACCGCGGTGGGCCACCGCAACGGCCTGGAGGCCCGCCCCGCGTCGACGACGCAGGGCGGGCCTCCAGGGACGGTGGCGTTCAGGGCGTCAGGAAGCGACCTCGTCGAGGTCGTCGATCCCGCGGGCCTCGGCCGCTGCGCGGCGGGCGCGCATCGACGGAGCGATGAGGGCTCCGACAACCGCGAGGACCGCCACGCCGGTGCAGGCCCAGAACCCGATCGTGAAGGCGTCGTCGGTCGGCAGTCCCTGCAGCGTGCTGTGCGAGGTGATGAGCGCCGCGATGACGGCGGTACCGACGCTCGAACCGATCGTCCGGACGACGGTGTTGGCGCTGATCGCCTCGCCGGTCTGGTTCGCGGGGACGCTCTCGATGATCGCGTTCGAGCACGCCGCGAGGGCCATGCCGATGCCGACACCGGTCAGGACGCCGGAGACGACGACCTGCCAGAGCTCGGCGTGGCTGATCGCCGGGATCACGAACGCGGCGACGATCGCGACCCCGCCGATGAGCATCGGCGGCTTCGGGCCGACCTTCCGGACGAGGATGCCGGCGATGGGCCCCGCGATGACCATCATGATCACGGTCGGCAGGAGGAAGAGTCCGGCTTCGGTGACGTCCTTGCCGAAGCCGTACCCGACGGCGGACGGCAGCTGCAGCAGGGTCGGGACGAGGACGAACGTGCCGAACATCGCGAAGCCGAAGACGAGGGCGACGACGTGGGCGGTCCAGACCCCGCGGACCGCGAAGAGCCGGACGTCGATCAGGGGTTCGCTGACCCGGAGCTCGACGAACACGAAGGCGATGAGCGCGACGGCGCCGAGCACGAGCAGGCCGACGGTCTTCACGTCGCCCCAGCCCCAGGTCTCGCCCTCGCTGATCGCCAGCAGGATCGCGACCAGGGAGACGCCGAGCACGAGGGTGCCGACCATGTCGAGGCGCCCGGGCTTGCGGACGGGGGACTCGGGCATGCCGAACACCGCGCCGAGCAGGGCGATCACGACGAGCACGGCGGGCAGCCAGAACAGCCAGTGCCACGACAGGTGCTCGACGATCGGGCCGGCCGCGACGATGCCGACACCGGCGCCGATGCCGAAGATCGCCGAGAGCAGGCCGATGGTGACGCTGACCTTCTCCTTGGGGAGCTCGTCGCGCACGATGCCGATCGACAGCGGCATGACCGCACCAGCAGCACCCTGCAGCGCACGGCCGACGATGAGCGTGCCGAGGTTCGGGGCGAGGGCCGCGAGGACGGCCCCGACGAGCAGGATGGACAGCACGACGATGAGGACCTTGCGCTTGCCGACCATGTCCCCGAGACGGCCGAGGATCGGCGTGAGCACGGAGGCCGACAGCAGGTAGGCGGTCAGGACCCAGCTCGTCGCGCTCGTGGAGGCGCCGAGGTCCTGCCCGATGGTCGACAGCGCCGGGGCGACGAGCGACTGCAGCACCGCGAAGGACAGGCCGCCGAGGGACAGGTAGACGATGATCGCCGTGCTGTTCGGTCGCCGGCCGTCGGTGGTGGGGTGGGACCCGGTCCGCGGGGTCGCCATGGTCTCGGTCATCGTGCTCCGTACGATCGATGTAAACGCTTGCTGACTTGATGAGGGTACGCGGTTGCCGGACGATGTCAACACTTGCTTACATCACCGCGCGGACCGGTACGCTTCGACCATGAGCAAGGACGCCGAGGCCACCCGCCTGCTGCTCGTGCAGGCCGCTCGTCGTCGGTTCGCCTTCGACGGCTACCGGGCCACCACGGTGCGCGACATCGCCGCCGACGCCGGCGTCAACGTCGCGCTCATCAACCGGTACTTCGGGTCGAAGGAGGGGCTCTTCCGCGCGTGTCTCGACCGCGTCGTGCGGGACCTCGGCACCGAGGAGCGCTCCGTCGGCGACGCCGAGCGGGCGGTCCGCGGCCTGATCGGGCACGTCGTGCGGTCCCCGACGGACGAGGACTCGCTGCAGCTCATGCTCCTCTTGCGGTCCTCCGGCGACGACGGCGCCGACGCCATCCGCCGCGAGACGCTCCGCCGCTACGCCGAACGGCTGGCCGGCGCCGTCGCGAGCGAGGTCACCGACGACCTGCTCGTCCGCGCCGAGATCGCGCTCGCCGTGGTGCTCGGCATGACCATGCTGCGGACCTCCACGCAGGTCGAACCGCTGGCGTCCGCCGACCACGAGGCCGTCGCGGTGCCGCTCGAGGACGCCCTGCGCGCACTGCTCACCGGCGGCACGGCACGGTAGCGTCGAGCCGTGTCCGAACGCTCCGTCCGCCGCCCCGACCCCGCCCCGCGCCTCGACGAGGTCGACGAGCGGATCCTCTGGACGCTCGCGGCCGACGCCCGGATCCCGAACAACCGGCTCGCCGCCGCGGTGGGCATCGCCCCGTCGACGTGCCTGACCCGGGTGCGGGCGCTCGAGGACGCCGGGGTCATCCGGGGCTACCGCGCCGAGGTCGACGTCGCCCGGCTCGGGTTCGCGATCGAGGCGATGGTCTCGGTGCGCGTGCACGCCGCCGCCCGGCACGAGCTCCGGGACTTCGCGAAGCGCCTGCTGCGGGTGCCCGTCGTGCAGGACGTGTCGTTCCTGGCCGGCGACAAGGACTTCCTCGTGCACATCGCCTGCACGTCGACGGAGCAGCTGCGGGACTTCGTGGCCGACGAGCTCAGCGGCGACCCCTCGGTGGCGACGACGCAGACGAACATCGTGTTCGAACGGCTCGTCGCGGACCGGGCGCACCAGGGCCGCTCGTTCGACGAGCTCCGCCGCTGGCGCGCCTGACCGGCGGAGCCCCTGGCGAGCCCGACGGCCGCCGCACCTCAGCGCGTGCGGGTCATCGGGAGGTGCGTGATCCCGTCCTCGACGAAGTCCTCACCGGAGCGCACGAACCCGAACCGGCCGTACCACTGCTCGAGGTGCGCCTGGGCATCGATCGCGATGCTCGGCGAGCGGGTCTCGGCGATCGCGGCCTCGATGAGCTGCGCGGCCAGACCCTGACCGCGGGAGGCCCGAGCGGTGGCGACCCGACCGATGCGCTCGGTGCCGTCGGGCTCGCGGAGGAGCCGAAGCGTCGCGTCGACCGACCCCTGCCCGGCCCAGAACTGCACGGTGCCCGGCTCGAGGTCGCGGCCGTCGATGTCGGGGTAGGCGCACCCCTGCTCGACGACGAAGACGTCCTGCCGCAGACGGAGGATCTCGTGCAGCGTGACGACGTCCAGATTGCGGGTCGGAGCGTTGAAGATCGAGACCAAGACCGGCCTTTCCTGACGAATTCTTGAGAAAACTGGTGCATTCGGGAACGGACGGGCGTACCGTGCCGACCAACCACTCTACGTGCGCAGCCGAGATCAGGAGGTGAGCGCATGGACCAGCCGTTGCGCGCACCCTGGCGCGCGATGACCCGGTACGCGCTGTACGGCATCGTCGTCGCCGCGGCCCTCGTGCTGCTCACCCTCGTGCTCGGTGCCCGTCCTGCCTCCGCGGCGACGAACGCACCCCAGCCGTCACAGCAGCGCGGCCTCGTCGGTGGCCTGGTCCAGGGCCTCGGCGACACCGTGCAGGGTGTGACGAGTGGTGTCGGGCACGTCGTCGAGCGTGCCGTCGACCCGGTCCGGACCGCGGTCGCGCCGCCCGCGGCACCCGCACCCGCAGCGCCCGCTCCTGCCCCTGCAGCTCCGGCTCCGGCAGCGCCCGCTCCCGCCCCGGTCTCGTCCGCCCCTGCGGCGCCGGCCCCCGCAGCGTCGACACCCGCGGCCTCGAGCCCCGCACCGTCGTCCCCGACGCCGTCGAGCCCCGCCCCCGCGGCACCGGCTCCGGCGCCCGCGACGACCCCCGCAGCTCCCACCGGCAGCGCCCCGACCGGCGCCACCGCCGGCTCGAAGCCGGCCACCGGGACCATCCCGGCCACCGGGACCATCCCGGCCACCCCGGCGACCGCCGCGGACGCGACCGGGGCGAGCAGCGCCTCCAGGCCCGTCACGGAAACCCTCGTCACCGTTCTCCGCCCCGTCACGGGAGCCGTCGAGCACCTCACCGGCGCACGCCCGGTGACCACCGTCGTCGGTGCCCTCGACCAGGTCGTCGGCTGCCTGCCGGTCCTCGGGACCGTGCTCGGCGACGACACCCTCGGCACCGTCACCCGCCCGGTCACCGGGCTGGTCGACGACACGCTCGGCGGCGTCGGTTCGACCGTCGGGTCCGTCCCGGGCGTGGTCGCCGGCCTGCCCCCGGTCGTGGGCGGCGTCCTGCCTGGAGGCACGGATCCCGTCGTCGACGTCCCCGGCGCCCCGGTGGGCGGCGGCTCCACGGCCCCCGTCGGCTCGGCACCCTCCGGCGTGCGTCCGGACGGCGCGACGTCAGTGGCCGGCACGGCGGCCCAGTCCGCACCGGCCTCGAGCGCGGCTGCGACCGCCGCCGAGCGCTCGGCGCGTGCGGACGCGGTGTCGTCCGAGACCGCGACGGTCATCGCCGGCGACCAGACCACCCGGGCCGGCCTCGCCGCCGAGGACGTCACCGTCGGCGGCCGGGCGCTCCTCGTCCCGCAGGGCAACGGCACCGGGAACGGCGACGGCCCCCTCGACGGCCCCGTCGCGGGCGTCCTCGGCAGCAGTGCCACCGGCTCCACCGGCTCGGCCGCAGCCGTCGGCATCGTCGGTTCCACCGGCGGACAGATCTCCCTCGCCGCGGGGTCACGCGGCACCCTCTCCGACGACGCGGTCCCCGCATCGGTCGTCGGCGAGCACGACGTCGCCCCTGACTGAGATCGGTGCTCCTGTCCACCACGGCAGGCACGCACCACCGGCCGCCATCGCGGTCGGCCAACGATCTCGATCAGTGAGGAACGACCATGAACAAGTACGTCTCCAGAGGGCTGTGGTTCACCCTCTTCGTCGGCGGGCTGACGCTCGGAGGGGCATGTGCCGCGAACGCAGCCACGACCTCCGGCGCGGACGGCACCGTCTCGGGTACACAGGTTGCCCCGTCCGTCTCCGCCCCGGTGTCGGCCTCCGGCAACGCGCTCGGCGTGCTCGGCGACGCGGTGTCGTCGGTCACGTCGGCCGTCACGGGCGCTCCGACGGCTCCCGCATCCACGCCGGCAGCTCCGGCCGCGGCGCCCTCGACCTCAGGGTCGGACGGCGTCGCCTCGGGTACGCAGGTCGTGCCGGAGGTTGCCGCTCCCGTGCAGGTCTCCGGCAACGCCATCGCCGTCGGCGGGGACGCCGCGTCGACCTCGGCGGCGCCGGCCGCTCCTGCCGCGCCTGCTCCGGCGGCTGCTGCACCTGCCGCTGCTGCTCCGGCGACCTCCGGGTCGGACGGGGTGGCCTCGGGCACCCAGGTGGCCGGTGACGTGACCGCTCCGGTCACGGCGACCGGCAACGCGATCGCCGTCGGTGGGGACGCCACGTCCTCGACCCCGGCGACGGCGGTCGCTCCGGCGGCGCCGGCGTCCTCCGCTCCGGCTGCGAGTGAGTCGGCTCCGACGACGTCGGGCTCGGACGGGACGGCCTCCGGCACGCAGGTCGCGCCGGTCGTGTCGATCCCGGTGACGGTGACCGGCAACGGCATCGGGCTGCTCGGGGACGGCTCCTCGAGCGGTGCCACGGCGGGTTCGGCAACGACCACGCCGGCAGCGGGTGGTTCGACCTCGGGGTCGGACGGCATCGCGTCGGGTTCGCAGGTGTCCCCGGTGGTGTCGCTGCCGATCACGATCGGTGGGAACGGCATCGCTCTGGTCGGTGACGGGACTTCGACGGGGTCGACGACCCCGGCCACGGGCGCCGGCACCGGCACGACGACGCCGGTTGCGGGTGGTTCGACCTCCGGGTCGGACGGCACGGCCTCGGGCACGCAGGTGTCCCCGGTGGTCTCCGTCCCCGTGACGGTGTCGGGCAACGGCATCGGTCTGCTGGGTGACGGGACCTCGACGGGGTCCACGACCCCGGC
>NZ_MJGN01000016.1:114428-197313 GCF_001865065.1 Curtobacterium sp. MCBA15_008 | reverse complement strand
CGCGCCTCCCGTCCGTCGGGTGGGTCGCGTCCTCAGGCCGCGCTGCGGTTGGCGAGACGCGTCACCGCTGCGAGCGGGATGCCGACCCAGTCGGGTCGGTTGCGGGTCTCGTAGACGACCTCGTAGACGGCCTTGTCCAGTTCGAACGCGTCGAGCAGTTCGCGGTGCGTGACGAGTTCCGCGCCCGTGCCGCGCTCGTACCCGTCGAGGAACGCCGACCGTGCGGCCGACGCCCACGCTCCCGCGTCGACCGGTTCGGCGTCCTGTGCGAGTGCGCCGGCGACGTAGTCGAAGGACCGGAGCATGCCTGCGACGTCGCGGAGGGTGACGTCGGGCAGGGACCGTTCGGTCAGCGGGCGCAGCGGTTCGCCCTCGAAGTCGAGGAAGACCCAGCCGCGGGGTTCCGGTGCGGCGAGGACCTGTCCGAGGTGCAGGTCGCCGTGGATGCGCTGCAGGTCCGGCCACGCGACGGCGGCGGCACGGTCGTAGACGGCGCGGACGGCGTCGACGTGCTCGGCGATCGCCGGGGCCTCGGCTGCCGCAGCATCGAGGCGCGCGTGCATCGTGGCGACGGCCGCGTTCCGCCGGGTGTCGTCGGCCGCCTCGGTCGGCAGCGCGCGGGCGAGGGTGCCGTGGACCTCGGCGAGCGCCTCGCCGAGCCGGTCCGCCCCCGTCGTGAAGGACGTGCCCTGCCGGGCGTCCCGGAGCGCCACGCGCCAGGCGTCCTCGAGCCCTGGGAGGAACTCCTGGGCGAAGGCGAGGTGCCCCGTGGCCGTGCCGTCGGCTCGGCCGGGGTCGGGCCAGGAACCCCGGAGCGCGCCGGCCACCCGCGGGACCCGGGTGCTCCCGGCTGCGGACAGGGCGAGCTGCGTGGTCACGTCGGGGTTGTCGCCGTGGTGCAGGACGCGGAACACCTTCACGATGACCTGGTCGCCGGAGTCGGTGTCGCAGATGACCGAGGTGTTCGACTGCTCGCCGCTGAGGACCCGCGAGGACGTCACCGTGCCGATCGGGCGGAGGCTGTCGGGGTCGGCGTCGATCCGGGCCGCCAGCGAGGCGACCCAGACGGGGTCCGAGGTGGCGTCACGGAGCGAGCCGTCGGCGTTGCTCGTGACGGGTGCCTGGTAGAGGACGGGGCCGGTCGGTGCGTCGTCGAGGACCAGACGGGTGCCGTCGGACCGGGCGACGGTGCGGAGCCGCGGGCTGGCTCCCTTCGCCGTGTACCAGCGCTGGTGGGCGATCCAGCCCTCGAGCACGGTGTCGGTGGGGTCGCTGTCGTGCGTGGGGTCGGTGGGGCGCTCGGGTGCCTCGTCGCTCATGCAGCGAACGGTACGCGTCGGGGCCTGGAGCGGTGTCGGGTCCTCGGGGCGGGTACTCGTGTCGGGTCCTCGTGCCGGGTCCTCCACAGGGCGCCTGCGACCGGCACCGTCCACAGAACGCGCCGAGCGTCGGGACGGAACAGGTGGAGCGGACGACACTCGTCCCCATGCCGACCCCGCACCGTGACCCAGAGGCCCGCACCGACCCCCGCTGCACCTGGCGGATCCCCGACGACCGTCGCCTTCCCGCACTCGAGCCCTTCGCCGACGACGTCCGCCGCCACGAGCCGGTCGTCCTGCGCGAGACACTGTGGGACACCGAGGACCGCGTCCTCGCCACCGAGGGGGTCGAACTCCTGCGGTCCGACGCGGGGTGGTCCGTCGACCGCGGGCACGGGCCCGTAGCGGCCGGACCCGACCTCGACGGCGACGGCGATCGCGACGGCGGGCAGCCCCCTCGGGACCCGGTCGAGGTGTTCGTGCGCGGGCGGGCGCTCCGGGTGGTGCGGGTGCGGGACACCGCGACGACACTGGTCGAGCTCCGCGGGCGCGACGGACGACTCCGTGCCGAGGTCGCCGACGTGCGCGTGGACGAGGGCGACCCGGAGACGACGCTGCTGCGGTCGGCACGGTGGTGGGCGCTGAGCGACGACGGGAGCACCGGGGCGGTCGCGCGGGCGGCGGAACGCGCGTTGGCCGACGCCGCAGAACCAGCAGCACCCGGCAGTGGACGGGTCGGCGGTGGACGGGCCGGCGGCCACGGCGGGACCGGCGCCGCGCGATCGGCACCACTCCGGCGCGGTGGGACCTCGAAGCGTCCGCGGCGCGGCACCGCGGCGGCGGCCCTGCGCGAGGTGCTGCGCGCGTTGCGGGTCGACCTCGTCGCGGTCGACCCCCGTGTCCGCGCCGACGAGCGGGAGTCGGTCCACGACCTCCGGAAGGTGCTGCGCCGCCTCCGGAGCGTGCTCGCCGCGTACCGGGGCGCCCTCGACCGCGGTGCGACGGAGGTGCTGCGGGCGGAGCTCGCCGGTGTCGCCCGGGTGGCGGGGGTGGCCCGGGACGCCGAGGTCGTGCGCGACCGGCTGCTGCGGACGGCCGCACGCGCACCGGACGGGTACGTCGACGCCGGCACGCTCGACCGGATCGGCGCGCACGTGGACCGGGCTCGAGCAGGAGCGGCCGCGGACCTCCGTCGGACCATGCGTTCCCCCGCGTGGGCCGTGACGCTCGACCACCTCGACGACCTGATCGAACGGGCACCGCGGGGACCGCACGCCGACGACGACGCCGCGACCTTCGCAGTGCACCGGATCCGGAAGGAACGGCACCGGGTCGGCGCCACGCTCGACGGCCGGGTCGAGGGACTCGACGACCTGCACGAGGTCCGGAAGGCGGCACGGCGACTGCGCTACGCCCTGCAGGCAGCGGGCGAGGGGCCGGACCTCGGGAAGCGCCGGCTCGGGTTCCTGAAGCGGCTGCAGGAGTCCCTCGGCGAAGTGCTCGACGCGGCGCACGCGACCGCGGCCTACCGGGAGCTGGCGGTGGCTGCGGCGGAGCGGGGCGAGGACACGTTCGGCCACGGCGTGCTGGCGACGACCGAACACGCGGCCGTCGAACACGCACGGTCCCGGGCGCGCAAGCTCCTCGCGAAGGTGTGAACGGCCGCGGCGGTGCCGGTCTGCGAGGATGACGACGTGCCGCACTACCTCGAGGACCTCGCCGCCGGACAGACCTTCACGACCCCGGGTCGCACGATCACCGAGGCGGACGTGGTGTCGTTCGCCTCGTGGACGAACGACAACAACCAGGTCCACACCGACGTCGAGTTCGCATCGCAGACGCGCTACGGCCAGCGGATCGTGCACGGACTGCTCGGCACGTCGCTGTGCCTCGGCCTCATCGCACGCACCGGGGTGTTCGAGGGCTCCGCGGTCGCACTCCTCGGCATCGACCAGTGGCGGTTCACGGCCCCGGTGTTCATCGGCGACACCGTCACGTGCGACGTCGAGATCCTGTCGACCCGGCTGACGAGCTCCGGGCGGACCGGCATCGTCGAACGCACCGTGTCGCTCCGCAACCAGCGCGGCGAGGTCGTCCAACAGGGTCGGATGGACGTCATGGTCCTCACCCGCGACGCCGCGATCGGCTGAACGCGGCTGCCCGGCGCGCGTCTCGACGGCAATCGGCGGACACCCCTTTACAACGATGTACAGCCGCGCCAGCATGGAGCCATGAGCACGCTCGACGGCACCGTCGCCGCACCTGACACCGCCCCTTCGCCGGCCCTCCCGCTCGCCTCGCGGCAGGACGGCACGTACCCCCGGCCGCAGATGCTCCGCCCGCACTGGGCGGACCTCGACGGCACGTGGTCGTTCCGGAACGACGGCGACGACCCCGCCTGGCGCGACGGCTTCCCCGACGCGCGGGACATCGTCGTCCCGTTCCCGCCGGAGTCCGTCGCGTCCGGCATCGACGAGCCGGGCTTCCACCCCGTGGTCTGGTACTCCCGCGCGATCACCCGCGCCGAGCTCGAGGCCGCCGGCCACAGTGACGCCGCTGGGCGCCTGGTGCTGCACTTCGGCGCCGTCGACCACCGCGCCCGGGTCTGGATCGACGGCCGGTTCATCGGCGGGCACGAGGGCGGCCACACCCCGTTCTCGTTCGACGTGACCGACGCCCTGGCGACCGACCCCGATGCCGTCCACACCCTCGTCGTCCGCGCCGAGGACGACCCGCACGACCTCACCCAGCCCCGCGGCAAGCAGGACTGGCACGAGGACCCGCACGCGATCTGGTACCGCCGGACCACCGGCATCTGGCAGACCGTGTGGCTCGAGGCCGTGCCGACCGCGTCGATCGCGTACCTCCGTTGGACGAACGTCGACCACGCGACCATGCGCCTGACCGTCCGGATCGCCGGGCAGCGCACCGGCGGCGAGCGCCTCCGCGTCGACGCCCGGTGGGACGAACGCGACGAGCACCTCGCCACGATCGAGGCCACCCTCGGCGCGACCGGCGACGAGTTCGACGTGCTCGTGCCGATCGCCCGCCAGTCGAACGGCCAGGCCGAGGACGAGCTCCACTGGACCCCGGAGGCGCCGCGACTGGTGGACGCCACGGTCGCGCTGCTCCGTCCGGCCGCCGGTGACGCCGCGGACAGCACCCCCGTCGACGTCGTCGCCTCGTACTTCGGCGTCCGCACCGTCGGCACCGACGGCGCCGCGTTCCTGTTGAACGGCCGCCGCTACAACGTCCGCAGCGTCCTCAACCAGGGGTACTGGCCGGACTCGCACATCGCCGCGCCCTCCCGCGAGGCGCTCCGCCGCGAGGTCGAGCTCATCAAGGAGCTCGGCTTCAACGCCGCCCGCAACCACCAGAAGATCGAGGATCCCCGGTTCCTGTACTGGGCGGACCGGCTCGGCATCCTGGTCTGGGGCGAGGCCCCGGGTGCGTACGCCTTCTCGCCGCGTGCGGTGCAGCGGCTGATGCGGGAGTGGATGGACGCCGTCGAACGCGACGCCTCGCACCCGTCGATCGTCACGTGGGTGCCGGCGAACGAGAGCTGGGGCGTGCAGCACATCGCGACGGACCCGGCGCAGCAGGCGTACGCCCGAGCGCTGGCCGACGTCACGCGGGCGCTGGACCCGACGCGTCCGGTGATCTCGAACGACGGCTGGGAGCACACGAACTCGGACATCCTGACGATCCACGACTACGAGGGCGATGGCCCCCGGCTCGCCGCGACCTACGCGGACGACGTCGCGCGCACGGTGCTCGTGAACGGGATCGGGCCGGCCGACCGGCGGATCCTCGTCGGCGGCGCGGTCGACCACGGGCAGCCGGTGATGCTGACCGAGTTCGGCGGCGTGAACTACCAGCCCGGTGCGCAGCGCGAGGACGGCTGGGGCTACACCTCCGCGACGGACGGCGACGACTGGGTGGCTCGGATCACGGCGCTCTACGACGCGATCCGTGCCAGCTCGTTCCTGGCGGGCTCCTGCTACACGCAGCTGACGGACACGATGCAGGAGACGAACGGCCTGCTGAACGCCGACCGTTCCCCGAAGGTGCCGATCGAGCAGATCCGACGCGCGGTCACCGGCCGCTGACCCCTCCCCCCGCACAACGCAACCGTGGCGGTTGCTCGCAGCGTCATCGCGCTGCGAGCAGCCGCCCACGTTGCGTTTTGCGGGTTGGGCGGGCGGGGCAGTGGTCTGCGAGGATCGGGCGGTGACGAGCGCTGCGGAGACGAGCCGGGCCTCCAGTCCGGCTCTGGACCTGGAGGCGCGTCACAGCGGGTGGACCACCCCCCTGCTCCTGTGGCTGGCTTCCCGCGTGGTGAGCACCGTCCTGCTGGCGACGGTCTACGCCGTCGCCACGGCGAACGGGTGGCGGTTCGCGTCGTACCGGCGCGACCCGTCGTTCTTCACCTTCTCCGGATCGTGGGACGCCTCGTTCTACCGGACCATCGCGGAGCACGGGTACCCTTCGACCCTGCCGCTCGACGACGCCGGACACGTGTTGCCGAACGCGTGGGCGTTCCTGCCGGTGTTCCCCGCGCTCGCCCGCCTGGTGATGCCACTGACGGGCGGTTCGTTCTGGGTGGCGGGCGTGCTCGTCGCGACACTCGCCGGGGCGGGGGCGTGCGTGCTGTTGTACCGGCTCGTCCTGGCTGTCGGGTGCTCGCGCCGGGCGCGGTGGGCGACGGCGCTGTTCGCGTTCGCGCCGACCGGGTTCCTGCTGCAGGTGGCCTACGCCGAGAGCACCTTCCTGCTGCTGCTCTTCGGTGCACTCCTGGCCCTGGTCCGGCGGCGCTATTGGCTGATCGCGCCGCTCGGGGTGGTCGCCGCGTTCACCAAGCCCGGCGTGCTGGCGCTCGCGGTGGCGCTGGCGGTGCACCTCGTCGTGCGGTGGGTGCAGGAGCGGCGCGCGTTCCCGGTCCGCGACGCAGTGGCCATCGTGGTGTCCGGCCTCGTCGTCGCCGCGGCGGGGCTGGCTTGGCCGGTGATCGCCTCGGCGGTGACCGGACGGCCGAACGCCTACCTCGACACCGAGCTGTCGTGGTGGGTGGGGTTCGTCGGGCGGCAGCACTTCGCGCCGCTGACCCCGTGGTTCACGATGGCGGGGACGTGGCTCGGGCCGCTCGGCATCGCGCTCGTGGTGGTGGTGCTCGTGGGAGCGGTGGTCTTCTTCACCCGGCCGGCCGTGCGCGCGCTCGGGGTCGACGTGCTCGCGTTCACGGCGTCGTACGGGCTCTACCTCGTCGCGGTGTTCCTGCCGCAGCAGAGCCTGCCGAGGCTGCTCATGCCGATGGCGCCGCTGCTCGGGTCGGACGTGTTCGTGGGGACGCGGCGCCGGGCGGTCGCGTGCCTGGTCGTCGGGGTGTGCCTGCAGCCCGTGGCGATCGTGCTGCTCTGGTTCCTCGGGTACCCCTGAGGGGCGCCCCCTGGCGACGGTCTGCACAACCGAAGTGCGTTCGCGCCGCGTACTCGCGCGGCTCGGGAGCACTTTGGTTGTGCGGAACCACCCGGCGCCGAGCCACCCGCCGCCGCGGCGCCGCGCCGCGCCGCGCCGCGCCCTACGCGTCGAACGTGTGGAACCAGGCCGTGCCGCCCGGGTGCTGCACGGTGATCATCTCGTCGAGGTCGCGGTACGGGCCGTCCTGGTTGTGGCTCGCCGACTTGATGCGGACGGTGCCGTCGGGCTCGGTGAAGACCTCGGACACGATCGTGGTGTGGTCCGGCGAGTCGTTGTCGTTCCAGTCGTAGAACACGATGTCGCCGACCTTCACCTTGTCGCGCTCGTCGAGGGAGCGCCGGGTCAGCCCGAACTCGGCCGCGTTCGCCGTCAGCCACGGGTCCATCGTCGGGCAGTACGTCCACGTCGCGGTGTGCTCGGCGCCGGCCGCACGGTTGTACCAGTCCGACCGCTGCTCCCACCCGCGGGCGATGAGCGTCTGGCTGACGTAGTTCGCGCAGTCGCCGCCGATCGGGTTCATGGTGCCGTACTCGCCGAGGTTGTAGTCCTTCCAGTGCGCCATCGCGTACTGGAGCTGCCGGTCGACGTCGGTGAGTGCGGCGTACGCCAGCGTCGAGGTCGCCACCGCGGTCGAGGCGTCCGGCGCCGGAGCGGCGGTGGGGGTCGGTGAGGACGTCGAGGAGTCCTGCGTCGCCCCGGACTGCCCGTCGTTCGCGGCGCTGCCGTTGCCGTCCGACGACTGGTTGGCCGAGGGGGTCGGCTCGACGGCCGACGTGAAGAGTGCGACGTCGGCGGAGCCCGCCGTGTACATCGCCTGGTGGGGCGCCGTGAAGGTCACCTTCGTCGCGGATGCCTGAACGTCCCGCGCGGCGATCCCCCCGACGGTGACGCCCTTGACCGCTGCGAGACCGGTGCCCGCGACCGTGATCGTCACACCGCCGGCGAGCGGGACCTGTGCGGGGGTGACCGACTTCGCGACGGGCTTCGCGCTGGGCGTCGAGGAGCCGGCACCCGTCCCGCTGCCGTCGCCGTCGCCCGAGCCCTTGCCCGCGCCCTTGCCGGGGTCGCCGCCGGACGAGCACGCGGCCACCGCGAGCCCGATCCCGGTCACGCCGGCGAGGGAGAGCAGGGACCGGCGGGTCAGCGAAGCAGTCATGGTGCTTCCAGGGTAGGCGACGACACGGCATGATCACTGGCAGGACCCACCATCGAGAGGATCACTCACCATGCCCGAGAGCCACGACTTCTTCGTCGCCGCGGACCCCGACTCCGTCCGCACCCGCGTCGGCGACGCCCTCACCCGCGAGGGCTACACCGTCGAGGGCGGCGACCAGGGAGCCCTCCGCGCGACCCGCGGCAGCCTGGGCCTGACGCTGCTCATCGGCGGCATGGCGAACGACCGCACCTTCCACACCCGACTCGACGTGCAGGTGATGGTGGCGCCCGACGGCCGCACGGTCGCCCGGCTGCTGCGCGGGTCGGGCAAGTCCGCGATCAAGGGCGGCGCGCTCGGCATCGCGCGTGGCAACCGTGCGTTCGAGCAGGCCGCGAACGCGATCCACCACGAGCTGGCGCAGGCGGGGATCCTGACCGAGAGCGTTCCCGGCTGACCGGATCTGCCCGCGGAACGACGAAGGCCACCCGATCGGGTGGCCTTCGTCGTACTTGCCTGTGGTGGAGCTAAGGGGATTCGAACCCCTGACCTTCTCATTGCGAACGAGACGCGCTACCAACTGCGCCATAGCCCCAAGTGCTCGACCACACTAGCACCAGGCCACGGCCGAACCGAAATCGACGACTCAGACGGCGCGGCGACGACGCATGATCGCGTCGAGGTCGGCCTGCTCGTACGCGTCCTCGCCGAGCACGCCCATGCCGGCCCACTTGCTCGGCGGCGCAGGAGGCTCGGCCGGGGCGGCAGGAACCGCCGCGGTCGGGGCCTCCGACGCCGGCGCCCGCAGCCCGAGACGCTCGGCGAGACGCCCCTGGTCGTGCGCGGACAGCGACGACACGGCTTCCTCGACGTCGGGGCGCATCCGCGAGACGCGTGCGAGCGACGGGTCGGTCTCGGCGGCACGGATCGCGGCCGCCTCGGCCTCGGCCTCGGCCTTCGCCTCGGCGACGCGCTGCTTGAGCCGCGCAGCCAGCTCGGCGGCGGACTCCGGCGCGGCAGCGGGAGCGGTCGGCTGGGCGACGTAGAGCGGCTTCGGGACCGAGTTCGGCGTCCACGAGCGGTCGCGCACGGGTTCCGCGGGCTGCTCGGTGGAGAGCGGCGGCGCCGGGTCCGTCCAGCTGGTGGCCGGCCTGGAGGCGCGGGTCGCGCCCGACACGGCGCTCGCGGTGCGCGCCTTCCGCGCCGTCGCGACCTGGTGCAGCTGGGCGAGGACGGCCGCGGACCCACCGACGGCGACGAGTCCGGCGATCCCGACGAGCCACATCGCCGGAGCGGCGACGAAGACGACGACCGCGACGACGAGGCCGACGGCGCCGAGCAGCGTCGCGCCGAGCCGCGAGCGACGCATGCGCATCGCGGTGAGTGCGGGGACGGCCGAGGCACGCTCGAGGACGGGTGCCTGCTCGGCGAGGCGGCGGGTGATCTCACGCTGCCGTGCGGCTTCGTGCGCGCGGACGATCGCGGTGCGCTTGGCCTCCTCGGAGCGGGCGACGCGCTGCGCCTCGGCGAGGGACTTCGCGTTCATCTCGACGCGGACCTCGTCCGGCAGCTCGGCGGTCTGCGCGAGGATCCGGAGGGTCTGCTGGAGGCGGATCGCGTTCCGCTCGGTGGCGAGGTACTGCCGGCGGGCCGCCCAGGACGGCATGAGGTAGACGAGCCAGAGCACGGCCGCGACGAGGAGCACGATGCCGCCGCCCCACGAGCCGATTCCTGCCATGGGGACACGGTAGGGGCGGGCGTTCGCCTGCCGGGTGATTGCCGGACGCGTGTTGCGCGTGTCGTGACGAATTCACCGGGGGCGAGTCGCGCCTCCAGGCCGGCACACGGCGCGACCACCCGCAAAACGCTACCTCGGCGGATCCTCGCAGTGACATACCGCTGCGAGCAACCGCCACAGTTGCGTATTGCGGGAGGGAGGGAAGGGACTGGTCAGACGCGGGGCGTCGTGTGCAGGGGCAGCGCCGCCTCGTCGCGGGCTGCCAGCGGGACGCTGCCGACGCCCGGCGGGACCTGCCCGCGGACCCAGCGTTCGAGGACGCCCTCGCGCACTTCTTCGGCGACGAGGGCGAAGCAGAAGTGGTCGCGCCAGTCCCCGTTGATGTGGATGTAGCGGCGGCGGAGTCCCTCGAACCGGAAGCCGAGCTTCTCGACGACGCGCAGCGACGGCGCGTTCTCGGGACGGATGCAGATCTCGACCCGGTGGATGCCGACGACGCGGAAGCAGTGGTCGACGGCCATCGCGACCGAGATCGGCGTGACGTTGTGGCCGGCGGCGTCCTCGACGACCCAGTAGCCGATGGAGGCGCTCGCGAGGGAGCCGTAGGTGATGCCGGAGACGTTGAGCTGGCCGACGAAACGGCCGTCGAGCTCCATCGCGAACGGGAGCCCGAGCCCCGCGCGGGCGTTGGCCTGGAGCGCGCGGATGCTGCCGCGGACGTCGCTGGAGACGTGTCCGGAGGGGTTCGTGGCCTCCCAGGTGCGGAGCCACGAACGGTTGGTCGCGAGTGCGACGTCGAGGTCGCGCGTGTCGCGCAGCCGGAGGGGCCGGATGGTGACCCGCCCGTGGGACAGGGTCGGGATCGTCGTCATCGCTCAGGTTCCTCCGGTGCCCCGGCAGATGCTGCGGGGCGGGTGTCCCGCTCGGGCCCGGCGTACCGGGACCCGAGCGGGATGGGCCGACTCATTCGCCCGCGTTGAACTCCTTGAGCCACGACTTGAGGTCGGGTCCGAGGTCCTCGCGGTCCGAGGCGAGCTGCACGATCGCCTTGATGTAGTCGAGTTTGTCACCGGTGTCGTACCGGCGTCCACGGAACACGACGCCGTACACGCCGCCGGTCCACTCCTCGGCGCTCGCCATCTTCATGAGCGCGTCGGTCAGCTGGATCTCGCCGCCCTTGCCCGGCTCCTGCTTCTCGAGGACGTCGAAGACCTCGGGGCGGATCACGTAGCGGCCGATGATGGCCAGGTTCGAGGGCGCTTCGCCCTGTGCCGGCTTCTCGACGAGGCCGGTGATCTTCACGACGTCGTCGGTGTCGGTCTCCTCGACCGTGGCGATGCCGTAGAGGTGGGTCTGCGACGCGGGGACCTCGAGGAGGGCCACGACGGTCGCGTTCTTCTCGCCCTGGACCTCGATCATGCGCTTGAGCAGCGGGTCGCGGGCGTCGATGATGTCGTCACCGAGGAGCACGGCGAACGGCTCGCGGCCGACGTGCATCTTCGCGCGGAGCACCGCGTGGCCGAGGCCGAGCGGGTCACCCTGACGGACGTAGTGCATGTCGGCGAGGTCCGTGGACTGGTTCACCTTCTGCAGCTTCTCGTGGTCGCCCTTCTTCTTGAGGGTCTCCTCGAGCTCGGACACGTGGTCGAAGTGGTTCTCGAGCGCGTTCTTGTTGCGGCCCGTGATCATCAGGACGTCGGTGAGTCCGGCACCGACGGCCTCTTCGACCACGTACTGGATGGCCGGCTTGTCGACGACGGGGAGCATCTCCTTCGGCATCGCCTTGGTCGCGGGGAGGAAGCGAGTGCCCAGCCCTGCCGCTGGGATCACCGCCTTGGAAATCTGGAAGCCCATGCGACAGAAACTATCGGATGCCCCCTGACGGGGCATGTCGTCACTGCTGGGGACACGGCTTCACGCCGCCCACGGCGGGAAGCCGCAACGGGGTCGCTCGGTAGACTCCTCGCCATGATCGCCGATCTCGGGAACGAGAAGCGCGCCCTGCGAGCCGAGCTCCGGCAGCGGCGGCGCACCCGGACCACGACCGAACGCGACGCCGACACCGAGTCGCTCACCGCGACCCTGCAGCGCTTCGCCGAGGAGCGCCAGGTGCACTCGCTCGCCCTGTACCTGTCTGCGCCGGACGAACCGAACGTCCGACCCTTCCTGGACTGGGCGTTCGCGCACGACATCCGCGTCCTGCTGCCGATCACCCGCGAGGACGGCCTGCTCGACTGGGCGGTCGGCGACGGCACGTCCGAGACGGAGGGCATCCTCGGCGTGCCGGAGGTCGTCGGCGAGGTCCTGTCCCCGCTCGCGCTCGGTGACGTCGACGCGATCCTCGCCCCGGCAGCGGCGGTCGGGCACGACGGCGTCCGGATGGGCTGGGGTCGCGGCTACTACGACAAGACGCTCGGGTCGATGGCGAACCGTCCGCCCGTCTATGCTGTGATCTTCGACGCGGAGTACCTCGACGAGGTCCCGCGCGAAGCCCACGACGAACCCGTCGACGGCATCATCACGCCGTCCCGCATCATCACGTTCCGGAGCTAGGGTGCCCACCTACTCGTACCGCTGCACCGAGTGCGGCAACGCCTTCGACATCAAGCAGTCGTTCTCCGACGCCACGCTCACCGAGTGCCCGGCGTGCGGCGGCGTCCTGCGCAAGGTGTTCTCCCCCGTCGGGGTCACCTTCAACGGCGGCGGCTTCTACCGCACCGACTCGCGGCCGGCGCCGAAGTCGGAGGGCTCGTCGAGCGCGCCGAAGTCCGAACCCGCGAAGTCCGCGCCCGCGACGAGCACGTCGGGCTCGTCGGGCTCGTCGGGCTCGGGCTCGAGCTCGAGCTCGAGCTCGAGCTCGAGCTCGAGCTCGAGCTCGAGCTCGAGCTCGGGCGCGTCGAAGCCGAGCACGTCGAAGCCCGCCGGGTCCTGACCGGGCGCCGGACTCCTCGGTAGGTTTGGGGCGTCGCCGACCGGCGGCCGTCCTCGACCCGGAAGGAGTCCCGTGAAGGGATTCAAGGAGTTCCTGCTCCGCGGCAACGTCATCGACCTGGCCGTCGCAGTCGTCATCGGCGCGGCGTTCACCGCGATCGTCACGGCGATCGTCACGTCGCTCATCAACCCGCTCATCGGCGCCGTGTTCAACGCGTCGAGCCTCGACAAGGCGCTCGTCTGGGAGATCCCGACGGTCTCCGGTGGCAGCGCGAAGATCCTCTTCGGCGCGATCATCGGCGCCGCGCTCAACTTCGTCATCGTGGCGGCCGTCGTGTACTTCGCCCTCGTCGTCCCCGTGAACCACCTCAAGAAGGTCGCGTTCGAGCGGGTCAAGAACGACGAGGAGCAGACGCCGCAGGACGTCCCGCCGACCGACGTCGAGGTGCTGCTCGAGATCCGCGACCTGCTCCGGTCGCAGAACGGCGTGCCCACCCACGCGGGGAGCGGCGCGCACGTCGCGCCGTCGAACGCTCCCGAGGGTCCGGGGATCGGCGGCTCGACGAAGCTCTAGGCGCTTCGCACCCCCGCACGATCATCGCGCCCCGTCACTGCGGGGCGCGATGTTCGTCTCGGGGTGCGACAGGGGTGCGACAGGGGGCGGCCGGCCGGCCGGCGCTCAGCGCGCGGCAGACCCGACGGACCGACGCTTCGCGACCATCATGGCGGCGTACTGCACGCCCGCGATCACGTGGCCGACCGTGCCGAGGTACACGAAGACGAGCGCGACGACCCGCACCCAGGGCGCGTTGTCCTCGATGGTCTGGATCGCCGAGAAGAGCAGCACCGGCAGCCCGACGAACAGGAGCGCCGAGCGGATCTTGCCGGTCCACGTGACGTCGAGGTCGGGGTTGCCGTGGAACAGCACGCTCGACAGCACGACGAGCACCAGGTCGACGAGCACCACGACGACGACGACCCACCACGGCAGCAGTCCGGTGAGAACGAGCGACAACACGATCGCGATGATCGCGAGCCGGTCGGCGACGGGGTCGAGCGCCTTGCCGAGCTTCGAGGTCTGGTTGAACCGGCGCGCGATGAAGCCGTCCGCCCAGTCGCTCACACCGAGCACGACGAGGGACACGAGCGCCCAGCCGGGGTGTCCGGCGACGACGAGTCCGACGAACACCGGGATCAGCAGGAACCGCACCAGCGTGATCAGGTTGGGCCAGGTCTGCCAGTCGGGGCGCGTCCGCACGGTGTCACTCATCGAGAACTACGGTACCCGCTACCAGTGGGGAGGCACGTCCCCGCGGAGCCGGGCGTCGTTCTCGCCGTCGCGGTGCCGCGCCGGTTCCGGGGCCGGTGCGGGGTCGTAGCCGGGAGCGGGCTGGGTGGTGACGCGTCTGCGGCGTCGACCCGTGCCTCCTGGCCGGACGTCCGTTTCGCCGCCGTCCGCCGCCTGCGGTGGGCCGGGAGGCGCGACCTCGGTCGCGTCGTCGGCCCGCGTCCACGTGCCCACCAGCTGGTCCGTCTCGGGGGTGACCGGACCGGCCGGCCGGGAGGCCCGCCGGCTCGGCGGGCGGGGCGTCATCGGCGGGCGGGGCCCGGCGTGGGCCCGCGGGGATCGATATCCTGCGGCGTCATCGGCGGGCGGGGCCCAGCGTGGGCCCGCGGGGATCGAGATCCTGCGGCGTCATCGGCGGGCGGGGATCGGCGGGATGCTGATCTCCTGCGTCGCACCGCGGTCGACGCCGAGCACGGCGGCGACCGTGTTCGCCACCTGGTCCGGGTCGGAGAACAGCTGGAACGCGTGCACGCGCACGTAGTGCCAGCCCAGGCGACGGAGCACCTCGGGCCGGAGCCGCAGCGACTCGCGCAGCGAGCCCTTCACCAGCGACGCGTCGGTCTCGATCGTCACGCAGACCCCGCCGTGCGCGGCCACCAGGCCGAGCTTCCCGCGGTGCCCGAGCGCGACCGGGATGCCACGCATCTCGAGCCGGCGAGCCAGGTCGACGAGCAGCGGGTCGGAGTCGTCCGGCACGTACTCGGCGGTGGTGCGTGCACGGACCTCGGCGAGGATCTCGGCCAGCGCGACGGTGCCGTGGCCCATGCGCTCGGCCTCGATGTCGGACGGCTGGAAGCACGTGACGATGACCATCGAGCGACGCGCACGGGTCATCGCGACCGCGAGCAGCCGCTCCCCGCCGGGCTTGCCGAGCGGACCGAAGTCGCGCAGCACGCGGCCGTGCGGCGTCCGGCCGTAGCCGATCGAGAACACGACGCGGTCGCGGCTCTGCGCGACGGACTGCTCGAGCGTCGCGACGATGAACGGCTCGGCGCGGTCCCCGATGACGAACTCGGTGAGGTCCTTGTGGCCCTGTGCGGCGGTGAGCACGGCCTGCTCGACCCGGACGGCGTGCTTCGCCGACGCGGTGATGACCATGAGCGACTCGGTCGGCCGGGTGCGGGCGTGGTCCATGACGAGGCGGACCACACGGTCCACCTCGGCGTCGACGCTCTCGACGGCACCGGACTCGGGGTCCGGCACGGCCTTGCCGTCGCTGACGTAGTCGAGCGCGATGGACCCGTGCCCGAGGAACGAGCCGGCCCAGGGCAACGACTCGATCCGGCCGCCGTAGAAGCGACGGTTCACGAGCTCGGCGAGGTCCTCGCCGCCGGCGCGGTACGACCGGGTGAGCGACAGGGTCGGCAGCAGCGTCGACAGCTTCGCGAGCGCGGAGTCGGCGTGGAAGGCGTCGAGCGTCTCCTCGTCGACCTGCAGCGCACGGTGCGCGGGGTCGACCGCGATCCGGAACGGGGACGGGGTCTGCGTGACCGGGTCGCCGAACACGACGGTCTGCCGGGCGCGACGGACGGCGCCGACGGTCTCGGCGATGGTGACGGCCCCGGCGTCGACGAGGATCACCGTGTCGAACGGCATGGTGTCGGCGATCTGGGAGACCTCGTACGGGCTCGCGAGCCACACTGGTGCGATCGAGCGCGACAGGTGCGGGGCGGAGTCCTGCAGCAGGCGCGAGCTGATCGCGCCCTCCTTGAGCTGGGTCTTGAGCGCCGTGGCCTCGTCCGGCCAGTCGACGAGTCCGACCTTCCAGTTCTCGGCGAGCTGCCACGCGAGCCCCTGGGAGACCCCGGCCGCGTGCGCGTCGTCGACGAGGCGGAAGTCGGCCTCGACCCGGTCGAGCATGTCGGTGTTCGCGCCGAGCAGGGCCCGGTCAGACTCGAGCATGGTCTCGAGCGCGGACTGCCACCACGCGAGCTCGAGCTCGGCCGGCACGTGGGTGTCCGGCACGTGCCGGTTCGCCAGGTCGGTGATGAGCGGTTCGAGCTGCAGGTCGCGCAGGGTCTGCATGAGCTCGGTGCGCTCCTGCAGGTTGTGCAGGACGTCCGATTCCTCGGCGAGGCGGGCGATCGTCGGGACGAGCTCGTCGATCGGCACGTTCGCCAGCTGGCTCTCGCGGGCGGTGCGGCCGAGCGGCTCGTCGAGACGCGCGAGGTCCTCGACCACGTTCGAGAACAGCACCTGGACGTCCGCGATGCCGGTGGGGACCTCGGGGTTGACGCCGGCGGCGACGTAGCGCTGCCAGAGCACGCGCTGCTGCTGCACGCGGGTGAGCGCCTCGTGCAGGTCGGACACGTGCACGCCCGGCCGGACGTACTCGCGCGCGAGCTTCTTCAGCCGGCGGCGGTTCGTCGCCGACATCGGGGCACCCTCGCCGCGGGGGGCGGTGGCGGCCACGAGCTCGGACACCGAGCGGTCGAAGACGACGGGCAGGAAGCGGTCGAGGGTGTCCCGGATCTCGGTGAGCAGCCGGAGGTAGATGCCGAGCTCGTTGATCGTCGTGAACTGCCGCATGTGCGTCGAGGCCACGAGGTCGTGGGCACGGCGGAGCAGGGTCGGCAGCCCGTCGGTGTCGAGGTCCTTCGCCGTCTTGTGGGCACGCTGCGCACCGTCGCTCGAGCCGAACTTCGCGCCGTACCAGGGCGAGTCGTCCGGGCCGTAGCGGAACTCGCCGAGGTTCGCGGCGCTGACCATGGTCTCGGCGACGCGGGAGCGCCCCTCGACCATGCTCGTCACCGACGTCTTCGACAGGCGGGCCGTGGTCGACGGCGGCACCGGCAGCAGCGAGAGCCGCGACAGCTCGACCAGGCAGTCGAGCACGGAGACGCGGAAGTCGGGGTCGACGCGGGTCAGCGAGCCGCGGTAGTCCTTGAGGACCTTGCGCAGCCGGACCAGGGCGTCGTCGACCTCGCGCAGGTTCGGACGCGAGGCCTTCTCGTTGCGCGCGATCGACCGCACGACGTCGCGGCGCAGGGTGCCCGGGGTCACCGCGACGCCGGGCAACTGGACCTCGGCGAAGCGGGCGGCGATGCCGCGCAGGGTGGCCCGGCGCGGGCTGACGACGAGCACGCGCTTGTTCGCGGCGACGAGGCCGCCGAGCGCGTTCACGATGGTCTGCGTGCCGCCGGTGCCTGGGAGGGTCTTGACGACGATCGAGTTGCCGGCCGTGATCTGCGCGATCACGTTCTCCTGCTCGTCGTCCGCGTCGAGGAGGAGCGTGTCCGTCTCGGGACTGCGCTCGTCCGACGGGGTCTGCTCGACCGGGTGGTACGACTGCTCGACCTGCCACTTGGCGCTGGGGTTGCCGGCGAGGGCGTCGAGCACGGGGTGCGACAGGTCCTCGGTGTCCTCGACCATGCCCGTGGCGACCTCGGCGAAGGTCGACACGACGAGCCGCGCGTGGACCGAGAAGCCCGGGATGTGCGCGGTCAGGCCACGCAGGCGGTCGATGACCGGGTTCGGCGTGAACGAGCCGTCCTGCTGGGCCAGCGCCACGAAGGACTGGGCGTCGAGGATGACGCCGAACTGCTCGTGCAGGGCGTCGGCCAGGCCCGGGTTGAGCACGGGCTCGCCGAGCAGCCGCACCTCGAAGTCGCGGCCGTGGCGGCGGATGGCCAGCGGACGGAGGAGCACCGGGCCGCGGAACTGCTCGTCGCCGTGCTGCCAGTCGGCCATGCCGATGCCGAGCTTCACAGCGTCGATGCCGCGCACGGTGGCGAGCTCGGTGCCCTTCGCCTCGACCTGGGCGGCGGCGATGCGGGCGGCACGGAGCGCCACCTCGTCGCGGATGAGACTGGAGAGCAGCGTGGTCTTGCCGGTGATGAACTGGGCGAGGCCGCCGGGGTGCGTCGTCGAGAGCTCGATCCGGGCACGCGGGTGGTCGGAGAAGTGGGTGAGGGGACTCGTGCCGCCGACACCGGTCAGCTGCTTCCGCCAGACGTCCCACACGGGCTCGGCGGCGTTGCCGGCCTGGAGGCGCGGATCACCGAGGCTGATCGCCTGCGGACTCGTGAGCTGCAGTTCCGGACGCAGGGTGCGGTCGGGTTCGTCACTCACGACGGTCTCTTCCTGCTGCCCCCGCTGGTCCTGCTCCCCCGGCTGGTCGTGCTGGTCCTTCTGGTCCTGCTCCGCGGGCGTGGCGGCGCCCCGGCCGCGGACGTCGTCGTTCACGTCGTCCTCGCCGTCGGTCACCCTGTCCGCTCGCCACACATCCGACACTGTAGGCGGGATCGGGCCGCCTCTCTGGCAATGAACCGAGGTTTCGGGGTTTCCGGGCGGCCCCGATGCGATCCCGGGCGAGGCGATGTGGTACCAACGGGACATGGCCATCGACGACCGTCCCGCTCCGTCCACCCCCGCGCCCTCGTCGGCCGGGCCGAACCGGCGTCGAGTGGTCCCCGCCGAGATCTCGCGGTCGTGGCTCCTGGTGTCGGGGACGGCGTCCGACCGCTTCGAGCGGGCGCAGCGCTCCCGGGCCGACCAGATCATCCTCGACATCGAGGACGCCGTCGACCCCGCCGCCAAGCCCGGCGCCCGCAACACGGTCGCCTCGTGGCTCGCGGGCGGCGGCGAGGCCTGGGTGCGGATCAACGACGTCACGACGGACTTCTGGGCGGACGACGTCGAGGAGCTCCGCGGTCTGCCCGGCCTGCAGGGCGTGATGCTCGCGAAGACCGAGTCGCCGGCGCAGGTCACCGACACGTGGCACCGTCTGGGCGGGCAGACCCCGGTGATCGCCCTCGTCGAGTCGGCGCTCGGCATCGAGGAGTCCGTGTCGATCGCGCGGGCGCAGGGGGCGTTCCGGCTGGCGTTCGGCTCGGGCGACTACCGCCGCGACACCGGCACGTCGGCGGACACGCTCGCCATGGCCTACCCGCGCTCGAAGCTCGTCGTCGCGTCCCGCGTGGGCGACCTGCCCGGCCCGATCGACGGCCCCACGGTCGGCTCCTCGCACCCGATCCTCCGCGAGCAGTCGCAGGTGGCGGTGTCGCTCGGGCTCACCGGCAAGCTCTGCCTCGACACCGAGCAGCTGCCGGTCATCAACGAGGTCATCTCCCCCACGCCGACCGACGTCGCGTGGGCGCAGGACTTCCTCGACGACTTCGAGGCCCGCGGCAAGGTCATCCGCGACGGTTCGGACCTGCCGCGGCTCGGTCGCGCGCAGAAGATCCAGCGCCTCGCTCAGGCGTTCGGGGTCGAGGCGCGGTAGGACGGTCTCCATGACCTGGTCGAACGTCCCCGGCGGACCGCCGCAGTCCGCCCCCTCCGGCTCCTCCCCCGGCGCCGCCGACGCCCAGCGCTCGTGGGAGCGGGGCGGCACGACGCTGTTCCCGGCCGCGCGGCTCGCCGACCGCATCTCGACGGTGCTGCTGCTGGCGTTCGGCACCGTGATGACCGTGGTCACCACGATCGTCGGCATCATCGCGGTGATCTCGGCCACCGCCTCCTGCGACGCGTCGACCGGCTGCTCCCCGGGGGCGTACTTCGGCGGCGCGGCGATCGCGGTCGGTGGGTCGTTCGTGATCGGGGTCGCCACGGTGGTCCTGGCGATCGGTGCCTGGATCCGCCGACGCAGCTCGTGGTGGATCGCCGCGATCGGCTTCGTGCTCGCGATCGGGTGCATCACGTGGGGCGGGATCGTGTTCGCCGGTGCCGTCGATGCCGGCTCGACCTCGAGTTCGGTCGGCAGCACCGCCTGAGGCTCGCGGGGGGGGGGGGGGGGGGCGGCGTCCGTCGGAAGGTGCACACGCATCGGCGGCCCTGGAGGCGACCGGTGACGGACTGGAGGCGCGGTGCGGGCCCGCACCGCGCCTCCAGTCCGGAACGGCGTAGCGTCCCGGGCATGGTGACGGTCTCGCGCACGGGCGTCGCGGTGGTCGGTGGCGGCCCCGCCGGGGTCGTCCTCGGGCTGCTGCTGGCCCGGGCCGGCATCGCGGTGCGGGTGGTCGAGAAGCACGACGACTTCAACCGGGACTTCCGCGGCGACACCGTGCACGCCTCCACCATCCGGCTGCTCGACGAGCTCGGGCTCGGCGATCGGTTCCGGGCGCTGCCGCAGTCCCGCCTCGACGACTTCTCGCTGCCGATGCCCGACGGGTCACGCGCACTGCTCGGCGACTTCTCGCGGCTGCGGCCGCCGTACGACCACGTCGCGATGGTGCCGCAGTGGGACCTGCTGGACATGCTCGTCACCGCAGCCCGCCACGAGGCCTCGTTCAGCATCTCGATGGGCCTCGCGGCGAGCGGGACCATCGAGGAGAACGGCGTCGTCACCGGCGTGCACCTCCGGCCGTACCGCGACCACGACGGCGACGCGGAGGAACTCCGGGCCGACGTCGTCATCGCGTGCGACGGGCGCGACTCGGTGCTGCGGAACGCCGCCGGACTCCGCCCGCACGCGTTCCCGGTGCCGTTCGACACCTGGTGGTTCCGGCTGCCGCGCGAGCCCCGCGACGCCGAGACCGCCCTCGTCCCCGCGTTCTCCGGCACCGACGTCCTGCTCAGCTTCCCGCGGCCGGACTACCACCAGGTCGCGTACTTCGCGCCGAAGGGCTCCGACGCCGCCCTCCGCGCCGAGGGTCTCGCAGCGTTCCGCGACCGGGTCGCCCGGCTCCGGCCCGACTTCGCCGGACGGGTCGACGCGATCACCTCGATGGACGACGTCCACGTGCTCGACGTCCGCATGGACCGGCTCGGGCGGTGGTGGCGCCCCGGGCTGCTCTGCATCGGCGACGCCGCCCACGCGATGTCGCCGGCGGGCGGGGTCGGCATCAACCTGGCCGTGCAGGACGCCGTGGCGACGGCGGCGATCCTCGTGCCGGCACTCCGGCGCGGACTGCGCGGCGCGGGGCTCGACGGTGCCCTGGCCGCGGTGCAGCGCCGCCGCTCGGCGCCCGCGGCCATCGTGCAGGCCGCACAGGCGGTCCTGCACCGGGTGGTGTTCGAACGGGCGTTCGCCGGCGCGCTGCAGGCCGGCCCGCCGAAGCTCCCCGTCCTGCTCGCCCGCTGGGTCCCGCCGGTGCGGGGCGCCTACGCCCGCGGCATCGCGTTCGGCCCGCTGCCCGAGCACGCCCCCGCGTGGGCGCGACGCTGACCCGCCCAGCGGAGCGTCGTTCCGCACCCGTGACCGCGCTCCCTGAGCGCCGTGCACCGGCTCGGCGCATGCTGGGCCCATGAAGCAACGAGTCATCGGAGACGTGTCGGTCAGTGCCATCGGACTGGGCGGCATGCCCATGTCCATCGAGGGGCGCCCGGACGAACGGCAGGCGATCGCCACGATCCACGCCGCGCTCGAGGCCGGCGTCACCCTCATCGACACCGCCGACGCGTACCACCTGGCCGCCCACGACGAGGTGGGACACAACGAGTCGCTCATCGCAAAGGCGGTGCGCGAGTACCACGGGGACACCTCCGACGTCCTCATCGCGACGAAGGGCGGACACCTCCGGCCCGAGGCCGGCGCGTGGGCGCAGAACGGTCGCCCGGAGTACCTGAAGGAGGCGGCGAAGGCCTCGGCGAAGCGCCTCGGCGTCGAGACGATCGGCCTGTACCAGTTCCACCGTCCGGACCCCGCCGTGCCCTACGCCGAGTCGGTCGGTGCGCTCGGCGAGCTCCTCGACGAGGGCGTCATCCGGATGGCCGGCATCTCGAACGCCGACCCCGACCAGATCCGCACCGCCAACGAGGTGCTCGACGGCCGACTGGCCTCGGTGCAGAACCAGTACTCACCGAAGTTCCGGTCGAGCGAGCCGGAGCTCGAGCTCTGCGACGAGCTCGGCATCGCGTTCCTGCCGTGGAGCCCGCTCGGCGGCATCGCGAACGCGGCGGAGCTCGGCACGGCGTTCGAGGACTTCGCGTACATCGCCCGTGACCGCGGGGTCAGCCCGCAGGTGATCGCACTCGCGTGGGAGCTGCAGAAGAGCGACGTCGTCGTCCCGATCCCCGGGGCATCCCGTCCGCAGTCGATCCTCGACTCGGTGACGGCCGCGACGATCCGGCTGCGTCCGGAGGACGTCGCCCGACTGGACGCCTCGCAACCGGCGGCTGCGTGACGGACGCGCCCCGTGCCTCCAGGTCGGGAGGAGGCACGGGGCGCGACCGGTCCGCCGTGATCAGGCGGGGCAGGCCGCCGAGACCTCCTTCAGCGCCGACTGCACGTCGGTCTGGGCCTGCTTCGACTCGGTCGAGTCCGCCGATCCGGTCGACGTGAGCGCGGACGCGTAGTCCTTCGCGGCCTTGTTGAAGTCCGAGAACGCGGTCTTCACGGTGGTGTTGCCGATGTCCGGCAGCGCCGCGTCGAGCCGTTCGTTCAGCTCGGACACGACGGCGGCGCGCGCCTTCGGGTCGGCCGGGGCCGAGGCCGACGTCTGCGACGCGACGAACGAGCGGAACTCGTCCTCGAGCTGGGCGCAGGCCTCCTTCTGCGACTGCGCAGCAGCCGTCTTCGTGGCCTTCGGCGTCGCGGAGGCGCTGCTGTCCGAGGACCCGCCGGAACCGCCGGACGAGCACCCGGCGAGGAGTGCGACGGCGATCGCGGCCGTGGCGAGCGAGACGAGCTTCTTCGGCATGGTGGTGGTTCCCCCGGTCCTGGCCGCTGCTCCGGTCGGTGCGCGGCTCCCCGCCGAGCGTACTGACCGGGCTGTGCGCGTGACCGGCCGGGCGACGCCGGTTCGCATGACGGCCGACCGGGTCGGATCGCGTACGGTCGAGAGCATGCGAGCGATCACCCCGGACCACGGTGCCCTCCACGTCGGCGAACTCCCGGACCCGGTGCCGGGGACCGGCGAGGTGCTCATCGAGGTCGCCGCAGCCGGGGTGAACAACGCGGATCTGCAACAGGTCGCGGGCAACTACCCGCCGCCGCCCGGGGCGTCCGACGTCCTCGGTCTCGAGGTGTCCGGCACGGTGCGCGCGCTCGGCCCCGGCGTCCGCGGCTTCGCCGTCGGCGACCGGGTCTGCGCGCTGCTCTCCGGCGGTGGCTACGCCTCGCTCGTGGTCGCACCCGCGACGCAGGTGCTGCCGGTGCCGGACGGCGTCGACCTGGTCGAGGCCGCCGGTCTGCCGGAGGCCGCCTGCACGGTCTACTCGAACGTCGGCATGCTCGCCGGCCTCCGACCGGGCCAGACACTCCTGGTGCACGGCGGCACCGGGGGCATGGGCTCGCACGCGGTGCTCTGGGCGAAGGCGCTCGGGGCCACGGTGATCGCGACGTCGGGCGGGGAGCGCAAGGTCCGGGCGTCGAGCGACCTCGGCGCCGACCTGGTGATCGACCACCGCTCGGAGGACTTCGTCGCCCGCACGCTCGAGTTCACGGACGGCCGTGGCGTGGACGTGGTGCTCGACGTCGTCGGCCCGTCCTACCTCGGACGGAACCTCGAGGTCCTCGCGCCGAACGGGCACATCGCTGTGATCGCCTCGGGCAGCGGGCAGGCCGGCGAACTCGACTTCGGTGTGATGATGCGGAAGCGAGCGACCATCAGCGCAACGACGCTCCGTGCGCGGCCCCTCGCCGAGAAGGCCGCGATCGTCGAGGCCGTCCGGTACAACGTCTGGCCTTTCGTCGCCGACGGGCGGGTCCGGCCGGTGATCGACGCGGTCCTGCCGCTCGACGACGCCGCCGAGGCCCACCGCCGGGTCCGCGACGGCGAGGTGATCGGCAAGGTCCTGCTGACGCCCTAGGCAGGCGTCGGGCGCCGGACGTCGGGTTCGCAAAACGCAACGTCGGCGACACCTCGCAGCGGTGTTCCTCTGCGAGCAACCGCCGACGTTGCGTTTTGCGGAGGCGGTCGGGCTCAGGCGTGGACGCGGGCGAGGAACTCGACGAGCGCCGGGTGCTGCGGGGCGTCGAGGACCTCGGACGGGGTGCCCTGCTCGACGACCTCGCCGCGGTGCAGGAACACGATCCGGTCGGCCACGTTCCGCGCGAAGTGCATCTCGTGCGTCGTCATCAGGATCGTGGAGCCCTGCCGCTTCAGCTCCGTGACGAGGTCGAGCACCTCGCCGACGAGCTGCGGGTCGAGGGCGCTCGTGACCTCGTCGAGCAGCAGGAGCTCGGGGTCGGACGCGATCGCCCGGACGATGGCGACGCGCTGCTGCTGCCCGCCGGAGAGCCGGTCGGGGTAGGCACCCGCGAAGTCGGCCAGGCCGATCCGGTCGAGCAGCCGCTTCGCGGTCGCCTCGGCCGCCGCGCGACCGACGCCGTGCACCTGCCGCGAGGCGAGCGTCACGTTGTCGAGCACGGTCATGTGCGGGAACAGGTTGAACTGTTGGAAGACCACGCCGATGCGGGCCCGGGTCGCGTCGACGTCGATCCGCGGGTCGGCGATGTCCGTGCCCTGCAGCAGGATCTCGCCGTCGTCGATGCCCTCGAGCAGGTTCACCGTCTTGAGCAGCGTCGACTTGCCGGAGCCGGACGCGCCGATGACGCAGATGACCTCGTGGCGGTGCACGGTCAGGTCGATCCCGCGCAGGACCTCGTGTTCGCCGAAGGCCTTGCGCAACCCGCGCAGCTCGAGGACCGCAGCGTCCGCACCCGACGCACCACGGGCTTCCTGGCCGACCTCGCTCATACGGTCCCTCCGATCTGCTCGCGCCGCTGCTGTCGGCGCGCGATCGCGTCCGTGACGCGGATCAGCGGCAGGCTGATCACCACGAACAGCAGCCCGGCGACGAAGTACGGCGTGAAGTTGTACGTCTCGGCCTGGGCGATCTGCGCCGAGCGGACCGCGTCCACCGCGCCGAGGATCGATACCAGCCCGACGTCCTTCTGCATCGACACGAAGTCGTTCATGAGCGCCGGTGTGACCTTCCGGATCGCCTGCGGCAGCACCACGAGCCGGAGCGTCTTCGCGTGCGAGAGGCCGAGCGACCGGGCGGCCAGGCGCTGGGAGGGGTGCACGGCCTCCATGCCGGCGCGGAGCACCTCGGCGATGTACGACGAGTAGGTCAGGGTGATCGCGATGGTGCCCCAGACCTCGGCGGGCAGGCGGGGGAAGATCCCGAGCCCCGGGATCCCGTAGCCGACCAGGTACAGCACGATGATGAGCGGCAGCCCGCGGAACAGGTCCGTGTACCCGGTCGCCAGCATCCGCAGCGGGAAGAACACCGGGTTCCGCAGCCCGCGGACCACGGCCAGGAGCGTGCCGAACACGGCGACGCCGATCGCGCTGAAGAACAGGATCCGGATGTTCAGCCAGAGGCCGAGCAGGATCTCGGGGAAGGTGTCGATCGCCGTCTGCGGGTCGAAGAACGACTGCTGGACCGCCGCCCAGCCCGGGGTGTTCACGACGCCGAAGTAGGCGATCGCGATGACGACGAGCGTCGACACGACCGACACCACGACCGCACGGCGACCACGCTGCCGGCGGTAGAGCCGGCGCTCGAGTTCGACCTGGCTCGGCGCCGGGGCGGCGACCGGTGTGCCGGCCCCTGCTGGCAGGGTCATGCGGGTGCTTCCGACCGGGTCATGCGGCTACTTGAGGACCGGGGTGCCGGTCTCCGAGGAGAGCCACTTCGTCTGCAGGTCCTCGAGCGTGCCGTCGTCGTCGAGCGTCTTGAGCGCCGTGTCGACCTTGCTCGTCAGCTTCGAGTCCTTCGGCAGCACGAACCCGAACTGGTCGCCCTTGCCGTCCGCCGGGAACTGCGCCGACACCGTGCCGTCGTCGAGCTGCGCGGCGGCCATGTAGAACGCCGTCGGCAGGTCGGTGACGATCGCGTCGATCTGGCCGGACTTCAGCGCGAGGACGGCGTCGTCGTTCGAGTTGAACACCTGCGGCGTGACCCCGAGGACGCTCTTCACCGACGCGATGCTCGTCGAGCCGGTCGCGACCCCGATGGCGTCCTGCTTCAGCTCGTCGATGGTCGTGTGCTCCACCGCCTTCGAACCCGAGGTCGTCACGACGGCCTGGGTGGTCGTGTAGTACGGGCTCGACATGTCGACGGCCTTCTTGCGCTTGGCGTCGATCGAGAACTGCTGGACGTTGAGGTCCCAGTCCTTCGGGCCGGGAGCGATCGCACTGTCGAAGGTGCTGCGCTTCCAGACGACGTCGGACTTCGCGTAGCCCATCTCCTTCGCGACGGCGTACGCCACCGCGGACTCGAAGCCCTTGCCCGACTGCGGCTTGTTGTCGTCGACCCACGGCGAGTACGCGGGCTGGCCGGTCGCGATCGTGAGCTTGCCGTCGGTGACGGTGCCGTCGGCGTTGCCACTGCCCCCGGCGGAGCAGGCCGACAGGGCGAGGGCGGCGACCGCGGCGGTGGCGACGGCGAGGGTGAGGCGGAGGGAACGGGTCACGGTCGGGCCTTCGTGAGGGGGTCAGGGCAGGACGAAGTGTACTTCGCACTGGGATACCAGCGCGAAACCGGCGTCACCGGGTGACGCGCCCGCGGCCATCGACCGCCTCGAGCCCGACTGGTAGCCTGCAGGTGCGGGCTGAACCGAGCGCATGCTCGGCTGAGGTCTGAGATCAAGGGGCGTCCCAGCACGGGGCGCCCCCTTTCTGTTGGTCCGGGTTTCTGTTGGTCCGGGTTTCTGTTGGTCCGGGTTTCTGTTGGTCCGGGCCGCCGTCACGGCCAGACCACGATCGCGTCCCGGCGGGCGTTCGTGACTTCGGTCCGCCAGACCGGCCGGAGCTCGTCCCACATCGTCTCGTCACAGACACTGCCGCTCTTCGCGCCCGGCGCCTGGAACCGTCGGAACGCCGCGTACGCCACGAGGTCGGCGGCCTGGATGAAGTACGACGACGCGGAGTCGCGTGGGACCGGGTCCTCGACCAGCAGCGGCGCAGTGACCCGGACGCCACCGGGCGCGAAGCTGTGTCGGCGGAACCGGCGGCGGATCGCGCGGACCGTCGCGTCGTCTCCGCCGTCGTGCACGAGGATGATCGGCTTGCCGGATCGCTCCGATCTGAGCCGGAGACGCTGGAGCAGGTAGGTCCACGCCCGGTCCTCCGGCTGGTAGTCCATCGGCCGCGCTTCCTTGTCGATCACGACCGCGAAGACACCGGACGACGCCACCGTCAATGCGGCGAGCGACCGGCGGAACACGTCACGCCGCTGACCGTCGCCGAGCCCGAGGTCGCGGAGGTCGCCCCGTCCGCGGAGCAGCACGTTCGCCTTGAGCTCGTGGCGGACGAGGATGCCGTAGGCGTCACGGAACTCACGACGGACTCCGGCCAGCCAGTCCAGGCGATCGGTCCAGTCTCCGCCGGGGACGAGAACGCAGCCCAGCGTGTACGTACGGGTCGCCCCGGGAGAGGCCGCAGGGTCGCCCTTGTCGCCCGTCTCGTCCACGTAGGCGAACTCGAACGGCGCCTCGAGCGCCGCTCGAGCGAGGGCGGGGACGCGGCCGGAGTCCATCCGGCCAACACACCAATGTGGTACGTCAGTCCGCCATCGTGAAGTCCTCGAACGAGAACCCCGGCGACACCAGGCAGCTCAGCAGCACCTCGCCCTCGCCCGGGATCGTCCGCTGCCACACCCCGCCGCGCACGAACGCCTGCGCGTCGTTCACCCGGTCGCGCCCGGCGTCCGGCCCGAGCGTGATGGTCGCCCCCGGCACGGGCTCGTCGCCGTCACCGCCGAGCTGCAGGTCGACCGAGTCCGGGCCGTGCCACATCCAGATCTCGTCGCTCGTCACCCGGTGCCAGGCGGAGGCCTCGCCCGGGGGCAGCAGGAAGTGGATGAGCGTGGCCGCGGGACGGTCGCCGGAGGGCGTCGACACCGTCGCGGGCGAGGTCCAGGTACGGACGTACCAGCCGCCTTCGGGGTGCGGCTCCATGCCGAGGGCGACGGCGCGCTTCGGGACGTCGAGCCACTCGATGAGCTCGCCGCCCACCGTGCGTCGCGCGGCCATGCCGGGTCGGGGTGCGGTCTCGGTCATGGTTCCTCCACGGGGGTCGGGGTGAGTGTGCCGTCGGCGGCCCGGACGACGCCGCCGATGACGGTCGCGACCGCACGGCCGGCACCGTCCTCGACGAGTTCGGCCATCGCGTCCGGCACGGTGCGGGCATCGACGTCGAACACCGCAAGGTCGGCCCGCGCGCCGACGGCGAGGTGCCCGACGCGGTCCGGCCCGACGGCGAGTCCCATCGCGTGCGCACCACCGAGGGTGGCGGCGGCGAGGAGCCGTTCGTGCAGGTCCCGGTGGCCGTACCCCTGGGCGCGGGCGATCCGGTGCAGCGCGGTGACGTCGGCCATCAGGTCGAGCGAGGGCGACGAGGACAGCGAGTCGGTGCCGATCGCGATCGGGCTGCCCTCGCGGAGGTAGTCCGCGACCGGCGGCGGGTCGAGGCCGATGACGGCGTTCGAGCGGGGGCAGAGCGCGACGGCGGTGCCGCGGGCACGGAGCAGGGCCCGGTCCGCCGCGGTCATGTAGACCCCGTGCGCGATGTGGCAGTCCGGCCCGAGCACGCCGAGCCGGTCGACGAACGCGGTCGCGCTGGCACCGAAGCCGAGCGCCCGCATGGCCCGGAACGACGGCGCGTTCGCCAAGTGCCAGTCGCTGCCGTGGCCGACACCGTCGACGCCGTCGAGTCCGGGGACGGGCCCGAGAGCGACCCGCTCACCCTCGAACGCCGCCTCGCCGAGGTGCAGGTGCAGGCGCAGCCCGCGCTGCCGCACGATGTCCGGCAGTTCGAGCAGGGGTGCGACGTCGAGCGAGTAGGGGGCGTGCGGCGAGAGTCCGGCGCCCGGCACGGTGGGGAAGCGCTCCAGCTCGGCGAGGACCTGGTCGCGGCCGTGGGTCTGCCACGCCGCGTTCTCCCAGTCCATGACCTCCCAGTAGGCGATGCCGCCGAGTCCGTGCGACTCGAGTGCGGTCGCCGCCTCGAGGTCGGTGACGACGTCGGCGATGCTCGTCACGCCCGCCAGGATCGACTGCCGAGCGCCGGCGGCGGCCTCGGCACGCCAGTCGTGCGGTTCGGCGTAGTCCTGGTTGAACGCGGCGGCCCAGTCCTCGAACCCCGCGTACTGGCGCTGACCGACACCTGCCATGCCGGTGTACTGCAGGTGCGAGTGCGCGTTGACGAGACCGGGCAGGAGCGCCCCGCGCCAGCGCCGTTCGGTGAAGGCCGTGCCGGTGCTCGCGAGCTGGTCGACGACCCAGGACCGGTCGCCGACGTGCAGGATCCGACCGTCCTGCACCGCGACCGCGCCGTCCGCGATCGGCGGCGCGGTCATCGGGACGACGATGCGCGCCGCGTGCACGGTGACCGCGTGGTCGCCGGTCACGACGGGTCCCCGAAACGGCGGGTCCGGACGTCGGGCTCGCGGTCGGCGGGCTGTGCGGCGAGCGGGCCGGGAGGCGTTGGTCGACTCCCGAACGCGGCGAGCGCCGCGCGGGCGGTCGCGTCGTCCACCGCGGGGTCGATCGGCACGACGGCGCGGTCGAGTTCGTCGCCGCGCTCGAGGAGCATCCGGACGGCGCCGAGCTGGGCGGCGAAGGACAGGTCCATGATCTCGATCGGGTTGCCCTCGGCCGCGGTGATGTTGATGCACCCGCCGTCGTCGAGTACGAGCACGTCGTGGCCGTCCGGCCACGCGAAGCGTTCGACCTTCCGGCCGATCTCCGTCCGGACGGCACCGGCGGCGAGGGCGGCGTCGATCGCGACCTCGCCGTCGACCCCGCCGGCGACCGCCACGACCGCGCCGTCCGCGCAGGCCCGGAGCACCCCGAGGTCGATCGTGTCCGCGACCCCGGTCGCGCTCATCACCAGGTCGGCGTCGCGCACGGCGTCGACGAGCGGTGCGACCTCGTACCCGGCGACGAGCGCCTGCAGGGCGCGGACGGGGTCGGTCTCGGCGACCGTGACGGCGAAGCCGAGCGCGCGGAGCACCAGCGCGACCCCCTCGCCCACGTGCCCGAACCCGGCGACGACAGCCGCGCCTCCAGGCCGGACCCGGTGCGTGCCGGAGGGGAGCCCGTCGACCAGGTCGAGTGTCGCGAACACCGTCGACTGCCCGGTACCGTACCGGTTGTCGAAGAAGGTCTTGGTGCGGGCGTCGTTGACGGCGACCACGGGGATCCCGAGCTCGCCGCGCGCGGCCAGCACGCGGAGGGGTCGGAGGCCGCTCGTCGTCTCCTCCGCCGCACCGAGCATCGTCGGCAGCAGGTCCGGGCGCTCCTGGTGGGCGAGCCGGATGACGTGCGAACCGTCGTCGAGCAGGACGTGCGGTCGGGTGTCGAGCATCGCGAGCGCGAGGGCCTTCTGTTCCGGCAGGGTCGCGGTGCTGCTGGCGTGCACGGTCAGCCCCGCGCGTCGGAGCGCGTCCGCGACGGCGTCGTCCGTCTCGTCGGCGTGGGCGTAGACGACGACCTCGGCCCCGGCGTCGCGGAGCAGCAGGCTCAGCACGGCGGTCTTCGGCTCGAGGAACATGCTGACGCCGATGCGCGTGCCACGGAGGAGCCCGCCGTCGCGGAGTTCGGCGGCGACCGCTCGCGAGACGGGCATCGAGCGTCGAGCCCAGCGCAGACGGGCGTCGGCGGCGGGGTCGTCCTCCGGGTCGCGGCCGGTGGAGACGAGGAAGACGTCGTCGGACAGGGCCGGTACGCCGAGCACCCCCGGACGGACGCTCGTGACCGGTCCGAAGGCGTCCTCGTCGACGGCGGGCAGGTGTCGGCCGGCGTCGACCACGACGAGGGTGGCCCCGCGGGGGCGGTCGGCCTCGCGTTCGACGGCGGCCGTGCTCTCGTCCGGCGATCCCACGCACCAGAGCTGGTCGACGGGTTCGTGGTCCGCCGCGGGGCGGGCACCGAGGCCGGTCAGCAGGGCGTGCAGCGCGGCCGTGTCGCGGGGGTCGCCGCCGACGATGCGGAACCGGCGGGCGGCGACGAGCAGGTTCGTGGCGGCCGCGAAGCGTCGGACGGCGGCGGAGGCCCAGGCGCGCGTCTCGGGGTCGGGTCCGGGCGGCATGCCCCAATCGTATGGTGAGCCTGCGGCATCACCCGAGCGGGTGCGGTGCCGGCGTCTCGCCCCAGGCCGGGTCGCCGTCGACGCCGCCGGCGCCGGCGCCGGCGCTCCGCTTCCTCGCACGGATCAGCACCGCGATCAGGATGACCACCCCGATCGCCGAGACGATCGCCAACCCCACCACGTAGAGCGTCGTCGCGAGGCCCGCGATCGACGCCGGGACGGCACCGTTCCGAGCCGCGGACAACGGCGTCCCGGTCACCAGGAACGCCAGCAGCGTCGAGATCGTGGAGTTCGAGTCCCACAGGCCGTGCAGGAGCGCGACACCGACGTAGGCGATCGGGATCGACCACGACCACCGGAAGCGCGCCCGTCCGTGCGCAGCGCCGAACACCACCGCCCCGAGGATCGCAGTCCAGAGCACGTGGCCGACCGGCGACAGGATGGCCCGCACCACCTCAGTCTGCAGCAGGGACACGAGGTCGATGCCGCGACTCGTGATCGCCGCGTTGAACGCGTAGCCGGCGGACTCGAACGCCGCGAAGCCCGCGCCCACCGTGGCACCGAGGAGCGCACCCTGCTGTGCCGTCTTCGGGCGCACCCGCCAGCCGACGACCACCAGGAGGACGCCCTTCACGAACTCCTCGACGAACCCGACCACGATGTACAGGCCGGCGCCGGCGCGGAGGTCGGCCTCGAGCAGCGACGCCCCGAGCACGCCGAGGATGCCGCCGACGAAGAACGCGACGATGAGCTGCATCGTGCTCACCGAACCGGTCACCCGCTCGATGACGAAGAGCACGACCGTGAACGGCACGAGGAAGCTGCCGAGCAGGATGATCGTCGGCACCAGGTTCGTGTTCAGCGTCGAGAACGTGACGATGATCGTGACGACCCAGAGCACGAACCCGGTCAGGAGCGTCTTCCACCACCACCCGTGCCGGTGGTGCGGGTGCGGCGGTTGCTCGTGCGGGTCCGGGTCCGGATGCTGGTGCGGGTGCTCGTTGCGTTGCTCGGCGCGGACGGCGGGGAGGTCCGAGGGCAGGCTCATGGGGACATGGTGCTCCGACGGCGTACGGTACGACCGCGGGAATGGCGGGATCGAGTCATCTGTTCGGGGTGGCATGACTGACGAGACGTTCGACAAGGTGACGATGTTCGGTGCCGACTGGTGCCGCGACTGCCGACGGTCCAAGGCGCTGCTCGACACGCTCGGCGTGGACTACGAGTACGTGGACGTCGAGGCAGACCTCTCCGCGGCGGACCGCGCCGAGGCGATCAGCGGGCGGAAGAACATCCCCGTCGTGGTGCTGCCCAACGGCAAGCACTTCGTGGAGCCGTCCGACGCCGAGCTGCGCTCCGAGCTCGAGGCCGCGTCGCTGGCCTGAGCGCGGGTCCGGGCCGGGCGCACGCGCCTTGTCCAATCAGGCGTACCTGGTCGAATAGGGCGTACCTGGTCGGAACTTCTGACCGAGTACGCCCGCTTCCGCTTTCCATCGCGGGTGTCATAGGTCGAACCGGTCGAACCCGTCGAACGGTCGAACGGTCGGACATCGGATGAATCGGGCATGATGGCCGCGTGATCATCGACGCTCACCACCACCTCTGGGATCCAGCCGACCGGCCGTACCCCTGGATGGACGACTCGGTCGCCCCGATCCGGCGCCGGTTCGACGTGGACGACCTCCGTGCGGTCACCCGGGACACCGACGTCACGCGCACCGTCGTCGTGCAGGCCGTGCACGATCCCGGCGAGACGGCGTGGCTCCTCGCGCAGCCCGGGCCGGTCGCCGGAGTCGTCGGATGGGTGGACCTGACCGCGCCGGACGTCGCCGACCGACTCGCGGTCGTGCGGGCGCTACCGGGTGGCGAGCGGTTGGTCGGCATCCGGCACCAGGCGCACGACGAACCCGATCCGTCCTGGCTCGCACGCCCGGACGTGGTCCGCGGTGTCCGTGCCGTGGCCGCCGCCGGGCTCGTGTTCGACCTGCTCGTCCGCGAGCGGGAACACCCCGCCGCTCTCGCGCTGGTCGACGCCGTGCCGGAGGCGGTGTTCGTGCTCGACCACGCGGGCAAGCCAGCGATCGCGCGCGACCGATCGGGCACGCAGGACAGCGGCGAAGGCCGCGAGGTCGCCGACGCCTGGCGGGCCCGGATGCGCGACGTCGCCGCGCGCCCGAACGTGGTGTGCAAGGTCTCCGGCCTCCTCACCGAAGCCGGCGACGACTGGCGCGACCGCCCCGTGGCCCGCTACGCCCGCGAGGTCGTCGAGCTCTTCGGCCCGGACCGCTCCCTGTTCGGCTCGGACTGGCCGGTGTCGACGCTCGCCACCGACTACGCCGAGGTCCTCGCCACGACCACCACCGCCCTCGCCGACCTCGGACCGGAGGAGCGCGACGCGGTGTTCCGCGGGACCGCCGAGCGCATCTACCTTGCCGGGGAGCATCCACAGACATAGGATGTTTCCGCTGCACCGGCGCAGCAGGAGAGCGAGGAACGATGCGGTTCGCACGACTCGGCCCGGCGGGGAGCGAGATCCCCGTGGCCATCGACACCGACGGCGAGGTCCTCGACCTCCGCCCGATCACGAACGACGTCTCGGGGACGTTCCTGGCGTCCGACCCGATCGGCCGCGTGCAGCACGCCCGCAGCGCCGGCGACCTGCGGCCCGTCCCGGACGCCGATGCCCTCCGCCGCGGCGCTCCGGTCGCCCGACCCGGCAAGGTCGTCTGCATCGGCCTGAACTACCGCGACCACGCCGCCGAGACGGGCGCCGACATCCCGACCGAGCCGATCGTGTTCATGAAGGACCCGATGACGGTGATCGGCCCCGACGACGAGGTCCTGGTCCCCCGCGGCAGCACGAAGACCGACTGGGAGATCGAACTCGCGATCGTGATCGGCACGACCGCGCGCTACTGCGAGTCCGAGACCGAGGCCGCGACCCACATCGCCGGGTACGCCATCGCCAACGACGTCTCCGAGCGCGCGTTCCAGCTCGAGCGCGGCGGCCAGTGGGACAAGGGCAAGTCGTGCGAGACCTTCAACCCGCTCGGGCCGTGGCTCGTCACCCCGTCGTCGCTGCGGGACGCCGGGCTCGACCCGGAGGCACTCGCACTGCACCTCACCGTGAACGGCGAGGTGCGGCAGGACGGCACCACCGCGGACATGATCTTCAAGCCGGCGGAGATCGTCCGGTACTTGTCGCAGTTCATGGTGCTGTACCCGGGCGACGTCATCAGCACCGGGACCCCGGCGGGTGTGGCGCTCGGCAGCGGTGCCCCGTACCTGCAGCCCGGTGACGTCGTCGAGCTCACCGCCGAGGGCCTCGGCACGCAGCGGCAGACGATCGGGGCGGCGTGATGGGCGGGTCACACGACGGCGTCCGCGCGATCGTCACCGGCGGCGCGTCCGGCATCGGTGCCGCGATCGTCAGCGCGTTGCAGGACCGCGGTGCCACCGTGGCCGTGCTCGACCTGCAGCCCTCGAGTGCCGAGGGTGTCGTCTCCGTCACCTGCGACGTCTCCTCCGACGAGTCCGTGCGCGCAGCGGTGTCCTCGGCGGTCGACCAGCTCGGGGGCCTCGAGGTCCTCGTCAACAACGCCGGCATCGGCGCGCAGGGCACCGTCGAGGACAACCCCGACGACGAGTGGCGTCGCGTGTACGAGGTCAACGTCCTCGGTGCCGTCCGGCTCTCCCGCGCAGCACTCCCACACCTCCGCGCCTCCGGGAACGCGAGCATCGTCAACACGTGCTCGATCGCCGCCACCGCCGGCCTGCCCCAGCGTGCGCTGTACTCCGCCACGAAGGGCGCGATCGCGGCGCTCACCCGTGCGATGGCCGCCGACCACCTCCGCGAGGGCATCCGGGTGAACGCGGTCAACCCGGGCACCGCGGACACCCCGTGGGTCGGTCGCCTGCTGTCGACCGCCGCCGACCCGGCCGCCGAGCGCGCGGCCCTCGAAGCCAGACAGCCGCACGGGCGGCTCGTCGCGGCCGAAGAGGTCGCCGAGGCGGTCGCCTACCTGACGAGCCCCCTCGCCCGGTCGACGACGGGCGTCGACCTGGCCGTCGACGGCGGCATGCAGTCGCTCCGGCTCCGGCCCGCCTGATGCTGCCGGTCCCGGCCTGGAGGCACGACTATCGTCGACCTGTCCGGTCGCGTCCGCGAGTGGGCTGAGCAGGAGGTGGACGTGTGGCTTCGCTGACCGACGACGCGATCGCGCGCATCCAGCAGATGATCGTGAGCGGCGAGCTCCAGCCCGGGCAGCGCCTCCCGCCCGAGAAGGAGCTGAGCGAGTCGCTCGGGCTGTCACGGAACAGCCTGCGCGAAGCGGTGAAGGCCCTCGAACTCATCCGCGTGCTCGACGTCCGCCGCGGCGACGGCACCTACGTCACCTCCCTCGAGCCGGGCGTCCTGCTCGAGGCGGTGTCGTTCGTCGTCGACATGCACCACGACCGCTCGCTCGTCGACCTGCTCGAGGTCCGGCGCATCCTCGAACCCGCGTCCGCCGTGCTCGCGACGGCCCGCGCCTCCGAGCAGCAGATCGACGACCTGGCGACCCTGATGGCGTCGGTCGGCGAGGACACGGGCGTCGAGGACCTCGTCGCCCACGACCTGCTGTTCCACTCGACCATCGCCGGCATCGGCGGCAACCAGTACCTGTCCGGGCTGCTCGACGCCCTGTCGAGCAAGACCGTGCGCGTGCGGGTCTGGCGCGGCCTCACCCAGAACGGCTCGGTGCAACGCACGCTCGACGAGCACGCCGCGATCGTGGACGCGATCCGCCGCCGTGATCCGCAACTCGTGCAGTCCCTCGTGGTGTCGCACGTCGAGGGCGTCGAGCGCTGGCTGCGCCGGTCCCTCGACTGAACCTGAGAACGCGCTGGGGCACCGTCGTGTTGGGTAGGACGTCGGTCGTGAACCCGGCAACCCGCTGGACACGTTGACCCCACAAGGAGGAAACCGTGCTCGGTCTCATCATCAGCCTCATCATCGTCGGACTCATCGCTGGCGCCGTCGCCCGACTCGTCATGCCCGGGAAGCAGCACATCTCGATCCCGATGACCATCCTGCTCGGCATCATCGGCTCGTTCGTCGGAGGCTTCCTGGGCTTCCTGATCTTCCAGCACGACCCGATGGACGGCTTCTTCCAGCCGGCCGGCATCATCGGCTCGATCATCGGCGCGATCATCGTGCTGTTCATCTACCTGAAGGTCTCGGGCCGCAGCAGCGCCCGCACGCGCTAGTCGCGACGGCGCCGAGCGGCGCGCGAAGAACCACGAATCCGACATCGAACCGGGCGATTGCCCTGGTTCGATGTCGGATTCGTGGTTCCACGGGTCAGGCGTCGAGCAGGCCCGCGGCGCGCAGCTCGCCCCAGAGCGCCTCGGGGACGTCCGCCGCCGCCCGTCCGGCGTTCTCCCGCACCTGCTCCGCGGACTGGGCCCCGAGGGCGATCGCCCGGACGGCTGCGGCCCGGCGGGGGAAGGCCAGCGCGGCCTCGGGCAGCGTGACCCCGTGCCGTTCGCAGACGTCCGCGACGGCGTTCGCCCGCGCCAGGACCGGAGCCGGCGCGGTGGCGTAGTCGTAGGTCGCCGACGCGTCCGGACGGTCCTGCCCGAGCAGCCCCGAGTTGTAGACCCCGACCGCGACCACGGCGACACCGAGTTCCCCGCACCGTGCGACGAGCGACGCCGCAGGCTGCTCGAGCAGCGTGTACCGACCGGCGAGCATGACGACGTCGCACAGCCCGGTCTCGACGGCGCCCTCGAGCGCGGACACCGAGTTCGACCCCACGCCGACGGCGCGCACCACGCCCTCGTCCCGCAGCTCGGCGAGGGTCGGCAGCGCCTGCGTCAGCCCGTCGGTCAGCGAGTACACGTCCGGGTCGTGCAGGTACGCGATGTCCACGTGGTCGAGACCGAGCCGGTCGAGCGACTCGTCGAGCGAACGACGGACGCCCGACGGGGACGGGTCCCACTGCCGGACCAGGTCGTCCGGCACCGCGAACCCGCCCGACGCCAGGTCGTCGCCGTCGCCGCGACCGGGTACGAGCAGCCGGCCGACCTTCGTCGAGACCAGGTAGTCCGAACGCGGCCGGTCGGCGAGCGCCGCCCCGAGTCGCCGTTCGGACAGCCCGAGGCCGTAGTGCGGCGCCGTGTCGAACCCCCGCACGCCGACGTCCCACGCCGCGTCGACGGTGGCCCGGGCGTCCTCGTCGGACACCGCGTGCAGCAGGTTGGCGATGCCGGCACCGCCGAGCCAGAACGGCCCGCGGTCGAGGTCCACGGCGAGGTCGGTCATGCCTGTCCCTCCAGCGTCCAGACGAGCGGGATCCCGTCGTCGCTGCCGGAGTAGTCGTCGTCCGCCTCGAGGAGCGGGTTGATGACGTCCTGCCAGGCGGCGTTCACCGGGTCGTCGGCGAGCGACCGGCGCATCGCGCGGTAGTCCTCGACCTCGATCAGGTGGACCAGGTCCCGCCCGTCCCGCCAGATGCTCCAGTTCGACACCCCCGCCCCGCGGAGTCGGTCGACCAGTTCGGGCGGGATCGCGGCGTGCGCCTCCTCGTAGGCGGACTCCTGTCCCGCCCGCAACCGTGTCCTCGACACGATGCGCTGCATCAGTCGCGCAGGAACAGCTCGACCACCGGCACCGCGACGTCGGGCCGCACGATCGGCAGGGTCACCGTCAGGGTGCCGGCCGGCTGTCCGCCGAGCCCGGTGTTCTGCGCACGGGTGCCCTCCGGGATCTCGCGGAAGTGGATCTCGGACGCGTCGTTGAGCAGCTGCGCGTACTCGACCCTCCCGGCCAGGCCGGCCAGGTGCACGTGCTCGAACGGCCACGTGAACAGGTGCAGGTACAGCCGGTTCCCGTTCTGCGTGTACACGGTGCCCGCCGGTGCCCGGAAGGACGACGGCCCCGCGCCGTAGACGGACCGCGCGTGCTGGTGCATCCACGTCCCCATACCGGCGAGCGCGGTCCGTGCGACCCCGTCGAACTCGCCGCGGCCGGTCGGGCCGACGTTGAGCAGCATGTTCCCGTTGTTCGAGACGCCGTCGACGAGCATCCGGACGAGCAGGTCGACGCTCTTCACGTTGAGGTTGTCGCGGTCGTAGCCCCACGAGCCGTTGAGGGTCTGGCAGGCCTCCCACGGCACGCGCACGCCGTCGACCTCCATCGGCTTGTCCGGCTGGTACTGCTCCGGGGTGACGATGTCGCCGGGCAGGTCGAGCCGGTCGTTGACGATGATGCCCGGCTGGAGCCGCCTGGTCAGGTCGAGCAGCTCCTCGGACCCCCAGTCGTCTCGGCCCTTGCCACCCCAGATGTCCTCGTGGTCGTTGTCGCGGTACGAGAAGTCGTAGAAGAGGTAGTCGATCCGTCCGTAGTCGGTCAGCAGCTCCTCGACCTGCCCGTGCAGGTACGCGCGGTACCGGGCCATGTCGCGGCCCTCGTTGAGCGCGGCGATCGCTGCCTCGCCGTCGTCCCGTCGCGGGTGCACGCCGTCGATCGTGAAGTCCGGGTGGTGCCAGTCGATGAGCGAGTGGTAGAAGCCGACGCGCAGGCCCTCGGCCCGGACGGCGTCGACGAACTCGCGGACGATGTCGCGGCCGAAACGGGTGTTCGTCGCCTTGTAGTCGGTGAGCTTCGAGTCCCAGAGCGCGAAGCCCTCGTGGTGCTTCGTGGTGAGGACCACGTACTTCATCCCGGCCTCGCGGGCGCGGCGGGCCCAGTCGGCGGCGTCGAACAGGTCCGGGTCGAAGTGGTCGAAGTACTTCTGGTAGTCCGCGTCGGTGATCCGTTCACGGTTCTTCACCCACTCGTGCCGTGCCGGCAGGGCGTAGAGCCCCCAGTGGATGAACATGCCGAACCGGTCGTGGGCGAACCACGCGGGCAGGCCGGTGGCGTCGGTCGCGGTCTGCGGCTCTGCAGGTGCGGTGATGGTCATGTGGCGAGTCTTCCTTTCGGACGGGAGGAACGGTGCGGGTGGTCGGGGTGCGCTGCGGTCACGACGTGCTCGCGTCCACGGCGCGGTGCGGCTGGATCAGCGGCCGCCGAGGCCGGAGGTGACGATGCCCTTGACGAGGTGCTTCTGGAGCAGGACGAGCAGGATCACGGTGGGCAGCATCGAGATCACCGAGGCCGCCATCACGAGGTTCCACTCGGAGCCCTGCTGCCCGAAGAACTGCTGCAGGCCGAGCGGGATGGTGCCGTGGGCCTCGACGTCGTTCACGACGACGAGCGGCCAGAGGAACGAGTTCCAGTAGGAGATGAACGAGAACACCGCGAGGACGGCCATGGTCGGTCGGGCGAGCGGGAGCATCACCGAGAAGAAGGTCCGGATCGCCCCGGCCCCGTCCACCCGTGCGGCGTCGTCGAGCTCCTGCGGCACGGTGAGGAAGAACTGTCGCACCAGGAACGCGCCGAGGGCGGTGAAGGCCCACGGGATGATGAGCGCCTGGAACGTGTCAACCCAGCCGAAGCCCTGCATCATCACGTACATCGGGATGACCAGGACGTCCTGCGGGATCATCAGCGTGACGAGGAACAGCAGGAACACCGTGTTCCGGCCGCGCCAGCGCAACCGTGAGAACGCGTACCCGGAGAGCACGGCCACGGCGACGTTGATCGCCGTGCCGGCCGCGGCGACGAACACCCCGTTGAGGATGAACCGGGCGAACGGCAGGTAGGTGAACGCCTGCACGTAGTTGTCCCACTCGAGCGAGCGACCCCAGAGCGTCGGCGGGGTGGTGAACACCTGGTCGGCGGGCTTGAGGCTCGTCGCGACCATGTAGATGAGCGGCGAGACGAACAGGAGTGTGACGAGGCAGAGCAGGGCGTACCCGATCGCGTGCCGGACCCGCCCCGGTCGTGGCGCGGATTTCGTCCTGGCGACGGCACGGGGGTTGACCGTCCGGTTCGACGTGGTGGCACCGACGTGCCCGCGGACCGCTTCACTCATAGTGCACCCACCGCTTCTGCCCGAGGAACTGGACGGCCGTGATCCCGAGGATGATGACGAACAGCACCCAGGCGCCGGCCGAGGCCAGACCGAGCTGCTGGTTCTGGAAGCCGGTGTTGTAGATGTACTGCACGAGGGTCTCCGTCGCGGTGCCCGGCCCGCCCTTGGTCAGGACGAACGGCTGCACGAACACCTGGAACGAGGTGATCAGCGTCATCATCGTCGCGAAGAACACCGACGGCGAGATGAGCGGGAACTTGATGGCCCAGAAGGTCTGCCAGGCGTTCGCGCCGTCGAGCTGCGAGGCCTCGATCTGGTTCTCCGGCACGGCGTCGAGCGCCGCCGAGAAGATCAGCATGTTGTAGCCGAAGCCCTGCCAGACGCTCATCGCGACGATGGCGAGCATCGCCCAGTGCTCATCGGCGAGGAAGTTCGGCGCGTGCACGCCCACGGTGGACTGCAGTGACGCGTCGATCGCCCCACCGGGCTGGTACAGCATCCGCCAGACCACGACGTTCGCGACGATCGGCGTGATGGTCGGGATGAAGAACAGGACGCGGAAGACGTGCCGGCCGGCGATCCGCGGTGTCAGCCAGGCGGCGAGCCCGAGCGACACGACGAGGTTGAGGGGCACGTAGAGCACCACGAACAGCGCCGTGTTGAGTGCGACGGTGCGGAAGACCGGGTCGGCGAAGAGCCGGGCGTAGTTCTCGATGCCGGCCCAGCTGCGCTCGCCGAGCATGGGCCAGTTCATGAAGCTGACGACGAGTGAGGCGATGATCGGGAACGCCGTGAAGACGACGAGTCCGATCGAGTGCGGTGCCGCGAACGCGGCACCCCACCAGGAGCGGCGCCCGAGCGCGCTCGTGTCCTCGCCGTCCTTCCGCCGCGGGGTGGCGGCTCCGACCGCGACCGCGGTCGCGACCGCGGGGACGGCCGCTTCGGCCGGTGGGTCCTGGATGGTGGTCATGCGACGACCTCCTCGTCGTTCGCGCGGTCCTGAACAGGGGATGGATCGGACGGGAGGCCCGTGGCGGGACCGCAACGGGCCTCCCGTCCGATCACTGGTTCAGCTGGTCACTGCGTACCGAGCTGGCCGGCGATGGAGGACATCGACTCCTTGCCGGAGGTCTGCCCGTTCACCGCCTGCAGCGCGTACTGCGTGAACAGCTGTGACAGCTGGTCGCTCTGCTTGTTCCCGAGGAGCGGCGACGACTTCGCGAGTCCCGCCTTGAGCGCGGCCTCGGCGCCGTCGATGCCGGCGCTCGAGTACCACGCCGACTGGGCAGCGGTGCGGCCGGGGAAGGCCCGTCCCGCTTCGGCGAGCGACGTCAGGACCTTCTCGCTGGTCATCGTCTGGACGGCCTTGAACGCCTGCTCCGGGTACTTGCACTGCTTCGAGACACCGAAGCCGGAGCCGGCGGCGAAGGTCGACGGACCGGACGTCCCCGCGGGGAGCGTCGTGACCCCGAGGTCGAACTTCACCTTGGCCTTCTGGCTGATGAGCGACCACGGACCGTCGGTGTACATCGCGACCTTGCCGGCGGCGAAGTCGTTGCCCGGCGTCGACGAGTCCGACGACGCCTGCGTCGCGTAGCCCTTCTTCACCAGTGTCGAGAGCCAGTCGAGGCCGTCCGCGAACTTCGCGTTCGACGCGTCGAGCTCACCGTCGGACGTGATCACCCGGCCACCGTTGTAGCCGTAGACCATCGACTCGAGGTTGAGGTCGCCGACCGTCGAACCGAACATGGTGATGCCCTTCGCCTTGAGCGCGGCACCCGCCGCCTCGAAGTCGTCGACGGTCCACCCCGGCTTCGGCTCGGCCACCCCGGCCTTCGTGAAGACGTCCTTGTTGTAGAACATCATGATGGGGCCGGTGTCGTAGGGCAGGCCGTAGAGCTTCCCGTCGACCTTCATGCCGTCGAGCGCGGTGCTGTCGAACGCGGACAGGTCGGTGCCGTCCTTCTTCGCGAGGTCGTCGAGTGGCAGCAGCGACGACGTGTAGTTCGCGGTGCGGAGCGACTGCATGCTCACGACGCACTGGGCGCCGCCCGCACTCAACTGCGTGCTGAGCTTCGTGAAGTAGTTCTCGAACGGCGCGCCCTGGATCGTCAGGGTGATGTCGTCCTCGGTCTTCACGGTGTCGGCGACCTTCTGCCAGGCGGCCTTGTCCTCCTTCCCGGCGATCCACATGGACCAGGTCAGGGCGTCCTTCGACTGGCTTCCGCCGGCACTGCTGCCGGAGGAACAGCCGGTGAGCACGAGGGCCGCGGCAGCTGCTGCCGCGAGCCCGGTGATGATGCGTCGTCGTTGCATCGGAGTCTCCACTTCGTCGTGGTGATGGGGTGTGTGGGGTGGGATCAGGCGACGCGGACCGCGTCGGGGACCGTCTCGGTGTCGACCACGGCCCAGGCCGGGCCGTCCGGGAACGCGTAGGCGTCGAGGGAGTCGGCGAGCATCTCGGTGCCGGCTCCCGGAGCGGTCGGCGGCCAGTAGCGGCCGTCGTGGACGTCCACCGGGGTCACGAAGTGCTCGTGCAGGTGGTCGACGAACTCGATGCAGCGGGTGTCGAGGTCGCCCGTCAGCGCGACGGCGTCGAACATCGACAGGTGCTGCACCGCCTCGCAGAGGCCGACCCCGCCGGCGTGCGGGCACACCCGGACGCCGTGCTTCGCGGCGAGCAGCAGGATCGCGAGGTTCTCGTTGACCCCCGCGACCCGGGTGGCATCGATCTGCAGCACGCTCATCGCGCCAGCCTGGATGAGCTGCTTCGCGATCACCCGGTTGGCCATGTGCTCGCCGGTCGCGACCGGGATCGGGGCGATGCGCCGGGCGATCTCGGCGTGCCCGAGGACGTCGTCGGGGCTCGTCGGTTCCTCGACCCAGGCGAGGTCGAACGGGCGCAGCCGCTCGATCCAGGTCACGGCCTCGTCCACGTCCCAGCGCTGGTTGGCATCGACCGCGATCCGGATGTCCGGGCCGACCGTGGTGCGGGCGATGCCCATCCGGCGGACGTCCTCGTCGATGTCGCCGCCGACCTTGAGCTTGATCTGGGTGAACCCCTCGTCGACGGCTTCGCGGCAGAGGCGCGCCAGCTTCTCGTCGTCGTAGCCGAGCCAGCCCGGGGTGGTCGTGTACGCCTGGTAGCCCTGCTGTTCGAGCCGGGCCCGACGGGTCGCACGGTGCGGTTCGGCGGCGCGGAACAGCTCGAGCGCCTCGGCCGGGGTGATCGCGTCGGTGAGGTACCGGAAGTCCACCAGGTCGACGAGCTCCTCGGGGCTCAGGTCGGCCAGCAGCGCCCACAGCGGCTGCCCCGCGCGCTTCGCCCGGAGGTCCCAGAGCGCGTTCACCACGGCGCCGATCGCCATGTGCATCACGCCCTTCTCCGGGCCGAGCCAGCGCAGCTGCGAGTCGTGGACCATCGCACGCCAGGTGCCGCCCATGTCGGCGAGGACCGCTTCGGCGTCGGCACCGACCACGTGCCCGCGCAGGGCGGCGATCGCGGCTTCCTGCACCTCGTTGCCACGGCCGATCGTGAAGACGAAGCCGGTGCCGACGTGCCCGTCGCGGGCGTCGGTGCTGATCTCGACGTACGCCGCGGAGTAGTCGGGCGCCGGGTTCATCGCGTCGGATCCGTCGTGCTCCCGCGAGGTCGGGAACCGGACGTCGCGCACGCGCAGACCGGTGATGCGGCTCATCGTGTCTCCTGCCCGTCCGGTCTCCGTCGACCGAACGAGGCAATCGAAACATCCGATGTCTCTGCTGTCAAGAGGGCACGAGGTTGCGTTTCAGCCACGAAGCGCGCCAAGTCGTCCGATGACTCGCGCCGTCCGCCCGCCCCGGAGCCGTTCCGCGCGTAAGAGGTCGTTCCGCGCGTAGGAGGTCGTTTTTTCCGACCACCTACGCGCGATTCCGCTTTCCACTGCACGCGCGATGGGTCGGAACGCACCGACGGCCTGGAGGCGCGGTGCGGGTCGGGCCCGCACCGCGCCTCCAGGCCGTGGTCGCGCTGGGTCAGGCGGTGGCGAGCCGGCCCATCTCGGCGACCACACCTCGGAGCCGGTCCGCCAGGTCGTCGCGGGAGCCGACCGTGAAGCGGTGCGCCGCCTCGATGACCGCGGCCATCACGAGCGTCACCGCCGTGCGTGCCGAGTCCGGGTCGGTCCGCTGCGAGGCGACCTCGTGGACGGCGAGCCGGGCGTCGGCCATCCACTGCAGCATCGTCGGGACCATCTCGGGCCGGGCCTGCACGAGCTCCTTCATGCGGCGACGGTCCTCCGGCAGGGTGACCGTCTGCGCGACGAGGTCGCAGAGGTCCGAGACGAGCGGCCCCTCAGCGGCGAGGAACGTCGCTCGGGCCTCGTCGGGGACCGTCGTCGCGGGCAGGCCCAGTGCGGCGTTGCCCTTCGACGGAAAGTAGTTGAAGAACGTCCGCGGCGAGACGCCGGCGGCGGCGCAGATCTCCTCGACCGTGACGCCGGCGAGCCCGCGGTCGGTGACGAGCTCGAGCGCGGCGGCGTGGATCGCAGCGCGGGTCTGCTGCTTCTTGCGCTCCCGGAGGCCGCAGTCGGCGGCGGGGGCTTCGCTGGTGGTCACGTGCTGCTCCTGGTGCGGAACGGGTGGTGCGGGACGGGGCCTCCCTCGAGGTGGAGGGAGGCCCCGTTCGGCCTAGTCGTTCGACGCGCCCCGCTGGACGGGGATCGAACCGGTCACGGGCGCGGTGGGCGAGCCCATGGTGTCGGCGGCCTTGACCGCCTGCACCTCGAGGTCGTCGGCCGTGCCGGCGTTGTCGGCCTGCTCCTGCAGGGCCGAGCTCTTCCGGAGCGGCGGCGCCTTGAAGAACCAGCTCAGGACGAACGCGAGCAGGATCACCGCGAAGCCGACCCAGTAGACGGTCACGGCCGAGGTGTTGAACCCCGTCATGAACGGCTTCGTGAGGGCCTTGTCCGCGCCGTTGAGGTAGGACGTGTCGCTCGTCTCGGCGTTCGAGTCGCCCGAGCTGTTCGCGCCCTTGTCGATCTGCTTCGCGAGCGTCGGCGCGAGGTCGTTCACCCAGTAGGTGCGCTGTGCCGCGTTCGACCAGTCGACGGCGAGCTTGCCGTCCTGCACGCTCGCGTGCGCCTGGGTCGCGGCGTTCGCCAGCGCCTGCTGCTGCACCGACTCCGGAGCGCCGGCGGTGGCCTGGGTCACCTTGGCGGTCGCGGCGTCGAGGCCGGTCTGCACCTGCTGCTTCACCGGGGTGACGATCGGGTTCCAGATCTGGTCCATGACGCCCTGGTTCGCCTTCGCCGTCGCGACGGTGGGGTTCAGCGCGGCGTCGAGGGCCGGGGTCAGGTTCTTCTCGTCCGCCGTGGCGTGCAGGATGTTCGCCGGCATGATCGAGAACAGGACCGACAGCAGCACCGCGGTGCCGAGCGTTCCACCGATCTGGCGGAAGAACGTGGCGGAGCTGGTCGCCACGCCCATGTCGCGCGGCTGGACCGAGTTCTGCGAGGCGAGGGTGATGCTCTGCATGAGCTGGCCGAGGCCGAGCCCGATCAGGAACATGCCGATCATCAGGAACCACAGCGGCTTGTCGATCGTCATGAAGGTCAGCACGACGTAGCCGCACGAGACCAGCGCCGTGCCGATCACCGGGAAGATCCGGTAGCGGCCGGTGCGGGCGACGATCTGGCCCGAGGCGATCGAGGCGATCATGAGCCCGCCGATCATCGGCAGGGTCGCGAAGCCCGACTCGGTCGGGGTCAGCCCGGTGACGATCTGCAGGTAGAGCGGGATGGTCAGCATGGCGCCGAACATCGCGAAGCCGACGAGGAAGCCGAGGATCGTGGCCATCGAGAACGTGCCGGAGCGGAACAGCTTCAGCGGGATGATCGCGTCGTCCTTCATGAGCGTCTCGACGACGAGGAAGGCGACGAGCCCGAGGGCACCGATCACGTAGCAGGCGATCGCGCCGGCCGAACCCCAGCCCCACGTGCGGCCCTGTTCGGCCACCAGCAGGAACGGGACGAGCGTCACGATGACGGAGGTCGCGCCCCACCAGTCGATGCGGGGCTTCGCCTTGGCGTCGCCGAACTTCGGCAGGTGCAGGAACGCGATGACCATGAGGAGGGCCGCGACACCGATCGGGACGTTGATCAGGAAGACCCACCGCCAGCCGGTGATGCCGAGGATGCTCGACGCGCCGGCGAACAGCCCACCGATGAGCGGGCCGATGACGCTCGAGATGCCGAAGACAGCCAGGAAGTACCCCTGGTACTTCGCACGCTCGCGCGGGGCGAGGATGTCGCCCATGATCGCCAACGGGAGCGACATCAGCGCACCCGCACCGATGCCCTGGAAGGCGCGGAACGCGGCGAGCATGATCATCGACGTCGACATGGTCGAGAGCAGCGACCCGAGGATGAACACCGCGATGCCGAAGATGTAGAGCGGCCGACGCCCGAAGACGTCGGACAGCTTGCCGTAGATCGGCGTCGTGATGGTCGACGCGATGAGGTACGCGGTCGTGACCCAGGCCTGCTGGTCGAGCCCGTGCAGGTCGTCACCGATCGTGCGGATCGCCGTGCCGACGATCGTCTGGTCGAGGGACGACAGGAACATGCCGGCCATCAGGCCGTAGATGACGAGGAGGATCTGGCGGTGCGACATGATCGGCTTCCCCGGCGTGCTGGCCGGGGTGCTCTGTCGTCCGCGCTGCACCTCGACGGGTGCGGTGGCAGTAGACATGGGGTCCTTCAGGGGTGCGAGGGGTGAGTGCGTGCTGGTGCGTGGTCGCGAGGGACGCCGGAGCGTGCTGGCGGGCCGGTGACGGCGGGTCAACCTTGCAGACAATGCAACTTTACACCCAGAGCACGTTTGCCGACAACGCAAACTTGCCGAGAGCGCACGTTCGTGAACGGCTTCTCAGGGTGGGCCGCCCGGTACCGTGAACCCGTGGGGCGGATGACGTGGGACGAACTGCCGACGGCCCTGCGCCGTCGGGTGGAGGGGGCGCTCGGGGGCGAGGTGGTCGAGGCCGAGTCGCAGGCCGAGGGGTACTCGCCCGGGAGTGCCGATCGGGTCGTCGTCAGGGGCGGCGGCCGGGCGTTCGTCAAGACGGTCTCCCGATCGCGCAACGCCGACGCCTTCGATCTCCACCGACGAGAGGCCGACGTGATGGTGCAGCTCCCGCAGTCGGTCCGTGCTCCACGGTTGCTCACCGCGATCGAGGACACCGCCGACGGCGACGACTGGATCGCCCTGGTGCTCTCCGACGTGGACGGCCGCCATCCGGGTGGGAGCCGCGACGGAACCGACATCCGAGCGGTGCTCGACGCGCTCGACACGTTGCCCGTCGCCACCGGCGCGCTGGCGGCACGGCCACGGCTCGCGGCCGAACTCGCGGGAGCGTTCGACGCGTGGGACCGGATGCTCGCCACCGGGCTGCCGTCGTCGATCCCGCAGCCCGTCGCCGCGGCGGCACAGGCCTTCGCCCGGACGGCGGCCGGGAGCGCTGCCCTGCTCGACGGGGACCACCTCGTGCACGTGGACTGCCGTGCCGACAACCTGCTCGTCGACCACGCGGGGCAGGTCTGGGTGCTCGACTGGCCGTGGGCGGCCGTGGGCGCGCACTGGTTCGATCCGCTCGCCTACCTGCTCGACGTGCTGGTCCGGGGCGAGTCGACCGACGTGGAGGCGCACCTCGCCGAGCACCCGGTGTTCGCCGGGCTGACCGCGCCGACCGTGGACGCGGTCCTGGCGGGGCTGGCGGGCACCTTCTTCGAGAACGCCGCGCGGCCCGCGATCCCGCAGATGCCGACGCTCCGGGACTTCCAGCGACGCGAGGGACTGGCAGCGGCGGAGTGGCTCCTCCGCCGGTGGACGACGCGCTGACCGCCGCGCACAGGTGACCGCCGCACGCCACACCGGTGTGCCAGACTTCCGACGTCGGCGCTGGTGCCGACCGCGCGAGGGGGTGCCGGTGGGACGAGGGTCGGCTCCGTTCTGGGCACGCAGCGTCCGTCGCCGCCCCGCGGCCGCCGTGGTGCTCGCACTCCTCGCACTCGTCGCGACCGTGGTGTCCGTGATCGCGCCCCTGCTCCTCCGCGCCGTCGAACAGTCGACGCTCGACGATGCGCTCGCCCACGCCGGGGTGCGCGGCACGTCGATCGCAGCCTCGGCCGAGATCGAGTACCAGAAGCTCAGCGAGGCCCAGGGAGCGGTCGTCACGACCACTTCCGCAGCGACGGAGAGCCGCCTCTGGCACGGAGAAGTCGTCGTCGCCGAGTCGAAGGCCCTCGTCTCCTACCGAGCGCCGTCCGATCCGGCCGACGCCGACGTGCGGTACACCCAGCTCGCCGGGCTCTCCGACGACTGCGCGTCCCTCGGCCTCGTCGACGGGCGGTGTCCGTCCGGTTCCGACGAGGTGCTCGCCCCGGCAGGCTCCGGGATCGCGACCGGGGCGGTGCTGCCGCTCTCCGTGCTCGACGTCCCCGAGCAGTCCGTCCGCGTGCGGGTGGTCGGCACCTACGACGCAACGAGCCGCGTCGGCCGGATCGCGAGCGCGCCCGGCAAGCTGTTCGGCAGCGGCGGCACCGGCGGCCCCGACCTGGTGATGTCCCTCGCCGGGTTCGACGACCTGTCGATCACCGGGACGATGTGGTCGGTCAAGACCCTCCGGCACGGGCTCCGCCTCGACGACGTGCCCGCGGTGGTGCGCGACGTCGCAGCCGCTCGGGACGGCACGCTGACCGAGAGCAGCGCACAGTCGTCGGTGTCGGTGCAGGAACGGATCGACGACCTCGTCGACCGGGTGGCGGACGGGAACGACGCCGCGACGACGATCGTCGCCGTGACGGCACTGCAGGCGGTCGTGCTGGCGTGGTTCGCCCAGGGGGTCGTCGCCGGCCGCATCGGGCAGGCGCGCGCGGCGGAGTGGGGACTCGCCCGGCTGCGTGGGCTGCCGGCGCGACGTCGGTTCGCCGCGGTCCTGCTCGAGCCCGTGCTCGCGACGGTCGTCGGCGCCGTCGCCGGCGCGGCTGCCGGTCTGGGCCTCGCCGCACTCTGCGCGCCGGTGCTGCTCGGCGCGGGGGCCCCGGCCCTCGAACCGCTCCGCGCGCCCGTCCTGCTCGCCCTCGCCGCGGCGTTAGCCGGGTCGCTCGTCGCCCTCGTCGTCGCGAGCGCCCGCGCGTCACGGGTGCCGCTCGTCGACCTGCTCCGGCGTGTCACCGAGCCGCGGACCCTGTCCCGCGCGGGCGCGGTCGTGCAGGCGGTGGCCGTGATCGCCGCGGTCGTCGGACTCGCGGCCGTCGCGACCGAGACGGAGGTCACCGGTCCGAGCATCGCGCTCCTCGCGCCGTCGCTCATCGCCGTCCTGCTGGCGATCGTCGGACTGCGAGTCGGGGTCGCCGTGGTCCGTCGCCGGGCCGACCGCCCGGCGCGTTCCCTCACCGAACTGCTCGTGGTGCGTCGGATCGCGCGGACGCCGTCGGTGCTGACGACCGCAGTCATGGTCGTCCTCGGCGTCGCGCTCGCGGTGTCGTCGACGCAGACGGCCGTCCTGGCAGTCCGCCTCGCCGACGACCGCGCGGCCGCGACCCTCGGCGCGGCGACCGTCCTCGACGTGCGGGTGGCCGAGGACACGCCCTTCGTGCAGGCCGTGCGCGACGCCGATCCCGGCGGGCGGTCGGCGATGGCGGTGCAGGCGACGTCCAGGGGGGTCGGCGTCGGACGGCTGATCGCCCTCGACTCCACACGCCTCGCCGCCGTCAGCGCGTGGGACCCGACCTGGAGCGGGCGCAGCACGGCCGCCCTCCAACGCGAACTCCGTCCGACGGGTGGCCGGTCGCTCCGCCTGACCGGGACGCAGCTCGCCGTGACGCTCCGCGAGGTCGGCGCACCCGACGGCGAGGCGGCGAAGACCGTCGCCCCCGCAGACCCCGCCGACGTGGACGTCGTCGCCGTCGTGCAGGCGACCGACGGCTGGCACCGGGTCGTCCTCGGCGCACCGCGGGACGGCACGCTGACGAGTGCCCGCGGCGCCCTCCCCTGCACCGACGGCTGCCGACTCGTCTGGCTCGGCCTCGAGACCAGCGCGACCACCAGCGCACCCTACGGACTCGGGGCGACGATCACCGACGTCACGGTCGGGGACGGCACGACGGCGCGGTCGGTCGGCGCCGCCTGGCTCCACGCGGACCGCTGGCGGAGCCGCCTCGGCGAGAACCCGCTGCCGGACGGCGGCCCGACCGCCACCCTCGGGGACCGCCGCGACGGCCTCCGCGTCTCGTGGGTCGACCCGACGGGTTCCGGGACACCGAGCATCACCCCGCGGGACGGCGCCGAGCCCCTCCCGACCGTCATCGGTGCCGCGACGGTCACGCAACCGTTCGCGGGCGTTCCCGACGCCACGGTCGGCATCGGGCTCAACGGTGAGTCGATCGTGCTGCGCGTGGTCGGGACGGCGCCGGCGCTCCCGCGGGTGCTCGCCGACGGCGCCCTGGTCGACCTGACCTCGGCCGGCCACGTTTCGAACCCGGTCGGCACGGGCACGGACCACGAGGTGTGGGTCGCACCCGGGGCCGAGCGGCGCGTCACGGCCGCCCTCGCCCGGAACGGCGTGACCGTGACGGGCCGGCACACCCTCGCGGACGCCGAACGCCGGGCCGAGCGGAGTGCCCCGGTGCTCGGGGCACTGGTCGGCGTCCCGACCGCCGGCGCGGCCCTCGTGCTCGTCCTGCTCGTCGTCGCCGGGGTCGGTGCGATCGGAGCGCGTCGCCGTCGTGACGACGTGGACGTGCTCCGGACGAGCGGGTTCCCGCGCAGCGCCGTGCGTCGAGCCGTGCTCCGCGAGACGTTCCTCCCCGCCGCGGCCGCCGTCCTGCTCGGCGCGGTGGCGGGGACGATCGCCACGGTGGTGACCGCCGCGCGGCTCCCGCTGCGCGCCGAGGCCGTCCCGCCCCTCGGAGTGCCCGTGGGGCCGCTCACCGTGCTCGCGGTCACGGCGGTGACGATGCTCGTGCTGCTCGCCGTCTCCGCCGGGGTCGCCGCCGTCGGCGCGGACGGTTCCGGCCGACCGCGCGGCACCGGCGACGGAGCGGAGCACCGGCGCCCGCGAGACGGGAGGCCCGCACCGTGACGCCATCGCGCTCCACGCCCGTCGCGGACGACGGGTCCCTCCCGGCGTTCCGCGCCTCGGGCCTCGTGCACGTGTACCGGGAGGCCGAGGTCGACGTGGCCGCCCTGCGCGGCGTCGACCTGACGGTGCCGCCCGGGCAGCGCGTCGCCCTGCTCGGCCCGTCCGGTTCGGGCAAGTCGACCCTGCTGTCGATCGCCGCCGGCCTGATGCGACCGAGTGCCGGCACGGTGACCATCGGCGCGCAGGACCTCGGCACCGCCGACCGGCGCGACCTCGACCGGCTGCGGCGTGACGTCCTCGGACTCATGCTGCAGGGCGCCGACGTCAACCTCATCGGCCACGAGTCGGCCCGCGCCAACGTCGCCTGGACGGTCCGTGGGATCCCCGGCCGCGACAGCGCACTCGGCGAGCGTGTGCTGGCAGCCGGCGGGGTCCCCGACGACGGCCGTCCCGTCGCCGAGCTGTCCGCGTCGCACCGGCAGACCACGGCACTGGCGGTGGCGCTGGCGTCCCGCCCACGGCTGCTGCTCGCCGACGAGCCGACGAGCCGCCTCGACACCGCCGCGCGGGATGCCCTGCTCGACCTGCTCGTCGCCGAGACGGAGCGGGAGGGGATCGCGGTCCTGCTCGTCACCCACGACGAGGCCGTCGCCCGCCGGATGCAGCGGATGATCCACCTCCGCGACGGCCGGGTCGGCGAGGAGGACTCCGGGTCGGGGCGCCGCGCCGTCGTCGCGGCCGACGGTTCCGTGCCGATCCCCCAGCACCTCCGGGGCGACTGGCCGACCGGTGCACTCGTCACGGTCGAGCCGGACGGCGCGGGCGGCCTGCGCATCCGACGGGCGGACGAGGAGGCGACGGCGTGACGGCACTGGTGTTCGAACGGTTCACGGTCGGGTTCGGCGACCGTGAGGTCTTCGCGGTGGACGGCCGGGTCGACGCAGGCGCGGTCGTGGTCGTGACCGGGGAGGACGGCGCCGAGGTGTCCGCGGTGCTCTCGGCCGTCGTCGCCGCGCTCGACCCGGACGCGCCCCCGCTCGATCGGTCGGCACGCGCCAGGAGCACGGGCTCGGTCCGGATCGAGGACCTCGCCGCCGGACGGCCACCGCTCGCGCTCCTGACGCGGGACCACGATCTGCTCGGAGCCCTGACCGCGACCGAGAACGTCGCACTCGGCCTGCTCGCGCACGCGCCGTCCCGCCGTCGCGCGGAGCGGGGACGCCCTGACCGGGACGACCGCATCACGGAGGCCCTCGACGCCGTCGGGGTACCGCCGGCGGTCCGCACCAACCTCGCCGAGCAGCTCTCCGGCGGGCAGCAGCAGCGCGTCGCACTCGCTCGGGCGCTCGCGGTCGATGCCGGTGTCACGGTGCTCGACGACCCGACGAGCGAGCTCGACCCGGCATCGGGGGTCGTCGTCCTCCACGCGCTCGAGGCCGCGGCCGACCGGGGCGGGATCGTGGTCGTCGGGCGCTCGTCCGACGACGAGGTACCGACGTCGGCGATCCTCTTGCGGATCGGTCACCGCGGCCGGCACGCTCCGGTCTGAACGGGTCACCGTCGGCCGCGGTACCCCATCGATCCAGGAAGCGCGACCCCCGGGAGCGTACGGTCCTCCGCATGACTGACGAGCACGGCAGCACCCCACGTCCCGAGGACGACGCCGCACGACTCGGACTGGTCGTCGTCGGCGAGGCAGCAGCACTGCACTCGGGCGACGAGGCGGCCCTGGACGCGAGCGAGCAGAACATCCGCGACACCATCGACGAGATGATCGACGAACCGTTGACCGACCGGCAGGAGGAGGTCGTCGAACGGCTGGCCGCCGCTGGTGGGACGCTCACCGCGGGCCTGAGCGGGGCGCTCGCCGCCCAGTCCGGACGGAGCGTCGACGACATCCTCGAGGGCGCCGCACGCAGCGTCGTCTGGCAGCAGCGGCTGTCGCAGCAGCGTGACGACGCCGAACACGACGCCCGTCACCAGCACGATGCCGGTCACCAGCACGACGGCGTCGACGAGCGCGAGGACCACGGCGGCCAGCGCGAGGACGCCGGTGGCCAGCAGCGCGAGCGCCGGAACGACGACGGGCGCGACGAGGCCTGAGCCCCGCCGCGCCCGCATCGGGCACCGCCCCTACTCGGCGGCGAGCGGCTCCTGCGCCTGCTCCCGCACGACGGCGCGGGCAGCGGCCTGCCCGGTCGTGGTGCTCTTCACGATGTCGCTCAGGGTGAAGCCGGCCGTCGTGCCGAGCAGCGCGTCGACCTCGCTGAACTGACTGACGACGCTCTTCGACAGGGCACCGGCGCCGTCGGACGACACCACCGTGAGCTTGTCGATGTTGCCCATCGGGGCCGCGAGCTCGCGGGCGATGCTCGGCAGCGTCTCGATCGCCTTGACCCGGAGGACGGCGTCGGAGTGCTGGGCGAGGGCGTCGGCCTGCGCCTTCGTCGCGTCGGCCTCGGCCTGACCCTTGGCGCGGATCGCGTCGGCGGCCGCTTCACCCTCGGCACGCGATGCGTCGGCGGCGAGCTTGCGGGCCTCGGACTCGGCCTTCGCCTCGGCGGCGATCGCCTCGGCGGAGATCCGCCGGGCCTCGGCCTGGGCACGGGCCGTCTCGACCTGGGCAGCAGCGGCCGCTTCGGCCTCGACGCGGGTCTTCCGCGCCTGCGCCTCGGCGACGGCGCTGACCTCGGACTCGAGCTCGGCGCGACGGAGTTCGGCACGCTTCTGCGCGGTCAGCTGCTCCTGCTCGACGACGCCCTGGGCGGCACGGGCCTGGGCGAGCGGACCCGCCGCCGCGGCCTCGGCCGATGCACGGTCGGCATCGAGCTGCAGCGCTGCCCGTCGGATGGCGAGTGTGTTCTCCGCCTCGGCGATGGCCTGGTCGGCGGTCGCCCGAGCCTCGCGCGCTTCGCGGTCGGCCTGGGCCTCGGCGTTCTCGGCCTCGAGCCGGACACGCGCACGCTCGGCACGACCGAGGTCGCTGATGTACTCGTTGCGGTCCGAGATGCCCTTGATCTCGAACGAGTCGACGTCGAGCCCCTGGCTGTGCAGGGCGTCCTTCGCGACGTCGAGCACGGCGACGGTGAGCTGGTCGCGGTTGCGGATGATCGTGGAGACGTCGGTCGCGCCGATCGAGGCGCGGAGCGAACCCGACAGGACCTCGCGCGCGAAGTCGTCGATCTTCTTCTCCTGCCCGAGGAACCGCTGCGCGGCTGCCCGGATGGAGGCGTCGGTCTCGCCGACCTTGACGAGGGCGACTGCCTCGACGTCGATCGTGACGCCGCGGGAGTCCTGCGCGTTGACGTTGATGTCGATCGCCCGGGAGCTCAGCGAGAGCTTCGCGACCTTCTCGAAGAACGGTCGGACGAGCACGCCGGCGCCGAGCACGACCTTGATGCCGGACTCGACCGTCTCGGTGCCGTCCGAGTTCTTGACCTTGCGTGAGCGCTTGCCCGTGATGATGAGTGCTTCGTCGGCACCCGCGTTCCGGTACACGACCTTCGCGTAGATCAGCGCGATGATCGCCAGGACGATGATCCCGCCGATGATCAGCGGGACGGCTCCGAGCGCGAACAGGACTTCCATGACTCCCCCTCCGGTCCAGCGTCCGGCCACATCCGGCCCGACCTGGATTCCGCATCTGTTGTTCCGTTGCCTCCCATCCTAGGAGCGGGAGCCGACAGCAGGAGGGTGCCGGGGGCGAGATGTGGAGAACCGACGGGAGGCGCGGTGCGGGTCGGACCCGCACCGCGCCTCCCGTCGGTGGTTGCGTGAGCGCCTACGCGCCGGCACGCCACCAGTCGTCGAAGGGCGTCGCCGGGACCTGGCGCTTGTGCTCCGTCGCGCGGTAGCGCGTCTCGATCGCCTCGGCGACCTCCACCGGCACGTCGTGCCCCTGCAGGTACGCGTCGATCTCGGCGTAGCGGAGCCCGAGGTTCGCCTCGTCGGTCTGGCCGGGCGTCTCGTCGAGCAGGTCCGCCGTGGGGGCCTTCTCGTACAGGCGGGCGGGTGCGCCGAGGTGCTCGAGCAGCTGCCGCCCCTGGCTCTTCGTCAGGCCCGTGAGCGGCGTGAGGTCGACGCCACCGTCGCCGTACTTGGTGAAGAAGCCGGTGACGGCCTCGGCCGCGTGGTCCGTGCCGACGACGAGGAGTCCGAGTTGTCCCGCCACGGCGTACTGGGCGACCATGCGCATCCGCGCCTTGACGTTGCCCTTCACGAAGTCGCTCAGCGGGACGCCGGACGCCGCCGTGTCCTGCACGACCCCGTCGACCCCGTGCTCGATGTTGATCGTGATGCCCGGGTCGGCGGCGATGAACTGCAGGGCGAGCTGCGCGTCGTCCTCGTCCGCCTGCACCCGGTACGGCATGCGAACGGTGGTGAACGCGGCGGCGTGCCCCTCGGCGCGGAGGGACTCCACCGCGAGCTGGGTCAGTCGGCCGGCGAGCGTGGAGTCCTGGCCGCCGCTGATCGCGAGCAGGTAGCCCGCGGCGCCGGTGGTCAGCAGGTAGTCGCGCAGGAACCCGACCCGACGGGCGACCTCCTGCTCGGGGTCGATGGTCGGCTGGACGTTGAGGTCCGCTGCGATGGCGGCTTGGAGTTCACGCACCACCTCAGTATCCCGCTGCGACCGCCGACGCGCACGGGTTCAGCGCACGGGTTCGGCACCGATCGGCCGGACCGTGTTGTCGTGGTCGGTGCCGATCGCGCAGGTGCAGACGACGCCGAGGGTCTCGGCGGAGCGGGTCAGCCGGAACCGCTCGACGTGCGGCGGTCCGACGCGGCGGTCGAGGGGGTGGGTGTCGTGGTCGTGCACGGTGGTCCTCACGGCTCGAGGGTGGACGGGGTGGGAACGAGAGCGGAGAAGAGGCCGGTGCGGTGGCGGCCCGAACCACCACCGCACCGGTCGGGGCCGCGGCGACCCGAACGCGCCGCGACCCCTGGGAGACGGGCGCCGGTCCCCACCGGCGCCCGTCGGGGTCGTTCGACCGATCAGACGCGGCGCAGACGACGCGCGACCAGGGTGCCGCCGCCGGCTGCGAGGAGCAGCCCGGCGAGGAGCATCAACGGCAGGACCTCGGCGCCCGTGAAGGCGAGGGAGCCCGGGCCGGCTCCGGCCCCGGCTCCGGCTCCGAGACCGCCGGCACCACCGGCGCCACCGACTCCGCCGGCACCGCCGTCACCGCCCGCTCCCGGGCCACCCGGACCGCCGGGCGTCCCGGGATCGGTCGGGTCCGTGGGGTCGGTCGGGTCGACCGGCGCCGCAGCGACCGCGAAGGTGACCGAGTCCGGGTCACTGACCAGGGCGCCGATGGTCTCGACGGCCTCGGCCTCGTGGTCGCCGACCGCGACGTCGGGGAACGTCACCGTCCAGGTGCCGTCCTCGTCGGCGACGGTCGACTGGACGCCGTCCGCGTCACCGTCGAGCGTGACGTCGACGTCGGCTCCGGGCTCCGCCGTGCCGGTGACCGGCACGTCGGTGGTGTCGTCGTCGGTCTCGACCGTGTAGTCCGTGCCGTCCTCGGGCGAGGTGATCGCGATCCCGGCGAAGGGGTCCGCCTGCACGGTCGCGGTGGCCAGGTCGACCGTCGCGAGGTCGGCCGCGGGCAGGAGCTGCACCCGGACCGCCCGAACCGTGGTGGCCCCGGTGGCGTCGGCGGTCGGCTCGGTGAAGGCCGGTGCCGTCTGCGAGTTGATCGTGATCGACACGAGCTCGTTCACGATGTCGAGCAGCGGGTCGAGCGCCGTGACCGTGCCGGTCGCCGTGGTGAGGAGTGTCTGCACCGTGTTCGCGACGAAGTCGCCCCCGAGCACGTCGCCGACGATCCCGGTGAGCGCCGGCACGACGGTCGAGCCGAGCAGCGGCTGGAGCAGCGGGTCGAGCGTCCCGAGCACCGGGCCGAGGATCCCGTCGCCGGCCACCGTGAGGGTGGCGCCGTCGCCGGTGCCGAGCAGGTCACCGACGGTGGTGTCGACGGTGAGGGTGAGGCCCGCGACGTCGAGCCCGGCCAGGTCGACGCCCGTGTCCACGACGAGCTGCACCGCGGCGGCGTCGAGCGCGTTCGTGATGGTGCTCGTGAGGAGCGCCGGCAGCTGCTCGGTGAGGATGTCCGAGATCGCGCCGGTGATCTGCGCGTTCACGGTGTCGCTCGCGAGGAGCTTCGTGTTCGCCGGCAGGTCGTTCAGCGTGTAGAGCTGCCCGAGGTCGATCGAGACGACGCCGGTGGACAGGTCGAGCGTGACCGGACCGTCCGTCAGCGGCTGCTGCGTGACGGTGGCGAGCGCTCCCTGCAGGTCGACGTCCGCGGTGAGCTGCGCCGTGGTGTCGTCGAGGCTGAGCACGCCGAGCCCGAGGGTGTTGACGGCGTCGGTCACCGGGCCCAGCAGCGAGGCGGTCAGGTCGGTCGTCAGACCGTCCTCCCCGAGTGCCGTGTTCACGGTCGTGTCCGTCGTGCCGAGCGTCGTGTCCAAGCTCGTCACGAGCTGCTGCACCGCCGGGCTGACCAGGCGGACCTGCGCACCGGCGACCTGGTAGTCGGTGGTGACGTCGGCGCCGTCGAAGGTGCGGTCTGCCTCGGCCCGAGCCGACAGCGCGCCGAGCCCGACGGAGAGTTCGCTCACGACCCCGTCGACGTCGAGGTCGCCCAGGAGCGGCGTGAGGTTCACGGTGGCGGCGGTACCGGGGGTCCCCGGGCCGACTTGGATCGCGCCGTCCGCCCCGACCGCACCCGAGGCGGCGACCGCCGAGGTGGTGTCGGTCGCGGCGACCTGTCCGGCGACCCCGACGTTCACGAGGCCGTTCTGCCCGAGCAGCTGGATCCCGCCGGGGACGTTGATCCCGATGCTGTTGAGCACCGCGAGGTCGAGCGGGTCGGACCCGCCGGCCGCCTGGCCGCCTGGAGCGGTGGCCCCGAACGACCCGGCGAGCGCCGCCACGTCGTCGAGGTCGATCGTGCCGCTCCCCGCGATGAGCCGACCTTCGGCCTGGGTCGCGTCCGAGGCGGCTGCGTGTGCGGGGAGGGCTGCTCCCCCGATGATGACCGCCGCGACGGTGGCCGTGGCGCCCGCGCGGAGCGCGATGCGTGTTGCTGTGCGTGGCATGGTGCCTCTTCCTCCGGCGGAGGAGTCCTCCGCCGCTGATCCATCCCGCGGTGGTTGGCCGTGGGATCCGACGAGGTCGCTGGTGAGGCGGCCCCGGAGTCACGTGTGCGCGTCGAGCTGTGCGCGGGCGCGGCTATCCGGCGTGACCACCTCCGGGGAGGAGGGGTCGGCAGGCCGTGGCTCCCACGAACGGGCGCATCGAAGGTGCGCGCATGGTTCGTCCTCGTGCCATTCCTGATCCCCTCGGGTGAGCCCGGCGACGTGGTCGAGCTGAGGATGAGCGGCTGGTGAGACCGCGTTCCTGTGCAATCTACAAGGGGTGTCGGGGGTGCTGGCGATACCCCCGTTCGGGAGGGCCGCGTGCTGGACATCCTCAACAGTTCGATCGTTGACAGTTAGACATCGAACGGTTAGTGTTCTGAGCATGACGAAGCAGGACTCCCGGACGTCGCAGCAGCCCCAGCCGCAGCAGGCGCCCCGGATGGACTCCCCCCTCCAGCAGATGCGCTGGATCGGGTGGGCGCAGCGGAAGGCCGCCGAGGAGTGGGTGCGGGAACGCGACCTCACCCAGGAGCAGTCCTTCGTGCTCGGGTACCTGCAGCGCACGCCCGGGGCGATCCAGCGGGACATCGCCGACATCACCCGGACGAGTGCGGCCAGCGTCTCGAGCCTCCTGCAGGGGCTCGAGCGCCGCGGGCTCGTCGAACGCCGCGCCGACGCCGGGAACGCCCGGACGAAGCGCGTGTACGCCACCGACGAGGGCATCGCCCTCATCGCCGGGTTCGAGGACGCCATGGTCGCCCTCGACGACGTCCTGCTCGCGCCGCTGAGCGAGGACGAACGGACCACGCTGCAGGCCCTCCTGCAGAAGGTCACGGCCGACCTGCCGGAGCCGACCCGCTAGCACCCGACCCCGGCACCCCCGCCCGCGCCGACCCGCTCGGCGCACCCCGCGCCTCCCGGTCCACCGCCGGAGGCCCCACCGTCGCGCCCGCTCCCGAGGCGCCCCGTCGCGCCCGCACCCGCGGACCGCGATCCCACGCGACCGCGCCCGCGGCCCGCGCGCTCCGTCGTGCCCGGAAGGGCGGGCGGAGCCCTGCCCTGAAGGAGGCAGTCATGAGCACCACGTCACCGTCCACCACCGAGCCGACGCCCGGACCCACGCCCGGCACCGCCGCGGCGAAGAACCGCTGGTACCTCTCCGCCGCCCCCATCGGCAGTGCCCTCCTGCACCTCTGCGTGCCGATGGCCGCCGCGATGGTCGTCAGCGCCGTCTACAACGTCATCAACGCCGGGTTCATCGGCGCGCAGCACGACACCTCGCTGCTCGCCGCCATCACGTTCGGCACCCCGCTCCTCGGCCTCATCATGGCGGTCGGCGGTGTGTTCGGCGTCGGTGGCAGCGCGCTCATGTCCCGGATGCTCGGTGCCTCCGAGCACGACCCGGCGAAGGCGCAGGACATCAAGCGCGTCGCCTCGTTCGCGCTCTGGGGCGCGGTCGTCACCGGTGCCGTCCTCGCCGTGATCGGCCTGGTCTTCCTGCAGCCGCTCGTCGCCGTGCTCGGAGCCGATGCCGCCGCGGTGCCGGCCACGAGCGCCTACGTCGCCGTGATGCTCGCGTTCGTGCCGGTGCTGGCCGCCTCGTTCGCCCTCGAGCAGATCGTCCGCTCCGAGGGCGCCGCACGGCAGGCGATGGTCGGCCTCGTCCTGTCGACCATCGGCAACCTGGTGTTCGACGTGCTGTTCATCCTCGTCCTGCACTGGGGCGTCGCCGGCGCGGCCCTCGCCATCGGGCTCGGCAACCTCGTCGCGATCGGGTACTGGATCGTGTGGCTGCAGCGGCACAGCGAGAACGTGAGCTTCGCGCCGAAGTGGTTCACGCTGCGCCGCGACGTGCTGGCGGGCGTGTTCGGCATCGGCTCGAGCGAGCTGCTGCAGTCCGCGTTCCTCATCGTCACGACCCTCGTGCTCAACAACCTCGCGGCCGCCTACGGGGACGACCCGCTGGCAGCGATGGGCGTCGCCGTCCGGATCGCCCAGGTACCGGAGTTCCTCGTGATGGGCGTCACCATCGGCGTGCTGCCCCTCCTCGCCTACGCGTTCGGCAAGGGCGACGCCGCACGACTGCGAGCGGCCCTCCGCGGGGCGGCGTTCACCGTCGGCACGATCGTCCTGGTGTTCTCGGGCACGGTGTTCGTCTTCCGCGAGCAGGTCTTCACGGTCTTCTCCGGCGACCACTCGGTGCTCGCCGTCGGTCTGACGATCCTCACCGCGCAGCTCGTCGCGACCATCGTCAACGGGTTCACCGGACTGCTCACCTCGCTCTTCCAGGCGACCGGCATGGTGCTGCCCGCGATGGTGCTCTCGATGGCGCAGGGCGTGCTCTTCGTCCCGATCGTCATCGTCGGCAACGTCTGGTTCGGGCTCGTCGGGATCATCTGGGCGCTGACGGTCACCGAGGTGCTCGTCTTCGCGGCGGCCCTGGTCCTGTGGCTCGCGTCCCGAGGTCGGATCGCTCGCGGTCTCGCTGCGGGCTCGCCCGAGCGGGCGGACGCGTCGCTGGAAGCGGCGGCCGCCTGACGCACTGGACCTGCGCCCGGACAGACTGGAGGCGCGGTGCCGGCTGGCACCGCGCCTCCAGGCCGTCGGTGGGTGCGCTGGTGCGCGACGGGTTGGGTGGTCCTACGAGAGGACGAGTTCCAGCAGCGAGCCGGCGACGGGTGCGACCGGGGAGCGGGTGGAACTGGCGAAGAGATCTGTAGCGGACGAGCTCGGAACGGTGGTGGCGGTCACGGCGACCAGCCCTTCGTCGGAGTGATGCGCACTCCGGATTCGACCAGACCGTCTCGCTGCGCCAGACCTCGCAGGCCGCGAGGAGCATCAAGACCACGAGACCTGAGATTCGGCCTGGTCCCCTCACCGTAACGGCGTCGCCGACTCCGGACGAGAAGTCTCCGCAAACCGCATCGAGGGTCGACCCCCGAACTGGGGAGACCGATCTGTCTGTCCACACTTCTGCGGACCGCCTAGAGTGATGGTCGTCAGCGAGTCACACCCGACCGGCGCTCCCCACGCCGGGACCCGCGACGAGCATCGACGCTCCGGCCCTCGAGCACTTCCCTGCAGCTCGGGCCGGAGCTCGATGGCACCGCCGCTGCGGCTTTCGACCGGCCCGGCCCTGCGGGCGACGTCCCCGGTACGGTGGGCGGGCACACCCGCACCCCGAGGAGCCAGATGCCCCTGTTCGGCAACACCCCCAGCACACCGTCCGCCGCCGCCGCACCGACCGAGGTGTCGAAGAAGTGGTCGGACTCCTTCGGCGGCATCGCCACCCGGTGCCTGCAGCTCATCATCGTGCTCGTCATCGCGATCGGCATCGTCTACGCGGCGGCGACCCTCAGCGTCGTGACGATCCCGGTGCTCCTCGCGCTCATCATCGCGTCGGCCATGCACCCCGTCGTCTCGTGGCTCCGTCGACACCGTGTCCCCTCGGTGCTGGCGACGCTCGCGGTGCTCATCGGCGTGCTCGTCGTGCTCGGCCTGGTCGGGTGGCTCATCGTCGTCGCCGTGGTCTCGCAGTGGCCCCAGCTGCAGAAGTCGGCGCTGCACGGCTTCGACCAGCTGCAGGACTTCGCGTCGACGCTCCCCTTCTCGATCGACCAGTCGCAGATCGACGAAGCCGTCAAGGGCATCCAGGACTTCGTCACCAGCTCGCAGTTCGGCTCGGGAGCCCTCGCGGGGGCTTCGGCCACGGCGAACTTCCTCACCGGCCTCGTGCTGATGATCGTCGTCCTGTTCTTCTTCCTGAAGGACGGCCCGCGCATCTGGGAGTTCCTGCTCCGCCCCTTCACGGGCGAGCGCTACCTGCGGGCCCGCCGTGTCGGTGACCGCGTCGTGCAGACCCTCGGCGGCTACGTCCGAGGCACCGCGACGGTCGCAGCCGTCGACGCCATCGGCATCGGCGTGGGCATCGCCATCGTCGGCGTCCCGCTCGCGCTGCCCCTGGCCGTCGTCGTGTTCATCACGGCGTTCATCCCGATCGTCGGTGCGACCGCGGCCGGCATCCTGGCGGCGCTCGTCGCCCTCGTCGCGCTCGGCCCCGTGCAGGCGCTGATCGTGGTCGGCATCGTCGTGCTCGTGAACCAGCTCGAGGGCAACCTGCTCCAGCCGGTCCTGATGGGCAAGACACTCAAGCTGCACGGGCTCGTGATCCTGATCGGCCTGACCGCCGGCACCGTGCTCGCCGGCATCACCGGGGCGATCATCTCGGTGCCGCTGCTCGCCGCCGCCTGGGGTGCGATCCAGGTGTGGGACGGGCCGGACACACCCGCTCGTGCGTGGCGGCAGAAGCGCGTGGAGACCGCCGAAGCGCGCTGACGCGGGACGTCCGGACGCTCGACGGGGCGCGGTGCCGGTGGCGCCGCGCCTCCCGTCCGTCTGCGGGCGGGCGGTCGCGGTCGGTCGCGGTCGGTCGCGGTCGGTCGCGGTCGGCGGCGGGCGGTCGCGCTCGGCGGGGCGGCCGGTCGCGGTCGGCACCACGTTTGCGACAAGGTGCGAGTCGATCGACGCGCGTCTCGTCGCACGATGCACACGCACCAAGTGCACGCGCATGATGCGACATCCCGCGCGTCGATCGACAAGTGGGACGTCGCACGATGCACACGCATCGACAGCCAGCGCGGCTCCGGCCTGCCAGCGAGGACATCGACGCCGGCGCAGCACGACGAAGGGGGCCTCCGCCCGACGCGGAGACCCCCTTCGTACGTGCAGGTGTCAGTCGGTGCCGGAGTCGAAGGCCGCACCCTCGGAGGCGGCGTCCGTCGCGCGACCGAGCGCGTCGTCGGCATCCGTGGTGACGACGGCGCCGCCGAGGATCTCCTCGGACTCGCCAGCTTCGAGCCGACCGACCAGGTCACCGGTCGCGCCGCCGATGAGCCCGGCGGCGGCGTACTGCTCGAGACGCGCACGGGAGTCCGCGATGTCGAGGTTCCGCATCGTGAGCTGGCCGATCCGGTCGTCCGGGCCGAAGGCCGCGTCGCCGACGCGCTCCATCGACAGCTTGTCCGGGTGGTACGACAGCGCCGGCCCCGTGGTGTCGAGGATCGTGTAGTCGTCGCCGCGACGCAGACGCAGCGTGACCTCGCCGGTGACCGCCGAGGCGACCCAGCGCTGCAGCGACTCGCGGAGCATGAGGGACTGCGGGTCGAGCCAGCGGCCCTCGTACATCAGGCGCCCGAGACGGCGGCCCTCGTTGTGGTACGACGCAACCGTGTCCTCGTTGTGGATCGCGTTGAGGAGGCGCTCGTACGCGATGTGCAGCAGCGCCATGCCCGGGGCCTCGTAGATGCCGCGGCTCTTCGCCTCGATGATGCGGTTCTCGATCTGGTCGGACGCACCGAGGCCGTGGCGACCGCCGATGGCGTTCGCCTCGTACACGAGGGCGACCGCGTCGGCGTACTCGACGCCGTTGATCGCGACCGGTCGACCGGCCTCGAAGCGGACGGTCACGACCTCGGTGGCGACCTCGACGTCGTCACGCCAGGCGGCGACGCCCATGATCGGCTCGACGATGTCCAGGCCGCTCGAGAGCTCTTCGAGGCTCTTCGCCTCGTGCGTGGCACCCCAGATGTTCGCGTCGGTCGAGTACGCCTTCTCGGTGGAGTCGCGGTACGGGAAGCCGCGGGCGACGAGCCACTCGCTCATCTCCTTGCGGCCGCCGAGCTCTTCGACGAACTCGGAGTCGAGCCACGGCTTGTAGACGCGCAGTCGCGGGTTCGCCATCAGGCCGTAGCGGTAGAACCGCTCGATGTCGTTGCCCTTGTAGGTGGAGCCGTCGCCCCAGATGTCGACGCCGTCCTCCTTCATGGCGCGGACGAGCATCGTGCCCGTCACCGCACGGCCGAGGGGCGTCGTGTTGAAGTAGGTCTTGCCGCCGGAGCGGATGTGGAACGCGCCGGTCTGCAGGGCGACGAGGCCCTCTTCCACCAGGGCGCTCTTCGCGTCGACCAGGCGGGCGATCTCTGCGCCGTACTCGTGGGCGCGGCTCGGGACGGCGTCGATGTCCGGCTCGTCGTACTGGCCGATGTCGGCCGTGTACGTGCAGGGGATCGCTCCCTTCTCGCGCATCCAGGCAACGGCGCAGGAGGTGTCGAGACCCCCTGAGAACGCGATGCCGACTCGTTCGCCGACGGGGAGACTGCTCAGGACCTTGGACACGGGGTCAATCGTACGGGGAGTCCAGCAGTCCCTACCGTCCAGGCCGACGGTTGTGGACGACCAACGGCCCTCGATCCAGTATTGGGTCGAGGGCCGTTGACCATCATCACTCCTTCGAAGCGCACTCCGGGAGGAGCGCTCGGTACTCTCCCGCTTTCGCTCGACGCTTCACGTCACCGCGGTAGCCCGCCTCCGGGATTGCACCTGTCGACAGCTTCGTGCTTGCGTCGATCGTCGCGCCGTTGGCACACACGGCGATGATCACACCCCCCTCGCCATCCGGCGCCTCGCCACCAATGAGCGAGCCCTCCTTGCCGAGCACTTCACGGGACAGGTCGTACCACGCGTACGAGCGCCCCGGCGGTACGCGCTCCCCAGCCGCCTCGACACTCTCGCCGATCAGTTCCGACGGTGCAGGGTCCGGCCGAGAAGTGCACCCACCCAGTGGGACGACGAGAGCGACAGTCAGCAGCAGAACAGCGGCGGCACGCATTGGTCTCCGGAGGGGCTAGAAGCTCTTGATGTCGCAAGCCACGCGGGCGTTGCCAGGATTGAAAGCGTAGAGCCACCCCGTAGTGCCCGTCACGTAGTCCTTTCCGCCTCCGGTCATGTGCTTCTGGATCTTGTACTTGTACCGAACACCAACGGGATACGCCACGAGCTGCTTGCCCTTTGGCACCTTCCGCTTGCTGCACGTCACCGAGACGTTCTGTGTCGACGACGAGCTGATGTTGAGCTGGCCGGCTGCCCAACCGCGCGTTGCCCCGAAGCCGAGCCCGATCGACCGGGTAGCCGTTGACCCCTGGTTGAGCGAGCAATCCATCGCAGTGTTCCGGGAGCCGCACGAAGCGAGCTTCTGAGTTCCGACATAGCTGCCGACGGAAGACTTACTGATGATCTTGTTGTAGTACGCCCACGCAGCGCGTCCCTGCGCCGCGCCGACCGATGCCCCCGCAGATTCTTCGACTGCATGAGCGGGAGTAACCCCAGCGACAGCAGCTGCGATGACGGCGATCCCTCCGGCGATGGCCGCAACACTACGCCCGTGAATCGAGAACCTTTTGCACATTTCAACCCCATATTCCAACTGCTACATGCCGTATGTCGGGAGCATGACAGTGCAGGCGCGACCTGTCAAAATCGCCCAGACTCGCTGGTCGGGGTATCGGGCGGCGTCGACGCACGAAGCCTCAATGCGCAGTTCGGCAAACTGTCGTGAGCACTCCTGGTGGCCGGTACCCGCGTGCCCTGCGACCACGGACCGCGAGTCTTCATGACATCGATGTGCGACGTTCTCCCCGCTGCACGCATCGCCCTGGCCGCTTCGACTGCGGCCGCGCCGGCCGCCACGCCTCAAGGCCGCGATCCAGGTGGCTGCCGCAAGCGCTACTACCGGTTGTGGGCACTGCTCGCGCCTCCCACATCCCGCCTGCGAGTCGTCCGATTCGCGGCAGAGATCCAGATGCGACCAGTAGCTCGGTTTGCCTAAGAGGCGCGATGAGACTGGGCCGCACTGAGCCGTCAGCAGGACAGTCGTCGATCGATCATGAGACGGCCGCCCAGAACGCGGTCACGTTGATCAACCGCCGCAGCTGATGGTGCCGCCGGAGGGCGCTGCAGGACTCGAACCTCGTCGATCTGCTGGTGCCCCTGGAGGGACTCGAACCCCCAACCGTTTCCTTAGGACGGAACTGCTCTTCCATTGAGCTACAGAGGCTGGCCCGACCACTCTACCGGCGGAACGGCTCCAGGAAGGTGCGGAGCTCGTCGACGAAGACCTCCGGCTGCTCGAACGCTGCGAAGTGCCCACCGCGCTCGAGCTCGTGGTGGTACACCAGGTTGGTCGTGCGCTCGAGCCACTCCTTCGGCGCCCGCACGAGGTCTCCCGGGAAGATCGAGAACCCGGATGGCACCTCGACCCGACGTGCCATCTGCTCGGCGGGGACCGCCGCGTTCGCGTGGTACATCCGCACCGACGACCCGATCGTCTCGGTCGCCCAGTACTCGGTGAGGAGCGCCAGTACCTCGTCTCGCGTGTACACGGACCAGAGGTCGCCGTCGCAGTCGCTCCACGACCGGAGCTTCTCGACGATCCACGCCGCCAGCCCCGCCGGGGAGTCGTTCAGCGCGACCGCCACCGTCTGCGGCTTCGTGCGGTGCAGCATCGCGTAGGCACCCTCGTCCGTCCGCCACCGGTCGGTCTCGGCGACGAAGGCCCGCTCGGCCTCGGACAGTGTGGACGCGTCGAGCCCCGGCCACGCGAGTCCGCCGTCGATCCGGTGCACGGCCACGACCCGGTCGGGGTGGTCGAGCGCGAGGTAGCGGACGACGTGCGTGCCGATGTCGCCGCCGGACACCGCGAACCGGTCGTACCCGAGCTCGGTCATCAGCGTCGCCCACATCCCGGCGACCCGGCGTGCGTCGATCGGCTGCGGCGGCGCCTCGGAGAACCCGTACCCGGGCATGTCCGGCACGATGACGTCGAACCCGGCGTCGACGAGCATCGGCAGCACCTTCCGGTAGCGCCACCCGGAGTCCGGCCAGCCGTGGGCGAGCAGGAGCGGCAGCGCGTCCGGACCACCCGCGTGGGCGTGCAGCACGTGGACGCTGATGCCGTCGACGACCACCCGGCGCGAGGGGAGTGCCGCGAGTTCGGCCCGGTGCGCGTCGAAGTCGAAGCCGTCCGCCCAGTACTCGACGAGGGGCCGGAGCTCGTCGACGTCCACGCCGAGCGACCACCCGAGTCCGGACGGGGCGTCGGGCCACCGGGTGGCACGGAGACGGGCGCGGAGGTCGGCGATCGTCGCGTCGTCGATGAGCGGGGTGGCTGCCATGACCCGACGCTACGACGCAGCCCCGACGGTCGCACGCCCGGGTCCGATCACTGTGAGGATGAGGCCATGGGGACGACGGGGGACGACGGGGGACGCGGCGTGACCGACTGGCAGCCGGGCGCTCCCGTGTGGGCCAATCCCCCGGCGGCGAGGCCCCGCCTGCCCGTTCCTGGCTGGCCCGTCTGGGTCGTCTTCGGCGTGCTGCTCCTGCCGAGCGCCCTCGGCCTCTGGTTCCTCGGGGCCGCGAAGGACTCGGCACCGCAGCACATCGCCGAGCTGCGTCCCCTGGTCGGACACTCCGTCGTCGTACAGGGCGTGCTCACCGACGTCGACACCACGTCCGGGATGCCGAAGGAGACGCCGCACTACGCGATGACGATCCCGGACGACGTCGACGACCCGGCTGCCGGCAGCACGATCACGGCCGTCGGTGACGAGACCTGGGGCTTCCCGCCGTCGAGCGACCACCCCCGCAGACTGTCGTTCCTCGTGGTCCTCGACGACCCGCCGCACGCGATCGACCACGGCCCCGTCGGGTCGGTCCACGCGCCGACCGCGACGACGCTCGCCACCGCCGAGCAGGGCGCCAGTCGACTGACGGCGCTCTGGATCACCGCCGTCGTCGTGTTCTGGGGCTGCACGCTCGGCCTCCCGGCTCTGGCGATCACGCTGACCGTGCGGCGACGGCGGGCGAGGGCACATGCCCACGCAAGGCCGTAGAAGCAGGCACGCATCAATCCCGCGTGTCTTCAGCGTGCTGATAGCTTCAGCACATGTCGCGACCCCGTGGGACCGTACCGCTCATCGTCGGCCTCGGGGGCGCTGCTGCCGGTGTGCTCCTCGGACGCTGGGGCGGCTCGCTGCTGCTCACCGTCGACCGCGCGGCCTCGGGCGGTGACGACCGGCCGACCTACCCCCTACTCGTGGTGGTCGTCGCCGCGATCATCGGCATCGGCGTCCCGCTGGTCGCGATCGCCTGGTACTTCCGCCAGAAGGTCTCCCTCGCGGACACACCGCACCGGCGCCAGGCGCTGTGGATCGGGCTCGCCTGGGGGACGATCGCGATGCTGCTGGCCGGGGTCCTGAACGGCCCGGCCACGATGCTGCCCGGCGGCGCGATCTGGCCCGGCCTCGTCGAGGAGTTCGTGAAGCTCCTGCTCCCGGTCGTCCTGCTGCTGTCCGCTCGCACGTACCGTTCGCCGCGGCTCGGCGCCTGGCTCGTCCTCGTCGCCGCGGCCTGGCTGGGGTTCCTCGAGGGAGTCAGTTACATCATCACCGCGGTGGACCCGATCCTCGACGGCGGTCCGGCGCCGTCCGATGCGCCGTTCGTCATGATGATGGACGTGCTGATCCGCACCATCGTGGAGGTCTCGCACCCCCTGATCACGGTCGGTGCCGCGATCGTCATCTGGCTCGCAGCGAAGTCGCTGCCGGCCTGGCGGGCGTTCGGCATCGGCCTCCTCGCGTACGTCGGCGCCGCCGCGATCCACGGACTCAACGACGCGGTGATCAACGGCCCTGTCCGCGACTGGAGCGTGCCGGCGAGCATCGTGCTCGAAGCCGTGTACGTCGTCGCGGTCTTCGCGTTCTGGTTCCGACCGCAGGTCCTCCGACTGCAGCGGGACCGGACCGACGCGCGGTGAGACCACGACCGAGACACCGCTCGACGAACCGACCGAGCAACCGACCGAGCCACCAGGGGATCAGATGACGGACCAGACGACGGATCAGACACACGCGAACGCTTGGCAGCGGTTCTGGCAACGGGGCGGGTGGTGGCGCGCGGTCCTCCTCGCAGCCCTGTACCTGGCCGTGTACTTGGGCCTCGGCCAGCTCCTCGGCCTCGTCATCCGGCCGTACATCGACCTGGACAACCCCTACGGCGACGTGACGAGCGTGCTCCTCGGGTCGATCCTGCCGATCGGCCTGATGGGGCTGCTGCTCCTGGCGTTCGCGGCGACGCTCGGCTGGGTGCCGCGGCTGTTCCGCCGCCGTGCCGACCGGGCACCGCGGTGGATGTGGATCGCCGTCGTCATCACGATCGTGCCGCCGATCCTCAAGGTCTTCGGCACCGACTGGTCCCGCTTCACGCCGACGCTGGTGCTCTCGATCCTGTTCTTCGGCCTCTGCGTCGGGTTCGCCGAGGAACTCCTCACCCGCGGCGTCGCCGTCGAACTGCTGGAACGCCACGGGTACAGCGAGCGAGCCGTCTTCGTCCTGTCGTCCCTCGTCTTCGGACTGATCCACCTGCAGAACCTGCTCGGCGGCGGCAACCCGCTCCTCGTCTTCGCGACCGTCGGCTACGCGATGGGCTTCGGCGCGATGATGTTCCTCGCGCTCCGGGTCAGCCGGTGGCTGATCGTGCCGATGCTCCTGCACGCGCTCACCGACCCGACGACCCTGATGGCGGTCGGCGGCCTCAACGACGCGCACGCGGTGGTCACGGGTGGCTCACACGCCCTCGTCACGTTCGCGTCGCTCTTCAACTTCGTCTACATCGTGTTCGGGATCGTCGCGATCTTCCTGCTGCCGGGCCGCCGGGCGCGCGCCCTGGACCGGACCAGCTGACGGACTGGAGGCGCGTGGCGAGCCCGCCACGCGCCTCCAGTCCGACACGGCGACAGCCGCGACGGGCCGCTACGCGGCCACCAGGTACTCATCCCACTCGGACTGCGGGCGCTCGATGCCGCGCACCACCCACGACGACCCGTGCGGCGCCTTCGGGCGGAAGCGCAGTCGCCAGCCCATCTCCTGCGGGGTGCGATCGCCCTTGGTGTTGTTGCACGCGAGGCAGCAGGCGACGAGGTTCTCCCACGAGTCCTCACCACCGCGGGAACGCGGCTGGACGTGGTCGATCGTGGTCGCGTGCCGGTCGCAGTACGCGCACCGGTTGGCGTCCCGGCGCAGGACCCCGCGCCGGGAGACCGGCACGAGCCGGGAGTGCGGGATCCGCACGTACCGGGTCAGGATGATGACGGACGGACGGTCGTAGGAGGACGTCGAGCCCGTGACAGGGTGCTCGAGGTCCGCGGCGACGATGGCGGCCTTCTGGTTCATGACGAGCACGAGGGCCCGACGGAACGAGATTACCGCGAGGGGCTCGTAACCGGCGTTGAGGACGAGAGTGCGCATGGGTTCCCTTCCGACGTGCCTGGACGGCTTCCAGGCGGTGCGGGTGCGTCGGGCCGGGGCACCCGCTCAGGTGACCGTCGCTCGCGTCCACGACCCCGGAACCACGAAGAGCACCACCCGGATGGGCAGTGCTCTCGTCATGCAGGGGTGTGCTCGTGCATGCAGGCGGTGGTCGACCATATGTCGACGTGCGCGCGCCGACCCATGGTGCGGGTCGTGCGGAACGATGACATGAGGTCTCCCTGTGCGGACCGGATCGGACCGGTGCAGCAGCAGGGTACGTCAGAAACCGGCCCGGCACGAGGGTGTGCGGGCCGGTTCCGGCGATGTTCACGGGATCGAAGCCCGCGGTCGGCTCAGATGCCGAAGCGGACGATGTGGTAGTCGCTGGTCCAGATCGGGCGGATCGAGACGGCGCCGCCGGGCTTCGGGGCGTCCATGATCATGCCGTTGCCCATGTAGAAGCCGTCGTGCGCCTCGTTGTTGAAGATGACGACGTCACCCGGCTGCGCCTCGGACTCGGGGATCGTGGTGCCGGCCTGGTCCTGCAGCGGCACCGAGTGCGCCAGGTTGATGCCGTACTGGGCGTACACGAACATGACGTAGCCCGAGCAGTCGAAGCCGGACGGGTCCGCACCACCGAAGACGTAGGGCGTGCCGATGTACTGCTTGGCGGTGGCGACCACGGCCGGCAGCGAGAACGGGGTCTTCGCGGCGCTGGCCGACGCCACGTAGTCGGAGGCGCTCGGGCCGGTGTAGGCGGCGTACTGCGACGCGGTCTGGGCACGTGCGGCCTGCGTGGCTGCGGCCTGGGACGCAGCCTGCTTCGCGGCGGCGTCGGCGGCCTTCTTCGCTGCCTCGGCGTCGAGCGTGGACTGCGCGGTGGCGCCGTAGCCGTCGCGGTTGGTGCCGGCGAGGGCGACCGCGTCGGACACGGAGAAGTTCTGGGCCTCGGTGGTGCGGATCGCACGCTGGGCGTTCGCGGCGTCGGTGCTGCTCGACTGCTGCGTGGCAGCGAAGGCCGGGGCGACCGCGACGGTGCCGAACATGCCAGCGGCCACGGTCAGGACGACCGGCGCCAGGAAGCGACGCTTGCGGGCCGACGAGCTCGCCTTGGTGTCGGCGGCGGTCCGAGCGGCCTGCGCGGCACGACGACCGCCGGGGAGCGGTGCGTCACGGACGGGCGTCACGCGAGCGCTCCGGGTGCGGGGCACGTCGGTCTCGCTCTGCCGGACGGCGCGGCGCGAGAGCGGGGCATCGGTGGCGTTCGCGGTGTTCGTCGGGTTCACGGGCGTCTGGGCGTCCGCGGCGGAACCGGTCTGCGTCAAAGGGGTGTCTCCGGCGTCTCGTCATCACGTCCGCGTGGGTGACCGCGGGCCGCGCAACCCCATCCGTTCGTCATCGTTTCCGATCGAGACAGGAGACGGGTTCGAGACGTCCTGTCACGGGTCCTGGGCCTCGTGGGTGGCCGGCGGACTCGTCGAGTGTACGTGCCGACCGTTACCTTGTCGAGATGAAAACGCCGCTTTGTAACGGAACGGTAAAGAAGCCCTGATCAGAGCGCAAAAAATGCCGTTCCCCCAGATGCAGGGGCATCGCCGGCCGAAGTCCCTACGGACGCTCGATGTAGACGTGCTGCGCGACCTCGCTCGGCAGCTCGATGCCCGAGTCCTCGCCGTCGACCCGGACGGCCACGTAGGCGCCCGCACGCTGCACGCTCGCCAACCGCCCCGGCATGACGCCGGCCGATCGCAGCTGGTGGAGGAGCTCCGGCTCGAACTGGACGGGTTCGCCCAGGCGCCGGATGACACCGGTCGCGACGGCGTCGGTGCCCTCGGTCGCGGCGACGATGTTCTGCACGCCGTCGAGGAAGCCGGCTGCCGCGGGGCCGCCGATCTCGGCGAGGCCGGGGATCGGGTTGCCGTACGGCGACTCGGTCGGGTTGCCGAGCATCTCGAGCAGGCGGACCTCGACCTGTTCGCTCATGACGTGCTCCCAGCGGCAGGCCTCGTCGTGGACGAACGCCCAGTCGAGTCCGATGACGTCGGAGAGCAGCCGCTCCGCCAGGCGGTGCTTGCGCATCACGTGGGTCGCGCGGGAGCGCCCCTCTTCCGTGAGCTCGAGGTGCCGGTCGCCGGACACGACGACGAGGCCGTCGCGCTCCATGCGGGCGATGGTCTGCGAGACCGTGGGACCCGAGTGGCCGAGGCGCTCCGAGATGCGGGCGCGCAGCGGAACGATCGCCTCCTCCTCGAGGTCGAGGATGGTGCGGAGGTACATCTCCGTTGTGTCGACGAGATCGGTCACGGTCCGCCTCTCATGTCTGGGCCCAGCGCGCCCCACCCTACTTGTTCGGGGCGTCGAGGACTGACCAACACTTGCGTGGTGCAAGAAACTCCCGTCCGGCGTGGGTCGGCTGCGGCCTGGAGGCACGGTGCGGGTCCGCCCCGTCCGGCCGGTGCACGGTCACGAGCGCTGGGATACCGCTCGTTAGGATCGGTGCATGGCAGACATCGTCATCCCCGCCGACCTCCTCCCGACCGACGGACGATTCGGCTGCGGCCCGTCCAAGATCCGTGGCGCGCAGCTCGAGTCCCTCGTGACCCGCGGGGCGACGATCCTCGGTACCTCCCACCGCCAGAAGCCCGTCAAGGACCTGGTCGGCAGCGTGCGCGCCGGACTCGCCGACCTGTTCGACCTGCCCGAGGGCTACGAGGTCGTCCTCGGCAACGGCGGGTCGACCGCGTTCTGGGACGCCGCCGCGTTCGGGCTCATCGAGCGTCGCGCCGAGAACCTGTCCTTCGGCGAGTTCGGCTCCAAGTTCGCCAAGGCCGCCGCCGCCCCGTGGCTCGAGGCGCCGCACGTGCTCGAGGCCCCGGGTGGCTCGCTCGCGACGCTCGAACCGGTGGAGGGCGTGGACGTGTACGCCTACCCGCACAACGAGACCTCGACCGGCGTCATGGCTCCGGTCGTCCGCGCCGCGGGTGACGACGGCGCGCTCACCGTGGTCGACGCCACGAGCGCTGCCGGTGGTGCGGCGTTCGACGTGAGCGCCACGGACGTCTACTACTTCGCGCCGCAGAAGAACTTCGCCTCGGACGGCGGGCTCTGGCTCGCCCTGTTCTCCCCCGCCGCCCTCGAGCGCGTCGAGCGCATCGCGGCGAGCGGCCGGTACATCCCGGAGTTCCTGTCGCTCAAGAACGCCGTCGACAACTCGCGGCTCAACCAGACGCTGAACACCCCGGCGCTCGCCACCCTGATCCTGCTCGACGACCAGGTGCAGTGGATCAACCAGTCCGGCGGGCTCACGTGGGCCGACACCCGCACGAAGACCTCGTCCTCGACGCTGTACGACTGGGCGGAGTCGGTCGACTACGCGACGCCGTTCGTCAGCGTGCCGGAGCACCGGTCGCAGGTCGTCGCCACGATCGACCTCGACGACTCGATCGACGCGAAGGCCGTCGCCGCGACCCTGCGCCAGAACGGCATCGTCGACACCGAGCCGTACCGGAAGCTCGGCCGGAACCAGCTCCGCGTCGCGACCTTCACCGCGATCGACCCGGACGACGTCGCGAAGCTCACGCGTGCGATCGACTACACGGTGAACGCGCTGCGCTGACCCGGAGTCGCGCCCGGTCGGTCGGCCGGTCGCTCGCTCGGCCGGCCGGCCGGTCGCTCGCGCGATCGCACAACGCAACGGGGGGCGGTTGCTCGCAGCGGTACTCCGCTGTGAGCAACCGCCCCCGTTGCGTGTCGGGAGGCGCCGGGCGTCAGGACCGGTGCTGGTCCGGGTCGGTCTCGCTCGGGTCGAGCTGGTCGACCTCGAGGTCATCGTCGGGGTCGACCGGACGGACACGGCGGGCGCGACGGCGAGCGCCACGGGACGGCTGCGGGGCCTCGTCCTCGGCCTCGTCGTCGTCATCGTCGTCGGCGTCCGAGTCGTCTTCGGCGTCGGTGTCCACGTCGAGCTCGTCGACGTCCACGCCGTCGATGTCGTCGTCGTCCGACTCGTCGAGGTCGTCCTCGTCGGTGTCGAAGTCGTCGTCGCTGTCGTCGTCGTCGGACTCGGCGTCGTCTTCGTCGTCGTCATCGTCCGACTCGTCGTCGTCGTCCGACTCGTCGTCGCCGTCGAACTCGTCGTCGTCCTCGTCGTCGGACTCGTCGTCGTCCTCGTCAGTCTCGTCGTCGTGCGCGTGCTCCGAGTCCTGCCCGGCCCGGTACTCCGCGAGCCGATCCGACCACGGCACCCACTCCGGCGCGACGAGCGAGCCGTCGCCCGGCATGAGCTCGACCTCGAGCACGCTCGGCTCGTCACCCTCGACCTGGGCGATCGAGACGGTCCAGCGCCAGCCCGGGTACCCGGACATGCGGTTGGCGAACAGGACGGAGACGACGCCGTCGCCCTCGTCGACCGTGCCCGCCGACGCCCCGACGGTCGATTCCGGGGTCACCTCGAGCAGGGCCTTCCGCGCGAGCGCGGTGAGGTCGGGACCGGGGACCGGTGCGGTGGGCTCCGTGGTGGAGGAGGGATCGATGTCGGTCATCACGCGTCCAACTGGTCAGCGACGTGCCGCAGGATCGCGGCGATACGGGTGCCGTTCTTCGGGTACCGGCCGTGCCGGAAGTCCCCGCTGATGCGGTCGAGTTCCTTCACGAGGTCCTCGACGATCACGGCCATGTCGTCCGCCGAGCGGCGGGACATCTTCGCGAGGGACGGCTGCGGGTCCAGGAGCCGCACGGACAGCGCCTGCGACCCCTTCTTCCCCTGGACCACGCCGTACTCGAGGCGCGATCCGGCCTTCACCGACGTGACGCCGTCGGGCAGCGAGGACGCGTGCAGGAAGACGGGTTCGCCGTCGTCGCCGGTGATGAACCCGAACCCCTTCTGGTCGTCGTAGAACTTGACCTTGCCGGTGGGCATTCGTCGGTCTCCTCGTGGTCGTGGTTCGGCCGTGGTGCGTCGGATATCCTGGGTCGATGGCCAAGCCGACCCGATCGACCGGGAACACGCAGGACTCCGCGGATTCCCCGGTGACGTTCAATCGTACCGAACGCGCACTCGCGTTCATGGTCGGCGGGATCTTCATCGCCGCGTTCCTCTGCATGGCAGCCATGATCGTGATGTGGTTGACCGCCCCGAGCGTCCAGGGCTCGATGCCGTGGCCGGTCATCATGGCGATCCCGCTCATCGGCTTCCCGATCGGCATGGTGCTCGTCTTCACGTTGCTCGCGATCACCTGGACGCGCAGGGCACGAGCGAACCGGACGGCGCGCTGAGGCCCGCGCCGGACGATCGCGGCGGACGATGACGACCACCGCAGACCTCGCCGCCCGACTCCGGGCGATGCCCGACGATGCCCTGGAGCGGCTCGTCCTGGCCCGGCGACTCCCGACGGCGGTGTTCGGCGAGACCGGCCCGCTGCGCATCTCGGACTTCTTCGACCTCGCCGAGGCACTCCGCACCGACGACGCGGTGGACGCCGCGATCGAGCACCTGCCGCGTGCCACGCTCCTCGCCCTGCGCGACGGCACGGGCGACGTGGACGCCCTGGCCCCGGCGGTCACGCTCGGCCTGGCCGACGACGACGGCCGCGTCGACGACGCGGTCACGGCCCGGCTGGCCGCCCACCCGGACCTCGTGGGTCTGCCTGGAGGCACGGCGCACCCCCGCCCCGCCGCCCCCGACCCGCAGGCGGTCGACGCCGCGACCGCCCGGACGGTCGGCGCGGAGCACGCCTTCGCGACGATGACCGTGCTCGCCGAGCTCCTGCGCGCCGTTTCCGAGGGTGCCGTGCGCGAACTCGTGAAGGGCGGCATCGGGACCCCCCTGGCGAAGGCGCTCGGCGAACGCGCCGGCGCCGACCCGCAGGTGGTGCCGCACCGGCTCGGGCTCCTCGAGCGGATCGGTTTCGCGAACCCGTCGGACGGCACGTGGACGACCACGGCCGCCGGCGACGCCTGGCTCGTCGCGAGCTGGCCGGACCGCTGGTCGACCCTCGTCGCGGCGTGGCGCGATGCGCTCGACCCCGCCGTGCAAGAGGTCCTCGCCGTCGCGGGGGACGACCTCCGCGACCTCGTCGCCGTGGGCCGCTGGGCCTTCCCCGCCGGGGCGCGGTGGCTCGACGCCGTCCTGCTCGACGTCGCGGGTTCGGCGGACGCCCTCGGTCTGGCGGTCGACGGGCTCGTGACGAGCACCGGTCGCGCCCTGCTCGACGGCGACGCCACCCCGGCTGCCGAGGACCTGCCGCCGACGGTGGACGGCGTGTACCTGCAGCACGACCTCACGGTGATCGCCCCCGGTCCCCTCGCGCCGGTCGACGACGACGCGCTCCGGAGCGTCGCCGTCCTCGAGGCGCCCGGGCTCGCCGCCCGGTACCGCATCTCGGAGGACTCGCTCCGCCGGGCCTTCCGGGCCGGACTCACCCGTGACGAGGTCGTCGCGCTGCTCGAACGCCTCTCGGCGACCGGGCTGCCCCAGCCCCTCGCCTACCTGGTCGACCAGGTGTCGTCGCGCGACGGCAGCATCGTCGTCGACGTCGGCGCGGACGGCCTCGGCACCCGGGTGCACGGCACCGCCGACCAGCTCGACCTCATCGGGGTCGACGCCGAGCTCCGGCAGCTGGCGTGGGAGCGCAGCGAGCTGACGACGCTCCTGACCCGCTACCCGCCGCACGTCGTCCACACGGCGCTGGAGGACCAGCGATACCCGGCCGTCCTGACGGCCGCAGCCCGCCCCGCGACGGGATCCGTGCCTCCAGGCCGCCGACGCGCGGGCGGACGCAACCCGGAGCAGGCGGCGCACGCGCTCGTGGAGCGGCTGCGGGTGACCACCGAACGCGGCGACGCCGAACCGGAGCAGGAGTGGCTCGGGCGGCAGATCGACCTCGCCGTCCGCGGGCGCACCCCGATCCGGCTGACCGTGCGGATGCCGGACGGCACGGAACGGCCGTTCTCGATCGTCCCGACGTCCGTCGCGGCCGGGCGCGTCCGCGGGCGCGACACGGCTGTCGACGTCGAACGGACCCTGCCGCTCTCCCTCGTCGTGGCTGTGGAGAGCGACGCCTGATTCCACAGGACGGTCGGTCCGCGCCGGTTCGCAGCCGCGCGGCATAGGCTCATCCGTCATGAACGGACCGCTGATCGTGCAGAGCGACCGCACCGTGCTGCTCGAAGTGGCACACCCTGACGCCGAGGACGCGCGGCACGACCTCGCCGTGTTCGCGGAGCTCGAACGCGCCCCGGAACACGTGCACACGTACCGGATCACGCGCCTCGGTCTCTGGAACGCGCGCGCGGCCGGACACGACGCCGAGAGCATGATCCACACGCTCGAGCACTTCGCGAAGTTCCCCGTCCCGCAGAGCGTCACCGTGGACATCCGCGACACCGTGGCGCGGTACGGCCGGCTCGTCATCCGGCGCGAGGAACGCCCGGACGCGCCGGCGATCGCGAACTCGCCGTCCGAAGAACTCGAGCTCCAGCCGGTGCTGCTCCTGACCGCGACGGAGCCGTCGGTGCTGGCCGAGGTCATCCGGTCGAAGCGCATCAAGCCGCTGCTCGGCAACATGCGGTCCCCGGAAGAAGTGGAGCTGCTGCCCTGGGCCCGCGGGCAGATCAAGCAGGAACTCGTGAAGCTCGGCTGGCCGGCAGAGGACCTCGCCGGATACACGCCCGGGCAGCCGCACCCGATCGACCTGGACACGTCGGAGTGGCACCTCCGTCCGTACCAGGAGCAGGCCGTCGACACCTTCTTCGCGCAGGGGTCCGGGGTCGTCGTGCTGCCCTGCGGGGCCGGCAAGACGCTCGTCGGCGCCGGCGCGATGGCCACGGTCAAGGCGACGACGCTCATCCTCGTCACGAACACCGTGTCCGCACGGCAGTGGCGGTCCGAGCTGCTGCGCCGGACGACCCTCACCGAGGACGACATCGGCGAGTACTCCGGCAGCGTGAAGGAGATCCGTCCGGTCACGATCGCGACCTACCAGATCCTGACGGCACGCCGGAAGGGCGAGTACACCCACCTGTCGCTGCTCGACGCCCTCGACTGGGGCCTCATCGTGTACGACGAGGTCCACCTGCTCCCCGCGCCGGTGTTCAAGCTCACCGCCGACCTGCAGGCCCGTCGGCGTCTCGGCCTGACCGCGACCCTCGTGCGCGAGGACGGTCGCGAGGGCGACGTGTTCTCGCTCATCGGCCCGAAGCGGTACGACGCCCCCTGGAAGGAGATCGAGGCGCAGGGCTACATCTCCCCCGCCGAGTGCTTCGAGGTCCGCATCGACCTGCCGCACCAGGACCGCCTCGAGTACGCGGCGTCGAGCGACGACGAGCGCTACCGGCTCGCCGCGACGTCCCCGGCGAAGACCCCGGTCGTCCGCGAGCTCATCGAGAAGCACCGCGGTGAGCAGATCCTCGTCATCGGGCAGTACATCGACCAGCTCGACGCGCTGGCCGAGTCGCTCGACGCGGCGGAGATCACCGGCGCGACCCCGGTCGACGAGCGCGAGCGTCTCTACCAGGCCTTCCGCGAGGGCACGATCGACGTGCTCGTCGTCTCGAAGGTCGCGAACTTCTCGGTCGACCTGCCCGACGCGACCGTGGCGATCCAGGTGTCGGGGTCGTTCGGCTCCCGCCAGGAAGAGGCGCAGCGTCTCGGGCGACTCCTCCGCCCGAACAAGGACGGCCTGCCGGCGTCGTTCTACACCCTCGTCACGCGGGACACGGTCGACCAGGACTTCGCGCAGAACCGGCAGCGGTTCCTCGCCAAGCAGGGCTACTCGTACACGATCCTCGACGCGGACCAGATCCAGACGCCCGTGGGCTGACGTACGCATCGCTCCCAGGAAACCCCGAGGGAACGGTCAGAAGATAGGACCATGAGCGATGGCCCCAAGATCCTGATCGTCGACGACGAGCCGAACATCCGCGACCTCCTGACGACCTCGTTGCGCTTCGCCGGCTTCGCCGTGCGTGCGGTGGGCAACGGTGCACAGGCGATCTCCGCCGTGCTGGAAGAAGAGCCGGACCTCATCATCCTCGACGTGATGCTCCCCGACATGAACGGCTTCGGCGTCACCAAGCGCCTCCGCTCCTCGGGCTACACCTCGCCGATCCTGTTCCTCACCGCGAAGGACGACACCGAGGACAAGATCACCGGCCTCACCGTCGGCGGCGACGACTACGTCACGAAGCCGTTCTCGCTCGACGAGATCGTCGCCCGCATCAAGGCCATCCTCCGTCGCACCATGAACGACGAAGAGGACGCGATCATCCGCGCCGGCGAACTGACGATGGACCAGGACACGCACGAGGTCACCATCGGCGACGCGCAGATCGAGCTCTCCCCGACCGAGTTCAAGCTGCTCCGCTACCTCATGCTCAACCCGAACCGCGTGCTGTCGAAGGCGCAGATCCTCGACCACGTGTGGGAGTACGACTTCAACGGCGACGCCGGCATCGTCGAGTCCTACATCTCGTACCTGCGGCGCAAGCTCGACCAGTACTCGGCCGAGCCGATCATCCAGACCAAGCGCGGCTTCGGCTACATGCTCAAGGCGTCGAAGGCCTCCTAGTCACGTCTTCACGGCGGCCGTCCGGTTTCACCGGGCGGCCGCTGTCTATCGTTGGGGCAGCATGCACACGCGAATGAGCCGCTGGTGGGACGGGATCTCCCTGCGCACCAAGATCACCGGGATCACGGTCCTGCTGGTCGCGCTCGGCCTGCTCGTCGCCGGACTCGGCACCATGACGGTGCTGTCCACCTACCTGATGTCGCAGCTCGACAACAGCGTGAAGAACACGACCGAGCAGCTCGAGGGCCAGAACATCAGCGACGGCGAGCAGTACTGCAAGCTCTCCGTCGTGCTCTCGCAGAGCGCCTACGTCGCCGCGTACAACTCCGACAGCGACCGGATCTGCCAGACGAAGGCGTCCAGCCGACCGGACATCCGCCAGCTCGACTTCTCCGCCGCGGCGCAGAGCGGCGTGCGGTTCTCGCTGTACGACAGCCAGCACAACCACGAGTGGCGCGCGCAGGTCATCCCGGCGTCGCTGCAAGACCAGACGAGTGGCAGCACCGAGACCGGGTACGTGCTCGTCGCCGTCTCGAGCGCCGACACCGACCAGACGATCGCGCGCTTCACGGTCATCTTCCTGGGCTTCGGCATCTCGGTGATCCTGCTCGGGGCGATGCTCACCCGGCTCCTCGTCACCGCCACGTTCGACCCCCTGCGCGACGTCGAGGACACCGCTGCGCGCTTCGCCGCCGGCGACTTCAACCAGCGCCTCGAAGCCGACACCCCGAACACCGAGGTCGGCCGCCTCAACCGCTCCCTCAACTCGATGCTCGAACGGATCGACTCCGCATTCGAGGACCGGCAGCGCACCATCGACCAGATGCGCCGGTTCGTCGGCGACGCCTCGCACGAGCTCCGGACGCCGCTGGTGTCCCTCCGCGGGTACGCCGAGCTGTACCGCATGGGTGCCCTCCGCAAGGAAGAGGACGTCGCCCAGGCGATGGAGCGCATCGAGAAGGAAGCCCAGCGCATGGGCCTCCTCGTGCAGGACCTCCTCCAGCTCGCCCGCATCGACGAGTCGAAGCCGCTCGAACTCGGTCCGGTCGACCTCGTCGCCATCGCCCGCGACTCCGCGCTCGACACGATGGCGTCCAACCCGGACAGAGAGATCCAGGTGCTCGTCGAGGACTCGGTGACCGGCGAGAGCGTTGCCCAGGCAGTCCGGCCCCCGACGTCCGCGTTCGGTTCGGCAGCATCGACGTCACCCTTCTCCGAGACCGGCGAGGTCCCGCCGGCGTCGCCCACCTCGGCGAACACCACCGGCCCGATCGCGTTCTCGCGGCAGACCATCGCGCGACTGCGTGCCCGCCGGACCCGCGCGATGAGCGTCGACGCCCTCGCCCCGACCGACGAGACCACGCCGCTCCCCACCGTCGTGCTGCCGCAGCGTCCGCCGATCGTCCTGGCGGAGGAGAACAAGATCCGGCAGATCGTCACGAACCTCATGGGCAACGCGATGCGGTTCACCGAGCACGACGACCCGATCGAGATCGGCATCGGCGTGGACGACGAGCGTGGCATGGCGCACCTCGACGTGATCGACCACGGCGAGGGCATCCCGCCGCAGCTCCGCGACAAGATCTTCCAGCGATTCTGGCGCGCGGACACCTCGCGCGCGCGGGACACCGGCGGCTCGGGCCTCGGCCTCGCCATCGTGTCCGGCATCGTGGCGGCGCACAACGGCTCCGTCGAGGTCTTCGACACCGAGGGCGGCGGCGCCACCTTCCGCGTGTGGCTCCCTCTCCTCCCCCGCGACTACACCCCCGCCCCGCCCGCACCCCCCGCCGCCTGACGCGCGCGCCAGCCCGCCGTCGCGCGCCGGCCCGACTTCCGCCGAGATCGCACTTCGTGCCGCCCGTCGATCGTCGAGGTCGCACGACCTGCCGCTCGCCGCACCCCGCGGAGGCACTTCGTGAGACCTCGGCGGCACGGCCGCGGCAAGTCGTGCGATCTCGGCCGGCTCAGGCGCCGCCGATGCCCGACGCGCGCGCCGTGAATGCCTGGCGAAGTCGCTCGAACAGCACCGCCGGCCTCCGCGCATCCATCTTGTTGGCGTGCAACACCAGCCATCCGGCGACCGTCATCGCGTTGTCCCGCCGCTGGCCGTGCTCGAACGTGCCGCGGTCTCGGTGGTGATCACCGTCGTACTCCAGCGCGATGCGGGCAGCTGGCCATGCCATGTCGACCCGGGCGAGGAACCGCCCGGCATCATCCACCACCTCGACCTGCAGCTCCGGCTCGGGGAAACCCGCATCCACGACCGCGAGACGCAACCACGTCTCCATCGCCGATTCGGCCCCGACGCGGATCCGTTCGATCGCCGCCCGAGCGACACCGACGAACCGTTCCCCCGGTGCGATCGTGGCCGCCAGCGCATCGATCGACGTCAGGCCGCCGACACCGACGAGATGATCGCCGACGGCGACGAGCTCGGCCACCGTGAGCAGCGAGGCACACTCCCGCCAAGCCCGTGCGGGGGTGCTCACCGGGACACCGTGTCGCTCCACGAAGTCCGCCCTGGCCCGCCGCCGGTGCCCCACGACGGTCGGTCGGCGCATGAGCGCTCCGGACCCGACCGTCGTCACGTGGACGGCTCCCTCGTGTTCCCGAGGGAGCGGGGCGCCCCACAGGCCAGCAGCGGTCGTGTGGCTGCAGTACTGGTCAGGACGAATCACCAGGGCCACGGCAGCGACCATCGGCAGCGACGGATCCGCCGTGCGGACGCCGTGGATCGGCCGGACAAGATCGCGCCGACGCAGTCTGCCCGGATCGATGCCGATGGCGAGGGCGTCGCATACGCGGAACGCGGGCGCATCGACTCCGGCGGGGAGAGCACGAGGAGCAGGCATGGCCAGAGTGTGGCGGCGAGGTGCCGGACGTGACCCGACGAGGAGCCGAACTGTGGAGAACAGGAGGAGCCGCGCCTCCTGTGCGTTCTGCGCTGGTCGCACAACATGCCGCGCACCGATCGCGGGGGTCGCTCGAACTGCCGCTCGTCCGCCGCGCAGGCGGCAGTTCGTGCGACCTCGGCCCCATCCTGAGCGCCCCGGCACCTCGGC
>NZ_MJGN01000016.1:90877-113708 GCF_001865065.1 Curtobacterium sp. MCBA15_008 | reverse complement strand
CCGAGCGCCCCGGCACCTCGCCCGCGCACCCACCCCGCCCCGCACGCGGAAGGGCCCCGCACGCGCAGCGTGCGGGGCCCTTCCGGAACGTCGGACTTAGAAGTCCATGCCACCCGTCGGGTCGCCGGCCGGCATGGCCTGCGCCTTCTCGGGCTTGTCGGCGACGACGGCCTCGGTCGTGAGGAACAGACCGGCGATCGACGCAGCGTTCTGCAGCGCCGAGCGCGTGACCTTGGCCGGGTCGATGATGCCCGCGGCGATGAGGTCGACGTACTCGCCGGTCGCGGCGTTGAGGCCCCAGCCGGACTCGAGCTCGCGGACCTTGGCGGCCACGACACCCGGCTCCATGCCGGCGTTCAGCGCGATCTGCTTGAGCGGCGCGTCGATCGCCACGCGGACGATGTTCGCACCGGTCGCCTCGTCACCCTGGAGCTCGAGGGACTCGAGCGCCACGGCACCGGCCTGGATCAGGGCGACGCCACCACCGGCGACGATGCCCTCTTCGACGGCAGCCTTCGCGTTGCGGACGGCGTCCTCGATGCGGTGCTTGCGCTCCTTGAGCTCGACCTCGGTCGCGGCACCCGCCTTGATGACGGCGACGCCACCGGCGAGCTTCGCGAGGCGCTCCTGGAGCTTCTCGCGGTCGTAGTCGGAGTCGGTCGCGTCGATCTCGGCGCGGATCTGACGGACGCGGCCGGCGATCTGCTCGGCGTCGCCGGCACCCTCGACGATCGTGGTCTCGTCCTTGTTGATGACGACCTTGCGGGCACGACCGAGCAGGTCGAGCGTCGCGTTCTCGAGCTTGAGGCCGACCTCTTCCGAGATGACCTGGCCACCGGTGAGGATCGCGATGTCCTGCAGCATGGCCTTGCGGCGGTCGCCGAAGCCCGGGGCCTTGACGGCGACGGACTTGAAGATGCCGCGGATCTTGTTCACGACGAGCGTGGCCAGGGCCTCGCCGTCGACGTCCTCGGCGATGATGAGGAGCTGCTTGCCGGCCTGGATGACCTTGTCGACGACCGGCAGGAGGTCCTTGATGTTCGAGATCTTCGAGTTGACGATCAGGATGTAGGCGTCCTCGAAGACGGCTTCCTGACGCTCGGGGTCGGTCACGAAGTACTGCGACAGGTAGCCCTTGTCGAAGCGCATGCCCTCGGTGAGCTCGAGCTCGGTGCCGAAGGTGTTGGACTCCTCGACGGTGACGACGCCTTCCTTGCCGACCTTGTCGATCGCCTCGGCGATGAGCGCGCCGATCGTCGGGTCAGCGGCGGAGATGGACGCGGTCGCCGCGATCTGGTCCTTGGTCTCGATCTCCTTCGCGTTGGCGAGGAGCTGCTCGGAGACGGCCGCGACGGCCTTCTCGATGCCGCGCTTCAGGGAGATGGGGTCCGCACCGGCCGCGACGTTGCGCAGACCTTCACGGACGAGCGCCTGGGCGAGGACGGTCGCGGTGGTCGTGCCGTCACCGGCGACGTCGTCGGTCTTCTTGGCGACCTCCTTGACGAGCTCCGCACCGATCTTCTCGTACGGGTCGTCGAGCTCGATCTCCTTGGCGATGGAGACACCGTCGTTCGTGATCGTGGGGGCGCCCCACTTCTTCTCGAGGACGACGTTGCGGCCGCGCGGGCCGAGCGTCACCTTCACGGCGTCAGCCAGCTGGTTCAGGCCGCGCTCGAGGCCACGGCGGGCCTCCTCGTCGAAAGCAATGATCTTAGCCATGTGAGTTCTTCGTCCCTCCCGGACGTCGTCATGGGGGTCGTGCTGGCACTCAGCGTGAGCGAGTGCCAACGCCGATTCTGGCACTCGGAGGGTGCGAGTGCAACACAGAACGGGGGCACGGGTCGAGTTCCCAGGACTTCGCCCGGAACACCGCCGGACGCATGACGAACGCGCCGCCCCTGACGGGACGGCGCGTTCGCGAGGTGGTTCAGGCGGGGCGGACGGATTCCGCCTGCGGTCCCTTCGACCCGGTGCCGACGTCGAAGGTCACTGCCTGACCTTCTTCGAGGACCTTGTAGCCCGACATGTCGATTGCCGAGTAGTGCACGAACACGTCCTGGCCCCCTCCATCGACGGTGATGAAGCCGAAGCCCTTCTCGGCGTTGAACCACTTCACGGTTCCGTTGGCCATGATCTCTTGCTCCCTGCGGTGGTGCTGGTGCGGACGGCGCTGTCGCCGCCTTGGCACGACTCTTACCGAACAATGCCGACAGGGCAAGAGGTGTGACGTTCTTTCACGTCGATTCCGTCAAGAATCAACGTGCCGGAAACACGACCGTCACAAATGCAGCCGGAACCGGCGCCTGAACCGCTCCGGAACGACGGAGGAACCACCGCAGGAATGCGTCAGCCGGCGTAGTCCGCGCCGAGCACGACACTGATGTCGGCGTTCGGGAACGCCGCCGACTGCTGCACCGCGGTGACGCCGAGCGACTTCGCGATCCCCTGCGCGACGGCCGCCTGGGACGCCTGCTGGTAGTACACGATCGTCGCGGTCGTGCCGGTGGTGCCGGCGTCGCCCGTCGAGGTGACCTTCCACCCCGCGGTGGTCAGCGCGGCGCTGCCCTTCGCGGCGAGGCCGGTCGTGGTCGTGCCGTTCAGGACGACGAGCGTGGTCGAGCCCTGGTCCGCCGGGGTCCCCGCGGCCGGCGCCTGGGACGCCGGGGTCGAGGGCGATGCCGACGGCTTCGCGGTGGCGGACGACGACGTGGACGACGACGCCGTCGGCGAGGTCGACCCGGTGAAGGAGTAGCTGCCGTTCAGCAGTGCGAGGACGAGCACCCCGAGCCCGACGAGCACACCCGTGGCGAGGGCCGCCCAGGCGAACGCGATCCAGCCGCGCCCACGACGCTGGGCGCCGCGGTGCGCGCCGACCCGCGGGCCGTCGGCGACGTCGTCGAACCGGTCTCGGGTGTCTCTCGTCGTCATCGTTCCTCTTCACGTCCTTCGGGAGCCGCGCCGGGGGCGACGAAGCTGCGCGCCGCCCGGGCACTGGTGCGCGCGTGCCGGAGCCGCTGCAGCCGGGAGACCAGCTGCGGGTCGTACGCGAGCGCCGCGGGCGAGTCGATCACGCGGTTCAGCACCTGGTAGTACCGCGCCGGCGACATCTCGAACTCGACCCGGATCTCTGCTTCCTTCGTGCGGTCGTGCCGCAAGCGGTCCTGCCGTGCCCGCTCGTGCTCGAACGCGAGCACGTGGACGGCGAGTTCGCTGAGCTGGTCAGCACTGCGCTCGTCGGCGGGGGTGGCGGTCACTGCGGTTCCGATCACGGTCGGGTAACGGGTCTCGCACATCGTAGGGGTGGAGTGCAGCGCGACCCTGGCACGCCGCTGGACTGTCGCGAAGACGGGTCACAGGTTCGGGTCGCGCAGCCAGCGGACGCGGACGCCGAACGGGTCGGACACGGCGGCCGCGACCCCGTCGAGCGAGGCGGTCGCGAAGGCGTCGGGGTCACCGGGGTCGACGTCTGCGGGCAGCGTCTCCGCGACGGCGGTCACGATGCCCGTCCGCTCGAGGGCGATCCAGTGCACGCCGCGGTCACGGACGCGGTCGACGAACCGCTGCCGGTCCGCGCCCGGCACGTACACGAGGGTCCCGGTGGTGAGGACCACGGGTTCGAGGCCGTCCGGCAGGGTGTCCAGAGCGCGGTCCAGGTCGCCGGGCAGCGTGCCCGCGATCCGGACTGGAGGCACGGCGAGCGTCGCGCGCGCCGCCTCGCGCATCAGGGCGGTCCGGTCCGTCGCCTCGGGCGGGACTGCTTCGACCAGCCGGTCGAACGCGTGCGGTTCCGCCAGGTCGATCGGGTTCGGGTCGAGGGCGATCCGCGCCGCGATCCGGATCGGAGTCGTCGCCGCGCGGATCGGTACTCCGGTCACGTCGGCGGTGAGGTGGAGCGACGGGGCCTCTCGGGCGGTGTGCACCCGGACGACGTCGTCCCCGGTGCGGTGGTCGAGCGTCACCCGGTCGGGGATCGAGCAGAGCCCCGCCGCCGCACCCGCGTCGACGAGGCCGAGCGGCCGCCCCACCCGCTCCGAGAGCGCCGCGAAGAGCGGGACGACGGGACCGAGCCGCCGCGGGTCGTTGGCCTGCACCGTGGCGGAGGCGAGGGCCGCGACCAGGGCGGGGCGCGCCTCCAGGCCGACGGCGCGGAGCGCACCCGGGTCCGCGGGGTCCGCACCCAGCCGCCGCGCGACCGCGAAGAGGAGTTCCGGCTGCCGCTTCGGCTCCGGCACCTCGTCGAGGAGCGCGACCAGGTCGTCGTCGAGCGACCGGGCCCAGGCGGCGTACGAGGGCGAGACGGACGCGATCCGGTCGGCGTAGGCCGCGTACCGCGCACGGGTGTCCATCAGACGGCCGGGGCGGGACCGGGCCGCGCCATGCCGACGTGCCGGATGCCCGCTTCGTCGTAGGGCTCGCCGAACCGGACGAAGCCGTGCCGCTCGTACAGCCCGGCGACGTACTCCTGGGCGTGCAGGACGATCGGCTCGTGCCCGTGCGTCCCGAGCACCGCGGCGACCAGACCGCCGGCGACGCCGTGCCCCCGGTGCGCCGGGTCGGTGGCGACGCGTCCGATCACCCAGGCGGGCGGCGACGATCCGGCCGGGTGGTCCTCGTCCGGGGCGGGCCGGACCAGTCGCAGGTACCCAACCGCTTCCGTGTCCGTGCCGAACCACCAGTGCTCGGTGTCGGGCGCACGGTCCCGGCCGTCGAAGTCCTCGGCCGTCACGCGCTGTTCCAGCGCGAACACGCGGTTCCGTAGGACCACGATGCCGTACAGTTCGTCCGTCGTCAGACGGTCCCAACGAGCGTGGTGCACGGAATGTTCGGACATCGTGGCGAGTTTAGTGGAGTGGTCGGGAATGCCCCGTGAAGAACCCGGCCGGAAGCAGGAGGAAACAATGGCATACAACGTCGACAAGTCCGACGCCCAGTGGCGCGAGGAGCTCTCCCCGGACCAGTACGCCGTCCTCCGTCAGGCGGGAACCGAACGCCCCTGGACCGGTGAACTCCTCGACGAGGAGCGCGCCGGCGTCTACACGTGTGCGGCTTGCAACGCGGAGCTGTTCAAGAGCGGCACGAAGTTCGACTCCGGCTGCGGATGGCCGTCGTTCTACGAGTCGGTGAACCCGGACGCCGTGCAGCTGATCGAGGACAACTCGCTCGGCATGGCACGCACCGAGGTCCGCTGCGCGAGCTGCGGTTCGCACCTCGGGCACGTGTTCCCCGACGGGTTCGGCACCCCGACCGGTGATCGCTACTGCATGAACTCGATCTCGCTGAACTTCGAGGCGAAGGCCGCTGCCGAGACCGACGCGTGAGCCCGGGCCCGCTCGTCGGTAGGATGAGCGGGTCAGCCGGCATGGCGCAATTGGTAGCGCACCGTACTTGTAATACGGGGGTTGCGGGTTCAAGTCCCGCTGCCGGCCCCATATACTGACCGCGCAGGCCGCGACCTCGTCGCCGCCCGCACCGCCTTCAGCCCCGCCGCGTGCGGGGCTGTCGTGCATCCGGAACCGTCGTGCATCCGGGACCGTCGTGGATCCGGTGCCGTCGGTCAGGGCCACGTCCCCGCTCCGTACGCGCACCCGCGGATGTCCGCGACCAACGACGCCATGACCCGCGCCTGCCGCGCATCCTGTTCGACGACGGTCTGGGACCGCACCCACACGAACGCGATCAGGTCCGCGATCTGCAGCATCCGCGAGTGGTGACTCGGAGCGAAGTGCACGGTGTCGAGGAGGCGCTCGAGCCGCGTGTGCATGTACGTGCCCGGCGTTCCGTACGCCTGGTAGACGGCGAAGCGCTCGCGGTGCCGGTCGCGATCCGATCGTTCGTCGGCGATGACGAGGGCGTACGTCTCGTTCGCCGCAGCCGTGCGGTCCGCACGCTGCAGCAGGTGCTGGAACGCCACCTGCTCGGGCGCGTACCGGTCGGGGTACCCTCGCGCGTCCTGGTGGCGGCGGAGCCGCTCCGGCCGCACACCTCGCAACAGGATGGTCGCACCGGAGGCACGCACCGCTTCCACGACGTCGAGGAAGACCTTCACCCGCACCCGGGGCGGAACGCCGCTCCAGGCGTCCTTGCCGTGGAAGACCGGATGAGCGTGGACCTCGGTGCGCGCGTCCACCCCGTACTCGTCGAGCGCCGCGACGATGCCGTGCACGTGTGCGGTGAGGGTCCGGGTCTGCTCCGCATCGGCCAACACTGCACCGAAGCCGGAGAAGTCGGCCTTGAACGATTCGTCGACGAAGCAGAGGAGCACGGTGGAATACTGCCGTACGCATGCGCAGAGTGCGCCGCGACGTCCCGGACGTGCGGAAGCCCCGAGCGAGTGATCGCCTGGGGCTTCCGGCGCGTGGAACGCGGATCAGGGGGCGTTCCGAGCGCTCGACGCGGTAACCAGCCGGTCGTGCAGTGATGGTGACACCTCATCGAGCACCGTGTCCAGACGAGTGCACATCCTCGCGGAAAGCCGCAGAAGGCGGACAGCGTGCGCCCAGCGACCGGGACGCACGCTGCCCGTTCGTTCAGCGTCCGCCGGTGATCTTGCGTTCGCGCTGGGCGACGCCGGCCGTGCCGTACGGGTAGTCGTCGATGCGCGGGGCGCTCACGTCCGTGAGGGTCTGCAGCTCGGACTCGTCGAGGACGAGGTCCGCGGCACCGAGGTTGTCCTCGAGCTGCGACAGCGTGCGGACCCCGAGGATGACGCTCGTGACCGCGGGGCGGGCGAGGAGCCACGCGAGGGCGACCTGCGAACGGGAGACCCCGTGCGCGTCGGCGATCGTCGACACCGCGTCGAGGACGGCCCAGGTGCGCTCGTCGCCGTTGCGGGCCTCCCACGCCTCCATCCCGCGCTCCGGGTTCTCGCCGAGGCGGGTGGTGCCGGTCGGGGCCTCGTCGCGCTGGTACTTGCCGGTGAGCCAACCGCCGGCGAGGGGCGACCAGGGGAGCAGGCCGATCCCGGCGTCGAGGCAGGCGGGCACGACCTCGTGCTCGATGTCGCGCACGAGCAGGTTGTACTGCGGCTGCAGGGTGACGGGCGGTGCCCAGCCGTGCGCCTTCGCCTCGTAAACGGCCTTCGTCACCTGGTAGCCGAGGTAGTTCGAGAACCCGTACGAGCCGATCTTGCCCGCGGACACGGCGTCGTCGAGGAACCGCAGGGTCTCGTCGATCGGGGTGAGGGCGTCCCACGCGTGCATCTGGTAGAGGTCGATGTGGTCGACGCCGAGTCGCTCGAGCGAGGCGTCGAGGGCCACGCGGAGGTGGCGGCGCGACAGCCCGAGGTCGTTCGGCCCGTCGCCCTGCGGGAAGCGGCCCTTGGTGGCGAGGACGACCTGCGCCGCCTCGGTCGGGTGTGCGGCGAGCCAGCGGCCGATGATCCGCTCGGACTCGTTGCCGGAGTACACGTCCGCCGTGTCGACGAGCGTGCCGCCGGCTGCCACGAAGGCGTCGATGATGGCGTGGGAGGTGGGTTCGTCGGCTTCGCTGCCGAAGGTCATGGTGCCGAGGGTCAGCGTCGACACCGATGTCCCGCTGTTGCCGAGGAGTCTGTAGTCCATGGGCGGGACGCTACGCCCGGGCACGGCGACCCGAGGGGACCCGCGAGTACCCCTCAGCGCGGGGCGGACAGGGTCACGACGCCGGGCCCGGGCTCAGCCCCGCAGGAACGCGATCGCCGCTTCGCGGAACGCCCGCGACGTCGGCGCGTTGAAGTGGTTGCGCCCCGGGATCTCGAAGAACGCCGCGTCGGGTGCCGCCGCCGCGAGCCGCACGGCGCTGTCCCGGATGCCGTCCTCACTGCCCGCCGCCATCAGGATCGGCTGCGTCGGGGCGTTCGCGGGGGTCGGCTCGACGCTGTCGCGCATGCCCTCGACCATCGCCACGAGCGCGGCGAGGTCGTTCCCCTCGACGTTCCCCGCCATCGTCAGGTACCCGTTCGTCACGCGGTCCTCGATCGGGGTGCCGTCGGCGAGGTACGCCTTCGCCTGGTCGACCCGCACGCGGCGCATCGGGTCGGCGTCGGGGATGCCGCCGAACACGGCGCGGCTGATGCGGTCCGGCAACTGCTCGGCGGTGTGCCACCCGACCCGCGCGCCGAGCGAGTAGCCGAGGTACGCGACGTCGTCGAGCAGGTAGGTGTCGATGACGGTGGTGACGTCGGCGACGAGCAGGTCCATCGAGTACGCGCCCGGGTCGTGCGGCTTCGCGCTGGCGCCGTGCCCGCGCTGGTCGAGCGCGACGACGCGGTACCCGGCGCGCACGAGGTCACGGGTCCAGCCGGAGGCGTGCCAGTTGAGCAGTGCTCCGGAGGCGAAGCCGTGCACGGCGATGACGGCCGGCGCCTCGGGATCGCCGAAGTCGTAGGTCGCGATCGGGAGGCCGTCCGGGGACATCACGGCACGGGGTCGGGGCGCAGCGGGGACGAGTGACATGTCCTCTCAAGGCTACCGGGGCACTGTGGTCGTCATGGACGGCTACGGCGGCGATCAGATCCGGGCGGCGGAGCGGCCGCACCTCGATGCGGGGGAACCCCTCATGCAGCGTGCGGCCGACGGGTTGGCCGCGATCGTCGGCGACCTGCTCGACGACCCGGCCGTCCGGCCGGGTGACGGTCCGGGGTCGGTCCTGGTGCTGGCCGGCAGTGGCGACAACGGCGGTGACGCCCTGTTCGCGGGTGCGCGCCTCGCAGCGGCCGGGAGGCGCGTGGCGGTCCTCCGTGTCGGCTCACGCGTCCACGAGGCGGGCCTGGCAGCGGCGCTGGACGCCGGTGCGCGCCTCCTGGCTGGCCCGTCCGGCACCTCGAGACCGGAGCCGCACGCCGGTGCCGGCGCCGCGGACATCCTGCGCGCGGCCGTCCCGCGCGACGGCGAACGGCTGGCCGCCGTGGCGACGGACGCCGCGCTCGAGGCCGACCTCGTGCTCGACGGCATCCTCGGCATCGGAGTGCACGGGGCGTCCGCCCTGCGGTCCCCCGCCCGCGAGGTGGTGGACGCGATCCGCGAGCTCGCCCGCGACCAGCGCGCACCGTTCGTCGTCGCGGTCGACGTGCCGAGCGGCATCGACGTCGACACGGGCGGGATCGCGGACGACCACGTGCTGCACGCCGACGTCACGGTCACGTTCGGCGGGGTCAAGGCCGGCCTGCTGACCGGGCCCGCCGCGACGCTCGCCGGGCGGATCGAGCTCGTCGACGTGGGCATCGGTGCGGACCTGGCGGCCGTGGAGCCGCTGATCCGCACCTGAGGTCACACCGCGCCGGCGTCCACCCCGTGCTCGACTCCGCCGCGTGCTTCGAGCCACGTGTCCACGAAGTGCCGGTAGTTCGCCGCGATGAGCTGCTCGGCCGCTTCGGTGTCGAGGTGTTCGCGCACGACGTCCTCGAGCGGTTCCTCCCAGTTGCTCCGGCCGATCGCGAACCCGACGAACCCGTCGACCGGAGCAGCGGTCCGCAGCCAGTGGTCGAGCTGCTCCTCGGGTGCGTCCCGGCCGAGGACGATGCACTGCACCGCGTCCCGGCCGCCTCGTCGTGCCGTGGCCACGACCCGCTCGGCGTCCTCGCGCGCGTCGAGTCCCTCGAGCTTCCACACGTCGGCCTCGACCCCGCGGTCCTGCAGGTACTCGAGCACCTGCACGACCAGGTCGGGGCGGAGGTCGCGGTCGTAGTCGTCGACCGAGGCCTTCTGGTCGTCGGTGCCGGGGACGAGCAGTTCGACGAGGAAGGGCCGTCCGGCGTCGTGCAGCGCGGCCGCCACCGCCGCCAGGTCGCTCGCCTGCTGCTGCCGACGGTCGGCGTCGAACGCGGGGTTGTCCCGCACGAGCACCTTCACGAAGTCGGGGTCGAACGCGTCGACGTGGGCCAGCCAGTCGTCGCCGTACTCGAGCTCGAACCACTCGCGGCCCGAGCGCTCGACCGGCATCGCGAGCTGCAGGCCGGCGTCCTTCGCGAGCCGGGCGACGTCCGCGCCGTACCGCTCGTCGACGAGGACGCCGGTGCGGTCACGGGAGGCCCCGGCCGCGAGCGCCGTGAGGACGCCGCGGTACACGAGCTGCTTGCCGGCCCGGACGCGCTCGGCCTCGGCCTCGTCGACCGGCTCGCCGCCTGACTCGTCGTACGTGTGCTCGAGGAGCGACGAACGCTGGTCCATCGCGAACAGGAACAGGGGGTGTGCTTCGTCGAGGTTCGCCATGGTCCCGTGTCTACTCGCCGTCCCGGGCGCGGCGCTCGGAGCATCCGTACATTCGGGGCATGACGTTCAACGAGGACTCACAGCTCGAGGGTGGGAAGGTCACGCGGCGTGGCCGTGGAGCCGCGATCGGTGGCGGGGCGGTCGGTGTCGGCGCGATCCTGGTGTTCCTCATCGCCCAGTTCACGGGGTTCGACCTGAGCGGGATCGTCGGCGGCGGCGGCACGACCGAGATCCAGCAGACGGGTGAGACCGCCGACCCGGCGGCCGAGTGCCGTACCGGGCGCGACGCCAACCTGAAGGTCGAGTGCCGGATGGAGGGCGCGGCCGAGTCCCTCGACGCCTACTGGGCGACGGAGTCCCGGCAGCTCGGCATCGCGTACTCGACCCCCGGGTTCGTGCTGTTCACCGGGTCGACCGACACCGGGTGCGGGCAGGCCTCGGCCTCGACCGGGCCGTTCTACTGCCCGCCGGACCGCGCGATCTACCTCGACACCGCGTTCTACGACGACCTGCAGTCGCGGTACGGGTCGTCCGGCGGACCGCTCGCGCAGATGTACGTGGTCGCGCACGAGTGGGGCCACCACGTCCAGCAGCTGCAGGGTGCCTTCGCCTCGACGGACCGTTCCGGCACGGGTGCGTCGTCCGGCAGCGTCCGCGTGGAGTTGCAGGCCGACTGCTACGCCGGCGCCTGGGTGGGCGACGCCGCGACCACGAAGGACGCGGACGGCGAGACCTTCTTCGAGCCGATCACCCGGGCGCAGATCGACGACGCGCTGTCCGCCGCGAGTGCCGTGGGCGACGACAGCATCCAGGAGCGCTCGAGCGGCCGGGTCGACCCGGACTCGTTCACGCACGGCTCGAGCGAGCAGCGCCAGAACTGGTTCCTGCGGGGCTACCAGCGGGGCGCGACGTCCTGCGACACCTTCAGCATCCCCGGCTCGTCCCTGTAGGCCGGCCCACGCCCGAGGCGCGACCAGCGGACGGACGGGAGGCGCGGTGCCAGCCGGCACCGCGCCTCCCGTCCGTCGGTCCGCCCGTCGGTGGGCGCGTCCGTCAGCTGGACGGGGTCGCGCTCGGGGTGGAGGTCGCGGTGGCGGAGGGCGTCGCCGTCGGCGTGGCCGAGGGGGTCGGCGTGGGCGTCGGGGTGGCGTCGGTCGCACCGGCCGCGGTCACCACGAAGGTGCGGAAGTCGTCGTTCGTGATCGGCGACGTGAGCTCGTAGCGCTGTCCGTTCACCAGCACGAGCGGCACCCCGGGGAACTCGCGCAGCGTCGAGCCGGGGATGTCCCCTCCGGTCACGGCACTCGTGCGCTCGTCCACCCACTTGGCGTACGTCTGGTCCTGGATGCAGCTCCGGATCGCACGGCGGTCCTGCAGACCGTCGACCCCCGTCACCACGCGGGTGAGCTGGGCGTCGGTGAGGCCCGCCGTGTTCTGCTCGGGCTGCTCGGCGAAGAGCGCCTCGTGCACGGCGAAGAACTGGTCCGGTGAGTCGTTCGCGACGCAGGCGGCGGCGTTCGCGGCCCGGAGCGAGTACTTCGTGCCCTGCGAGCGGTTCGACAGGGTCGCGATCGGGTGGATGTCCACGGTCGCGGCGCCGGAGTCGACCAGGCTCTCGATGTACTCGCCGTTCGCCTTCTCGAACTGCCCGCACGTGGGGCAGAGGTAGTCGACGTACATCGTGATGCGCACCGCACCCGAGCCGTCGGTGGCGCTCGGCGTCGGTGCGGCGCTGACGGCCTTGAGGTCCTGCCCGATCGTGATGCCGCCCTGCGAGGTGTTCGCCGGTCCGGGCCCGGCGGGCTGCACGGAGTCGACGAGCACGAGCGTGACGATCGTCGCGGCGGCGAGCAGCACGACGCCGAGGCCGATCTGCAGGCCGAGGCGGACACCCCGCTGCCGGCGCTTCTGCTGGGTGCGTGCGCGCTGCGCCCGCTGCCTGGCTGCTTCTCGTCGCTCGTTCCGCGCGGCGCGGGCGTCACCCTCGGGGCGGTTGGTCATCGAGTGGTCCTCCTGGTTCGGCGTCCGCCGTACCTCCCCCGAGCGGCGGACGGACCCGGCGATTGTAGTGGGACGCTCTGAGAACCAGCCAACCAGCGGGACAGCACTGGCGCATCGCAGGGAAGTCGTGTTGTATGAACCTCGATGGTCGACGACGACCATCCGGGGCCCTCGCGGGCTGACCGCTTCACTCGGATCGTCCGGCACGTACCTGCCGGTGAAGAAAGGACCGAACGCTCATGGCGTCCGTCACCTATGACAAGGCAACCCGTCTCTACCCCGGAGGCACGCGTCCCGCGGTCGACTCCCTCGACCTGGACGTCGCCGACGGCGAGTTCCTCGTCCTCGTCGGCCCCTCGGGTTGCGGCAAGTCGACCTCCCTCCGCATGCTCGCCGGCCTCGAAGAGGTCAACTCCGGCGCGATCCGCATCGGCGACCGCGACGTCACCGACGTCCCGCCGAAGGACCGCGACATCGCGATGGTGTTCCAGAACTACGCGCTGTACCCGCACATGACCGTCGCCGAGAACATGGGCTTCGCGCTCAAGATCGCCGGCGTCGGCAAGGACGAGCGCGCCACCCGCGTGCAGGAAGCCGCGAAGCTCCTCGACCTCGAGGACTACCTCGGCCGCAAGCCGAAGGCGCTCTCCGGTGGTCAGCGTCAGCGCGTCGCGATGGGCCGCGCGATCGTCCGTCAGCCGCAGGTGTTCCTCATGGACGAGCCGCTGTCGAACCTCGACGCCAAGCTCCGCGTCCAGACCCGCACCCAGATCGCCTCGCTCCAGCGTCGTCTCGGCGTCACCACGGTCTACGTCACGCACGACCAGACCGAGGCCCTGACCATGGGTGACCGCATCGCGGTCCTCAAGGACGGCATCCTGCAGCAGGTCGGCACCCCGCGCGACCTGTACGAGAAGCCGAACAACGTGTTCGTCGCCGGCTTCATCGGCTCGCCGGCGATGAACCTCCTGCCGGCCGACGTGGTCGAGGGCGGCATCAAGTTCGGCACGCTCAACCACGCGATCGACCGCGACACGCTCTCCAACGCGCGTTCGGCCCAGATCACGGTCGGCATCCGTCCGGAGGACGTCGTCGTCGGCCAGTCCGGCGAGGGCCTGCCCGTAACGGTCGACGTGGTCGAGGAGCTCGGCGCCGACGGCTACCTCTACGGCCACGCCGACGTCAAGGGCCAGCGCGTCGACATCGTCGCCCGCGTCGACGGTCGCTCGCACCCCTCGATCGGTGACACGATCGTCGTCACGCCGAAGTCGGGCCACGTGCACGCCTTCGACACCGAGTCGGGCGAGCGCCTCGACGACAAGGCCGTCGTCAGCGCGTAACGACGGAAGGCCACTCACAGGAGGCGCGGTGCCAGCGGGCACCGCGCCTCCCGTCCGTTCGCAGTGCCGTACCGTTCGCAGTGCCGTACCGATCGCAGTGCCGTACCGATCCGCACTCCAGCACCAGAGGAACCCATCGTGTCCGACTCGTTGTCCATCACCGCAGCCACCGTCGACCCCGGACTCCTCGACCTGCCCTGGGACGTCCCGCTCGCGGACTGGCCGGACGACGTCATCGTGGCGCTGCCGAAGGGCATCTCGCGGCACCTCGTCCGGTTCGTGCACCTCAGCGGGTACGTGGCCGCCGTGAAGGAGACCGGGGAAGAGGTCGCCCGCTCCGAGTACGAGATGCTCCGCACGCTGCAGCGCATGGACGTGCCGTGCGTCGACCCCGTCGCGGTCATCACCAACCGGGTGAGCGCCGACGGCGAACCCCTGCACCCCGTGCTCGTCACCCGACACCTGCGCTTCTCGCTGCCGTACCGCGCGCTCTACTCGCAGACGCTGCGACCGGAGACCGCCACACGCCTGGTCGACGCCCTCGCCCTGCTCCTCGTGCGTCTGCACGTCATCGGCTTCTACTGGGGCGACGTCTCACTGTCGAACACCCTCTTCCGTCGCGACGCCGGCGCCTTCGCCGCGTACCTCGTCGACGCCGAGACCGGCAAGCTCTACCCCGGCGGCCTGTCGAACGGGCAGCGCGAGAACGACCTCGAGGTGGCCCGGGTGAACATCGCCGGCGAGCTCCTCGACCTCGAGGCCGGCGGCCGGCTCGACGAGAACGCCGACGCCGTCGACGTCTCGAACCGGATCGTCGCCCAGTACCGGATCCTCTGGAAGGAACTCACCGGCACCGAGCAGTTCGACATCAAGGAGCGCTGGCGCATCAACGACCGCGTCGAGCGACTCAACGCCCTCGGGTTCGACATCGAAGAGCTCTCGATCCACACGACCGAGGGCGGCTCGCAGGTGCGCATCCAGCCCAAGGTCGTCGACGCCGGGCACCACCAGCGGCGCCTGTTGCGGCTCACGGGCCTCGACGCCGGCGAGAACCAGGCGCGGCGGCTCCTCAACGACCTCGACTCCTACCGGGCCCGCAACGGCCGCGACCTCCTCGACGAGGAGATGGTCGCGCACGAGTGGGTGTCGAAGGTCTTCGAGCCCGTCATCCGGTCGATCCCGCGGGAGCTCCGCGGGCGCCTCGAGCCGGCCGAGGTCTTCCACGAACTGCTCGAGCACCGCTGGTTCATGTCCCAGCAGGAGGAGCGCTCCGTGTCGCTGCCCGAGGCCACGACCGCGTACATCAACGACGTGCTGCGCCACCGCCGTGACGAGCGGCTGCTCATCAACCCGCCGACGTCGTCGATGACGCTGCCGATCCCCGTCGTCGACGACGCCGAGGTGGACGACACCGACGACGTCGAGGACTGGCGCGCGAGCGTCTGACGCGCGCTTCCCCCGCACTCCCGTCCCGCAAAACGCAACCTCGGCGGTTGCTCGCAGCGTTGTACCGCTGCGAGACCACGCCGAGGTTGCGTTTCGCGGTGGGGGTACCGGCGCTACGACGCGCGACGGCGCCGGGCGACCTCCCACAGGGTGACGCTCGCGGCGATGCCCGCATTGAGGGACTCGGTCGCGCTCGAGATCGGGATCGACACGATCGCGTCGCAGGTCTCGGTGACGAGGCGCGACAGGCCCTTGCCCTCGGAACCGACGACGATCACGATCGGACGGTCGGCGAGCTCGAGGCCGTCGAGCTCCACGTCGCCGTCGCCGTCGAGGCCGAGCACGAACAGGCCCATCGACTTGAGCGACTTCAGCGTCTGCGTGAGGTTCGGTGCCATCGCGACGGGCGTGCGGGCTGCGGCACCGGCGGAGGTCTTCCACGCCGAAGCGGTCACGCCGACCGAACGGCGCTGCGGCACGATGACCCCGTGGCCGCCGAACGCGGCGGTGGAGCGGATGATCGCACCGAGGTTGCGCGGGTCGGTGATGCCGTCGAGGGCGACCATGAGCGGCACCTGGTCGCGCGAGAACGCACGCTCGACGATGTCCTCGGCCACGGCGTACTCGTACGCCGGCACCTTGAGCGCCACACCCTGGTGCACGCTGTCGTGCCCGGTGATGCGGTCGAGTTCGGGGCGCATCAGCTCGATGATCGGCAGGCCGCGGTGGTTAGCGAGCGCGAGGATCTCCTTGACGCGGTCGTCGACCTCGATGCGGGCGGCGATGTACAGCGTGCTGGAGGGGGTCTTCGTGCGCAGGGCCTCGAGCACCGAGTTGCGACCGGTGACCAGCTCGTGGTCGTCGGCCTTCCGTGTCGGCGGGCGGCCGGTCCGCTGCTGCGGCGAGCTCGACGCACCGTGACGACCGCGCGCGGCCTCGAAGCGCTCCTTGGCGGCCTTGCGCTTGCCGGCCGGGTGGTACGGGCGGTCCTCGGCCTTCGGCGTCGGCTTGCGGCCCTCGAGCGCCTGCGCGCCCTGGCCGCCGGAGCCGACCTGCTTGTTGCCCTTGCGGCCGGAGCGGACGGCGCCGGGCCGGCCCTTCTTGCTCCCCGAGACGTTCTTCATTGCTCTCTCCTGTCCGGCACTGCCGTTGTCAGGCGATGCTCCAGCGTGTACCTGCTGCGGTGTCTTCGATGGTGATGCCCGCGGCTGCGAGATCGTCCCGCACACGGTCGGCCGTGGCGAAGTCGCGTGCTGCCCTGGCGTCGGTCCGCTCCTGCACGAGGCGGTCGACGAGGGCTGCGAGTGGTGCGGCCGATGCGTCGTGGCCACCGCCAGTCCAGTGGGCGGCTCGCGGATCGATGCCGAGTACCTCGACCATCGCGGCCACCTGATGGTACGCGGTTCCGAGCGCATCCGCATCGTCGGCGTCCAGCGCAGCGTTGCCGGCGCGGACGGTCTCATGCAGGACGGCGAGTGCCTGGGGCACCGCGAGGTCGTCGTCCATGGCGTCCGCGAAGGCCTCGGGCACGCCCGGGGCATCGGCCAGCCGGACCCCTTCGAGCCTGCTGGCGGCCCGGGACAGGAAGCCGTCGATGCGGTCGAGCGCCGCTTCGGCCTCGGCGAGGGAGCGGTCGTGGTGGTCGATCGTCGAGCGGTAGTGGGCGGCGCCGAGCGCGTACCGGACGGCGATCGGGCGGGCGGACCCGAGCATGTCGGCGGCGAAGACGGAGTTGCCGAGCGACTTCGACATCTTCTGGCCGCCGACCGACACGAGTCCGTTGTGCAGCCAGTAGGACGCGAACGCATCGCCCGCCGCCGTCGACTGCGCGAGCTCGTTCTCGTGGTGCGGGAAGCGCAGGTCGAGTCCGCCGCCGTGGATGTCGAACGCCGGCCCGAGGTAGCGACGGGACATCGCCGAGCACTCGATGTGCCACCCTGGGCGGCCCGGACCCCAGGGCGAGTCCCAGTTCGCGGTCGACGGCTCGCCCGGCTTCGCACCCTTCCAGAGCGCGAAGTCGCGGGGATCGCGCTTGCCACGGGGGTCGGCGTCGGCGGCCTCGACCATGTCCTCGCGGCGCTGGCGGGTGAGCGCGCCGTACGACTCCCAGCTGCCGGTGTCGAAGTAGACGTCGCCCGAGCCGTCCGCCGCGGCGTAGGCGTGCCCGCGGTCGATGAGCTTCGCGATGATGTCGTGCATCTGCGGCACGCTGGCGGTCGCGCGCGGCTCGTACGTCGGGGGCAGGATGCCGAGGGCGTTGTAGGCGGCGGTGAACTCGAGCTCGACGCGGTACGCGCGGGCGAACCACTCCTCGTCCGTGGTGGCGGCGAGGTCGAGCACCTTGTCGTCGATGTCGGTGACGTTCCGCACGAGGGTCACGCGCAGCCCGCGGTGGGTGAGCCAGCGACGCCAGATGTCGTAGACCAGGGCGGAGCGGAGGTGCCCGATGTGCGGCGACGACTGCACCGTCGGACCGCAGACGTACATGCTCACGTGTCCGTCGACCAACGGGACGAGGTCGACGACGGCTGCGGCGCGGGAGTCGTAGAGGCGTACGGTCACGCCCCCAAGCCTAGGACGTCAGGCCGGTCTGACGACGGCCGTCGCGATCGCGGCGAGCCCTTCGCCACGCCCGGTGAAGCCGAGGCCGTCCGTGGTCGTGCCGGACACCGCGACGGGGGCCCCGACGACCGCGGCGAGTGCGTCCTGCATCTCTGACCGACGGCCGCCGATGCGTGGGCGGTTCCCGATGACCTGGACCGTCACCGACGTCGGGACGAGCCCGGCCGACGCCAGCGCCGCCACGGCACCGCGGACGAAGACGTCGCCGGCCGCACCGGCGTACGCGGGGTCGGACGTGCCGAACCGGCCGCCGATGTCCCCGAGCCCACCCGCGGAGAGCAGGGCGTCGCACACCGCGTGCGCGACGGCGTCCCCGTCGCTGTGTCCGGAGAGCCCGGCTTCGCCTGGGAAGTCGAGGAGCCCCACCCGGCAGGGCGAGGCGTCGTCGAACGCGTGCACGTCGACGCCGAGCCCGACCCGCACACCGTCGGGAGCGGCGACGCGCGACCGCACGATCGACTCGGCCCGTCCGAGGTCCCACGGGGTGGTGATCTTGAACGCGTCCGCGTCGCCGGGGACGAACCGCACGGTGCCGCCCGCGGCCTGGAACACCCCCGCGTCGTCGGTCTCGGCCCGCTCCGCCACCGCGTACGCCTGCCGGAGTGCGGCGAGCGGGAACCCCTGCGGCGTCTGCACGCCGACCAGGGCCGCGCGGTCGACCGTCTCGACCACGACGTCCCCGGCCACCCGCTTCACGGTGTCGGTCACGGGCAACGCCGGCACGAACCCGGCGGGGCCGCCGGCGGCGATCGCCGCGTCGACGGCGTCGAACACCCGCGAGAACTGGGCGGCCGGCGTCAGGCAGCGCGCCGCGTCGTGGACCAGCACCGAGGTGACGGAGTCCGGCAGGACGGCCAGGCCGGCCTCGACCGAACCATGGCGATCCGTGCCTCCCGGGACGACCGCCGTGTACGCGACCGCAGCCCCGGCGACCGACGCGACCAGCTGCTCGCACTCGTCGACCAGCGGAGCGGGGGCGACCACGACGACGAGCGTCGGCGACGGCAGGGTGAACAGCGGCTCGAGCGCGCGCGCGAGCATGACGGTGCCGGCCACCGGGACGAACGCCTTGGCGGTCCCGATGCCGAGGCGCGTTCCGGAACCGGCCGCAACGACGACGACCGCCCTGTCCACCCCTTCGGGGAACAGAACGGTCGTCGACGTGTTCAGTGGTTCGCTGCGCTCAGGAGGCCAGGACCTCGTCGAGGACGGTCGATGCCTGGTCCTCGTCGGTCTTCTCGGCCAGCGCCAGCTCGGAGATGAGGATCTGCCGCGCCTTGGCGAGCATCCGCTTCTCCCCCGCGGACAGGCCGCGGTCCTGGTCACGCCGCCAGAGGTCGCGGACGACCTCGGACACCTTGATGACGTCACCGGAAGCGAGCTTCTCGAGGTTCGCCTTGTAGCGCCTCGACCAGTTCGTGGGCTCTTCGGTGAAGGGGGCCCGGAGGACCTCGAACACCTTGTCGAGCCCTTCCTTGCCGATCACGTCACGGACGCCGACCAGGTCGACGTTGTCCGCCGGCACCTCGATCGTCAGGTCACCTTGGGTGACCCGCAGCTTCAGGTAGACCTTTTCCTCGCCCTTGATGACGCGCGTCTTCACTTCAGAGATGGTTGCCGCCCCGTGATGGGGGTAGACCACGGTCTCGCCGACCTCGAATTGCATGTATCAGGCTCCGTTCCGAGACACCCAGTTTACCACAAGCGGAATTGGGGTAAGGGGCACCTAACAACGAGGCCTCCCAGGTGCTCGCTAGGATGGTGGAGTTCGGACCGTCCGGTCCACATCGTGATCTTCCGGAGGAATCTCTTGCGAGCTCGGGTACTCGTGTCCGTCGCCGTTGCGGCAACCATCGCGCTCGGCGCCACCGGGTGCGAGTTCATGTCGCCCGCGCAGACCACGGAGATCAAGCAGATCACCGACGGCGTGGACGTCTCGACGGGCAAGATCGCCGTCCGCAACGCGCTGCTCATCTCGGACGACGGCGAGCAGGCGCGCTTCATCGGCACCCTCGTGAACACCGCCGAGAAGGACGACATCACCGTGTCGATCGAGATCGGCGGCGACACCCAGACCGTCGAGGTCCCCGCGAACACGCACGTCGACCTCGCGATGACGACCGACACCACGGCCGAGGGCGCCACCGAGGACACCGGTTCGACCACGCAGGGCACCGAGGCCGGCGAGAGCACCGATGTCGTCTTCGACAACGCCGACGCCGCAGCCGGCTCGCTCGTGAAGGTCTACTTCTCGTACTCGGGCGCCGAGGGCGTCTCCGCCAACGTGCCGGTGCTCACCAGCGCGCAGGAGGAGTACCAGACCCTCGCGCCGACGCCGACCCCTACCCCGACGAGCACGTCGACCGCCCCCTCCGAGAGCGGCTCCGAGCCGACGGGCGACGCGACGGACACCCCGATCAACCCGTAGCGCACAGCGCGACCGCCTGGAGGCGCGGTGCCGGTCCCTGGGACCGGCACCGCGCCTCCAGGCGTTGCGCGCCAGACGGGCGTCAGCCCTCGATGCGGTAGCCGAGTCCGCGCACGGTGACGAGGATCTCCGGTGCGCTCGGGACGCGCTCGATCTTCGACCGGATGCGCTTGATGTGCACGTCGAGGGTCTTCGTGTCACCGAAGTAGTCCGAGCCCCAGACCCGGTCGATGAGCTGCCCACGGGTGAGCACGCGCCCGGCGTTGCGGAGCAGCAGCTCGAGCAGCTCGAACTCCTTGAGCGGCATCGGCGTCTCGGAGCCGTCCACCGCCACGGTGTGCCGTTCGACGTCCATCCGGATCCCGCCGACCTGCAGGATGCCGCTCTCCGCCGGGTCGTCCTCGGTACGGCGACGGAGCACGGCGCGGATCCGGGCGAGGAGCTCCCGCGTCGAGTACGGCTTCGTCACGTAGTCGTCAGCGCCGAGCTCGAGCCCGACGACGATGTCCACCTCCGAGTCCTTCGCCGTCAGCATGATGATCGGGATGTTCGACCGGGTGCGGATCTGGCGGCACACCTCGGTGCCGGAGAGGCCCGGCAGCATCAGGTCGAGGAGCACCAGGTCGGGGTTCTCCGCGTCGAACTTCGACAGCGCGGTCACACCGTCCGCAGCGACGGAGGTGTCGTACCCCTCGCGCTGCAGCAGGAACTCCAGGGGCTCGCTCAGGGCCGGCTCGTCGTCGACGATGAGGATCTTGGTCACGATTGCTGCTCTTCCAGTTGCTCTTCGAGTGCGGTGGTCAGTTCGGGGTCCGCCTCGGGCAGGCGGATGGTGAAGGTCGATCCCTTGCCGGGCTGCGACCAGACGCGGACGTCGCCGCCGTGGTTGCTCACGACGTGCTTGACGATCGCGAGCCCCAGGCCGGTGCCGCCGGTGGCACGGGACCTGGCCGGGTCGACGCGGTAGAAGCGTTCGAACACGCGGTCGAGGTCGGCCTCGGGGATGCCGACGCCCTGGTCCGTCACGGCGATCTCGACGAAGCCCTTCGACGAGCGCACGCCGACGCCGACGCGGGTGTGGTCCGGCGAGTACTTGACGGCGTTCGCGATGAGGTTCGACACCGCGATCTGCAGCAGGCCCGGGTCGCCCATCACCCGGAGCTTCGACTTCTTCGCCCGCACGAGCTCGATGTCCCGGGCGCGCGCGACGATCTCGTTCGTGTCCACGGCGGCCTGCACGATGCGGTCGATCGAGGTCTCCTCGCTGTTCTCCAGCGTGTCGACGGACTGCAACCGCGAGAGCTCGATGATGTCCTTCGTCAGGGCTGCCAGTCGTTCGGACTCGGTGACGAGCTGGGCCGCGAACCGTCGGACGTGCTGCGGTTCGTCCGCGGCGGCGACGAGGGTCTCGGACAGCAGGCCGATGGCGCCGATCGGGGTCTTCAGCTCGTGCGAGATGTTCGCCACGAAGTCACGCCGGACCTCGTCGATGCGGTGGCTCTCGGTGAGGTCGTCGGCCGTGACGAGCACGTACCGGTTGCCGAGCTGCGCGGCGCGGAAGCTGAGGTAGCCGATGAGCTCGCCCCGACGGCCGCGCGGGAGCTCGAGGTCCTCCGACCCCATCTCACCGCTCTTGCGCACCCGGTCGACCAGGTCCGCGAGCTCCTGGTGCACGAGCTTCCGCCGCACCACGAGTCCCACGGTCAGTGCCTGTGGCGACGCGGCGACGACGGTGTTCGAGGGGTCGACCACCACGGCCGGGTTGTGCATCGTGGCGATGACCGCGGCGACGCCGTCGGGCAGCGTGCGTTCCGCCACGTCGGCTGCACGAGCCGTGCGCTCGGCGGTGATGATCAGCACCACGACGCCCGCGCCGAAGACCCCGCCGAGGAGCATCGACAGTGGCACGAGCCACGCGTTGTCCATGCCGTCAGTGTAGGAGTGGTCACACGGGGTTCGGGCGCCGTTCACCCCCGTTCGCGGCGGTTCCGGCTCCGGATCGCGAAGCGTTCAGCCGCACGTCACCGTTCGTTCACCTGAGCTGACGACACTCGACCGGTACGCAGAGAGAGGTACTCCCCCATGCGCGAAGTCTTCCAGCAGGAGCTCCAGGACGTCCAGGAGCGACTGACCGAGATCGCCGGGCTCGTCGAGTCCGCCATCACCCGTGCCACCCAGGCCTTCAGCGACTCCGACGTCGCACTCGCCGAGGAGGTGATCGCCGACGACGCCAAGATCGACGAGGCCGCCAACAGCCTCGACGAGATCGCCATCGACATCCTGGCGCGCCAGGCTCCGGTGGCCCGCGACCTCCGCGTCGTCGTCACCGCCCTGCGCGTCAGCTCCTCGCTCGAGCGTATGGGCGACATGGCCGAGCACATCGCGCAGCTCGCGCGTCAGCGGTTCCCGGAGAAGGTCGTGCCGAAGGGTCTCCGCGGCACCTTCAAGCAGATGGGCGCACACGACGTCGCGATGTCGCAGAAGCTCACGCGCCTGCTCGCGACCGAGGACATCGCGCTCTCCGCCGAGATCCGCGACGAGGACGACGCCGTCGACGAGCTGCACGCCAGCGTGTTCGACTTCGTGCTCGGCGAGACGTGGAAGGGCAACCCGATCGACACGGTCGACGCCACCCTCGCCTCGCGCTACCACGAGCGCTTCGCCGACCACGCGGTCTCGATCGCGAAGAAGGTCGAGTACCTGGCGACGGGCGACTGGACCGGCGCCTCGAACGCGACCGCGGCGGTCTGACCCCGGGTTCTCCCCCGCCTGGCTCCCGCCTGGCTCCCGCAAAACGCAACGGCGGC
>NZ_MJGN01000016.1:51738-90269 GCF_001865065.1 Curtobacterium sp. MCBA15_008 | reverse complement strand
CGCCGCCGTTGCGTTTTGCGATGGTGGGGGCGGGGCGCGAGGATCGACGCATGGCCCAGGTCGCGATCATCGTCAACGGCATGCCCGGTTCGGGGAAGAGCACGATCGGTGCCGCCCTCGCCGAGGTGCTCGGCTGCCCGTTCTTGTCGAAGGACCGGATCAAGGAGCCCCTCGCGGACATCGTGGGGCCGATGATCGCCTCACGTCCGCTCGGCGGCATCGCGATGGACACCGTCTGGGCGATGGCCGGCGCGGTCGAGAACGGCGTGGTCGTCGACGCCGTCTGGGTCACGCCGGAGAGCCGGGACTTCCTCACCGCCGGGCTCCTGACGGCCGGTTCGCCCCGTGCCGTCGAGGTCTGGTGCCACGTCGACCGCGCCACGGCCGACGAACGGCTGCGCGACCGGTACGAACCGGACGCTCCGCTCCGGCACGAGGTGCACGGCGACCTGGCGTCCATCATCGACACCTGGGACATGCTCGGTCCCACCGCGGGGCCGACCGGGCTGATGCCCGTCGTCCACGTCGACACCACGAAGCCCTACGACGTCGGGGCCCTCGTGCAGGAGATCGCGTCGCACTTCGTCTGACCGGCCGCGGCCCGCGCAGCCGACCACGTCGCCGAAGCGACACGTCGCCGATGTGGTGATCCGTTCCTCCCGGCAGCGCGACGGGAGTCGGCGGAACGACACGACGAACGCCCCGCCCGGAGACCCGACGGGGCGTTCGTGTGTGGGGTGCTACTTCTTGGCGCCCTGGGCGGCGACCGCTGCGGCACCCGCGGCGGCGGCCTCGGGGTCGAGGTAGTACGCCGGCTTCGTCGGGCGGAACTCGTCGTCGAGCTCGTACACCAGCGGGATGCCCGTCGGGATGTTCAGACCGGCGATGTCGTCGTCCGAGATGCCGTCCAGGTGCTTCACGAGCGCGCGGAGCGAGTTACCGTGCGCCGTGACGAGGACGGTCTTGCCCGCGCCCAGGTCCTTCGTGATGTCCGACTCCCAGTACGGCAGCAGACGGTCGATCACGAGCTTGAGCGACTCCGTGCGCGGCAGCTGGTCGCCGAGGTCGGCGTAGCGGCGGTCACCGGACTGCGACCACTCGGCGTCGTCGTCGATGGGGGGCGGCGGCACGTCGAACGACCGGCGCCACTCCATGAACTGCTGCTCGCCGTACTCCGCGAGGGTCTGCGCCTTGTCCTTGCCCTGCAGGGCGCCGTAGTGACGCTCGTTGAGGCGCCAGTCGCGCTTGACCGGCAGCCAGGCCAGGTCCGCCTCGAGCAGGGCGATGTCCGCCGTCTGGATCGCGCGGGTGAGCAGGGAGGTGTACAGGACGTCCGGGACGATGCCCGACTCGCTGATGAGCTCGCCGGCGCGCTTCGCCTCCTTCTCGCCCAACTCGCTGAGTCGGACGTCGACCCAACCGGTGAACAGGTTCTTCTGGTTCCAGTCACTGTTGCCGTGACGGAGCAGGACGAGCGTGGAGGTCATGCCACCGATCCTACCGAGCGGCACGTGGCCCGTACGCTGGACGGCATGCCCATCGGGAACGTGACGCGCGGGACCACCGGGTACAACCGGCTCCGCCGCGTCGACCGGTGGATCGCCGCGCTGCCCGCCCTGCGGCGGACCGCCGACCCGCTCGTCGCGGACGTCGGCTACGGCGCGCGGCCGACGACGACGCTCGAACTCCGGGACCGCCTGGCGCGGGTCCGTCCGGACGTCGAGGTCACCGGCATCGAGATCGAACCGGCACGTGTCGCGCTCGCGAACGCCGGGACGCGCGACGGGGTGACGTTCCGGCTCGGCGGCTTCGAGACGCCGACGCCCGGCGGCCGACGCCCCGTCGTGATCCGCGCGTTCAACGTCCTGCGGCAGTACGACGAGTCCGAGGTGACGGCCTCGTGGCGGATCATGCAGGACCGGCTCCAGCCCGGCGGCGCACTCGTCGAGGGGACCTGCAACGAGGTCGGTCGGGTGGCCTCGTGGGTGACGCTCGACGAGCTCGCGCCCCGCGTGTTCACGGTGTCCCTGCGGCTCGCCGGGCTCGACGTGCCGAGCATCGTCGCGGAGCGGCTGCCGAAGGCGCTCATCCACCGGAACGTGCCGGGCGAGCGGGTACACGCGTTCCTGCGCGACCTCGACCTGGCGTGGGCGGTCGCTGCGCCGCTCGGCACGTACGGGCCCCGGCAGCGGTGGATCGCGACGGTGCGGGGCATGCGCGACCGGGGTTGGCCGGTGCTGCACGGGGTGACGCGCTGGCGGCTCGGCGAGCTGAGCGTGCCGTGGTCGGCGGTCGAGCCGGCCTGACCGGCACGGTCGACGGCCCGGTTCGAACTGGCCTCGCCGACGCAGGCCGACGCCGACCGGGCGAGCGGGCGAGCGGCCGGCGACTCAGCCGCGCTTGACGGCCCCGAGCCGCGGCAGGCGCGGCACGTTCGCGGTGGCGCCGGCCTCGGGCGGGACGATGGTCTCCTGCGTCGCGGTCACGACCACGTCGTCGGCGGTGAGCGTCAGCGTCGCCGCCGGGTCGAGGGAGCGCTTCACGATCGCGAGCCCGACCGGCCCGAGCTCGTGGTGCACGGCCGAGGCGACGAGGCGACCGACCTCCTTCTCGTCGAGCACGACCGGGGTGCCCGGCGCCGGCAGCACCGCGTCGGACCCGTCGAGGTGCAGCATCACCACGCGGCGCGGCGGGTGCCCCAGGTTGTGGACCTTCGCGACGGTCTCCTGCCCCCGGTAGCACCCCTTCGACAGGTGCACGGCGGAGCGGAGCCAGTCGAGCTCGTGCGGGATCGTCCGCTCGTCGACGTCGGACAGCGCCGGACGCCAGGCGGCGATCCGCAGGGCCTCGTACGCCAGGAGTCCCGCGGCAGGTTCGTCCGACGCGGCGATCGCGGACGCGGTGCCGGGGGTGACCACCGCGATGCGGAGGGTCCAGTCGGAGCCGGGGTGCGCCTCCAGGTCGGCGTAGCCCCACCCGCCGGGCGTGACGGACGACCACGGGTCGACCCACTCGGCGAGCGGCGTCTCCGGCAGTTCGACGGCGGCGAAGGGCGCGGACGACCCGAACCAGCCGATGGTGGCGAGCTCGGCGGAGCGGTCCGTGACCTCGACGCGGAGCATGAACCGCATCGACGACAGCCAGGCGGCGAGCGGTGCCGCGTCGGCGGCCTCGGTGAGCAGCCAGGCGACCGACCCGTCGTCGACGACGCGGGCGGCGTGCTCGACGCGACCGGACTGGTCGAGGACGAGGGTCTCGGTCGAGACCCCGGGTTCGAGGCCGAGCAGGAGCTGCGACGTGATCGAGTTGAGCCACGACAACCGGTCCGGACCGGACACCGTCACGACGCCGAGGCCCAGCTCGACGACGGCACGACCACGGGCGAGCAGACGCTGCTCACCGAGCGGGTTGCCGAAGTGCGCGGCGGGGCCCGACTCCGTTCCCACGAACCCGTCGCGCTCCACGAAGGCGCTCATCAGTCGACCTTCGCGAGCTGCCCCGAGGCGTGCGAGGTGAGTTCCTTGCCGAGGGCGGCGATGTCCCACGCCCAGAAGAGCTTGCCCTCGACCAGGCCGTACAGCCGGGTGGCGGCCGAGTAGTCCTTCGCGTTCGGCGAGCGCATCACGGCGTCCGTCGCCAGGTCGATGCGGCCCTTCCGGACCCGGCCGACGTAGAGCTCGTTGACGCCCGTCGGGTGGATGATCGCCGCCTCAACGTCGAAGCCGTCGTTGTTGTTGCGGAGGGCCTCGACGCTCTCGACGGTGCTGAACGGCGTCGGCCCCTCGCCGAGGAGCATCGCCGGCCCGCGGTCACCGGGCTCGGCCGGACGGTCGATGCGCCAGTAGCCCATCTCGGCGGCGAGCGGGGTGCGCTCCTCGTCGAGCAGCCACGTCGTGGACGAGTAGTTGAGGTACGGCAGGCCGTCGTGGCTGAAGCTCACGCGCTGGCCGAACTCGTAGTTCCGGGGTTCCTCTTCGTCGCCCACGGGGTACTCGACCACGCCCGTGCCCTCCCACACGCCGACGAGCCAGGACAGCGGGACGAGTTCGGGGGCGAGACCCTCGGGCAGTTCGATCAACGCTGACCCTTGAACAGCTTCACGACGACGGTCACCGAGACGAACGCGATCGCGAGCGACGCCAGGCCGAGGAGACCGACGTAGAAGAGCTCGAGCGCAAGCAGCGAATCCATGGGTCGAGTCTACGCGGCACGCCTGACGGCGCCAGGCGAGTGGCGGCGCGTCACCGCGCCAGGAGCACCACCGCGGTGACGAGCACGACGACGAACGCGCCGGAGGACGCGATGCTGATCCGTTCCACCAGGCCGTCCTTCGTCGCGGTGATGAGCTGCAGCACGAAGCTGACGAGCACGCACAGCACGTAGACGAGCAGGAGCCACGCGAAGGAGTCCTTCTGCGTGACCGTCAGGACCAGCACGGCACCGACGACCGCGAGCAGCCAGACCGGCAGCACGGACGTCAGCCGGAGACGACGCTGATCGGTGGGCGGCACGGGCTCGGTCACGTGCCCCATCATGACAGAGGACCGGTCCCGACCGTCCGGTCGGAGAGGTGCTTCCCGAGCATCACTAGGATGTGTGCACGACTCCCCCACGCCCTGGAGGTCCTGTGGCCCAGCTCCTGGTACTCACCTCAGCCGCGCCCGGCGACGTCCTGCCGAGCCTCGGGCTGCTGAGCCACCGGATCCGCCACGTGCCCGCCGAGGCCGCACAGCTGGTCAACGCACCGCAGAGCGACCTCATGTTCGTGGACGCCCGCACCGACCTCGCCAGCGCGAAGGCCCTGTGCAAGATCCTCGCGACGAGCGGCTCGACGACGCCGATCATCCTCGTGGTCACCGAGGGCGGCCTCACCGCCGTGAACAGCGAGTGGAACGTCGACGACGTCGTGCTCGAGAGCGCCGGCCCCGCCGAGGTCGACGCCCGCATCCGCCTCAGCGCCGGACGCGCGTCGAAGAACCAGACGGGGTCGAAGATCCAGGCGTCCGGGGTCGTCATCGACGAGGCCAGCTACTCCGCGAAGGTCCGCGGGCGGCCGCTCGACCTCACCTTCAAGGAGTTCGAGCTCCTCCGCTTCTTCGCCACGCACCCGTCGCGGGTGTTCACCCGCGAGCAGCTCCTCAGCGAGGTCTGGGGCTACGACTACTTCGGCGGCACCCGCACGGTGGACGTGCACGTCCGGCGTCTGCGGGCGAAGCTCGGCGACCTCGAATCCCTCATCGGCACCGTCCGCAACGTCGGGTACCGCTTCAACGTCTACGACGACGAGGCCGACCGGCTCTCGGCGCAGCAGTGACCGTCGACCTGACGCGCTTCACCGCCCCGGGCGAGGCTCCGCCGTTCTCGGACCAGACGCTGGTCGACGTCCGCGCAGGTCGTGCCACCGTCGTCGGGGACGACCGCGGGGTCGCCGTGGTGCGTGACGGTGAGCTGGAACTGGTGGTCAGCCAGGAGGCCCGTGGCCGCGGCCTCGGCACGGCTCTCGTCGCGCAGGTGCTCGGTCAGGACGGCGGGGCCGCCCCCGTGGCCGGTCCAGCGCCACGGCTCGCGTGGGCGCACGGGGACCACCCGGCGGCGCGGGCACTCGCCGCACGGTTCGGCTGGACCGCCGTCCGCACGCTGCTGCAGCTCCGCGCCCCGATCGCCGACGTCGCACCCGATCCCGCGGTGCCGGCCGGGTTCACCCTGACGTCGTTCCGCGCGGGCGACCCCGGGGCCGAGGCCGACTGGCTCGCCCTCAACGCCGCCGCGTTCGCACACCACCCGGAGCAGGGCCGGATGACGCTGGACGACCTCCGCGCCCGCGAGGCCGACGACTGGTTCTCCGGCGACGACCTGCTGCTGCTGCGCGACGAGTCCGGCGCACTGGCGGGGTCGTGCTGGCTCAAGGTCGAGGGCGACGTCGGCGAGTTCTACGCCGTGGCCGTCCGCCCCGACCTGCAGGGGCAGCGGCTCGGCGGGGTGCTCATGCGTGCGGGGACGGCCCGGTTGACCGGTCGTGGACTCGCCGCCGCGGCGCTCTACGTCGAGGGCGACAACGAGCCGGCGCTGGCGCTCTACCGTCGTTCCGGGTTCGAGCAGCACGCGATCGACGTGCAGTACGCCGCTCCCTGATCCTCCTCCACACCGCGCCGTTCACCGCGCGTTTCCACAGCGTCCACCCGAGCAGCCCCGGCCGGAGGGGGCGGGTGGCAGGATGTGGGCATGGACACCGAACCGCAGCTCGACGGCGAATCCGTCGCACCGGACCTCGACGACTTCGACGAGGTCGTGGAGATCGAGCACGAGTCGCTGCCGACGGATCGATACTTCGACCGTGAGCTCAGCTGGCTCCGGTTCAACCAGCGCGTGCTCGAGCTGGGCGAGGACCGCACGCAGCCCCTCCTCGAGCGGGCGAACTTCCTGGCGATCTTCGCGTCCAACCTCGACGAGTTCTTCATGGTCCGGGTCGCCGGGCTGAAGCGCCGCATCGACACCGGCATCGCCGTGCCGACCAACGTCGGCCGCGCCCCGTCCGACGTCCTGCGGGACATCGCGAAGAAGGCGCACGAGCTGCAGGACCGCCACGCGCAGGCCTTCATCGGCTCGCTCAAGCCGGACCTCGACGCCGCGGGCATCCACATCGAGCACTGGTCCGACCTCGACGAGGCCGACCGGTTGCGCATGCGCGAGTACTTCAACGAGCAGATCTTCCCGGTCCTGATGCCGCTCGCGGTGGACCCGGCGCACCCGTTCCCGTACATCTCCGGGCTCTCGGTCAACCTGGCGGTCCGGGTGCGCAACCCGAAGTCGCAGCGGCAGGAGTTCGCGCGACTCAAGGTGCCGCAGAACTTCTCGCGCTTCATCAAGCTGCCGGACGACAACTCCGGCCGCCTGCGGTTCATCCCGCTCGAGGACCTCATCGCGAACCACCTCGACGACCTGTTCCCGGGGATGGAGGTGCTCGAGCACCACGTGTTCCGGGTCACCCGCAACGAGGACGTCGAGATCGAGGAGGACGAGGCCGAGAACCTCATCCAGGCCCTCGAGCGCGAGCTGCTCCGTCGCCGCTTCGGCCCGCCGATCCGTCTCGAGATCACCGAGGACATGGACCCGGTGACGCTCGACCTGCTCGTGCGCGAGCTCGACATCACCGAACAAGAGGTCTTCCGGCTGCCGTCGCCGCTCGACCTCGGCGGCCTGTTCGAGATCTCGAAGATCGCCCGCCCCGACCTGCACTACCCGAAGCACGTGCCGACGACCCCGGTGCAGTTCCAGCCCGGCGAGCCGAACACGAAGCCCGACCTGTTCCGCGCGATCGCCGCGAAGGACGTCCTCGTGCACCACCCGTACGAGTCCTTCGCGACGAGCGTGCAGGCGTTCCTCGAGCAGGCCGCCGCCGACCCGCACGTCCTGGCGATCAAGCAGACGCTGTACCGCACCTCGGGCGACAGCCCCATCGTCGAGGCCCTGATCGACGCGGCCGCCGCGGGCAAGCAGGTCCTGGCGCTCGTCGAGATCAAGGCGCGCTTCGACGAGCAGAACAACATCACCTGGGCCCGCAAGCTCGAGAAGGCCGGCGTGCACGTGGTCTACGGCCTGGTCGGGCTGAAGACACACTCCAAGCTGGTGCTCGTGATCCGGCAAGAGGGCGGGACGCTCAAGCACTACAGCCACATCGGCACCGGCAACTACAACCCGAAGACCTCGCGCATCTACGAGGACATGGGGCTGTTCACCTCGGACGACGTCGTCGGCAAGGACCTCACGCGCCTGTTCAACGAACTGTCCGGCTACGCGATCGAGAAGAAGTTCAAGCGTCTGCTCGTCGCGCCGCTGCACCTCCGGAAGGGGCTGCTCAAGCGGATCCAGACCGAGGCGGACCACGCTCGCGCGGGTCGCCCCTCCGGCATCCGGATCAAGGTCAACTCGATGGTCGACGAGCAGATCATCGACGCGCTCTACCTGGCGAGCCAGGCCGGCGTGCCGATCGACGTCTGGGTGCGTGGCATCTGCTCGCTGAAGCCGGGCATGGAAGGCGTCAGCGACACCATCCGCGTGCGGAGCGTCGTCGGCCGGTACCTCGAGCACTCGCGCGCGTTCGCCTTCCACAACGACGGCGACCCGGCGGTCTTCATCGGCTCGGCGGACATGATGCACCGGAACCTCGACCGCCGCGTGGAAGCCCTCGTGCGGTTGTCCGACCCGGGGCACGTCAACGAGGTCGAGGAGATGTTCGACCTCGCCATGGCGGACACCACCAGCTCGTGGCACCTGGAGTCCGACGGCGAGTGGACGCGTCATTCGACCGACGAGGACGGCCGACCGCTCGACGACGTGCAGAATGTCCTCATGCGGAAGATCTCGGCGCGGAAGCGCTCCACTCGGTGAGCGGCGGCTCCACAGCGCCGGTCGTCGCAGCGGGGGCCGTCGTCTGGCGTGAGCAGGACGGCGTTCCGTTCGTCCTGCTCGTGCACCGCGACCACCACAAGGACGTCTCGTTCCCGAAGGGCAAGGTCGACCCGGGCGAGAGCGTCCCCACGACCGCCGTGCGCGAGATCGACGAGGAGACCGGGTACCGCGTGCACCTCGGCGCTCCCCTGGGCACCGCCGAGTACGTGCTGCCGAGCGGTCGCGACAAGGTCGTGCACTACTGGGCGGCCCGGGTCTCGTCGAAGGAGTTCGAGCGCGCGGGCAGGTTCACGCCCAACGACGAGGTCGCCTCGATCGAGTGGGTCACCCTCGACGACGCCCGCGCCCGGCTGACGTACGAGCGGGACGTCGCGATCCTCGACCGGTTCGCCGACCGCGTCGCCGCCCAGGAACACCGCACGTTCGCGCTCATCGCGCTCCGGCACGCCAAGACCGTCCCCGGCTCGGACTGGGACGGCCCCGACGCCACCCGTCCGCTCCTGCCGGTCGGCCGGACCCAGGCGAAGGCCGTGGCGTCTCCCGTGGCCGCGTTCGGCCCGAAGAAGATCATCAGCAGCACGGCGGCGCGGTGCCTCGCGACCGTCGAACCGCTCTCGGCGAAGACCCACCTCGGCGTCTCGAGCACGCCGGACATCAGCCAGGACGCCCACGACCGGGGCGCGGCGAACGTGAAGGGCGTCGTGCAGAAGCGCCTCGAGAAGGCGAAGTCGACCGTCCTCTGCTCGCACGGGCCCGTCCTGCCGGACATCATCGCCCGCATCGCCACCGCGACGGCCGACGACAGCGGCCGGTTCGACCTCCGCCGCGCCGCGATGCTCTCGGTCGGGGACTTCGCCGTGATGCACATCGCCGACGGCCGGCTCGTCGCCGTGGAGACCCACCGCAACACCGTCGCGGCGTAGGCCGACGGCGGCGGGGCGAGCCGCGCCTCCAGTCCGGCACCGCGCCGTCGCGAGGCGGCGGCCGCGTGTCGAGCGCATGCGTCTGCATGCTCCTGCGGAGTGCACGACGTTCCCGATCCTGCACCCGCCGGCGTCCCCGCGCACGGCGCCGCGTCCGGCACAACCCCTCGTTCACCTCCCGTTCACCGGGGCGGGTGATCCCCGTCACCTCGCGTCCCTACAGTCGCTCCCGGGTCGGCACCGACCCACGGGACCAGCAGCGGTCCCACCTGCACTGACATCCCCGAAGGGACCCCTGTGAACATCAAGCGAATCGGCACGGTCGCGGCAATCGCGATCGCCGGCGCAGTCGTGCTCTCCTCGTGCGCGGCGAACGAGGGCGCGGGCAGCACCGCACCCTCCTCTTCCTCCAGCTCGGGCACCGACTACTCGAAGCTCTCCGGCACCCTCACCGGTTCGGGCTCGTCCGCTCAGCAGACGGCCGAGGCCACCTGGGCCGCCGGCATCCAGAACGTCGCCTCCGGCCTCACGGTCAACTACACGCCCGACGGCTCCGGCGCCGGCCGCAAGAACTTCATGTCGGGTGCCGCGGACTTCGCCGGCTCCGACGCCGCCCTGAAGGACGAGGAGCTCTCCGGCTCGTTCGCCCTCTGCGCCGCGGACTCGAAGGCCATCGACATCCCGGTCTACATCTCCCCGATCGCCATCGCCTACAAGGTCGACGGCGTCAAGGACCTCACGCTCGACGCGAAGACCATCGCCGGGATCTTCTCGGGCAAGATCACCAAGTGGAACGACTCGCAGATCGCTTCCATCAACAAGGACGCGAAGCTGCCGGACGCCAACATCACGGTCGTCCACCGCTCCGACGACTCGGGCACCACGCAGAACTTCTCCGAGTACGTCTCGGCGAACGCCGGCGACGTCTGGACCGAAGAGCCCAGCCAGACCTACCCGTACCAGGTCGGCGACAGCGCCAAGGGCACCTCGGGCGTGGCCTCGGCCATGGCCAGCGCCTCGAACGCGATCACCTACATCGACGACTCCGGTGCCGGTGACCTCGACAAGGCCAAGCTCATGGTCGGCGACAAGGCCACCGAGATCTCGGCCGAGGGCGCTGCGAAGGTCGTCTCCGACTCCAAGGTCGTCGAAGGCCGCGCGGACAACGACCTCGCGATCGACATCGACCGCAAGGACACCGCCGACGGCGCATGGCCGCTCGTGCTCGTCTCCTACGCGATCGCCTGCCAGGAGTACAAGGACGCCGACAAGGGCAAGCTCGTGAAGGGCTACCTCGACTACGTCGTCTCGAAGGACGCGCAGGAGGCAGCCGCGAAGGAGGCCAAGTCGGCCGCCCTCACGGACGACCTCTCGGAGAAGGCCGCCAAGGCCGTCGCCTCCATCAAGTAAGGCACCCTGATCGCCCGGACGCCGGTCCCACCCACCTGACCGGCGTCCGGGCGCTCGGCCGTCACAGCCCCGACGGTCGCACCACCGGACACACCCCCACCCGACGCCTCCCCCGGCGTTCCTCCGACAGGAGTCCCATGACGACCGCACCGGCCCAGCCAGTGGCCCCCGTCACCCCGAAGCCGAAGGCCGTCGTCCGTGTCGGCGACCGGGTCTTCTCCGCCGCCTCGGTCATCGCCGGCGGGCTGATCCTCTTCGTCCTCGTGCTCGTCGCCGCCTTCCTGGTCTGGCAGAGCATCCCGGCGTTCACCGCCAAGGTCGGCGAGCTGCCGAACCAGGCCACCAACTTCTGGGACTACGTCGGCCCCCTCGTCTTCGGCACCGTCTGGTCCGCGCTCATCGCGCTCGTGATCGCCGTGCCGCTGTCGCTCGGGATCGCCCTCTTCATCTCGCACTACGCGCCCCGCCGCATCGCCCCGGTGCTCGGCTACGTGATCGACCTGCTGGCCGCGGTGCCGTCGGTCGTCTACGGCCTCTGGGGCATCGTGGTGCTGGCGCCGTTCGTGAAGCCCTTCTACGGGTTCCTCAACGAGTACCTCGGCTGGATCCCGTTCTTCTCCGGGCAAGTGTCCGGCACCGGCCGCACGATCCTCACCGCGTCGATCGTCCTCGCCGTCATGGCCATCCCGATCATGACCGCGGTCATGCGCGAGATCTTCCTGCAGGCACCGCGCCTCAACGAGGAAGCCGCCCTGGCCCTCGGCGCGACCCGGTGGGAGATGATCCGGATGTCGGTCCTGCCGTTCGCGAAGTCCGGCATCGTGTCCGCGATCATGCTCGGCCTCGGCCGCGCGCTCGGCGAGACGATGGCGATCGCGCTGGTGCTCTCGGTGTCCACGAACGTCACCTTCCAGATGCTCACCTCGCTGAACCCGTCGACGATCGCGGCGAACATCGCCCTGCAGTTCGCCGAGGCGTCCGGCACGGCCCTCAACGCACTCATCGCCTCGGGTCTGATCCTCTTCGTCATCACCCTGGTCATCAACATGCTGGCGCGCTACATCGTGCGCCAGCGGGTCTCCTGAGAGGTCACGCCCGATGTCCCTCGCCCTCCGTCCCACCGGCATGACCGGCAACGCCTACGCCAACGGCAAGCTGCACAAGTCGGTGCCGTGGCTCCTCCTCGTCGGCTCCTGGGTCGCCCTGGTCCTCGTCTTCGCCCTGCTGAACGCCGGTGGCGCCGTGAAGGACTTCAACGTCGTCGCGGCCCTGTTCCTCGGCACCGTCCTGTTCGACGTCCTCATCGTCGTGATCTCACGCATCGTCGAGGGCGGGCGCAAGGCGGTCGACCGTCTCATCACGTCGCTGGTCGTCACCGCGTTCGTCATCGCGGTGCTGCCGCTGGTGTCGCTGCTCTGGACGGTCCTCGCCGACGGCCTCGCCCGCTTCGACGCGAACTTCTTCACGTACTCGATGCGCGGCGTCATCTCCGAGGGTGGCGGCGCCGTGCACGCCCTCATCGGCACGCTCGAGATCACGCTGTTCGCGGCGCTCATCTCGGTGCCGATCGGCCTGCTCACGTCGATCTACCTCGTCGAGTACGGCAAGGGCGCGCTGGCGAAGGGCATCACGTTCTTCGTGGACGTCATGACCGGCATCCCCTCGATCGTCGCCGGTCTGTTCGCCTACTCGCTGTTCGCACTGTTCCTCGGCCCCGGCGCCCGCTTCGGGCTGGTCGGCTCGGTCGCACTCAGCGTGCTGATGATCCCGATCGTCGTGCGCTCCACCGAAGAGGTGCTGAAGATCGTGCCGATGGAGCTCCGCGAGGCCTCGTACGCCCTCGGCGTCCCGAAGTACCTCACCATCCTCAAGGTCGTGCTCCCCACCGCACTCGCCGGCATCACCACCGGCGTCATGCTCTCCATCGCCCGCGTCATCGGCGAGACCGCACCACTGCTGGTCACGGCCGGGTTCACCGCGAGCATGAACTACGACCTGTTCAAGGACCCGATGATGACGCTGCCGGTGTTCGCGTACACGCAGTACTCGCAGCAGGGCGCCAACCCGGTGCCGTTCGTCGACCGGGCCTGGACCGCGGCGCTGCTGCTCATCATCATCGTGATGCTGCTCAACCTGCTCGCCCGGTTCATCACCCGCCTCTTCGCCCCCAAGCTCAGCCGCTAGTCACCGCCACCCGCGACCAGCGTCACCACCCACCCCGAAGGAATCACGTGTCCAAGCGCATCGAGGTCGACGGCCTCAACGTCTACTACTCGAAGTTCAAGGCGGTCGAGGGCGTCGACATCACGATCGAGCCCCGCACCGTGACCGCGTTCATCGGTCCGTCCGGCTGCGGCAAGTCCACCTTCCTCCGCACGCTCAACCGCATGCACGAGGTCATCCCCGGCGCCTACGTCGAGGGTTCGGTCAAGGTCGACGGCGACGACCTGTACGGCCCCGGGGTCGACCCGGTGCTCGTCCGCCGGCAGGTCGGCATGGTCTTCCAGCGGCCGAACCCGTTCCCGACGATGTCGATCAAGGACAACGTCCTCGCCGGCGTGAAGCTCAACAACAAGCGCATGTCCCGCTCCGAGGCGGACGACGTGGTCGAGCGGTCCCTGCAGGGCGCGAACCTCTGGAACGAGGTCAAGGACCGCCTCGACAAGCCCGGCATGGGCCTGTCCGGTGGGCAGCAGCAGCGCCTCTGCATCGCGCGGGCGATCGCCGTGCAGCCCGACGTGCTGCTGATGGACGAGCCGTGCTCCGCGCTCGACCCGATCTCGACCCTCGCCATCGAGGACCTGATCGAGGAGCTCAAGAAGGAGTTCACGATCGTGATCGTGACCCACAACATGCAGCAGGCCTCGCGCGTCAGCGACAAGACGGCGTTCTTCAACATCGCCGGCACCGGACACCCGGGCAAGCTCATCGAGTACGACGACACCGCGACGATCTTCTCGAACCCGTCCGTGCAGGCCACCGAGGACTACGTCTCCGGCCGCTTCGGTTGAGTTCGCGGCGCGTCTCCTGACGCTCTGCCTGGAGGCCCGGTGCCCGTCCGCCACGGACGGCACCGGGCCTCGTTGCTTGCGTCCAGTGCGCGCGGCCCTGTGCCGACGTCGGGGGCGTCGGGGGCGTCGCAACATGCGCACGCACATTCCGACATCGCACCCGACGATCGACGCGTGGATCGTCGCACCATGCACACGCACACAATGCATGCGTACCGGTCGACAGACCACGCGTCGAACGACAGGTGGGACGTCGGAACATGCGCACGCACAAGCACCCGCACGCCGCCGACCCACGCCCGCGCCGCCCCGCGCCCGCCCGACCCCGCGCCGCCCGCCCGCCCGCCGCCGCACGCACCCGCCCGCCCGCCCGCCGCCGCACGCACCCGCCCGCCGCCGCCCGCACCGCACGCCGCCGCCCGCACCGCCCGCCCGCCGCCGCACGCCGCCCGCACCGCCCGCCGCCGCCCGACCCGAGCCGCCGGAGCCCGCCCACGCACAACACTCCCCTCGCGGATCGTGCCACGCGAGGGGAGAGCGGTGTCCGGCGGTCAGGCCGTGGTGACCGCCATGATCGGGGTCGTCGTCGGCTGCTTCGAACCGCCCTCGGGCTCGACGGTCATGCCGATCGTCACGTCGTGCGACCGACTGCCTGCGAGCACCGCAGCGTTCACACCGTCGGTCGACCCGTCGAGCAGTCCGGCCGCGGTGATCTTGCCGCCGGTGCCCTCGGAGCCGATGTACCAGAGCTGGTAGGTCTTGCCCTTCGGAGCCTGCGCGACACCGTCGAGGATGACCGCGGACTTGCCGAGGTCGTTCGACCAGACGACCGTGGCCGTCCCGCCGCCGGCGACCTTCGCGGTGCTCCGCTTGAAGTCCGACGCGGCGTAGATCCGGTCGAGTCCGCTGCTCGCCTGCGTCGTGCCCGGGCCAGGCTCGTTCGACGGGGTGAAGGACGTGCCGACGCCGAGTCCGACGCCGAGGAACACGACCGCGACCGCGGCTGCGGCGGAGAGGGCCGCAGCCGGACGCTGGAACCAGCGGCGCTGCGCGGCGGTCTCGGCCCGACCACGACGAGTGGTGACCGACGGGGCGGGGGTGAACCGTGCCTCCTGGCCGGCGTCACCGTCCATCTCGGGGACGGGAGTGGATAGCGGAGGAGCAGTGGCAGTCGACGTCGTCGACGGTGCGGAGGTCGCCGGAGCCGAGGTGAGCGGCGGTGCCTGCGGCATCGACGCGATCTGGGCCATCAGCGAGGCCTTGAGCGACGCCGGGGGCTCGATCGGGTCGACGGCGTAGGCGAGCTGGAGCGCGGTCTCGCGGAGCGAGTCCGTCTCGGCCTGCAGCTCCGGTGAGGAGGACAGCGTGGCCTCGAGCAGCGCGCGCTCGTCGTCCGACAGGGAGTCGAGGGCGTGCGAGCCCGTGAGCAGTGCAGGATCGTCGTGGTGCTCGGTCATGATGTCACCCCCATTTCATCGCGGAGTCGGATCATCCCGTCACGGAGACGGGTCTTGACGGTGCCGATCGGGACACCGAGGTGTTCGGCCATCTCGCTGTGCGAGTAGCCGCCGTAGTACGCGAGCTGGACCGCCTGGCGCTGGAACTCGGTGAGTTTCCCGAGCGCCCGGCTGACCCGTTCGTGCTCGATCCGGATCTCGACCGATTCGGAGACCTGGTCGAAGCCGGCCTCGAAGTCGCGGATGCCGATCTTCGTGTCGCGGTCGTGGGAGGACTGCGAGGCCCGCACCCGGTCGACCGCTCGGCGGTGCGCCATGGTGAGGATCCAGCTCGCCGCCGTGCCGCGCTTGCGGTCGTAGCGGGTGGCCTGTTGCCAGACCTCGAGGAAGACTTCTTGTGCGACCTCTTCGGACTGCGCGCGGTCCCGGAGGAGGCGCGTCACGAGACCGAGGACCCGGCCGGACAGCACGTCGTACAGTTCGGAGAAGGCAGCCTGGTCGCCGGTCGCCACCCTGGACAGGAGGTCGTCGGGCGACGCCTGAGCCGGCTCGGCTGAGCTCCAGCTCTCGGTGTCGCGTTCCACGAGTGCAAGCATTGCAGGTTTCCCTCCTCCCGGTTGCGATCGACCTGTGAGTTCCGCTCTGACCACGCATTCGGGTCGCGTGGTCAGAGCAGGACGAGGGCCCGTGTGACCCGCAGGGAATTGACCGCCAGGGAGCGGACCGGGTCGCACGGGGCCCTCGCATGTGGCTGGCGGTGATGCCTGCCACGGTGATGATTCGGCACCCTCGGGCCGTCGGATTGGAGGAGTTCTCGAACTCACTCAGGCGCGGCGTCCCTGACCGGGTCCGAGGCGCGGTCGTGGCGCTGCGCGGGGCACGGTCGTGGTGTTGTACGGGGCGCGGTCGTGGTCTTGTCCGGGGCGCGCCCGACACCCCGTCGTGTCCACCGAGAGTGAACACGGGTCGTGCGCACGGCCGACGTCTCGTAGAATCGATCTCGCCGGGCCGCAGCAAGCCCCGGGCTCCAAAATTCGCCGCTTCGAGCGGCCTCGCGCCGAGAGGCGCTTCTGCGGCCCGGTTTTTCTCTGCCCGCTTCCGGCTGGTCCTTCGGCTTCTGCCCGGTCTTGCGGCTTCTGCCTGGTCTTGCGGCTTCCGGCCGGTCTTGCGGCTTCTGCCTGGAGGCGCGGTGCGGGTCCGCCCCGCCGCTCGCTCAGTCCAGGCTGTCGCGACGCCAGAGCGCCGCCGCCTCGGTGAGGTCAGCCGCCAGCTCCGTCAGACGGAGTGCCCGCGTCGTCAGCTCGCTCGCTCGGTCGTCCGCGGTCAGGTCGGAGTCGTCCGCCACCGAGGTCGCCCCCGCCGCGGTGAGCCGGCAGAACGCCGCACCGCGGTCGAGCGCCACCGCGAGGTCGCCCGTGTACAGGCCGTGCAGGATCCGGTCCGCCAGCGTGAGGATCTCGGCCGGCCCCGTCGGCTCCTCGGCACCCGCGACGGCCTGGTCGATCGTGCCGATGCGCTCTGCGCCGCGCTCGAAGAAGTACGCGATCTCCGTCGGGTTCTGCCGGATCACCGTCCGGACGAGGTAGATCCGCCACAGGGCCCCGGGCAGGGTGTGCGCCCCGACGCGCGCCCACAGCTCGGCGATCGCGTCGATGCCGTGGACGTCCGTGTAGGTGACCAGGCGCTCGACGACCGCCGGGTCCGGGTCCTGCCGCACGCGGTGGAGCAGGGCGTTCGCGGTCTCGTGCGCGACGCGGTTCACCACGGCAGGGTCTTCGCCGCCCTGGATCGCGGCGAACTCCTGGTCGGTGAAGTGGACGGGACGGTGGTGATCGCGAGGCACCGCGTCAGTGTAGACACGGCCGGTGACGTTCTCGTCTCCCGTTCGCCGAGAACGCAACCGGCCAGATCCGGGTACCGTGCACCGCCAGGGAGGCACCCCTCCCGGACGTGAAGAAGAGGACCCTCCATGAACGCCCTGCTCATCATCCTGGCCGTGATCGCGGTCGTCCTGCTGTTCGTCGGTGGTTTCACCGCGAGCCTGAAGTTCCTGCTCTGGGTCGGGATCGTGCTGCTCATCGTCGCGGTGATCGTCTGGCTCCTGCGCACCCTCACGGGTCGGCGCAGCTGACCCCAGGACAACGGTTCCGAACTGGAGGCCCTCACCCGCTAGCCTTGCGGGTGAGGGCCTCTAGCTCAGTTGGTAGAGCACCGGACTTTTAATCCGAGGGTCGTGGGTTCGAGCCCCACGGGGCCCACAGTCTTCGGCTGCCGCCCGTTCGTCCGGCAACTAGCGCAGCGGGACGATCCCCTGCGACCCCCGCGGGAACGTCGCGAGCACCGCCTCGGGGATGTTCAGGTGCTGCGACACCAGCGACGGCGGCAGGTGGGCGAGCCAGTTCGCGAGCGAGACCTCCTCGTAGTGGTCGCTCCGGAACGTCTCGATGTAGATCAGCGGCTCCGTGCCGGTGTTCTCCACGTAGTGCCCGAGGTTCCGCTTCACGACCCCGACGTCGCCGGCCTTGAAGTCCATGGTGTTCGCGTGGGGCCCGGTGTTGAACACGGTCATGCGCGCCTGCCCCTTCAGGTAGTACTGCCACTCGTCGGCGTTCGGGTGCCAGTGCAGCTCCCGCATCGACCCGGGCTGCACGACCGTCAGCGCCGCGGCGACCGTCTTCGCCGCCGGGAAGTTCGTGCTGTCCGCGATCCGGATGCTGCCGCCGCTGTTCTCGTAGTGCGGCGCGGTCTTGGCCATCCGGAAGATGACGGGTTCGGTGCCGCCCCACTCCACACCCGCGGCGAGCTGGTCCTGCTCGAGGTCGCCGGGGACCTCACCGGGGAAGATCCAGAGGTCGTGGAGCGGCAGGTCCGCGAACGCCTCCTGCGCGACGCCGAAGTTCTTCGCCAGCACGTCCGGCGGGGTGTGGGCGAACCAGTCCGTCAGCAGGAGGGTGTTGCTCTCGGACTGCTCGCCGCTGTCGAAGGCGAGGACGAACTCGGCGCCGTCCGGCCCGAGGCCCTGCAAGGAGTGCGGGAGGCCCGCGGGGAAGTACCAGAGGTCCCCCTCGAACACGTCCTCCACGCTCGGCAGCCCCTCGCGGCTCAACGTGGTGACCCGGCAGGCTCCGCGGGTCATCAGCGCCCACTCCGCGGTCTGGTGCCAGTGCAGCTCCCGGATGCCGCCGGCCTCGAGGTGCATGTTCACGCCCGCGATCTCGTCGGAGAGCGCGAAGTCGGACTGGGTCAGCTCCCGCGCCCACCCGCCGCGCTGCACCCGTCGAGGCGAGATGTTGAACGAGGACCAGAAGAACGCCTGGGTGCTGATGTCCGTCGCCGGTGCGTTGAGCTGGCTCGGGAACTGCGCCGCGAGCGTCGGGTTCTGCGGTCCCGTCATCGCGTCGGCGGCGCTGTCGTCCGCGATGTTGACCAGTCCCTCCTGCGGGAGGTCGGGGTTCCCGACGGCAGGTGTCTCGTGGTGCGGAGAGGTGGGTTCGTCCGGCATCGTCTGCTCCTTCGTGCTGGTGGTCGCGTCAGCACCATCGGAACAGGTGACGGGGCCCGTCCCCAAGCGTCATCCGACTCGGTCACCCGGACCGGTGGCCCGCTCGTCGGACGTGGCGATGGGCTCCACGGCCCGTGGCGCTGCGGCGCGCTCGGCGATCGCCTCGGTGAGCACGTCGGCGAGGAACGTCGACCCCGTCACGCGGACGATGAAGGCGCGGCTCGACGGTGCGAGTTCGCCGCGGTGCACGGCGTCCACGACGATCTCGCGGACGGCTTCCCGCCGACCCGCGTGGAGCGCTGCGAGCTCCCGGTCGGCCTGCTCCAGTCGTTCGGTCTGCATGTCGAAGGACGCTAGACGGATCGCTCGCCCGGCTCGTCGGTCATTCGACTCGGATGTGCGCGGCGGTGCGTCACGCCATAGCAGGCCCCTTGCGCGCACGCGGAAGGGGCGCGCCCGGCGGAGTGCCGGGGCGCGCCCCTTCCAGGACGGGTCCGCCTAGCTCTTGAGGAAGGCGAGGATGTCCGGGTTGATGACGTCGGCGTGGACCGTCAGCATGCCGTGCGGGTAGCCCTCGTAGATCTTGAGGGTCGCGTTGCTGAGGAGTTCGGCCTGCTTGATCGACGCGGCCTTGTACGGCACCACCTGGTCGTCGTCGCCCTGCGTGACGAGGACCGGAACCGAGATGGCCTTGAGGTCCTCGGTCTGGTCGGTCTCGGAGAACGCCTTGATTCCCTCGTAGTGCGCCAGCGCGCTGCCCATCATTCCCTGTCGCCACCAGTTCGCGATCACCGGGGCGGAGACGTCGGCACCGGCCCGGTTGAAGCCGTAGAACGGCCCCTCGGCGACGGCCTGATAGAACTCGGCCCGGTTCGCGGCGAGCGCGCTCCGGAACCCGTCGAGCACCGAGATCGGCGTGCCCTCGGGGTTGGCGTCGCTCTGCAGCATGATCGGCGGCACCGAGGACACCAGGACCGCCTTGGCGACCCGTCCCTGCGGCTCGCCGTACTGCGCGACGTACCGCGCGACCTGTCCGCCACCGGTGGAGTGACCGATGTGGATCGCGTTCTGCAGGTCGAGGTGCTGGACCAGCGCGTCCGTGTCGCTCGCGTAGTGGTCCATGTCGTGGCCGGTGCCGATCTGCGACGACCGTCCGTGCCCGCGGCGGTCGTGCGCGATCACCCGGTAGCCGTTCGCCAGGAAGAAGAGCATCTGGGCATCCCAGTCGTCCGCGGACAGGGGCCATCCGTGGTGGAAGACGATGGGCTGCGCGTCACGCGGCCCCCAGTCCTTGTAGAAGATCTCCGCACCATCGCTGACAGTGACGAACGCCATCCTGAACCTCCATGAGTGTGTGCTCCACCTCGAACGCGGGCGTTGCCGCTGCCTCCCTGTCGGCGGAAGGATCGGAGCAAGGCTCAACGTAATCGAGGGCCGTGGCCGATCGCCTGCGTCATCCGTCCCGATCTGACGACCGTGGCGCGTTCAGGGACACTCGGGAGGCGGTCACCTGCCGTCCGGACTGCGCCGCGTAGAATCCCGGCCGTGGCCCGACGAACCGACGGCGGATGGCCGGACGGTCCCCGTTCGCTGCCGCTCAGACGACGACGCCGGAGGCGACGCCTGATGCCGGCGGTCGCCCTCGGCGCGATGAGCCTCGGCGTCGCCGGGTTCCTCGTCATGCTGCCCGCCGTCTCGGATGCCTGCCAGTCGGTCCCGGGGACGGCGAACGTGTCCGCGACCCGAGCGGCCTCCGCCATCGCCCGCGGCTCGGACGTGCTCATCGTCGGTGACTCGTACACGACCGGTCGCGGCTCGTACGACGGCACGCACGGGTGGGCGCAGGACCTCGTGGCCGATCGCGGTTGGGACGCCACCATCGACGGTGTGCCGGGCAGTGGGTACGTGAACACGGGTGCGACCAGCTCGACGCGGTCGAACTACGTCTCGCGGATCGAGCGGCGGGCAGCCCTCGACCCGGCGCTCGTCATCGTGCAGGGCAGCCAGAACGACTGGCTCGTCAGCGCGGACGCCCTCGAGGCCCGGGTCGAGCGGACCCTGCGGACGGCGAAGCGGCAGTGGCCGGACGCCGTCGTCGTCGCCATCGGTCCCTCCGCCCCGCAGCCACGGGCGGAGACCACCGCCGGCATCTCGGCCGCGGTCGCCGCCGGCGCTCACGCTGCGGGCGTCCCGTTTGTCGACGCGCTCGACCGGCAGTGGTTCACGAAGATGAACAGCGCGAGCTACGCGGCCGGCGACGGGCAGCACCTCAACGACGACGGCTACCGGTACCTCGCGGCGAAGATCGACGGAGCCCTCGAGGAGCTCGCGACCCCGCCTCGCGGCGAGCAGTGCGCCTGACCGCCTGATCGACCGACCGGGGTACAAGTCCCCCTCAGCCAGTTCATGGCCGTTCCACCGCACAGTCCAGTCAGCGTTCAGCGGACTGTTGGCGTGACGCCGATAGTGTCGTTCCCGGATCCGATCGCCGGGTCCGGCACCACCGCACCATCGCAGAACGAACGGGGTACACCGTGATCGAGCCCATCGAAGCCACGCCGACCAGCAGCACCGGTGACGCGCGCCGCATCGTCGAGCTCGCGACCGCGACCAACACGACGATGAGCAACGAGCTCCTGCTCGACACCCTCCGCCGGAACGCCCAGGTCACGACCCGCCACATCCGCAAGGACTTCGCCGAGGTCGCCACCGCCACCGCGGTCCTCGGGTACGTGTGCCGCCAGCGCAAGGACTTCATCGCCCTCCGCGGCGACGACCCCGCATGGGCGCAGGAGGTCGGGCGGTACGCGTCCGAGTCCCTCGCGGTCGAGGCGCTCCGCATGCGCCGCGCCTGACGACTGACGAACGACGAACGACGAAGGCCCCGCCGGAACACCGGCGGGGCCTTCGTCGTGCCGCATGCAGCGGAACGAGCCGGTCAGGACCAGACGCGGCGGATGCCCCACGAGCCGGTCCACGACTCGTCGGGCTCGAGCCAGCGCAGGCCCTCGCCGGAGTTGAGCGCGTTCGCCGGTGCCGTCATCGGTTCGACCGCCACCGCCAGCCCCGTGCCGTCCCCGCGTGGGAACTCGCGCGACGTGAACACCTGCACGTACGGGAACGAATCGTCCTGCCAGAGCTCGACACCGTCGCCCTCCGGCCCGTGCAGCGTCGTGCGGCGGACACCCTCGGCGTCGGGGGTGATGTCGCGGTAGGCGGTGTCGAGGTCGGAGTCCCCCGCCCGGCGGCCCTGCCGGAGGTCGTACTCCGTACCGTCCACCGGCACCGAGCCGTTCGGCACCTTCTGCTCGTCCACGGTGAACGCCGTCGCGGCGTCGAGCCTGACGACGAGGTCGTCCGCGGGGGTGTCGCCGGCACGGAGGTACGGGTGTGCGCCGATCGCGAAGGGCGCGCGCACGCCCGAGCGGTTCACGACCTCGTGCGTGACCCGGATGCCGTCGTCGACGAGTTCGTGGTGCACGCGGGTCTCGAGCGTGAAGGGCCAGCCGTGCTGCGGGTGGATCGTCGCTTCCTGCACGATGCCCGACTCGGTCTGGGACACGACCCGGTAGGGCGCGAACCGGAGCAGTCCGTGCGAGGCGTTGCCGTACTTCGGCTCCGAGACGTCGAGCTGCTGCCGCTTGCCGTCGAGCTGCCAGACGCCGCCGGCGACCCGGTTCGGCCACGGTGCGAGCACGATGCCGTTCGCTCCCGGCGGCTGCTCCGAGACGGGGAACGGCTCGGTCAGGTCGAACCCGGCGACCCGCAGCTCGCGGATGCCCGCGGCGACCTCGGTGACCACCGCCTCGACGACCCCGTCGGGTCCGGCGTGGCGGAGGTGATACTGGCCACCGGTGGGTGCTGCTGCGGTCATGGGATGTCGTTCCTTCCGGTTCCTGCTGCCGTGTCGCGGTCGCTGCCGTCGGCCACCACGACCTCGGCGCCGGCCGCCCGGATCGGGGCGACCGCTTCCGCCGTGGTGTCGGCGGTGACGACGACGTCGATGTCCTCGAGCGCGCGGACGACCCCGAGGTGGGCCCGGCCGAACTTCGACCCGTCCGCGACCACGACCGTACGCCGAGCGGTCGCCGCGAGCATGCGCTTCGCCTCGGTCTCGGGCAGGTTCACGTTCGTCAGTCCGTGCTCGACGTCGACCCCGGTGCCGCCGAGGAACACGACGTCCGCGGCGATGAGCGGCAGCAGCGTGTTGTTGAACGGCGCCACGAGGGAGTGCTGCAGCGGCCGCAACGTGCCGCCGGTGACGACGACGGTGAACCGCGGCACCGCCCGTTCGAGGGCGAGGGCCGTCGTGAGGGAGTTCGTGACGACGGTCAGGTCGACCAGGTCCGTGCGGGCGACCAGGGCCTCGGCGACGGCCGCCGGGGTGGTGCCGACGTCGAGCACGACGCACTGGCCGGAGCGCACGAGCGCCGCGGCCGCACGACCGATCGCCGCCTTCGCGACCTGGTGCTCCACGGCGGTCTCCTCGAAGGGCCGCTCGCCGGAACCGGCCCCGAGGCGGACCGCACCGCCGTGCACCCGCCGGATCCGCGCCTCCAGTTCGAGCGAGGCGAGGTCCTGCCGGACGGTCACCTCGCTGGTTCCGAGGGACGCTGCCAGGGCGACCGTCCGGACCATGCCGGGCGCCCCCTCGACGATGGAGACGATGCGGTCCTGACGCAGCGGCGCGGGGAGCGAGCCGGCCAGGAAGGAGAGGTCGTCGTCCGTCATGAGGACAGTTTCGCTTGCTTCCGGAGTCTTTCGCAATGCTTCGGATGCGCGCTAGGGTGGTCGGGTGATCACCAAGCGCGTGACGAAGCTCGCGGACGGCCGCGACCTCATCTACTTCGACGACGCCGACTCGACGCTGCCCGCCGAGCGCAGCATCGACGAGCGCGTGCTCGACCCGCGACCGGAGACGGCGCGGATGCGTCAGGACGTCCTGACGGGCGAGTGGGTGTCCATCGCGGCGTCGCGGCAGAACCGCGTGTTCCTGCCGCCCGCCGACCAGGACCCGCTCGCGCCGCAGACCGCGGCGAACCCGTCCGAGATCCCCAGCCGATACGACGTCGCCGTCTTCGAGAACCGGTCACCGTCGTTCGGCCCCCTGCTCGAGGCGGACGACGCCCCCACCTCGCTCGAGTCCCTCAGCGACGTCGGCCTGAACCGCCAGCTCCGGTCGGTCGGCCGGTGCGAGGTCGTGTGCTTCTCCCCCGAGACCTCGGGCTCGTTCGCGTCCATCTCCGAGTCGCGCGCCCGCACCGTGGTCGAAGCGTGGGCGGACCGCACAGCCGCATTGTCGGCGATGCCCGGCATCCAGCAGGTGTTCCCGTTCGAGAACCGGGGCGAGGCGATCGGCGTCACGCTGCACCACCCGCACGGGCAGATCTACTCGTACCCGTACGTCACCCCGCGCACGCAGCGGCTGCTCGCGTCGATCGAGCGGTTCGGGCCGGACCTGTTCGAGCAGCACCTCGCGAACGAGCGTGCCTCGGAACGCGTCGTCCTCGCCGGGGAGCACTTCACCGCCTTCGTGCCGTTCGCCGCGCGCTGGCCGATCGAGATCCACATGCTGCCGCACCGGCACGTGCCGGACTTCGCCGGGCTCACCGACGCCGAGAAGGACGAGCTCGCGCACATGCACCTCCGGCTCACGCGTGGTCTCGACGCCCTCTACGGCGACCCCACCCCGTACATCGCCGCATGGCACCAGGCGCCGGTGCACACGGCCCGCGACACCGTGCGGCTGATGCTGCAGATCACCTCGCCGCGTCGCGCGGCGGACAAGTTGAAGTTCCTGGCCGGCAGCGAAGCCGCCATGGGCGCCTGGATCGGGGACCTCGTGCCCGAGAAGGCGGCCGAGTTCATCCGAGGAGGGATCGAACGAGCATGACGTTCCAGCAGGTCTACGGGTACGAGCCCGCGGTGCAGTACTCCGCCCCGGGTCGGGTCAACCTGATCGGCGAGCACACCGACTACAACGACGGCTACGTCCTGCCGTTCGCGATCGACCGCCGAACCACCGCGTCGATCGCCCCGCGCGAGGACCGGGTGATCCGGGTCGCCTCGGCCTTCGACGAGGCCGGCGGTCCCGTGTCGCTCTCGCTCGACGAGCTCTCGCCCGACGCGATGGACGGCTGGTCGGCGTACGTGTTCGGCATCGCCTGGGCGCTGCGCGAGCAGGGAGCCGACCTCACCGGCAAGACCGGGTTCGACGTCTTCATCGACTCCGACGTGCCGGTCGGCGCGGGGCTGTCGTCCAGCGCCGCGATCGAGTGCGGCGTCGCCCTGGCGTTCAACGACCTGTGGGAGCTCGGGCTCGACCGCAAGACCCTGGCCCGCGTCGGCCAGTACTCCGAGAACCACGCCGTCGGGGCCCCGACGGGCATCATGGACCAGTCCGCGTCGCTCCTCGGTGAGCAGGACGCCGTCGTCTTCCTCGACTGCCGCACGCTCGACACGGCGGTCGTCGACCTCGCGCTCGAGGCGAACGGTCTCGAGGTCCTCGTGATCGACACCCGCGTCGAGCACGCCCACGCCACCGGCGGGTACGCCGCGCGCCGTGCGTCGTGCGAGAAGGGCGCCGAGGTCCTCGGGGTCGAGGCGCTCCGCGACGTCACGGTCGAGGACCTGCCGCGTGCGCAGGAGCTCCTCGACGACGAGACCTTCCGCCGCGTCCGACACGTCGTGACCGAGGACCAGCGCGTCCTCGACACGGTCCGCACGCTCCGCGAGCAGGGGCCGCGGGCGATCGGCTCGCTGCTCGTCGCGTCGCACGAGTCCATGCGCGACGACTTCGAGATCTCCGTGCCGGAGCTCGACCTGGCGGTCGCGACCGCCGTCGAGCACGGCGCGGTCGGCGCTCGCATGACCGGCGGTGGTTTCGGTGGTGCTGCGATCGCGTTGGTCGACCGGGAGGCCCGTGGTGCGATCACCGCGGCCGTCACCGCCGCCTTCGCCGCGGCCGGGTACCGCGAGCCGAACGTCTTCACCGTGCACGCCGCGCAGGGCGCCCGGCGCGACTGACGCGCGCCCGGCGCCGGCAACGCCTGCGCCGAGCGCAGGCAACGCTTGCGCCGGGCGCGGAGTTTCGCGCGCAGCGACACCTCACGCGCTCGACCGCCCGTGAGGTGTCGCTGAGCGCGAAAGGACCGGCCGCAGGACCTCTTGGGACCGGTCGTCGGAGCGCGTTCAGCCGGTGTAGTCCGCGTACCGGACGTGCTCCACGACGTTCCCGAGGACGAACGGGTGCGTCCGACCGTGCTCGACGGCCCACTGCAGCCACGCCATCTGCGCCGGCATGAGCAGCCAGACGAGCACTGTCGTCCCGAGCACGCCCGCGAGCGCCAGGCCCATCACGGTGTGCTCGTCGAACCGACGGGCTCCGCGGCGGGCGATCGCCACGACGAACCCGACGACCGCGAACCCGACCGTCAGCATCGTCCACCCGAGCGACGGGTGGGACACGAACGAGTACTGCTGCCCGGCGTGCTGGGCGTCCAGGCTCCAGGTCGACCCGGGCTGCTGGAACAGGATGCACAGCAGCACGATGACGACGAGCCAGCGGGCGTCCTTCGTCAGCTGCGACGGTTCGGGTCGCGGTCGCAGGACCGGCTCGGTCAGCAGTCGTTCTTCCCCCATGGCGAGACCGTAGCACCAGGCCGAGACTCGGTGCGGCGTCGGCGAATCGGACCGCGGCCCGCGCGCTACTTCAGGTGGCGCTCCGCGGCCTCGACCACGTTCTTCATCAGCATCGCCCGCGTCATCGGCCCGACGCCACCGGGGACCGGCGACATGAAGCCCGCGACGGACGCCACGGCCGGGTCGACGTCCCCGCGGAGGCGAGCCTTGCCGGTCTCCTCGTTCACGATGCGGGTGATGCCCACGTCGATGACCGCGGCACCGGGCCGCACCCAGTCCGGCTGGACCAGGCCCGCGACCCCGGCCGCCGCGACGACGATGTCGGCACGTCGGCACTCGGCCGCGACGTCGGCGGTCAGCGAGTGCGTCAGCGTCGCCGTGGCCTCGAGGCGGGTGAGCAGCAGGCCGAGCGGGCGCCCGACGGTCAGGCCCTGCCCGATGATCGTGACGTGCGCACCCCGGATCGGGATGTCGTACGCCTCGAGCATCGCCACGATGCCGCGCGGGGTGCACGGCAGCGGGGCGTCGATCGTGCCGGCGCCACCGGGCACGGCGAGCACGAGTTCACCGAGGTTCGTCGGGTGCAGGCCGTCGGCGTCCTTCGCCGGGTCCATCAGCTCGAGCATCGGGGTGGGGTCGATCCCCTGCGGCAGCGGGAGCTGGACGATGAACGCGGTGACCCGGGGGTCGTCGTTCATCTGCAGGATCGCGGCACGGATGTCGGCGGCGGACGCGGTGGCGGGCAGGTCGATCCGATGCGAGTCGAGCCCGATCTGCGCCGAGTCGCGGTGCTTGCCCGCGACGTAGGACAGCGACCCGGGGTTCTCGCCGACGAGGATCGTGCCGAGCCCCGGCCGGATGCCGTGCTCGTGCAACCGGTCGATGCGGACGCGCAGCTCGTCGAGCGTCCGGGCAGCGAGGGCGGTGCCGTCGATACGGACGGCACTGCCCTCACCAGCCCAGAGGGAACGGGGGAGCGCGCCGCTCACGCGTAGAGCGGGAACGCGTCGGTCAGGGTCTTCACCCGGGCCGAGAGCGCCGCGATGTCGGGGTTCGGCATGAGCGTCAGCGCGATGATGTCGGCGACCTCGGCGAACTCGGCGTCGCCGAACCCGCGGGTGGCCAGCGCCGAGGTGCCGATGCGGACACCCGAGGTCACCATCGGCGGACGCGGGTCGAACGGCACGGAGTTCCGGTTCACGGTGATGCCGACCTCGTGCAGCAGGTCTTCGGCCTGCTTGCCGTCGACCTCGGACGTCCGCAGGTCGACCAGCACGAGGTGCACGTCGGTGCCACCGGTCAGGACGTCGATGCCGGCGGCCTTCGCGTCGTCGGCCGTCAGACGCTCGGCGAGCGCCTGCGCGCCGCGGATGGTGCGCTCCTGGCGCTCCTTGAACTCCGGCGTGCCGGCGAGCAGGAACGCGGTGGCCTTGGCGGCGATCACGTGCATGAGCGGACCGCCCTGCTGGCCCGGGAACACGGCCGAGTTGAGCTTCTTGAACAGCGACTCGTCGTTGGACAGGATGATGCCGGAGCGGGGGCCGCCGAGGGTCTTGTGCACCGTCGAGGACACCACGTGAGCGTGCGGCACCGGGGACGGGTGCAGGCCGGCGGCGACGAGGCCGGCGAAGTGCGCCATGTCGACCCAGAGCTTCGCGCCGACCTCGTCCGCGATCTCGCGGAACTTGGCGAAGTCGAGCTGCCGTGGGTAGGCGGACCACCCGGCGATGAGGACCTGCGGCTGGTGCTCGATAGCCTTCGCGCGGATGTCGTCGTAGTCGACCTCGAACGTCTCGGGGTCGACGCCGTACGCGACGGCGTTGTAGATCCGGCCGGAGAAGTTGAGCTTCATGCCGTGGGTCAGGTGCCCGCCGTGCGCGAGCTCGAGGCCGAGGATCGTGTCGCCGGCCGAGGCGATGGCGTGCAGGACGGCTGCGTTCGCGGTCGCGCCGGAGTGCGGCTGCACGTTGGCGTACTCGGCACCGAAGAGCGCCTTGGCACGGTCGATGGCGAGCTGCTCGGCGACGTCGACGTACTCGCAGCCGCCGTAGTAGCGCTTGCCCGGGTAGCCCTCGGCGTACTTGTTGGTGAGGACGGAGCCCTGCGACTCGAGCACGGCGCGCGGCACGAAGTTCTCGGACGCGATCATCTCGAGGGTGTCGCGCTGGCGGCCGAGCTCCTGCTCGAGGACGCGTGCGATCTCGGGGTCGACCTGGCTGAGGGGGGCGTTGAAGGTGGTGGTGTCGGCCGCGGGGGGCAGATCGGTGATGGACACGGGACTCCTCGTTGTCTGTCCGTCGCGCGCGTGCACGACGAGGTGGACGGTGGGGCGCGGCCCAGGCGTACGGCCGCGCACCGTGTCAGGTGTCGCTTCCCGATGGTGACCCATCCAACGCCAGTCGCGACCCCACGATCGTACCGAGGCCGCCCGTTCGTGTCACCCTGGTTCCATGACCATGCTGACGCCCGACGTGGACGAGCGCACGAGCGTCCGACCGGACTCCCCCTGGGTCGCGGTCGTGTGGGACGACCCGGTGAACCTGATGTCGTACGTCACCTACGTCTTCCAGCAGTACTTCGGGTTCCCGCGCCCGAAGGCGGAGCGGCTGATGCGGCAGGTGAACGACGAGGGCAGGGCGATCGTCGCGACCGGCCCGCGCGAGGCGATGGAGGCCCACGTCGAGGCGATGCACGGCTACGGCCTGCAGGCCTCCGTGGACAAGGCCCCGACCACGTGATCCCGTTCGTCCGCCGCGCCGACGGCGTCCACCTCGGCATGTCCTCCGGCGAGCGCTCCGTCCTCACGTCGCTCACCGAGCAGCTGCAGCAGGTCCTCGCCGGCGACCTGGCGTCGGACCCCGTGGCGGTCCGGATGTTCCCGGACGCGTACCCGCAGGACGAGGACGCGAGTGCCGAGTTCCGCCGGTTGACCGAGTCGGACCTGGTCGCGCAGAAGACCACGAACGTCACGACGGTCCACGAGTGGCTGACCGGTGCGCGCGACGGTGCGTTCGGTGCGGAGGACGAGCAGGCTTGGCTCCGCTGCCTGACCGATCTCCGCCTGACGATCGCGGACCGGCTGGGCATCGTGGACTCGGCGAGCGAGGAACAGTCGTACCGGTCCGACTCGGGCGTCGGGCTGCGGGACGTCTACGACTGGCTCGGGTACGTGCAGGAGCACCTGATCGAGACGCTCACCGCCGTCCGCTGACGTGCGTCCGGTGGGTCGCCGGCCTGGAGGCACGACTCACCTTCCGGGACCGGCTCACCTGATCGACAGGAAGCCTTGCAAGTCCTCCTGCTGAAGTAGTACCGTCGCGGTATGGCTTCCCCGAGCGCGCGCGACCTCGCCAGCGACCTGCTGACGATCTACGGGCGCATCCGCCGGACCCTGCTCACCGGCAAGTCCGACGAGGTCACCGCCTCGCAGACCGCCGCGCTCGGACGGCTGCTCCGGCACGGCGAGAGCACCACCGCCGACCTCGCCCGGGCCGAGGGCGTCCGTCCCCAGTCCATGGGCGCGACGATCCAGGCGCTCGTCGACCTCGGACTGGTCGAACGCCGGCAGGATCCCGCCGACGGCCGACGCACCCTGGTCCGTGCCACCCCCGCGGGCGCCTCCGCCCGCGAGGACGCGTGGGCCGCGCGCAGCCGTGTCCTGACGGAGCTGCTCGGCACGCTCTCCCCCGAGGACCGCGAGACCGTCGCGCGCTCCCTCGCCATCCTCGAAACCCTCGTCGAACCGTGACCCCCCGGAGCGGCGACCCGCGCACCTGACGCGAGCCGCGCCTCCAGGCCGTCACGACGCGACCACGTCGCAAAGGCAGCACACCACGTCCACCGCAACCACCCCGACACCCGTCGTCCCCTCCGGCAGCACGGGGAGCGGCTTCGGCCCGAAGCTCCTCGTCCCCGTCCTGGTCGGGCCGCTCCTCAACCCGATCAACACGACCATGGTGTCCGTCGCGCTCGCCCCGATCTCCCGTGATCTCGGGATCGGTGCCTCGCAGGCGATCTGGCTCGTCGCCGCGCTGTACCTGGCGAGTGCGATCGCGCAGCCGACGATGGGCAAGCTCGCCGACCGGTTCGGGCCGAAGAAGGTCTTCCTGACCGGGCTCGTCATCGTCGGGATCGCCGGCGTGGTGCCCGAGTTCCTGACCGGGTTCGGCGGCGCGGTGTTCGCCCGGGTGCTCATCGGCATCGGGACCTCGTCGGCGTACCCGGCGGCGCTCACGACGCTCCGGCAGCACTCGCTCCGCATCGGGAAGCCGACGCCGTCGCTCGTGCTCGGCGCCCTGTCCATCACCTCGCTCGTCTCCGCTGCGGCCGGGCCACCCCTCGGCGGCGCGCTCATCGCCGCGTTCGGCTGGCACGCGATCTTCCTGGTCAACGTGCCGCTCGCCGTGTTCGGGATCGTCGTGGCCGCGCTGTGGCTGCCGTCCGACCGGCTGCGCCCGCGCCCCGACGAGGGCCTGCCCGTCCTGACCTCCCTCGACCCGCTCGGCCTGCTGCTGATGACCGGCACGGTGTCGGCGCTGCTCGTGTTCCTGCTCGACCTGTCGGCCGGTCTCTGGTGGCTGCTCGGCGTCGCGGTCGTCCTGCTCGTCGCGCTCGTGCTGTGGGAGCTGCGCGCCGTGAAGCCGTTCATCGACGTGCGGATGCTCGCGCGCAACGGCGCCCTGTCGCGGACGTACGTGCGACTCTTCCTGGCCTACGTGCTGGCGTACACGGTGACCTACGGCTTCTCGCAGTGGGTGCAGGACGTCGCGGGGTACTCGAGCGACGTCGCCGGGTACCTGCAGCTGCCGGCGGCGATCGTCGCCGGCGTCGTGTCGTTCCTCGTCGCGCGGAAGACCGCCGTGCGCGGGCCGCTCATCGTCGCGGCCGTCGTGCCGATCGTCGGCGGGGTGCTCCTGCTGCTACTCCACGCCGGGTCGCCCGTCTGGCTGCTCCTGCTCGCGCCGGCGCTGTTCGGGGTGCCGCAGGCCCTGGCGTCCGTGTCGAACCAGGCGGCGCTGTACCGCGTGCTGCCCGCGGAGTCCATCGGCACGGCGGCGGGGCTCTCGCGGACGAGCGTCTACATCGGGGCGATCGCGGCGTCGTCGCTGATCGGTGGCGTGTTCGGGCAGGCTCCGACGACGCCGGACCTGCACGTGCTCGCGTGGGTGATCGTCGGGGTGGCGGTGCTCCTGAGCGTCCTGACGATCGGGGACCGGGCGCTGGGGCGGCGCGCGGCGTAGCGCCGCCTGCGCCGCGCCCCGCGCACGCACACGCACCCGCCGCCCCGTCGCCCGCCGGCCCGTTGAGGGAGCAGGAATCGTCGGGTCCACACGCCGCACCCGACGATTCCTGCTCCCTCGACCGCGCGACTCCGCGCCGCGCCCGCCGCACCGCCCCACCCCGGTACCCTGATCCGGTGACCGACCCGACGCCCGCGACCCCCACGCACTGGACCCTCACGCTGGTCTGCGACGACCAGCCCGGGATCGTGCACGCCGTCTCCGGAGCGGTGGTCGCCGCACAGGGCAACATCACCGAGTCGCAGCAGTTCTCGAGCGTCGACACGAACACGTTCTTCATGCGCCTGCAGGTGATGGCGCCGGTCGACCGCGCCGCCTTCGAAGAGGCCCTCGCACCCGTCACCGAACGCTACGACGCCCGCGTGCAGCTCGACGTCGTCGGCCGGCCGCTGCGCACCCTCGTGCTCGTGTCGAAGGCCGGCCACTGCCTCAACGACCTGCTCTACCGCCAGCGCGGTGGGCAGCTGCCGATCGAGGTGCCCCTCGTCCTGTCGAACCACGCCGACCTCGCCGAGCTCGCGTCGTTCTACTCGGTGCCGTTCGAGCACCGTCCGGTCACCGACGCGGAGTCGAAGCGGCAGATGGAACAGCGCATCCTCGACGCCGTGGAGGAGCACGACATCGAACTGGTCGTCCTCGCCCGCTACATGCAGATCCTGTCGCCGGAGCTCTGCGCGGCGCTCGAAGGTCGCGCCGTCAACATCCACCACTCGTTCCTGCCCGGCTTCAAGGGCGCGAACCCGTACCGGCAGGCGCACGCCCGCGGCGTGAAGCTCATCGGCGCGACGGCGCACTACGTCACGAGCGACCTCGACGAGGGGCCGATCATCGAGCAGAACGTGGTGCGGGTCGACCACACGAAGGACCCCGCCGACCTCGTGTCGATCGGCCAGGACGAGGAGTCCCGCACGCTCACCCAGGCGGTGCGCTGGATCGCAGAGGACAGAGTCCTCCTCGACGGCGCCCGCACGATCATCTTCAAGTAGGACCCGCATGTCAGCACCGCAGTCCCCCGTCGACTGGGGAGAGACCCCGGACCCGCACGCGATCCGTCCGCGCCGGCTCGACGGCTGGCGCGTGCTCCGCATCCTGGTGTGCACGTTCGGCCTGCTGTCGCTGGCGACGTGGGGCTACTTCGCGTGGCCGTTCCCGATGCCGGCGATCCTGTTCATGATCGGTGCGCCGGTGTTCGCGGCGCTGGTCTGGTACTTCTTCCGCTCGCCCGCCTCGCCGATCGAGACGGACGTGGTCGGGAAGACCATCGTCGAGGTCGCCCTGGTGGTGGCCGCCGGTGGCTGCTGGATCTCGATCGGGCACCCCGTGGTGGGGCTCGTCTTCATCGTGGTTGCGGCCCTGTCCGGTGTGGTGCAGTTCCGGAAGGAGACCCGGTGAACGGCCTGGAGGCACGCAGCACCCTGGTCCGGTCGGCCCACCTGGTCGACGGGGCCGGGTCCACGGCGGACGGCTGGGTCCTCGTCGCCGGTGACACCATCCGGGCGGTCGGCTCCGGCGCCGACGCCCCCGCTGCGGACCAGGTCGTCGACCTCGGCGACGCGGTCCTGACGCCCGGCTTCACCGACCTGCACGGGCACGGCGGAGCGACCGAGGCGTACGAGGACGAGTCCTTCGCCGACTCGCTCGCGATGCACCGGTCGCACGGCACGACCCGCTCGGTGCTGTCGCTCGTCGCGAACCCGATCACCGCACTGGCGGCGTCGCTGCGACGGGTCCGTGCCGTGATGGCCACCGACCCGCTCGTGCTCGGCGTGCACCTCGAGGGGCCGTTCCTCTCCCCGCACAACAAGGGCGCCCACAACGAGTCGTTCCTCGTGTCGCCGACGCCGGCCGCCGTCGATGCCCTGCTCGAAGCCGGCGAGGGCGTCATCCGCCAGGTCACCATCGCGCCCGAGCTGCCGGGCGCGCTCGACGCCGTCCGTCGCTTCGTGTCGGCGGGCGTGGTCGTCGCCGTCGGGCACACCGTCGGCACGTACGACCAGGCCCGCGCCGCGTTCGACGCCGGCGCGACGGTGCTCACGCACGCGTTCAACGCCATGCCGGGGCTCCACCACCGGGCGCCCGGGCCGATCGGCGCCGCCGTGGCCGACGACCGCGTCACGCTCGAACTCATCCTCGACGGGGTGCACGTGCACCCCGTCGTCGCCTCGATGCTGATGCGTGCCGCACCGGACCGGGTCGCCCTGATCACCGACGCCATGGGGGCTGCCGGTGCGGCCGACGGGTCCTACCGTCTGGGCTCGCTCGACGTCACGGTGACCGACGGCGTCGCGCACGTCGCCGGGACGGACACCATCGCCGGCTCGACGCTGACGCAGGACGTGGCCCTCCGGAACGCGGTGACGCGTGCGGGGCGGACGCTGCCCGAGGCCGTGGCCGCCCTGACGAGCGTGCCGGCCGCTGCGCTGGGGCTCGGCGACCGTCTGGGCCGTCTGGCGCCCGGGTTCGCCGCCGACCTCGTGGCGCTGTCGCCGTCGCTCGAGGTGCAGCGCGTCTGGGGCGCGGGACTCCCGCTCGCCTGAGGTCGATCAGAGCGGTCGCGCGAAGCAGATCGAACCGGCCTGCTCGCGGTAGGGGCCGAACGGCCGGATCCGCTGGAACCCGTGCCGCAGGAACAGGTTCACGGCGTGCGGTTGCAGGATCCCCGTCTCGGCCACGACCGCCGGCGCCTGCAGTTCCTCCGCCTGCGCGAGCAGTTCGAGCAACAGTGCGTCGCCGATGCCCCGGCCACGCCGGTCCGGCCGGACGAACAGCCGCCGGATCTCGAACACCCCGTCGCCCGCGGCGGTGAGCGACCCGGTGCCGAGCGCCGTCCCCGTCGTGTCCCGCGCGAGCACGTGTGCGGCTGCTGTGGCCTCGGTGAGCGGCCGACCGACGTCCGCTGGACGACCGTAGATCCGGTCGACCTCGATCCGGGCAGCAGCACGGAGCCGCACGGCGTCGTCGTGGTCGAACCGGTCGGCCGTGACCGAGAACGGCAGGGGCTGCATCGTGGGACGTTCCTCGCTGACGGTGCGTCGTCGCACTGCCGGGTGGGTCGGTGGGTGGTCGTGCTGGATGCGTGCCGCCGCTCGAACCCGACGAGCGGCGGCACGGGTGCGCGATGTCACTCGAACCCGAATCGAGTGGTGTCGCGCGCAGACGGCGAGCGCCTGCCCTCGGACAGCCCTCCTGTCCGTGGTCTGTCGTCGGGCTCAGCCGACGGAGTCGAGGTCCCACACCGGGGCGACGTAGGTCCGCGACCACCCCTCGCGGAGCCGTGTGACCGCGCGGTCGAACGCCTCGAGCAGGTCCATGTCCGGACGGACCATGGACTGCAGCTGCAGCCCCTCGTAGGTGGCGAGCAACTGCTCGGACCCGCGCGCCGGCTCCATCGTCCGCGGCTCCCGCCCGAGCAGGACGTCCCGCTCGAGGGAGTGCTGCACGAACGCGTGGAACCGTCGCCACCGAGCGTGCAGCATCGGTGCCAGGGGGTGCTCCGGCGACGCCGCGATGTTCAGCGTCGCGGTCAGGAACCGCATGAGCGAGGGGTCGGCGATGTTCGCGGTGACGATCGCTCGGAGGAAGGGGACGGTGCCGCGCTGCTCGGCGAGGGGCATGAGCGGTGCGGTCCGCTGGTCGTTCCACCGGTCGATGGTCGCGAGCAGCAGGCCGTCCCAGCTCGGGAAGGTGCGGTCGACGACCTCAACCGGCTCACCGGCTTCGGCGGCCACGACGGCCGGGGTCACCTCGTGCAGCGGACGGGTCCGGAGCGCGTGGATCATCCCCTCCACGACCGTCGATCGGAGGGACGCTGCATCCGACGGGTGCGGCGGCGATTCGATGTGCATGCATACATACGACCAGCGCGTCACCGATGAGAGGTACCCCCAGAACAGGAACGTACGTTCTCTGGACAGGTACCCCGCACGGCGATCGACCAGCTCACCGGTCGACCGGACGCCCCCGCGCCCCGCTCGCCCACGCGGTGTCCGCGGTGGCCCCGACCTGCAGCGACAGCGTGCCGCCCCGCGTCACGAACGACGCCGGCACCCACGACCGGTCGAGCGTCCGCCCGTCCAACCGCGCACCCTGCACGTACGGCTCCGTCCCCGAAGACCGGATGACGATCCGCTGCCCGCTCGACCGGCGGATGTCGACGGTGTTGAACGTCGGGCTCCCGACGAGCATGTCGGCCCGTCCCGGCGTCTGCGGGTACAGCCCGATCGACGCGAAGACGTACCAGGCGCTCATCGTCCCGAGGTCATCGTTCCCGGGCAGCCCGTCCGGACCGGTGCCGTAGGCGTCGTCCACGACCTGCCGGACGGTCTCCTGCGTCTTCCACGGCTGGCCGAGCGCGTTGTACATCCACGGTGTGTGGATGTCGGGCTCGTTCGTCGGGTCGAACTTCGTGGCTTCGCCGCCGGTCACGGCCCAGTTGCCGGACGCGTCGTGGAAGAAGGCGTCGAGCCGGGCGACCGCGGCGGCGTCGCCACCGAGGGCCGTCGACAGCCCGCTGACGTCCTGCGGCACGAGCCACGTGTACTGCGCGCTCGTCCCCTGCGCGAAGCCGACACCGGTCGCGGGCGACCAGTCGGGCGTCCACGATCCGTCGGCCTGTCGCGCGGCCTGGTACCCGACTGCCGGGTTGAACGTGTTCTTCCAGTAGGTCCCGCGCTCCGCGAACATCCGGGCGTCCGAGCGCAGCCCGAGGGAACCCGCCCAGTACCCGAGCGCGCTGTCGGAGATCGAGTCCTCGAGGGTCTCGGCCGCACCGCCCCAGCACGAGCAGTCGTCGTTCGCGGCGTAGTGCCGCTGCAGGTACTCGTCGAGTGCGGGTCGTTGCGCCAGGCACTGACCCGGGCACCCGATGTCGCTCTCGGCGTCGGCGTTCTCGACCGTCGCCTGCCGCCGGAGCGAGTCGTAGGCGGCTCGGACGTCGAAGTTCCGGACGCCCATGGCGTACCAGGTCGCGAGCGTCGCCGCGGAGGGGTCACCGGTCATCACGTGGGTCGGTGCGCCGAGGTGCAGCCACCGGTCCCACACCCCGCCGTTCTGCTGGGCGAACCGCAGCATCGACTGCGCCATGTCCCCGGCGACGTCGGGTCGCAGCAGCGCGAGCAGCTGGATCTGCGCCCGGTACTGGTCCCACCCGGAGTAGGTGCCGTAGACGGCCCGGTGCCCGCGGTCCATGCGGTGCACCCGCTGGTCCGGGCCGAGGTAGCGGCCGTCGCGGTCGTTCAGCGTGTTCGGCTGCATGAGCGCGTGGTAGACGGACGTGTACAGCTGGGTGGTCCGGTCCGCCGTCCCGCCGCCGACCCGGATGCGGGACAGTTCCCGGTTCCAGGAGGCGCGGGTCGCCGCCGCCACACTGCTGACGGTCGCGTGCCTGGTCACCTCGCCGTCGCGGTTGGCGGCTGCTCCTGCTGCGCTCACGTACGAGATGCCGATCTTCGCGTGCACGGTGGCACCGTGACGCGCGTCGAACCCGACCCACGCGCCGGAACCGCGTCCGGCGCGGTCGGCGCCGGTGAGGTACCCCTCCCCGCCGGAGGAGGACGTGCCTCCAGGCTGGACCGTCCCGTCCTTCCAGGTGCCGGTGCTCGTGAAGGCGCGGTCGAAGGTGGCGGTGAAGAACAGGCGGTAGTAGCTGCGGCGGTCGGGGTTGGTGGCCCCGCCGCCGTTCGCCCGGCGGCTGCAGAAGCCGCCGGTCAGGACGCTGCCGCTCACCGTGCGGGTGCGGGCGTCGACGCGGGTGGTGGCGGCCTCGCTGCCGTTGATCGAGTTCGAGGTGCGGAAGAGCAGGTTCGCGGCCTTCCCGGCGGGGAACGCGAACTCGCCGATGCCGGCGCGGGTGGTGACGGCGAGGTCGGTACGGACGCCGTTGTCGAGCGTGACGCCGTAGCGGCCGGGGCTCGCCGACTCGTCGTCGTGCGAGTACCCGGCGGCGTAGACCGCGTCGGTGCTGTCGGCCGACGGCGACGTCGTGACGGGGGTCGTCACCGGCATGATCGGCACGTCGCCAGCGGCTCCCGGTGCGCAGCCGGCGCCGTTCAGGTGCGTCAGGCTGAACCCGCGCAGCCGGTCCACGTCGTACGAGTAGCCGTTCGCGACCGGGGTCGAGGTCTGGTCGCCCGCAGTGCCGGTCGGGCTCCACTGCAGCATGCCGAACGGGGCGGTGGCTCCCGGCCAGGTGTTGCCGTCGCCGCTCGTCCCGATGAACGGGTCGACGTACCGCGCCGGGTCGGAGACGGTCCGGCCGACCTGCGTGGCGGGCGACGCCGTGGCAGGAGCCGCGACGATCCCGGTGCCCAGCAGGGCGGCGATCGTGGCCACCGCGGCGAGCGGGAGCGGGCGGACGAGCGGGCGACGGTGCACGCGAGAACGGTTCACGTCGGCGACGCTAGCCCCCTCGGACGGGGGACGCGCGATCGGTCACCGACCCCTCCCCTGCTGTTCACCTCGACCGATCTGCAGCGGATGCTGGTGGACGTCTCGGTCAGGGCGTACTGTTCGCAGCATCCAGCCCGGACCCCGCTGACGTCGGGACGGGTCGGCGCCGCACGGGTTCGTGGCCCGCCTCGAGCTCGCTCACTCGTGGCCGCAGACGCCGATGCCGGCCGCGGTCTTCGCCACCCGATCCGAACACGGCGATCCGGGTCGGCCGCTCGGCTCCACCAAGGACCGGCCATGCACCACACGCTCGTCACATCGCACGCGCTCGACACCACCGCGGTGCTCATCATCGTGATGGCGGCGACCAGCGGCTGCACCATGCCAGCGACCGAGGACACGCTCGCGACGCCGGAGTCCTCCGGCGCCGGACCGCCAACGGCGGCGTCGACGGGCTCGTCCGCATCGTCCGGCTCGTCCGCGTCGTCGGG
>NZ_MJGN01000016.1:12831-51087 GCF_001865065.1 Curtobacterium sp. MCBA15_008 | reverse complement strand
GCGTCGTCGGGCTCGTCCGCCGAGCCGAGCCCCGCCCCCGGGGAACCCGCTCGGCCGCGAAGCCCCGGAGCGGACGTCCTCGAGGGCGCCTGGCGCACGGAGCTCTCCCGCCAGGACCTCGGCTTCGCCCCCTCCGGTCGTGCGACACCGCCGCGGAACCGGAGCGGCCTCAGCGAGGCACCAGAATGGCGCGTACTCGTCTTCCACGGATCGCGTCTCACCGTGCTCGGCGGCACGGGGGTGGACCCGACCAGCATCGAGGAGATGACGTTCCGCGTGCGCGGTGCGGTCCTCACGATCGAGTCGGAGGGGCGCGTCTTCCGCGTCCGCTGGGCGGTCTCCCTGGACGGGTTGACCCTCACGCCGACGGCGGACGGCCCGGTGCCCCCGGCGGTGCTCGTCCTGCACCCCTTCGCCCGCGTCCTCGACTGAGCGCGGCCGGCCGGGGCGCGCCGGATCAGGCTCCGGAGCGCACCGCGACGCATGCCCGCCTCGGGTCTCAGAGCCAGGCGGCAACGCCTCCGTGCCGCGAGCACGTTCCACTGCGCGACTGGCTGAAGCTGTACGTGCCGTCGCCGCACTCGGCAGGTTCGCCGCCGCTGGTAGCGTCCGGGCATGCTGTCGACGACCGACGAACCGGCCCGAGGGCGCGTCCGCGACCTGCTCGGGCTGCCGTCCCCCGCCGAACTCCGTCCGGTCGCGGTCCGCCTGGAACCGCTCGGTCGCGACGGGTCGGTGCAGTGGGCACGCGTCGAGCTGGACACGGCCGACGGCGACACCATCCCGTGCTTCCTCCTGACACCCGACCACGGCACGGGAACGGACGTCATCGCCGTCCACCAGCACGCGGGCGACTTCACGTCCGGGAAGAGCGAGGCCGCCGGGCGGGCGGGGGATCCGAGCCTCGCCTACGGCGTGGTGCTCGCTCGCAGTGGTGCCCGCGTGGTCATCCCCGATCTGATCGGCTTCGAGGAACGCCGACGCGACTGGACGGACGACCCGGCGGCCGACGAACGCCTCGATGCGCTCTTCCGTGTGGCGGACGGCAGCAGCCTGCAGGCGAAGCACTCGCGTGACATCGCCACGGTGACGTCCTGGATGATCGAGACGAGTCCTGCCGACACCGAACTCGGCATCGTCGGACACTCCCTCGGCGGACAGGTGGCACTGTTCGCGCTCGCCGTCGACGCCCGACTCACGCGGGGCGTGGTCAGCTGCGGGCTCGGGACGCTGGCCTCGTTCGAGGACGCTCGGATCCGCCACAACCCGGCCTGGTTCGTCCCGGGTCTGACCGCCGCCGGCGACGTCCCCCTGGTCGCGTCAGCCGTTGATCAACCGGTCCTCGTCGCGGCGGGACGGGACGACGGACTGTTCCCCCTCGCCGGCGTCCGGCGCGTCCTCGACGCGTTTCGTCCGGGTGTCGCGACGACCGAGGTGTTCGACGGCGGCCACGCGATGCCGCCGCGCATCACGGAAGCGGCGCTCCGGCACCTGCTGTCCACGTGAACGGATGATCAGGACCCCGCGCGCACCGCGACCTGGTCGACGAAGGCCCGGACGCGAGCGCGGAACGCCGGGTCCGCCGCCGCGCCCCGCACCGGCACGACGTGCAGCCGCCGGTCACCACGACGGAGTGCCGGTCCGACGAAGACGCCCTCGGTGACGTCCGGTGCGGTCGCCGACCAGAGCGTCGAACGAGCGCCGTCCATGGCGGTCCGGGACAGGCTGCGGGCGACCATGCCGCCGAGGCGCTGCGTCAGCGTCTCCGCCTGGCCGTTCATCCCCGTCGCCGCGATGCCGGGGTGCGCGATGACCGACCGGATGTCCGAACCGGCAGCACGGAGCCGTTCCCCGAGGTCGACGCTCAGCGCTGCGGCCGCGGTCTTCGAGTCCGTGTAGACGCCGAACTGCGAGTAGTCGCCCGGGCCGTCCACCCCGCCGGGTCCGGGCACGCGCCGGGTGCGCTGCGACAGGTTCGAGCCGACGAGCACGATTCGGGGCGACAGTCCGCCGAGCAGCGGGAGCATCGCCTCGGCGAGCACCGCCGGCCCGACGACGTTCGTCGCCCAGGTGCGCTCGATGCCCTCGTCGGTGCGCCCGAACGTGCCGAGGGTCGCGCCGGCGTTGTTGACGAGAGCGTCCACGACGATGCCGTCCTCGGCGAGCTGCCGGGCGAACGCCGTGACGGACGCGACGGACGAGGTGTCGACGAGCCGCGCCTCCAGGGCGAGACCGGCGGGGAGGACACGAGCCGCCTTGTCGAGGTCGCGCACGCCGGCGACGACGCGCGCGCCGGCCGACGCGAGGGTCGTGGCGACGACGAGGCCGAGCCCACCGGTCGCGCCGGTGACCACCACGGTCCTGCCGTGCTGGTCGGGCATCGCTGCCGGTTCCCACTCGAAGCTGTCCATCGTCGTCTCCTGCTCGTTCGCCGTACGCAATCGGATGATTCATCCGGAACGCTAGCACAAGCGGATAGAGTGTCCACATGACGATCGCGATGGCCCGACCCGAGGCGCTGCGCTCCGATGCCCAGCGCAACCGGACGGCACTGCTCGACGTCGCACGCGCCTTCGTCGACCGGGGCGAACCGGCCCTGCTCAACGCCGTCGCGCACGAGGCCGGCGTGGGGGTCGGCACCGCCTACCGGCACTTCCCGACCCAGCAGCACCTGCTCGAAGCGCTCGCGATCGACGCGCTCGAGGACATGCTCGACCAGGTCCGCGCCGCCGTCGTGCTGCCGGACACGGCCGATGCGCTCCGCGGGGTCGTCACGGCCGCGTTCCGGAGCATGGTGGACGACGCAGCGCTCGGCGACCTGCTGACAAACGGCGGGTTCTCCTGCGCCGACACCGCCGCCCTCGCCGGCGACCTGGTCGTGTCCGTCGACGGGCTGCTCGCACGGGGCCGCACCGAGGGGATCGTCCGGACCGACGTCGACGCCGACGACCTCCGTCGACTGCTGTGCGGCCTGCGCGAGGCCGCCGTCGCGGGCGGTACCCGGGTCGACGATCCGGAGCGTTACGTCGAGATCCTGCTCGCCGGGCTCCGTCCGGCCTGACGACCGGCACTGCCGCGAACCGGCGACCACTGTCAGGATGGGCGCATGAGCGTCATGGTCTCCCTGTTCGATGCACGCCGCACCCGCACCAGCGAGAAGTACACGGCCTACCCGCCGGACGTACTGCCGATGTTCGTCGCCGAGATGGACAGCATGCTCGCCGAGCCCGTGCGGGAGGCCCTCGTGGCGGCCGTGACGAACGGTGACACCGGGTACGTCGGCCACGGCCGCGCCCTGCCCGAGGCCTTCGTCGACTTCGCCGAGAGCCGCTGGTCGTGGCGCGTCGACCCCGACCTCGTCCGGACCACCACCGACGTGTCCGTCGCCGCGGTCGAGACGCTCCGCCGGGTGATCGAGCCGGGCGACCAGGTCGTCATCATGCCGCCGGTGTACCCGCCGTTCTGGGAGTACGTGACCGAGGCCGGCGGCTCCGTGACCGAGGTGCCGCTGCTGCCGCCGTCCGGGCCGGTCGACCCGTTCGACACGACGGCCGGGTGGCGGATGGACCTCGACGGTCTCCGCCGCGCGTTCGCCGAGGGTGCCCGGACCGTCCTGCTCTGCAACCCGCACAACCCCCTCGGGCTGGTGCACGACCGGCAGTCCCTCGTGGCGCTGGCGACGCTCGCCGCCGAGTGGGACGCCGTGGTCGTCTCCGACGAGATCCACGCGCCGCTCGTGCACGCTGACGCGACCTTCACGCCGTTCCTCGACTCCTGCCCCGAGGCCGCGTCGCTCGGGGTCGCGCTGACGAGTGCGAGCAAGGCGTGGAACCTCGCCGGCACGAAGTGTGCGCTGATGATCGGCGCCTCGGACCGCGCGCGGGCGTGGTTCGACGGGATGCCCACGGAGGTCGTCGAGCGCACCGGGATCCTCGGCTACACCGCGAGCATCGCCGCGTTCAGCGAGGGCGGTCCGTGGTTGGCGTCGCTCCTCACCGAGCTCGCCGCGAACCGGCGCACGCTCGCCGAACGCCTCGGTGACGTGCTGCCCGGCACCGGCTACCGGCAGCCGCAGGCGTCCTACCTGGCGTGGCTCGACCTGCGCGCGCTGCCGTGGGGCGACGACCCCGCGGCACTGCTGGTCGACGAGGCGAAGGTGGCGCTCGGCAGCGGACCGGCCTTCGGACGGCAGGGTGCCGGGTTCGCCCGACTGAACTTCGGGTGCTCGGCGGAGACCCTCGAGGACGGACTCAGCCGCCTGCACACCGCGTGGTCGCAGCGGGTAGACGGCTGATCGGTCCGGTCGGCGGGACTACTCGAACAGCTGCCAGGCGGGCTTGTTCGCGTACGTGTAGCGGTAGTAGTCGGCGAGCTGCAGGCCGGCGGCGGCTTCCTCGTCGACGACGACGGTCGCGTGCTCGTGCAGCTGCAACGCGGACCCGGGGACGAACGAGCTGAGCGGCCCCTCGACCGCGGCTGCCACGGCGTCGGCCTTCGACGAGCCCTGCGCCACGAGGACCAGTTCGCGGGCATCGAGGATCGTGCCGAGGCCCTGCGTCATGCAGTGCGTCGGCACCTGGTCGAGCGAGTCGAAGAAGCGGGCGTTCGCCTCGCGCGTGGACGGCGCGAGGGTCTTGATGCGGGTGCGGGACGCGAACGAGGACGTCGGCTCGTTGAACCCGATGTGCCCGTTGGCGCCGATGCCGAGGATCTGCACGTCGACCCCGCCGGCGGCACGGATCGCGGCGTCGTACTCCTTCGCGGCGAACTCGAGGTCGTCGGCACGGCCGTCCGGCACCCGCACCCGCGACGGGTCGAACCCGAGCGGTGCGATGACGTCGCGGGCGATGACGCTGGCGTAGGACTCGGGGTGCTCGAGCGGGATGCCGACGTACTCGTCGAGGGCGAACGCGCGGGCCTCGGCGAACGAGATCTCCCCCGCGTCGACACGACGCTGCAGGTCGGCGTAGATGCCCTGCGGGCTGGACCCGGTGGCGACTCCGATGACGGCGGACGGCTTCTTCGCGACGACGGAGGCGATCTTGGCCGCGGCGACGCGACCGACCTCAGCCGGCGTGGGCAGGATGATGATCTCCACGCCACCACCCTACTGGTCATGACCAGTCCGCGACAGGGCCGGGTGTGGGTAGCGTGGCGGCATGCCCACGCCTGACTTCGTCCTGTCCCTGCGTTCGAAGATCGGCACCGAGCCGCTCTGGCTGACGGGGGTCACCGCCGTGGTCACCCGCGGGACCGGGTCCAACCGCGAGCTGCTCGTGGTGCGTCGGGCCGACAACGCCGCGTTCACGCCCGTCACCGGGATCGTCGACCCGGGCGAGGAACCCGCGGTCGCCGCCGAACGCGAGGTCCTCGAGGAAGCCGACGTCGTCGCCGTCGCCGAGCGACTGGCGTGGGTGCAGGTCCTGCCGGAGATGACGTACGCGAACGGCGACCGGGCGCAGTACCTCGACCTCGTGTTCGCCTGCCGGTACGTGTCCGGTGATCCCTTCCCCGCCGACGGCGAGAACACCGAGGCGTTCTGGGCGCCGCTCGACGCGCTGCCCGAGATGCCGGCGAACATGCTCGCCCGCGTCGAGGCGGCCCTGTCCCACGAGCCTGCGGCGCGCTTCCAGCGCTGACCGTTCGGTCCGAGCGCGTCGCGTCGTCCCCGCCAAAGCGACAGAACTCCGTGAAAAAACGGCGCTCATCTGTCGCTTTCGCGGTGCGGAGCACGGTCGGGAGCGCGATCTGTCGCTTTGGCGACCACGACCGGACGGGAGGCCCGTGGCGGCGCCGTCCCGCGCCTCCAGTCCGCCGTGTCGTCCCGTCGACCCCGCCGGCCGCACCCCTTCCGCGAAAGCGACAGAAGGCTGCGAACCTTCCGCCGAGAGCTGTCGCTTTCGCGGTGGCGGTGGGCCGACGCCGGCGAGAACTGTCGCTTTTGCGAGGGCGGGTAGGGCGGCGGCTACGTGAGCGGGGCGACCGCGACGGGCGCGCCGAGCAGGCGGACGGCGACGGCGTCGCCGGCCGCGCGGCGGTCGCCGACCTCGTGCTGGACGGTCACGACCGTGTCGTCGTCGAGCCGGACAGTGGTGCGCCGGATCGACCCGAGGAAGCTCGACGAGACGACGGTGCCGGTGACGCCCTCTGCGGCGAAGGCGACGTCCTCCGGGCGGACGTAGGCGAGCACCGGTCCGTCGGGCACGGAGCCGTCGAGGGCCGGAACGCGGAACCCGTACACGAAGACGTCGTCGCCGCGCAGGTCTCCGCGCACCCGGTTCGACTGGCCGACGAAGTCCGCGGTGAACGCCGAGGACGGGGAGCGGTAGAGCTCCTCGGGCGTGCCGATCTGCTCGATGTCGCCGGCGTTCATCACGGCGATCCGGTCGGAGACGGCGAGCGCCTCCTCTTGGTCGTGGGTGACGAACACGGTGGTGATGCCGAGGTCGCTCTGGATGCGCCGGATCTCGTCGCGGAGGGACACCCGCACCTTGGCGTCGAGCGCGGACAGCGGTTCGTCGAGCAGCAGCACCCGGGGGCGGGTGACGAGGGCGCGGGCGAGGGCGACGCGCTGCTGCTGGCCTCCCGAGAGCTGGTGCGGGTAGCGGTCGGCGAAGTCGGCGAGGTGCACCATGTCGAGCGCGTCGATCACGCGTTCCCGACGCGCGGCCGCCGGCACCCGGCGCATCTCCAGCCCGAACGCGACGTTCTGCCGCACCGTCATGTGCGGGAACAGCGAGTACTGCTGGAACACCATGCCGATGTCGCGCTTGTCCACCGGGGTGGCGGCGACGTCCTGACCGTCGATGCGGATGGCGCCGGCGTCGATCGCCTCGAGGCCGGCGAGCGCCCGGAGCGCCGTGGTCTTCCCACAGCCGGACGGGCCGAGGAGCGACACGAACTCGCCGGGTTCGATGCGGAGGGACAGGCCGGCGAGGGCACGGTGGGCGCCGTAGTGCTTCTCGACGGCGTCGAGCTCGACGGTCGCTCCGGTGCTGGACAGCGACGACGGGGCGGCGGGGGCGGTGATGGTCATGCGGGGTCCTTCGGGGTGCGCGGGCGGCGTCGTCCGATCCGGCCGATGACGACGAGCAGCACGAAGCCGAACACGAGCGCACCGAGCGAGAAGATCGCGGCGACGTACGGGTCGGTCTGCTGCACGAGCACGAGTGCCGTCTGGAACGTCGTGCGGGAGAGGAACGAGGCGAGGGTGTACTCGCCGAGGACGACCGTGATGGTGAGGAAGCAGGCGGCGGTGATCCCCCGGCGGAGGTTCGGCAGCAGCACGCGCCAGGTCACCGTCCACCACGAGGCGCCGAGCGAGCGCGCTGCTTCGGTGAGCACTGCCATGTCCATCGCGGTGATGGCGGCGGCGATCGGCCGGAACGCGAACGGCAGCGAGATGATGCCGATCGCGAAGGCCAGCGTCCACGCCCCAGAGCCGAAGACCTGCGCGACGACCTGGTACACGGGGATGAACCCCACGACCAGCACGACGACGGGGACGGTGATCGGCACGATGCACACGAACTCGAGGACGCGGCGGAGGCGCGGGTACCGGAGCGCGGTGATGATCTGCGCGGGCAGGAGGACGAACAGCACGATCGCGACCGTGATGAGCGCGATGAGGAGCGAGGCGCCGAGGCCGTCGAACACCGGCTGGTACGTCGCCGCGTTGACCGGGTCCGCCAGCGCGCTGTAGTGCGCGAGCGTCAGGCCACCGTCGGTTCCCTGACGGAAGGTGAACTGCGCGAGGGCGACGAGGGGGACGGCGAACACGAGACCGATCACGATCAGCACGATCGCGGCGGTGACCCGCGACGGGGACGCGCCGAAGCGGGGGACGCGAGTCGTGCCTCCAGGCCGTGCGGACGTCGTGCGCGCCGGACGCGAGCCGACGGCCGCGCTCATCGCTGCCACCTGGCGGCCCGGCGCTGCAGCAGCGAGTACCCGGCCATCACGACGGCCATCACGACCACCATGCCGAAGGCGAGCACGCCCGCGACGTTCTGCAGGCCGATGATCGTCTCGCTCGTGAGCTGCGTGCGGATGGTGAGCGGCACGATGCCGCCCTGGGAGATGAGCGCCGCGGCGGTCGCGAACGACGAGAAGCCGTTCGCGAAGAGCAGGAGCAGCGATCCCCAGAAGGCGGGCGCCAGCACGGGCAGGCCGATGCGCCGCCAGTACGTCAGGCGGGACGCTCCGAGGGTGGCGGCGGCCTCGCCCCACTGGGTCTTCACGCCCTCGAGGGCGGGCATGAACGTCAGGACCATCAGCGGCACCTGGAAGTAGACGTAGGGGATGACGAGCCCGGGCACCGTGTAGAGGAAGGCGCCGTTCGCGTTGAGGTCGACGTGGAAGGCCGAGACGAGCCACGTGGTGACGAGTCCCTGCGCGCCGATCGTCGCGATGAACGCGAACGCGAGCATGACGCCGCCGAACTGGGCGAGGACGCTCGCGGCCGAGTCGATCATCGACCGGACGACACCGTCGGGGCGCAGGGCGGCGAGCGCCCAGCAGACGACCGCTCCGATGACGGCACCGATGACCGCGGAGACGGCGGACAGTGCGAAGGAGCCGCCGAACGCGCGGAGGACCGACGGGTCCGCGAACGCCGCGAGGTTCGCGACCGTGAAACGTCCTGATCCGTCGAAGAAGCCGCTGCCGACCGCGATGACCGCGGGGACGGCGAGGAAGAGCAGGACGTACGCGGCGAACGGGGTGAGACCGAGCCACGCGACGCCGCCGCGGCGCCGGACACGGGGTCCGGCGACGCGGCGGGCGGTGGCATCGGCGGCCGCGGCGCTGGTGGCGGCGGGCCCCGCGGTGCGGGGTCCCGCCGTCGCCGTCGCAGGTGCTGCGCCGGGCGCGGCCGGTGCCGATGCGGTGGTCATGCTGGTCAGGACCCCATCGTGGCGGACCACTTGGCCGACAGCACCTTGGCCGCAGCTGCGACCTGCGCGTCGGTCAGCTCGACGTAGTCCTTCGGCGCGCCACCGGCGGCGTCGAGGGCGTCCTGGTCCACCTTGCCGGACTTCTCCAGCGCCGTGAGGGTCGACGGGAAGGCGCCGGCCTGCAGGTACAGGTTCTGCACCTCGGGGCTGGCGATGTACTCCTGCCAGAGGCGCGCGGCCGCGGGGTGCGGCGCGTCCTTGCTGATCGCCTGCGAGTAGTACGAGCCGAGCGCCTGCCCCTTCGGGACGACGGTCTTCCAGTGCGTGTTGCCGGACGCACCGGCTGCCGGACCCCACGCGAGGTTGTTGTACGACCACTGGACGACGACCGGGGTCTCACCCGAGGCGACCGTGGCCTGCGTCGGCAGCACGTTCTGGAAGTTGCCGGCCTGCTTCAGCTTGCCGAAGTAGTCGACACCCTTCGTGATGTCGTCGGCCGAGCCGCCGTTCTCGAGCGCGGCGAGGTACACGGCGGACGCGGCCTGGTTCGCCTGCGTCGGGTCGCCGGCGATGGAGACCTTGCCCTTGTACTCGGAGCCGAGCAGGTCCTTCAGGTCCTTCGGCGCGTCCGAGACCTTCGAGGAGTCGTACCCGATCGACATGAGGCCGGTGTAGTCGCGGGTCCACGCGCCCTTCTCGTCCTTCAGCGTGTCCGGGATGTCCGACCAGTTCGCGACCTTGTAGTCGGTCAGCAGGTCGAGGTTCTCCTGCAGGACCGCGTTGCCGAGGTCGAGCACGTCGGGAGCGGTGGACTGCCCCTTCTGCGACTTCACGGCGGCGACCTCGTCGGCGCTCGAGCCGTTCGGGTTCGCGGAGTTGACCTTGATGTCGTACTTCTTGGTGAAGCCGTCGATGATCTTGCCGTAGTTCGCCCACGACGGCGGCAGGGCGATGACGTTGAGCTGTCCCTCGGCCTTGGCGGCCTTGACGAGGGCGTCCATGCCACCGGCCGACTCGGCGCTGGTGGCGGTCTTCCAGTCGGTGTCGCCGTCGGAGCCGGGGGTGGCCGAGCTCGTCGCCGAGCATCCGGCGAGGGTGACGATCGCTGCGGCGGCCAGGGCGAGGCCGGCCAGGGTGCGCTTGTGCTGCACTGGGTGTGCCTTTCGGGTGCTTCGGGTGCTGCGGGAATTCGGCCCGGGGTTCGGGTTCTGGATGATCGTGGACGCGCCCGGTTTCCGGCCCGTGCTGCGGTGGTGAACGGTGACGGAACAGCGGGTGCGGCTGTACGGTTTGCTCGGTTCTGGTTTCGTTCGGCTCTGGAGGCGCGGATGCGGTTCACGACGACGGTCCTGCAAGCACGGAAGACGGCTACCGGCCTGCCGGTCCCGCCCGCCGTCATCGAGGCGCTCGGTTCCGGGAAGCGCCCGTCCGTGGTGGTCACGATCAACGGCGGGTACACCTACCGGTCCACCGTCGGCGTGATGAACGAGCAGTTCCTCGTGCCGCTCTCCGCCGAGCACCGTGCGGCCGCCGGGGTCGCGGCCGGGGACTCCGTCGAGGTCACGCTCGAGATCGATGCGCTGCCGCGGGTGGTCGACGTGCCGGACGACCTCGACGCGGCGCTGACCGCGGCGGGCGTGCGGGCGGCGTTCGACACGCTGTCGGGCTCACGGCAGCGGGCGCTCGTGGACCCCGTGGAGCAGGCGAAGGCGCCGGAGACCCGGGCCCGGCGCATCGAGAAGGCTGTGGAGGCGCTGCGCGGGTAGGGGCGCCTGAGGTCGTTCCGCGCGTGGCAGGTCGTTCCGCGCGTGGGAGGTCATTCCGCGCGTGGGAGGAAGAATCGCGCATAGGAAGCAGGAACTTCCGACTGCCTACGCGCGGATCCGCTTCCTAATGCGCGCGCGATGGGCTCGAACGGCCCGCCTGGAGTCGCTCAGCGCCCGAGTTCGACGAGGACCCGCGGGATCTCGATGAGGAGTTCGCTCGCCAGGTAGCCGAGGGGCCCCACTTGTACGGCCAGACGATCGCCCGCGGTTGCGTGCACCGACGATGCCCACGCTGCTGCCTGTGCCGGGTCGGCACCTCGTGCGAGGAGCCCCACGACCACGCCGGAGAGCACGTCGCCGCTCCCGCTCGTCCCGAGTCCTCCGGCACCGGTGCCCTTCGCCCAGGTGCGCCCGTCCGGCGCTGCGATCACGTCGGACAGCGCGACGACCGCACCGTAGCGGTCAGCGATCTCGAGGGCGTCGGCTTCGTCGTCGTCCCCGCACGGCCGACCGAGCAGCCGCTCGGCCTCGCCGCTGTTCGGGGTCATGACGAGCCGGCCGCGAAGTGGTTCGAGCCGATCCGCGACGTCGGACGCCACGCCCAGCGCGAAGGCGTCGAGGACCACGCACGTCTCGTCCCCGACCAGCTCGGCGATGTGGGCGACGAGATCACGCGTGCCGTCCGGCTCGTCGAGGCCTGGGCCGATCAGCACCGCGTCCGCGCCGCCGGCGTCGTCGCCGAGTGCGTGGAAGGCACCGACCGCGATGTGCCCGGCATCGTCCTCGTCGAGGGGTTCGACACCCGACTCGGGCACCGCGACGGCGACCTCGGCCGCGACGCTCCGACCCACAGCGAGGGTGAGCCGACCTGCCCCGACACGAAGCGCCGCGAGCGCGGAGAGCATCGCCGCGCCGGGCGTCCGGGCAGCGCCGCCGACGACGAGCACCTGCCCGCGCCCGTACTTCCCGGCGCCGGGCTCCGGGAGGGGCCAGTCACGCAGGGAGTTCGGGGTGATCGACTCAGCCGGCACGGACGTCGTCCTTCCGGCCGCTGTGCACTGTGACCTCGGCCTCGGCGTCCTCGGTGAGGTGCTCCACAGCGGAGAACTCCTCGAGCTGCCACGGGGATCCGAGTCCCTCTCGCCGAAGTCGTGTCAGCGACGCGTTGGCGACCGTGTGCGTCGCGGCGAAGTCGGTGAGCGCCGGCTCGTCGAGGTCGAGGCAGACCGCCACGGTGAGCATCACGACCGCATCGTGGGCCGCGATCACGAGCCGCTCGGGAGCCTCGAGCCGATCGACGTCGACGAGGACTGATCGGAGCCGGAGCATCATGTCCGCCCAGGACTCTCCGCCCGCAGGTCGGTGGTAGTACTTGCCGAGCCACTGACGGCGCGCTTCTTCCTCGGGAAACCGGTTGCGCACGCCGGTCCGGGTCAGCCGGTCGAGGACGCCGAGCTCGCGGTCGCGCAGCCGCTCGTCGACTCGCTTCGGTGGTTCGGCGAGGCCACCTGCGGCGAGCGCCAGCGCGATCGTCTGCTGTGCCCGCAGGTAGGGCGAGACCCACAGCGCGACGGGCACGTCGTCGACGCCACGCTCGGCGAGCTCGGCGCCCAGCGCACGCGACTGGTCCTCGCCCAGGGAGCTCAGGGGGACGTCGGCGTCCCGGTGGTCGACCTCGATGACGTCCGCGCCCTCGGCCTCGGCCTGTTCGGCTGCGACGTTCGCGGTGGATTCACCGTGCCGCACGAGCCAGATCTCGGTGACTGCCATGGCAGCGACGGTAGACGGACACCGCTGGGTCCGCTCCCGGTGTCCGGGCGCACCGTCACGCGGTCAGCCCCCTCGCGCTGCGCAGCGGCCGGACCGGGCAGGGCAGCCCCGCCGACCGGAGTCGTCGTGCGAGGCGCTCGAGGTCCCAGAGGTCGCGCCACTCCAGCCGGACGATCGTCCGCACACCGGGCACGGTGAGCAGCCGTTCGTGTCGACGCTTCTCTTCGAGGAGGACCTCCGTCGGCGTCCGACCGTTGCGGTACCGCTCCTGCGTGTACTTCGCTCTCCCGTCGAACTCGACGACGACGCCCTGCTCCGGGAACCAGAAGTCCACCTCGTACCGACGTCCGTCGACCGTGAAGGCCTGCTGCAGCACCGGCGCGGGGAGCCCGAGTTCCCTGAACACCACGCGAGCGAACGACTCCGCAGGCGACCCGGAGCGTGCGTCGGCGAGCTCGAGTGACCGCGTCGCGATGGCGTGCCCACGGTGATGGGGCAGGCCTCCGAGTGCCCGGGACAGCTCGGATCGGGTCGTCCCCTGCCGGAGCGCTGCGTCCGCGACGACGACGGTGGACCGGGCATCGCCGCTGAGCGCCACGTCGGCCACCGTCCGTGCGACCGTGGTGAACCGGAGTCCACGGTGTTGCACGGCCTCGTTGCTCAGGACCGGACGGGTGTGGAGGACCAACGACCTCGATCGTGATCGGTACTGCGACTTCGGCACCGTGAGGTGGACGTCATCCGGCCACGGTCCGATCCACGGCAGCCCGTGCACGGCCACCGCGGAGGCGTGGGATCCGACGGCTGCGACGCTGCGCCGCCCGAGCCGCGCGAACACCTGCGTGACGTACCGCTGACGGGGCCCCGCAGCGTCCCAGTCGGCACCACGCACGAACGCGTTCGGGCCCACGCGGACCACCCGATCGGGGCCGTCCCCAGCGGCACGCCGACGCAGTGTGGCGCCTGAGCGGCCGGCCTCGTGGAGCGGGCTGGAGCGGAAGATCGCGAGTGGCAGTTCCATGTCCCCACGGTCCTGGACGGCCCACGCGGGATGGTGCCGGGCGAGGCGAACTGTTGACGGGCCTCCTGGCTGGCGCCCCTGTGGAGGACAACGCTTTCTACCCATCGCACGTGAAGTGGAAAGCGCAATCGCGCATGGGAAGCAGGAAGAACCTGCCTACTATGCGCAATTCCTCTTCCTACGCGCGGAACGGCCCCCCACGCGCGGAACCACCACCCGCCCAGCCCAAGCCACCCACCCCGCGCGCAACACGGCGCCGGACGGAACGCACCCGTGTCCCGTCCGGCGCCGCGGTCTCTCCGGCGGGCCCGCTGCCTCAGGCCCGTCGTACCCGCAGTGTCACGATCTCGAAGGGTCGGAGCGTGAGCACGACCGGCTCCCCCGACTCCCACTGATCGCCGAGCGGGCGTTCCAGCAGGTCGACCGCCGCGACCGAAGCGACGTCGAACCCGAAGTCGACCCCGACGTCCGACGCGCGGCCGCCCGAGCCCTCGTAGAGCCGCACGACCACGTCGCCGGAGCGGTCCTCGGCGAGCTTCACGGCCTCGACGAACACCTGCGGCGACGACACCACGACGAGCGGCTCCACCGTGGTCGTGCCGGCCACCGAGCGCACCGGCAGGTTGAGCCGGTACCCGGAGTCGGCAGCGTCCAGCACCGAGGAACCGACGCGCAGCACGGTCTGGAACACGTGGTGTCCCTGGTCGGCCGACGGGTCGGGGAACGTCGGTGCGCGCAGCAGCGACTCACGGACGAGCGTCGTGGTGCCCCCGTCCGGACGGGTCGAGCGGGTGATGTCGTGCCCGTACGTCGAGTCGTTCGCGACGGCGACCCCGAACCCGGGCTCGGCGACGTGCACCCAGCGGTGCGCGGACGTCTCGAAACGAGCCATGTCCCACGAGGTGTTCTGGTGCGTCGGCCGGTCGATGTGCCCGAACTGGATCTCGCTCGAGGCCGAGGCCGCACGCACGTCGAGCGGGAACGCCAGCTTGAGGAGCTTCTGCTTCTCGTGCCACTCGACCTCGGTCTCGATGGTCAGCTCCGGCTGCCCGGCGACCGCCGAGTACCGCGTGGTGATCGACGACGACCCGAAGGGCCGGGTCACGACGAGCTGGTCGCCGGACACCTCGACCGACGACGCGTCGAGCACGGTGCCGCTGCGCTGGTACGCGCGGTCGATGTCCCACGCCTCCCACTGGTTGGGGGTGTCGCGGAACACTGTGTACTGCGCGGCGACGGCGCCGGGCGCGACGGCGTCGCGTCCGGTCGCGTGGTCGACGAGGGACACGACGTGGCCGCCCGCGTCGATGGTCGCGGTGACGACGCCGGTGTCGAAGACGAAGCGGTCGCCGTTCCGGACGGGAGGCACGGGTCGCGCCGCGTCGACCGGCGCACCACCCAGCCCGGTCACGCCGTCCGCCGTCACCGGGGACGCGTTGAACCGCACGACCGTGCCGACGGTGGCGCCGCCGCCGACGGCGCTGCCGGATGCGTCGGACGGGGCGTCGAGCAGCGCACTCCCACCACCGGCGACGGACGTCGAGGACGCCCCGACCCCGGCGAGCGCCGCGGCCCCACCGTTCGCGAGCGCGCTGGTGGCGTTGCCGATCAGCCCCTCGAGCACCCCGGCGACGCGGGCGTAGTTCTCCTCGGCGTTCTCGTAGACCCAGGCGATCGAGGACCCCGGCAGGATGTCGTGGAACTGCTGCAGCAGGACCGTGTGCCAGACCTCCTCGAGTTCCTCGTACGGGTAGTCGAGCCCGAGCCGCACGGCAGCCGTGGCCGCCCACAGTTCGGCTTCGCGCAGCAGGTGCTCGGACCGCCGGTTTCCCTGCTTCGTGCGGATCTGCGACGTGTAGGTGCCGCGGTGGAACTCGAGGTACATCTCCCCCGACCACACGGCGGGTGTCGGGAGCGCTGCCTCGAGCTCCTCGAACACCTCGGCCGGGGTGCCGAGGTCGACCCGCGGCGAGCCGTCGAGGTCGTGCTGGCGCCGGGCTGCGGCGACCATCTCACGGGTGGGGCCGCCGCCGCCGTCGCCGAAGCCGTACAGGAGCATCGAGGTGTTCGCGACGCCGCGCTCCTTGTTGCCCCGTTCGCCGCGGTGCAGGTCGGCGGGTGAGACGTCCGAGTTGTAGGTGTCCGCCGGGGGCAGGTGGGTGAGCACCCGCGAGCCGTCGATGCCCTCCCAGTGGAAGGAGGTGTGCGGGATGACGTTCGTCTCGTTCCACGACGGCTTCTGCGTGACGAACCACTTCGAGCCGGCGGCACGGACGATCTGCGGCAGGGCACCGGTGTAGCCGAACGAGTCGGGCAGCCAGGCCTCCGGGGTGTCGATGCCGAACTCCTCGAGGAACAGGCGCTTGCCGGCGACGAACTGCCGTGCGAGTGCCTCGCCGCCGGGCAGGTTCGTGTCGGACTCGACCCACATGCCGCCGACCGGGATCCACCGGCCCTCGGCGACGCGCTCCTTGATCCGTGCCCAGATCGACGGGTAGCCGTCACGGATCCAGGCGTACTGCTGCGCGGACGAGCACGCGAACGTGAAGTCGGGGTCGCGGTCCATCAGGTCGAGCACGTTCGAGAAGGTGCGGGCGCACTTCCGGATCGTCTCGCGGACGGGCCAGAGCCAGGCGGAGTCGATGTGCGCGTGGCCGACGGCGACGGCCCGGTGGGCGGCGGCGCTGGCGGGGACGGCGAGCACCGGCGCCAGGACCGCGCGGGCGTCGGCAGCGGAGCCGGCGACGTCGTCGGGGTCCACTGCGTCGGCCGCTCGCTCCAGCGCGCGGAGGATGTCCGCGCCCCGGGTGCCGTCGGTGGGCAGTTCGGCCATCAGGCCACGCAGGACCCAGAAGTCCTGCTGGAGCTCCCACACGGTGTCGTCGCGCTCGACGAGCTCGAGCCGGTGCACCTCGTAGATCGGCTTCGTCCCGGCGGTGGAACGCGACCCGAGCGGCGTCGCGCCCTGGAAGCCGTCGCCGCCGATGTCCGGGTTGGCCGCGGCCTCGACGTAGAGCTCGAACGACTCACCGGGACCGACCTCGAGCGGCACGGTGTCGTTCTTCGGTTCGATGCCCTTGATGGTCGAGCCGTCCGGACGCCAGGCGAGACCCTCCGCCTGGAACCCGGGGTGCCGCTTGGTGAACCCGAGGTCGACCAGGAGCTCGGTGGTGGTGCCGGGAGCGGTCCCGAAGTCCGACGGCACGGTGCCGCGGATCCGGAACCACGTGGTGCCCCACGGGCGGCCGCCCCAGGACGACCCGACCTCGAACGGCTCGTACGCGGCGTCCACCGCGACCGAGAACGGGACCGGTTCGTCCGGCACGGTCCAGGCCGCGATCTCGACGGGCGCGGACCTACGGTGGACCGCGGGGTCGATGCGGTCCCGGACGAGTCGGGCGATCCGGGCTTCGACGAGTGGTTCGTCGTGGTGCATGGAGGTGGTTCCTTTCCAGCGGGACGGTCAGCGGGACGGTCAGTGAGGACGGTCAGCGGGGGCGGCCCGCGTGTCCGGGCGTCAGCCCTTGATGCCACCGGCGAGGGCGTTGCCGCCGCCGAGGCCCCGGGACACGAGGACGTAGAGGGCGATGACCGGCACGGAGTACACGATCGAGAACGCGGCGAGCTGCCCGTAGGCCACCGCCCCGTTCTGCCCGAAGAAGTTGAAGATGCTCACCGCGGCGGGCACCTTGTCGGGCGAGAGCAGCAGGACGAACGGGACGAAGAAGTTCCCCCACGCCTGGATGAACACGAAGATGAACACGACGGCGATGCCCGGGCGCATGAGCGGGATGACGATCCGCCACAGCGTGGTGAACATCGACGCGCCGTCGGTCCAGGCCGCTTCCTCGAGGGAGATCGGCACCGAGTCCATGAAGTTCTTCGCCATCCAGATCGCCATCGGCAGGCTCGTCGCGGCGAGGAAGAAGATGCAGCCGTAGATGTTGTCGATGAGGTTGAGGGAGACGAACAGCGCGTAGACCGGCACCATCATCGCCGTGATCGGCAGACCGGTGCCGAACAGGATGCTGTACAGGAACGGCTTGTTGACGCGCATCTTGTAGCGGGACAGCGGGTACGCGGCGAGGATCGCGACGACGACGGTGACGATGGCGGTGCCACCGGACAGCAGCAGGCTGTTGCCGAGCGGGATGAACGACAGCTCCGGCGTGAGCACCTTCGCGAAGTTGTCGAGCGTGAACTGCGAGGGCAGCTTCACCGACAGCGAGGCCTGGGCGTCGAGCGAGGCGAACACCAGCCAGAGCAGCGGCACCGCGAAGCAGACCGCGATGACGAGCAGCACGACGTTCGCCACCCAGCGCATGGTCCGGCCGCGCGGCGAGGTCATGTGGAGCGACCCGGGAGCGGTGACCGAGCGGGTCGTGGTCGGGTCGAGGGACGGGGCAGTGATGGCCATCAGTCCACCTCCGGCTTGAGCGCGCGGATGTAGATGATCGAGAAGACCGCCCCCACCACGAGCAGGATGGTCGCGATCGCCGTCCCGAATCCGAGCTGCGAGAACTTGAACGCCTCTTGGTAGGCGAGGATCGGCAGGGTCGACGAGTTCGTGCCCGGCCCGCCCCCGGTCATCACGAAGATGAGGGTGAACACCGACAGCGTCTGCAGCGTCGTCAGCATGAGGTTCGTCGAGATGCTCCGGCGGATGACGGGCAGCGTGATGTACACGAGCCGCTGCCAGCCGGTGGCCCCGTCGACCTCGGCGGACTCGGTGATCTCCTCGGGGACCTCCTGCACGGCGGCCGAGTAGACGAGCATCGAGAACGCGGTGCCGCGCCAGATGTTCGCCAGGATGATCGCGAGCATCGGGTAGGTGTAGAGCCAGTTCGGCCCGCTGATCCCGATCGACTTCAGGAACTCGTTGAGCGTGCCCTCGTCGTTGAAGAACGCGTAGGCCGCGAACGAGGCGACGATCTCGGGCAGGACCCACGCGGCGACGACGAAGGTGCCGACGATCGAGCGGACGACCTTGTTCGCGGAGCGCATGAGCAGCGCGAGGCCGAGCCCGAGCACGTTCTGCCCGACCACCGCGGAGGCGAGCAGGAACACGATCGTCAGGATGACCGACTTCGGGAAGTCCGGGTCCTGGAAGAGCTCGACGTAGTTCTTCAGGCCGACGAACTGCTGGTCCGCAGCGCCGGCGCCGGTCAGGGCGGAGTTGGTGAACGACCCGTAGAACGACGAGATGACGGGGCCGAGCAGGAAGATGACGAGGAGGACGAGGGCGGGGAGGAGCGGGACCGCTCGACCCACGTTCCGCAGCGGCTTCCGCTTGCGCGGAACCGGCGGGTCGGTGCGCTTCGGCGCACCGGGCGCCGACAGCGTCGGCGCGAGGGGGGTGCTGGACAAGGGGGTTGCCTTCCGGGTGCGGAGGGGGTTCCGAAGGTGGGGTGGACCGGACTGGAGGCGCGTGGCGGCGCCGCCACGTCCGGTCTCGCAGGCTCGACCGGCGCGGACCGCATACCGCTTCGCGGCATCTCTCAGCGGTCCGCGCCAGTCCGTCACTGTTCCGTCAGTTCGCGGAGACCGTGTTCTTCTTGCCGACCGTCTGGACGACGGCGGTGTCGTAGGCAGCAGCTGCCTGCTTCGGTGTCTGCTGCCCGGTCATCACCGCCTCCATCGCGACCTGGATGGCGTTCGAGACCTGCGAGTAGTCACTCGTCGCCGGGCGGAAGTTCGTGTGTTCCACGAGCCCGGAGAAGAACTTGAACGTCGGGTTGGCGTCCGTGTACGCGGGGTCCTCGGCGACGTCCTTCCGGACGGCGATCTGGCTGTTCTCGGTGTCGTACTTCAGCGAACCGTCCTTGTCGAGGAAGTTCGTGATGAAGTCGAACGCCGCCTGCGGGTTCTTCGAGTTCTTGCCCACCGCGAGGGTCCAGCCACCGGACATCGAGTTGTAGCCCGGGTCCTGACCGTTCTGCGTCGGCATCGGTGCCTGGCCCATCACGTCGTTCCACTCCGGCCACGGAGCGGTGCCGGACTTCAGCCAGGTACCGGACTGCCACGAGCCGTCGAGGTCGATCGCGAGCTTGCCCTGCGGCAGCCACGTCTGGGCGATGGTCGTGCCGACGTTCGTGTCGAGCGCCTGCTGCGGTGTCGGGCCGAGGCCGCCCTGGTAGACGTCCTTCACGAACTTGAGCGAGTCCTCGAACTGCTTCGAGCCGGTGACCCACTTCTTGTCCTTGTAGAGGGTGTTGCCGGAGCCGTCCGCACCGTACAGCAGCATCTCGAAGCCCTGCATGGTCGAGGCCTCACCCTGCGCCTTGCCGGAGTAGATGTTGAACGGGATGACGTCCGGCTGCTTCTCCTTGATGGTCTTCGCCGCCGCGAGCACGTCGTCCCACGTCTTCGGCTGCCACGGGACCGGCAGGCCGGCCTTCTGGAAGATGTCCTTGTTGTACCAGAGGGCACGGGTGTCGGTGCCCATCGGGACGCCGTAGGTCTTGCCGTCGACGCCCTCGCCCGCCTGCTTGGCGTTGTCGTAGAACTGGTCCCAGTCCTTCCACTTCGCCGTGTACTTGTCGAGCGGCAGCAGGTACCCGGCCTGGGCGTCCGCCTTCACGAGGAAGGTGTCCTCGTACATGACGTCCGGCGCGGTGGCGGGCGCCTTGTTCATCAGGGCGAGCTTCGTGTAGTAGTCGTTGCCCTGCGCCTGGATCGGGACGAGGGTGACCTTCTTGCCCGGGTTGTCCTTCTCGTACTCCTTCTTGACGACCTTCATCTGGGCGTCGAGCTGCTGGAAGGCGCCGAACTTCTGGTACGCGATCTTGATGGTGTCACTCGAGGCGGACCCCGAGCTCGAGCAGCCTGCCAGACCGACCGCGGCGACGGCCACGGCTGCGAGTCCGGCGATGATGCGGGTGCGTTTCATCGGTGCTCCTTTGCACGGGTGACGACCGCGGGCTCCATCGCCCGCGCGCACAGTTAGTCCACCGTATTGACTTAATGGTGTCAAGGGTTTTCCGTGTCGGTACGGTCACGGTTCGGGTACCGGTCAGTCGTGGGGCGCCCCGGGGCCGTCGCAGGGCGCCCCGGGACCGTCGCCGGGTGCCGAACCGCGCACAGGAGGGCGAATCGCGCATAGGCAGTCGGGACTTTCGACTGTCGACGCGCAGTTCGACCTCCCATCGCGGACGTGATGGGAAGGAACGCGCGAGCGTCAGCGGACCGGGGTCGCACTCCCCGTCACCGTGATGCCTCCCGACGCCGGCACGTCGACCAGCAGGATGCTCGGGCGCCCGACGTGCCGCCCCTGCCGGATCACCACGCGGTCGCCGGCCTCGACGGCCCCGACCTCGCGCAGGTACGCCCCCGTGGACGCCGCGGCCGACCCCGTCGCCGGGTCCTCGGTGATGCGGCCGGCCGGGAACAGGTTGCGCGCCTCGTACTCGAGCGCCGCCGTCCGGTGCAGCACGGTGACGGTGCCGAACCAGCCAGCCTCGGCCTTGAGCGCGGCGAGCGACGCCGGCGCGAAGCGGAACTGGTGGAACAGCTCCTCGTCGTCGAGCCCGATCACCGGGTGCCAGTTCCCCGCGAAGGACTCGAGCACGGGGAAGCCCTCGGCGACGTCGTCGAGGGTGAGCCCGAGCAGTGCGAACAGGCGGTCGCGGACCTCCGGGTCGATCGGCCGCGTCGCCGGCTCGACGCTCGTCATCGCGACCTGCACCCCGCCGTCCGGAGCGCTCGTGGCGTCGAGGGCAACCTCGCCCGCAGCGGTGGTGAAGACCCGGCGGCCGAGGCCGTCCCGCTCCGCGAGCACCACGGCGGTGGCGATCGTCGCGTGCCCGCAGAACGGCACCTCGGCCGCAGGCGAGAAGTAGCGGACGCGAGGGCCCGTGGGCGTCTCCCCGACCACGAACGCGGTCTCGGGGTAGGCCACCTGTCGGGCGATGTCGAGCATCTCGTCGTCGGAGAGCCCCGCGGCGTCGAGCACGATGCCAGCCGGGTTCCCTCCCCCGGGCTCGGAGGCGAACGCGGTGTACCGGAGGATCTCGATGCTCACCCGTCGACGCTACCGCCGCCGCCGGTGGCGCTGTGGTGCTGGTACTCGTCGAGGGAGCAGAAATCGTCGGGTTGCCGAAGTCGGCCCGCCGACTTCTGCTCCGTCAACGGGATCGACGCCCCGGCTACGCGGCGCGGGCGGTACGGCGGCGACGCACCACGAGCACCCCGGCGCCGGCGGCGAGGAGCAGCAGCGCAGCCGCGACCCCGGCCGACAGGTCAGCGCCCGTGAAGGCGAGCTCCCCGGTGACCGGGTCGATCGTGATCGTCGTCCAGCCCAGCACCGTGCCGTCGGCCGCCGTCACCACGATGCGGTGGAGCCCTGCCGGAGCGTCCTCGGGGACGGTCGCCGAGACCGTGCCGTCCGCGGCGACCGTCACCGTTCCGAGCAGCGTCGGGGTCGAGAACATCCACACGCTGACGCGGTCACCGGCGTACCGGGTGCCGACGCCGATGGTGATCGTCGCTCCCGGGCGGGCCGAGGCCGGCGCGGACACCGAGCCGCGGTTGCCGTCGGTGAGCGACGACTCCGAGGGTGCGACCGGCGCGGACGGGGACGTCGTGGCCGGGGTCGTCGGCAAGCCCGACGGCACGGGCGCGGGGGTCGGCACCGGCACCGGCGCGGGGGTCGGCTCCGGCGTCGGGCCCGGCGTCGGGGCAGGCGTCGGCTCCGGCGTCGGGCCGGGCGTCGGGGCAGGCGTCGGGCCGGTGCCCTCGTCCGTGCACGGGTAGGTCCCCGTGCGCAGCGAGAAGCCGTCGGTGTCGTTGTCGTCGGCGTAGAACGTGGCGCGGACCCCGTCGGTGCAGACTCCCGAGATCGCGAAGCCCTCGTTGGCCAGGGTGCGGACGGCCGGGGACGGCGCCTCGTGCACCGCCGTCGCCGTGAACGCCCCGTCCGTCACCTCGAACAGCGCCGTACGGCCGGAGCACGCCTCGTCGCAGACCACCCAGAGCGCGTCGAGCGTCGGGTCGAACTGCACGTCGGCCACCAGGTCGAACGGCGTCGCGATGGTGGCGACCCGCTGGGCCGAGCCGTCGTCCATCAGGGCGTAGGCGTACACGCTCGCGGTCCCCTCGACCCCGACGAAGAACAGCCCGTCGCCGTGCCCGGCATAGGTGGAGGGCACGTACGCGGCTCCGGTGCGCTCGTCCGCGAAGCCGTGCGCGGTGAGCCACGAGTCCGGGATCCAGGTGACGCCCTCGAGGCCGGAGTTCGCGCCGAGACCGGGGAAGTCCGCCGCGAGGTTCCACTCGTCCGTGGCGTTCAGCGTCGTCTGGGAACCGTCGGTGGTGGCGAAGCGCAGGACCGCGGGGCGGCTCGTCTTCGACACGTCGTTGTCGCGCTCGGTGGAGACGTAGACCGCACCGGGGTCGTCGGCCGTGACGGTCACGCCCTCGGCGTCGGGCGTGCCCGATCCGTCGGCGTAGTGCAGTTCCGTGCCGGTGGCGTTCGCCGGGCTCCAGCCGCCCTTGCCGTCCGAGACGATGCGGTAGAGCAGTCCGTCGCCGTTCTGCACGGCCCACAGCTGCCCGTCGGCCGAGGTCGGCGAGGTCGTCCAGTCGAGGCCGCTCAGGTCGCCCGTGAAGGTGTCCTCGTCGTCGAGCACGGTCTCGTCCGGGCCGCCGGGCCAGGGCTCGGCGGTCACAACACCGGCGAAGCGGTTCGCCGTGCCCTTGGTGGGCTCGGCGGTCTCGGCGAAGGCGCCGGTGCCGTCGGGGTTCCGGCCGTACGTCGTGGCGGCGTGCGCGGTCCAGGAGGTCGAGTCGACGAGCTGCCCGCGCGGGTCGAACAGCCGCGCCGAGTCCGCCTTGCCGAGCCCGAAGCCGAAGTCCGCCTCGTCCAGCACGGTGAACGCACCGGGCGCCACCGTGGTGCCGGCCGGGATCGTGTGCGCGTGGTCGGCGGTGTCCTCGCTGTCGCGCAGGACGTACCCGGCGAGGGACACCGCGGTCGTGCCGGTGTTCGTCAGCTCGACCCAGTCACCCGGGGTCCCGTCCTGCGACTCGACCTCGTTGATGCGAACCGGCGAGGAACAGTCGTTCGCCGCGCCCTTGGTCGAGGCGGTGGTGTCGACCAGCACGCCCGACCCGTCCGGGCAGCTGCCGTACGTCACCGCGGCGTGCGCGGTCCACGAGTACCGCAGCGCCAGGTCGCCGTCGCGGTCGTACACCCGCACGGTGTCCGCGCCGCCGAGCCCGAAGTCGAACCCGGGGGCGGTCGCCGACACCTGGTCGATCACGAAGTACCCGCCCGCGGCGATGCTCGACCCCGCCGGCAGGACGTACGCGTCGTGCGAGCTGTCGTCGTCGAGGAACGCGTACCCGGACAGGTCGATCGCGACGGCGCTCGTGTTCCGGAGCTCGACCCAGTCGGTGTCGTCGGCGTTCGACTCGACCTCGTTGACGACGAGGCCGTTCGCGTCGGTCGTCCCGACGGTGGGGTCGTCGTCACCGACGGCAGCGGTCGCGGGGGAGGCCGATATCACGCCGGCGGCGACGACGAGGCCGACCGCGACGGAGGCGACGGAGCGCAGGGCAGGGGAACGCATGCAGAGTCCTTCTCGGGCAGTTCGGGGGGGGGACCTGCACGACTGTTCAGCATCCGGGCGTCCGGACGGTGGCGTCGAGGTGAACGACAGGTGCTGCGCACGGCCGCCGGGAGGCGCGGCGCAGCCCCGCCCCGCAGGTCCGGTTCGACGGTGGTCGGGTCCACCGCGCCGCGGCGGCTCCCGGCTTCAGCGCCGGATGAGCAGGGCGCTCGCGCGCGGCGACAGCGCCGCGTCGAGCACGAGGCACGCCGCACCCACCGCGGCGACGTCGGCGCCGCGGTCGCTCTCGTCGACCACCACCGGGTGCTTCGGCACGAGCAACGGCGAGTCGACGATCGCCGCCCGTGCCGCGGGCAGCGCGGCACTCGACACCCGCGACCAGAACGGACCGCCGAACACCACGCGGTCCATGTCGAGCAGGTTCACGATGAGGACGACCGCGTTGCCCATGACCGCCCCGGCGTCCTCGGCGAGCCCGATCGCCGTCGGGTCCCCCACGTCGATCGCCGCCGCCAGCTCGTCCCACGCGCGGTCGACCTCGGCCACCCCGTCACCGGTGTCCGCGCCGGACAGGGCCAGTCCACGTGACCGGCCGATCTGCACGAGCCGGTCCGGCGCGACGGCGGCCCCGACCTCGCCGCGGGTCCCGGCGCTGTCCGGGGTCCCCGCGAGGGCGCCCTGGTCGACCATGATGTGCCCGGCGTCGCCCGCGTTCGACCCGACGCCGCGCACGGGCTCGTGGTCGACGACCAGGCCGACGCCGAACCCGGTGCCGAAGTACACGAAGGCGAAGTTCCGCGCCGAGGACTCCCCCGCCAGGAACATCTCACCGACGACCGCAGCGGTGACGTCCTTCTCGAGCAGCACCGGGTAGCCGGTGGCCTCGGCGAGCGCGTCGCGCAGGGGGACGTCCCGCCACCGCGGCAGGAACGGCGGATCGAGCACCACGCCGGCGTCGACGTCGATCGGGCCGGGGCTCGCGATGCCCACGCCGAGCACGGCGTCGACGTCGATCTCGGCGTCGGTGACGAGCCGGTCGACCGCCGTCGCGATGGTGCGGACGACCTCGGACGGGTCGTCGGCCGTCGGCGTCGAGGTCGTGGTCTCGGCGACGACGGTGCCGGCGAGGTCGAGCAGCACGTAGGTGACGACGGCCGGGTCGACGTGCACCCCGACGGCGTAGCGGCTCCCGGCCTCGAGCCGGAGGATGGTGCGGGGCTTGCCGCGCCCGGACACGACCGTGCCCGACTCCGCGATCATCCCCGCCTCGATGAGGAACCGCGTGACGTTCGAGACCGTCTGCGCGCTGAGGCCGGTGCGCGACGCGAGCTCCACGCGGCTGAGTCCGTCGGGCGAGCGGCGCACCGCGTCGAGCACGACGGTGCGGTTGAACCCGCCGATCGACGGGAGGTTCGCCCCACGCCGATGTTCTGCCATGTCGCGACCATACCGCGCCGTCGGTGCAGCAACGGTGCGGTATCGGTCTCCCCGTCGCGCTGGCCCCCGGACGGGTCGCACCGTTAGCCTGAGCGGCATGACGGACCTCCGCCTCGAAGAACTCTCCGCCTCGACCGCTGCCGCGGCCAACTCCCTCACGCTCAAGCCCGGGCAGGAGCAGTTCGTGCAGCCGACGACCTACGGCGTCGCGGAGTCCGACGTGAAGCCGAGCTCCGCGTGGACACGTGTCGTGCTCGACGGCGACGACGTCGTCGGCATGATCATCGGCACCTTCGATCAGGACAACTCCGAGGAAGAACTGCGCAGCGCGATCTGGCGCGTGAACGTCTCCGCCACGGCGCAGGGCCGCGGTGTCGGGCGCTTCGCCGTGCACGGGCTGGCGGACGAGGCACGCAGCCGCGGGCTCGAGCGCCTGACCGTCGTGTACGAGCCCGGTGGCGACGACAGCCCCGAGGCGTTCTTCCGCGCCGTCGGGTTCGAGGTCGTCCGTGAGACCCAGTACGGCGACCACTTCGCGGTCCTGACGCTCTAGCGGTGTCCCAGGACGACCCGGCCGACTTCGGGGCCGCCGTCGCCGAGGTCGTGCGGCTCATCCCGGCCGGACGCGTGATGACCTACGGGGACGTCGCCGCGGCCCTCGGCTCCCGCGCCTCCCGCGCCGTCGGCAAGGTGATGGCCCACGAGGGCGCCGACCTGCCGTGGTGGCGTGTGGTCCGGTCCGGCGGACTGCCCCCGGTCCACCACGAGGCCCGGGCGCACGAGCACTACCGCGCCGAGGGCACGCCGCTCGTGCAGGGGCCGTCGGCCTGGAGGATCGACATGCGTCGTGCGCGCTGGTCGCCCGCCACGGACGCGGACGACCCGTTCTGACCGCTCACGGATCGACGCGGATCGGATCGACCCGGATCGGATCGACCCGGATCGGATCGACGCGGATCAGGCGTCGAACCGGGCGCCCTTCGGGTTCGAGGGCAGCAGGAACATGACGAACAGCACGAGCGACCCGATGCCGACCAGGATGTGCAGGAACTGCCAGAAGCCGGACAGGTTGGCGTCGTGCAGGCGTCGGGCGCCGAGGGCGAGCGATCCGATCAGGGTCACGAGCACCCACAGCATGAACAGGTAGGACCCGACCGGGTTCTCGAGCACCGGGGTGTTCGGCGTGAACGCCTGCGGCACGAGCTGCAGCACGAGCCCGATCGCGAACGAGGTGATCCACCACCACCAGAACTCGGAGCGGGACGCCCGTCCGGTGAAGACCGTGTACTTCCGCCAGAACCGTCGGACGGCCTCGGCGAAGGGTGCCCCGTAGAAGGGGTCGCGCAGGGCGACGCCGCCGGGCTGCACGCTGTCGTTGCTCATGCCCCAAGCCAACCACGTCGATCGCGTGCATCGCGCCCGGACACGAACATCGCGCCCCGTGGTGACGGGGCGCGATGTTCGTCGCGGGGTGCGGCAGGGCGGTCGTCCGGGCCGTTACACGAGCGAGTCGCGCCAGGCCGCGTGCAGCTGGGCGAACCGGCCGGTGCCGGAGATGAGGTCCTCCGGTGTGCCGTCCTCGACGATCCGGCCGTACTCCATCACGAGCACCCGGTGGGCGATCGCGACGGTGGAGAGCCGGTGCGCGATGATCACGGCCGTGCGGTCCGCGAGCAGGGTCTCCAACCCCTCTTGCACGAGCCGCTCGGACGGGATGTCGAGCGACGCCGTCGCCTCGTCGAGGATGAGCACCTTCGGGTCGGCGATGAACGCCCGCGCGAACGAGAGCAGCTGCCGCTGGCCCGCCGAGACGCGACCGCCGCGCTTGTTCACGTCGGTGTCGTACCCGTCGGGCAGCGCCATGATGAACTCGTGCGCGCCGACCGCCTTCGCCGACGCCTCGATCTCGGCGCGGGAGGCCCCCGGCTTGCCGAGCGCGATGTTGTCGGCGACGGTGCCGGAGAACAGGTACGCCTCCTGCGTGACCATGACGATCGCGCGGCGCATGTCCTTCGGGTCGATCTCGCGCAGGTCCACCCCGTCGAGCTGCACGGACCCCTGCGAGGGGTCGTAGAAGCGCGCCATGAGCTTCGCGAGCGTCGACTTACCGGCACCGGTGGACCCGACGAGCGCGATGGTCTGCCCCGCCGGGATGTGCAGGTCGAACTCGGGGAGCACGACCTTGCCCTTGTTGTAGGCGAACACGACGTCGTCGAAGTCCATCTTGCCGGAGGCGTCGGTGACCTTCACCGGCTTCGCGGGGTCCGGCACGCTCGGCCGTTCCTCGAGCACGCCGGAGATCTTCTCCATCGCCGCGGACGCCGACTGGTACCCGTTGTAGAACATCGCGAGTTCCTGCGCGGGGTCGAAGAAGCGCTTGGCGTACAGCGCGACCGCGAGCAGCGCGCCGACCTCGAGCGTCCCGCCGACGATGCGGAAGCCGCCGACGATGACGACCGCCGCGAGCGTGGCGTTGCCGATCAGGACGAGGACCGGGTCGAACGTGCCGAACAGGTTGAACACCTTGGTGTTCGCGACCCGGTAGTCCTCGACGAAGCCGCCGTACTCGTCGCGGTTGCGGGACTCCTTGCGGAACGCCTGCACCGCCCGGATGCCCGTCATCGTCTCGACGAAGTGCACGATCACGCGCGCCGAGGTGACACGGGTGGCGCGGAACAGCGTCTGCGAGTTCGTCTGGAACCAGCGGATCAGGAACCACAGCGGCACGAGCGACACCGCGAGCACGAGCCCGGACGTCGGGTCCAGGGCGACGAGCGCCACCGCCGTGAACACCATGTAGAGCACGCCCTGGATGAGCTGGTTCAGGCCGGAGTCGAGGAGTTCCCGGATGGAGTCGAGGTCACTCGTCTGGCGGGAGATGATCCGACCGGACGTGTAGGTCTCGTGGAACTCGAGCGACAGCCGCTGCGTGTGCAGGAACACCCGCTTGCGCAGGTCGAACAGGATCGCCTGGCTGATCCGCGCCGCGAGCACGGTGTACCAGGCGGTCAGCACCGCGCCGAGGACCGCCACGACGATGTACGTCGCGACGACCGCGAACGCCGGCACCCAGTCGTTCTGGTCCAGCACCGCCGGCAGGGCGTTGTCGATGCCCCACGCGATGAGCGCCGGACCCGCGACGGTGCCCGCCGTGGAGACGACCACGACGATGCCGAGCAGCACCAGGCGCAGCTTGAGCGGGGCCGCGAGGGAACCGAGCAGGGCGAGGGAGCGACGCCGCAGGCGCTTGCTCTCCGCCTTGGTGAAGTCCTCACGCTCCTCGCCGCGCACGCCCAGGGTGGTGATCGATGCGGTGACGGGCGCGGCAGACTGCGTGTCGGCGATGTCGTCGACGACGGGATCCGCGCCTCCAGGCCCGGCCGACGTGTCGACCGGCAGGTTCTTCTCCTGCTGGCTCATGCCATCGCCTCCTCTCGTGCGGTGGCGTCGTCCTCGTCGAGCGACGAGATGACGTAGCGGTAGTGGTCGTTGGTGGCCATCAGCTCCGAGTGGGTGCCGACGGCGGTGACGACGCCGTTCTCCATGAGTGCGACGCGGTCCGCGAGCGTCACCGTCGACGGACGGTGCGCCACGATGAGCGACGTGGTCTCGGCGAGGACGCGGCGGAGACCCGCCTCGACCCGCGCCTCGGTGTCGACGTCGAGCGCGGACAGGGGGTCGTCGAGGACGAGCACCGACGGCCGGGCCGCGATCGCACGGGCGAGCGCGAGGCGCTGCCGCTGCCCACCGGACAGGGACAGTCCCTCTTCCCCGACCCGGGTGTCGACGCCGTCGGGCAGGTCGTCCACGAACGAGGCCTGCGCGATGTCGAGCGCCTCGCGCATCAGGGCGTCCGCTTCGGCACCGGTGACGTCCGGGCGACCGAGCAGCACGTTCTCACGCACCGTCGTCGAGAACAGGGTGGCGTCCTCGAAGGCGACGCCGACGTGGCGGCGCAGTTCCTCGCGGGTGAGGTCACGGATGTCGACCCCGTCGATCGTCACCGAGCCACCCGTCACGTCGTACAGCCGCGGCACCAACGACAGCAGCGTGGTCTTGCCGCAGCCGGTGAGCCCGACGAGGGCCATCGTCTCGCCCGGCTCGAGCTGCAGCTCGACCCCGTTGATCAGGTCGGGGTACTGCGGCGCGGAGTCCTGGTACCGGAAGTGCACCGCGTTGAACGACAGCGCGCCGTGCGGCTCGGCGATCGTCTTCGGGTGCTCGGGGTCCGTGATCGTGTTCTCGGAGTCCATGACCTCGAAGAAGCGGTCGACCGCCGTGCGGGTGTCGAACGTCATCGAGAGCAGGAAGCCGATCGACTCGATCGGGAACCGCAGCACCGTCGCGGTCGCGAAGAACGCGAACAGCTGGCCCACGGACAGCTGCCCCTGCGACGCGAGGTAGATGCCCGCGAGGAGGCACAGTGCGAACGCGACGTCCGGCACGAGCAGCAGCCACAGCCAGATGCTCGCGATGGCCTTCGCCTTCTTGATCTCGGTGCCGCGGAGCGCCTCGGCCTGCTCGCTGAACTCCTCGAGCTTGTGGCCGCCGCGACCGAACGCCTTGAGCACGCGGATGCCGTGCACCGACTGCTCGACGCTCGTCGCGAGGTCGCCCACCTGGTCCTGGCTGCGGCGCGCGACGACGGAGTACCGGCGTTCGAACAGCAGCCCGTTGATCCAGAGCGGGATCGACGCGATGAGGAAGATCAGGCCGAGCAGCCACCCGAAGGTGAACAGCACGACGAAGCCGACGACGATCGTGACGATGTTGACGACGAGCAGGACGACGCCGAACGCCAGCCAGCGGCGGATGAGCGACAGGTCGGAGACCGACCGGGACAGCAGCTGCCCCGACTCCCAGCGGTCGTGGAAGGCCACCGGCAGGTCCTGCAGCTTCGCGTAGAGCGCGTTCCGCATGCTCGTCTCGATGCGGGTCGACGGGCGCATCACCATGCGGCGCCGCGAGGCGATGAAGAACGCCTCGAGGATGCCGAGGGCGAGCACGCCGAGGCCGGCCGGCCAGATCTGCGCGGAGTCCTTCGAGGACAGCGGGCCGTCGACGAGCCACTGCAGGACGTAGGGGATCGCGAGCGCGACGAGGGAGGCTCCCATCGCCGCGGCCATGCCGGCGATGAGGCGGCCCTTGTAGGGCTTCACGTAGGGGTAGATCCGCGCGATCGCGCGGAAGGTCGATGGGCGGTCGGTGGACGGGCGCGCCTGGTCTGGCGTCTTGGACATGCGGTTGCGTCCTCGTGCGTCGTGCCGGGGCCTGCTGGCCGGGAGCCGCTGTCGCGGCAGGTCCGGTCTGGAGGCTCGGTGTCCGTTGCGTGGTGGTCGTCGGCCGAGCAGGTCGGTCGCGACTCGGGCCGTGCCCACCCTGGTCGGGTGCGCTGCGGTCTCGTCGCGGTCGCCCGCCGCCGCTGGTCGAGCGGCGTCGGTTCGGTCGGAGTGCACCGGGAGACAGTCGTCCCCCGGGTTCAGGCGTGGGCTCGCGCGGGCCCGTGGTCGGTGTCGTCGGCTGAGCCGGCGATCACCGTCCGGTGGCTGTGGGAGACAGCCCTACGCGGACAGCGGTGCCGTGACGGCGGGCGCACCCCGGTACGGGTGCGGCGCGACGGCCGGCTCGGCGGGGCGGTCTCGAGTGACGAGCGCACCCCCGAACGGTCGTGCGTCGGGAGCGGTCCCCACGAGGGACACGACATCCGCACGGGCATCCGTCGCCACGATTCCGGTCGTCGTGTTCATCGTCACTCCAGTCGTCGTCTTCGTCACCGTTGTGTCCGCGGTGCCGCCGACCCGTGGTGTTCCTGTGGTGCGGGGCCGTCGGCGTGCCTGTCGCGGAGCCTTACAGACTATTCACAGTGACTCTCAGCGCGCAATAGGGTGCCGGACATTCCCACAACGGATGGACGAAACCCGGGCGCCCGGCCCGAGCAGCGGGGCGCCCCGGCCGCGTCAGTGGAAGAAGTGCCGCTCGCCCGTGAAGTACATCGTCACGCCCGCTGCCGTCGCGGCGGCGATGACCTCGTCATCGCGGACGCTGCCACCCGGCTGCGCCACGGCGCGGACCCCGGCGTCGAGGAGCACCTGCAGCCCGTCCGCGAACGGGAAGAACGCGTCCGACGCGGCGACGCTCCCCGCGGCACGCTCGCCCGCACGGGTCACCGCGAGGTGGCACGAGTCGACCCGGTTGACCTGCCCCATGCCGACCCCGACGCTCGCGCCCTGGTTCGCGAGCAGGATCGCGTTCGACTTCACCGCACGGCTCGCCTTCCACGCGAACGCCAGGTCGGCGAGGGTCTGGTCGTCCGCCGGCTCGCCAGCGACGAGGTTCCAGGTCGACTGGTCGAAGCCGGTGAAGCGGTCGGCGTCCTGCACGAGGAAGCCACCGGAGATCTGCTTGACCTCGCGCGGGGCGAGGGCGAAGTCGGCGGGCAGCGTGAGCAGGCGGATGTTCTTCTTGCGGGACAGGATCTCGACGGCCTCGGGGTCGAACGCCGGCGCGACGACGACCTCGGTGAAGATGTCCTTCACCGTCTCGGCCATGCCGACCGTCACCGGGCGGTTCGCCGCGATCACGCCACCGAAGGCGGACAGCGGGTCGCAGGCGTGGGCCGCGGCGTGTGCCGAGGCGATCGGGTCGACGGCGTCGGCGGACGCGATCGCGATGCCGCACGGGTTGGCGTGCTTGATGATCGCGACGGCGGGCTCGTCGAAGTCGTACGCGGCACGGACGGCGGCGTCGGCGTCGACGTAGTTGTTGTACGACATCTCCTTGCCGTGCAGCTGCGTCGCCTGGGCGATCCCGGTGCCACCCTCGCTCGTGTAGAGCGCAGCCGCCTGGTGCGCGTTCTCGCCGTAGCGGAGCGTGCTGGACAGGTCGGCGGTGACGGCGAGGTGCTCGTCGAAGGCCCCGGGCGTCTCGATGTCACGCACCGTCGTCGGCTCGGCGGCGGCTTCGGCGACCACGTCGCTCGCGAAGTACGACGCGACCGCGGTGTCGTACGCGGCGGTGTGCGCGAACGCCTGCGCGGCGAGGCGCTTCCGGAGCTCGAGCGTGGTGCCACCGGCACGGACGGCCTCGACGACCTCGGCGTAGGACCCGGGCGACACGACGATCGCCACGTTCGGGTGGTTCTTCGCCGACGCGCGGACCATCGCGGGGCCGCCGATGTCGACGTTCTCGACCACGGTCGCGGTGTCGGCGCCGGAGGCCACCGTCTCGACGAACGGGTAGAGGTTGACGACCACGAGCTGGAACGGCTCGATGCCGAGCTCGCCGAGCTGCTGCTCGTGTGACTCGAGCCGGAGGTCGGCCAGCAGCCCGGCGTGCACCGACGGGTGCAGCGTCTTCACGCGGCCGTCGAGGGACTCCGGGAAGCCCGTCACGGAAGCGACGTCGGTCACCGCGAAGCCGGCGTCACGGATGGTCTGCGCCGTGGAGCCGGTCGACACGATCTCGACACCGGACTCGGCGAGGGCCCCGGCGAGCTCGAGCAGCCCGGACTTGTCGCTCACCGAGATGAGCGCCCGCCGCACGGGGACGGTGTCCCGGTCGCGGTACAGGCTGGGGTCGGCTGCGTGCACGCTCATGCGCTCGGGGTGCCCTTCAGGTCGGTGGTGCCGTTGGCGATGTCGAGGATGGTCTGGATGAGCAGGCGTCGCTCGACGGGCTTGATGCGGTCGTGCAGCGTCGACTCGGAGTCGCCCGGCAGCACCGGGACGCGTTCCTGCGCCAGGATCGGACCGCTGTCGACGCCGTCGTCGACCTTGATCACGCTGGCGCCGGTCTCGGTCACCCCGGCCGCGAGGGCGTCCCGCACGCCGTGGGCGCCGGGGAACTCGGGCAGGTACGCGGGGTGGGTGTTGATGATCGCGGGGCCGAACTCGGACACCACCGCGGGCGGCAGCAGCCGCATGAGGCCGGACAGCACGAGGAGGTCCGGCGTCCACGGTCGGATCTGCGCGGCCAGTTCGCGGCCCCACTCCTCGCGCGAGTCGAACCGCGAGAACGGCACCGCGAAGGTCGGGATCGAGTACTCCTCGCCCAACTGGAGCCCCTCGGCGTCGCGGTCGGCACCGATGGCGACGACCCGGGCGGGGTACTCCGCGTCGAGGGTCGCGTCGAGCAGGGCCCGGAGGTTCGAGCCGGCACCGGAGATCAGGACGACCAGTTCGAGCACGAGACCAACCCTACCGGGCCGGTCGTCGTGCGACGGCGGTCTGCCGATCGGCGCTACCGGTCGCCCTTCGGACGCCGCCACCACGGCAGTTCTTCGTCGGGGATCTGGTCGGTCGCGTCCCACTTCGGTCCCGACGGCGCGGCCTGGGGGCGCACGTCCGGCTCGGGAGCGTCCTCGTCCACGTCGTCGCGGCCCGCCACGAACTCCTCGGTGCTCCACGGGAACGCCGGCTGCGCCTCGGTGCCGGGAGCGGTCGGCAGGGGTTCCGCGTCAGCGGGGCGGTGGTCGTCGCGTTCGGCGTCGGCACCGGTCACGCGGTCGCGGAGCTCACCGGCCCGCTCGCGCACGCCGTCCGCCGCGCCGCGCAGCCGGTCGCGGATCGTGCCGGCGGTTCCGCCACGTGCGGGTCGCGGGGCATCGGCGACGCGGTCCGCCGCCACGACGTCGGTGCGCGCCCAGTCCGGCAGGGCGACGTCGGCATCGGGATCGGCCTCAGCACCGGCACCGCCGCCGGCACCGGCACCGGCGTCCGTGTCGGCGGTCGGCCTGGAGGCACGGCTCGCCTCCGACCGCTCGGCCGGCTCCGCCACGCGGCCGGTCCCACGGCGGTCGGGAGCGCCCGGCAGGTCGCGCCCGCCCGGCACCTCGGGCTCGTCGTCGTCGCCGATCGGCTCGGTGGGCTGGTCGACGGTCGTCGGGGTCCCTCGTCGCGCGGCCGGCTCGGTCGCGCCGTGGGTCTCCTCGACCACGAACCGGTGCACGTTCGTCGTCCGACCGGCCCCAGCCTGGTCGAGCGCGGCGAGCAGCGATCCTTCGTGCTCGGCGACCTCGTCCTCGGACTCGTGCCAGCGCTCGCGGCCCCAGCCGCGTTCGGGCATCCGGACCAGGTCGCTCCCGGCGGCGAGCGCCACGACCGCCGGCAGCCCGACCTCGAGGGCGGCGAAGGCCCCCACCACGAGCGCGTGCGGGCCGACGTCGGCGAGTCGACCGGGGCCGAACGAACCGGAGGTGAGCCAGGCGACGAGGCCAGTGAGCACGCCGGCGACCAGACCGGCGGCGACGCCACCGAGCGCCCGGTGCAGGGCCGAGTTCGCCCTGCCGAGGGCCGCCACGAGCCGCGGGCGCAGGAGACCACCGGCGGCGAACCCGGCGACGACGGGCACGAGCACCCAGACCAGCCCGAACGTGTGGCCGGACGCCGGCAGTGCGCCGAACACCGGCAGGCCCGGGATCGGCCCGAGGATGGTGCCGATCGGGGACACGCTCGACCCGGTGCCGATCGCGAAGCCGGGGCCGACCAGCCACGAGGTCGCCCAGCCGACGAAGTCCGGCAGGAACGCGAGCTGCCCGACCGTGAGCGCGATGCCGCCGACGATGCCGGCGTGCGACCGCTCGTAGAGCGAGATGACCTCGGCGAACGAGGTGAAGAGCAGGAGCGCGACGACGACCCCGGCAACGGCGACGACCGCCGCGGTGGCCACGGTCCCCGCGCGGAGTCCGAACGCCGCCACCGCGCGCCACGTCGCCGGGACCCGGTCGAGCAGGTCCAGCACGCGCTGCGTGAGCACGTCGGCGGGCAGGCCGCGCCGACGACGGCAGACCTCGGAGGTCGCGAGCGCCGGGATCCCGAACCAGAGCGCCGGCAGGACGACGGCCTGCCAGATCGTCGGCTGCGTGGCCGCGGACCGGGTCGACAGCGCGACCAGGAGCCCGAGGGCCGCGACGACCACCGTGCCGACCAGGAGGCCCGTCGTCCGGTGCTCGGTCTCGGCGAACCGTCGGCCGGCACGTGCGGCGAGCCAGGCCGTCACGATCGCGAAGCCCAGCGCCGCGAGCGTGACGTGGATCGGGTCGGCGGCACCGCTCACCCCGGAGGACTTCGCCAGCGCGGCCCCGAGCAGGAACGACACGTCGACGCCGTGCCCGACGAGCCAGACGCTCCCCGTGGCCTTCCAGAAGACGTCCCAGTCGATCTGCAGGCCGTACTCGAAGCCCCAGAGCAGGGTCAGCGGGACCAGGGCGATCCCGAGGCCGACGCCGACCGTCACGACCGCCTCGATCGCGGCGAGCAGTGCGGTTCCCAGGCGGTTCATCGCAGCGAGGATACGTGGCGGATGCGCAGCGGCGGGTGAGCCGCGCGGTGTCACCGCAGGACGGTCGTGTCCCGCACCTCGATCTCGTCGCGCGTCCCCCAGCCCGTCCGGACGAACGTGGCGATGGCGTACCAGCGGAGCACGCGGAGCACCGTCAGCCCCCAGACGGCCGCGACGGGCGCGGTGGCGAGGGTCAGCACCCGCTGCGCTGCACTCTGGTCCGAGCGCACGACGAGGGCGTACCGCAGCACGGCGGAGACGTACAGCGCGATCGCCGCGGCGAGTCCGCTCGCGATCGTCCTCCAGTCGAACAGCGTGCCGTCGACGACGAGGGCCACGAGTGTCGCGGTGACCAGGGCGTAGAGCACCCACTTCACGAGGTGCAACCAGTACGCGGCCCGGTCGAGCGGCAGGTAGCGCATCCGCCAGATCGACCGGATGAACGAACCGCGCATCCAGCGGAGCTGCTGCCGGACGTGGTGGTCGAAGCCGGTCGGCATCAGCGTGAAGGCGAAGCAGTCCTCACGTTGGACCGCACGTCCCCGGCGGAGCGCGAAGAGGGTGAGCATGCTGTCGTCCGAGAACTGGACGGGACGACCGAGGATCGTCTCGCCGAGGTACGCGTCGACGTTGTCCCGGACCACGGCCGCCCGGTACAGCGCGCACCCGCCCGAGTTCACCATGACCGCACGGAAGCGCGAGAAGGCCGATCGCTCGAACAGCTGGAGACCGAGACACGAGACGTCCATCCACCGGGCGAGCAGGCTGCCGCGGTAGTTCGTGGTGAGGATGAGCGCTGCGACGGACTGCACCTTCGGGTCCGCGAACGGCACGAGCCCGTTCCGGACGGCTCGGCGGTCGAGGATGCTGTCGCTGTCCACCGTGATGACGATGTCGGCCTCGCCGGCCATCTCGAGCCCGCGGACCTGCGCGTGACGCTTGCCGCGGTTCTCGGTCCGGGTCCACAGTCCGACGACACCCGCCGCTGCGGCCGTGGCGCCGAACCACGCCCGGACGTCCGCGTAGTCCGCCGCCGTGGAGCCGTCGTCGACCACCGCGACGACGTCCGGCCGACGGGTCTGCTCGAAGAAGGAGCGGAGGCACCGCCGGAGGGCAGCGGGGTCCTCGTTGTAGACGGGTACCAGCGCCACGACGACCTGGTGTTCGGTGGCACCCCCCGGGCGACGTTGCAGCCGGTCGGGGATCATCCCGCACACCAGTTGCGCGAGCGTGGCGATCGCGATGGCGGCGAACACCGCGCGCGGGGCGGAGTCCAGGCCACGCCCGAGCACCCCGGTCACGACGGCGACGCAGACGGCCAGTACGAGGACGTTGCCGACGACGCGAGCAGGTGCGCCCGCGTGTCGCGCCGTCGGGAGTCGCTCGTCGGTCGTGGCGGTCACGAGCCGGACCGGGGGCCGGCGACGCCGTCGTCGCCCGGCCAGCGACGCGCGAGCACGCGGAGGAGGACGGCAGCGACGCCGAGGGCGGCCGGGGCAGCGAGGATGATCGCGGAGATGTACTGGGGCACGCGGCAACGCTAGCCGATTCGATATGTTGAATATCACCTTCGCTTGCGAGGACAAAGACCTCGCGGCACTCCGCCGGGACGCTCTGCGGGGACCCTCAGGAGAGCGAGTCGACGTACCCGGGGTGGAGCGCCTGCCAGCGCGGCAGCCACGGTTCCGGGAACCCGCCCGCGAGCACGGTGCCGAGGTCCTCCACGTGCACCTGCCACCCGGCGCCGTGGTCCGCGACCTCGTCGGCGCGGAACCCGCGTTCCTCGAGCACGAGCCGGGTGTGCCCGTCGTCGACGGCGGTGAGCCAGGCCTCGGTCACGGTCGTCGCGCCGCCGGAGGTCATCGTGACGCTGACGTGCTCGGGGCGGTCGCACGTGTCGATGCGGACGGTGCCGTCCCAGTGGCTGGTGAACTGCGCGTGCACGGTGGCGCCGAGTGCCGGGGTGCCCTCGAGCGACACCACGAGCCACCGCGCCAGTCGATCCGGGACGGTCATCGCGTCCCAGAGGTCGTGGATCCCGGTCGGGTAGACCCGGTCCATCTGCACCGTCCCGGTGCCGTCCTCCTCGATCCGGACCGTGCCGGACGTCGTCGTCGTCATCCTCGTGCCTTCCGTTCGTTTCGGCCACGGGCCACCTCGGTGTCCAGCGCGTCGAGGCGCTGGTCCCACCGATCGCGGTAGGGCCGCAGCCACTCGTCGATCTCGGTCAGGGGCTCGGTCCGGAGCCGGTACACCCGTCGCTGCGCGTCCGGTTCGGCCTCGACGAGGCCGGACTCGCGCAGCACGCGGAGGTGCCGGGAGACGCCGGGCCGCGCGATCGGTACGAGGTCGGCGAGTTCGTTCACCGTCATCGGCCGGTCGCGGAGCGCCGCGAGCATGGTCCGCCGGTGTCCGTCGGCCAGTGCTCCCCAGATCGCGTCCATGCACCATGTGTACCACTTCAGTTACGTAACCACAAGGGTACGGACAGGTGGCGGAATCGACGGGAGGCACGGTGCCAG
>NZ_MJGN01000016.1:0-12178 GCF_001865065.1 Curtobacterium sp. MCBA15_008 | reverse complement strand
GGCACCGTGCCTCCCGTCCGACTGCTCCCGGGTCGTGAGCGCTACTTGCTCGCGACCACCTCGCGCAGCAGCGCGGCCGTCTCGGACGGCGTCTTGCCGACCTTCACGCCGGCCGCCTCGAGCGCCTGCTTCTTCGCCTCGGCCGTGCCGGCGGAACCGGACACGATCGCGCCGGCGTGGCCCATCGTCTTGCCCTCCGGCGCGGTGAAGCCCGCGACGTAGCCGACGACCGGCTTCGTGACGTGTGCCTTGATGTAGTCGGCCGCCCGCTCTTCCGCGTCGCCACCGATCTCACCGATCATCACGATCGCCTCGGTCTCGGGGTCGGCCTCGAACGCGGCGAGCGCGTCGATGTGCGTCGTCCCGATGACGGGGTCGCCGCCGATGCCGATGGCGGTCGAGAAGCCCAGGTCACGCAGCTCGTACATCATCTGGTAGGTCAGCGTGCCCGACTTCGAGACGAGACCGATCGGGCCCTTGCCGGTGATCGACGCCGGCGTGATGCCCACGAGGGACTCACCGGGCGTGATGATGCCGGGGCAGTTCGGGCCGATGATGCGGGTCTTGCCGCCGAGGGCCTTCGCGTGCGCCCAGAACACCGCGGCGTCCTGCACCGGGATGCCCTCGGTGATGACGACGACGAGCGGGATCTCGGCGTCGATGGCCTCCATCACGGCGTCCTTCGCGAACGCCGGCGGGACGAAGACGATCGAAACGTCGGCACCGGTGGTGTCGATGGCCTCGCGCACCGAGCCGAACACCGGCAGGGTGACGTCGTCGTGGGTGACGGTCGTACCGGCCTTGCGCGCGTTCACGCCGCCGACGACCTGGGTGCCGGCCTTGAGCATCAGCGCTGTGTGCTTGGTGCCCTCGCCGCCGGTGATGCCCTGGACGATGACCTTGGAGTCCTTGTTGAGGAAGATCGACATGTTGCTTCCGCTCCTTACGCCGCTGCGGCGAGCTCGGCGGCCTTCTCGGCCGCATCGTCCATGGTCGCGACGACGGTGACGAGCGGGTGTGCCGCCTCCGCCAGGATCGCGCGACCCTCTTCCACCTTGTTGCCGTCGAGGCGCACGACGAGCGGCTTGGTGGCCGCGTCGCCGAGGATCCCGAGGGCAGCGACGATGCCGTTCGCGACGGCGTCGCAGGCGGTGATGCCGCCGAAGACGTTCACGAAGACGCTCTTCACCTGCGGGTCGCCGAGGATCACGTCGAGGCCGTTGGCCATGACCTCGGCCGAGGCGCCGCCGCCGATGTCGAGGAAGTTCGCGGGCTTCACGCCGCCGTGGCGCTCACCGGCGTAGGCGACGACGTCGAGCGTCGACATCACGAGACCGGCACCGTTGCCGATGACCCCGATCTCGCCGTCGAGCTTCACGTAGTTCAGGCCGTGGGCCTTCGCCTTGGCCTCGAGCGGGTCCTCGCTCGCGGTGTCCTCGAGAGCCCCGTGCCCCTCGTGGCGGAAGTCGGCGTTCTCGTCGAGCGAGACCTTGCCGTCGAGCGCGAGGATCCGGCCGTCGCCCGTGCGGACGAGCGGGTTGACCTCGACGAGGGTGGCGTCCTCGCCGGCGTAGACGTCGTAGAGCTTCACGAAGACGTCGGCGACGGCGTCCTGCAGCTCGGACGGGAAGTTCGCCTGGGCCGCGATGTCGAGCGCGGCCTCCTTGTTGATGCCGGTGAGGGGGTTCACCTCGACACGGGCGAGCGCCTCGGGCTTCTCGACCGCGAGCTGCTCGATCTCCATGCCGCCCTCGACGCTGGTGAGCGAGAGGTACGAGCGGTTCGCCCGGTCGAGCAGCACCGAGAAGTAGAACTCCTCGGCGATGTCGGCACCCTGCGCGACCATGACGCGCTTGACGGTGTGGCCCTTGATGTCGAGGCCGAGGATCGCCTGCGCGTGCTCGAACGCCTCGTCGGGGGTCTTCGCGACCTTGACGCCGCCGGCCTTGCCGCGACCGCCGACCTTCACCTGCGCCTTGACGACGACGACGCCACCGATCTTCTCGGCGGCTGCCCGTGCTTCTTCCGGGGTGTCGGCGATGATGCCCTGGAGGACGGGGACGCCGTAGGACTCGAAGAGGTCCCTGGCCTGGTACTCGAAAAGATCCACGCTGTTCTTCTTCCCGCACGGTTCGTGCGATCGGCATCGGTTTCCCGGTCGCGCACTCACCATCGAGGGTCGCTCGATGTCGAGACAACGGCCGGACCCGAGCCTAGCGCTGGTCGGTGGACGTCCGGTGCGCGGACGCCCCGTTGCGATGCGCGGACGCACCGGTGCGATGTGCGGACGGGAGGCGCGGGTCGGCTCCGGTGGGCATCAGCCGCTGCGCGCGGCGCCGGGTCCCACCCCCAGCGTCCGTTCGGCAGAGTGGATCGGTGAACGACGCCCTTCGTACCCGCACCGCCGACGTGTTCGGCTGGCACCTCCGCGCCGACCAGGAGTCGGTGATCGACGCCGTGCTCGACGGACGTGACGCCCTCGCCGTGATGCCGACCGGTTCGGGGAAGTCCGCGATCTACCAGGTCGCCGGCCTCGAGCTCGAGGGCGTCGTCGTGGTGGTCTCCCCGCTCGTGGCGCTGCAGGAGGACCAGGTCGTCGGACTCGAGCACCACGAGCACGCTCCCCGCGCCGTCGCGATGAACGCCACGCGGAAGGCACGGGACGTCGCCGAGGCCTGGGACGCGCTGGCGGCGGGCGAGGTCGGCTACGTGTTCCTGGCGCCCGAACAGCTCGTGAAGGACGACGTGCTCGAACGGCTCCGCGACGCCGGCGTCGCCCTGGTCGCCGTCGACGAGGCGCACTGCATCTCGTCCTGGGGGCACGACTTCCGCCCCGACTACCTCGCGCTCGGCGAGGTCGCGGAGCGTCTCGGACGCCCGCCGGTGCTCGCCCTGACCGCGACCGGCTCCGCCCCGGTGCGCGACGACATCGTCGAACGGCTCGGCATGCGCGACCCGTTCGTGCTCGCCTCGGGCTTCGACCGCCCCGGCATCCGGCTCGAGGTGGTCCGGCACAGCGAGGACGCCGAGAAGCGAGCGGCCGTGGTCGACCAGGTCGCCGGACTCGACGGGGCCACCGTCGTCTACGTCGCCACCCGCGCCGCGACGACGGAGTACGCCGATGCCCTGGTCGACCGCGGTCGTCGGGCGCGGCCGTACCACGCCGGCATGCGGGTGCCGGAGCGCGAGGGCGTCCACACCGGCTTCCTCGACGGCGACGTCGACGTGGTGGTCGCCACGAGCGCGTTCGGGATGGGCATCGACAAGCCCGACGTCCGGTACGTCGTGCACGCCGACGTGCCCGAGTCGGTGGACGCCTACTACCAGGAGATCGGACGCGCCGGGCGGGACGCCGAGCCCGCCGGCGCGACGCTGCACTACCGCGCCGAGGACTTCGGCCTGCGCACGTTCTTCGCGTCCGGTGCGCCCCGACCGGCATCGGTGCGTGCCGTGTTCGACGCCGTCCCGGCCGCCGGCACGATCTCGCGGTCGGCGCTCGCCGAGGCCTCCGGCCTGTCGTCCCGCACCGCCGGCCGCGCGCTCAACGCCCTGCTCGACGCCGGTGTCCTGCACGACGACGTCGACGGTGTCGCCCGGGTACCGGACGGTCCGGACACCGCGGCGGGTGCAGCACGTGCCGCGGCGGACCGTGCGGCAGAACGCGAACGGGTCGAGGAGTCGCGGATCGCGATGATGCGGGAGCTCGCCGAGACGACCGCGTGCCGCCGGCAGTTCCTGCTCGGCTACTTCGGCGACGAGCTGCCGGAGCCGTGCGGCAACTGCGACACCTGCTCGTCGGGGACGGCGATGGACCGGGCAGCCCACGTGGCCGACGGCGCGAACGACGACGTCTGGCCGCCGGACGCCCACGTCGAGCACGCCGAGTGGGGCACCGGTGTGGTGATGAGCACGGAGGAGGACCGCATCACCGTCTTCTTCGAGTCCGCCGGGTACCGCACGCTCGGCCTCGCCGACGTCGCGAAGCGGAAGCTGCTCACGCGGGTCTGAGCCGGAGCGGGGTCTGGACCCGGGCGGGCCTCAGCCCGGGCGGGGAAGGCGCGGTCGCTCGACCACCCGTCGGCGACCGCGCTCCACTCCCCCGAGCACGGCGAGTGTGCCTCGTCGGTGTGACCCGGAGGTGACCGCCAGGTGAACGGTGTCCGCCGCACGACCCGAACGTCCCAGCAGCCCCGCGGGGTAGACAGGACTCCCCGAACGACAGGAGCGCGCAGTGAGCGACCCCGGCATCACCCCGAACGACGGAACCGACGAGTTCCGCGACGACGACGTGGACACCGAGCACACCGGACCGTACGAGGAGGACGACCGCGAGGAAGCCCTCGAGACCGTCACCAACGACGCGGTCGCCGGCGAGACCGTCGAACCGCAGCCGGGCGACGGTACCGACGACGGCCCGACGGGTGGCGCACCCCGCGAGGGCTCACCCGACACGTTCGAGCACGACAGCGACGAGGACGGCCGCAACCTGGCGACCGAGGACGGCTCCGGCCCCCTCTGACACGGAAGGGCTGACACGGCCCACGCGGAGCACGGCTCGGTACCATCGGGCCGTGCTCCGCCGTGTCCGCGCCAGTGTCCGCCGCATGCCCGCGGCGGCTCGGCTCATCGCGATCGCGGCGCTGCTCCTCGTCGCAGCCGCCGCCAACCTGGCGGCACGGTCCGAACCGGTCGGACGCTGGCTCCCACTGCTCGTGGTCGCGGTCGCGGGAGCGGTGGTCGCCGGAGCACCCACCCGGCTGTGGCCGCTCCCGGCGATCTGGCTCGTCGCCACGCTCCTGGTCACCACCACGGGCGTCCCCGTCGACGCCGCCGCCCTGGTGCCGTCCCTGGTCGCCGGTGGGGTCGCGCTCGTCGCAGCCGTCACCGTCGACGTGTTCCCCGTCCTCCGCGACCGTCACCGACGGGCGCAGACGTGACCCGTCCACAGCCTGGAGGCACCGCGCACCACCGCCACCGCGCCTCCAGTCCGGCCACCGGTCGCGTCGCAGACCGCGACCTGCGTCGGTTCCTGGCCGACAGCACGCCCGTGGCCGCGGGCGGCCGTGCCATCCTGCTGCAGATCGCCGACCCGGTCGTCGCGGCGGGGGTCCGGCGGCACTCCGACTTCGCGCGGCGGCCGCAGCAGCGGCTCGCCCACACCCTGATGTTCGTCTACGCCGTCGTGGTCGGCACCGACTCGGACGCTGCCGTCGCGGCGTCGTTCGTGGAGCGTGCGCACCGACCGGTCACCGGAGCCGACGACGTGGACCGGCAGCTCTGGGTGGCCGCGACCCTGTTCGACTCGGCCCGGCGCGCGCACGAGCTGTTCGGTGATCCGGTCGACGCGGTCCGGGCCGAAGCCGTGCTCGCCGCGTACGCGCCCATCGGCACCGCCCTGCGGGTCCCCGCCGACCGCTGGCCGACCTCGGTCACCGAGTTCGACGCGTACTGGGCGACGACGCTCGAGACGCTCGTGGTCACCGACGACGCACGCGGTGTCGTCCGCGACCTGCTGCACCCCCGGTTCACGCCGCTGTGGGTGCGCGCGGCGATACCGCTCGTCCGCATCGTGACCGTCGGCATGCTGCCGGCGGACCTGCGCACGCAGTACCGGTTCCCGTGGGGGCCGCGAGAAGAGCGGCGCTTCCGCCGAGCCGTGCGGCTCGTCCGCGCCGTGCGCACGGTCGTTCCCGGATGGGCGCTCCGACTGCCGGGGCCGCTGCTGCTCCGCGCGATGCGCCGGTACGCGCACCGCTGAGCCCGCATCCTGAGCGTCGCGGTCGGACGCGCGGTTGGCTGGGCGCATGCCCTCCGCCCCGCTGTCCAGCGACACGTCCTTCTCGTTCCCCGAGTTCACCGACCCGCCCGCGTCCCCGTTCACCGTCGCCCGGTCGTGGATCGACGCCGCGCAGGACGGCGACGTCTCCGAACCGCTCTCGATGACCCTCGCGACCGCCGGCACCGACGGCCGGGTGAGCGCCCGCACCGTCGACGTGAAGCGGCTCGACGACGCCGGCCTCGTGTTCGGCACCTCGACCGAGAGCCCCACCGGACGCCAACTCGAGGGGAACCCGCACGCGGCGCTCCAGGTCTACTGGCGGGAGACGATGCTGCAGCTCCGCTTCGAGGGCCGCGCGGTCCAGCTCTCCGACGACGAGTCCGACGCGCTGTTCGCCGACCGGTCGCCGAAGTCGCGGGCAGCCACCGCCGTCGCCGACCAGTCCGCCGTGCTCGAGCCGCGCACGCTGCAGGACCTCATTGACGACGCGAACGCGCTGCTCGACGAGTCGGGCGACGACGTGCCCCGGCCGACGGGATGGGTCGCGTGGCGGCTCGAACCGGACATCGTCGAGTTCTGGCACGGCAGCCGCGACCGCATGCACCGCCGGCTGCAGTACCGGCTCGGCGACGACGGGTGGACCGCCGACCACCTGCAGCCGTAGCGCCGCGCGCTCCTAGAGCTTCTCGATCGGCGCGATCTTGATGAGGAGCTTCTTGCGGCCCGCCGAGTCGAACGCGATCTCGGCGATGCGCTTGGCGCCCTGGCCGGTGACCGCGGAGACCGTGCCCTCGCCGAAGTCGACGTGCTTGATGCGGTCGCCCGCCACCAGCTCCATGTCGCCGTTGTCGCGGACCTGCCCGGACACCCGGTTCGCCCACTCGGTCTTCGGGCGGGTCTTCGCCGCCGCCGTCGCGCGGTCGTACGAGCCGCCGCCCCAGCCGCCACCGCCGCGGTAGCCACCGCCACCGCCGGAGCCGCCCGCACCCGAACCACCGGGGCCGCCCGTGCCACGGCGCGCGTTGATCGCCCGTGGTTCGGTCCCGCCACGGCTGTTCGCCATGCCCGGGGACTGCTTCCACTCGATGAGCCCCTCGGGGATCTCCTGCAGGAAGCGCGACGGCATCGCCACGTTGACGTCCCCGAACTGCGCGCGGGTCATCGCCAGCGACAGGAACAGCGACTTCTTGGCGCGGGTGATGCCGACGTAGAACAGCCGGCGTTCCTCGGACGGGCCACCGGGCTCGTTCGCCGACATCCGGTGCGGCAGCAGGTCCTCTTCCACGCCGGTGAGGAACACCGCGTCGTACTCGAGGCCCTTCGCCGTGTGCAGCGTCATCAGCGACACCGTGCCCGAGGAGTCGTCGAGCTCGTCCGCCGCGGCGACGAGGGACACCTCGGTCAGGAAGTCGGAGAGCGTGCCCTCGGGGTTGTTCTTCTGGAACTCCCGCGTCACCGCGACGAGCTCGTCGATGTTGTCGGCACGGGCGGCGTCCTGCGCGTCGGGCGACTTCCGCAGGTTGTCGAGCAGGCCGGAACCGTCGAGCAGCTGGGTGAGCGTGTCGACCACGGGCTGCGTCGTCGCTTTCTCGGACACGGAGTCGAGCAGCTCGGCGAAGGCGGTGATCGCGTTCCGCACCTTGGGGCCGAACCCGAGCTCGCCGGCGTGCCGGAGGGCGTCGCGCATGGTCGTCTCGTGCTCGTCCGCGTAGCGCTGCAGCGTGGTCTCGGTGACCGAGCCGATGCCGCGCTTCGGCACGTTGAGGATGCGGCGCAAGGCCATCGGATCAGCCGGGTTCGCGACCGTGATCAGGTACGCCATGGCGTCCTTGATCTCGGCGCGCTCGTAGAACTTCGTGCCGCCGAGCACCCGGTACGGGATGGCCGCGCGGATGAAGATCTCCTCCAGCGCGCGGGTCTGCGAGTTCGTCCGGTAGAAGACGGCCATGTCGCGGTAGGACATGCCGTCCTCGTGCAGGCGCTGGATCTCGTCGGCGACGAACTGCGCCTCGTCGTGGCCGGTGTACCCGGTGAAGCCGACGATCTTGTCGCCGGCGCCGACGTCCGTGAACAGGTTCTTCGCCTGCCGGTCGAAGTTGTTCGCGATGACGGCGTTCGCGGCGTCGAGGATGTTCTGCGTCGACCGGTAGTTCTGCTCGAGCAGGATCACCTTCGAGTTCGGGAAGTCCCGCTCGAACTCGACGATGTTCCGGATGTCCGCGCCGCGGAAGGCGTAGATCGACTGGTCCGAGTCACCGACGACGGTCAGCGACGCCGGCGCGATCGAGCCGTCCGTCTCGCGCATCCGGGCGACGTGCTGGCCGGAGTCCTCGAGCTTGTCGACCTGCTCGACGGGAACCGGCCGGGTGAGCTCGCGGATGAGGGCGTACTGGGCGTGGTTGGTGTCCTGGTACTCGTCGACCAGCAGGAACCGGAAGCGGCGCTGGTAGAGCGCGGCGACGTCCGGGAAGGCGCGGAACAGGAACACCGTCTGCCCGATGAGGTCGTCGAAGTCGAACGCGTTCGCCCGGCGCAGCTCGTTCGTGTACCGGCGGAAGACCTCGGTGAACATGACTTCTTGCGGGTCGTTCACGTTGATGTTGCGCGCGTAGGTGTCGATGTCCTGCAGCTCGTTCTTGAGCTTCGAGATCTTCGACGCCGCGGCACCCACGGTCAGCCCGAGCGTGTCCGCCTCGAGCTCCTTGATGATCCGCTTGAGCAGCGCCCGCGAGTCGGCGGAGTCGTAGATGGTGAACGACTGCGGGAAGCCGAAGCGCTCGGCCTCACGCCGGAGGATCCGCACGCACGCCGAGTGGAACGTGGAGATCCACATGCCGTCGGACTCCTGCCCGACGAGGGCCCGGACGCGCTCGCGCATCTCGGCGGCGGCCTTGTTCGTGAACGTGATCGCGAGGATCTGCGACGGCCAGGCTTCGCGGTTGGCCAGCAGCAGCGCGATCCGACGGGTGAGCACGCTCGTCTTGCCGGAACCGGCACCGGCCACGATGAGCAGGGACTCGCCGCGGTACTCGACGGCTTCCTTCTGCTGGGGGTTCAGACCCGCGGTGAAGGGGTCTTCGTAGGCACGGGAGCCCGCACCCTGGTCGGGCGCGGAGTCGAAGGGGTCCAGCACGATCGTCATGTCCGCGACAGTCTAGGCCGGGCCCCCGACAGCCGAGCGGGCGAGGACAGCCAGGTCGGTGTGGTCCGCGAACACGCCGTCGAGACCGGTCCGGATCACCGACGTGAACCAGCGCTCCCAGTCACCGAACGCCGCGACCTCGCCGCCGCGGCGGAGCGGACCGGGCAGGAACCGGTTCTCCGGTCGGAGCGTCCACGTGTACACGGCCAGCCCCGCCTCGTGCGCCCGGTCGACGATCGCGCTCCGCACCGGTGCCGGGTCGTCGAGCGCGACGCTGTCCACCCCGGCCATCAGCGTGCCGAGGTCGACGCTGATCCCGTGGAACTCCGTGGCGAGGGACGCGAGCGCGTCGTCGGAGCGTTCGGCGGCGTACGTGGGAGCCAGCGACCCGTGGGAGGCGACCTCGTCCGCGGCGCTGCCCCGTGCCTCCTGGAGGTACACGAGGCGACCGCCCACGCGACGCTCGCGCAGGTCGCGGAGCACGCCCTTCTCGAAGCACTCGATCGTGAGCCGCTCGTCCCCGCGCCAGCCCGCATCGCCGAGCGCCGCGTCGACGAGCTGCCCCATCGGGAACCCGGCGCGGTCGAAGAAGTCGGCGTGCTTGACCTCGGCCACCAGCCCGACGGGGCGGGGCGCGGCGTCGAGGATCGCGAGCAGGTCCTCCAGTCGCAGGATCGGCTCCTCGCCGTCGTGCTCGGCCGACGACGGGCGGAGGGCCGGCAGCCGTTCCCGCGTCCGGAGCGTCTGCAGTTCGGCCCACGTGAAGTCCTCGGTGAACCAGCCCGTCAGCGTCTGCCCGTCGATGGTCTTCGTCGTCCGCAGGTGCCGGAACTCCGGGTGGTCCGCGACGTCCGTCGTGCCCGACACCTCGTTCTCGTGCCGGAGGACCAGCACGCCGTCCTTCGTCGGCACCAGGTCCGGTTCGATGGCGTCGGCACCGAGTTCGACGGCGAGCTCGTACGCGCTCCGCGAGTGCTCGGGGCGGTAGCCGGACGCGCCACGGTGGGCGATCACCAGGGTCATGGGGCCGACCCTACTGTCCGCGCATGACGACCCGGAGTGGTGTGTGTCCCGAGTCACATGCGGGTGTTCGCAGGCCCCGATTCGGACCCGCCGCGGCGACGATCGCCCCATGACCGCCCGTTCCCTCTCCACCGCCGTCGAGCACCGCATCGACCGGGCCGCGCGACGGCTGCTCGACGCCGGCCACCAACCGCACCGACCCGTGCGGCTCTTCGTCACCGAGTTCCTGGTGTTCGGCGCGAAGCAGGCCTGGGCGTGCACGTTCGGGGCACTCCTGCTCGCCACGATGGCGGTCGTGCACCTGACCGTGCCCGTCGACGCCCGGAACGACGTGCTCACGATCGCGGCCGTCGTGCTGCAGGTCGGCATGCTCGTCTTCGGGCTCGAGACCGTCCGGGAGCTCCGCGTCGTCCTGCTCTTCCACGTCGTCGGCACCGTCATGGAGGTCTTCAAGACCCACGCGGGCTCGTGGACCTACGAGCCGTCCGGCGTCCTCGTCGTGCTCGGGGTACCGCTCTTCTCGGGGTTCATGTACGGCGCCGTCGGGTCGTACCTGGTGCGGGTGTACCGGCTCTTCGACCTGGGGTTCGACCGGTACCCGCGGCAGTGGCTGCTCGCCGTGGTCGCGGGTGCCGTCTACCTGAACTTCTTCGGGCACCACTTCGTGTGGGACGCCCGGTACGTGCTGCTCGCCGCGGTGGTGGCGCTCTTCGCTCGGACGACCATGCACGTGCGGATCCACCGCGCGACACTCCGGATGCCCGTGCTCCTCGCGATGGGGCTCGTCGCAGTCTTCATCTGGTTCGCCGAGAACGTCGCCACCTGGGCCGGAGCGTGGTCCTACCCCGCACAGGCGGCGGCGTGGCAGCCGGTCGCCCCCACGAAGATCGTCGCCTGGCTGCTCCTCATGGTCATCTCGGTCGCGCTGGTCACGTGGCTGTACCCGCCGGTCGGCCCGGCAGGTCGGGTCGCGGCCGACGGGCCTGGAGGCGCGCATCGCCCCCGTCCCGCCCGCTCCGTCCCACGGTCGGCTGGTTCTCGACGACTTCGCGGCGCGCGCGCAGCGGATCCCCATAGGCTCGCGGAGTCGAGGTCCTCCGGGGCCGCTTCCGCTCGCCGCGAATCCTCAGCCTTCCGCGACCGGGCGCCCCTAGGCTGAGAGGACTCGAATCTCCAAGGAAGAGGACACCATGGCCTTCAAGCCCGGTTTCGACCAGTCCCCCGCCTTCAACAACCAGGGGCTCAACACCTGGGGTGGGCGCGGTGCTGGTCAGCAGCAGGCCGGCTGGGGACAGACCCCGCAGCAGGCGCAGGGCGGCATGACCCCCGACCAGCTGCAGTACATGTACGACCGTCCGGCAGCCAGCACGGTCGACACCGACCGCATGTCGTACGAAGACACCATCGTCAAGACGCTGCTCGCGTTCGGCGTGCTCGTCGTCGGTGCGGTCGCCGGCTGGAACCTGCCCCCGATCGTCTGGATCATCGGTGCGGTCGTCGGTTTCGTCCTGGCGCTCGTCAACACCTTCAAGAAGAAGCCGTCGCCGGGCCTGGTCCTGGCGTACTCCTTCGCACAGGGGCTGTTCGTCGGCGGTATCTCCGGCGTCTACAACTCGATGTGGGGCGGGATCGTCACGCAGGCGGTCTTCGGCACCCTCGCCGTGTTCGCGATCACGCTGGCGCTGTTCAGCTCCGGCAAGGTCCGTGCGACGCCGAAGGCCACCCGGTTCTTCCTCATCGCGATGGTCGGGTACATGGCGTTCTCGCTCGTGAACCTCGTGCTCATGTGGACCGGCGTGACCGACACCGCGTTCGGCGCCCTCGGCATCGAGCTCTTCGGCATCCCGCTCGGCGTGCTCATCGGCATCTTCGTCGTCGTCATGGCGGCGTACTCGCTGATCCTCGACTTCGACCAGATCCAGACGGGTGTCCGACGCGGTGCCCCGCGGATCTACGCGTGGACGGCGGCCTTCGGGCTGATCGTCACCATCGTGTGGCTCTACCTCGAGATCCTGCGCATCCTCGCGATCATCGCGAGCAGCCAGCGCAACTAGCGACACTGCGCGACAACGGCTCCGACCCGAAGGGCCCCGGCGAACACGCCGGGGCCCTTCGTCGTTCCCGGGCATCGGCACGGCGGGCGCGGCGGCGCGGGCGGGGTGGCTGGGCGTCGGAGGGCGAGTGTCCGGCGCGAGGTCGCACAACACGCCGCGCGCGGGACGCCGAGGTCGCAC
>NZ_MJGN01000015.1:45503-73200 GCF_001865065.1 Curtobacterium sp. MCBA15_008 | reverse complement strand
CCCGTCCCGATAGCCGATCGGCCAACGGGACCCGAGCTAGGGCGCTGCGGCGATATTCTCGACGTGAACCCGCCCAAGGCGCATCTACCCGGCAAGGGTGCGTCCTGCCCGCAGGATGGCGAGGGTGGTTGCCCGTTCGAGCCGGGCCGGGTCCGTAGGCCTCACTTCGCTGCGGGAGATGTCGGAGGCCATCAACGAACACGTCCGAGCGGCCATCCTCCACCGGGGCGAGCCGGAGCTGCCTCCATCGCGGCTTTGGATGGCCGTCGACGCGCTCTCAGCAGCGCGGTGGTCCCATCGGCCATGCTCGGATGCATGCAGCGGTTGTGGGCTTGGTGTTCGGCTTTCCTGGGCCTGGTCATCATGGTTGTCGACTACGTCGACGGCGCGATCCTCGGGACCTGGTTTGATGAGCACGCTGTCTTCGACGCGCCGGACGCCGTCGGCGAGTTCTTCATCGCCGGCCTCGGTCTGGTCCTTCTGGTCGGGGGTGTACTCACAGCCGTGCTCCCTCGGCATCCCGCGGACCACTCGAGCGCCCGGTAGCGGATCGGCTACGGACGTGGAATCAGTGGGCAGCGGTGTCGGCTTCGGCTGTCGGAGCTCGCCCGTGTTCCTGCTTGCGGGCGTAGTAGGCGGCGCTGAGTTGGACGATGGCGAGAACTGACCACGTGATCGCCATGAACGTGTGGAATCCGGACGGGTCGACGATGGCCAGAACGATCCAAATCACAGCCAGAGCGGCCCAGGTCCACGCAAGCCACGGGAGGGGCTTCCCGACGATTCGTTCGAGGATGCTGCGCCGCTTCGACTCGGTCATGTACGTGACCCTATGGGATGGGTTCTAGCTGTCAGACGGAGTCCGGTAGCCGATCGGCTATTGAGCCTCGGCGCAGGCGGCGAGGAGGGTGTGTAGCTCGCGGAGCGGCGGTTCCAGTGGGAGAGCCTGGACCCGCTGCTCCGACCTCTCGGTTTTCCGAAGGGGCTCAAGCGTGCGCCGAAACTCCACCTACATCGGAACACCCTCGGTCGGGATCCCCTTGCTGGCGCGGACTCGAGCATCAGGCCGTCAACCACCGCGGATCGAGCCGGTAGTCCTCGATTCGTTTGTCCAGCGCAGCGCGGACTTGTTCGGGAGCGTCATCTCCGACAAGCAGGCGGAGGCGGCGGTCGTTCCGGTCTGCGACGTGCGCGAGGACAGCGGCTGCGATCGTCGCGGGTGAGGTTCCGCCACCGGTGCCTCCGGCGGGCCACGGCACCTCGGTAGTTCCGAAGAGGCCGACCCGGAGATCGTCGTACTCGGGGACGGGTGTCGCGAAGCGCATGCTGCCTGCAGCCCAGTCAGTGTCCATCGCCCCGGGCTGCACGATCGTCGTGCGGATGCCGAACGGGGCTACCTCGGCTGCCATCGCTTCGGTCCACCCCTCGAGGCCCCATTTCGCTGCGTTATAGAGCCCGAGTGTCGGCATGGTGCCGACGGCGCCGACCGTGGAGATCTGCACGACGTGGCCTTCTCCCTGGCTCCGCATCACGGGCACGGCCGCCTGCGAGAGCCAGAGCGGACCGAGCAGGTCGGTAGCAAGAAGATCCTCGGCCTCGCTCTCTCCGACTTCTTCGACCGCTCCGATGAGGCCGTAGCCGGCGTTGTTGACCAGCACATCCAGTCGTCCGAGCTCCTCGGCCACGGAGGCGACGGTGACTCTCGCCACCGCACGGTCGCGAACGTCGAGATGCCGGACGTGTAGCCGCTCGTGGGGAGCAAGAGTGTGCTCGCCGCGGACGGTCGCGACGACGACGTGCCCCTCAGAGAGTGCAGCGAGGGTAAGGGCGCGGCCGAGACCGCGGGCGGCGCCGGTGATCATCCAGACCTGTCGAGTGCGCATGGAACCATCGTACCCAGAACGAGACGCACCGTCTCGTTCGGGTAGACTTCTCGACATGGCCAGCAAGCGGACGCGGGCACGTGTTCACGAAGCGGTGCTCGGCCTCGTGGCCGATGTCGGATTCGCGCAACTCACGATGGAGGGCGTCGCCCGCCGCGCCGGCACGGGCAAGCAGACGCTTTACCGGACGTGGCCGTCGACGGCTGCGATCGTGTTCGACGCCCTTCTCGCCCGGAGCGAAGGCCCGGAAGGCGCCGTTGTCGTGCCGGACAGTGGTGATCTGAAAGCCGACCTGCGCCTCCTGCTCGAGGGAACGATCCGGGAGCTGACCTCACCCGCGACCGAACCGCTGCTGCGTGCAGTCACTGCCGCGATCCAGTCCGACGTCGAGCTCGCACGCCAGTACCGCGAACGGCTACTCGAGCCTCAGATGGCAGCCATCGCCCATCGCTTCGACCAGGCGGGCGCCGCTGATCCGGCAGCGGCAGCGGAACTCTTGCTCGGCCCCGTGCTTCACAGATGGCTGCTCCGTAGCGGGGGCTTCGACCGCGGGTGGATCGAGCAGCACACCGACCGAACTCTGCTCGGAGCGCACGTGTACTGAGGCACCGTGCGTGTCCGGTGAACGATCCGCTACCGGACCGGCGTTTAAGGCAGGGACACGGCGATCTTGAAACCGACGTGGGAGTCAATGAAGCCGAGTCGGCGATAGAACCGGTGCGCATCAGTTCGGGCGGCGTCGGAGGTCAGCTGCACCAGCGGCGCTCGGAGCTCGATCGCGGCCTGCTCCACGACCCATCGCATCACAGCCGTCCCTACACCGGACGATCGTTCGGTGCTGGCGATCCGGACTGCCTCGACCAGCAGCCGGGTACTGCCTCGTCGCGCCATGCCTGGAATGACCGTCAGCTGCAAGGTGCCGATGACGACGCCACGCCCGTCCACCACGACCAGGACGTCGTTGCTCGGATCGTCGATGATCCGCCGGAGCGCTTCTGCGTAGGCGGGTTCGTCTGCAGCCCCCGCAACATCGCCGCGCCCCGCGCTAATCGTGTCGTCGGATAGGAGCCGGATGATCGAATGCAGGTCCTCGAGCGTTGCTCGTCGGAGCAGCAGGTCCGACGCTCGGAAGGTGAGGGTGAAGGGCAGGCTCAGTCCAGAGATCACACTGCATTGTGTCGATCGAACGACAGCCAAGGCATCGAAACACTCCGACGGCCCGCGGGACGAGCACCATCAACACGTCCGGAAGACGATCGGCCACCGAGACTGCGGTCGAGTCAGACGTCGACCTGGTACCCGAGGCTGAGGTCTTGCGCGTTCTGCCCGCGGATGCCCCAGTTCAGCTTCGGCGTCTCGGTGATGGTGATCTCGATGCTGTGCGGTGGGATTCCTGTCGCTGACTCGATCCGGGCAAAGAGTTCGCTGATGAGCGCTCGCTTCGCGGAGGTAGTCCGACCTTCGAACATCGAGATTTCGATGATCGTGTAGCGCGGGCCTCTGTCCTCGGGGTAGATGAAGTCGGCAGGGTTGAGCGGGATGAATCGTTGGAACCGCTTCTCGGCCGGGTAGTCCAGCGCCTTCATGATCGCGCCGTGGATCGCGTCCGAGAGCGCCGCACGATGTACGTCGATGGTGGATTCGAGGCCGTAGACGATGACTTGAGCCATGACGAGATGCTAGCGAGCACATCCGCGGGCTCCGTCTCGGTAGCCGATCGGCTACCGGTCGCGCTGCTGGTCGCTTCGTCGTCGCCACTCCCCGCCGGCGTAGGCGAGCGTGTACAGCCCGACGATGGTGAGTGGCGAGATAGCCAGAAAGACCAACATCGAGTCGACGAGGAACAACAGCAGCGCGGCGACGCCGAGAAGAACGACCCCGACGAGGACGAGCGTCCAAAGTGGTAGACGTCGGCCCAGCCACTCGCGATTCGTCATGATGGTGAAGCTACCCGTGGCACAAGCCGACCGACGTCCCGATGAGCGATGGGCTACCGGTGCGCGGCGCGGCCCAGCACTGACGCCGCTACGTGCTGGGGCTGCGAGATGTACGGCGAGTGGCTGGCGCTGAGTACTTCGTGGCTGCTGCACCGCTTCGCCATCCGCAGTTGCAGAGCGGGGCTCATCGCGCGGTCGTCCGAGCAGACGATGTAGTGACTGCCCGAGCGCTCCCACGGTGCTGCTTCGACGACACCTCTCCCGTGCCCCGACGCCTGCGGCACGAGCAGGTCTACGGCCCGCCGTGCTGCCTGCGGGTCACAGCCGGCGTAGAACAGCTCGACCGCCGCCTCAGCCGGGATGAACGTGCCACCTTCCGGGTGTGGCCGGACGAAAGAACTCACCGGCGCGTCAGGGCCACCGAGCTGCGCGCAGCTCTCTCCGACCCTCGGTGTGAAGGCCGCCATGAACACGAACGAGGCGGCCCCCTCTACCCCGGCGACCACCGCACCGCCGTAGCTGTGGGCGACCAGCACGGGCCTGTCCTGACAAGCGTCGACGGCTCCCTGCACGGCCTCGGTATCGGCCGCGAGCGACCCCCGGTGGAGGCGGGGAACATGGACGGTGGCACCACGCGCGTCCAGCGCCTCCTTGAGCGGCTGCATGTGCTGCGGCTGGTGGTACAGACCGTGCACGAGGATCACTTCGGGAGACGTCACGCAACCAGCCAACCTGCGATCGAGCCCGACAGCAAGTGCGCTACTGAGCTGGCTTCCAGACGAGCCACTTCCGGGCAACCTCGTCAGACAGGTCCACGTCGAAGCGGCGCGCGATGAGGAGGACCTGGGCGAGCACGTCCGCCAGCTCGGATCTGAAGTCGCTTTCGAGTTCTTCTCCGGAGCGGCCTTTGTCGCGCGCCTGACCGGCCCGGGCGAGGTACGCCTGTGTCAACTCCCCCACTTCTTCGTTGAGCTTCAACACGAACCAGTCGTCGGTCCGGTCGGTGCGGTGACGCTCCGCATAGAACGCCGAGACCTGCTCGACCTCGTCCCTCAACTCATCGATCTGCACCACCGCAGTGTCCCATCGCACGGGCACGGACACCGATCAGCTGGCCATCTGGGCCTCCGGTAGCGGATCAGTCAGCGGGCGGTGAGGAAGTCACGGAGCATTACGCTCCACTGCTCGAAGGCGTCCAGATGCGCGTCGTGTGAGGCGCCGACAAGGTCGGCGCGGCTGACACTTGCGCCGCGGCGGACAAACTCCGTCTTCTGTCCCTCGGAGAACATGCCGCCGTCCGCGTACACGACGAGCGTCGGAGCGGCAATGCTCTCCCACTCGCTCCAACGCGGCACCGCCACTTCCGTGATGATTCGCACCATCACGTCGGCATCGAAGCGCGGATATAGGCCGTCGCTGCGCAGTTCGAGATCCGCAGCCCACGCCTGAGCTAGTGGACCACCACCGAGCGCTGCACGCGCGTCCTCTCTGCTGGCAAATGGCACCTTCCAGGAGCGGAAGTAGTCGCCGAGAGCGGCGTGGTCCTCTGCGGAGCCGCCGCCCTCGTTTCCTTCCAGGAGCACCAAACGGCGCACTAGCTCCGGGTGGGCCGACGCGACAAGCATCGCGGTGTGTGCGCCCATCGATTGGCCGACAAGATCGATCGGCCCCTCCGACTCGGTCCGGACCACGGCCGCGACATCCTCGACAAATGCGGCGCGAGTGATATCGGTCGGTTTGCGGGTGCTGAGCCCATGCCCGCGCTGGTCGACGAGGATCACCCTTCGCGGAGCGAGCGCATGCGCGGTCGGCATGAACTCGCGGCTGCTGCCGGCGAGCCCATGCAGAATGACGATCGCCGGGTCTTCTCCATCGAAGACCGAATACGAGATTCTTGAACCGTCCGCGACGTCCACCGCGCGCCGTGCTCCACCCACGCGCCAACGCTACCGCGGCAGGGGTCGTGTGCCCGACAGCCGATGGCGGTCCGGACGGTAGACAGGGGCATGCCTTCCTCGGACGACGTCCCACATCTCCTGCAGACCGTCATCGACACGTCTGCACCGCGTGAGCTGGCCGAGTTTTACCGGTCGCTCCTGGGCCTTCGGTATCGCGACGGTGACGCTCCTGCTGCTGATGAGTCGGAGGAACCCGAGTGGTTGGTGCTGACCGCCGAGGACGGCACCCGCCGCCTGGCCCTCCAACTCGCTCCTGACCAGCCCCGACCACAGTGGCCGACAGGCTCACCCCCGCAGATGCTCCACCTCGACCTGACCGTCGACTCGACAGCAGCACTCGAACAGCAGCGGGCTCGCGCCCTACGCCTCGGAGCGGCAGTCCTGACGGATCGGTCCGCCGACACTGCCGAACCCCTCATTGTCTTCGCGGACCCTTCCGGGCACCCCTTCTGCATCTTCGTCACGCCGTGCACCCCGTCCCGGTAGCCGATCGGTTTCCGGGACGCGGTGCGACCGGACCACGACTATCGTGCGCATCATGACCACATCGCGCCCACGACGACCAGAACGTAGTACCTGGCAGCTGTGGTCCCCAGCGATCGTAGGCGTCCTCGTCTTGGCGTCATCCCTACTCGGGTTCGCATCCGACGAGCCCCTTCGGCTCTGGTTCGCCCTGCTCGGTGCAGCCGGATTCGTGCTTGCAGTGATCGCTATCGTCCGCGCTATCACGTACAGGCGCGGCGTCCGGTAACCGATCCTTCACCGAGACGCGAAAGTGGGGCGGCTCGCTTCGAGCCACCCTCAACGGCAGGACATCACGGACTATCGCCCGCAACCAGCGCACTACGATCGGCGGGATGGAGCTGATCACCGATCCCGCTCGGTCCGCGTGGCTGACCGCACGCATCGACGGGTCCGACACCGTCGCCGGGACGTCGGGATCCGGCTTCGAGGCGTACGCCCGCCTGCTCCATCCCTTGACCGCGTACCGGGTCGACTCGTCGACGGCCGACGAACACGGAGAACCGCTGGTGCTCGAGTCGAGCGTGTGGCGGTGGTCCGAGGTGACAGCCAAGACCGGACGGACGGTGCATCCCGACGTGGCGTGGAGCGCGGTGGGCGGACGCGACGACGAACGGGAGCTGGTCTTCGATGACGGGTGGCGCGTTGAACCTCCCGAGGAAGGGTGGTTCGCCCCGACGCAGCTCGCAGCGTTGACGGAGCACCTCGCGGCTGCGACCACCACCCCGCTCGAGGTGCTGGCGGCGATCTGGGACGGCTGGGGTGACCTGGACGGCAGCTTTGGAGCTGTTACAGATGCGAGTACACGGCGCGGACGTTCACGGATTCGTAGTCCGTAACGAGCGCTCCGATCTCCTCGTGAACGGCGTCCCACGAGGGGTCCGCGTCCTGCGCGGCGAGTGCTTCATCGCTGATGAACCACTCCATTGCCCACATGGTGTCGGGGTCGTCCTCGGAACGAGAGATGATGCTCCTGTCGACGGCCGAGGATCTGGCGCTGGCGTCAGCGCAGAGGGCGAAGAGTTCGTCGCCGCGGCCGGGTTTTGCGGTGAAGCGGATCACTTTGCCGGGCTGGGCCGGTGAGATGCTAGCCATGGGTGTCCCGTCCTGGGGCTGTGGTCAGAGTCCGAGCAGCATGTTGTTGCGGGCTTGGATGTCTTCCTCGGTGGCGGGGAAGTAGTTGCGGACGCCGCTGAATTCGGCGTTGTGCTGGATCTCTTCGACGGCTGGTCCGAGTGCGCGCTCGTACTCGATGAACGCCTTCTCGACGTCGCCGTTCACGGTCTGGAAAGCGTCGAAGAGGGCCGTGGCGCCGATGATGGCGAGGGATCCGCCCATGCCTGCGGCGGGCGATGCGCAGTAGCCTGCGTCGCCAACGAGCGCGACGCGTCCCAGGGTCCAGGCCGGCATCTTGATCTGGCTGAGCTTGTCGAAGTAGAAGCTGTCGGCGTTGAGCGCCTCTTCGAGGTGGTCCGAGAACGGCGACCCGGCCTGCAGCAGGCGATCGCGGAGGATGCGCTTCTGCTCGTTCTCGTCGTGGTAGTCGTAGGGGATCTCCTCCTGGGAGCGGAAGCCGAGAACGACCTCGGTCCTGGTGTCGTAGGAGTTGATCAGCATCGTCACGCCGGGAGCGTTCGTGATCTGGGTCGTCTGTGGCTCGATGATGCGCCGTTCGATCGCGGCGACTGAGAAGTACGTCTCGAGGAAGTGTGCGTAGGAGGATTCCGGACCGAAGTGCAGGCGGCGCACCGTGGAGTGGTTGCCGTCGCAGCCGAGAATGAGGTCGAAGTCTTGTTCAGTTCCGTCGCGGAACATCACGTGAACATGGTCCTCGTCGGGCTCGGTCAGTGACTTGATGGAGTTGTTCCACAACATCTCAACCTCCCCGTCCGTGGCCGCGGCGAGGATGTCGAGTAGGTCGTCGCGGTGGATCTCGTACCCGTCGCCGGCTGCCTCAGCCGTGGGCGGCTGCGGGTCGATGCGCGCGATGATCTGACCGTCCGGTTCCGTGAACTCGGTCACGCGTGGCGGTAGGGCCTTCTCCTGGATCTGCTCGAGGAGCCCCATGCGCTCGACGATCTCGATCGTCTCGTCGCGGATGTCGACGGGAGTGCCGCCTCGCTTCAGGCCAGGCCCGGTCTCGACGATCGTGACGTCGTACTCGAGCCGGCGCATCCACAACGCCGCTGCAAGACCAGCGAAGCTCGCTCCCGAGATGAGCACCCGCTTTGGGGTGAGCGTGTCCATGACTGTCCCTTACCGTCCGGCCTGCGCCGAACTTTTAGTGGCTACAACTTCTGATGACGCCACCGTAGCAGGAAGTTTTAGTCACTCAACCTTTCGTGGGAGACTCGCAGGATGGAGCAGAGATCAGCCGACGCGGACATGGGCCGTCGAGAGCGCACGAAACGTGAGACACGGGGGCGCCTCGGGGACGTTGCGGCTCGGCTCTTCGCTGCTCGGGGGTACGACGAGGTGTCGATGTCGGATCTTGCACGAGCTGCGGGCGTCTCTGACCAGACGGTCTACAACTACTTCCCAACGAAGCCCGATCTCGTTCTCGATCGCGCCGAAGAGGTGCTCGAGCGGATCCGAGCCGCGGTCGCCTCCCGGGCAGTGCAGCAGTCGCCAGCCGACGCGATCCGTCGCGTCGTCCTTGAAGACATCGACCGGTACGTGTCGGACGATCCGGATCTGGCGAAGGGGCAGTTTCCCGCGCAGTGCAGGCTTAGCGTCGCGCTCCGTCGCCGTGCCCTGGAGTTCTACGACGATGTCACAACAGCGGTGGCTGACGAGCTCCCCGATACATACTCGGACGCGATGACTCGACGCGCTCAAGCAGCTGCGCTCGTCGCGGTCATCCAGCAGACGACTACAGCCATCGGGTCCGCCGTCCTCGATGACGCTGACCGGCACGAGACTCGCGAGCTCCTGGCGAATGCAGCGACGGCGGCGCTGGACAACCTGTCCCACTGGTGGACTGACGAACCGATGCGCTGGCTCTCACAGGGTTCATGACGTGTCGCTCCTCTCGGACCGCTGACACGCAGTTTTCGCGACTTCCGGAGCATCCTTGAAAGGACCCATGACGCTCATCGCCGAGAGGTTCTTGGTTTGCGCTCGGTCGAGCACACCCCCGCTCGACGCGTCTCGCTAGCCGATCCCCATACGGGACGTGCGCCAACTGGCTGCTACTTCGCGCCGGACCAACCGCGGGGTCCTACGACTGGCGAGGATCCAGGCATGAGGATCAGCATCGGCGGCGAGCACCACCTATCGCGGCGGAGCGCATTCTGCGCCGAGACGTGGGATGTCATCGGGATCTACGACTGCGCGGAGCGGGCCAGAGAAGCAACACGGGACATGGCAGGAGCGCAGCCCGGATCTGATACGTGGGTGCTCGAGACGTGGAGTGACGGTGAGCAGCGCAGCAGCGTCCAGCTCACATGACGCTCGGGCAGCGCGCAGGTGGCTCTACTGTGGCGGTCACGGTCGCGCCGCCGCGGGAATCTTCCGCGCAGGTTGGACGACCGGCCCTTGAGACGTGGATGGCCTCGAGCGGCGCTCCGCGACTCGGCGGGATGGTGTCGAGTCCATCGGGCCGGCGTGCGGTGGCAAAGTCGGGACGCCTGTGCTGAACTGTCAGGCATGGGCATCAGTGTCAATGTTCCCGATGTCGGTGCGTTCGAAAGCATCATCGCGACGTTGGCGTCGTGGCAGCGCGACAGTGCTGTCGTGCAGCTGCATCCCGGCGATCTGGGTTGGGCGTGGCGGCACGGCGCGCCGGCAGCGGTCTCGTCAGTGCGGGTGTGGTCGGATGAGGACACCATCGTCGCGATCGGGTTCTTTGATGGTCCCACGGTGTTCCGGATGACCGTCGCGCCCGAGCGATGGTCCGACGCACAGATCGCTCGTCGTGTGCTCGAAGATCTCGGATCCGCTGACGGGATGAGGTTCCCGAACGGGACCCTGTCTGTTGAGGTCCCCACGGGGACCACCCTCTACGAGCTGCTGGCATCCTCGGGGTGGCAGGCAGGCGAGGCGTGGGCGCCGCTGGCCCGGGACCTCGCGGAGCCAGTCGATCTGACGGGTTTGGGTCTCCGGTTCGAAGTGGTGGCCGGTGAACGTGTCGCTGAGTTCACTGCCGTGCACCGATCGGCTTGGGGTAACCAGAGCTTCACGGACGACCTGTGGAACACGATGACCGGCGGGCCCGCCTTTCGGAACGGTGCGTGCATCCTCGGCCGAGATGGCTCCGGCGCGGCTGTAGCCGGGGTGACGATCTGGCCAGCTGGGGTCGGGCGTCCCGGGCTCATCGAGCCGATGGGAGTGGACGCCGATCATCGTGGTCGCGGAAACGGCAGAGCAATCTGTATCGCTGCAGCCGCCGAGTTGCAGAGGCGTGGAGCGTCGATCGCTTGGGTGTGCACCCCGAGCTCGCTTCGCAGCGCGGTGGCGACGTACCGTTCGGCCGGGTTCGCCCCGCTGCCCGAACGGCTCGACCTCGTCCGGGCGCACTGATCCGGACAAACCCACGCCGCCCCTGACCACCCCGGCCGACATGTCCCTTGGCGGGTCCTCATTCCGGTCTCTCGACGGGTTCGCCGCGTTGGCCCGTTCGCCCGAGTGACCGGCCCGCGAGTCCAGCGCAGAGGATCGCGGCCACAGCGACGTGCAGCAGCAGGAGTGTCGGCGCGGACCCGTCTCGAGCGAGTGTGAGAGGCCCGATCAGCGACACAGCCCCGATCCCGGCAGTAGCGAGCAGCCAGGCCCGTCCCCACCTGGAGGCCCACCGGGCCACCACCGCGCGGCTTGCCCAGGCCACCAGGCCGACCGCAGCAGTCACGATGAGAACCTGGGCGAGTCCGATCGTCGCGCCGCCTGCGTCCGGCTCATGCCCCATCGCGACGGTGCCAATCGCCCAGCACGCGCCCGCCGCACTCATCGCAAGGATCACGGCGATGAAGCCGCGTTTCGTCGTCTGCGTCGCGGTCCTTGCCTGTGTCATCTGCTTTTCCGTTCATCCGATTTACTTGAGTGAGTAATAAGATGCTCGTGAAGCAGTGGCACGTCAAGCTGCACGGCCAGCAGGAGGACCTCGGATGGCACCAGCATCATCGCCCAGCGTCGCCGCGCTCAGACGCCGATCGCAGATCATCCATGCCACCATCGCGGTGATCGCCGACGTCGGGTACGCACGCTGCTCGTTCGCGGAGATCGCCCGTCGCGGAGGTCTCAGCAGCACCCGCCTGATCTCGTACCACTTCGACGACCGCGACGCATTGATGCGTTCAGTCGCGTCGACGATCGTCGATGACCTCGCAGTTGCGGTCACGACGGCGATGCGGCGAGCGACGTCGCCACGCGACGCTGTGCACGCCTACCTGCGCGCGAACGTCGCCTTCGCCGACACCCACCGGCCGGAGGTGATCTCGCTCGCGGCACTGCTGTTCGCGGGGAGCCTCCCGGCCGATGGCAGCGATGTCGATGCGACGCAGCAGACCATCGCTTCGTTGATCGCAGCCGGCGTCGAGGAGGGTGAGTTCAGCGGCGTCGACCCGGTCATCGCGGCAGATGTCCTGCAGCGCACGGTCGAGGGAGTCTTTCTCCGACTGCACCGGGCACCCGAAGCGGACCTGTCGGATCTCGGTGACCGCCTGGTCGCGTTCTTCGACTCCGGACTCGGCACCACGGACCACGACCGGGTTGCGAGGGGGACGTCCTGATGGCGCCGTCCGTTCGGCAGCGGCTCGCGGCGCAGTCCTCACGCACCACCCTCGTCGTCACCATCGTGACAGCAGCCGTGAGCGTCGCGGCGGTTGTCCACCCACCCCTCACCGCGGTCATGATCCGCGACGGGGAGCTCGTGCGCGCCGGACAATGGTGGCGGCTGGTCACGTCGATCCTCGTCCAGCCCGACGGGTGGGGGCAGTTCGCGTTCAACCTGCTGGGGATCGCTGTGGTGGGATCAGCACTCGAGCAGCGTCGGTCGGAACGGGTGTGGCTCCTGACGTACCTGGTCGCAGGCGTCGGGAGTGGGCTCGTCCTCACGCTGCTCCTCCCCGAGCAACGCGATGGTGGCGCCTCGGACTGCGTCGCGGGCCTGATCGGCGCGCTCGTCGTCGTCCGGGTCCTGGACCGCACCACCTCCACCGGTTCCCGGGCCTTGCTCGACACCGTCGCGATCGCGTACAGCGCATTCTTCTGCGTCTACCTGACATTGATCGACCTCGGCGGCGTCTGGCCCGCAATCATCGCTGGCGACGCCGCGGTCGCAGTCGCACTGAATGCTTTGCGCCGCTTCGATGTTGTCCGGACCGTCTTCGGACTGCTGGTCCTGGTCACGGTCACCGGCGGGGTCATGACGGCGCGGATCGACGGCCACGGGATCGGGCTCCTCACCGGCGCTCTCGTCGCCATCATCGTCGCGCGGACAAAACCACGGCGTCCGACGACCGCCGCTGTCACGTGAGCTGAGGTGCGTCGAGACCCGGTCGCAATGGCGACCGCTCGACCATCCAACGGGCGGAGGGAGGATGGGCGTCGTTCAGATGAGGATCGGTCACCGGACGTTGCAGGAGCGCGGTGTGGTCTAGCGTCGCATCATGAGCGAGTTCTTCGTCGCGGGCAGCTGGCGGAATCAAGCAGCGGTCCTGACCGTCGTGGAAGCGTTAGACAGCATCGGGGTGTCGTCCTACTCCTTCGTTCGGACTAAGTACGACGAGGACGCGGCAGCACTGGCAGCTCCAGGGGGAGCAGATAACGCTGCGTTGGACTCGATGGGGGTGCGGAAGCTCTTCGAGCAAGACCTCGCCGAGCTTCGAGCATCTGAGCACTTCGTTCTCGTGCTTCCGGCTGGCGCAGCGGCGCACATCGAAGCAGGGATTGCCTTCGGCCTCGGCAAGCGGTGCTGGGCCGTGGGTCCTGTTGACCGATCCGAGACTCTGTATCGGATCTTCGAAGCGATGCCTGCTGACGCGGCCGGTCTAATCGAACACATCACGGCTCTGCCGGCAGTCCGGTAGCCGATCGTCACTCGGGACTCCTCGACGCCGGGCTGTGGCACCCGCGAGGCGTTTCGTGGTGAGCTAGCTGAATGCGTATCAGGTCAGCGGCCGTGGTCGTCCGAGACGAGAGTCTGCTCGTCATCGATCGGTTGAAGAACGGTCGCCACTACTGTGTGCTCCCTGGTGGGCGGGGTCGAGGAAGGCGAGAGCCTCCGCGACGCGTGTCGACGGGAACTGCGTGAGGAGACGGGCCTTGATGCGAGCATCGGCGACCTGCTCGACGTACCAGTGGATAGCGCCGTTCCCGCGGCGTACTTCGTGGCGCAAGTACGTCCTGGTCCGTTGGTACTCGGGGGCCCAGAGATCGACCGTGCCTCGGAACTGAACCAGTACGAGCCGAGGTGGGTGGAAGTGAGCTCGCTCGCGCAGATCCCCTTGGTGCCGGAAGCGGCGAGGCAAGCTGTCCAGCTGGTCCTCGAGGCTCGCCCCTAGGGATCAGCGAACAAGATCCGGTTCGGAAAGCGTTGACGATCGGAGGTTGCGTCAGCCTTCGAGGCGATCCCACCCGGCGGGCATGAGTACCGCTCTGGCCGGAGAGCTCGGGAGCCAGTCATCCCAGTTCGCGTCGAAGGGCCAGTCGGCACGGCGCGTCCGTTCCATCAGCTGATCACCGACCGTGTGCACCGCTGCTGCGTCCGAAGCCGACACGGTTCCGCGCTGCACCATCCATGCCAACTCGTCGGCGTCCTTGAAGTCCGCGTGCCACGAGGACGTGCGTGGATGGCCGGAGGCGACGATGTCGAGCGCCCAGTCCTGCGTGTCGAACCCGAGCGGTGTCCGCTGCCATGGCGTCTCGAGGTTGCCGTACCAGCGGTCCGTCCAGTCCGCGCCGTCGTACCACCGCCACACAGACCAGCGCTCACCCCAACGGTGCACCCGCACCACCGTGTCACCGTCCCACGTCTTCTCGGCGTAGCTGCCATCCCAGGTGTCATGCGCCACGATCCTCCCGTTCGGGCCCTGACCCTGCCCCGCACGTGTCCGCATGCCCGATCCGGTCGGCGTGGCGACGACAACGACGTCCCCGTCGTCCAGGACGGTGCCGGCCACCGCGAACCCGACCGTCCGGCCGCGGCCAGTGAAGTCGCGCACACTCCGCAGGACCACGTCGCTGCCGCGTTCGAAGGGCGTTGCTCGTGCGTGGGGACGTGACTCGGCGCCGGGAGGAAGCATGATCTCGACCCTAAGCGTGGAGCCGCAGCCCCGACGGCAGACCGGCCTCGAGGCGCGGTCACGACCCGGAGCGGTGTGAGCACAACGACCCCGAACCACGCGGGTCACACCAATGACCCCCGTCGGCGGGCGACATCGGTGCCACCCCCGTTCTGGGGTTGTACCCCATCTAGTCCCCCAGAGTGCGGACGCGTACTGTTCTGTCCATGGCCGCCGCACCCGACGGGACCGGAGCGTTCCCCTGACGCTCCGACCGGGTGGCCGTGTCGCGTCGCGCCGGCCCTGGAGATCCCCTCCCTCCCAGGGCCGGCGACGACACTCATCCGATTGTTCTCCTGTGGAACTGGTTGCCTTCGCGCTCGAGGAGCGGTTCACTGGCATCATCTCCGCGCGGATCAGGCGCGGAGGACCGGCAGTCGTCTGAACGCTGCCGAGATGGGACGGGGGTTCCTCACCAGCTCACCCCGTCCCGCCCTCAGCTGTTGGTTGGCGCGTTCTTCGTTCGCTCGCATTCACCGCGAAGTGGTCTCGCTAACCGATCGGCTACCGGACGCTGCTGTCGGAGCTGACGATGGCGACCTGTTCGAGGATCATCCGCATCGTCTGTTCACCAGTGAGGTCGGCGCTGTCGATCCACTGACCTTGATCACCGAAGCCTGCTCGCATGGTGGCGTCGAGCTCGCGGTAGCCATCGAAGTCGAACTGCTCATCCGTGCTGCGTGCGGCGTTGCGGTCGCGGCAGGCTGCTTCGCCAGGGGCAAGGACGACCAACCGTGCGCGCTGCTGAGGGAGCTGCCGGAGGAGGCGATTGAGATGATCTCCGTCGGGAAGAACGCAATCGACGATTGTCGTGAAACCGCTCGCCGTGAAGTTGTGCGCCAGTGCCCCGAGATTGCGGTAGCAGAGCTCAACCTGTCGTTCTGCTTCGTCGGCGGGGTGACCGAGTGGCCAGACCGCGCCGGAGACGATCATCGCGTTGAGGTCATCGGCTCGGATGCGCACGGCACGAGGGAGCGCCGCGGCAACGAGACGGCTCACCGTCGACTTGCCGGCACCCGGCATCCCGGTCACGATCCAGGCCACCTCGTCGGCTGACGAGTCGAGTCCGCCTTCACGCATCGGTGCGACCCGCCGCCCAGAGCCAGCGCAGCGCATCAGGCAGCAGCACCCCGCCGTGGTTCGGGGAGTGCGACCCGTCGCCGACGACGAGCCGGAAGTCGTAGCCAGCTCTCGCGAGTGCGGACGCGGTGTCGAGGCTCTCGGCGAACCAGTTCGCCGCTCGCTCGTTCCAGTGCAGATCCCGGTGCGCAGCATGCAGGAACACACGTGTGGGTCGGCGCGGTTCGGTCGCGAGGAGCGTCGGGTACGGGTTCCCGCCCGGCATCTGCGCGAAGCTCGGGTTGAACGCGATGACCCTCCCGAACCCGTCGGGCCGAGTCCATGCTGCTGTCAGGGCGGCGTTGCCACCACTGCTGCCGCCGCAGATGCCACGGTTCATCGGATCAGCCAAAACGCCGTAGCGGGACTCGACCTCTGGTAGGACCTCCTCCATCAGGAAGCTCGCGTAGGTGTCATCGAACGCGTCGTACTCGGCGTTCCGGTGCTTCGTCGGTACGCCGTCGACGTCCATCACGCCGGGGTCGACGAACACGCCGACCATCGGCGGAAGGACACCGTCGGCAGCGAGGTTGTCCAGCACGGTCCCAGCCCGCACCGCGCCGGCTGGATCGAGGTACCACCAGCCGTCGTTGAACACCATGACCGCGCACTCGGCATCAGCGAGATGTCCTGCGGGGCGATGAACCCAGACGTTTCGAGACGTCCCCGGGTACCGTTCGCTCGAGTCGAGGTGGAGTTCCTCGATCGTGCCGGAGGGTACGTCCGGCCGGACCGCTGAGTCGGGTCCGTACTCGTACGAGATGTCCTGCTGCTCGATCGGGAGAGCGGCGAACGGCACTGTCGGAGACACGAATCGACTCTAACGACCAACCTCACGAGCAGACAGCCGCCGTCATGCTCCGTCCCGGTAGCGTCCGGGCAATATCGGCTACCGGACGGTCATGGCTCCGCCAGCGAGCTCGCTCCGACCGCCGCTCCGCGGCGCGGTCGTCCTACGACGCAGTGATCCCGAGCTGTGCGAGAACGGGTTGATCGCCGATGGTCTGCAGGTTCCACTTCGGGCGCTTGAAGGCACCGCGGGAGAGTCGCACGCGCTGTTCGTCGACCGGTTGCCCGGACCGGGGCGATACCTGCGTGACCCCGTTCGGCTCGTAGCCGAGCTTGTACGAAACGGTCAGCGACGGGGTGTTCCAGGCCGCAGCACTTGACTCTGCCCATTCGGCACCCAGAGTGTCGAAGGCGAACAGCAGCAGGGCCGCGCGCATCTCGGTGCCGACGCCCTTGCCTTGGGCGCGTCGGGTCAGCCAGGAACCGGAGTTCACAGTCCGGCGGTCCCCGAAGTTGAACGCGGCGAGGTCCTGCGCCCCGATCACCTCGTCGTCAAGGATGACGGCGAATTGGATCGTCCAGTTCTGCGGCGAGACCTGGCGGAGGCTCCACTGATACGTCGCGAGGTTCCGCGGCAGCTCCTCCGGAGACGCATCGGTCCATGGGAAGCCAAACGGCATGCGGTCCGAGTTGTGGATGCCATTAAGAGCAGCCTGCGCCAGGGCAGGGAGGTCCTGGTCCCGCACCGGACGCAACACCAGCCGTGGGGTTCGGAGTTCGAGTCCGAACAACGGCCACAGCTTCTCCAGTTCCATACCGGGACGCTACCTGTGCCGGTCACCGCAGCGAGGCGTGTTACGCGCCCGGCCGCTGAGTAGCGACCCTCGCATCTGTTCTCTCGCAGCGCCCGGTGATCGATCGGCCACCGAGCCCACGGCTGAGAGCGATGCTCGTCGGTAGCCGAACCGTCCGCCCCGCCTTTCGATTCGCGACTCCTGCGTATCGCTGCGTCCAGCCGGGCGTGGCGCCACCGGTTCTGCGCGAAGCCGACCCCCGCGAGACAAAGGGCGGCGCCTGCGCCGGCCAGGACCGTGAGCAGGATGCTCCCCGCGTCTCCTGCCGCGGCCCGCGCGGACATGATAGTGACACCAACTAGGCCGACGAACGCCAGGCCGAGAACAGCCGAGATCGCCTTCATGGTTCGGAGCTACATCCCGTCCCGATAGCCGATCGGCTAGCGAGACTCCCGTTCCAGCGTGGAGAGTCTCTGGTCAGAACGCTCCGGGCGTGGAAACGGTCGAGTCGCGCACGACCAGACTCGTCGGGAATTCGTACCGTTCGACCGGGGATGGCTCGCCCGCGAGATTGTCGAGTAGTAGTTCGGCGGCTTTGCGGCCCATCTCGGCGTACGGCTGTCGTGCTGTCGTGAGCTGGGGTGTGACGAGCAGCGCTGCGCGTTCATCGTCGAAACCGGCTACGGCGACGTCCTCGGGGGTGCGGAGGCTGTGATGAGCGATCTCTCGAAGGGCGCTCGGGGCGAGCTGGTCGTAGGCGCAGAAGACTGCGTCAACCGGGACGTCCTGTTCCAACAGGTTGGCGAGTTCGGGGCATCGGCTGTCGGATTCCTGCGCATTGGTTTCGATGATCAGGTTCGGGTCGACCGTGATCCCTGCAGCCTCGAGTGCCTGCCGGTAGCCGGCGAGACGGTCGCGGAGGAACAGCGGGTCCTCCGTCATGCCGATCGCTAGCCGTGGTGCGAGGAACGCGATCCGGGTGCGGCCGAGGCCGAGCAGGTGCTGTGTCACTTGGTGGGCGCCATCGAGGTTTGCGGCCGAGATGCACGGCATGTGGATGGTCGTGCTCGTGTCGTCGAGGGCGACGGCTGGGATTCCGATGCGGTCGCACGCTTCCCGGACGGGTTTCTGGTCGGGGACGCTGATGACGATTACGCCCTCGGTTGGAACGTCAACCAGGGTTTCGATGACGTCAGTGAGGCCCTCGTTGGAGGTGGGGATGGGGTGGATGAGCACCTGGTACCCGGCCTCGCCCGCTGCAGTAATGCACGCACGGACGACGGGTTCCCACCATCCCCACTGGTCATTCGGCACAATCACGCTGAACGCGCGGTGTCCTCCGCGGCGGAGTGCTCTGGCTGCGACCGAGGGGCGGTAACCGAGTTCGTCGGCGACTGCACGGACTCGCGCCCGAGTGTCCTCGCTGACATCCGCGTTGCCGCCGAGCGCGCGCGACACCGTTGCAATGCCAACGCCCGCCGAGCGCGCCACTTCCGCCAGCGTCACGCGTCTCGTCATCGTCTTGCCCCCTCGGAGTTGACAGCCTGCCCGTCGGTATTACTCTACCGGAATCGTTACCGGAATCGTTTCCGGTAACGTTTCCAGCCAACACACTCAACGACGAGGAAGCTCTATGACCACGCAACCGGCCACCGCAGGCCGCACTGCTGCCAAGCCGGTCGGCGCCGCGTTCATCGTGATCTATGCGCTCGCGATGTTCGGCATCTGGATGGCGATCAACCTGCCCGCCTCCGTGACCCTCGCGCTGCGCATCTCCGAGATCGACCCAGCAGGAAAGGCAACGAGCTACTCGATCGCTGCCGGCGTCGGAACCCTGACGGCGCTGCTCGCCAACCCGTTCTTCGGCCGTCTATCCGACCGCACACGGAGCCGGTTCGGCCGGCGCCGACCCTGGATCGTCATCGGCATGCTCGGCACCGTCGTCGGCGCCGCCGTCATCGGGCTCTCGAACAGCTTCGCATTGCTGCTCGTCGGCTGGGTGCTGATGCAAGCGTTCGTGAATGCCGCGATCGCCGCCGTCCTCGCGATCGTCGCCGACCGCGTCCCCGAGTCCCAGCAAGGCATCATCGGATCGCTGTCCGGAGCAGCCTCGGCAGCGTCACTGGTGGTCGGGATCTTCTTCATCCAGGCGTTCCCCACCAGCATCCTTGCGCAAATTGGGCTGCCAGTCGCCGTTGCGCTGGTCCTCGCCGCAGCACTGGTAGCGGTGTTCCGTGACGACGCTCCCGCTGCCGAACCGCTTCCCGCGTTCGGCGTGAAGGAACTCTTCGGATCGTTCTTCATCAACCCCCGCAAGGAGCCGGAGTTCTCCTGGCTCCTGCTGGCGCTGTTCTTCATGTTCGGAGCGTGGGGCGTCGTGTCGACGTACACGGTCTACCTGCTGCAGGACATGGTTGCCGTGCCGAAGGGCCAGCTCAACGACGTCATCACCCTCTCTTACGTGATCCCCGGTGTCCTCGCCTTCGTGTCCGGCCCGATCGCCGGCATGGTCGGCGACCGCCTCGGCCGCCGGAAGCCAGTACTCGCGTTCGGTGCGATCGTCAGCGCCATCGGGATGGCCGTCATCGCGACCGCTTCCAGCTCGGTGCAGTTCCTCGTTGGCGCTTCGCTGGTGTCCGGAGTCGGTTCGGGCGTGTTGCTCGGGACCTATATCGCGTTCGGAATCAAGACGATGAAGGAGACCACCGACGCGGCACGCAACCTCGGGGTGATCAACATCGCGATCACACTGCCGTTCTCCGTCATCCCGTTCATCGCACCGCTCGTGCTCGCCATCGGCGGAGGGGAAGCGAACTACGTCGCTCTCGTCCTCTTCGGCGGCGTCCTCGCGCTCCTCGGCACGCTCCCGCTGTTCAGGATTCGATCCACCCGCTGAACCCACTTCCTTTTTCGTCGGCCACAGCCGCCCGAACACACATTCGCAGCACCCCCGCAGCCCTGAAAGGACCACCCGTGCTCAGCTACCTTGACCCGACGGAGCCCATCGAGCGCCGCGTCGACGACCTGCTCCCTCGAATGAGCGTCGCCGAGAAAGCTGGCCTGATGTTCCACCCCTCGACCGAGCCGGCCGGAGCGGACCTGTCGACACACGACGCCGCGGCCGCAGCTCAGCGCGACGTCGTCACGCGGGGAATCAGCCACTTCAACGTCTTTGGCGGCGACGACAGCGAAACCGTCGCCGCCTGGCACAACACCCTGCAAGACCTTGCCGCCAGCACGCGCCTCGGGATCCCGGTGACGCTGTCATCCGATCCGCGGCACGGGTTCCGCAGCAATCCCTTCACCGGCCAGTCGCTGGGCAGTCTGTCTCGATGGCCAGAAACCACCGGCATCGCGGCGATCCCAGGAACAGACGCGGTGCGCGCCTACGGCGAAACGATCCGTGCCGAGTTCCTCGCCATGGGCCTCCGGGTGTACCTCGGCCCGATGGCAGACATCTTCACCGAACCCCGCTGGTCACGCGGCGCCGGCACGTTCGGTGAAGACCCCGAACGCGTCGCCGAACTCACAGCCGCATTCATCGAAGCCCTCCGCGGCGGACCTGAGCTCGGAGCGCAGTCGGTAGCAGCCGTCGTGAAGCACTTCCCAGGCGGTGGCCCGCAACTGCGCGGCGACGACGCACACGACGCCCGATACCCGGAGCAGGTTTACCCCGGCGGTCAGCAGGAACTCCACATCCGTCCCTTCGAACGCGCCTTCGCGGCCGGGGCGACCCAGGTCATGACGTACTACGGCAAGCCCGTCGGCACCGAGTGGGAAGAGGTCGGCTTCGCGTTCAACGCGCCCGTCGTGCGGGGCATCCTGCGCCGTCGGCTCGGCTTCAACGGCATCGTCGTCACCGACTGGAACCTGCTCGAAAGCGACATGGTCGGTGACTACCTGTTCGGACCCAACGGCTGGGGCTTGGAAGACCGCACACCTGCCGAGCGCGCCCGGATCGCGATCGACGTGGGTATCGACCAGTTCGGCGGGGACCGCAACACGGCCATCATCGAGGAACTCGTCGACGCCGGGCTCGTCCCGGAGTCCCGCATCGATGAGTCCGTCCGGCGCATCCTGCGCGAGAAATTCCGCCTGGGCCTCTTCGAACAGCGCCAGGTCGACATTGAGCACGCCCGAGAGACTTGCGGCGCACCCGTGTACTTCGAACGAGGCGTCACCGCACAGCGAGACTCCCTCGTGCTGCTCTCCGACACCGCCGGAATCCTGTCCAACGACGCGACTCTCTTCCTCGAGGGCTTCGACGACTCCGATGGTCACCCCACGACGACCGACCCGACCACGGCAGACGCGGTAGTGGTGCGACTCGACGCACCCTTCGAACCAGGCCGAGGCTCGCTCGTAGCCGAGTACTTCCACGGCGGAACCCTGGCGTTCTCGACGGAAACCATCGAACGCTTGCAGGCGTACGCAGAACACGCACCGGTGTTCGTTTCAGTCTTCCTCGAACGGCCAGCGATCGTCGGACCGCTCATCGACCTCGGCGCCACAGTCGTCGGGGAGTTCGGCGCGAGCGACCGCGTCGTCCTTGACGCGTTCTCGGGCAGGTCAGCGCTCACCGGGCATCTGCCATTCGACATCCCGTCGACCATGGCCGCGGTCGAAGCGTCGCGTGAGGACGTTCCCTTCGATTCCGCCGAGCCTCGGTTCCGCACCGGTAGCGGACTTCAGCGACGCGCAGTCGCGGACAGCCGCCAGGAAGCCTGAAGCACGGATCCTCCACTGATGCGCGTCCGGTAACCGATCGGCATTCGGACGTCATGCGCTCGTCAGCGTGTCGATCATGGCGGCTCGCTCGAGGAGCTGCGCTGTTTCCGCTGCCGTGTGCTCCGAGGTGGCGCCGTGCCGTCCCACTACGAAGCGGATGAGGTCGAGGAAGACCAGCGCAGCGCAAGCTCGCAGTGCTTGGCGGCCACCCGTGCTGCGAACGCGGAGCCGGTGAGGAAGACCACCTCGTGACCCCGTGCCAGCAGGTCCTGGGTGATCGTGAGCATGGGTGCGACGTGCCCGTAGATGGCCGTGGTGGCCACGACGATCTTCGTCAACAGGGAACCCTTCGTCCCTCTTTGCGGAGTGCTGCGGCGACCGTACGCCGGGTCTGAGCCCTGGAACATCCGCGGGACCACGGTCGCCGTCGGTCCAGCACGCCGGTACGTTCATCGCCGTGCTCGCCGACGACCTGACCCCGTTCCTCCGCGCGCTGCTCGAGGAGGACGGGCCTTCCGAAGACCAAGACCGACTGACCGAACGCGCAGTCGCTACCCTCCGCGACCTCGGGGCGTTCCGAGCCGGGGTTCCGGAACAGTGGGGCGGCATCGAGGCATCATTCGTCGAGGTGTCGGACCGGATCGTCCGGCTCGGCGCCGCAGCCGGCGCGGCAGCGTGGGTAGCGGCACTCGCGTACGGTTCCAACCTCGCTGGCGCGCTGCTCCCCGATCGAGGACAGGAAGAGTTGTGGGCGACCGACCCGGACGCGCACGCGTGCGGATCGTTCTCACCGTCCGGCACAGCACGACCGGTGCGGGACGGGTACGTCGTCGATGCAGTCGTCGAGACGGTGTCCGGGATCCACTCAGCGGGATGGCTGATGGCGATGGTGCTGACGGAGGGGACCGGACAGCCGGTGCTGGTCTTCGTCCCGACCGCCGAGGTCACGATCGAGCGGACCTGGGCGGTGTCGGGGCTCCGTGGTTCCGGCAGCGACCGTGCCGTCGTCGCAGCTGTCACGGTACCGACGCACCGCGTCCTCGCGGTCAGCGACTTCACCGCCGGCATGGGCCAGTGGGGGCTGCCCGTTGATGCCTTCGGCCCGGCCCTGCTCGCGGCGCCACTGATCGGATTGGCAACGGGAGCGGTCGAACTCGCCCGGAAGACGCTTCGCGAGGGTGGGACCGACCGTGCCGCACTTGCCGACGTGCGCGCCGCGTACGCCGACGCCGCGATCGCTGCGGACCGGGCATCGAGCTCGTACGAGGCAGCTCGGGCCGTACTCGGCACCGGCGTGGGCAAACCAGAACCAACCGACATCCGCCGCTCGGTCACCGCGGTGTCCACCGCGGTAGCGCACGCCGCGCAGGCCGGCGATCTCGCCGCCGTCGCGGTCGGCTCGAGCGCCCTGCAGCGCGAACACCGAGCGAACCGCATGTGGCGGGACCTCGAAACCGGAAGCCGACACACGCTGTTCACCCCGCGGGCCTTAGCGGCCCGCTACCTCGCCGACCTGCGGACCGACGCGCCCACCTGAGCGACGAGCCCGGCGCAGCAGCTCTCTCCTGCCCGGCAGCGGATCGTCTACCGCGACGCAGACCTGGTGGCCGGTCTGAGCAGCACGAGGCCGGGCGCCCCGTTTGGAGCGGAGGGTCCGTGACCGATCGCTGTGAACCCAAGAGCGACATAGAGCTGGAGAGCTGGACTGTCGACATCAGAGGTCTGCAACCAGCACGCGGTGTCGTCGATCGCTCGTAGCCACTCACCGAGCACCCGCCGTCCGAGCCCGCGGTACTGCTCACCCGGCGTTCGTGCAAGGAGATTCAGCGAGTACGAGTCGTCAAGTTCTGACGCCTCGGAGGCAAGCGTCTCCCGAAGCTCATCTGCCCAGGGATACTGCTGTTCCTCCCACCGCCACGGGTGCCCGTAGCAGAACGCGACGAGTCGGCCGTTGTCACGAGCAACCCCCGCGATCACGCGCTCACTCTTGATCGAGGCTTCATAGACCGTTGCGAACAGTTCAGCGCTCGATGGAGGCTCGCAGAGCGGAGGTTGCTCTGCCGCGGTCTGGTACAGCGAGCGAACTTCCTCTCGGTCGGGAAAGTTCTCCACGGAGTTCGAAACGCTGACGACGGTCATGTCATCGAGCTTAGGAGCGTGCCCGATAGCCGATCGGCTACCGGGATAGGTGCAAGGACTCCGGTACGGCCTCAGGGTGAGATGCGTCCGATAACGTGCAGGACGGCGGTGACGACTTGACCAACACAATCATTCGGCCGGCGGTGCCGTCGGACGAGGCGTTCCTCCGCAGGATGGTGTTCATCGCATGGCGATGGGATCGCGCCTGGGACGAGACCGCCTACGCGCAACACCGTTTCTGCAACGAACCGGACACCTACGTCGATGGCTTCGGTGACGACGCCGGTGATCTCGGAGCTGTGGCGGAAGTGGACGGCGAGCCCGCTGGGGCGGCTTGGTGTCGTCTCCTCACGGCGGAGGCGGCCAGATCGGGCCATGTTGATGACGCGTTCCCGGAGCTCGTGATCGGCGTGGTCGACGAGCGACGCGGACTTGGTCTCGGGCATCGCCTCCTCGAGGCGATGATCGAGGCGTGCCGTCTGCGTGGCGTCGAAGCGGTCAGCCTTCACGTTGCGCGCCGGAACCACCGAGCCCGTCGGATGTACGAACGGCTCGGTTTCGAAACCGTGCGGGAACACACCTCCGGCACCGTGATGATCCTCCGGCTCATTGTTTGACCGCCACGCTTGCATCGCGAAACATCGGTCGCGACCTGTCCGGTGCGGGATCGGCGGTTTCAAGGGGTCGTTGCAACGGGTGGTTGTTTCGGGTTCGAGAGTAGCTGCTCGAAGGCTTCTGCCGGGGTGCGGTAGTCCAGGGTTTTACGAGGTCGGCTGTTGAGTTCAGCAGCGACGTCGAGGAGCCGTTCGGGGCTGTGGATGCTGAGGTCGGTGGACTTCGGCAAGTACTGCCGGAGCAGGCCGTTGGTGTTCTCGTTCGAGCCGCGCTGCCAGGGCTTGTGCGGGTCACAGAAGTAGATCGCGAGGTCCGTGGCGAGGGTGATGTCCTTGTGCCGGGCAAGCTCGGTGCCCTGATCCCACGTCAACGACCGGCGGAGGTGCTCGGGCAGGGTCTGGATGGTGGGGATCATCGCGTCGCGGACCGCATCAGCACTGTGCCCATCAGGCAGGTGCAGCAGCATCACGTACCGGGTGGTGCGTTCAACGAGAGTGCCGATCGCGCTCCTGGCGTTGATCCCGACGATCAGGTCCCCTTCCCAGTGCCCGGGGACGGCCCGGTCATCGGCTTCAGCGGGGCGTTCGCTGATCAGGATCATGTCGCGAATCTTCGACCACGACGCGCGTCTGGGCTCGCCCCTGTGCCGGCGGATCGCTCGGCCGGTGCGGAGGTGTGTGTGCAGGTCAGCGCGCAGGTGCCCGCGGCCCTGAACGAACAGGGACTGGTAGATCGTCTCGTGCGACACGTGCATCTCCGGCCGGTGAGGGAACGTCCTGGCCAGGTCATCACGGATCTGCTCCGGGGACCAGTTCCGCACCAACCGCAGCTCGACCTGCAATGCGAGCTCGACCCGGTCCAGCTTCCGCGGTTTCGGCCGCCGCGCTCGGACGCGGCACCGCTTCTCGGCGGCGTATGGCCGGTAATCGCCGTTGCGGGAGCTGTTCCGGGCCAATTCCCGGCTGATGGTCGACGGCGCCCGCCCGAGCTCCACTGCAATCCGGCGAACCCCGGCACCGGTCAGACGGAGGTCAGCGATCCGGAGCCGTTCCTCCTCACTCAGGTACCTCCCGGAACGGGACGCTCGCTCGAACGGGTTCTTCCCGCGAGCGGCTTTGAACCATCGGTATCCCTGACGTGGATGCACCCCGACAGCATCGCAAGCAGCGGGCCTGCTCATGCCCTGTCCGAGTAGCTCCCAGAATCGCGCCTCTCGAGCGCGCTGCTCCGGCCTGGATCCCATCTGCAACACTCCAAATCACGGCGGTGTTACAACGACCAGCTGAACCCAAGATCGCTACCGGACACCGAGGAGTGGGCAACCACCGCTGTGCTCTCAAATGAGAGGGAGCCGGAAGGGGCCCGGTGGGACGCTGCGTTGGGAGTCACCACACGTTCGCCCTGCTAAGCCACTCCTCGAGCGGGCGGATCTCGAGACCGCGGGCGTCAGCAAAGAACGGCGCCCCGCCGGTGAGGACGGGGCGCTGCAGTCGGGGGCGTCGACGCAAGGTCAGTGGATCGCTTTGCTTCCCGAGAGCCGGGCTACCGTCCAGAGGAGCAGCCACGAGATTGCCCCGACGTACGGGATCACAAGGACGACTACGGACCAAAAGGCTTTCGAAGTCGTGTCGAACATGGTTCTCTTCCATACCTGAACGATTGCGAGAACATCGAGGGCGATGACGATCGCGATGAGGATGACGGAACTTCCGGGGTACAGGTTTTCGAGCAAGGTTGGCTCTCTTCTTAGGTCTGTCGTTGTGATAAGTACAGGCTGACGTGGGTGCCGCTGACGCGAATCCCGAAGTCAGTACCGCCCGAGAACACGTTGATCGGCGACTTGTGTGTGTACAACTGAGCTGGCCAGGAGGGGCCCCTTCGTGCTCCCTCCTGCAGACGCCGCAGGCACCACCCAAACCGCGCATGATCGGCGCGACGACCAAACATACGATGACGTCGAACGGAGACACCACGTCCCCGTTCGTGGCGCAATACCTTCCGGCAGAGGTGCGATCTCTTGCCCGGACCGAAACCAGGACGGGCTCAGGAGCCGCGCCGCGCCTGCTCCGTTCTCCTGACGCATGGCTGGTCGCGCTGTGCTGCCCGGTTCTGACCCCGCTGTTCATCTTCGGACCACCTGACCCGATTACGGACCGAAGCAACAGCGACGACGCTGTTCATACGCGAGCAGTGTTGAGTCTGGTGGTCCCGATAGCCGATCGACTAACGGACTGGGTGGCCGAGTAGTGGCGTCCAGAGTTCGTACCTCCGACCGATTCACAGGCACGAGACCGGGTGGCAGGCTGGCTAGTCATGGGGAACGGTGTGCTTCATCGTAACGACCGATACGCGGTCACAGGCCTTGCAGTCGTTGCCGCGTGGGTGCTGCTCTTCTGCGCAGCTCACGCGCACTACGTTCCTCTCGAGACCGCGTACCAAGCCCACCTCGACTCCCTGAACAACCCGCCGATCCTTCAAGATCCGCCCGCCCAGGTCGCGCTTGCCGAGTTCTTCGTGGGCGCTGTGCTCGTGCTCGCCGTGCCAGCAGCTGCTATCGCGCTTCTCACTGGGCTCAGCACCGCGCGGAACAGCCGAGGCGTCACCTGGGTACGAGTTCTCGGGTGGACGACGTTCGGGATTGGCGCCATCGGAGCGTTGCCCGCGCTCGGCGCTGGCCTCTTTGGTGCGGTCGGAGCGTTCTTCAACGCGTTGACGTTGCTTGGTTGACGACGCTCGGTAACGCGGATAGTTCCGCAAGCGGATCGGCCACCGGACAACGACGTGAAGGCTCGACGGATACTGATCGTCCTGGTGTGGTGGTCGCCGCGTCCGCTGGGCTGAGGAGCCGCGTTGCCATCATTGGGGCTGTGTGGCGCACGGTTCTCGCAGCGTTTCGTCGAGCCACGCGCGGATTGCGCGCTCGTCGTCGTGCGT
>NZ_MJGN01000015.1:15803-44858 GCF_001865065.1 Curtobacterium sp. MCBA15_008 | reverse complement strand
ATCGCACCGTTGGAGAATCCAAGGAGAATCCGGTGCCGGGTTCCGCCGACCAGACGCTGGCCGTGCTGTATCGCATCCACCAGCGCGCCGATCCGAGCGCCTACTTCCTCGTCGTCGATCGTCCTGTCGGAGCGGCGGTCGAAGAAGGCACGGCCCCCAGTTGTTTCCGCGGCACCGCGAAGGGCGACCTGGGCAGCATCGGGGAGGAGGCGGTCCGCGAGCGGCAACAAGTCAGTCTCATGCCCGTCCGAACCGTGTAACAAGATCCAAGTCGCGTCGGCTCGTCCCGATACCGACGCGACGGACAGTGCGATGCCGAGAGGCGCGGTCACCAACCGATGCGTCGTGCACATGAGTGCATTCTGGCGCGTTCACACCACGCTTGCTCGCGTCCCGAGGAAGCGCCGGACCGTCAACACAGTGTCCGGCCACCGATCCGCTACCGGGACGGACCACAACATAGTCTGGCAACGTGAGAAGTAGTCACCGGCTCATTGCGCGTGCACGGTCGTGGTTCAACGCGCTCACCTGGCGCTTGGCTACCAAGGCGGGGACTCTCTATCTCGGGGCCGTTTCCTTCATCGGCCTCGAGGCCGTTGCGGTCCTTCTCACCTTCACCACAGCCTGGCCGATCGCCTTGCCCGTCGTTGTCCTCGTGTTGGGTGTCGCCTATCTACTTCGGGACCGCTTGGTCGCCATGTGGCGCCGCATCCGCCGCGCCCACCGCTGATCCCTGATCGCTCTCGAAAGAGGATCGTCTACCGGGCGGTTGGTCGTCGCCCCAGTGACGACTGGAACCGCACGAGGTATCCGTCAGGGTCCTGAACGAGGAATTGATGCACGCCGGCCTCTTCCTCTCCGATGCCGTACCACTTGATCTCGGGTCGCATGAAGAGCTCAACGCCAGCGCGTCCGAGCACCTGCGCCAGTGCGTCAGAGTCCGGCACCGTGATCTGAAAATTCACCCCGCGGCCCAGCGGGCGCTCAATAGGTCCCGTGATCCAGTTACGACCCACGCCTGCTTGTTCGAGCATCAGGTGCGCGGAACCGAGCGTGATGTACGCGAAGCGCTCCTCAGGGCGCGAGTAGACGACGTCGAAGCCGCACGAGTTGCACCAGAACTCGATGCTCTGATCCAGGTCGGCCACGAGCAGTTCGGGAACGAGCGAGGGTTCGAGATTTTCAGTCACCGGGCCATCGTTGCAGCCCTCACCCTGCGGGCAGTCCCGGTAGCGGATGGCTCAGCGGCGAGCGATCCGGATGATCCGGATGAAGTAGTACGTGAGCAGGAACATTAGGGCGCCCAGCGCGACAAGTAGGTAGCCGATGGCGTCTCCGGATCGCGCTTGCGCGATGCCCAAGATGACTGCTGTCGCCCCAACGAACGGCGCGCACACTGCAAGGACTCGAACGAGCGCCAAACCTCTTGGAGCAGGTGCTTTCACTTTGGGCATGCTCGAAGCATGCCGCAGATCGTGTCCCGGTAGCCGGTCCCGCTCCGCACCGTGCCGCGATCCCGCCCCGATCGCCGCGTTCGAGAATTCGCTGTCTCACATGGGTGGTCCGTTGCTCGTCGCACTGGTGGGAGGCCATGCGGACGCCAACGCGCCCCAGATGGCAGCCGAGCAGAATCAACTTCGCTCGGCTTCTCACCAGGAGGTCCCCGGACGATTCCTCCTCGCTGGCGCAACCGGTGCGCCCCGCCCAGAACGCGGTGCCGGCAACGCCGCGATCGCAACCCCAGGTCACCGCGTGTGGCCCACGCGCTGTCAGCGACTGATCTGACTCTTCGTCGTGGGCCCTGCCGGGATCGAACCGACGACATCCACGGTGTAAACGTGGCGCTCTACCAGCTGAGCTAAAGGCCCTCCCCTCGATCCTAGACGAGTCGCCGCAACACCCCCGCGGTGAGCGCCGTCCGCTCGACCATCCGATCGAGGTCGACCCACTCGTGCCGCGCGTGCGCACCGTCACCGACCGCACCGAGGCCGTCGAGGACCGCCGCGCCGAGCGCAGCCGCGAAGTTCCCGTCGCTCGCACCGCCGACGCTCGTCTCGGTCACGGTGAGGCCGAGTTCGTCCGCGACCTCCTCGGCGATCCGGAACAGCCCGACGTTCCGGTCGGTCCGCGCCATGACGGGCCGGTTCCAGTCGCCGGTGACGGTGATCGACGCGGCGTCGGCGTGCGGTGTCAGGCCGGCGAGGACCTCGTCGATCCGTGCTGACTCGGCCTCGGACGACACACGGACGTCGAGGGCAGCGGTCGCTGCGCCGGCGCGGACGTTGGGTCGCGTCCCGCCGGTGACGACACCGACGTTCAGCGAGGTGCCGGCGTCGAGGTCGGCGGCACCGTGCAGTGCGAGCACCACCCGGGCGAGCTCGTCGACGGCGCTGGCTCCGCCGGCGGGGTGGAGCCCGGCGTGCACCTCGACACCGCGGATGTGGACGTCGAACAGTCCGACGCCCTTCCGCGCGGTCTTCAGCGCGCCCTCGGGTCCGGCGGAGGCCTCGAACACCAGGACGGGCCCGGGGGTGCGACGGACCACGTCCTCGATGACCGGACGGGATCCGATGCTGCCGACCTCCTCGTCGCCGTTGAGCACGAGCCGCACGTTCGGCCGGGCGACGCCGAGCCCGTCGAGGACCGCGAGTGCGTGGGCGAACTGCACCAGCCCCGCCTTCATGTCGTACGCCCCGGGGCCGGTGAGCTTCGCGCCGTCGATCCGGACGGACCAGTCGGCGAGCGTGCCCGCGGCCCAGACGGTGTCGTAGTGGCAGAGCACGACGACCCACGAGTCCGTGGGGCTCGGTGCGACGAGGTCCCCGACCACGACCGGGCCGTGGCGTTCCGGTTCGTGCAGCGTCCGCTCGGCGAAGGGCCCGACGGTCGTGGCGAGGAACCGCTCGACGTGGTCGAGTCCCGCGCGGAGCAGGTCGAGGTCGTCGGAGGGGGTCTCGGTCTCGATGTACGCGACGAGGTCCTCGACCATCCGTGGACGCCGGGCGGTCGCGGCGTCGAGCAGGTCGGCCGCGACCGTCGTGCCGGTCATCGTCCGGCCCCGACCGCTGCGACGAGTCCGCGGATGCGGTCCTCGTCCATGGGGGCGCCGTCCTCGACGGCGACGATCTCGGTGACGAGCGCGCGGATGCCCGGGGTGGGGACGCCGAGCGACTGCCCGGCCTCGACGACCGGTCCGTAGTGCAGCGGGACCTCCGTCTTCCGGTGCCGGACGGCGATGTCGCGCCAGATCCCGGAGCGGGTCTTGGACTGTGTGGCGAGCCAGGCGACCAGACCGTCGAGTGCGGCCGACGTCGCCGCGGGGTCGGCTCCCGGGGCGAACGCGGTCGGCTCGAACGCGTCGAAGGGTTCGGGGGTGATGCCCTGCGCCTCGGTCACGGCCAGGACCTCGCGGGCGAGGGCCGCCATGACGTCGCGGTTCCGGTCGATGAGCACGCTCATGGCGTCGTCCGCCAGCGCGGTCGCGGTGAGCATCGCGCCGAACGCGAGCTTCGACCACAGGAACCCGGCGACGTTGTCGGTCACGACGGGGGTCCCCCACTGGTGCAGGTCGGCGGCCAGCGCACGGTTCCGGTCACTCGTGCCGCCGGCGTACTCGCCGAGGGCCATGGCCCCGAGGCCGCCGTCCTGCACGATGCCCGGTCCGACGACGTCCGCGAACAGGTCGACGAACGCGATGACGGTGCGGTCCGCTCCGACGTGGCGGGCGATCGTCGCCTCGTTCAGCCCGTTCTGCAGCGACGCCACCCACCCGTCCGGCGCGAGGCGTGGTGCGATCCACGCCGCGGCGGAGTCGGTCGCGAGTGCCTTCACGGCGAGGAGCACCGGCCCGAGCGTGGCCGGGGCGTCGGCGTCGTCGAGGTGCCAGATCGGGAGCCGGGCGATCCGCTCCCCCTGCGACGTGCGGAGTCTGAGGCCGTCGGTCCGGATCGCGGCGACGTGCTCCGGGTCGGCGTCGACCAGCTGGACGGGGACGCCCGCGGCGTCGAGGTGCACGGCGAGGGTGCCCCCGATGGCTCCGGCGCCGACGATCGTGTACGGGATGGGGTCGGTCATGCGGTGACGTCCTCTCGGGGAGCGGTGCTGAGCGGCAGGGTGTGGGCGCCCGTGGACGATCCGCCGTCGACGCGGAGGATCGTCCCGGTGACCCAACCGGACTGCTCCGGGTCGGCGAGCCACACCACGGCCTTGGCGATGTCGGACGGTTCGCCCGTCCGTCCGAGCGGGTTCGGCGACACGGCGGCCGCGTACTCCTCGCTCACGCGGTTCACCGCGCTGTCCACGACGACGAAGCCGGGGGCCACCGCGTTCACCCGGATGCCGGCGGCACCGAGCTCGAGGGCGCTGGCCCGGGTCACCATCTCGAGCGCGGCCTTGGACGTGCTGTACGGCGCTGCCCCGGGCCGGGCGCGGAGTGCGGCCCCCGACGTGATGTTGACGACGGACGGGGTCCCTCCTGCCGCGGTGGCGAGCCGACCGAGCGTGACGGTGGCGAGGAGCGGGGCGCGGACGTTGACGTCCTGGACCGCGTCCCAGGTGGCGGCGTCGAGCTCGAGGAACGGTGTCGCCGGGTACACCCCGGCGGCGTTCACGAGCACGTCGACGGGGGCCAGCGCCCAGGCCTCGGTGACGACGCGCGACGGGGCGTCCGGATCACGGAGATCCGCGACCACCGTCCCGACCAAAGCGTCGGCAGAACCGACGGCACCGACAGCACCGACCGCACCGACGGCACCGACAGCACCGACAGCACCGACAGCAGCAGAGCCGCCGGCAGCAGCACCGACCGACACCGCGGCCGCCCCGAGCGCCTCCGCCCGGTGGTCGACGAGGGTCACGCGGTCGCCGAGCGCCGCGAACCGCCGAGCGACCTCGAGCCCGATGCCACTCGCGGCGCCGGTCACGAGCACGTGCCGGCTCATCGGAGCACCTTGCCCTTCGTCTCCGGCATGGTCAGGTACACCACGAGACCGATCGCCGCGGCGACGGCGCAGTACACCCAGACGAGGTGTCCGAGGCCTGCTCCACTCATCCACGTCGTGATGTACGGCGCGGTGCCGCCGAAGATCGCCACGGCGAGTGCGTAGGGCAGGCCGATCCCGGTCGCGCGGACCTCGGGCGGGAACTGCTCGGCCATGATCACGGCGCAGTTCGCCGAGTAGCCGAGCAGGAACAGGATGCCGATGACCTGGATGATCAGCAGCGACCAGAACGTGCCGCTCAGGAACGTGAACGCGGGCCACGCGAAGACCAGGAACCCGCCCGCGAAGATCGACATCGTCGGCTTGCGGCCGATCTTGTCCGACAGGATGCCCGCGAAGGGCAGCAGGACGAGGAAGATCACCATCGCGACGACGTTGGCGAGGAGCGCCTGGTTGAGCGGCAGCCCGGTCGTCACGTGGGCGTAGGTGGGCATGTACGACACCCACATGTAGTAGAGCAGCGTGCCGGCGATCGTGATGCCGAAGACACGGGCGGTCGCGCCCGGGTGGTCGCGGAACATCGCGACGACCGCGTTGCGCTTCGGCGCGGCGACCTGCTCGTCCCGCGCGCGCTGCGACGTGAAGGACTCGGTCTCCTCGACCGACGTCCGCAGCCAGATGCCGACCAGGCCGATGAGCGCGCAGAAGACGAACGCTGCGCGCCAGCCCCAGGCGTCGAGCGCCGCGGGCGAGAGCGCTGAGGTGATGATCGCGCCGATGCCGGACGCGATGAGGACGCCGGCGCCCACGGACACCTGCTGCCACGATCCGGCGAACGCACGGCGCTTCGGCGCCGCCGACTCGACGAGGAACGCGGAGGACGACCCGAACTCGCCGCCGGCGGAGAAGCCCTGCGCCAGTCGCGCGAGCAGCAGGATGATCGGTGCGGCGATGCCGATGGTGGCGTAGTCCGGCGTGATACCGATGACGAGCGAGGCCACCGCCATCAGGGCGATGGTCAGCATCAACCCCTTCTTGCGACCGTGCCGGTCGGCGTACGCACCGAGCACCGCCGCGCCGATCGGGCGCATCACGAACCCGACCGCGAAGACGGCGAGCGTCGCGAGGAGGGCCGCGGCGTCGTTGCCCGCCGGGAAGAAGTGGTGGCCGAAGACCGACGAGAACGTCGTGTAGACGGCCCAGTCGATCCACTCGACCACGTTGCCGATGCCGCCGGCGATGATCGCCTTGCGACCGCGGGCGGTGAGCCGAGTCTCGTGGACGGCGTCGGTGCCGGTGGCACCGAGCCGCGGGTCGGTTGCTTCTGCTGTCATCGTTGCGTCGACTTCCTGGGTGGAGGAACGGGGGTGCGGAACGGGTGGAGCGGAGGGACGGGGGTGGGACGGGTGGAGCAGCGGACTGGAGGCGCGGGGCGGGCCCGACCCGCGCCTCCAGTCCGTCAGGCGGTCACGTCCGTGACGGACGCACCGACCGGATCGAGACCGCTGGCCGTCGCGACGTGCTCGGCGAGGTCGGCGTGGGTGGTGAACCAGACGTCGTCGAACGAGCGGATGTGGGCGAGCAGCGCCTCGAGGACCACGAGCCGCGACCGGTGCCCGATGAAGTGCGGGTGCATGGTCAGCTGGAACACGCCGCCCTCGGCGCGGGCGACGTCGAACTCGTCGCGCCAGATGCGGCCGACCTCGTGCGGCGGCGTGTAGGGCCGCAGCGACTGGAAGCGCTCCATCATGAGGTAGGGCGCGTCGTCGCGGATCCAGTCCACCGGGATCTCGACGATGCCGGTCGGGGTGCCACGGTGCAGGATCTCGTAGGGGTCGTCGTCCGCCATGAGGGACGAGTCGTAGCGGAACCCGAGTTCGCGGGCGACGTCGAGCGTCGAGTCGCTGAAGTCCCACGACGGCGTGCGGATGCCCGTGGGGCGCACGCCGGTCTGGGCGGTCAGCACGTCGACGGCCCGGCTCAGCAGGTCCAGCTCGTCGTCGTGGCCGAGCAGCGTGTTGCGCTCGTGGATCCACCCGTGCACGGCGACCTCGTGGCCGTGCTCGACGTAGGTCGGGGCTTCCTCCGGCCGCAGGAGCGCACAGACCGCCGGGAGGTAGAACGACGACGGGGCCTCGTACCGGTCGAGCAGGCGCAGGATCCGCGGGACCGCCGCACGCGCGCCGTACTCCCCCATCGCCATCCGACCCGGTGAGGTCTCACCGTCTCGGAGGGCCGGCGTCTCGTGGTCGGAGTCGAACGAGATCGCGACCGCGACCCGCGCGCCACCCGGCCACCGGCCGGCACCGTCTGGGCCCTCCGGTGGGAGCAGGTTGCGGCCGGCGCGGACCTCCTCGACGTGGCCGCGCCACGTCGTCTCGTCCCACTGCCACGGCTGCTGGGGGTCGTCCTGGGGCATGGTGTCCTCCTGTGGTCTGGTCAGGCGAGCGCCGGTACCGCGCGTCGCAGGTCACGCGAACGCCGCTACCGACGCGTCGCTGGTCACGCGAGCGCGAGGGCCGACGCGTCGCTGGTAGGCAGGAACCGGCCGTCGTCGATGCGGCTCCACATCCGCTTGACGGTCCGGAGCTGCACCGTGACGTCGACCTCGCGCACCCCTGGCAGGGCCCCGAGGACGTCGGTCGTGAACGTGTAGACCGAGGCGAAGTCCGGCAGGAACGCCTGCCCGATCAGGTTGTAGCGGCCGAGCGACGCCGCCGCGTAGTGCACGGACGGGTGGCCGGCGAGCTGCACGGCCGCGTCCGACAGCCGGTCCGGCGCGACGGAGATCCACACCTCGAGCTCGGTCGTCCGGCCGAGGAGCGCCGGGGCCACGAGCGGCCCGATCCGGAGCCGACCGCTCTGCACCAGGTCCTCGAGGGTGCGACGGGTCACGGCCTCGGAGCGACCGACCTCGCGCGCGAGGTCGGTGAGCGGCTTGCGGCCGTCGTGGACGAGGGCCGCGAAGACCGCCCGCTCCTCGGGCGTCGCGTCGGCGTGCAGCGGCGCGACCCCTTCGCCCGTCGAGGGGTCCGGCGCCGGCGCGTTCGCGGTCGCGGATCGCGGGGCGCTGCCGCCGGTCGGCGCGGCGCTCGCCGGATCGGTGGGCGACGTCGTGGCGAGCGCGTCGCCGGGGAAGACGGTGAAGGGGGCGGTGAACGTCCGCACGATCGGCAGCGCCTCGGTCTCGACCGGGCGACCGTCGATCTCGATCGTGCTGAGGAAGGCGGTCAGGTCACCGACGCGCGGCAGGACGACCTCGGCCGTGCAGTCGGCGGAGCCGGTGAGCGTCGCGGCGAACCGGACCTCGGGTCGGCGGGCGAGGGCGTCGGCCAACGCGTCGGCGCGTGCGGCCCCGGAACGGATGCGGACCTTCGTCGAGACGCCGAACCCCGATGCCAGGACGTCCGACGCCGCGATGATGCGCACCGAGCCGTCCTCCACGAGACGCGTCACCCGGCGTTGGGCCGTCGACGTGGAGCAGCCGGCCAGCTCACCGATCGTCGCCCACGAGGCGCGGCCGTCGTGGGCGAGCGCCCGGAGGACGGCGCGGTCGACGTCGTCGGCGCCGGTCGGTCGAGTATCTGTCAAGGTCACGACCGACAACGTATTCCGTCATCAATCAGCCGTCAATCCGTGTTTTGGTTCAGATCACAGCCGTAACACGATGTTTTCATTCACTCAGAGCGTTGCGGTCCCTGCTCGAGCCACTCGGCGAACCGCGGACCCACCACAGCACCCGGGATCGGCAGCCGAACGGGCAGACGAACACCCACGCACCGCCCACCCCGGACGGGTAGCGTCCCCGACGTGAACCAGGTCCGAGCATGAACGGTGTGGGCGTCATCGACGAGGCCGGACGCCTCCGCCTCCTCGGCACCGGAGCCGCCGGCGCGGCCTTCGGCGTCGTCCTCGTGGTGCTGGTCGCGTCGTCGTGGACCGAGGCGACCCCGGGCGTCCTGGTCGCGGTGGGCGTGCCGTCGGCCGCGGCGGGCGCCGCGATCGCCGTCGTCCTGCAGCTCCGGTCGTGGCGCGCCGAGGGCGGCTACGCGGAGTCGATCGTGGTGCGTGACTGGATCGTCGACGGGAAGGTCCCCGCGGGCGTCCCCGCAGAGCGCTGGATCCCCCTCGTGCAGGCGCAGGCCGAGCGCGAGGCCGCTGGCTGGGGGAAGATCGTGCTGAGCACGCTCTGGATCGCGATGACGTGGTCGATGCGTGACCAGCACGGGGCACTCATCACGACGATGCTGATCCTGCTCTGGGTCGGACTCGGCCTGTGGAGCGCGTGCTGGGTCATCCCCCGTGCCCGCGAGGCGCGGGCACTCCTCCGCCGGGGTGTCTCGACGCCGAGTTGAGCCGCAGCCGTCGTGGGTACGCTCGGCAGCATGCAGAGTCGCACCCTCGGTCGCACCGGCCGCGAAGTCTCCCCCGTCGGCCTCGGCACCTGGCAGTTCGGCGGTGACTGGGGCCCCGTCTCGGAAGCCGACGCGAACGCCGTGATGGACGCCTCCGTCGGGTCCGGCGTCACCCTCTTCGACACCGCCGACGTCTACGGCGACGGCCGCAGCGAGCAACTCATCGGCGCCTGGCGGGCCGCGAACCCGGACGTCCCGCTGACCATCACGACGAAGATGGGTCGCCGTGCCGAGCAGGTCCCGTCGAGCTACGTCGCGGCGAACTTCCGCGAGTGGGTGGACCGCTCGCGGCGGAACCTCGGACAGGACACCCTCGACCTGGTCCAGTTGCACTGCCCGCCGACCCCGGTCTACGAGGACGACGCGGTGTACGACGCCCTCGACGCGCTGGTCGCCGACGGCTCGGTCGCCGCCTACGGCGTCAGCGTCGAGACCGCCGACCAGGCACTCACCGCCATCGCCCGGCCCGGCGTCGCGACCGTCCAGATCATCCTCAACGCGTTCCGGTTGAAGCCGCTGGACCGCGTGCTGCCGGCCGCCCGGGAGGCCGGGGTCGGCATCCTCGCGCGCGTCCCGCTGGCGTCGGGGCTGCTGTCCGGCAAGTACACGACGGAGACGTCGTTCGCCGAGGGCGACCACCGCAACTACAACCGGCACGGCGAGGCGTTCGACCAGGGCGAGACCTTCAGCGGCGTCGACTTCGAGGACGGGGTGCAGGCAGCGCAGACCTTCGCGGCCTCGCTGCCGGACGCGGTGTCCGTCCCGCAGGCAGCGATCGCGTGGGTCATCGCGCAGGAGGGCGTGACCGCCGCGATCCCCGGCGCGCGCAACCCGGAGCAGGCGCGGTCGAACGCCGGTGCGGGTGACCTGCCGGAGATCCCGGGCCTCGACGAGACCGTCCGCGAGCTCTACGACCAGTGGTTCCGCGCCAGCGTGCACGACAAGTGGTGAGGTCGTCCGTCGTCGGGCTGGCGCTGGCGGTGCTCACCGTCCTGGCGCTGCTCGCCGGTGGGACGACCCCGGCGGCCGGCACGACCCGGAGCGCTCCGCCGTGGCCGGCGCCGACGGCGTTGGCCGAGCGCGCCGACGCCGCCGGCCTCCGGAACGTGTGGGGGGAACGGCTCGCCGAGCACGTCCACACGCACCTGACGGTCCTCGACGGCTCGTCGCCGGTCACCGTCCCGGCGAACGTCGGGCACTCGCACCGGCAGCGCTTCGCCGCGCAGCTCCACACCCACGACACGTCGGGCATCCTGCACGTCGAGTCCCCGACGCGGCAGGTCTTCACGCTCGGGCAGTTCTTCGACGAGTGGGGCGTACCGCTGAGCGCCTGGCGTGTCGGTGGCCTTCGGGGCGAGCTGACGGTGTGGGTGGACGGGCACCGGTCCATCGGGAACCCGCGGTCGATCGAGCTGACGAACCGGCGCGAGATCGTGCTCGCGGTGACGTCCGTGGGCGAGGTGCCGCACCTCCCACCGGCGTTCGACTGGCCGCCCCAGTACCGCTGACGCGTGTGGCAGTCGTGTGTCAGCCGGGTCGCCGTCGCCACGCGGATCCACGCCCCGATCCGTGCGCACCCGGGGGTCGCCGCCGCACGGCTGCCACGGGCGGCCCCTAGCGTCCCGGTCATGCGAACGATCCCCTCCCACCGCCCCTCCGACCTCGACGACGGCCCCCAGCGCGACGACCTGGTCGTGGTCCTGCTCGAGGTGGCGATCGCGGTCGTGTTCGCCGGCCTCATCGGCCTCGCGTTGCTCTGGGTCGGCTGACCGGACGCGCCTGGCAGCGCGGGTAGGCATTGCGGCCCTGGTCGCGACCACGGACGGGCCTGGAGGCGCGTGGCGGGCCCGCACCGCGCCTCCAGGCCGTCTGCTGGTCACCCCGGGCGGCGGGCCGCTCCCCGCGGATCGCTTCAGCGCTGCGGTGCGCGGCGCAGCTCGACCGTCGCGACCGCGCCCTGGTCGCCGTTCGCGAGCCGGAGCACGGCACCGAAGGCGGCCAGGTGCTGCAGGACGATCGCGAGCCCGATGCCGGACCCGCCGTGCGAACCGAGCGCCCCGAACCGCCGGGGACCGTCGCGCAGGACGTCGTCGGGGAACCCCGCGCCGCTGTCGGTGACCGTCACAGACGCCCCGTCGACCCGCACCACGACCGGCTGCGCGCCGTGCCGTTCCGCGTTCGCCACCAGGTTCGTCAGCGCGCGTCCGAGGTGCTCCACGTCGACGAGCACCCGCGCCGACTCCCCCGGTTCGAAGCGCACCCGCTCGTCGAGGCCCTCGGCGTGCAGGACGTGCTCGACGGTCGGTGCCAGGTCCGCCGGCACCGACCGCACCTGGCCGGCCTCGTGCGCGGCGCGGGACAGGTGGAGCAGGTCGTCGAGCAGCTGTCGGAGCCGCGCGGCCACCCGGCGCACCCGCTCGGCGTCGGGTCCGTCCGGCAGGAGTTCGGCGGCGCCGACGAGCGCCGTCACCGGCGTCCGCATGTCGTGCGCGACCTCGGCGCTGATCGCCCGCTCGTGGTCGAGGCTCCGCGCGAGCGCGGCGGCGGTCTCGGCGAGTCCGCGCGACAGGACCGCCACCTCGTCGTCCCCGCGGACCTCCGCCGGGGTACCACCGGCGACGGTGTCGTCCACGGCACGTGCCGCCCGCCGCAGTCGCGCGGTCAGCCGTCCGGCGGCGAGCCACGACCCGGCGGCGGCGAGCACGGCCGCCAGCACCGCGGCGAGCACGAAGGTGCGCTGCAGGTTCGCCCACTGGTTCCGGAGCGCCGTGTTGTCGACCCGGGTGGCGATGACGCCGGAGGCCTGCTCGCGCGCCGCCCACATCCAGGTGCCGTCGTCGTACGTCGCGGTGGAGCCGCGGCCGATCGCCCGGCGGAGTGCTGCGGGCACGACGGACGGGTCGTCGGTCGCCCGCGACGGCAGGGCGCCGCCGAAGGACTGGGTCGCGATGGTCTCGTCGAGCTGGGTGAGCGCCTGCTGCCGGAGCTGCTCGGTCGCGTCGTCGACGGCGGTGTGCGCGAACACCGCGCCGGCGGCGACGACGAGCGTGGTGGCGAGGACCGTCATGGCGACCGCCGTACGGAACCGGAGCGACCGCCACCACGGGGTGCGCTCGGTCGGCGCGGTCGGCTGTCGGACGGTGCCCGTCGTGGAGCTCCACGTCGCCGGGGTCCCGGTCACGAGGGTGCGACCTCGATCCGGTAGCCGAAGCCGCGCACCGTCTCGATGACGTCCGGTCCGAGCTTCCGGCGGAGCCGCTGCACGTTGGTGTCGACGATGCGCGGGTCCTGCCACGTGCTGTCCCACGCCATCGCGATGACCTGCTCGCGGCTCAGCACGGCGCCGCGGTTCCGGAGCAGGGCCTCGAGCACCCGGAACTCCACCGAGCTGAGCGGCACCGTGGCGCCCGCGCGGTCGACCCGGCGCCCGGCGACGTCGATGCGGACGTCGCCGACGGTCGTCACCTCGGCGGCGGGACCCCGGCGGCGGCGGAGCACGGCGTGCAGGCGGGCCGAGAGCACGTCGGCGTCGAACGGCTTCGTGACGTAGTCGTCGGCACCGGCGGCGAGTCCCTGCACCTCGTCGACGGGCAGGCTCCGTGCGGTCAGGAGGACCACCGGGACGCCGAGTGCGGTCAGCCGTCCGGTCAGGTCGAGGCCGTTCAGCCGCGGCATCGCGACGTCCACGACGGCGACGTCCGGCATCTCGACGTCGACCGTCTCGAGCGCCTCGACCCCGTCGGCGGTCGGCGTGACACGCCAGCCGCGTCGGAGGAGCAGCAGCTGGGTGGTCTCGCGGACGTCGGGGTCGTCCTCGGCGAGCAGCACCAGCGGCGACGGGCCGCCGGGCGGGGCGGTGTGTGCCGGGGCGGGCGGGGTCATGGTCGCTCCTGGTCGCTGACGAACCCGAGGTCGCCCCAGAGGAAGTGCATGGTCGGTCGGACCGCCCACGCCGGACGGTGGGTGGCGAAGGTGATGCTGAGTCGCTGGTACCGCTGCACCTCGCCGACGCGCGCGGGACCGTCGAACCGGACGGCCACCGGGTAGGTCGTCACGGTCCCGCCGGCGCAGTCGCAGGGGTTGTCGGTGAGGATGCCGGTCGCGGACGCCGCCGCCCCACCCCACGAGGACCACACCAGGTTCTCGAGCCGTTGGTCCGAGGACTCGCACCAGATCGGTACGGACGAGGGCTCGGCGACCGCCTGCTCACCGCACCCGGCGTAGTAGGCCGGCGCGAGCGCGAGCACGGCCGCCCGGGGTGCGGTGTCGTGCGGGACCGGGGCGGCCATCGCGGCCACCGCGACGACGAAGACCGCGACCACGGCGGTGGCGGTGGCGACGACGCCGGCGGTGCGGGGACGGAAGGGGATGGTCACGGTGCGAGCCTGGTTCCCCTCGGTGTCCGTCGCGCTGCAGCGATGTGTCAGTTCCGTCACAGATCGTCGCACGTCCGCGCGCGGATGGACGACGTCCGGGTGCCCCGGGGCAGGCTGGCACGACACCGCAGCGAGACGTGGCGGTCCTACCGTCGGACCGAAGTCGCGAGCACCCGCTCGCCGAAGTCGCGAGCACCCGCTCGCAGGAAGGGAACACCGTCCCGTGAAGCCCACCACCACGAACCTCCTCGCCGCCGTCGCGTCCGTCGCCCTGGCGTCCGTCGCCCTCGTCGGCTGCGCGAGCACCACCGCCCCGGCCGACGCCACCCGCAGCGACCCGACGGCTGCGGCGACCACCGCGGCCTCCACGTCGAAGGCCCCGACGGCGACGCCCACGCCGACCCCGACCTTCCCCGCCGGGCAGCCGCCGCGTCCGGGGCGGCAGGACCAGTACCCGGACGCCTCCACCGTCCCCGGGCTGACCGCCGCCGTCAGTGCCGCCGAGCACCCCGGCCTGCAGATCTGCGACGGCGACATCGCCTCGCTCGTCACCGCGTCGGGCGACCTCCGCGGTGACGGCGGCACGCAGTACCTCGTCGACACCACGTGCTCGCTCGCGACCGGCAGCTCGCCGGACGAAGTCGCGCTCTACGACGTGCACGCCGGCACGACCGCTCGGAGCGCCGTCCTGTCGGAGTTCACCGCGAACCGGCCGAAGCCGAGCTCGTACCCGTACCTCTGGGAGGGGCACACCGTCGTCCTCGCCTACGACCAGGGCACCCGCTACCGGCTCATCCGGCTGACGCCCGACGCCGTCGTCCCGGGGGTCGTGCAGGCGTTCCGCTGACGCTGACCGCCGGGCGGCCGTAGCCTGCTGCCGTGACCACCATCCGCACCGGGACCGACCTCGCCGCCGTCGAGGACGTCATCGCCGGCATCGACGCGCACGGCGAGCGGTACCTGTCCCGGGTCTTCACCGCCGCCGAGCGCGCCGACGCAGGCGACGACCCGGAGCGTCTGGCGGCGCGGTTCGCGGGCAAGGAGGCGGTCGTGAAGCTCCTCCGGCCCGGCCGCTCGGACGCGGTCCCGCTGACCGACGTGGCGATCCTGCTCGACGCCGCCGGCGCCCCCGTGGTCGCGTTGACCGGCCGTGCCGCGGCCCTGGCCGAGGCGATCGGGTGCGACACCATCGCCGTGTCCCTGGCGCACGAGCGGGGGCTGGCGGTCGCGACCGCGGTGGCGCTGACCGCTCACTGAACCCGACCCTGTACGACGACTCAGGGCCGCGTTGCAGCGTGCGGGTTCGCGCACCCGCACGGCGGTTTACCGGGCGCCTCCGCTCCTTATCGTTGCGGGCATGCACCAGGACCAGATGACTGCAGCGACCTCCGTCGCACTCGCCACCCCGACCACCGAACTGGCCGTCCGCCGAGCACTCGCCGACCACGGGCGCCTCAGCACCGACGCCATGGACGTCGCGTCCATCGCCGACCTCTACGCCCTCGGGCTGACGTCGCACGCGACCGTCAACGTGATGCTCGCGGTGGAGAACGAACTCGACGTGGAGTTCCCCGACGCCGTGCTGAACCGTTCGACCTTCGCGACCATCGAGTCCATCGCCGCTGCCGCGGAGCTGGGCGCGTGAGCGCGCCGGTCCTCGACCGGACGACGACCGCGACGGCGACCGGCCCGGACGCGACGACGCGACCGGACCCGGCCACGGCAGGGACACCGGCAGCGTCGCCGGCCCCCGCCACCGCGACGGACCGCTTCGCCGCCCGCACCGCCCTCGTCGCCGAGATCGCCGCGCACTTCGCCGACGAGGTCGACCGCGACGCACGACCCCCGCGCGAGGCCATCGCCGCGATGAAGGAGCACGGCCTGCTCGCCGCCGCCGTCCCGGTGTCGCTCGGCGGTGAGGGCGCGACCCTCGCCGAGCTCTCCGTCATCGCGACCGGACTCGGCCGCGCGTGCGGTGCGACGGCGATGGTGTTCGCGATGCACCAGGGCCAGGCCATGGCCCTCTGGCGGCACGGCGGCACCGCCCCGGGCGTGACCACGATGGTCGAGGCCGTCCGCGCGGGCGCCCTCGTCGCCTCGTCGACGACCGAGAAGGGCATCGGCGGCGACGCCCGCCGGAGCACCTGCGCGATCGAGGTCGACGACGCCGGCCGGATCCGGCTCCGCAAGGACGCCCCGGTCATCTCGTACGCGACCGAGGCGGACGCGATCCTCGTGACCGCCCGACGCGACCTCGACGCCGCGGCCTCGGACCAGCGCCTCGTCGTCTGCCTGCCGTCGGAGACGACCCTGACGCAGACCTCGACGTGGGACACCCTCGGGCTCCGCGGCACGTGCAGCAACGGCTGGGTGCTCGACACCGAGACCCGCGAGGACCGGATCCTCCACGACGACTACGCCGTGATCTCCGCCCGCACGGTCCTGCCGGTGTCGCACGTCCTCTGGGCCTCGGTCTGGCTCGGCCTCGCCGCCGAGGCCGCGGACCGCGCCCGACGCGCCGTCCGCAAGCAGGCCCGAGCCGCGGTGGGCCAGACCCCGCCCGGCGCACTGCGGCTCGCCGAGGTCCTCGTCGACCTGCAGGCGTTGGCCGACCAGGTGCGGCACGCCGCCGACCGCTTCGACGCCGTCGCGGACGACCCGGAGGTCCTCGAGTCGACGGCGTACGCCCTCGCCGCGAACGCGCTGAAGATCAGTGCGTCCGAGCGGGTCACGGACATCGTCACGAAGGCGATGCGGATCGTCGGCATCGCCGGCTTCGCCGCCACCGGGCCCCTCAGCGTGGCCCGCCTGCTGCGGGACTCGCACGGTGCCGCCGTCATGGTGAGCAACGACCGGCTCCTGCAGAACGACGCCGGACTGGCACTCATGACCGGAGCGATCCTGTGACCATCACCGAACCCACCACCAGCACCGAAGCACCCACCAGCACCGCGGCCGCCACCGACCTCGACGCCGCGCGCGCGGACCTCCGCGCCCGGCTGCTCGACCACGGGGTCCTGCTCGACCTCGGCTCCCCCGGCCTGTACGGCCGCTCCGGCGTGTTCGAGCGCGTCTACCAGGCGATCGACGCTGCCGGCGTGCGGAGTCAGGCGGACCTCGACGCCGAGGTGCTCCGGTTCCCGCCCGTCGAGCCGCTCGCGGCCTTCGAGCGCACCGACTACATCGCGTCGTTCCCCGACCTCGCCGCGTCCATCTCGGCGTTCACCGGCGACGACCGCACCCACCGCGCCCTGCTGGCCGCCCGCGAGCGCGGCGACCGCTGGGAGTCGTTCCTCGAGCCCGCGGACCTCATGCTCACCCCGGCCGTCTGCCACCCCCTGTACGGCATGCTCTCGGGCGTGCTGCCGGCGGGCGGGCGGACGTTCGACATCCTGGGCGACTCCTTCCGCCGCGAACCCTCGCTCGACCCGATGCGCCTGCAGTCCTTCCACATGCACGAGTTCGTGCACGTCGGCACGCCGGACAGCGCGACCGCGCACCGCGACGAGCGCATCCCGGTGATGCGCGCGCTGCTCGAGTCGTTCGGCCTCGAGGTCGACGTCGTCCCCGCCAACGACCCGTTCTTCGGCCGGGTCGGGCAGATGCTCGCCCGGAACCAGGTCGAGCAGGCGCTCAAGTTCGAGTTCGTCACCCCGGTGTACGGCCACGACCACCCGTGGACGGCGATCGGCTCGGCGAACCTGCACGAGGACCACTTCGGCACCTCGTTCGGCATCCGGACCGCCGACGGTGCGGTCGCGCACAGCGCCTGCGTCGCCTACGGTCTCGAGCGCACCACGATCGCCCTGTTCGCCGCGCACGGCACGGACCCCGACGCCTGGCCGGCGGACGTCCGCACCGCCCTCGCGCTGTGAGCACCCACCACGGCTGGTCCGGTCATCCGGCACTCCGGGTCGCCCTCCAGCTGCCGCCCGCGGCACGCGCGGGCGTCGTGATCTGCCCGCCCCTGGGGCAGCAGGGCGTCATCGCGTACCGCACGCTCCGGCTGCTCGCCGACGGCCTGGAGGCGCGTGGCGTGGCCTCGGTGCGCTACGACCCGTCCGGACGTGGAGACGCCGCGCCCGACGACGGCCCGGACGCGCAGGTCCGGTCTGCCCGGCACGCCGCAGCCCTGCTGCGGTCCAGTGGCGTCGACCGCATCGTCTTCGTCGGACTCGCGTCCGCTGCGCTCGTCGCCGCAGCCGCGGCCGACGACGCCGACGGCCTGGTCGTCTGGGACGCCCCGGCCTCCGGTCGCGCCTGGTTGCGCGGGCAGCGCGCCCTCGCGACGATGACCATCGGCCCCGACCGCGTCGTCGACGGCGTCGAGAGCCTGGTCGGGATCGACCTCGACCCGGACGAGGCGGCCGCCCTCGGGGCCCTCGCGTTCACCCCGCGGTCCGGGCCGACCGTCGCCCTCGTCCGGCCCGGTGCGACGGCGCCCCGTGCCCTCGGCGCGGTGACGAGGATCGAGGTCGACGGCAGCGCCGAACTCCTCGACGGAACGAGCATCATCGCGCGCATCCCGAGCACCGCGGTCGACACGGTCGTCGACCAGGTGGACGCCTGGGTCCCCCCGGCCACGGTGCCGACCGTCCTGCCGCCCCTGACCGAGGTGCTCGACGTCGACGCCCGCGTGTCCGAGCGGATCGTGCAGCTCGGCCCGGACGCACTGTTCGCGATCGAGACCGTCGCCTCCGGGCAGTCCCAGGACGCCCCCGTCGTGGTGCTGCACAGCGGCGCCGCCGAGCACCGGGTCGGCGCGTCCGACTACCAGGTCGCCCTCGCCCGGGCCCTGGCACGCGACGGTGCCCGGGTGGTCCGGCTCGACCGGCGCGGCACCGGTGAGAGCACCGCGGTCCGCGCCGACGAGCGCTCGTACCTCTTCGCGCAGGAGTGGGTCGACGACCAGTCCGCCGTCGTCGCCGCCCTCGCCGTGCCGGCCGAACGGCTCGCCCTCGTCGGCATGTGCGCCGGTGCGTGGCTCGCCGGTCGCGCCTCGGAGGAGTCCCCGCGGCTCGTCGTCGAGATCAGCCCGAACGACTACCGGCGACAGGCAGCGGCACCCGGTGCCTACGCCGACGGCGCGCGGTCGGTCGCGCAGCCGTCACCGGCGCGCCTGCGCATCCGCGGGTGGTACAACACGGTCGTCCCGAAGGCCCTGCGGGACCGCGTGGCACGCCGCGACCGCGCGGGCGGCGTCGCCGGTCACGTGCGGCCCCTCGTCGAGCACGGCACCGAGGTCGTGCTCATCACGGCACCGGGCGACGCCGAGCTGTTCGACCAGCTCGGCGGGCAGCGGGCCGAGCGCCGGTGGGCCGGGCAGCTGCGGGTCGTCCGGGTCCCCGAGGGCGACCACTCGCTGTTCTCCCCGGTGATGCGCGGTGCCGTGGTCGCCGAGGTCCGCGCACAGGTCGCTGCGGTGTTCCCGGTGCAGGGGTTCCCCGTGCACGCCTGACGAGTCAGACGAGACCGAGCACCCGGGCGACCGCGTCCGGGTGCTCGACGTGCGCGAAGTGCCCGCAGTCGTCGAGCAGCACCGTGCGCACCTGCGGCAGGAGGTCGCTGAGGGCGTCGAGGTCCGACACCCGGGCGAAGACGTCGTCCCGTCCGGCGATCGCCGTGACCGGACACGTCACCGCGCGCCAGCGGTCGAGGTCGTAGCCCGCGGCCGACCGTGCGGCAGCGGTGAACCCGGTCGGTCGGAGCTCGTCGACGAAGGCGTCGAGGACGCTCGGGTCGAGCCGTCGCACGTGCGTGAAGACCGGCGACGCCACGAGCGGCAGGAGACCCACCCGGGCGATCCCGCGGAGGAACGGGCGTGCCGTCTCGCCGGTGATCGTCAGCCCCGCGCGCAGCAGCGTGAAGGCCGGCAGGGTGCGGAGCCCCCGCAGCGGGTGTCGTGCGGCGTCCGCGGTGGCGACGGTGGTGCCGGACACGAGGGCGACCGACCTGACCCGGGTGAGCGCCGTCACCGCGAGGTGCATCGCCACGAAGGCGCCCAGCGAGTGGCCGACCACGTCGACGGACGCGATCGCGAGCGCGTCGAGGACGGCGGTCAGGACCCGTGCCGAGGCGTCGAGGTCGAGCGGCTCGGCCGGCGCCGGCGAGGAACCCCACCCCGGCAGGTCGACGAGCACGAGCCCGCGCGCTCCAGCCCCCTCGACAGCACGCAGCAGCGGGGTCCAGGTCGTCCACGAGCCGGCGACGCCGTGCAGCAACAGGAGTGGGTGGTGCCCGGCGCGGTGGTGCACGACCACGGGACCGTCGGCGGTCGGTACGACCGTCCGTTCGAGCCGCCAGCGCTCGGGGTCGGCGACCACCGGGAACGGAGCGTACCCGTCGTGACCGACCGCGCCGACGCAAGCCGTGGGGTCGAGCGCACCCGTCCGCTCAGGCGAGCCCGTGTCGATGGCGTGCACCGTGCCTCCAGTCCGACGCGACAGCGTCTCCTGGAGGGTTCGGAACGCTAGCCGACGGCGACGGGTGCGGCGCAGGCGGCGAGGCGGTCGAGCGCCGCCCGGTACTCGGTGACGTCGCGGGCGACGCCGGGCTCCGAGATGATCGAGGCCTTGATGCGGCCCTGCACGTCGATGACGAAGGTCGCGCGGTTCGCGAAGCCCTTGTGCTCGAGGAAGACTCCGTACTCCTTCGAGACGGCACCGTGCGGCCAGAAGTCGGCGAGCAGCTCGAAGTCGTAGCCGTTCGACTCGGCGAACGAACGGAGCGTCGCCTTGGAGTCGACCGAGATGCCGACGAGCTCGACGCGCTGGTCCTGGAACATCGCGATGTTGTCCTGCAGGGCGCAGAGCTCGTTCGTGCACGTGGACGAGAACGCGAGCGGGAAGAAGACGAGTGCGACCGGGCGGACACCGCGGAAGTCGCTGAGGCGGACGTGCTCCCCGAACTGGTTGGGGAGTTCGAAGTCCGGCGCGAGTGAGCCGATCTCCAGAGCCATCAGTGCGTTGCTTCTTCCTCGGGCGTGGGATGTGCCCGGTGTCGTCGTGCACGCACGGATCGCGTGTGCACGATCGGCAATCGTACGCCGACGACATCCGAATGCAAGCACCTGTCCACCTGCGCGTCACCATCAGGCTGCGCGTCGGCGGTGGGGCCTAGAGTGGACGAGGCCCCACCGCCGGTCGCGACCCGATCGATCGGTGGACCACCTATGTCCACCACCACGAGAACGAACGAGGTCAAGGGTGACGGTGAACGACCAGGACCCGTACAGCCACGGCAGCAGCGACCAGGACCCCGAGGAGACCGCCGAGTGGCGTGAGTCCCTCGACGGACTGGTGCAGACCCACGGCCACCAGCGTGGCCGCGAGATCATGCTCAGCCTGCTCAAGCGGTCCAAGGAACTGCACCTCGGTGTGCCGATGGTCCCGACCACGGACTACGTGAACACCATCGCGCCGGAGAACGAACCCGAGTTCCCGGGCGACGAGGAGCTCGAGCGCCGCTACCGCCGGTGGATCCGGTGGAACGCCGCGATCACCGTGCACCGCGCGCAGCGCCCCGGCATCGCCGTCGGCGGCCACATCTCGACCTACGCGTCGAGCGCTGCGATGTACGAGGTCGGCTACAACCACTTCTTCCGTGCGCAGGACCACCCGTCCGGCGGCGACCAGGTCTTCTTCCAGGGCCACGCGTCCCCCGGCATGTACGCCCGTGCGTACATGGAAGGGCGTCTCGACGAGGACCAGCTCGACGGCTTCCGGCAGGAGAAGTCCCACGCCGGCGGCGGGCTGTCCTCGTACCCGCACCCGCGCCTCATGCCGCACTTCTGGCAGTTCCCGACCGTGTCGATGGGCATCGGTCCGATCAACGCGATCTACCAGGCGCAGCAGGCGAAGTACCTCTCCAACCGCGGCATCAAGGACGCCTCCGACCAGCAGGTCTGGGCCTTCCTCGGTGACGGCGAGATGGACGAGGTCGAGTCCCGCGGCCAGCTCCAGGTCGCGGCGAACGACGGCCTCGACAACCTGAACTTCGTGATCAACTGCAACCTGCAGCGGCTCGACGGTCCGGTGCGCGGCAACGGCAAGATCATCCAGGAGCTCGAGGCGTTCTTCCGCGGTGCGGGCTGGAACGTCATCAAGGTCGTCTGGGGCCGCGAGTGGGACGACCTGCTCGCCCGCGACACCGAGGGCGCGCTCCTCAACCTGATGAACCAGACGCCCGACGGCGACTACCAGACGTACAAGGCCGAGAACGGCGCGTACGTGCGCGAGAACTTCTTCGGGCGCGACCCGAAGGCGCTCGAGCTGGTCAAGGACTACTCCGACGACCAGATCTGGAACCTCAAGCGCGGTGGCCACGACTACCGCAAGGTCTACGCGGCGTTCAAGGCCGCGACCGAGCACAAGGGCCAGCCGACCGTCATCCTCGCGAAGACGGTCAAGGGCTACGGGCTCGGCCCGAGCTTCGAGGGGCGCAACGCGACGCACCAGATGAAGAAGCTCACGCTCGACAACCTCAAGCAGTTCCGCGACGAGATGCGCATCCCGATCTCCGACGCGCAGCTGGAGGAGAACCCCTACACGCCGCCGTACTACCACCCGGGTCACGACGACGAGGCGATCCAGTACATGCACGAGCGCCGGCGCGAGCTCGGCGGGTACGTGCCGGAGCGCCGGACGAAGTACACCTCGATCACCCTCCCCGAGGACTCGAAGTACCAGGTCGTCAAGAAGGGCTCCGGCAAGCAGGAGATCGCCACGACGATGGCGTTCGCCCGACTGCTGAAGGACCTGCTCCGCTCCCCCGACTTCGGCGACCGCGTGGTCCCGATCATCCCGGACGAAGCACGCACGTTCGGCATGGACGCGTACTTCCCGACGGCGAAGATCTACAACCCGAACGGCCAGCACTACACGTCGGTCGACCGCGAGCTCCTCCTGGCCTACAAGGAGAGCCCGCAGGGGCAGATCATCCACGTCGGCATCAACGAGGCGGGCGCCCTCGCGGCGTTCACCGCGGTGGGCACCTCGTACTCGACGCAGGGCGAGCCGCTCATCCCGGTCTACGTCTTCTACTCGATGTTCGGGTTCCAGCGCACCGGCGACGCCATCTGGGCCGCCGGCGACCAGATGACCCGTGGCTTCATGATCGGCGCCACCGCCGGTCGCACGACGCTCACGGGCGAGGGCCTGCAGCACGCGGACGGCCACTCGCTGCTCCTCGCGACGACGAACCCGGCCGTGGTGTCCTACGACCCCGCGTACGGCTACGAGATCGGCCACATCGTGCAGGCCGGCCTCGACCGGATGTACGGCACCAACGAGGACGGCTCGCCGAAGCACGCCGACCCGAACGTCATGTACTACCTGACGGTCTACAACGAGCCGATCGTCCAGCCGGCGGAGCCCGAGGGCGTCGACGTCGAGGGCATCGTCAAGGGCATGTACCTGCTCAAGCGGAGCGAGCACGACGGCCCGAAGGCCCAGCTGCTCGCCTCCGGCGTCGCGGTGCCGTGGATCCTCGAGGCCCAGCAGCTCCTCGCCGAGGACTGGGGCGTCGCCGCCGACGTGTGGAGCGTCACGAGCTGGGGTGAGCTGTACCGCGACGGTCTCGACGCGGAGCAGCACGCGTTCCTCAACCCGAACGAGGCCCCGCGCACGCCGTACGTCACCGAGCGTCTGCTCGGCACCGAGGGGCCCGTCGTCGCCGTGAGCGACTTCATGCACCAGGTGCAGGAGCAGATCCGCCCGTTCGTCCCGACCGACTACGCCACGCTCGGCGCCGACGGCTTCGGCTTCTCGGACACCCGTCCGGCCGCCCGCCGCTTCTTCCACATCGACGGCCCCTCGGTCGTCGTGCGGACGCTGCAGCAGCTCGCCCGTCAGGGCAAGGTCGACGGCGCACTCGTCCAGCAGGCGATCGACAAGTACCGCCTGCACGACGTGACCGCCGGCACCACGGGCAGCGCCGGCGGCGAGAGCTGATCACCCGGTGACGACACCCCGCACCGACCCTGCCGTGGGCCAGCAGAACGACCGTGAACGGGCGCTCTCCTGGCTCCGGCAGGTGTCGGGCGAACTCTCGACCGCCACCATCAAGCGGCTCGAGGACACCCTCCCCTGGTACAGCGAGATGCCCCCGGGCCGACGGTCCGCGGTGGGCCTCGTGGCGCAGGCCGGCATCACGTCGTTCATCTCGTGGCTCGAGGGCAGTGCGTCCACCCCGTGGATCGCCGCCGCCGACGTGTTCGGCTCCGCGCCCCGCGAGCTCCTCCGCTCGGTGAGCCTGCAGCAGACGCTGCAGCTCATCCGCGTCGTGGTCACCGTGGTCGAAGAGCGCGCCAAGGACGACGAGATGCTGCAGGAGGCGATCCTCAAGTACTCGCGGGACATCGCCTTCGCCGCGGCCGACGTCTACGCCCGGGCGGCCGAGGCGCGCGGCCTCTGGGACGCCCGGCTCGAAGCGCTCGTGGTCGACTCCATCCTGTCCGGCGAGTACGACGACGAACTGCCGTCCCGCATCGCCGCCCTCGGGTGGCACGGCCACGGCGAGGTCTCGGTGCTCGTCGGCAACGCGCCGAAGCAGCTCGAGGTCGACCAGATCCGCCGGACCGCCCGCCACATGGACGCCGACGTGCTCATCGGCGTGCAGGGGTCGCGGCTCGTCGTGGTCATCGGTCGCGCCACCCCGCGCGACGACGTCCCCGAAGGCGAAGAGCCCGTCTCGTTCACCGCGATCGCGCAGGCGCTCGAGCCGTCCTTCGGCGAGGGGCACCTGGTCCTCGGCAACGAGGTCCCCGGTGTCGTCGACGCCTCGACCAGCGCGAAGGGCGCCCTCGCCGGGTTCGCCGTCGCCCGGGCCTGGCGCGGCGCTCCCCGACCGGCCCTCGCCGACGACCTGCTGCCGGAGCGCGCACTGGCGGGCGACCCGCTCGCCCGTTCGGCCCTCGTGCAGCGCATCTACGTGCCGCTGAAGGACCAGTCGACCGAGCTCCTCCAGACCCTCTGGTGCTACCTCGACACCGGGCGGTCGCTCGAGGCCACCGCCCGCGAGCTCTTCGTGCACCCGAACACGGTGCGCTACCGGCTCCGCCGCGTCGCCGACATCATCGGCTGGGACGCCACGCACGCTCGTGACGCCCTGATCGTGCAGTCGGCGCTCATCCTCGGCGCGATGTCCGAGTCGACGGCCGGTCGCCGACGCCTGCCCCGGCGTCGGTGAGCAGGGCGGCACCGGCGGTCGCGGCTGGCTCGGCCAGCTCGTCCGGCTCGGGCGGCTCGGCTGACTCGTCGGGCGCGGGTGGCTCGGCTGGCGCGGGCGGCTCGTCCGAGCGGAACCCCACAACGATCCGTCGCGTTTCGTGTGGCAAGCCCACACAAGCCGTTCCGACCTCGACAGGCAGGATTGTCCGGTGATCGTCGTCGTCGCGCCCGGACAGGGCTCCCAGACCCCCGGCTTCCTCGCCCCCTGGCTCGAGGACTCCGCCGTCCGTGACCGTGTCGGAGCGTGGTCCGAGGCCATCGGCGTCGACCTCGCCGCGCACGGCACCGACTCGGACGCCGAGACCATCAAGGACACCGCGCTCGCGCAGCCGCTCATCGTCGCCGCCGGTCTCATCACGGCCGACGCCCTGCTCGCCGACGGCCGTCGTGCCCTCGTCGGCGGGGTCGCCGGGCACTCGGTCGGCGAGTTCACCGCGGCCGGCGTCGCCGGGATCCTCGAGCCGACCGACGCCGTCGCCCTCGTCGCCGAGCGTGGCCGGGCCATGGCGGACGCCGCCGCGCTCGAGCCGACCTCGATGGCCGCCGTCCTCGGTGGCGACCCGGACGGGGTCGCCGCGGCGCTCGAGGCGCACGGACTCGTGCCGGCGAACCACAACGGCGGCGGCCAGACCGTCGTGGCGGGCACGGCCGACGGCATCGCTGCCCTCGCCGCGAACCCGCCCGCCAAGGCCCGCGTCATCCCGCTCGCCGTCGCCGGTGCGTTCCACACCCGGTACATGGCGCCCGCGGTCGAGCGGGTCGCCCCCGTGGCCGCCGCCGCGACCGTGCAGGACCCGACTCTCCCGATCTGGACCAACGCCGACGGCTCCCGCGTCGACGACGGCCGTCGCTTCGTCGACCTCATGGTGAACCAGATCGCGAACCCCGTGCACTGGGACGCCGTGATGGAGTCGTTCGCGGCCGCCGGTGTCACCGGCATCATCGAGCTCGCACCCGCCGGTGCCCTCGTCGGTCTGGCGAAACGCGGTCTCCGCGGCACGCCGACCGTCGCCATCAAGACCCCCGACGACCTGCCCGCAGCGATCGACCTGCTGCAGAGCGCGGGCCAGGAAGCAGACGCAACCGCATGACCGACCGCCCCACCCTCTCCCAGCGACGCGGCCACGAGTTCACCCGCATCCTCGCGTTCGGCGCGGCCCGCGGTGAGAACGTCGTGCCGAACGACGACCTGGTCGGCCCGATCGACTCCTCCGACGAGTGGATCCGCCAGCGCACCGGCATCGTCACGCGGAAGCGCGCCGGCAAGGACGTCGAGGCCGTCGACCTCGCCGAGGCCGCTGCGCGCGAGGCGATCGCGAAGGCCGGCATCGAGCCGTCGCAGATCGGCGTGGTCCTGGTCAGCACCGTGACCCACACCGTCGCCACGCCCTCGATGGCGTCGCTGCTCGCCGAGCGGATCGGCGCCACGCCGGCCGCGGCCTACGACATCAGCGCCGCCTGCGCCGGGTACGCCTACGGCATCGCCCAGGCCGACTCGTTCATCAAGTCCGGTCTCGCCGACCACGTGCTCGTCGTCGGCGCCGAGAAGCTCAGCGACGTCGTCGACCCCACCGACCGCTCCATCTCGTTCCTGCTCGGGGACGGTGCCGGCGCCGCGGTGATCGGCCCGAGCGACTTCCCCGGCATCGCCCCGACCATCTGGGGCTCGGACGGCTCGAAGTGGGACGCGATCGGCATGACCGCGACCTACAACGAGTGGGCCGACGGTGCCCCTCGCCCGACGATGCGGCAGGCCGGCCAGACCGTGTTCCGCTGGGCCGTCTGGGAGATGGTCAAGGTCGCCCGCCAGGCACTGGAGACCGCGGGCGTCGCAGCCTCGGACCTCGCCGCGTTCGTGCCGCACCAGGCGAACATCCGCATCATCGACGAGTTCGCGAAGCAGCTCGGCCTGCCCGAGTCCGTCGTGATCGCCCGTGACATCACCACCACCGGCAACACCTCGGCGGCGAGCATCCCGCTCGCCACCCACCGGCTGCTCGAGGAGCACCCGGACCTGTCCGGCGGCCTCGCGCTGCAGATCGGCTTCGGCGCGGGCCTCGTGTTCGGCGCCCAGGTCGTCGTCCTCCCCTAGCCCACCCCGGTCGCGCTCCCGCGTGATCACCCGACGAGCCTCCGGGCACGCGCGCCGCTCGTGCCCTAGGCTGGTCCACGGTCAAACGACACCCCCCTCAAGGAGAATCCCCATGGCCCTGTCCAACGAAGAAGTCCTCGCCGGCCTGGCCGAGCTGATCAACGACGAGACCGGCATCGCGACCGACACCGTCGCCGCCGACAAGTCGTTCACCGACGACCTCGACATCGACTCCATCTCGATGATGACCATCGTGGTGAACGCCGAAGAGAAGTTCGACGTGAAGATCCCCGACGAAGAGGTCAAGAACCTCAAGACCGTCGGCGACGCCGTCGACTACATCGTCAAGGCGCAGGCCTGACGCGAGCTTCCTGAGCGCCGCGGCCCCGGCGAACCGCGGGCCGCGGCGCTCTTCTCGTTCACCACCGCGCTCGTTCACACCGCGGGCGATCGTCGCTCGTCGCACGTCCACACGAAAGAACACGTCGTTCCATGACCAACAAGACCGTCGTCGTCACCGGGATCGGTGCGATCACACCCCTCGCCGCGACCGCCCCGGAGACGTGGGAAGCGCTGCTTGCCGGCAAGTCCGGCATCACCCGCATCGAGGACCCGCGCTACGCCGAGCTGGAACTCCCCGTCGAGTTCGCCGGCCAGGCGCGCCGGTTCCTCACCGACCAGCTCACCCGCCCGGAGACGAAACGCCTCGACCCGTCGTCGCAGCTGTCGCTCGTCGCCGCGCGCGAGGCGTGGGCCGACGCCGGCATCGACGCCGAGTCGGTCGTCCCCGAGCGCCTCATCGTCGACTGGGCGACCGGCATCGGCGGCGTGAACACGTTGCTCGACGCATGGGACACCCTGCGTGAGAAGGGCCCGCGTCGCGTCATGCCGATGACGGTCCCGATGCTCATGGCGAACGGTCCGGCCGCCGCCATCGAGATGGAGTTCGGCGCCCGTGGCGGCGCCCGCACCTACCTCTCGGCATGCGCGTCCTCCACCGAGTCCCTCGCCGAGGCCTACCGCCACGTCGCGACGGGCGAGGCGGACATCGTCATCACCGGTGGCGCCGAGGCCGCCCTGCACCCGCTGCCCCTCGCGGCGTTCGCTGCCATGCAGGCCCTGTCCCGCCGGAACGACTCCCCCGAGACCGCGTCGCGTCCGTACGACGTCACGCGCGACGGTTTCGTGCTCGGGGACGGCGCCGCGGCGCTCATCCTCGAGACGAAGGAGCACGCCGAGGCCCGCGGCGCGAAGATCTACGCCGAGGTCGCCGGTGCCGGCATCACCTCCGACGCCTTCCACATCACCGCTCCGGACCCCGAGGGCAGCGCCGCCGCCCGCGCGGTCCTGCAGGCGCTCGAGCACGCCGGTGCCTCGCGCGAGGACGTCGTGCACGTCAACGCGCACGCCACCTCGACGCCGGTCGGCGACATCGCGGAGTACCACGCGATGCGCCGCGTCTTCGGCGACCACCTCGACAGCATCGTCGTGTCGGCCACCAAGGCGTCGACCGGGCACCTCCTCGGTGGTGCCGGTGCGATCGAGGCCGCGTTCACGGCCCTCGCGCTCCACAACCGGGTCGCCCCGCCGACGATCAACCTCACTCAGCAGGACCCGGAGATCGTCATGGACGTCGCGACGGCGCCGCGCGAGCTGCCGCAGGGCGACCTGCTCGCCGTGAGCAACTCGTTCGGCTTCGGTGGGCACAACGCGGTGGTCGCGTTCCGCACCGCCTGAGTCCGGCAGTCGGCCTGGAGGCCCGTCCCGCGTCCGCGGGGCGGGCCTCCGCCGTTCCCGGGGCCGGCCCGGGCGCGGCGCGCTCCCCGAGTCGCGGCCACGCCTCGCCGAGTTTCGGCCTGAGCGACACTTCTCGGGCCCGGAGCCGCGAGAACTGTCGCGCAGCGCGAAAGTCGCCGCCGGGCAGCCCCGTGCTGTCCGTCCGCGAAAGCGACAGATGGAAGGCGGCCGCGCCGTCCGGGCCGCCAAAGCGACAGATGTCCGCGG
>NZ_MJGN01000015.1:0-15283 GCF_001865065.1 Curtobacterium sp. MCBA15_008 | reverse complement strand
CCGCGGACATCTGTCGCTTTCGCGACCGGGGCGACGGTGGAGCGCCGGCTCGGGTGCGGCGCGCTCCCTGAGTTTCGGCCTGAGCGACACTTCTCGGGCCCGTAGCCGCGAGAACTGTCGCTCAGCGCGAAAGCCGCCGGGCGGCCCCGCGCCGTCCGGGCCGGGGGCGACGGCGGCGCGCACGGCCCGACCTGGCCCGGACGCACGAACGCCGCCCCGAGGGGCGGCGTTCGTGTCGGAGGAAGCGTGCGGGGTCAGCCGACGCGGTGGAGCCAGACGACGGGGTTGCCCTCGGCGGCGTGCCGGAAGGGCTCGAGCTCGTCGTCCCAGGCCTGCCCGAGCGCCAGACGCAGCTCACGGTGGAGTTCGAGGGCGTTGCTGCCCGCGACCTCCATCGCGTAGCGGACGCGGTCCTCGGGGACGACCATGTTGCCGGTGACGTCCGTCTGGGCGTAGAAGACACCGAGGTCCGGCGTGTGCATCCAGCGGCCACCGTCCGACTGCGAGGTCGGTTCCTCGGTGACCTCGTAGCGGAGGTGCTCCCACCCGCGCAGTGCGGAGGCGATCGCGGCACCGGTGCCGACCGCGCCGGTCCAGGTGAACTCGGTCCGGCGGGCGCCGTCCTGCGCCGGCTGGTCGAGCCACGAGAAGTTCACGGCACGGCTCATGGCGCGACCTGCTGCCCATTCGACATGCGGGCAGAGCGCGCGTGGTGAGGAGTGCACGTAGAGCACCCCGGTGGTCGTTCCGGACACGATTCCTCCGATTCGTCAGGTGCGACTTCCCCATCGACCTGGACTGGAGGTTCTCGTTCGGAACCATCGATATGCGATTGTGATGTCCTCGCGGACACGCCCATTATGCAGGCTGCGGCCCCGGAACGCCACACACCGGGAGCAACCGGTGGAGAACGGAGCCGACGGTCGGTGCCGGCGACGGTCAGTGCAGGACGGTGCCGGCGGCGTCGACCGGGTGCCGCTCCCCCGCGGTGATCGCGACCGGGACCCGGTTGTCCTCCGGCGGGATGGGGCACGCGAACTGGTACGAGAACGCGCACGGCGGCAGGACGGCCAGGTTCCAGTCGAGCTCGACGTCGGCGGCCGCTCCGGGGTCGTCGAGGTACAGGAAGCGCCCCATCGAGTACGTGCTGCCCGGGTCGTCCTCGGGCAGCGCGCTCGTGGCGTCCTGCACGATGAGCTGGAGCCGCGCCGAACCCTGGAACACCGCGGACCGCACGGCGACGAGCCGCACCGTGGTGGTGCCGAAGGCCGTCTTGATGTGCCCGGCGACCTCGAGCGGAACGCCGGCGGCGTCGACGACGCTGCCACGTGCCTCCAGGCCGGCTCCGTCCCCCGCGACCGGCGTGTACCTGCCGGAGGCGACCCAGCCGTCGGAGCGGTCGAAGCGCGCGATCCCCGCGAACCGGCCGATCGCTTCGGATGCGGGGTCCCAGACGCGCAGCGTGCCGTGGGAGACGGACCCGGCGAAGCCGTCCGGGAACGCGACCGACGAGGCGACGACCGCTTCGTCGCCGGCGACGAGCACCGTGCCGTCGACCGGCACCCCGTCGACGACCACGCCGTCCTCGGCGGCGGCCGTCACCGTCAGCCCGCCGTCGGCCGGCGCCCACTGGCCGGGGACCGGCCACACGGGCTGCGGGTGGTCGACGCGCTGGGCGTTCACCAGTGCCAGTGGCCCACGGGGGCTCGTCGCCCAGCGGTCGCGACCAGCGACGTGCTCGTCGAACGGGGTCATGCCTGCTCTTGCCGGGGGTAGATGACCTTCTGCACGATGATGATCACCGACGCGGCGACCGGCAGCGCGACCAGGGCACCGAGGACGCCGCCGATCGTCCCGCCCGCGACGGCCGCGATGACGACGAGTGCGCCGGGCACCTGCACCGCGCGCGACATGATGCGCGGCGAGATGACGTAGGCCTCGACCTGCATGTACACGAGGTAGTAGATCGCCGCGGCGAGGGCCGTGGCCGGCGAGGCGAAGAAGCAGAGCAGCGAGATGACGATCGCGGCCGCGAGGGTGCCGACCAGCGGGATGAGCGACCCGAGGAACGCGAAGGACGCCAGCAGCACCGGCAGCGGAGCGCCGATGATGAGCAGGAACACCAGGCTCAGGATGCCGTTGATGAGCGCCTGCGAGATCTGCCCGACCACGTAGCGGCCGACCGCCTGGGTGATCTGCTCGCTGACGTTGATGAAGTTCTGCCGCCGCGACGCCGGCACGAAGCGGTAGGTCATCGACTTCATCCCGCGCATCGACGCGAGGAAGTAGAGCATCAGGATGATGACGATGACGGCGCCGGTGAGTCCGGAGAGGATCCCGCTGCCGACCGCCAGGATGCCGCCACCGAGGCTCAGGAGGTTGCCCGGGTTCTCGACGAAGGACTGCAGCGACTGCAGCGCGTGGTCGACGTCGAAGGACCCGTTGAACTGCTTCGACAGGTCCTGCACCCACTGCTGCCGCGAGAGGTCCTGCACGATGTCCGGGAAGTTCTGGATGAGGTTCGTGGCCTGCTGCACGAGGATCGGCACGACCGCGAACACCACGCCGGCGAAGGCCGCCAGCACGCCGACGACCACCACCGTGATCGCCACCCAGCGTGGGACGAGCCGTTCGAGGAACGACACGAGCGGGTCGATGCCGAGCGCCAGGAACAGGGCGACCCCGATGTACACGAGGACGGTGCTGAGCTGGTTGACGATCGACCCGGCGATCAGGGCCACCAGGACGCCGATCGCCCCCATGAAGCCGATCCGGAACGCGTTGACGCGCACGCCGGTGCCACCCCGGGTCACCTCGAACGTCACGTTCGGTGTGGGGCTGTGGTCGTCTTGCTGCGGGGTGTCGCGCTTCTTGGGCAAGTGCACGTAGGGCGGGCGGGACTCGAACCCGCGGATCGTTCGGTTATGAGCCGACTGCCTTGACCAGCTTGGCTACCGCCCCTCGCCGGGGACCGTCAGGCCACCGGCTCCCCACGATACAGCGCCTCGAACGTCGCGAGCGTGCGGTTGATGTCGTGTGCCTCGATCATGGCCAGACTGCGGTCCCGCATGGCGACGTAGTCGTCGTCGGACGCCGTGAGCACCGCCGTGAGCTTCGCCGCGAGGTCCTCGACGTCGCCCGGTACGAACAGGAACCCGTTGCCGTCGATGAGGTGCGGGAGCGCCATCGAGTCCGCCGCGACGACGGGGAGCCCGGAGGCCATCCCCTCGAGCGACGAGATGCTCTGCAGTTCCGCCGTCGAGGGCATCGCGAACACCGTGGCGTTCGTGAGTGCCTGCTGCTTGACCTCGTCGGAGACGAAGCCGAGGAAGCGCACGCGGTCCTCGAGCCCGAGCTCCTTCGCGAGGGCGGTGAGCTTCGGGATCATCTCACCGTCGCCGACGATCGTCAGCGTGGTCTCGAGCTCGGCCGGCAGGATCGCCAGCGCCCGGACGAGGACGTCGAGGTTCTTCTCCGGCGCGACCCGGCCGACGAAGACGATGTCGTTGTTCGCCGGCCGCCCGGTGCGGGCGACGTAGCGCGAGGCGTCGATGCCGCACGAGATCGCCAGGACCCGCTGCCCGGCGATCGCACGGCGGAGGTAGTCGGCCGCCAGGTTCGTCGGCGTGGTGATGGCGTCGGCCTGCCGGTAGGTCTTCGCGGCGTCGTTCCAGGCGAGCTTCAGCGCGATGGGCAGCGTCCACTTGCCGAACGGCGTGTACTCGAGCAGGTTCTCCGGCATGAAGTGGTTCGTCGCGATGACCCGGATGCCGCGGGCCTTCGCCTCGTGCACGATGCCGCGGCCGACCACGACGTGCGACTGGATGTGGAGCACGTCGGGTTGGACGGCGTCGAGGATCGGCCCGGTCCACTTGCGCACGCTCCACGGCCACACGAAGCGGAGCCACGGGTGCAGCGGCCACTTGTACGACTTCAGGCGGTGCACGATGAGGGTGACGCCGTGGAGCTCCTCGTCGAAGGTGCCGTAGTGGCGGCTCGCGGCGGGGGCGACGACGTGCACCTCGTGCCCGCGCTCGGTGAGGCCGACGGCGAGCTGCTCGGCGAAGGTGGCGGCGCCGTTGACGTCCGGCGCGAAGGTGTCCGCTGCGATCAGGACGCGGAGCGGTCGGTGACCTCCCGTCGCTCCCGTCGGCCCGGCGGTCTCGGCGGGGGCGGTGGCGGTGGTGGCGTCCTCTGACACGGCTGGCGTCGTCCTCTCGTGGGCGAATGCGGGTCGGTCTGAGACGCTACCGCACCGGCTGCGGGGTGCGCGTCCGCCTCGCGGCGGACCCTGCCGTACCCAGGGATGACCCGACGGGGCCGGTCGACACCACGCCGACGGCGCCGCACCGCACCGACGGCCGCACCGCACCGGCGGCGGCGACGCCGCACCGACGGCGACGCGGCGCCGTGCTGACGACAGCGCGACCGTGCCGGCGGCGGTCAGCTCCGGGTCTGCGGGTGGTACTTGGCGAGCATGAACACACCCGTGATGGCGATCGCGGCCGCCACCACGAAGCCCGCGACGGCGATCCAGGGCGCACCCGACGCCTCGTCGAGCACGATGACGCCGATGCCGACGGCGACGATCGGGTCGATCACGGTCAGCCCGGCGATCACGAGGTCCGCCGAGCCGCTCGAGTAGGCGTTCTGCACGAAGTAGCCGCCCAGCGATGCCGCGACGACCACGCCGATGATCGCGAGGACGGTGAGCCAGTCGAAGGTGCCGTTCACGAACCGGTTGAGCACGACCTTCGCCAGCGTCGCCACGAACCCGTAGAGGACGCCCGCGGCGACGATGTAGTACAGCGCGCTCTTGTGCTTCGCGACGAGGCGGAACGACACGAGCACCAGGACGAGCACGACCGCCAGGATCACCAGCACCGTCACGAGCTGCTGCCGCGTGATGGCGCTCTCGTGCCCGACGAAGGCCGCGATCCCGACGAAGATGCCGACACCGACGATGCAGGTCCACACCGCCCGCCGAGCCCGTCGCCCGAGGGGCACGCCCGACGACCGCGACGAGAACCACGTCGTGATGACGAGCGCGACGGCGCCGAGGGGCTGCACGACGATCAGGGGCGCGAAGGTGATGCTGATCAGCTGGAGCACGACCGCGACACCGAGCATGAGCGTGCCGAGCACCCAGTAGCCACTGGAGACCAGGGCCACGACGTGTCGGACGCTGAGGCCCTTCGACTGCCGACCGAGCCGCGCCTCGACCCGCTGCACCCCACGACTCTGGAACTGCGCCCCGAGCGAGAGGAACACCGCACCGACGAGCGCGACGGGGATCATCAGCGCCTGGAACGGCGTGAGGTTGCTCACCGCATCCGGCAGCTGGAGGTCCGTCGTCACGCGTCGAGGCTATCGTCCCCCGCCGGATAACCTGGGTGAATGGCCGTTCTCCCGATCCGCATCACCGGCGAACCCGTCCTGCACGAGCGTGCAGCCGAGGTCACCGAGTTCGATGACGACCTCCGTTCACTCGTCGCCGACATGTTCGAGACCATGGACCTGGCGCCGGGGGTCGGACTCGCCGGCCCGCAGGTCGGTGTCGGCAAGCGCCTCTTCGTGTATTCATGGACCGATGATGCCGAGGTCGTGCACCGCGGCGTCGCGGTGAACCCGGTCCTGTGGATCACTCCCCCGGTGCCCGAGTCTGTGGAGGAACTCGACGAGGACGAGGAGTCCGAGGGCTGCCTCTCGGTGCCCGGCGAACGCTTCCCGCTCCGCCGCTCCGAGGGCGCCCTGCTCCGTGCGCAGGACGAGCACGGCGAACCGTTCGAGGTCGAGGCGCACGGCTGGCTCGCGCGGGTCTTCCAGCACGAGTACGACCACCTCGACGGCTTCCTCTACGCGGACCGTCTGGTGCACCCGTACGGCAAGCAGGTCGCCAAGGCGATCCGCAAGAACAGCTGGGGCGGCCCCGGCAAGTCCTGGCTGCCCGGTCGCGACCACCCCGAGGGCTGATCCGACCGGTACGCCCGTCACCCGGACGCGCTCCGGTCACGGCCTGGAGGCGCGGCTCAGCTCCGCCAGCCAGCGACCGCGTCCTGCAGGTGGTCGGTCTCCGGGTGCCCGGGGCAGTACTCGAGGAGCCCTGCGGCGACGTGCGCCTCCGTCGCCGAGTCCACGGTCCCGACCCACGGTCCGGTTCGCCGGACCGCGCATCCGGCAGCCAGCTGTTCGAGCGTCGCGTCGCCCGCGGCTGCCTGCACGGCGGCGCGCTGCTGCGAGGACAGCTCCGTCCCGGTGATGCGCTGGGCCGTGCAGTCGGTCCGGTCGTCCTCCCACACCGCCGAGTAGGTCGTGTACGTCTCGGTGCGGTCCGACGAGCCGACCGCACACACGAACGCGAAGACGATCGGTGCCGTGCCGGAAGCCGAGACGCCCGCGGTGGCCGAGCTGTCGATCGAGTCCTCGGGCTCGGACTCCGCCCCGGCCGTGCAGCCCGCGAGGCCGATCGCCGCGGCGACGAGGGTGCCCACGGCGAGGGCTCGGCGCACGGTGATCACCTGTGAACGCTAACAGCTTTCGTCCCCACGCCGGCTGCGAGCTCGGCCGCACGCCGCCGAGGATGGGCCTCGGCCGTCCGGGTTTCGGGCTCAGCGACACTTCTCGCGCCTCGGCGCCCGTGAACTGTCGCTCAGCCCGAACCTTCGCGTCAGCGCCCGCCCGGCCCAGCCCGGGCCCGCCCGACGCCGCACCGCACCGCACCGCCCCGCGCCCGCCCGCCAACGCGAAAGGCCCCCACCCCGAAGGGTGAGGGCCTGTCTGCTCCCCGAGTTGGACTCGAACCAACAACCTGCCGGTTAACAGCCGGCTGCTCTGCCAATTGAGCTATCGAGGATCACTGTCCGCTGGCGAATGACGTGCGAACAACGGGTAACAGCATAGCAGCACCTGGGAGCGACCCCGCGCATCGGGCACGCATCCCGGGCGCGCCGCGCTCAGTACCCCGCGGCCGGGTCCACCACGCCGACGAAGCCCTCGCCCGCGCCTCCGAGGAAGGCCGCCGTGTTCACCCGCACCCGCTCGGCGAGGAGCGGCGCCACCATCTCCGGCGTGTCCGCCTGGTGCGGCGTGATGACCGCGCCCGGCTCGTCCCACAGCGGGTGCCCGTCGGGCAGCGGCTCCGGGTCGGTCACGTCGAGTCCGGCGGCCGCGATCGCCCCGGACCGCAGTGCTTCGACCAGCGCATCCGTGTCGACGAGCCCACCCCGGGCGATGTTCACCAGGCGCGCCGACGACTTCATGAGCTCGAACTGCCGCGGGCCGAACAGCTTCGCGGTGCCGGAGGTCATCGCCGCGGCGATCATCACCACGTCGGCGTCCGGCAGGACCTCGTCGAGCTGGTCCGTCGTCACCGTCCGGTCGGCGCCCTCGACCGGGGACGCCGAGCGACGGACCACCGTGACGGAGACCTCGAACGGCGCGAGCAGCCGGATGTACTCGAGTGCGATGCCGCCCGCGCCGATCACGACGACGTTTCGGCCGTAGAGCGACACGCCCTCGGGCTCGGTCGCCCACGAGCGGGCCCGGGCACGCTTCTGCAGCACCCGCAGTGTGCCGAGGGTCAGCGCGAGGGCGTGCTCGGCGACGGGCTCGGCGTACGCACCCTTGGCGGAGGTGAACAGCACGCGGTCACCGTGTGCGGCGATGAGGTCGGCGAAGGCGTCGACCCCGGCGAACGGCAGCTGCACCCAACCGACGCCCGGCGTCGAGTCGAGGGCCTCGGCGAGGCCGGACGGGTCGCGCGGGTCGAGCCACACGAGCCCACGGGTGTCGGCATCCAGCGGGGCGACGGTCCCCCCGGCGTCGGTGACGGCCTGCACGTGCAGCTCCGCCGCGGTGGGCAGGATCGCCACCGGTCCGGCGGTCGGCGGGGCGATCGGCAGCGCCGCCCCGGCATCGGTCACGACGGCGCGGTGCCCACGGGCACCCGCACCGTTCCCCACGACGGACGTGCTCACGCGTTCTCCTGACGGTCGGTTCGGGGGCCGGTGCCGGCGGGCACCGGGCGGCGGGGCGCCGACGAGCGGCGCGGAGCGGCGGAGACCGCGGGGCGGCGCTTCACCGGACGTGCCGCGGTGGCGGCGAGCGTCTTCACGTAGGGGTCGACGGGGTTGTCGAGCACCTCGTCGAAGGTGCCGAGGCCGACGAGTCTGCTCTCGGCCATGATCGCGACCCGGTCGGCGAGGGCGCGGGCCTCGCGGAGGTCGCTCGACACGACGACGGCGGAGAACTGGCGGTTCCGCTGCAGGGTCGCGAGTGCCTCGAGCACCGACTGCCGGACGAGCACGTCGACGCCGCGAGCGGGTTCGTCGGCGACCAAGAGCTGCGGCTCGAGCACGAGCGCCCGGGCCAGGGCGACGCGCTGTCGCTGCCCGCTGGAGAGCTCCCACGTGTTGAGGCGCATCACCCCGAGCGGCAGGTGCACGGCGTCGACCAGGCGCGCGACGATGAGGCCGGCTTCCTTCCGGTCGAACCGACGGTCGCGGGCGTAGATCGGTTCGGCGATCGCCTCGCCGACGGTGAGGTCGGGGCTGAGCCGGTCCGCGCCGTCCTGCGGCAAGTACCCGATGCGGCCGGTGAGCCGCTCGGCCTTCCGCGACGTCGGCCGCAGGCTCCGGGTCTTCTGCCCGAGCACGGTGAGTTCGCCCCCGACGATGTGGCGGCGGTGGGCGCCCTCACCCTCGCCGACGACCCCGAGCTGTCCGGCGACGGCAGCGGCGAACGTCGACTTGCCGGACCCGGACTCGCCGAGCACGGCGAGGATCTCCCCCTGGCGGACCGTCAGGCTCACGCCGTCGACGGCCCGGATCGCGTCCGTCCCCCGTCCGCTCCGGTACTCGATCGACACGTCGTCTGCGACGACCGCCGGTCCGTTCACCGCGATCATGGGTCCCCTTCCGCGCCGCCCCCTGGCGGCGGTTCGCGACGGACCGGTGGGAACCCGTCCGTCGTGCGTGGTGCGGTGGAGGTGACCGCCTGGAGGCGCGGCACGCGTCGACGACGCCAGCCGCGCCTCCAGGGATGGTCGCGTCGGGTCAGGACCCGGCGTTCTCCAGTTCGACCAGCGTACGCCGTCGCTCCGCCTGTTCCGCCGGGTCCGGGACCGGCAGGGAGGCCAGGAGCCGCTGCGTGTAGGGGTGCTGCGGTGCGCCGAGGACCTCGGCCGTGGTGCCCGTCTCCACCAGGTCGCCGCGGTACAGCACGGCGATCCGGTCGGAGAGCGCGCCGACGACGGCGAGGTCGTGGCTGATGAACAGCGACGCGAACCCGAGGTCCTGCTGGAGCTCGAGGAACAGTTCGAGCACCCGCGCCTGCACGGACACGTCGAGCGCGCTCGTCGGTTCGTCGGCGATGAGGAGCTTCGGACGGAGCGCCATCGAGCGCGCGAGCGAGGCGCGCTGTCGCTGGCCGCCGGAGAGCTCGTGCGGGTAGCGGTCGCCGTACGCCGCGGGCAGCTGCACCATCTCGAGCAGCTCGCCGACGCGCTTGCGGGCCGCGCGCGGGCTGGACGACTCACCGTGCACGACCAGCGGCTCCGCGACGCACTCCGCGATGGTGAGCAGCGGGTTGAACGAGGTCGCCGGGTCCTGGAAGACGAAGCCGATGTCCTTGCGGTGCCGCTTGAAGTCGCGCTCCTTGTAGCCGAGCATCTCGGTGCCGAGCACCTCGAGGGAGCCCCCGGTGATCCGGGTGAGTCCGGCGATCGCGCGGCCGATGGTGGTCTTGCCCGAGCCGGACTCCCCCACCAGACCGAGGACCTCGCCGGGGCGGATGGCGAGGTCGACGCCCTTCACGGCCCTGAACGCGTGCGCACCGAGGCGGCCCGGGTACTCGATCTCGAGGCCGGTCGCCCGGACGAGCGGTTCGACGTCCTCGGTGATCGCTGCGCGCCGGGCGGTGCCGGTCGAGGCCTCGAGCCGGGGCACGGCGGCGAGCAGGCGCTTCGTGTAGTCGGCCTGCGGGTCCGCGAACAGCTGCGCGACCGGGGCCTCTTCGACGACCTCGCCCTGGTACATCACGGCGACGCGGTCGGCCAGGTCGGCGACCACGCCCATGTTGTGGGTGATGATCACGATCGCGGCGCCGAACTCGTCGCGGCAGCGGCGGAGCAGGTCGAGGATCTCCGCCTGCACCGTCACGTCGAGCGCCGTGGTCGGCTCGTCGGCGATGATGACGCTCGGCTCGAGCGCGAGGGCGCTCGCGATGACGACGCGCTGCTTCTGCCCACCCGAGAACTGGTGCGGGTAGTGGTCGACGCGGGTCTCCGGGTCGGGGATGCCGACGCGGCGGAGGTAGTCGATCGCCTTCGCGCGGGCTTCCTTCCGGGAGACGCCGCCGTGCGCCCGGAGGCCCTCGGCGATCTGCCACCCCACCGTGAAGACCGGGTTGAGGGCCGTGCTCGGTTCCTGGAACACCATCGCGCCGGCCGTGCCGCGCAGCTCGCGGAGCTTCTGCGCACCGACGCTGAGCACGTCCGTGCCGTCGAGGTAGACGGCACCCCCGAGCGTCGCGGTCTCCGGCATGAGCCGGAGCATGCTCCGGGCCGTGACCGACTTGCCGGAACCGGACTCGCCGACCAGGGCGAGGACCTCGCCCGGCCGGACGTCGAGGCTGACGCCCTTCACCGCGTCGACGGCGCCGCCGTCGGTCGCGAAGGTGACGGTCAGGTCGTCGACGACGGCGACCGGTTCGGTGGTGGTGTCGCCTGCCTGGAGGCGCGTGGTGGCGCCCGGCTGGCCGGTTGCGTCCGTCATGCGGTCGCCCCTTCCGTGCTGCTGGCCTGTTTGCGGGACACCAGCTGCTTCAAGCGCCGGCGGGCACGCAGACGCGGGTCCGAGATGTCGTTGAGGCTCTCGCCGATGAACGTGACGCCGAGGACGAGCACCACGATCGCGACACCCGGGTAGACACCGGTCCACCAGACACCGGACGCGACGTCGGACAGCGCGCGGCTGAGGTCGTAGCCCCACTCCGCACCGCTGGTCGGGCCGATGCCGAAGCCCAGGAAGCCGAGGCCCGCGAGGGTCAGGATCGCGTCGCTCGCGTTGAGCGTCAGGATCAGCGGCAGGGAGCGCGTCGAGTTCCGCAGGACGTGGCGCGTCATGATCCGCCACGGGTTCGTGCCGAGCACGCGGGCGGACTCGACGAACGCCTCGTTCTTCAGGCGCACGGCCTCGGCGCGGACGACCCGGAAGTACTGCGGGACGTACACGACCGTGATCGAGATCGCTGCGGCGATGATGCCGCCGGCGTAGCTCGAGTTGCCGCCCGAGATGACGATCGAGACGACGATCGCGAGGAGCAGCGACGGGAACGCGTAGATCGCGTCCGCGACCACGACGAGGACCCGGTCGAGCCAACCGCCGAGGTAGCCGGACACCATGCCGAGCAGGACGCCGACGATGATCGACACGACGACCGCCACGATGACCACGAGGACCGCGGTGCGGGCGCCGTAGACGACGCGGCTGAACACGTCGAAGCCGCCGACCGTGGTGCCCCAGATGTGCGTGGCGCTCGGCTCCCCGGTGCGCGGGAAGCTGACGCCGTCCGCACCCTGGAGCTGGCCGAAGCCGTACGGGGCGATGAGCGGCGCCGCCACTGCGACGACGATGTAGAGGGCGCAGATGACCACGCCGGTGATGAGCATGGCGCGCTGCCAGCCGGTGCTCCGGCGCAGCTGGACCACGACGGGCAGCCGCTTCCAGAGCGGCTCGTGGCGGTCGACGAGGGAGGTGTCAGCCATCTCTAGAACCTCACTCTCGGGTCGATGAGGGCGGCGACGACGTCGACGACGAAGTTCGTCACCGCGACGATGACCGCGAGCATCGCGACGATGCCCTGGACCGCAACGAAGTCGCGGGCCGACAGGTACTGGTTGAGCTCGAAGCCGAGCCCGCGCCACCCGAAGGTGGTCTCGGTGAGCACCGACCCACCCAGCAGCATGGCGATCTGCAGCCCCATCACGGTGATGATCGGGACCAGCGCCGGACGGAACGCGTGCGTCCGGACGAGCCGCGCCTCCCGGACACCGCGTGAGCGGGCCGCGTCCACGTACTCGGAACCGAGCGACCCGATCATGTTGGCGCGCACCAGCCGCAGGAAGATGCCGGCGGTGAGCAGACCGAGCGTCAGCGCGGGCAGCACCGCGTGCGCGAGCACATCGGTGATGATCTCGGCGTTGCCGGTGCGGAGCGCGTCGATGATGTAGATGCCCGTCGCACCGGGGATCCGGTCGAGGACGAGCTCCACCCGGGTGGACGCACGGTCGCCGAGCGGGAGCCAGCCGAGCCAGACCGAGAAGACGAGCTTGAGCAGCAGACCGCCGAAGAACACCGGCGTCGCGTACGTCAGGATCGCGAGCGCCCGGAACAGCACGTCCGGCCACTTGTCGCGCATGTACGCGGCGAGCATGCCGAGCGGGATGCCGAGCACGAGGGCGACGATGAGCGCGTAGAACACGAGCTCGGCGGTCGCGCCGCCGTACGTGACGATGATCTCGGTGATCGGCCGGTTGTCCGTCGAGGTCGTGCCGAAGTCACCGCGGAGGATGTTGCCGAGGTACTCGAAGTACTGCACGAACACGGGACGGTCGTACCCGGCCGCGTGCAGGCGTTCCTGCAGCTGGTCCGGGGTGAGCCGGCCGCCGACCGACGCGGTGATCGGGTTCCCGATGACGCGCATCAGGAAGAACACGAGCGTCACCAGGATGAAGACGGTCGGGAAGATGAGGAGGAATCTGACGAAGACGTACCGGCCGAGTCCGCCGCCACTGCTCTTGGCACTGCGTTGTGCCTGTGGCTTGGTCGGATCGGCGCCGTTCACGTCCTGCGTCGCCTCGGGGGTGCTGAGGGTCACGGTGTGGGGTGCCTTTCGAGGACGTGGCCAGGGGGCGTTCTTCGTGAGAACGCCCCCTGGCTGTCCGTTCGGTGTGTGGTGCTGCTGACTACTTCGAGAGCGTGGCGTACCGGAACTTGAACGAGGCGTCGAGCTTCAGGCCCTTGACGTCCTTGTTCGCGACCGCGACCGACTTGCCCTGCAGGAGCGGCAGGGTCGAGATCTGCTCGGCCTCACGCTGCTGGGCCTGCTCGATGAGGTCGGCACGCTTGTCGGGGTCCGACTCCGCCTGCTCCTTGGCGATGAGGTCTTGGATGACCGCGTCGTCGTAGTGGTTCTGCACGAAGTTCTCCTTCGTGAAGAACGGCGACAGGTAGTTGTCGGCGTCCGAGAAGTCCGGGAACCAGCCGAGCTGGTACTCCGGGTAGGCGTCCTTCGTGCGCTCCTGGGCGTAGGTCGTGTAGACCGTCGACTGGATGTTCACGGTGAACAGGCCCGACTTCTCGAGCTGCGTCTTCAGCAGTGCGTACTCGTCGTCCGACGCCGAACCGTAGTGGTCCGGGGCGTACTGGATGTTGAGCTCGATCTTGCCCGTCACGCCGGCGTCCGACAGGGTCTTCTTCGCCTTGTCGAGGTCCGGGGCGCCGTCGCCGTCGCCGTAGAGCGACTTGAACGGCGTGGCGGCACCGGTGAGGCCGTCCGGCACCATCGAGTACAGCGGCGTGAAGGTGTCGTTGTAGACCTCCTTCGCGAGTGCGTCACGGTCGACGACGTCCGCGACCGCCTGGCGCACCGCGAGGGCCTTCGCCGTGTCGGCGTCGGACTGGCCGGTGCCGAACGGCTGCGTCTTGAAGTTGAAGACGACGTAGCGGATCTCGCCGCCGGGGCCATCCGTCACGTTCAGGGAGTCGTCCTTGCGGAGGTCCGCGATGTCCGTCGGCGTCAGCGAGCGGTACGCCACGTCGACGTCGCCCTTCTGCACGGCGAGCTTGAGGTCGGTCTCCTTGGTGTAGTAGTTCGCCGTCACCTCGTCGGACTTCGCCTTGCCGAGGAGCCCGTCGTACTTCTTGTTCACCTTGTACTGGATGAGCTGGTTCTCCTTGTACGAGGTGATCTCGTACTGCCCGGCGAACGCCTTGCCCTTGACGATGTCGTCGGCGCTGGTGAGCTTGTCGGCGCTGAAGACGTCCTCGTCGACGATCGGACCGGCAGGGCTCGAGAGCACCTGCGGCCAGGTCTGGTCGGCGTGGTCGAGGTTGAACACGACGGTGGTGTCGTCCGGCGTGTCGATGCTCTTGAGGTTGGCGAGCAGCGACTGCGGGCCGTTCTCGTTGTTGATCTTGAGCTCACGCTCGAACGAGAACTTCACGTCGCTCGACGTGAGCGGGTTCCCGTTCGCGAACTCGAGGCCCTTCTTGAGCGTCACCGTGTACGTGGTGTCGTTCGTGAACTCGCCCTTGGTCGCGATGTCCGGCTTGACGTCCGGGCTGCCGACGGGGGTGTTCATCAGGAACGGGAACACCTGGTTCTGCACGGCGAAGGAGCCGTTGTCGTACGAGCCGGCCGGGTCGAGCGACGTGACCTTGTCCGTCGTCCCGATGCTCAGGCCGTTCAGGTCGGTGTCGCTCACGCTGCCGCCCGCGCAGCCGGTGAGCACCAGCGCCGTCGCTGCTGCCCCGGCGCCGAGCGCGATACCGCGCTTGCCCCAGCTGGCTGTGTGCTTCTTGAACACGGATGCCATGTTCGATGCCTCTCTCGGTGGTGAATGCAAGGGCCCCGGCCGGACGTGGATCGTCTGTGTGCCCGGCCAGGAACGCTCATTGCTACCACCCTGTCACGGAATGCAACAAACCCGGCGCGATTTGTTTACACCGCTGTAATGCACGAGTGCGTCGTGTGGCGCATCATCCGTGCGGTGTCGAGCGGCGCGTCGCGCACGATTGTTGCGTGGTGCAACCTGTGCGGTCCCTGGGGCGCGGGGCGTGCGGGCGCGGGCGCGCGGCCGGGCCGGGCCGGGCGCCGGGCACGGGCACGTGCGGGCGTGCGGGCGCGGGTCGGGCGCGGGCACGTGCGGGCGCGGGTGGGGGGCGCGGGCGCGAGATCGCACTTCGACGGGGTTCGGCACCGGCGATCGGCGCCGAACTGCGATCTCGGCAGCGCTGAGCGCGCCCGAGCAGGCCCGGTCCGTCACGCTCGGCGCACTCCGGCGGGCGCCCGACGGCGTGTTCCGCCCACTCGACGCCGTGCCGTCGAGTGTCGTGCGAGTGCTGAGGTTCCCGATCGCTGGCGCGAGATCGCACTTCGGCGAGTTGGAGCCGGCGATCAGCGCGATGAGATCGCACTTCGACGGGGTTCGGCACCGGCGACCGGCGCCGGAGTGCGATCTCGGCGCCGCGCGAGCCGGGCGCGCCGGGCGCGCGAGCCGGGC
>NZ_MJGN01000014.1 GCF_001865065.1 Curtobacterium sp. MCBA15_008 | reverse complement strand
TTTTGCGGGACGGCGCGGCGGGACGGCGGGACGGCGGGGCGCGCCGGGACGGGACGCGGCCTTACTTGCGGGTGACCCAGCGCGCCCGGACGGCCAGGCCGACGCGCAGCACGACACGGAGCGGCCACAGCCACCACGCCCGGTACTTCCGCGACAGGAACCGGTAGGCGCTCCGGTGGTGCTCGATCTCCATGCGGCGCCGGTTCGACGACGTCGAGTGCGCTCCGGTGTGCGTCACGACCGACGTCGGCACGTACACGTTCGCCCGCCCGGCCCGACCGACGCGCTGCCCGAGGTCGACGTCCTCGAAGTACATGAAGTACGACTCGTCGAAGCCCCCGAGCTGCCGGAACAGGTCGGTGCGGATGAGGAAGCACGCCCCGGACAGCCAGCCGGCCTCGCGCTCGACGACCTGCGTGGTCGACCAGTACCGCTGACTCCACGGGTTCGCCGGCCAGAAGCGCGAGAACGCGGCGTGGCCGAGGCCGGTGCGGAGCGAGGGGAGCCGCCGCGCGGACGGGTAGGTCTCGCCCTGCTCGTCGAGGATCCGCGGGCCGAACGACCCACCGTCGGGCAGCCGGTCGGCCGCGGCGACGAGCTCGTCGATGGACCCCGGTTCGAGCACGACGTCGGGGTTCGTGACGAGCAGGAACTCGGGGCGCACGTCGGGCAGGACGTCGTCGAGCGCGGCGAGGGCGGCATCGATACCGCCGCCGTAGCCGCGGTTCCCGCCCGAGGACACCACGACGGCGCCGTAGGACTCGCCGATGGCGCGGAGCGCGTCGATGTCGGTGGAACCGTTGTCGGCGATCACGACCGCGACCGGGGACGCCGATGCAGCCTCGACGCTCGCGAGGAACGGCCGGATCGTCTCACCCGTGTTGTACGTGACCGTGAGGACGGCGACCCGGATCACCGTACGCTCCTGGCGACCGACTCGTACGCGGCGACGTGCACGTCGGCGGTCGCGTCCCAGGTGAAGTCCTCGGCGCGACGGAGCGCTGCGGCCCGGTGCGTCGCGACGAGGGCGGGGTCGTCGAGCAGCGAAGCGATCGCGGCGGCGAGGTCCCCGGCGGAGGGCTCGGAGTAGACCGCCGCGTCGCCACCGACCTCGGGCAGCGAGAGCCGGCGGGTGGTCAGCACGCACGCGCCCGTGGCCATCGCCTCGACCACGGGCAGGCCGAAGCCCTCGCCGAGGGACGGGTACACGACGAACTCGGCACCACCGAGGAAGCCGGAGAGGTCCTCGAGCGGCAGGTAGCCGGCCTCGACGACGTGGTCGGCGTCCTGCAGGGCGTCGAGTCGCTCGATCGCGTCGTCGTCCCAGCCGCGGGCGCCGGAGAGCACGAGCCACGGCGTGGGGGAGCCGGTGGCGTCGCGGGCACCCCGGACTGCGGCGTACGCGTCGAGTAGGGCCGTGACGTTCTTGCGCGGCTCGATCGTGCCGAGGAACGCGATCCACGACGCGTCGTCCGGCAGGCCGGCGGCGATCCGGGCGTCCTCGACCTCGGCGGTGGACGGCTCGTGGAAGCGGGAGCGGTCGACGCCGAGCGGAGCGACCCGGACGTCGGCGCGGATGCCGCTGACCACGCGGGCGGCCTCGGTCGACGTCGCCGCACTCGGCACGATCACGACGGGACGGGTCCGGAGCGACCGACGGCTCCACCAGGTGAAGAACGTGCGCTTCAGGCGGGAGTGCCACTCCGGGTTCGAGAAGAACGTGGCGTCGTGGAGCGTGACCACCGAACCCCGTCGCCAGGTGAACGGGAACGTGTAGTGCGGCGAGTGCAGGACCGCGGCGCCCAGCCGACGGCCGAGTGCCGGCAGCCCGGTCTGCTCCCACAGGAAGCGCAGTGGCACCGAGTCGGTCCACGACGGCGCGGTGTGCACGGTGGCGTTCGGAGCGACCGCGCGGAAGTGGTCGGCGTGCACCGGGCGGACGACGAGGTGCACGTCGAGCGCGGGACCCGTCAGGTGCGACACGACCCCCTCGACGTAGCGGCCGACGCCGCCGAGGTTCTCCGGTACCGCGGTCCCGTCGATGAGGACGGTGAGCTGCGGCACGCGGGGTTCCTTCCGTGCGGGGACGCCGCGGCCGGGACCGTCGACGGGGGAGTGACCAGGATAGCCCGACCCGCTCATGCGCCGGGTTCCACCGCTCCGCGCGGGACGGACGCGACCCGCTGCTGCCGGACGCGCCGCGCGAGGTGCGCGGGGAGGTGCCCGACCACGTCGGCCAGTGCTGCCAGGACGAGCCGCGCCTCCCGTCGGGTGGAGCTGCCGGCCAGGCCCCGGAGGCCGCGCGCGAGGGTGCGGACGGCGGCGCGGAGCACCGTCGGCCACGGCGCGTGCCAGAGCGCGACGACGAGTCGGTTGCGGGCGTTGCGGAAGACGAAGAGGTCGCTCCGGACACCGGACGACGCGGAGTGGTCGTGCACGACGACGGCGTCGGCGGCGTACTCGACCCGCCAGCCGCGCCGGCGGAGGCGCCAGGCGAGCTCGGTGTCCTCGTAGTACATGAAGAGCGATTCGTCGAGCAGCCCGACGTCGTCGAGGGCGGCTCGTCGGATCGCGGCGGCACCGCCGGAGAAGCCGAAGACGGCCGTGTCGGCGACCCGGTCGGCCGGCGCGAACCAGTCGCGGTCGGACCCGTTGCCGGCCCGGTCGACGCGGACACCGGTCGAGTTGAGCCGGACCTCGCCGTCCGGCGACGGCACCCACAGGTGGCCGTCGTGGTCCCGCAGGGCGCGTTGGTCCGGTGCTGCGGCGGCACCGGCCGGGAGGCGCGTCCAGCGCCCGGCGAGCACGATGCGGCCCGTCACCGCGGCGACGGCCGCGGGGGCGGTGGCGAGGTGGTCGCGGAGGGCCGCGACGAACCCCGGAGCGGGCTCGGCGTCGTTGTTCAGGAGGACCACGAGGTCGGCGTCCGTGTGCCGGATGCCCGCGTTCGCCCCGACGGCGAACCCGCCGTTCATGCCGAGCGCGAGGACCGTCGCCTCCGGCAGGTCGCGGCGGAGCACCGCGACCGAGTCGTCGTCGGAGCCGTTGTCGACCACGACCACCTGGTCGGCCGCGCCTTCGTCGAGGACGGCGCGCACCGCACGGGTGGTGAGGTCGGCGCGGTTCCAGTTGACGACGACGACCGCCGTGCGGAGGTCGTCGCCGGACGGCGTCAGTCGAGCTCCTCGATGGAGGGCTTGGCGTAGACGCTGCCGACGGCGTCGCCGAACGAGGGGACCTCGAACGAGTCGCACTCCGGCAGGTCGTGGAGGTGCCGACCGGCGGAGTCCATCATCGACACGTTGATGAAGTACTTGCCGGTGCCGAAGTTCGTGTCCGCGATGCGGAGTCGGAGCTTCCGTCGACCGTGCAGGGGCTCGAGGTGGATCCCCATGATGCCGGTGGTGGTGCCGTAGACGACCTGGCCGGCGGTGTTGTTGATCTGCACCGCGGCCTCCCAGTCGGCGACGCCGTCGAGGTGCTCGAACTCCATGTCCACGATGAGGTCGTCGCCGGGGACGACCTGGTCGCGGTGCTGCTTGCCGTCGGCGTGCACGGAGGCGCCGAGCACGGTGCCGCGCCCGACGGCGACGTCCGCGCTGAGCTCGCCGGAGCGGCGCTCCTCGAGCACGTCGCGGAACTTGCTGACCGCCTCGACCGCGTCGCCGTCGTGCAGGACCTTGCCCTTGTTGAGCAGGACCACACGGTCGCACATCTCCTGCACCTGGCTGAGCGAGTGCGTGACGATGATGATCGTCTTCCCCTGCTCTTGGAAGGAGCGGATGCGGTCGAGGCACTTGCGCTGGAAGGCCTCGTCGCCGACGGCGAGGACCTCGTCGACCAGGAGCACGTCGGGGTCGGTGTGCACGGCCACCGCGAAGGCGAGCCGCACGTACATGCCGGATGAGTAGAACTTCACCTGGGTGTCGATGAAGTCGCCGATGCCGGAGAACGCGAGGATGTCGTCGAAGCGCTCCTCGGTCTCCTTGCGGCTCAGGCCGAGCAGGGCCGCGTTCAGGAACACGTTCTCGCGGCCGGACAGGTCCGGGTGGAAGCCGGCGCCGAGCTCGAGCAGGGCGGCCAGGCGACCGCGACGCGCGACGGTGCCGGACGTCGGCTGGATGATCCCGCCGATGGCCTTGAGCAGCGTGGACTTGCCCGAACCGTTCTGGCCGATGAGACCGACGGTGGTGCCGGCCTGGATCGACACGGTGACGTCGTCGAGTGCCCAGAAGTCCTGGCGGTGCTTCCGGCCGGCGCGGCCGAGCGTGACGATGCGCTCGCGGATCGTGTTGTCCTTGCGGACGACGAAGCGCTTGCGGACGTGGTCGATGACGATGACGTCGGGGCGCTCGGCGGTGGCGCCGGACGTCGACGGGGCGACGGGGGTGCTGATGGCCATGGTCTAGAGCTCCTGCGCGAAGTTGCCCTGCAGGCGGGAGAAGACCCGCTGCGCCCCGAGCAGGCAGAACAGCCCGATCACGAAGGCGATGCCGAGACGGAGCATGAGGTGGTCGGGGTAGACCACCTTCGTCGGGTCGTGGAGCCAGATCGCGTTCTGCATGCCCAGGACCGACAGGGTCAGCGGGTTGTTCGTGTAGACGGCGAGGATCCAGTCCACCTTGAGCCGCTCGATCACCATCGAGTACGAGTACACGATGGGCGAGGCCCACAGGAGCACCATCAGACCGACGTCGATCACGAACTGCACGTCGCGCAGGTAGACGTTCAGCGCGGCGAGCACCAGGCCGATCGCGCACCCGTAGACCAGGATCACCAGCAGCGAGGGGATCAGGTAGACGAGCCCCTCGTGGAAGGGGAACACCCCGATCACGATCGTGGCTGCGATGAGGATGCCGAACTGGATGACGTAGTTCACCAGGGCGGCACCGACGCTCGCGAGCGGGAAGACCTCGCGCGGGACGTAGACCTTCTTGATGAGCCCTGAGTTGCCGACGATCGAGCTGGTGGACCCCGCGACGATCTCGCTGAACAGCGTGTACGCGCTGAGGCCGGTGAAGACGTAGATGGCGAAGTTGTCGATGCCCTTCGCGGCGCCGAGGATCTGTCCCATCACGAAGTAGTAGATGAGGAGCTGGGTCAGCGGACGGACCAGCGTCCACACGAACCCGAGCGCCGAGTCCTTGTACCGCGCCTTGAGGTCGCGGCGGATGAGCATGCCGAGCATCTCGCGCTGCCGGAAGACGTCGCGCAGCTCTCGCCAGGTTCCTCGGATGGCACTCGTCGGAGCGCCGATCACGACGAGGGGCTCCTTCGCGAGCGCCGCCATGCGGGCTTGATCGACCATGTGTCTCTTCGTTCGTGGGGGCAGGACCGGAACAGCATACTCACCGGGCATCCGGGCACGCCTGGGCGACCCGGCAGTCCGGCCAACGCTGCGCGACAGCCGTCGTGCACCCCGAGCGGGGGTGAAAGTCGACGGATTCAACCCTCAACCTTCACTTTGGGGTTACCGTTGTCGCAACCCGGACCCTTGTCAACATCCACAGGACGGCCCGTCAGCATGCAGCTTGCTCCACGGCCGATCGCTGCGCTCGCGGTGGTCGGTGCTCTCAGTCTCCTCGCGGCGGGTTGTTCCGCCGGCGGAGACGACCCCACTCCCTCACCCACACGCAGTGCGTCCGCGACGGCTTCGGCCACGCCGACGGCGACCGCCACCGAGACCCCGTCGACCGCCCCCACCCAGGGCACCGACGACCCGTCGACCGGTGACGACGACGCCGGCGACGTCCCCACGGCGTTCCCCGGCAGCGGTCAGACCGCGCAGCCCGACACCGATCCGTCGGACTTCCCGGCGACCGCCCTCGTCACCTTCTCCGGGTGGGACGCCGGCTCGAAGACCCTGCAGGCGGGCGGTCTCGTCTCCGGCACCACGAACGCCGGCGGCACGTGCACGTTCACCGCGACCAAGAGCGGTGTGACCCGGACCCTGACCACCGCGGCGGAGGCGAGTGCCTCGTCCGTGAACTGCGCGCAGGCGTCGTTCCCCGCGTCCCAGGTGTCGACCGGCACCTGGTCGATCACGCTCAAGTACTCGGTGGGGTCGCAGTCGACCACCTCCGACCCGATGACGGCGGAGGTGCCGTGATGCGTTCCACCCACACGAACGACGGACGACGGCGTCCGATCCGCTCCGCCCTCGGCATGGTCGCCGCGCTCGCGATCGCCGTCAGCGGTCTGACCTTCGGCACGCTCGTGTCCGAGGCGACGACCACCGAGTCGGCGTCGGCCGCGACCGCGGCGGGCTTCGACCCGGGCAACATCATCAGCGACGCGAACTTCTACAACGGTTCGGCGATGAGCGGCTCCAGCGTGCAGTCGTTCCTCAACAGCGTCGCCGCGAACTGCAAGCAGCAGTCCGGCGGTCCCGTCTGCCTGAAGAACTTCACGCAGAACGTCAGCACCATCAAGGCCGTCTCCGGTCGGTGCTCCGCGATCGCCGGCGGCAACAAGTCGGCCGCGACGATCATCGCCCAGGTCGGTGCCGCGTGCGGCGTGAGCCAGAAGGCGCTCATCGTCCTGCTCGAGAAGGAGCAGGGCATCATCGCGACGTCGAGGCCGACGAACTGGATGTACCAGCACGCCACCGGCTTCGCGTGCCCCGACACCGCCCCGTGCGACCCGGCCTACCGTGGGTTCGCGCAGCAGGTGTACGCCGCGGCGCTGCAGTTCAAGCGCTACCAGGCGACCCCGACCTCCTGGGCGTACCAGGCCGGTCGCAACAACGCGATCCTCTACAACCCGAACGCCGCGTGCGGCCGGAAGACCGTCTACATCAAGAACCAGGCGACCGCGGGGCTGTACATCTACACGCCGTACACGCCGAACACCGCCGCCATGTCGAACCTCTACGGCTCGGGTGACAGCTGCTCGGCCTACGGCAACCGCAACTTCTGGCGCATGTACACCGACTGGTTCGGCTCGCCGACCGGTGGGTCGTCGCCGATCGGCAGCCTCGACTCGCTCACCCCGGGCTTCCGCCAGGTGACGGTCGGTGGGTGGACGGCCGACCCGGACACCACCGCCGCCATCAAGGCGCAGATCTACGTCGACGGCGTCGGCAAGGCGTCGGTCATGGCGAACGCGAACCGGACGGACCTGGCCGCGCGCCTCGGTTCGAGCAACACCGCGCACGGGTTCTCGACGACGCTCTCCGGCCTCAGCGCCGGCAAGCACAACGTGTGCGTCTTCGGCATCAACACCGGCCCCGGTTCGAACACCCTGCTCGAGTGCCGTGACGTCAGCATCTCGGGTGGCACCCCGACCGGTGTCATCGACGCGGCCTCGGCCGTGGCCGGCACGCTGACGATCCGTGGGTGGGCCATCGACCGCGACACGACGTCGGCGACCCAGGTGCAGGTCCGTGCCGGGAACAAGACGCTCGGCACCCTCTCTGCCAACCAGAAGAAGGCCGGTCTCAACGCGGCGAAGCCGGGCTACGGCGACAACCACGGGTACTCGGGGTCGCTGAAGGGCTTCCCGGCCGGAACCCAGACCGTGCGCGTCTACGCGAAGGACCTGTCGAGCGGCAGCTGGACCCAGATCGCCACGAAGTCGGTCACGCAGCCGACCGGCTACCCCTGGCTCGCGGTCGACGAGGTCGCGTCCAAGGCGCCGGGGAGCTTCGTCGCCCGTGGCTGGGCGATCGACCCGGACACGACCGGGACGATCCGCGTGCACTTCTACCTCGACGGCAAGGGTGTCGCCAACATCGCGGCGGACCAGCTCAAGTCGGGCCTGAACAGCGCGAAGCCCGGCTTCGGTGACAAGCACGGCTACCGGCTCGAGAAGTCGGGCATCTCCGCGGGCAAGCACAACCTGTGCATCATCGCGATCAACACCGGACCGAAGAACGTCAACGCGAGCATCTGCAAGCCGTTCTCGACGCCGACCGGTTCGCCGAAGGTGACCGTCGGTCAGGCGTCGGCGGCCGGGCTCGGTGCGATGACGGTGAGCGGGACGGCCTTCGACCCGGACACCGTGTCGGCGGTCGCCCTGCGGTACACCGTCGACGGCAAGCAGGTCGCGACCGGGACGGCGAACCAGGCCGCGAAGGGCTTCGACACCGCGCACCCCGGCTACGGGGCGGCCCACGGGTACCAGCAGAAGCTCACCGGCATCGGCCCGGGCTCGCACACGGTCTGCGTGGTGGCGAAGAACACCGGCGGCGGCTCGGACACGAGCTCCTGCACGAAGGTGGCGGCGGCCAGCGGCAACCCGACCCTCCTGCTCGACGAGGTCTCCTCGCCGAGCGCGGACACGGTCCGGGTCCGTGGCTGGGCGATCGACCCGGACACGAAGGCGTCCGTCCGCGTCCACGTCTACTTCGACGGTGCGAGCGGCAAGTCGATCGCGGCTGACCAGGCGAAGGCGTCGCTCGCGACGGCCTACGCCGGCTTCGGCGCGAACCACCAGTTCGACGCGACCTTCACCGGTCGGCCCTCGGGAGCGACCAACGTGTGCGTCTACGCCATCAACCAGGGCGCGGGGCAGAACACGCAGATCTGCCGGTCGCTGACGGTCAAGTAGGACGTCAGCCGCGAACGACGGGAGGCGCGGTGCCAGCTGGCACCGCGCCTCCCGTCCGTTCCGGGCTGGCTTCCACCACCCCGGCCGGCCTGCGTCGTCGGCCGGCCGTCAGCTCCGGCGACGGAGCGCTCGGGCGACGCCGCCGAGCCTGTCGAGGACCCGGAACTCGGCCGAGTGCGTGAGCGCGTCGTACCGGACCGCGAGGGCGTCCCGCTCGACCCGGGCGTCGTGCTGCCCCTGCTCGGCGGTGCGTCGAGCGCGGTCGAGGACCGCGACCGCCTCCTCGGAGACGATGAGCCGGCGGTTGATGTCCTCGACGCCGGATCGGTGGAGGTCGCGCTCGCGCTCCACCTCGCGGAGCACCTCCCGCTGCAGGGCGGCCCAGCGCAGCAACGGGTCCCTGGGTCCGCTGCGGGTGGCGGCGCGGGCGACCACGGCGTCGAGCGACGGCGAGACCTGCGCGGCGCGGGCGGCGTAGGAGTGCCGATCGACGACCACCGCCCGGAGCCGCTCGGCGAGGGCGTCGCGCTCGGCGGTCGGCATCGCGAGGACGCGCTCGAGGGACGGTGCGTCGGTGAACACCGGCACGTCGGCCAGCCCGAGCTCGTCGAGGCCGAGCGCGCAGGTCGTGACCGGCAGCGCGCCGCAGGCGAGTGACTCGTACAGCCGCGAGTTCAGGGTGCCGAACTCGGCGGCCGGCGCGATGACGTCGTCGACGACGAACGCGGCGGCCCGGTAGACCTCGGGCAACGCGAAGTAGGACACCGCGGGACGGAGCTCGACGCCGGGCGCGGCGTCGACGTGGTCGACGTTCGCGGCGAACCAGACGATCGGCTCGACGGGCGCGACCTGCTGCAGGACGTCCTGGACGCCGCGGCGGGCGCCCCAGAAGTTGACGGTCGTCACCGTGCGGTCGGAGCGCGGGGTCGGGGTGCCGCCGGTCTCGGTGGTGCCACCTGGCTCGGTGGTGAAGAGGTCGAGGTCGACGCCGATCGGGACGACTTCCACCGGGTGCCCCACCGCACCGGCGAGCTCCTCGGCGGCGATCGACGAGGACGCCCAGACGGCGTCGTACTCGGCGAGGTACGGCAGCGACGCCCACTGCGCGGTCCAGTTGCGGACCCAGGCGACGGTCGCCGTCCCCGACGGGACGAGCCCCGGCACGAACGACTCGATCATGCTCACGAGCACCGTCGTGTCCGCCGGCACGTCGTCCGCCCAGCGCGGGATGGGCCACAGGTCGACACCCCAGCCCTCGGCGCGGAGCGCCCGCGCGAGGCCGAGCGCCACGAACAGGTCGCCCTTCCCCTCGGCTGGGTCGTACGTCGACACGGCGAAGCGGACGGTGCCCCGCGGACCGACGGCGTGCTCGCCGCGCGCGAGGGCGGCGTACTCGTCGGCGAGGGGGGAGGAAGCGGGGGAGAGCGGGATCGAGGGCTGGGTCACGGGGGCTCCGGGTCTGGGGAGGAGACCGCCGCGACGGGTCGGACCGGAGCGCGGCGGGCTGGGGCGGCCGGGTGGGGGCCGTGTGCCATTGTGCCCGAACCCACCGCGATCTCAGGGGAGCGGCGTGCTCTGCCTTGTAGGGTGATGTCGGCCGACGGGCACCCCCGACGGTCGCACCACCGATGATCCACGCCGCGTGTGCGGCAGCCGCTGGAGGAACTCGCCGTGACAGAGCGCAAGCCAGGAGTCGTCTCCGTCGTCCTCGTGAACTACAAGGGCACGGACGACACGCTGACGAGCATCGCCGAGCTCCGCAAGCAGGACTGGCCGCAGGACCGGCTCGAGGTGATCGTCGTCGACAACGGCTCGGGTGCGGAGCACGTCGGCCGGCTGAAGGCCTCCGACCTCGACTTCACCTTCGTCGACTCCGGCCAGAACCTCGGCTTCACCGGCGGCTGCAACCTCGGCGTCGAGCACTCCTCCGGCGAGATCGTGGCGTTCCTCAACAACGACGCCCGCCCCGACACCGGCTGGGTGCGCGAGGCGATGGCGACGTTCGCGTCCGGCGCCGACATCGGCGCGGTCGCGTCGAAGGTCCTCGACTGGGAGGGCGTCAACGTCGACTTCACCGAGGCCGCGATGACCTGGTACGGCATGGGCTACAAGCCCTTCGCCGGGTCGCCCGACACCGGCCGCTGGGAGTCCGAGACGGACGTGCTGTTCGGCACCGGCGCGGCGATGTTCATCCGCGCAGAGCTCTTCGAGCAGCTGGGCGGCTTCGACGACCGCTACTTCATGTTCTACGAGGACGTCGACCTCGGCTGGCGGCTCAACCTGCTCGGCTGGCGCTTCCGGTACCAGCCGAAGTCGGTCGCGTTCCACAAGCACCACGCGTCGATGAACAAGTTCGGGGACTTCCGCGAGACGTACCTCCTCGAGCGCAACGCCCTCTTCACGCTCTACAAGAACCTCGGCGACGAGCAGCTCGCCGCCGCGCTGCCCGGGTCGCTCGCCCTGGCGGTCCGCCGCGCCGTCGGCCGTGGCGAGCTCGACTCGACGGAGCTCGACCTGCGGAACCCCGGCGACGACGCCGTGCCGACGATCCCGGTGCCGAAGACGAGCATGGCGGGCATCTACGGCGTCGACCAGTTCGTCGAGCAGCTGCCGTCGATGACCGAGTCCCGTCGTGAGATCCAGGCGACCCGTGTCCGCAGCGACCGCGAGCTCCTCCGCCTGTTCGGCAACCGCGACGAGCCCGCCTACCCGATCGAGAACTACCTCGCCGGCTACGACAAGATCGTGCACTCCCTCGGCGTGCTCGAGGTCGGCACCCGGCGTCGGATCCTCATCATCACCGGCGACTCCATCGGCGAGAAGATGGCGGGTCCGGCGATCCGCGCCACCCAGATGGCGAAGCAGCTCGCGAACGAGCACGACGTCCGCGTCATCAGCCTGACGCGCTCCTCGCCGATCGACCCGTCGTACGAGGTCGTCACGGTGCCGCACCGCCACCCGCGCCAGATGGTCGAGCACGAGGCCTGGGCCGACGTCGTCATCGTGCAGGGCCACGCGCTCCGGCTGTTCCCGGTCCTCGAGTCGACGCGCAAGATCCTGGTGGTGGACGTCTACGACCCGCTGCACCTCGAGCAGCTCGAGCAGGGCCGCAGCGACGACGTCGACCAGTGGAACCGGCAGATCCTCGACGCGTCCGACACGCTCAACCACCAGCTCGAACTCGGTGACTACTTCATCTGCGCGTCCGAGCGGCAGCGGATGTTCTGGCTCGGCCAGCTCGCCGGCTCCGGTCGCGTGAACGCGCGCACCTACTCGCGCGACCCCGACCTCCGCTCGCTCATCGGCGTCGTGCCGTTCGGCCTGTCCTCGACGCCGCCCGTCCACGACCAGCAGCGGGTGAAGGGCGTCGTGCCGGGCATCGGCAAGAACGACAAGCTCGTCGTCTGGGGCGGCGGCATCTACGACTGGTTCGACCCGATCACGCTCGTGCGGTCGATCGGGCAGCTCGCCGAGCGTCGTCCGAACGTCAAGCTCTTCTTCATGGGCGTGCAGCACCCGAACCCCGACGTGCCCGAGATGGACATCGTCGCGAAGGTGCGCGCCGAGGCGGACGCGCTCGGCCTCACCGGCAAGAACGTGTTCTTCAACGAGGCCTGGATCCCCTACGAAGAGCGCGGCGCCTACCTGCTCGAGGCCGACGCCGGGGTGTCGACGCACTACGAGCACCTCGAGACCACGTTCTCGTTCCGCACGCGCATCCTCGACTACCTGTGGGCGCGCTTGCCGATCGTGACGACCGCCGGCGACTCGTTCGGCGACCTGGTCGCCGCCGAGAAGCTCGGGATCGCCGTGCACGAGCAGGACATCGACGGGCTCGCTGACGCCCTCGAGACGGCCCTCTTCGACAAGAAGGCCCGTGCCGAGTTCATCGGCAACGTCGACCGTGTGCGCGAGCAGTTCACGTGGGAGAACGTCCTCGCCCCGCTCGTCGAGTTCTGCCGGAACCCCGTCCGTGCCGCCGACAAGTCGGTCCGCGAGACGAGCGCGCAGATCGAGGCGCACCAGATGCGTGTCCGGGTGCCGGACCGCAAGAAGCTCTACGGCGTCCGCCACGACCTCGGCCGTGCGGTGCACTACTTCCGCACCGAAGGCCCGCGCAGCGTCGCGGGCAAGATCAAGCGCCGGCTGACGAACCGGTGACCGCGGGGGATCCCTCGGCGCTCGTCATCGTGCCCACGTACAACGAGGCCGAGAACGTCCGCGCCGTCACGTCGGCGGTCTTCGACGCCCTGCCCACCGCGCACCTGCTCGTCGTCGACGACGGCAGCCCCGACGGCACCGCCGACATCGTCCGCGAGCTCGCCGCTGCCGACCCGCGCGTGCACCTGCTGGAGCGGAGCGGCAAGCTCGGCCTCGGCACGGCGTACGTCGCCGGCTTCCGGTGGGGGCTCGAGCGCGGCTACCCCCTGCTGGTCGAGATGGACGCCGACGGCTCGCACCCGGCCGACCGGCTCCCCGCGCTCGTCGACGCCGTGCGCGCCGACGACCGTGTCGCGCTGGCCATCGGTTCGCGCTGGGTCCCCGGCGGGTCCGTGGTGGACTGGCCGCTCCGACGCCAGGCCCTCAGCCGAGGGGCGAACACCTACGCCCGACTCGTGCTCGGGATCGACGTGCGGGACATCACCGCCGGGTTCCGTGTCTACCGCGCCGACACCGTCGCCCGGATGGACCTCGACTCGGTCGACTCGAAGGGCTACTGCTTCCAGGTCGACATGACGTTGCGGGTGGACGACCTCGGCGGGCGGATCGTCGAGGTGCCGATCCGGTTCCGCGACCGCGTGCACGGTGTCTCCAAGATGAGCCGCTCGATCGTGGTCGAGGCGATGCTGCGGGTCACCCAGTGGGGCGTCGAGCGGCGCTTCCGTCGCTGACGCTCGCCGCCACCGCCACCACCCGCGCCGCCACCCGCGCGCGCCCGCGACCGTGGAGGGCGGGCGCCGCGCGTGATGTCGCGTCGCGTCAGACGCACGTGACGACGTAGTCCGTCGTCCCGCTCACGTACTGGACCATGGTGGTCCGGCCTCCGGCCACGTACGGCGCTGACGAGCAGGCCGCCTGGGCACTCGCCGCGGATGCGTTCCCGATCGCACGCCACGTCGGCAGTGTGTAGAGCGGGCTGGTCGACGGCACGGCGCCGAACAAGGCCGTCCACTCCGACGGGGAGGAGTAGACACCGACGGAACCGCCGATCTTGGTGAAGTAGGCGGCCATGCCCTCGAGTGTCGCTCGGTTCAAGGTGGTCGTCTTCTGCCACGAGCCGTCGGTCTCCGCGTCGAGCCACCACCGGTACGAGCCCGGCGACGCGACACCGCGGACGTTGGCGTCCTCGTAGGCCCGGTTCCATCCGTACATCCACGAGCACTGCGTCGAGGTGAGCGCTGCGGTCCCGGCGACGCACGTGCCGTACGGGTTCGCGGCTTTCGTCCCACCGGGGTCGACGTTGCTCGTCGGCCACGAGCTCCGCGATGTCGTCGGGTGGTCCGCGAAGTACTGGCCCGGGTTCGCGGTGTTCACGTAGAGCTGCACCTTCGGCTGTGAGGTGCCGCCCGCGGACGACCTCGCCCACGTGAGCTGCTGCGCGAGGTACGGGTTGGTCGTCGTGGCGAGCCCGTTGTTCACACCGACGATGCCGAACGCCTGGTTCTTCGGGTAGGTGCTCGCGTTCCCGCCCTGCGGCCACGAGACGTCCGCACCGAAGCCCGACCCGCTCGACCCGTTCATGAAGTACCCGGCGACGTCGACGGTCAGCGCTGCCGTCCCCTTCGAGACCTTCGCCTGCGCGCGCCGGTCGACGCTCGACCCCACGAGCTTCGTCATCACCGCGTTGCTCAGCGTCTGGCCGGCTCCGAGCACCTGCGTGGCGACCTGCGGGTCCTGCCCGGCAGGGGTGAAGCGCAGGTAGCTGGCAGCGGTGGTCCGCGAGGTCGTGGCGGTCGCGACGATGGCGGTGGCCGTGCCGGGGACGCCGGCGGTGCCGGAGAGCCGGATCGTGCGCGGCGAGGTCGTGAGGGTGGTGGAGGCGGCCCGCACCGGGTTCACCGGGACGAACACCGACCCGGTCGACGTGTTCGCGTAGTAGCCCGCGACGTCCATGAAGACCGTGGCCGTCCCGCTGGAGACCTTGACCTGCGCCGCCCCGCCCGAGAGCTTCACGATGACCAGGTTCGAGATCGTCGTGCCCTTGGTGAAGACCTGCGCCGCGACCCTGGCGTCCTTGCCGGCGGGTGTCACACGGACGTACCCGTTGGCGCTGGGCGTCCCGACCTCGGTGTTGAGCGCCACGGCGGTCGCGTTCGAGGGGATGCCGGCGTGCCCGGCAAGGGGCACCCTGGTCGGTGTCGTGCCGACCCGCTTGTTGAAGACACGCGCGGCGTTGAGCGGCGTGAAGGTCGCTCCGGAGCCGTTCGCGTAGTAGCCGGACACGTCGAGGTAGACCGTCGCCGTGCCGGCCGACAGCTGGACCTGCACCTTGCCGCCGACCAGCCGGACCGTCTGCAGTGCGGACACGGTCTGGCCCCTGCGGAACGCCTGCGACGTCACCGCGGTGCCGACACCGGCCGGGGTCACGCGGGCGGTCCCGGCGGCGGTGGGGTTCTCGACCTCGACGTTCACCACGATCGCCGTCGCGGTGGCCGGCACGCCCGTCCGACCGCCGAGCTGCACGGTGGTCGGGGTCGTCCGGCCGGTGCCGGTCCACGAACGGACCGTGTCGAGCGGCGTGAAGCGTCCGGTCGCGGGTGCTGCGGCCTCGGCGGCGGTGACGGGTCCGACGACGACGGCCCCGACGGCCACCGCCACGACGGAGAGGATGATCGCGAACCGTTGGGCCAGGCGCATGGAGGTCCTTCTCGTGCGTGGGCCGTCCCCCTGACGACCGCTGGCAGTCTAGGGGGAGCCGACGACGCCGGACGGAACCTGAGCGGATGTACGTCCGCGGACACACGTCGGCGGTGATCCGTCGGGTGGTGGCGGGCGTGGCGGGGGTGCGCCGCGCCTCCAGGCCGGGTCAGGTGCGTGGCAGGTGCCGTCGCCACGACCGACGTCGGGCGGCGATGACGAGCACGGCCACGAAGACCATCAACCCGGCGCCGTGCAGCAGGTAGCTCTCCGCGGTGCTCGTGACGCCGAGGAGCACCAGGACGGCGGCCGGCCACACGTAGGCGACCCCGGGGAACGTCGTCGCGGTGACCCAGGCCCGGGCGAACGCGAGGAGCGCGGTGACCCCGAGGAGGATCGTGCCGGCGAGCCCGATCTGCAGCCAGGCGTCCACGAACGCGTTGAGGCCGGACGTGAAGGGCCGACCATCGGGGTCGATGAAGGTGACGTAGGGCACGACGGGCTCGTGCGGCCAGGTACCGACCCACCCCCAGCCCTGGATCGGGAACTGCGCGACGAAGACTCGGATCTGCGACCAGAGGTCGAGCCGGGTGGCGGTGCCGCCGGCCGCACCGATCTCGGCGAGCACCCGGTGCCGGCCGATCACACCGACGACGATCATCAGGAGCACGGCCCCGCCGAGCACACCGTTCACGACGGGCCGCGTCGTGGGACGCGCGTGCCGGAGTGACCACAGCGCCAGCGCGGTGATCGCGAGGGCGATCATCGCCAGTCCGGTGATGGGGGACTGCACGAGCATCAGCGCGATGACGGCCAAGGCCGTCGAGCCGATGGCGCGCCACATCGTCACCGAGCGGGTGAGGAACTCCACCACGAAGGTGACGAGCGCCATCGCGGCGATGAAGCCCATGAAGTTGCGGGTGCCGCCGATGCCCTGGATGGGACCGCCGTACGCGATGTTCCCCTGGATGCCGAACGCCGGGATCGGTGTGTCCAGGATGAGGCCGGACAGGACCTCGAGGCCGAGCGCGGTGACGAGCAGGATCCGGAACGCGTCGCCGGAGGCGCGGATCACCTGCACCAGGTCGCGTCCGAGCGCGAGGTAGAGCCCGAGCCCGATGAAGCAGACCGTGCCGACGAGTCCGCGGAGCGCCACCCAGGAGTACTCGCTCCACAGGACGCTCAGCGCGCAGTACCCGACGAACGCCATGAGGGACAGGGGGAGGACCCCGTGCCACTCGATCCGGTAGCGCTGGCCGAGCAGGCTCAGGCCGGCCAGGACGAAGAGGGTGACGAGCACGGCCCACACCCCGGCGCGACCGACGAGCGCGGCGACGGTGGGCTGGCCGAAGGCGAACAGCACGATGACGGTGGCGAGTGCCTGACTGAACCGCCCGCCGGCGGAGAACCCGATCCAGGCGGAGAGGTAGCGCCTGGCGAGCATGCGCTTCGTCAGCCGTCCGTCCGTCACCCGTCCATCTTGGCGTACGGACCTCGGTGCGGGACCATCGCGACCCATCCTGGGGACGGTTCCGTAGATAGCGGTGCGTCGATATTGCAGATACGGCATATGTCGACTACCGTCGGGTCACCATGGAGCGCACCACGCGCACGGCCTCGGGCAGGATCCGGACGTTCGGCGCGGCCGGCGCAGCCGTCCTCGTCGGGCTCGCGTCGGTGGTGATCGCGTGGTGGCGGCTCGGCCCGGTGGCGCGCGGGACCGTCTGGGCGGAGGACGGCGGCATCTTCCTCCGCGAGCGGATCGCCCTCGGACCCGTCGACTCGCTCCTGCACCCGTAAGCCGGCTACCTGCACCTCCTGCCGCGGCTGCTGGTCGACCTCGGCTGGGCGCTGCCCGTCGCCGACTACGCGCTCGTGCTGTCCTGCGGGGCGTGCATCGTCGTCGGGGTCCTCGCCGGCGTGGTCTTCGTCTGCGCCCGCGACGTGGTGCCGGCGTGGCCGTTCCGCGTGCTGCTCGCCCTCCTCCCGGCCCTGCTGCCGCTCGCGCCGTACGAGATCAGCGGGAACGCCGCCAACCTGCACTGGTTCGCGCTCGCGGCGACGCCGTGGCTCTTCGCGTACCGCCCGCGGTCCTGGTGGGACTCCGGTGCGGTGGCGGTCGTGACGGCGTCCGTGGTGCTGAGCGAGCTGCTGACGGTGCTGTTCCTGCCGCTCCTGCTGCTCGCGTGGTTCCCGGTCCGTCCAAGCGCTGCCGACGCGCCGGGACGAGGTGGGGCGGCGCGGGCGCGAGTCGTCCCGGTGACGGTCGTCGCGCTCGCCGGAGGGGCCGCACAGGTGGTCACCGCGCTCACCGATCGCCGGACCTCGGTGCCCGGGTCGCCGTCCTTCCCCGACGTGGTCGCCGGCTGGGTGCTGCAACCCTTCGCGGCGCTCTGGAACCCGGACGTGGGCGTGGCGGTCCGGACCGTCGTCGCGCACGGCTGGGCGGTGGTGCTGGTCCCCGCCGTCCTCCTCGTCGCCGTGCTGGTCGCCGGCGTCGTGGTCGGTGACCGGCGTGCACGCTGGATCATCGTGGCGTTCGCCGCGGCGTCGGGAGCGGTGTGGTGGGCGGCGCTCCTCGCCAACGGCGGAGCGGCGCAGGCGTGGGCGGATCCGGTGGTCGGGCTCGCGGCCGTCCCGCCGCTGCGCTACGCCGCCGCGTCCGGCCTGTTGGTGCTCACCGCCGCGGTGGTCGCGGCGAGCGTGCTCGTCGCCGCCCCCGGCAGGGTGGACGTGCACCGGCCTGGAGGCGCGGCTCGCCTCCTCGCATCGGCCGCCGGCTGGTGCGTGGTCGCCGTGGTGGTCGTCGCGACGGTGGGCAACGTCGCGCCCGGTCCGACGCGGCGCAACGACGGGCCGGTGTGGGCGACGCAGATCCCGGCGGCGGTGGCGGCGTGCGAGGGCGACCCCGCGCGGACGGTCGAGGTCCGGAAGGCGCCGTGGACGGCGCAGGTGCCGTGCGTGAAGCTGCTCGGGCCCTGACGAGCGGGGCTGGTGCTGGTCCCGCGTGCGCGCCGGCGGGCGTGTGCTCCGGCCCGCGTGGGCGCTGGCGCTGGCCCGAGACTCGTGGTGAGCGACCGATCTCGCGGTGCGGACCCCGAGGAGTGTCGCTCAGCGCGAGACTCGGGGACCGGGGACCGGGGACCGCTGGGCGGGTCAGCGCGTGGTGGCCTGGCGGAACTCGCGGCGAGCGGGCGGCGTGCGCGGCCCGTCGCCCGTGGACAGCGGCTCGTCGCCGACCAGGACGATGCGGGACTTGATCGCGATGAGCGCGAACAGCACCCAGTTCCCCTGGTACAGCAGGCGCGACTCGGCGACGGACTGCACGAGCAGCGCGACGACGACCAGCAGCGGCAGGAGCGACACCGGGTCGAACGGCCGCGGCGCCAGGGACGCGTCGTAGCCGATGCGGGTCGCCGACGACCACGAACGGTTCAGCGTCGTGAGGACGTAGAGCGCGAACAGCAGGAGCCCGATGATCCCGGTCTGCATCCACACGTCGAGGTACGCGTCGTGCGCCTGCAGGTAGGTCACGCCCTTGCGGTGCGCCAGGTCCGCCAGGGTCGGGATGCTCGGCCACCAGTACCCGATCCAGCCCCATCCGATGACGGGGTGCTGGTCGACGAGCCCGAGCACGCGCTCCCAGATCTCGCCGCGGCCGGTCGCGTCCGCGCCCTTGCCGAGCAGCTCCGAGACCGTCCCGCGAGCGAGGAAGCCCACGACCGCGACGACCACTGCGCCGACCAGGACGACGAGGTAGCGCGGGGTCCGCCGCTCGGTCGGCACGCGGCGGATCCAGAGGGCGACGACGAGTGCGACCGCGACGACGAGGGTCGCCGCGAGGACGGTCGACGACCGCGTCAGGGCGAGGACGACCCCGGCGACGACGAGCCAGCCGATCGTCCGGTTCCGGCTGATCCGCCCCTCGGCGAACTGCACCGCCACGGCGATCGCGGCGAGCAGCGCGACCATCGCCAGCAGGTTCGCGTTGCCCGGCAGTCCCTGGATGCGACCACCGGTGAAGAGCTCGGCACGCGAGAAGTAGAAGGCGTCCGGGATGTCCCGGTCGCCGTAGTCGGTCCAGATCGGCACGATCGGGTGCCGGACGACCACGGCGACGACGGCCTCGAACACGAGCGACAGCATGAGCACCCAGCGGAACGCGAGGCTGAGCGCGTCGAGGATGCGGCGCCAGGTCAGCGTCGAGGCGACCGTGAACGCCATCGCGGCGCAGATCACCTGCACCGTGATGCTCGGGATCGTCGCCTGCCGCCAGTTCGACCAGACGACGGAGACCAGGCACCAGGCCAGGAAGAACCAGAGGGACCGCGGCGTCCGCGTGATCGGTGGTCGTGCCCGGACGAGGATCGTCACACCCCAGGCCGCGACGAGCGCCCAGAGGATGCCGGCGCCCACCCAGGTCAGCGAGTTGGGGACGGCGTCCCCGGCGAAGAGCACGAACAGCATCGTGGCGCCGAAGGCGAACGCCTCGCGCTCGGGTACGGTGCCGCGCGAGATCGGCCAGGTGTTCGTCACGGAGCCAGGGTACGTGTTCAACGACGGACGCTACTTCCGGAACGACCGGAGCGCGCCGGCGATCTCGTCGCCGAGGTACGGCGCGAGCGTCTTCGCGAAGGTGTTCGTCAGGTGCGTGCGGTCCCGGTGCACGAGGACCCCGCCGATCACCGCGGGGCAGCGGCTCGCGGTGCAGTACGAGTCGGTCAGGTCGAGGAGGCGCGCCGCACCCGGCATCCGCGCGACCGCCTCGGCCGAACCGTCGAACAGGCCGAGGCCGACCGAGCGGCTGGAGTCGCAGTCCGCGGTGGTCGGGCCGGTCATCTGCGCCACGCAGGCGACGACGTCGGGGCGTGCGGTCGGGTTGTCGCGGAGCGCCAGCACGGGGATGCCCGCGTCAGCGGCGGCGCCCCAGGCCTGCACCAGGCCGTCGACGACCGCGTCGTCCGCAGTCTGCCCGGGTCCGGGCTGCACGGGCATGTTGCCGGTCGAGTGCGTGGCGATCACCCCGTCGAGGTCCGGGTGCGTGCGGAGGTAGGTCATCGCCTCCCGCTTCCAGTCCTCGCACCAGACCCGCTGCTGGTCGGTGCTCGCCGGCTGGTGGGCGGTCGTCAGGTAGCAGCTCTGGTGCCCGGCGACGTCGATCCGCCAGTTCCGCTCCTTAGCGATGCGCTCGTAGGCGTCCACCAGGACGTTGTTGTGCGAGTCCCCGATCGCGATGAGGTGCTCCGTGTACCCGGTCCTCGGACCGAGCGAGCAGACGTTGAAGGCGCTCGAGGTGCTCGACCAGCAGGCGTCCCGGTTCGCGTCGTCGTCCACGGCGTTCGCGGCGGCGGGGACCCGGACGTCCGCGAGCGCCGGGTTGACGCACGGATCGGCCGACGCGATCCGAGCCGCGGCACCGAAGCACCGGACGTCGCCGCTGCTGAGCTTCGCGGCGAACTCGGCCGCCTGCACCTGCTGGACGTGCAGCGCCGTCAGCGACGCGGCCCCGAGCGCGATGACGACGAGGGTGCTCATTGCGCCGTAGAGGGCGACGCGTCGCGGCTTGAGCGCCTTCACCCACCCGGAGAAGCGGAGCGGCTCCTCGATGAACAGCGTGGTGACCGAGGCGATGACCACCGCGCCGACGAGGATTGCGACCTTGTCCTTGATCGTCAGTTCGTGCCGGAGCGCGATCGGCAGGATGACGACGGCCGGCCAGTGCCAGAGGTACACCGCGTAGGAGATCCGACCGAGGAACCCGATCGGCGCGATCCGTCCGATCCGCTGCAGACCGGAGTGCGCCCCGAACAGCACGACGAGCCCGGCGGAGACGACCGGCAGGGCCGCCGCGATGCCCGGGAACGGCGTGCTGCCCGTGATCACGACGAGCGAGGCGAGCAGCCCGGCGACCCCGAGCCAGGCACCGACGACCCGCACCGTCCGGGCTGGCGTGGTGCGTGGCGCCGTCAGCGGGATCGTCGCGGCGAGCCCGCCGAGCGCGAACTCCCACGCCCGGGTCGCCGTCGAGAAGTAGGCGACGCCCGGCGCGGTCGTGGTCTGCACGATGCTCCAGGCGAGGGAGAGCACGACCACGGCGCCGAGCACCACCTGCGCGACGGCGACGGGGGACGCACCGGTCCGCCGGGCGCGCCGCGCGGCCCAGAGCGCTGCGAGCAGGACGAGCGGGAGGGCGATGTAGAACTGCTCTTCGACCGACAGCGACCAGAAGTGCTGGAACGGCGAGGGCTGGTTGCCCTGCGCCAGGTAGTCGACGGAGTCGGCGGCCAGCTGCCAGTTCTGCACGTAGACGGTCGACGCGATGAGCTCGCGCCCGTACTGCCCCCAGAGCGCGTTCGGCACCCAGACGAGCACGGCCGTGCCGGTCGCCAGGATCGTGAGGAACGCCCCCGGCAGCAGTCGTTTCGCCCGTCGCGACCAGAAGCCGGCGAGTCCGATCCGGCCCTTGGCGGCGACCTCGCGGAGCAGGTGGCCGGTGATGAGGAACCCGGAGATGACGAAGAAGACGTCCACGCCGACGAAGCCGCCCGGCAGCCGGTGCGGCCACAGGTGGTAGAGGACGACCGAGAGCACCGCGAAGGCCCGGAGCCCCTGGATGTCCCACCGGGTCGGGTCCGACGACCGGGGGGATGCAGAGCGGAGGGATCGTCTGGTGGGCGACTCCACCGTGCTTGCAGCCATCGCGGCGATTCTAGTGTCGGGGCTCGGTCCGACGCGGGTGTCGGCGGGCGCGACTCGGACGCGGACGGCAGCGCCGGTAGGCTCGGCCCATGTTCCTCGGCATCACGAACACGCCCCGCGACTACGCCTGGGGCTCCGTCACCGCGATCCCCGAGCTCCTCGGCCGCACCGTCACCGGCGCCCCGCAGGCCGAGCTCTGGCTCGGTGCGCACCCGGGCAGCCCGAGCGTCGTCGTGAACCCCGCGATGGTGGGCGGTGCCGACACGCTCCTCGACTGGGTCGCCGCCGAGCCGGAGACCGCCCTCGGCGCCGACCGGACCGGTCTGCCCTTCCTCCTCAAGGTGCTCGCCGCCGCGGCCCCGCTGTCGCTGCAGGCCCACCCGACGCCCGAGCAGGCGCGCGAGGGGTTCGAGCGCGAGGAGGCCGCCGGCATCCCGATCGACGATCCGGCGCGGAACTACAAGGACCCGTTCCCGAAGCCCGAGCTCGTCGTCGCCCTGAGCGAGCGGTTCGAGGCGCTGAGCGGTTTCCGTCCCGTCGAGGAGACCCTGGCCGAGGTCGACCTGCTCGACGCCGGCACCGGCCGCCTCGGGCCGCTGCACGTGCACCTGCAGCACGGGCTCGAGGACACCGTGCGCTGGCTCGAGACCGCCGACGCCTCGGCCGTGGCGGTCGTGCAGGCCGCGAGCGACCTCGCCGCCGCGCTGCCGGACGACGCGCAGACGCCGAACACCGCGACCGTCCGTGACCTCGCGGAGGCGTACCCCGGTGACCCCGGCGTCGTGGTGTCGCTCCTCATGCACCGCGTCACCCTGTCCGCGGGCGAGGCGATGTACCTGCCCGCCGGCAACATCCACGCCTACCTCGACGGCCTCGGCATCGAGCTGATGGCACCCTCGGACAACGTGCTCCGCGGCGGACTCACGCCGAAGCACGTCGACGTGGCGGAGCTCCTGCACGTCCTCGACTTCACCGCCTACCCCGCGCCGGTCCTCGAGCCGGTGGCGGTGGGACCCGGGGTCGACCGCTTCGCGCCCGAGGGCGTCGGCTTCGCCCTGCTGCGCGTGACCGGCGACGGTCGCCCGGTCGGTCTGGGTTCGGGCGGCGTCGCGCCGCTGACCGGACCGTCCATCGCGATCTGCACCGCCGGGGTGGTCACCCTGGTCGGTGCGACCTCGGCGACGCTCCTGCGCCAGGGCGAGTCCTGCTTCATCACGCCGGACGAGGGCGACGTCACGGTCGAGGCCGACGCGACCGACGGCATCACGTCGACGGTGTTCATCGCAACGGGTGCGTGAAGCCGCACGCCGCGGCGAGGCGCTGGGCGATCCCGTTCCGCTAGCGTGGCCAGCATGAGTTGGCTGGTCACCGGCGGTGCCGGGTACATCGGATCCCACGTCGTCCGAGCGCTGCGCGCGGCGGGCATCGACACCGTCGCACTGGACGACCTGTCCAGTGGGTTCCGGGCGTTCGTGCCCGAGGACGTGCCGTTCGTCGAGGGGGCGATCCTCGACGGGGACCTCGTGGCGCGGACCCTGCGCGACCACCACGTCACCGGCGTCGTGCACGTCGCCGGCTTCAAGTACGCCGGGGTCTCGGTCGAGCGGCCGCTGCACACCTACGAGCAGAACGTCACCGGCATGGTGACCCTGCTCCGTGCGATGGCCGAGAACGGGGTCACGAAGGCCGTGTTCTCGTCGAGCGCCGCCGTGTACGGCACCCCGGACGTCGAGACCGTCGTCGAGGAGACCCCGAAGGCCCCCGAGTCCCCGTACGGCGAGTCGAAGCTCATCGGCGAGTGGTTGCTCCGCGACATGGAGGTGGCGGCCGGATTCACCACGACGTCGCTCCGCTACTTCAACGTGGTCGGCTCGGGGGAGCCGGACCTGTACGACGCCAGCCCGCACAACCTCTTCCCGCTCGTGTTCGAGGCGCTGCTGGCCGGCCGCACCCCGCGGATCAACGGCGACGACTACGACACGCCGGACGGCACCTGCGTGCGCGACTACATCCACGTCGCCGACCTCGCGCGCTCGCACGCCGTGGCCGCGCAGAAGCTCGAGGCGGGGGAGACCCTCGACCGCGCCTACAACCTCGGCAGCGGCGACGGCGTCAGCGTCCGGCAGATCATGGACGCGATGGCGACGGGCACGGGCATCGCCTTCGAACCCGAGGTCGCCCCGCGCCGCCCCGGTGACCCGGCGCGCATCGTCGCCACCGGCGAGGCTGCGGCGCGCGACCTCGACTGGGCGATGCGGCACACCCTCGACGAGATGGTCACCAGCGCGTGGGAGGCCCGCCGCCGCATCGGTTGACGCCCCGGATGCCGCGGACGTCGCCCGTCCGGCGTCCCCCGAAGCCCGGACAGACCGGGCGCGACACGCCCGTACGGGGGACATGACACGCCGGAACCGGCAGCACCTTCTATGATCCGCGACTTGACTCTCGCGAATGACACCGCTGTAATTACAGGCACGACAGCAATTGTTGTGGTCCCGTTATCGAGACGTCAGGGGTGATCAGGGTGAACGGTTCCGACTTCCACGCCGGAGTACCGGAGGACTGGCACGTCGACCCCGTCGCGCTCGGCGTCCCGGGTGTCCGACGGCCGGAGACCGACGACGAGGAGAACCCGCTCGCGTGGCAGGTGGACTCGCTGTGCGCGCAGACCGACCCGGAGGCGTTCTTCCCCGAGAAGGGCGGCTCGACGCGCGAGGCCAAGAAGATCTGCACCTCGTGCGAGGTCCGGTCGCAGTGCCTCGAGTACGCACTCGAGAACGACGAGCGCTTCGGCATCTGGGGCGGCCTGTCCGAGCGTGAACGACGCAAGCTGCGCAAACGCGCGTAGCCGCCCTGGAGGCGCGCCGCACGTCCGGCACGCACCGTGCGGTGAGCGCGCCCACAGGTTCACGGCGCGCCGACCTGCGCGACCGTCACCGCGCCTCCAGACCGTAGAGTGACGCCCGTCATGCAGCCCAGTTCCGCTCAGCCCCGGGTCACCGCGATCCTCGTCGCCGCCAACGGGGCGGACCACCTCGACCGGACCCTGGACGCCCTCGCCGCCCAGACCCGCCACCCGGAGAACCTGGTCGTCGTCGACGTCGGGTCGACCGACGGCTCGACCGCCGACCTCTCCTTCGGCGGCTCCGCCGAACTCCTCCGCCTGCCCGCCGGTCGCCCTTTCGGCGAGGCCGTCGCCCGCGGGGAACGCGAAGCGCCGCCCACCGTCGCGGACGAGCCGGTCGACGAGTGGCTGTGGCTGCTCGGACACGACAACGCGCCGTCGCCGACCGCGCTCGCCGACCTGCTGTCCGCCGTGGAGATCGCGCCGTCGGTCGTCGTGGCCGGTCCGAAGCTCGTGTCGGTCGACGACCCGTCGGTGATCCGCGCGTTCGGCGAGAGCATGACCCGCTTCGGCCGCTCCATCGCCCTCGTGCAGGACGAACTCGACCAGGGCCAGCACGACCGGCACACCGACGTGCTCGGCGTCGCCGCGGGCGGCATGCTCGTCCGTCGGTCGGTCTGGAACGAACTCGGCGGCTTCGACCCGGCGCTCCCGAACGTCGACGCCGCGCTCGACTTCTGCGTCCGCGTCCGCCTGGCCGGGCACCGCGTCGCGGTCGTGCCGGAAGCCCGCGTGACCACGGCCGGTCCGATCGAGGAGTTCGGCCGCAGGCGTGTCTCCGAGGGGCGCCGCGTGCGGATGCACCGGCAGGCGCAGCTGCACCGTCGGATGACCTACGCGCCCGTCGGGGTGCTCTGGATCCACTGGCTGACCCTCGTGCCGTTCGCCGTCGGACGTGCGATCGGACACCTCGTCGCGAAGCACCCCGCGGCCGTCAGCGCCGAGCTCGCCGCGGCCTTCGCGGTGGCGTTCGGCGGCGGCGTCGGGCGCGCCCGCCGGGTCCTCGCCCGGAACAAGAAGCTGGGGTGGGCGGCCGTCGAGCCGCTCCGCGTGAGCTGGCGACGGGTGCACGAACACCGGACGACCTCGCGCGACGTCGAACTCGCACGCGTCGAGGACGCCCCGATCGCCCGGGCCTCGTTCCTCGGCGACGGCGGGATCTGGGTCGTCCTGGCCGCGGCCGTCCTCAGCGTCGTGACGCTCTACCCGCTGCTCGGCTCGCCGGCGCTGACCGGCGGGGGGCTGCTCCCGCTGAGCACCGACGTCGCACGGCTCTGGCAGAACGTCGGCTACGGCTGGCACTCGATCGGCACCGGGTTCACCGGTCCGTCCGACCCGTTCGCCGCGATCGTGGCCGTCCTCGGGTCGATCACGTTCTGGTCGCCGTCGACCTCGGTCGTCCTGGTCATGCTCGTCGCGTTCCCGGTGGCCGCGCTCGGCTCGTGGTTCGCGATCCGCAAGGTCACCACGCGGACCTGGGTCCCCGCGATCGGCGCGGCGCTCTACACGATCGCGCCGACGCTCGTCGGGGCCGTCACGAGCGGGCACCTCGGTGCCGTGATCGCGCACGTGCTCCTGCCCTGGCTGTTCCTCGCCGTGCTCGAGGCGCACCGCTCCTGGGCGTGGGCGTCCGGCGCCTCGTTGCTGTTCGCCGTCGTCGCTGCCTCTGCGCCGTCGCTGCTGCCGGTGCTCCTCGTCGCCTGGCTGGTCTCCCTCGTCGTGGGCTGGCGCCGTGCGCACCGTCGGGTGTTCATCCCGGTGCCCGCCGCGGTGCTGTTCCTGCCCCTCGTGCTCGCCCAGGTCACGCGCGGCAACGTGCTGGCGGTCTTCGCCGACCCCGGTGTGCCCTCGGCCACCCGCGCCCCGTCCGCCTTCCAGCTCGCCATCGGCCAGCCGGTGCCGGACTGGAGCGGCTGGCTCCCGACCACGGCCGGCATGGGCACGCTCACCGCGATCCTGCCCGTGCTGATGGCCGTCCTCGCCCTGCCGATCGCCGCCGCGGCCATCGGCGCGATGCTCGGACACCGCTGGGCGGTGGCGGGTGCCTGCCTGGTCGTCGCCCTGCTCGGCTTCGCCACCGCGTTCGCCGCCACCCACGTGACCGTCACGGGCGTCGGGTCGACCACCACGATCATCTGGCCGGGCAGCGGGCTCTCCGTCTACTGGCTCGCCATCGTCGCGGCGGCGTGCATCGGGATCGACGTGCTGCCCCGCCTCGCTCCGGTCACCGGCCTCGTCGCGACGGTGCTCGCCGGTGTCGCGGTCGCGCCCGCCTTCGCGGCGTTCTACCTCGGCAACGCCGTCATCCAGCCCACCACCGGCCGGGTCCTCAGCGCGTACGTCAACGCCGAGGCACAGGCCAACCCCGACGTCGGCACCCTCGTGGTCGAACCGCAGACCGACGGCTCCCTCGCGGTGGCGCTCGAGCGCGGGCAGGGTTCGACGCTCGACGACCAGTCGACGCTCGACTCGACCGCGCTGACGCTGAGCCGCTCCGGGGCGCAGCTGGCGACCCTGGCCGGCAACCTCGCGAGCCGCAGCGGGTACGACCCCGAGCCGGCGCTCCGTGAGCTCGGCGTGAGCTTCGTGCTGCTCGACGACGTCTCCGACCCGTCCGACACCTCGGACGACTCCCGCGGGTCGAGCGGCTCCGCCGCGCAGGACGTGCACGACCGCGCGGCCGGGGCGATCGGGCAGAACGCGCTCTTCACCAGCATCGGCGAGACCACGAGCGGGCAGCTGTTCCACTACGAGGGCGACGTCGACCGGACCTCCACCGGGTCGGCCGGGGCGCACGCCACGCACGTGCTCTACCTCGTCGTGCTCGGCGTGGTCTTCGGTGCCGCGGCCCTGCTCGCCGTCCCCACCGCGCCCCGCCGTCGCCGTGCCACCTCGAACGTCATCGAGGCCGAGGAACCCGCCACCACCTTCGACGAGGAGCGCGACGAATGAGCACCACCCCCGCCTCCGTGCGCCGCTGGGTCGTCCGCGGGACCGCCACCGCGATCGCCGTGGTCGTCGCCGCCGGAGCCGTCACCGCGGCGCACGCCCTCGGCACGGAGTCCGAGCCGGGCCGTCCCGCCGGCAAGACGGTCGTGCCGGTGCCCGCGGACGCCGAGCGCGTGTGCGCCGGCAGTGCACTCCGCCTGTCCGACGACGCCGGCAACGACGCCACGAAGGCGAGCACCGTCGGCTCCGCCACGGTCGCGACGGCCACCACCGGGTCGACCGTCGAGCGGTCCTCGCTCGGGGCGTCGACGACCGGCGGCAGCGAACCGCGCCTGCTCACCGCCCCGGCCGGCGACACCACGCCGCAGGTCGCGGGCAGCAGCTACCAGAGCGTGTCCAGCGGCGACCTCGTCGGCGTGGGCGCCGCGTCGTGCGACGACCCGAGCCAGTCCACGTGGCTGGTCGGCGGCTCGACCGAGACCGGGCGCACCAGTCTCGTCACGCTCTCCAACCCGACCGATGTGAACGCCACCGTCGACCTGTCGATCTTCGACGACTCGGGCACGGTCAGCGCGCCGGGCACCACCGGGATCGTCGTCGCGCCGAACACGCAGAAGGTCGTGCCGCTGTCGGGCTTCGTGTCCGACCAGGGCTCCACCGTCGTGCACGTCGAGTCCTCCGGCGGCCAGATCGTCGCGCACATGCAGGAGTCGATCGTCCGGACGCTCACCCCCGGTGGCTTCGACGTCGTCTCCGGCGGAGCCGCACCGGCGCGGACGCAGATCATCCCCGGCGTCGTGCTGCAGGGCGCCCAGGAGGCGCAGCGCGGCGACGACACCGCCGACGCCGCGCCGATCGTCCGGCTGTTCGTCCCCGGGTCCGAGGCGGCTCGCGTCACCCTCGGCATCACCACCTCGGACGGCGGCGGCTCGACCGTGAACGCCACCGCCGAGCCGGGCGTCGTGACCGACGTCGCCCTCGACGACTTCCCCAACGGCCGGTACTCGTTCACGGTCACGTCGACCGAGCCGATCGTGGCCGGGGCCCGCACCACGACGCCCACCGAGGACGGTCGCACCGACCTCGGCTGGTTCGCGTCCGCCGAGCCGCTCGGGCGGTCGACGATCACCGCGCTCGCGCCGGGGGACAACCAGCGGCTGACGATGGTGAACCCGACGCGCTCGGACGCCACGGTGACGATCCGCACCGGTGACGAGGAGCAGCGGGTCGACGTGGTCGCCGGCGGTACCAGCACGGTCATCGTGCCCCTGTCGAAGCAGCTCACGCTCACCGGCACGAAGGGCTTGGTCGCCGGGGTGACGTACATGGGCAGCTCGGGCATCGCCGGGTTCCCGGTGCGCGCGGCGACCGAGGTGTCGACCCCGGTGCGCGTGTACCCCTGACCCCGGGGGAGTGTGGCCCGGCGGTCGCCCGCGGGGGCGCTTCGCGCGGCTCAGCTCACCAGTGTCGGTAGCGGTCCGGCGCCAGGTCCCACGGGTCCTTGTCGATCAGCTCGCCGACCGCACGGAACACCGCCGTCTCGATGATGACCCGCTTGTCGGTGTCGTCCTTCTCGGGGCTCCGCGTGACCCGTTCGACGGGGATCCGGAAGACGGTGACGCGTCGGGCCTCGCGGTCGACGCGCCACCGCGGCATGTGGTCGGGCGTCGCGGAGTCGGTGGGCATGTCGGCCACCTGGAACACGACCCCGTCGAGCTCGTCCGGCCAGAGCCCGATCAGGTAGTGCGCCGTGTCGCCGACGATCCGGTCGAAGGTCTCGGCACGCGTGATGACGGGTGCGAGGTCCGGACCGGTCACGCTCGAGCGTCCGCCCCGACCGTGCCGGGAGCGGCCTCGGCCACGGTCCACCGGGGTGACGAGGGGAGTCCTGCGACGCATCCCCACATCGTACGCGCGCGGTGCCCGGCGGCCGCACTCCGATAGGGTCGGGGTCGGTATGGACGTGAGGATCTGCAGCAAGGTCGCCTGCGGCGCGAGCGCTGCGTCGACCCTGACGTACGACTACGGCGACTCGATGGTCGTCGTCGGCCCCCTCTCGACGCGGGTCGAACCGCACGGCTACGACCTCTGCGCACGGCACGCCGCCACCCTGCGGGTGCCCCGCGGCTGGCAGGTGGTGCGGCGGGAGCCGCTCCGCCGCGACGCCGACTGACGGCCCCGACTCGTCCAGTCCTCCACAGGGCACCGGACTGGAGGCACGACCCACGTGACCGACGTCGGCTGACGACCCGCGCCTCCCGGCGTGGAAGACTGATGGGCATGCCCACCGAAGCCCGTACCGCAGTACCGTTCCGCGTCGCCGACCTCTCGCTCGCCGAGGCGGGCCGACACCAGATCCGTCTCGCCGAGAACGAGATGCCCGGGCTGATGTCCCTGCGCGAGGAGTTCGGTGCGTCGCAGCCGCTGGTCGGCGCGCGCATCGCCGGGTCGCTGCACATGACGGTGCAGACGGCCGTGCTGATCGAGACCCTGGTCGCGCTCGGCGCGCAGGTCCGCTGGGCCAGCTGCAACATCTTCTCCACGCAGGACGAAGCCGCGGCGGCGGTCGCCGTCGGCCCGACCGGCACCTCCGAGTCACCGGCCGGCGTGCCGGTGTTCGCCTGGAAGGGCGAGACGCTCGAGGAGTACTGGTGGTGCACCAGCCGCATCTTCGACTGGACCGCCGAAGCAGCCGAGGCCGGTGCCGACTGGGCTGGCCCGAACCTCATCCTCGACGACGGCGGTGACGCGACGATGCTCGTGCACACCGGTGCCGACGCCGAGGCAGCGGGCCGTGTGCCCGACGCTGGCGCCGACGCGAGCGCCGAGTGGAAGATCGTCCTCGACACCGTCGCGGCGTCGCTGCAGGAGTCGAGCGACCGCTGGACCCGCATCGCCGCGGAGATCGAGGGCGTCACGGAAGAGACCACCACGGGCGTCCACCGCCTGTACGAGCTCGCCCGCTCCGGCGAGCTGAAGTTCCCGGCGATCAACGTCAACGACTCCGTCACGAAGTCGAAGTTCGACAACAAGTACGGCATCCGGCACTCGCTGCCCGACGGCCTCAACCGTGCGACCGACGTCCTCATCGGCGGCAAGGTCGCGTTCGTCGTCGGCTACGGCGACGTCGGCAAGGGCGCGGCCGAGGCGCTGCGCGGCCAGGGCGGCCGGGTCATCGTGTCCGAGGTCGACCCGATCTGCGCGCTCCAGGCCGCGATGGACGGCTACCAGGTGGCACGACTGGCCGACGTCGCCGACCAGGTCGACATGGTGATCACGTGCACGGGCAACCTCGGTGTCGTCGGCGTCGACGAGATGCTCGCGCTGAAGCACCTGGCGATCGTGGCGAACGTCGGACACTTCGACAACGAGATCGACATGGCCGGGCTCGAGGCGCTTCCCGGGGTCGAGAAGGTCGAGATCAAGCCGCAGGTGCACGAGTGGCGCCTGCCGACCGGCCGGTCGATCCTGGTGCTGTCCGAGGGCCGGCTGATGAACCTCGGCAACGCGACCGGGCACCCGTCGTTCGTGATGAGCAACTCGTTCACGAACCAGGTCCTCGCGCAGATCGAGCTGCACACCCGTCGCGAGGAGTACCCGACGGGCGTGTACGTGCTGCCCAAGCACCTCGACGAGAAGGTCGCGCGCCTGCACCTCGACGCGCTCGGCGTGCAGCTGACCGCGCTGCGTGCGGAGCAGGCGGCGTACATCGGCGTGCCGGTCGAGGGCCCGTACAAGCCGGAGCACTACCGCTACTGAGCCGGGCCGGCGGGCTCGTCTCCGTTCCACAACCGAAGTCACCCCGAACCGCGTCAACGCGTGGTTCGGGGTGACTTGCGTTGTGCGGGGCGGCGGGGCGGCGCGGCGGGCGCCCACCGGCCGCGCACCGGCCGCGCGCCAGCCGCGCACGGCGATGCACCCCTGCACGGACGTCGCGCCCACGCACACCGGGGCGCGACGCTCGCGCGGGGGTGCGATCGGTCGGAGCGGACGCCGCGACCCGAAGCGCCGCGCCGCGCCGCGAAGCAGCGCCTCAGCGCGGGAAGCCCGGGGGCCGCGCCGTCGCCGACTCCGCTGCGCGGTCGAGCACCTCGGCCCGGGAGCGCAGCGCCCGGACGTCCCGCGACCGCCGCAGCACGACGACGCCGGCGAGGAAGACCTCCGGGTGCACGGGCGGCACCGGGTGCGCGTACTCCGCGACCGCCGCGGCGAGGGTCCGCGCCGTCGCCTCCCGCACCTCGGGGCGCAGGTCCGCTGCACCGCGGAAGAACGCACCGAGCCGGTTCTCGAGCTGCTGGGGGAGCGCCGACACGTCGGCCAACCCGGCCCACTGCACGAGTTCGACGGGCAGGAGCACCTCGGGGTCGCGGTGCTTCGCGGCCCGCTCGTGCTGCACGAAGGTTCCCGCGAGCAGGTCCCCGAGCCGCCGCGGGCGGGCGCCGAACAACGCGACGAGCAGGGCCACCGAGCCGAGCGTCATCCAGAGTTCGAACACCCCGACGAGGGCTCGGGTGAACGCGTGCCGGAACCCGATCGCCCCGCCGTCGAGCCGCACCACCCGTGTGCCGGTCGCGTAACGGCCGACGCTCTTGCCGCGCGTGACGGTCTCGACCGCGGCGGGCACCAGCACGAGGACACCCACGAGCACCCCGATGTCGAGCGCGGCGGCCCAGGCGTCGTCCAGGTCGCTCGGCCAGACGCGGGACAGCCCGGCCAGGAGCATGAGGTACAGCGCGAGCGCGCACACCGCGTCGAGGAGCGCCGACGCGAGGCGCAGGGCGATGCCGGCGGGCTGGACGTCGAGCGCCACCGCCTCGCCGACGACGAGCTCGTCGCCCGGATCGTCGAGAGCGCGGACGAACCGGGGATCGGCGAGGTCACGCGGCGCGCGGGTCTTCGGCATGGGATCATCATGGCGGAGACCATCGCCGGTCGCCCAGGACGGCTCCGGCACGGCGGCCGACGCACGAGCACGACGAGCAAGACAGCACGACCGAGGACGACGAGCGGGGGAGACGCGTGGACCTGGACGCCTACAGCGAGGTGCACCGCGAGCGGTGGCAGGAACTCGACCGGCTCGCCCGCGCGCGGCACCAGTCAGGCGCAGACGTCGACCGCCTCGTGTCCGGCTACCAGGAGGCCGCAACCGACCTCGCCCGCATCCGCCGCGCCGCACCCCGCACGGCCGTCGGCGACCGGCTGTCGCTGACCCTGTTCCGTGCCCGTCTCCGCTTCACCGGCACCCCGGTCGACCCGGTCACGGCGATCACGGCCTTCTTCGTCCTGCAGCTGCCGGCCTCCCTGTACCGGATCCGGTGGGTGACGATCTGGGTCGCGGTCGCGACGGCGGCGATCGCCGCGATCGTCGCCGTCTGGATCAGCACGACCCCCGGCGCGACGGCCACCTTCGGGACACCGGAGGCGCTCCGGCAGTACGCGACGCAGGACTTCCAGGCCTACTACTCCGACCACGGGCTCGGGGCGTTCACGGCGCAGGTGTGGACGAACAACGCCTACATCGCGGCGACGATGGTGGCCTTCGGCATCACCGGTCTCTTCGTCCCGTTCTCGATCGGGCAGAACGCGATCAGCCTGGGTGTCTCGGCCGCGATCATGCACTCCGAGGGACGGCTCGGCGACTTCTTCCTGTACATCGCGCCGCACGGGCAGCTGGAGCTCTACTCGGTGTTCCTCGCGGCCGCCGCCGGACTGATGATCTTCTGGTCGTGGGTCGCCCCCGGCGCCCGCACCCGCGCGCAGGCCCTCGCCGAGGACGGCCGAGCCCTCATCACGATCGCCGTCGGCCTGGCCCTGACGCTGCTGCTCTCCGGCATCGTCGAGGGCACGGTGACGCGGCAGGACTGGCCGTGGCCGGTGAAGATCGGCATCGGCACGCTCGCGCTCGCGGCGGTGCTCTGGTACCAGTGGGTGCTCGGCGGCCGGGCACACCGGGCAGGGGAGCGCGGCGACCTCGAGGAGTTTGAGCGCGGCAGCACGGCGCTCGTGGCCGGTTGACGCCGGTTCGCTACAGCCGGCCGGTCGCCTTCGCCCGGATGTAGGCATCGGCGACGAGCGGTGGCACCTGCTCCGGCGTCGCCCGGACGACCTCTGCCCCCGCCCGTCGCGCGACGTCGGCGATCCCGTCGGCGTCGAGCAGGGTGCGTTCCGCGGCGGCCCGCCGGTACACGTCGCGCTCCGCACGGGCCGGGAGGGACGGCGTGCGTCCGCCACGCAGCCCGCGCTGCCGTGCGGTCGGCTCCGGGGCCGCGCTCGCCTCCCCGCGAGCCATCCGCTCGACGGACGGGTCGGTGACGGACGTCACGAGCACGGCGTGCCGACGGGAGAGCCTCGGGAGCACCGCGAGGAGGTCGCCGGACGCGCCGACCGAGTCGAGGCTCGAGACGAGCACGACGAACGCGCGGGACGTGGTGATCGAGTCGACGATGCCCGGCACGGCGGACCAGTCGGTGGCGGCGAGTCCGGGTTCCGCGAGCGCCAGGGTCTCGCCGAAGCGCTGGACGACGTCCGTGCGGGTCGCCCCGTGCACGCGACCGCGGACGGCGTCGTCGAGCACGGCCAGGTCGACCCGGTCGCCCGCGGCGGCCGCGAGCGCGCCGAGCAGCAGTGCCGACTCGATGAAGGTGTCGAGACGGGGTTCGTCGTCGACCCGGCCGGCACCGGCACGGCCGGCGTCCACGACGACGATCACGCGCCGGTCCCGTTCGGGTCGCCAGGTCCGGACCACGAGGTCCTGGCGTCGGGCGGTCGCCCGCCAGTCGATCGACCGGACGTCGTCGCCCCGCACGTAGTCCCGCAGCGAGTCGAACTCGGTGCCGTGGCCACGGAGCTGCAGGGTCGTCTCCCCGTCGAGCTCCCGGAGCCGTGCGAGTCGTGAGGGCAGGTGCCGCCGGGATCGGAACGGCGGCGTCACGACGAGTTCGGCCGGCACGTGCAGGACGCGCTGCCGTGCGGCGAGGCCGAGCGGACCGAAGGCACGGACGGCGACGCCGGCGCTGACCCGACGCCCACGGCGGAACGGCGCGAACCGCATCCGGGCGGTCCGCCGTTCGCCGGCGGGGACGTGCAGTCGCGTTCGGCGGGGTTCGTGCCCGGCCGAGGGCTCCCACATGTCCCGCACGACGCCCCGCAGCGTGCGGGAGCCGTCGTTGGCCAGGACGAGCGTGCCGTCGGCGGTGGTGTCGCGGCGTGCGAGGCGCGGCATCCGCCGTTCCACCCGGACCCGGCCGAGGTCGGCGGCGAGCACCACGTCGAGCACCGCGGCGAGGACGACCACACCCGCCCACGCCGCGCCGGCCCACCCGCTGCCGAGCATCACGGTGGGCACGATCGCGACGGCGAGCAGCGCGACGAACCGGCCGGAGATCGCCACTAGATCGGCACCCGGACCTGCTCGAGCACCTGCTGCAGGACGCCGTCCGCGCCGACGCCCTCGAGCTCGGCGTCGGCGGCGACCCGGAGCCGGTGCCGCCAGACCGGCAGGAGCATGGCCTGCACGTGGTCCGGGGTGATCGCCTCGTAGCCGGTGAGCCACGCCCAGGCCTTCGCGGCGGCGAGCAGCGCGGTCGCACCACGCGGGCTCACACCGACCCGGACGGACGGCGCCTGGCGAGTCGCACGGGCGAGGTCGACGATGTACGCCAGCACGTCGTCGCGCGCACCGACTGCGCGGACGGCGCGCTGCGCTGCGAGGACCTCGTCGACGCCGACCACGGGGACGATGCCGGCGGACCGCACGTCGCGCGGCACGAAGCCGTCCGCGTGCCGGCGGAGCACCTGCCACTCGACGTCACGGGGCGGCACGTCGAGCGTGAGCTTCATCAGGAAGCGGTCGAGCTGGGCCTCGGGGAGGGTGTAGGTGCCCTCGAACTCGATCGGGTTCATCGTCGCCGCGACGAAGAACGGGTCGGGGAGCGGGCGGGCGTCGCCGTCGACGCTGACCTGTCGCTCCTCCATCGCCTCGAGCAGTGCGGACTGCGTCTTCGGGGGCGTCCGGTTCACCTCGTCGGCGAGGAGCACGTTCGTGAACACAGGGCCCTCGCGGAACGGGAAGGTCCCCGTCGAGGCGTCGTACACGAGCGACCCGGTGACGTCGCCGGGCATGAGGTCCGGGGTGAACTGGATGCGCTTGGTGTCGAGCGACATCGCGGCGGCGAGGCTCCGGACCAGCAGGGTCTTCGCGACGCCGGGCACGCCCTCGAGCAGGACGTGCCCCTGGGCCAGGATGCCGACGATCATGCCGGACACCGCGCCCTCCTGTCCGACGACGGCCTTGCCGACCTCGGCGCGGAGCCGGCCGAAGGCGTCCCGGAGCGGATCGGCCGTCGCCTGCGGCTGCGGGGTCTGGGTGGGGGACGGATCGGTCACGGTCGTGCTCCTCGTCGGTCGTGGTCGGTCGGTGTGCCGCCGGTGGTCGCGGTGGTGACGGCGCGTTCGAGCTCGTCGAGCGCGGCCGCCCCGGCGACGAGCGCGCGGTCGTCCGGTGTGGTGCCGCCCACGAGCACGGCGCCGACCCGACTGTCCGGGATTCCGGTGGCGCGGGCCGCGGCGCGGACGACGTCGTCGACGTGCGCCGAGCGGGGCAGCCCGAGTCGGCGGCCGATCCGGTGGACGGCAGCGATGCGCAGGGTGTCGAGGGCGTGGGTCCGGTCGCGGGTGCGGGCGGCGAGGCGGGCTCGTCCCTCGGTCGTCTCCGCCGCGCGGACGACGACCGGCATCCGCTCGACGACGAGCGGCCCGAGTCGTCGTCCACGCCTGACGCCCGCGGCGACCGCGACGAGGGCGAGCAGCGCGAGGGCGCTCGGGACCCACGGCGGTGCGAGGGAGCCGAGCGTCGGCGCCGCGTCGGGGGTGCCGGGTGTCGGGGTGTACCAGGTGAGCGAGTCGTCCCCGCCGAGCAGGCCGAGGGCGAGCGCCGCGTTGCCGGCGGTGGTGATCGTGTCGTTCCGGAAGGCCGCGGTCGTGCCGACCAGGGTCACGTCGCCGCCGCGGGTCGCGGTCCGCACGAGGCCGTAGGCACGCTCGTCGCCGCTGCCGCTCGAGGCGCACAGCGTCGTGCCGGCGGGGACCGGGTCACCCTCGGGCACCCGGTACGCGACCCCTGCCGTCGAGACCCGTCGAGCGTCCGAGGCGGCCGGGATGTCACAGGTCCGCGTCGACGCCGTCTCGGTCCCGCCGACCTGTGCGGCCGGCTCGACGTCGAGCCCGAAGGCGTCGAGCGGTGCGGCGCCGGTCGAGACGAGCACCACGTGGGAGGCCTCCCGCGCGAGACGGCGTGCGACGGCGGGGTCGAGCGCACCCCGCGCGTCGTCGACGAACACCGTGCCGCCGGTGATGCCGTCGGCACGGTCGACGACCCGGACGTCGGTGCCCTGCTGTTCGAGCACCCGGACGAGCGCCTTCGACCCGCTCGCGGTGGTGGACGTCGGGTCGAGCTCGGCGCTCGCGGGGCCGTCGGCGCTCTGGACGACCGCGGTGAGGGCGGCGAGGAGCAGGCCGACGAGCACGATCGCGACCCAGAACACGACGCGGGAGCGGCGTCCCTCCCGCCGGGGTGCGGCGCGCTCGGCCGGCGCGGTCGTCGTCGCGGTCACGCGGGCACCGCCGGGGTGGTGCGGACCGGGCGCGCGGTGCGCACGGCGTGTTCGGTGTCGAGGACGTCGCGCGCTGCGGCCTCGGTGGCGGCCGCCCCGAGGTACCGGACGGCGTCGAAGGTCGCGGCGGCGCGGTCGAGTCGGGTCGCCTCGGCCGGGAACACGACCGCGGCGCGACCGGCGATGGCCCGGGCCGTGGCGCCGGGGACGTCCGGCACGAGGTCGCGTTCGCCCAGTCCGCGGGCGAGGGCGCGGTAGCCGTCGAGCACCGCGCGTGACCAGTCCCCGGAACGGAGGGCGGTGCGGGCGTCGTCGGCGATCGCGCGGGCGGGGCGGAGGTCGTCGTCGTCGAACACGCCGCCGGTGTCGGTACCGGCGAGACGGGCACGTCGGCGGGGGAGTCCGCGGGCGACGACCACCAGGACCACGACCGCGACGAGCACCACGACGGCGATCCAGAGCAGGGTGTGCGCGACGACGGGCGAACCGAGGCCGTCCGCGCGGAACGAGCCGAGCCAGTCGAGGAACGACCGGGAGGCACGGTCCCACCAGGTCACGTGGGCGCCGTCGTACTCGGACCGCTCGAGTTCGCGTTCGAGCAGGCGGCGGGCCTCGTCCGGGTCGACCGTCACGCGCGGTCGTCCGGCGGGAATCGGTCGGGTGCGCCACCCCACCGCGGCGGCTGCGGCCCCTGCGGCGGATGCGCCGGCTGCGCCTGCTGCGGCGGCCACGGCGAGGGCGGTGCGGGCTGGCCCTGCGGCTGCCCGGGCCACGGCTGCTGGCCGTACGCAGGCTGCTGGCCGTACGCCGGCCGCTGCCCAGGCCATTGCTGCTGCCCGGGCCACTGCTGCTGCCCGGGCCACTGCTGCTGCCCGGACCACGGCGGCCGGACGACCTGCGGCGCGGGCGCGAACGGGTCGGAGGGCTGCCCCGTCTCGAGGTGGGACGCGATGCGCTGGTCGAGCGCCTCGGTCCGGATCCGCCGGTCGATCGCCAGGAACGTCGTGACGGACGCGCTCAGCACGTCGGTGATGCACTGCACCGCGATCCCGAGCAGGCTGCCGACCACGATCGCGACGACCCCGGCCACGCCGGCACCGGTCGAGACGTCGGTCTGCCCGAGCGGGTCGAACGTGCCCCCGACGAGCACGGCGCCGATGGTCAGGGGGAAGGACGCGATCGACACCGCGAAGCCGAACATCGCCTGCACGAGCAGCAGGATGCCGAACGTGCGCCAGAACGCCCCGCGGGTGAGCCGCCACGACTGGGCGGCGGCGGCGACGACGCTCCGGCCCTCGAGGGCGATCGTCGGGACGGTGAACGCGAAGCGGGTGCCGAGCCAGACCACGACCACGCCGAACCCGGCGAACAGCCCGAAGATCGCGAGCACGAACCCCCACGCGTTCGACCGGCCGGCGGCGAGCGCGGCGATGAAGCCGATCAGCAGCAGGACGAACACGATCCCGATCACGAGCCCGGCCGCCAGCTGCAGGAGGATCCAGGCGACGACCGGCCACCGTCGTCCGGCGAGGAGCGCCCAGATGCCGCGGAAGGTCCCGCGGCGCCCGAGGACTCGCTGCCCGACGTCCGCGGCGACCGGCGCGACGAGGAAGCCGCGCGCGAGGAACGCCAGGAAGGGCAGACCGGCGGACAGGAGGAGCCACAGGGTGACGGATCCCGCGAGGATCGACTCGGTGCCGCTGCCGCCGTCCACCGCGGACAGCATCCGCGACTGCACGGCACGCTGGCCGAACGCGCTGACGAGCGTCGAGAGCAGCCCGAGGACGCCGCTCAGCAGGACGCTCCAGAGGAGGAGCACACGGGCGTTGCGCCGGAACACCGTGAACGCGCCGCCGAGCACGTCGCCGAGGCCGAGCGGGCGCAGCGGGATGACCGGACGCGACCCGACCGGCGGCGCGGGTGTGGGCTGTGGACCCGGCCACGGGCCGGACGGCTGCGGACCGCCGGGCTGCTGCGCGCCTCCAGGCCAGGACCCAGGCCCACCGGACCCAGCCGCACCAGGCCCACCGGACCCGGCACCACCGGGCGCACCTGGCCCACCGGAGCCACCCGGTACCTGCCAATCCGACATCGCCGCCCCCTCGTCGCCCTCGACCGCGCAGCGGAGCGCGGTCGACACCCATCCTGTCGGAAAACGCCACCCGACGGGGCCTCGGCTATCGTGAGGGGGCAGGTGCGACCCGGCACCACCGCACGTCCCACGGAGTCCACATCACATGACACCGCGCATCCTCGTCGTCGACGACGACCAGGCCCTCGCCGAGATGATCGGCATCGTCCTCCGTTCCGAGGGCTACGAGCCGGAGTTCAGCGCCGACGGCAACGACGCCGTCGACGCGTTCCACAGCACGAAGCCCGACCTGGTGCTCCTCGACGTCATGCTCCCCGGCATCGACGGCATCGAGGTGTGCAAGCGGATCCGCGCCGAGAGCGGGACGCCGATCATCATGCTGACCGCACGCGGCGACACCGCCGACGTCGTCGCCGGCCTCGAGAACGGCGCCGACGACTACGTCGTGAAGCCGTTCAACCCGAAGGAGCTCGTCGCCCGGATCCGCACCCGGCTGCGGCCGTCCGCGGCCGACGCGACCGTCCTGCACGTCGGGGACCTCACGGTCGACGTCGCCGGGCACGAGGTCCGCCGGGGCGAGGCCGTGATCGCGCTGACGCCGCTCGAGTTCGACCTGCTCCGGGCCCTGTCCGAGAAGCCGAACCAGGTGTTCACGCGGGAGATGCTCCTCGAACAGGTGTGGGGCTACCACTACAAGGCCGACACCCGCCTGGTGAACGTCCACGTGCAGCGCCTCCGCGCGAAGATCGAGCACGACCCCGACAACCCGAAGATCGTCACCACGGTGCGCGGCGTCGGGTACCGGGCCGGAGGGGCCTGACCACCGTGGTCACCGTGCCGTCCGGTCGCAGCGCGCCGGGCCGCGTGGGCCGACGGGTCCGACGGTGGCTCCGTCGCGGGTGGCGTCCGGTCGCGTACCTGTGGCGCAGTTCCCTGATGGTCCGGTCGGTCGCGATCACCGTGATGACGACCGGCCTGGCGATCGCGATCATCGGCACCGCCGTGATGATCAGCATCTCGAACAACGTCTACTCGCAGCGTCGCGACCAGATCGAGGCCGAGTCGGCGCGTGCCACCGTCGTCGCGCAGGGCATCTTCGACGCCGCGACGGCGGGCGGGGACAACAACCAGACCGAGCTCGAGACGCTGCAGAACGAGGCGCAGCAGGCGATCCTGTCGAACACGACGAGCCCCGGCGGCACCAGCCTCGCGATCGAACGGAGTCCCGACCAGACGGCACCGCAGTCGCTGCAGACCGTCGCCAGCCCGGACTTCCCCGACCGGGCGATCAGCGACGCCCTCCGGAAAGAGGTCGGCAAGGACACCGGCAAGGTCAGCCTGCAGCCCGTGCGGCTCGAGGTCGACGGCCGGAGCCGACCCGGGCTCGCGGTCGGCTCGACGCTGCAGATCCCGAGCGCCGGGCAGTACGAGCTCTACCTGGTCTACGACCTGTCGGACGCACAGCAGACCCTCGACTTCGTGTCCCAGACGCTGTCCATCGGCGGGGTGGCGCTGATGGTGCTCATCGCGCTCGTGACCTCCCTGGTGGTCCGGCTCGTGATCGTTCCGATCCGCGGCGCCGCCGAGACCAGCCGCAAGATCGCGTCGGGCCGGCTCGACGAACGCATCCCGGTGCGGGGCAACGACGACATCGCCACCCTGGCGCGCAGCTTCAACGGCATGGCCGAGGCCGTGAGCCGGCAGATCACCCAGCTCGCCGAGCTCTCCCGCGTCCAGCAGCGGTTCGTCTCCGACGTGTCGCACGAGCTCCGGACGCCGTTGACGACCATCCGGCTCGCCGGCGACATGCTCTACGACTCCCGGCACGCCTTCGAACCGTCGGTCGGCCGCTCCGCCGAGCTCCTGCACACGCAGGTGGAGCGCTTCGAGCTGCTCCTCGCCGACCTGCTCGAGATCTCCCGGTTCGACGCGCAGGCCGTGCAGCTCGACCCGGAGCCCGTCATCCCCGCCGCCCTCGCGACCGACATCGTCGACGAGTTCCGTCCGCTGGCCGAACGCGCGGGCATCGACCTGCAGCTGGTGACCCCCGGCGGACACACCACGATGCAGCTCGACGCCAAGCGCGTCCGGCGCATCCTCCGCAACCTCGTCGGCAACGCGATCGAGCACGGCGACGCGAAGCCCGTGCAGGTGATCGTCGACAGCGACGCCCGCACCGTCGCGATCGCCGTCCGCGACCACGGCATCGGCATGCCACCGGAGGACGCCGCCCGAGTGTTCGACCGGTTCTGGCGCGCCGACCCGAGCCGGAAGCGCACCATCGGCGGGACCGGCCTCGGGCTCGCGATCTCCCTCGGCGACGCGAACCTGCACGGCGGACGGATCGATGTCTGGTCCCGCCCCGGCGAGGGGTCCACGTTCGTCCTCACCCTGCCCCGCAGCGAGCGCGTCGCGGTCACGACCTCGGCCATCCCGCTGCCCGACCTCGACGAGTCCTACGACGGCCCCCGGGCCGTGCGAGAGGAAGACTGATGCGCACCCGGTTCCGACACCTCATCGCCGTCGCGCTCGCCGCGGCGACCGTGGTCGCGGTCTCCGCCTGCGCCGCGATCCCCACCGACGGTCCGGTCCGGTCCGGCCAGACGATCAAGGACGAGTCGGTGTCCGGCCTCGACTACCGGCCGTTCAAGCCCGTGGCCGGGTCCGACCAGACGGCGATCCTCCGCGGGTTCATCGCCGCCGGCACGGGTGCGCAGGACGACTACGCGGTGGCACGGCAGTTCCTGGCGTCGGGGTACGCCGAGACGTGGAACCCCCGCCGCGGCGTCACCATCCGCGAGGACAACCCCACGGTCGAGCGCGTCGGTGACCGCGAGCTGAGCTACACCCTCACCGCGAGCGCCACCGTCGACGCCGCGGGCCAGTACACCCAGGCCGTCCGGCCGACCTCGACCACGCTGACCTTCCAGTTCACGCGGGAGGACGGGGAGTGGCGCATCGCCTACGCGCCGGACGGGATCATCCTGTCCCCGGTCAACTTCGACTCGGTGTTCCAGCAGCACGCGCTCTACTTCTTCGACCCGACGCACGAGTTCCTGGTGCCCGACGAGCGCTGGTTCCTCGCCCGCTCCTCGACGAGCACGAGGATCGCCAGTGCGCTGCTCGCCGGTCCGGCCGACTGGCTGAAGGACGCCGTCGTCACGTCGTTCCCCGCGGGGACGCAGCTCTCCCTGAACGCCGTGACGATCGACAGCGGGAAGGCCCTCGTCGACCTCTCGAGCGACGCCCTCAGCGCCAGCAGCCAGGAGCGCGCCCAGATGCGCGACCAGCTCCGCCGGTCGCTCGCGTCGGTGGCCACCGTGTCCTCCGTGTCGATCACCGTGGAGGGTGCCCCGTTCTCGGTCCCCGACACGACCGGCTCCGACGCCCAGGTGAACCCCGACGTCGACGCCCGACCGCTGGTCGAGCGCGACGGCTCGGTCGGCTACGCGTCGCCGTCCTCCGACAAGATCGCCGAGCTCGGCAACGGCATCGGGGACGAGGTGGGCCGTCTCGACCCGTCCTCGTTCGCGATCTCCGCGTCCGGCACGGCCGCGGTGGTGGGCAACGAGGACGGCGTCTTCGTGGTCCGGCCCCAGTCACGACTGCGAGTGGATGCGACCGACGACCTCGTCCCGCCGTCCGTCGACGATCTCGGTTTCGCCTGGGTCGCGGCCTCGTCGGACACCCGGAAGGTCACCGCCTACGGCCTCCGTGGCGATCCCCACGTGGTCAGCACGACCCTGCCGAAGGGCACGATGGTGTCGTTCCAGGTCTCCCGCGACTCGACGCGCGCGCTCGCGCTCATCGAGAGCGGTGACGGACCGAGCCTCTACGTGATGGCGATCGTGCGGGGCTCCGACCGGACCCCGACGGCCCTCGGCCCGCCGGTCCGTGTGCAGGCGGCCAGTGGTGACGCCGTGGGCGCCGCGTGGATCAACGACTCCGACATCGCGTCGCTCGGCCAGACCGCGAACGGTCCCGAGATCGTGCGGACGACCGTCGGCGGCCAGTCGAGCACCCTGCCGAAGCCGGACGGACGGGCGACCGCGATCGCCGGGGGCAGCGCCGGCTCGATGCTGCTGCGGATGTCCGACGGCTCGGTGCGGCAGTCCACCGGCGGAGGCTGGGAGGCGACGGGCGTCACCGCGGACGTGCTCGGCATCCAGCGCTGACGGGGCGGGTCCGGTCCTCCTCCACAGGGCGTCCAGCCTGGAGGCCCGTCCACGGTCTCCGGGACGGCCTCCCGCCCGGCGTCCGGTCACCGCCACCCTGGTGGACGTGACGACGACCGACCGGCCCTGGCAGGACGCGGTCCTCGCGGTGCTCGGGCTCGTCCTGCCGATCGTCTGCGCGGGGTGCGGCGCGCCCGACCGTGCCCTGTGCTCCGCCTGCCGCAGCGCGCTCGACCGCGAGCCCCGTCGCGTGCGCCTCGTGGCCGGGGTGCGGCTCGACGCGGGGTTCGAGTACGGGGGACTGGTCCGGACGCTCCTGCTCGAACTGAAGCTCCGCGGGCGCGTGGACCTCGCACGACCGCTCGGCACCCGGTTCGGTGCGCTCGTGCGGGCGGCGCTCGCCGAGGCCCCGGCGGGGACGCTCCTGCTCCGGGTCCCGCCGTCGCGGCACGGAGCCCGGCGCCGCGGGTTCGACCCCGTGGTGCTGCTCCTGGCACGCGGGGGAGTGCGTCGACCGAGGGCGCTCCGGCGCGTGCGTCGGCCGCCGCCCCGGCGAGTGTGTCCGCCCACCGACGCACCGGCGACTCCGGCGACGTCGCGTCCGGGGCGCGGGCGTTCGGCGCACCGACCGGGGCACGGGCAGAAGGAGCGCAGCGCGGTCGAACGGGTCGCGGCGACCGTCAGCACGCTGCGTGCCGACGGCGTCGCCGGGAAGGACGTCGTGGTCGTCGACGACGTCGTGACCACCGGCGTCACCATGGCCGAGGCGGTGCGGGCGGTGCGTGCCGCCGGTGGCCGCGTGGTGCGCTGCGTCGCGGTGGCGAGCGTCGACGAGTGAACGCCCGGTGGCCGCTGGGTGTCCGGTGGGTGTCTCCACGACTCACCGCGATCGCGTGACGCCGTGGTGGCTCCGGGTCTAGCCTCGCGGCAAGGCGTTCAGGATCGCCGGATGGAGGCGACGCGCTGAGTCTGGATGGGAGCCGCCACATGGACGTGACGATCACGGGCCGGAACATCGGGGTCACCGACCGATTCCGCACCTACGTCGAACAGAAGTCCGAGAAGATCGACGTGCTCGCCGACCGCGCCCTCGCCTTCGAGGTGCGCATCAGCCGCCACCACGAAAAGGCGGGCGGTTCCCAGGGCGAGGACCGCGTCGAGCTCACACTGATCGGCCCCGGCCCCCTCGTGCGGGCAGAGTCCGCGGCGTCGGACAAGTACGCCGCGTTCGACCTCGCGTTCGCCCGGATCATGGAGCGCCTGCGCCGGGCACGCGACCGCCGCAAGGTGCACCGCGGACGGCACGCCCCGACCTCGGTGGCCGAGGCCTCGGGCACCGCGTTCGAGCGCATGGGCATCGTGCCCGCCGACGGCAAGCTCATCGAGGACGTCGCCACCGGCGCCGTGCCCGTCGTCACCGACCGGGGTGAGGACGAGGACGAGGTGTACAGCCCCGTCGTGATCCGGCACAAGGTCTTCGAGGCCGCGCCGATGACGGTCGACGACGCGCTCTACTTCATGGAGCTCGTCGGACACGACTTCTACCTGTTCGTCGACGCGGAGACGCGCCGGCCGAGCGTGGTCTACCGCCGGAAGGGCTGGGACTACGGCGTCATCGGCATCGACGACCAGACCGCGGGCGGCTCGTCGGCGGCACTGTCCGGGGCGGAGTCCGAACCGGCGTCGGCGATCGCCTGACGCCGCGACCGGCAGTCCCGGGTGTGCGCGGTCCGTTCGCGGGCCGCGCACACCCGCGCCGCTCCCAGCACCCGGTTCGATCCGGTTGCTAGCATGACTGGCTGTTCGCATCGCGCAGGTCGCGCGTGACGATCTCGTAAGGAGCTCACGTGGCAAACGTGCTGGAGAAGGTCCTCCGCATCGGTGAAGGACGCACCCTCCGCCGGCTGAAGGCGTACGCCTCGGCGATCAACGACCTCGAGGACGACTTCGCGAGTCTCACCGACGAGGAACTCCAGGACGAGACGAAGGAGCTCCGCGAGCGGTACGCCAACGGCGAGACCCTCGACGACCTCCTGCCCGAGGCGTTCGCGGCCGTGCGGGAAGCAGCGAAGCGCACCCTCGGGATGCGGCACTTCGACGTGCAGCTCATGGGCGGCGCGGCGCTCCACCTCGGCAACATTGCCGAGATGAAGACCGGTGAGGGCAAGACCCTCGTCGCGACGACCGCGGCGTACCTCAACGCCATCCCGTCGCGCGGCGTGCACGTCATCACCGTGAACGACTTCCTCGCGTCGTACCAGTCCGAGATCATGGGCCGTGTGTTCCGTGCCCTCGGCATGACGACCGGCTGCATCATCGCGAACCAGTCGCCGGCCGAGCGTCGCGAGCAGTACGCCGCCGACATCACGTACGGCACGAACAACGAGTTCGGCTTCGACTACCTGCGCGACAACATGGCGTGGCAGTCCTCCGACATGGTGCAGCGTGGCCACTACTTCGCCGTCGTGGACGAGGTCGACTCGATCCTCATCGACGAGGCCCGCACGCCGCTCATCATCTCCGGCCCGTCCTCGGGCGAGGCGAACCGCTGGTTCACCGAGTTCGCGTCGATCGCCACCCGCCTGACCCCGGGCGAGGACTACGAGGTCGACGAGAAGAAGCGCACCGTCGGCGTGCTCGAGCCCGGCATCGAGAAGGTCGAGGACTACCTCGGCATCGACAACCTGTACGAGTCGGCGAACACGCCCCTGATCTCGTTCCTCAACAACTCCATCAAGGCCGTCGCCCTGTTCAAGAAGGACAAGGACTACGTCGTGATGAACGGCGAGGTGCTCATCGTCGACGAGCACACCGGCCGCATCCTGATGGGCCGTCGCTACAACGAGGGCATCCACCAGGCGATCGAGGCGAAGGAGGGCGTCGAGGTCAAGGCCGAGAACCAGACCCTCGCCACGGTCACCCTGCAGAACTACTTCCGCCTCTACCAGAAGCTGTCCGGCATGACCGGTACCGCCGAGACCGAGGCCGCCGAGTTCATGTCGACCTACAAGCTCGGCGTGGTCATCATCCCGACGAACCGGCCGATGCAGCGCATCGACCAGACCGACCTCGTCTACAAGAACGAGAAGGCCAAGTTCGAGCAGGTCGCCGAGGACATCGCGGAGCGCCACGAGAAGGGCCAGCCCGTCCTCGTCGGCACCACGAGCGTCGAGAAGTCCGAGTACCTGTCGAAGCTCCTCGCCAAGAAGGGCGTGAAGCACGAGGTCCTCAACGCGAAGAACCACGCGCGTGAAGCTGCGATCGTCGCCCAGGCCGGTCGTCTCGGCGCCGTGACGGTCGCGACCAACATGGCCGGCCGTGGTACCGACATCATGCTCGGCGGCAACTCCGAGTTCCTCGCCGTGCAGGAGATGCACGCGAAGGGACTCTCCCCGACGGAGACGCCGGAGGAGTACGAGGCCGCGTGGGACGACGTGTTCGCGCGCGTCAAGGCCGAGATCAAGGAAGAGGGCGACAAGGTCCGCGAGGCCGGCGGTCTCTACGTCCTCGGCACCGAGCGCCACGAGTCCCGCCGCATCGACAACCAACTGCGTGGTCGTTCCGGTCGTCAGGGCGACCCGGGCGAGAGCCGGTTCTACCTGTCGCTGACCGACGACCTCATGCGCCTGTTCAACTCCGGTGCCGCCGAGAGCCTGATGGGCCGCTCGAACGTGCCGGACGACCTGGCGATCGAGAACAAGCTCGTCGGCCGGGCGATCCGCTCCGCGCAGGCGCAGGTCGAGGGCCGCAACGCCGAGATCCGCAAGAACGTCCTGAAGTACGACGACGTCCTGAACCGCCAGCGCGAGGCGATCTACAGCGACCGCCGTCACATCCTCGAGGGCGACGACATCCACGACCGTGCGCAGTCGTTCCTGAAGAGCGTCGTCGATGACGTCATCGACACCCACACCGGTGAGGGCTCTCCGGACGACTGGGACCTCGACGCCATGTGGACCGAGCTCGGCACGCTCTACCCGATCTCGATCTCCATCGACGAGGTCATCACCGAGGCCGGGTCGAAGGGCAAGGCCTCGCGCGAGTTCCTCGGCCGTGAGATCCTCTCCGACGCCAAGCTCGCCTACACCACGCGTGAGGAACTCCTCGGCGAAGAGGCGATGCGTGAGCTCGAGCGTCGCGTCGTCCTGTCGGTCATCGACCGCCGCTGGCGTGACCACCTCTACGAGATGGACTACCTCAAGGACGGCATCGGCCTCCGCGCGATGGCGCAGCGCGACCCGCTGGTCGAGTACCAGCGTGAGGGCTACGCCCTGTTCCAGAGCATGATGGGGCAGATCCGCGAAGAGTCGGTCGGCTACCTGTTCAACCTCGAGGTCCAGGTGCAGTCCGACGGCGAGAACGCCGTCATCGAGGCGAAGGGTCTCGGCGAGGACGAGGTCTCCGGGCTCGAGTACTCGGCACCGTCCATCGACGGCGAGGTCGAGGTCCGCGACGAGCGCGGCCGCCTCGAGCAGGCCGCGACCGCTCGCGCACAGAAGGCGCAGGCCGAGGCCGAAGCGGCCGCCGGGCCGGAGCAGGGCTCCGCGTTCGGCAACGCCGCCACGGCATCCGGCCAGGCCGCGGCGAGCAACCGTGCCGAGCGTCGTCAGGCCGCCAAGAAGGGCTGACGCGACCACACTGCCGGACAGGAGGCGCGGTGCCGGCTGGCACCGCGCCTCCCGTCGTCGGTGGCGCACGTCCACGGCGCCCGCGCTCCGTCACAGGACCCCCACCGCCGTCGCCCGCCACCGTCCCTGTCGCTCCTCGAGCCGCATCGCGACCGCCCGGGCGTGGCTGCGGGTGTGCACGACGATCGTCGCCTCGGCGACGCCGTCCGCCGGGCAGCAGACGATCACGCTCCCGACGCGCAGGAGGGCCCGGGCTCGCGAACGGCCGCCGAGCTGCCGCGACCGCGCGGCCACGGCCGAGCGATGCTGCAGGTGTCGGTGCACGTCGTCCGTGATCCACCGAGCGATGCTGTCGACCTCACGCGCGCCGGTCAGGATCTCGGCCACGCAGAGCCCGAGGGCCCGCGCCGTGTCGTGCGCGTCGGTCGGTGGTGGGACGGCTGTGAGCCGCGTGGTCTCCGCCGTCGCCCCTCGGTCGTCGATGCGGCGTGCTTCCTCGGCCACTCTGCCCCTTTCGTCGGGGCGAGCGTATGGCGAGTGCAACATGAGAAATATGACAGCGGTAGAGCTGTGGACAGCGCGACGTTGTCCACAGCGGGGCGCACCTAGACTGACGGAGTGTCGACCCTCAGTGACCTCGTCCTCGCACAAGGCCGTTCCTCCGATGCCGATGTCGAATGGCTCCACCTGCTCGTCGGTGACTGGCAGCTGCTCGCCGACCTGTCCTTCGCCGACATGGTCCTGTGGGTCCCCACGGCCGAGGACGGCTCGTTCGTGGCCGTCGCGCACGCCCGCCCGAGCTCCGCCGCGACGCTCTTCTACCGCGACATCGTCGGGCAGGAGATCCGCGAGGAGTGGCGCGAGCAGGTCACCGAGTGCTTCGCCGGAGCCAAGGTCGTCGACTCGGCCGAGCCAGACTGGTACGAGGACACCCCGACGCGCGTGCGGGCGATCCCCGTGCTGCGCCGGCTCAGCGCGAAGAGCGCCGAGACCACCGAGCGCCCCATCGCCGTCGTCACACGGCACTCCAACCAGGACGAGATGCGCACGCCGAGCCGGCAGGAGCTGAACTTCACGGCGAGTGCGAACGACCTGTTCGGCATGATCTCCACCGGCGACTTCCCGGACATCGGTGCCCCGGCCGGACCCCGTCGTGGTGCGCCGCGCGCGAGCGACGGACTGCTCCGGCTCGACACGAACGGCATCGTCACCTTCGCGAGCCCGAACGGCCTCAGCGCGTTCAACCGGATGGGCTTCGAGGGCGAACTCGAGCGGAAGTCCCTCGCCGAGGTCACCACCGAACTCATCGGCTCCCAACTCGACGTCGACGAGTCCCTGCCGCTGGTCGTCACCGGGCGCGCACCGTGGCGGGCCGACGTCGAGTCGAAGGGCGTCACCGTCTCGCTCCGGTCGATCCCGCTCCGCGACCACGGTGACCGCATCGGCGCGATCGTGCTGTGCCGCGACGTCACCGAGCTGCGGCACCAGGAGCGCGAGCTCATCACGAAGGACGCGACGATCCGCGAGATCCACCACCGCGTCAAGAACAACTTGCAGACCGTCGCGTCGCTGCTCCGGATCCAGGCTCGGCGGACCCACTCCGACGAGGCGCGCACCTCACTGCAGAACGCGATGCGGCGCGTCGCGGCGATCGCCGTCGTGCACGACACGCTGTCGAGCGGCCTCAGTCAGACGGTCGACTTCGACGAGGTCTTCGACTCCGTCCTCAAGCTCGTCACCGAGGTCGCCGCCTCGCACAACACGACCGCACACCCGAAGAAGACCGGCGAGTTCGGCGTCCTGCCGTCCGAGGCCGCGACGCCGCTCGCGCTCGGGCTCACCGAGCTCGTCACGAACGCCGTCGAACACGGGCTCGACGGCCGCGACGGCGAGGTCGAGATCGTGGCGGAGCGCTTCGACGACCACCTCGACATCCAGGTCCGCGACAACGGCCGGGGTCTGCCGGAGGGCAAGGTCGGCTCAGGTCTGGGAACGCAGATCGTCCGCACGCTCATCCAGGGCGAGCTCGGCGGCACCATCGACTGGCACACCCTGACCGGCAGCGGCACCGAGGTGACGATCACCATCCCCTTCCGCTGGCTCACCGCCGCCGCGTAGCGCCCGGCGTCCGCCGCAGGCCGCCGGCACCGGCGCGCCTCGTCCCCGTTGCGCCCCGCCACGGACATGGCGCCCCGAGCCGCCAGCGACGCCGACCTCGTTGCACCCCGACACGAACATCGCGCCCGGGTGTGCGAGGGCGCGATGTTCGTACGCGGGTGCAAAGCACGGGCACGGGCACGGGCACGCGCACGGGCACGCGTCGGCGTCCGCGGACGCGACCCGCACCCCGGACACGACGACGCCCGCCGCCCCGAGGGGACGGCGGGCGTCAGTGCGTCAGGACGCGTGCGTCAGGAGGCGCGACGGGCGCGAGCGGCGCGGCGCTTCAGCGCACGACGCTCGTCCTCGCTGAGGCCACCCCAGACACCGGAGTCCTGGTTGTTCTCGAGTGCGTACTGCAGGCACATCTCGGTGACCGTGCAGCGAGCGCAGACCGACTTGGCCTTCTCGATCTGGTCGACGGCCGGTCCGGTGTTCCCGACGGGGAAGAAGAGCTCGGGGTCCGCGGTGAGGCAGGCTGCCTGGTCACGCCAGTCCATGTGTGGTGCTCCTTGAAATCGATGCTCGAACGGCAGGCCGGGGCCGCGGTTCGGGGATCGGAACGCTGAGCATGCGCGAGGCACGAGGGGACACCCGTGGGGGAGGAGTCCGCTGGAAGCGAGTCTGACGCCCGCGAACGCTCGGGGGAGGAGCGTCGAACCACGGGAGACGCACACCACATCGTGCCGTCCAAACGACCTCGAATATCGTTCCATACTGGTAGGGCCAAATCAAGGGTTCCGACGCTGGAGGAATGCTGTGCCCGACACCACCCCGAACGAGTCCGAGCCCGCGGAGCGGAGGTCTCCTGCCCTCGTGGCGCTCCTCGTGGTCGTCGGCGTGGAGTTCGCCGCCCTCGTCGTGGTGACCGTCGTCCTGATCGTCGAGCTGGTCGTCGCGCCGGCGACGAGCATCGCCTCCGGCATCGCGCTGACCATCCTGTCCGCCATCGCGGCGCTCTGGCTCGGCTCCCTCGTCATCGGCCTGCGGAACCGTCGCCCGTGGGTCCGCTCCGGGATCATCGTCTGGCAGGTCCTGCAGGGTGCGCTCGCGATCGGCGCGTTCCAGGGCGTCTTCCGCGTGCCCGCCGTCGGCTGGCTGCTGCTCATCCCGGCGCTCCTCGGGATCACCCTGGTGCTGTCGCGTCCGGTGACGGAGGCGCTCGCCCGTCCGGCCGAGTAGACGGATCCGACGAACGGACTGGAGGCGCGGTGCCAGCTGGCACACCTCCCTCGCAGGCTCGGTCGGCGCGCCCCGCGTGACGCTGGCGCGTCACCGCTGAGCGGGGCGCGCCAGTTCGTGCCGTGGTCCGGTCCTCAGACCAGACCGAGCTTCTTCCGCAGGCTCGCCACGTGCCCGGTGGCCTTCACGTTGTAGAGCGGCAGCTGCACGGTGCCGTCCTCGTCGACCACGATCGTCGACCGGATCGTGCCGGTGACGATCTTCCCGTAGTTGTTCTTCTCGCCCCAGGCCGCGTACGCCTTGTGCACGGCGAGGTCCGGGTCGCTCAGCAGGGGGAAGGTCAGGGCCTGCTCGTGCTGGAACTCCTTGAGAGCCGGAAGGTCGTCCTTCGAGATGCCGAGCACCTCGTAGCCGGCCGCCTGCAGGGACGACATGTTGTCGCGGAAGTCGCACGCCTCGGTGGTGCAGCCCGGGGTGGACGCCGCCGGGTAGAAGTACACGATGACCTTCTTGCCGCGCAGTGCGGCGAGCGAGTGCTCGGTGCCGTCCTGGTCGGGCAGGGTGAAGTCGGGGGCGGTGTCGCCGGCGGCGAGACGGTCGGTCATGGTGCTCCTGTTCGGTTCGGTGCCCCGAGTGGTCAAGAGCACGCGAAACCCATGCTATTGTTGTTTCCCGTTGCAGCAGCGAAGCGCAACATGCACCTCTAGCTCAATTGGCAGAGCAACTGACTCTTAATCAGTGGGTTCTCGGTTCAAGTCCGAGGGGGTGCACCAGCAAGGCCCCGGCTCACCGAGTCGGGGCCTTCGTCGTTCCCGGTGCGGATGGGTGCCTCGGCGAGACACGCCCGACGTGCCGCTCGGGTGCGATCTCGTCGGCGCTCAGCCCGCTGGGACGTCGACCACGCGCTCCTCGCCGACGACCGGCTCGAGCACGCCGGCCGAGGCCGCGGCGAGGTCTGCGCGGAGCGGATCGAGGGCGTCGCGCGGGACCCACAGCTCGAAGGTCGCGGTCGCGGCGTAGACCGGGTCGCCCAGCGTGGCGCCGTGGTGCCGGACCCAGTCGCGCAGGACGTTGTCGATCCGTCCGGCGTCGGCGTGCGGCGCGTCCACCGTGACCCGGGTGAGCGCCTGCCGCCGGACGAGGGCGGCCCGGTCGAGCGCTTCCGACACCGAGGTCGAGTAGGCGCGGACGAGGCCGCCGGCGCCGAGCTTCACCCCGCCGAAGTACCGCGTGACGACGGCGACCACGTCGGTCAGGTCCCGCCGCCGGAGCACCTCGAGCATCGGCACCCCGGCGGTGCCGGAGGGTTCGCCGTCGTCGGACGAGCGCGCCTGGTCCCCGAGGACCCCGGTCACCATCGCGGTGCAGTTGTGCCGGGCGTCCCACCGGCGCCGCCGGACCTCGGCGATCACGCGGTCCGCGTCCGCCACGTCGGCGACCGGCGCGACGGTGGTGATGAAGCGCGACCTCGTGATGACGATCTCGTGCTCGACCGGCTCCGCGATCGTGGACGGGTAGGCAGCGGGCACCCTCCGAGGGTAGCCGCGGCGCCGGAGCGGGCCGCGCTAGCATGTCATGCACGACGTGCGGCTGGGGAGGAGTCCGATCGACATGGCGACAGCAGATCCGAAGGGCGGTGTCCTCGACGCCGCCGAACTCGCGCGCCGGTTGAACCTCCTGCTCGACTTCGAGGAGGCCCAGCGCGGGTCGCCCGTGCCGTTCGCCGCGATCGAGGAGTACGTCGCCGAGCAGGGCGGTTCGCTGTCCCGCGCCAAGTGGACCTACATGCTGTCCGGCGACGGTCGGCGGAACCGTGACACCGGGCTCCTGCGGCTGCTCGCCGGGTACTTCGAGGTCGACGAACGGTTCCTGCTCGAGGACAGCGACGTCCCCGAGCGCATCGGTGCGCAGCTGGCGCTCGTCCGGTCCCTCCGGTCGGCGCGGGTCAGCGGGTTCGCGGCCCGCACGTTCCCCGGCGAGCTCTCGCCCGAGGCGCTCCGCCGGATCGCCGAGGTCCTCGAGGAGGAGTCCGAGCGGGGGAGCGTCGTATGACGCGGGACCAGACCGCCGGACCCGACCGGGCCGACTTCGTCGCGGAGTTCTGGGCGCGCGGCGCCGCCGAGGGCTGGTCGGACGTCGACCAGGCCGTGTCCGCCGCGGCCACCGTGGTCGGCAAGCCCATCGTGGTGCGCGAAGAGGCGTTCCTCGCGGCGGAGCCGGTCTGCGGGTTCGTCGCGACGCTCGAGCGCCAGCACCTCATCATGATCTCGCCGACGGCGTCGCGGACCTTCCGGTCGTTCGTGATCGGGCACGAGCTCGGGCACATCCTGCACCGGCACCAGGACCACGCGCCCCAGGCGGCCTACATCCGCGACGTCATCCCGGACCTGCCGGAGTACAAGGTCGAGCGGGCGCTCGCCCGCGGACTGTTCTCGAACGAGTACGAGCACGAGGCCGAGGTCTTCGCTGACCGGCTGGCCGGGCTCATCCGCGACCACCGCGACCGTCCGAGTGCCTTCCGCGGGGTCTTCGGGTGATCGTCTCCGTCGTCGAGGCGCTCCTCCTCATCGCGGGCACCGTGACGCTGCTCGTGCTGCAGCGTCGGCAGGACCGGACCCTCGCGGTCACCTTCCTGCTCTTCGCGGCGACGATCGTCACGAACGTCGATCCGCTGTACCGCTGGCTCGATCCGCTGCTCGGCGGGTTCAACGTCGTCACGGTGATCAGCGACTGCCTCATGGTCGCCGGCACGAGCACGCTGCTCTGGGGCGTGGCGAAGGCGGTCGGGGCGGCGCGGCCCTGGCTGCGGAACGCGATCGTCGTCACCTGCGCCGTCGTGGTGGTCGTGGTCGTCGTGGCGTTCACGGTGCTCGACAAGCCGCCGACCACGACGACGTTCATGCTCGACGCGGGGCAGCACCCGGCAGCCGCGGTGTACTCGATCGCGCAGACGGTCTACCTCGGGGTGGCGCTGGGTGCGACGGGGCTCATCTGCGTCCTGCGCCTCCGGGAGGCCCGCACCACGACGGACCTCGTCGGGCTGTGGGTGCTCGTGCTCGGCGGCGTGCTCGGCGTCGTCCGGATGGTGGTCGTCGTGGTGATGGACCTGGCGCACGTGCTCGGCGACCTCGACACCACGCACGCGCTGGCACTGCCGTACGACGTCACGACGCCGGGGGCGGTGATCTGCGTCTCGTCGGGGATGCTCCTGCTCGTCATCGGTCACCAGGTGTCGCGCCGTCGGCGGTCGCGCCGGGTCGAGGTCGCACTGCACCGGCTCGCGCCCCTGCACGAGCGCGTCGGGATCGACAACGCCTACCCGGAGTCGGTCGACCCGGCCACCCGGCTCAGCCGGCTCATCGTGGAGATCAACGACGGCGCACGGCGGGCGCGCCGACCCCTCAGCGAGGCCGAGCGCACCGCGCTGTCCGACGCCGAGGCGGCCCTCGAGACGGCGTAGCCGACAGCGGGACACCGATCCCACTGGATGGCTCGACTCCGCCGAGGGTGCCGTGTAGGGTTTGTAGCAGGTGCTACAGATCGTGTGGCCGCCGGGGTGGGTCTCGGCCGCGTTGGGGGCGGCCGAGCACCACCGCCCCCGGCTCTAGGATCGTCGGGTGACCGTCTTCGCAGCCCTCGTCCTGTTCATCGGTGCCGTCTTCAACGTCGTCACCTGGCCGCGCTTCTTCCAGCGCGTCGCGAAGGACAGCCGAGCGCGGGACGCCGCCGGCAAGCCGACCACCTTCTACACGGTGCACCTCGTGCTGCTCCTCATCGCCCTGGCGATCGCCGTCGCCGCCGTGGTCGCCGGGATCCTCCTGCTCGTCTGAGCGGCGGCAGACGCGACCGGCTGACGCGACCGGCTGACGGCCTGGAGGCGCGTGGCGGGCCCGCACCGCGCCTCCAGTCCGGTACCCGGTCCCGTCCACTCCGCTTCAGGCGCGCTTCAGCGGGACCCGGGAGGATCGACCCATGCGTGTGCTGGTGGTCGACGACGAAGTGCGGCTCGCCGACGGCGTGCGCCGCGGCCTCGAGGCCGAGGGCTGGGCGGTCGACGTCGCGCACGACGGCGTCGACGGCCTGTGGCACGCCCGTGAGTTCACGTACGACGCGATCGTGCTCGACCTGATGATGCCGGGCCTCAGCGGCTGGGCGGTGTGCGCGCAGCTGCGTGCCGACGGCGACTGGACCCCCGTCCTCATGCTCACGGCGAAGGACGGCGAGTGGGACCAGGTCGAGGCGCTGGACGCCGGTGCCGACGACTACGTGACGAAGCCGTTCTCGCACCCCGTGCTCGTCGCACGGCTCCGTGCCCTGGTCCGTCGCGGCGCTCGCGAGCGTCCGGCGGTGCTGACGCTCGGCGACCTCGTCGTCGACCCGGCCGCGCGCACGGTGTCCCGCGCCGGAACGCCCGTCGAGCTGACCAGCCGGGAGTTCGCGGTGCTCGAGTTCCTCGCGCGGCGGGCCGGACAGGTCTGCTCGAAACGGGACGTCATCGACAACGTCTGGGACGTCGACTTCGAGGGGGACCCGAACATCGTCGAGGTCTACGTCGGGCACCTCCGCCGGAAGCTCGACCGGCCGTTCGGACGGACGGCGCTCGAGACCGTGCGCGGTGCCGGCTACCGGTTGGCGGCGAACGGTGGCTGACCGTGTGTCGTCCGGCCGTCGACGATTCCGGTCGGTCCGCGCGCGCACCACGCTCGGGGCCGTGGCGGTCGTGCTCGCGGCGCTCCTCGTCGGTGCCGCGGCGTTCGTCGTGGTGCTCCGGCTCGTGCTGCTCGACGGCGTGCGGACCTCGGCGGAGGCCGGGCTCGAGCAGGCGTCCTCGCGCGTGGAGGCCGACGGCGCCGCAGCCGTGAGCGGCTACGAGGACGTCCTCGTGCAGGTCGTCGCCGAGGACGGTTCGGTGCTCGCGCACGGCGACGACGCCGACCCGCCCGCCCTGCCGACCGCCGACGAGTCCCGCTGGAACCACGACGGTGAGCGGTGGCTGCTCGTGGCCGACGACGTCGACCTGCCCGGCGGCGGCGAGGCCACGCTCGTCTACGGGGCCTCGCTCGAGCAGTCCGACACCGCCCTGCGCGCCGCGATCGGGCTGCTGGCGGTCGGCGTCCCCGTCCTGGTCCTCCTGATGGGGCTCGTGACGTGGGTAGTCACCGGTCGCTCGCTCCGTCCGGTCGACCGGATGCGGGGCGAGGTCGACACGATCCGCACGGCCCGTCCCGACGCCCGGGTCGACGTGCCGGACACGGGCGACGAGATCGCCCGGCTCGCGACGACGATGAACGCCATGCTCGAGCGACTCGACCGCTCTGCCGAGGCGCAGCGCCGGTTCGTGTCCGACGCCTCGCACGAGCTCCGCTCGCCGATCGCGACGATCCGGCAGCACGCCGAGGTCGCCGTCGCGCACCCGGACCGTGTCGACGTCGGCGAGCTCTCCGGCGTGGTGCGGTCGGAGGCGCTCCGGCTGCAGGACCTGGTGTCCGCGCTGCTCGAGCTCTCGCGGCTCGACGAGGGCGGGATCGGTGCCGCGAAGTCGGTGGACCTCGACGACCTCGCACTGGACGCCGTAGCCCGGGCGCGGGCGCGTACCGACGGCGCGGACCCGGGCGGGCGCGGCGTGGTGGTCGACGGCTCCGGGATCGGCCCGGCGCGGGTGCTCGGCAACGACCGCGTGCTCGCCGGCGTCGTCCGCAACCTCGTCGACAACGCGGTCCGCCACGCCACCGCCCGCGTCTCGGTCGCCCTCGCCGAGGTCGACGGGGACGCCCTGCTGACCGTGGACGACGACGGCGCCGGGGTGCCGCCGGGGGACCGCGACCGGGTGTTCGAGCGGTTCGTCCGGCTCGACGAGGCCCGGAGCCGCGACGCGGGCGGCGCCGGGCTCGGCCTCGCGATCGTGCACGACGCGGTCCGCGTGCACGGTGGCACCGTCCGGGTGACCGACGCTCCGACGGGTGGGGCGCGGTTCGAGGTGAGCATCGCACTCGGTGGCTGACCAGGGCGCTTCAGGTCTGCTTCAGCACCCGGTCGGCAGTCTTGCCGGCATGAACGCTCTCCAGAACGACACCGTCCGCACCACCACCACCACCAGCCGCACCGCGCGCCGCCTCGCCGGACTCGCCGCGCTGCCGCTCGTCGCCTCCCTCGCGCTCGTCGGGTGCGCCTCCGACGACTCGGACGCCGCCGACGCCGGGTCCGGCTCGGGCAGCAGCAGCGCGGCGACCGGTGGGGCCTCGGGCAGCACGGCCGACGCCGCGTCGAACGAGTCGCTGCTCGCCGCCGTCGAGACCGCCCGGAAGGCCGTCGAGTCCAGCACCGTGATCTCGGTCGAGCAGGAGCAGAACGCCGCCGCCTACGAGGTCCTCGTGGTGACCGGCGACGGCGACGAGCACGAGGTGCGCACCGACGCCGAGGGCACCGCGGTGGACGGGTCGCCCCGCACCGAGCAGTCCGACGCGGACGACAAGGCCGAGAACGAGCGCTTCGTCGCCGCGGCCGACCTCGACGTCAGCGACGCCGTGCGGAAGTTCGAGGACCTGCACGCTGGCACGATCACCGAGCTCGGGCTCGACGACCACCTCGGGAAGGTCGTCTGGGAGGGTGACGTCCGCGACTCGTCCGGCACGAAGCACAGCGTCCGGATCGATGCCGGCTCCGGCGCGGTCGTCACGGACGAGGTCGACACCGACGACTGAGCCCGGTCGGCACCGCCCCTGGCAGCGCGCCCCGGCGTCGGCGGTCCGGGGTAGACCAGGGGCATCCGGTGGATCGCCGGCCGACGCACGGAGGCACCATGACCGACGAGACCCCTCGCTCGTACCCGCAGGGCGTGCCGAGCTGGATCGAGGCCCGACACCCCGATCCGGACGCCGCACTGGCCTTCTACGCCGGCGTTTTCGGGTGGGACGCCGAGGAACGCGTGCCACCGGGCGCGCCCGGTTCCTACCGCATCGTGAGCGTCGACGGGCGCGACGTCGGGGCGATCACCTCGAGCGACGACCCCGCGACGTGGACCACGTACATCGCGGTGGACGACGCCGACGCGACCGCCGCCCGCGTGGTCGAACTCGGCGGGACCGCCGCCGAGCCCGCGGACGCCGGACCCGGGGGCTCTGCCGGTCGCGGTGTCGACTGCACCGATCCACGGGGCGCCGCGTTCGCGCTCTGGCAGGCGCGCGAGCGGCTCGGTGCGCAGCACATCAACGCGCCGGGCGGCTGGGTGTTCAGCGATCTCCGCGCTCGCGAGCCCGAGCAGGCGGTCTCGTTCTACGAGCGGCTGTTCGGGTGGCGGGTGTCGGACGTCCGCGAAGGACCGAGCACGATGGTCCGCCTGCCCGGCTACGGCGAGCACCTGGCAGCGACGTCGGACCCGGCCATCCACGAACGGCAGGCCGCTGCGCCAGAGGGCTTCGCGGACGTCGTCGCCGCGCTCGAGGGCACCGACGGCGGACCGGACGACTGGCACGTGTCGTTCCGTGTGGCCGACCGCGACGACGCTGCGGCGCGGGCGGAACGGCTCGGCGGACGGGTGCTCGACACCTGGGACGGGTACTGGACGCGTGCGGTCGAGCTCCAGGACCCGCAGGGAGCGACCTTCCGCGTCTCGCAGTTCGCGCCGGACGACCACTGAGCGGGCCGACCGACCGGGCTCAGGACTCCTGCGGCAGGGGCGTGCCGAGCACCCGGCGGAGCGCCAGCTCGGCCAGCCGCTCGTCGGAGGTGTCGAGCAGCACGCGGTACGTCTCGTCCGGTGCGACGAACTCGACGCACACCGCGTCGAAGTCGCACGGCCCGAGTCGCCATCCGCGGACCTCGTCCATCGGCACCGCCGTCAGGCCGTCGCGGTCGTAGCTCGTCTCCGCAGTCACCCGGTCGTCGTAGACCCGGACACGGCCGAACGTGCCTCGCCAGGTCAGTTGGAGATCGAGCGTGGGGGAGGCAGAAGGGTCCGGCACCCGCCGATCGTACCGACGGGTGCCGGACCCTCCGCCATCCGAGGACGGCTCGTGTCGCTATGCGGACAGCGACGTGTCTGCGGACCGCCGTCCGCCGCGCACGGTCAGCCGACCGACCTCAGTCGGTGCCGTCGCCGTCCCCGTCGTGGCCGCGGCGCACCTGGTTGGCGGGGTCGCGTCCGGTGATCGGGTACGGCCCGGTGACGCCCTCGCGGAGGGCGGCGATGCGGAGGATCCGGTCGCGCTGCAGGAACCAGCCGACGATGAGCAGCGGGATCACGATCACGAGCGAGGCGATCGTGTAGGTGCCGACGGGGTAGTCGATCGCCATCAGCACGATGACCGACGCCAGGAACGCCAGCGTCAGCCAGGCGGTCACCGGGGCACCGGGCAGGCGGAACGTCGGCTCCTTCGCGAGCCCCTGCTTCGCCCACTGCCGCAGGCGCATCTGGCAGAGGATGATCGTGCCCCACGCCGTGATGATCCCGAGGCTGGCGATGTTCAGCGCGATCTCGAAGGCCTGGCTCGGCACGAAGTAGTTGAGCACGACGCCGGCGACGGTGAAGGCCGCGGTGAGCAGGATGCCGGCGTACGGCACGCCGCCCTTCGACATCTTGGTGGTCCACTTCGGAGCCGACCCGTTCATGCCCATCGAGTGCAGGGCGCGACCGGTCGAGTAGAGCCCCGCGTTGAGCGACGACAGCGCGGCGGTGAGCACGACGAAGTTCATGATGCCGCCGACGATCGAGCCGACCTGCGGGTTGCCGAGCGACGAGAAGAACGTCACGAAGGGGCTCTCGCCCTCCTTGTACGCGGTGTACGGCAGGAGCAGCGAGAGCAGCACGATCGACCCGACGTAGAAGACCGCGATGCGGAAGACGACGGAGTTGATGGCGCGGGGGATGACCTTCTCGGTGTTCTGGGTCTCACCCGATGCCGTCCCGACGAGCTCGATGGCCGCGTACGCGAACACGACGCCCTGGATCACGATGACCGCAGGGAGCACGCCGTTCGGGAAGAGCCCGCCGTTGTCACCCCAGATCGAGAACCCGGTGCGGACCGCTTCGCTGCCGGCCTCGACCGGGAACGCGAAGACGAGCCAGATGATCGCGACGACCAGGAAGGTCACGAGCGCCGCGACCTTGATGAGGGCGAACCAGAACTCGAGTTCGCCGAAGACCTTGACCGCGACCATGTTGGCGGCGAGCACGACGACCAGGGCGATGAGCGCGAGCAGCCACTGCGGCGCCGCGGTGAACGCCGACCAGTACTGCAGGTAGATCGCGACCGCGGTGGTGTCCACGATCGACGTCATCGCCCAGTTCAGGAAGTACATCCAGCCGGCGGCGTAGGCGAACTTCTCGCCGTAGAACTCGCGGGCGTACGAGATGAACGACCCCGAAGACGGGCGGTGCAGCACGAGCTCGCCGAGCGCGCGGAGGATGAAGAACGCGAAGATCCCGGCGATCAGGTAGGTCAGGGCGAGCGCCGGGCCCGCGGTGTGCAGGCGTCCGCCGGCTCCGAGGAAGAGGCCGGTGCCGATGGCGCCGCCGATGGCGATCATCTGCAGTTGCCGGGGCTTCAGTCCGTGCTGGTAGCCCTCCTGCTCGTGCGAGAAGTCGTTCGCGGGCGCACGGTTCACGCCGGTGTCGTTCTGCGCTGTCATGCGCGTCACGCTACAGGTGGAGTGGAGCGGGGCGGCACACAACGATGTGAGTCGGCTGAACTGTAACGACCCGATCACGATCCCGATCGGCATCGGTGTGGGCGACACGCCGTGTTCGGGGTACGTCGTTGCCGGGATTCCGGCGGACCTCGATTCGCGACGGGGGACACCCGTGGATAGCCTTGAACGTCCCTTCAGGGACACCGACGATCAGGACGCGTCCACTCTGAGCGTGCGAACCACGCAGCGCTCGAGGTGACCGTACGGTCGGCCGGACCGGGGTCGTCCCGAGTACGACCCCCGCGTGCGTGATCGCTCGCCCTGCGCCTGACCGGTGAAGCAGAACCGGTGCGCGGGCTCGATGCGGTGCCGCCGAACACGGTGCCGGACGACCCGTCCGCAACCACACCGCGATCGCCGTGCGCCTCCCCGCGCCACGGTCGCGCGAGGAGCACCGTTGACCATCGCACCACCCCAGGACCGGCGTGCCAGCACGCCGGACGACCCGAACGGCGCGCCGGCCGTGCGCGTCCACGGCGCCTACAAGGTGTTCGGCCGCCGCCCCGGCGAGGCGGTCCGCCGTCTGGCTGCCGGCGCATCCCGTGACGAGGTCCGCGACCTCGGTTCCGCCGCCGTCATCGACGCGTCCTTCGACGTGCGTCCCGGCGAGATCTTCGTCGTCATGGGCCTCTCCGGCTCCGGCAAGTCCACGCTCATCCGGATGCTGAACGGGCTGCTCGAGCCGACCGCCGGCACCGTCGAGATCGGCGGTCGGACCGTCACGAAGGCGCCGCCGAAGGAGGTCCGCGAGATCCGGCGCACGAGCGTCTCGATGGTGTTCCAGCACTTCGCGCTCCTGCCGCACCGCACCGTGCTCGAGAACGTCGCCTACGGCCTCGAGGTGAAGGGCGTCGACAAGACCACCCGCCTCGCGAAGGCCCGCGAGGTCATCGACCTCGTCGGCCTCGACGTCTGGGCGGACGCCAAGCCGGACGAGCTCTCCGGCGGCATGCAGCAGCGTGTCGGCATCGCCCGTGCGCTCGCCGCCGAGACCGACGTGCTGCTCATGGACGAGGCGTTCAGCGCGCTCGACCCGCTCATCCGCCGCGAGATGCAGGAGCAGCTCGTCGACCTGCAGCAGCGGCTCGGCAAGACGATCGTCTTCATCACCCACGACCTCAACGAGGCGATGTTCCTGGGGGACCGGATCGCCGTGATGCGCGACGGCCGGATCGTCCAGATCGGGTCGCCGGAGGACATCCTCACCGACCCGGCGAACGACTACGTCGCCCAGTTCGTGCAGGACGTCGACCGGGCCCGCGTGCTCACCGCCGCGAGCGTCATGGAGCCCGCTCGGGCCGTGGTGCCGCTGACGGTCGGCCCGCGCGGTGCACTCCGCACGATGCGCGACCTGCAGACCGCCGCCGTGTTCGTCACGGGTCGCGGCCGGAAGCTCGAGGGCTGGGTGCGCGACCGGCACGTGATGCGGCAGGTGAAGGCCGGGGACACGAACCTCGACGCCATCGTGAACACCGAGTACGCCCGTGTCGCCCCGGACACGGCGCTCACCGACCTGTTCGAGCTCGCCGTCGAGTCGCCGCTGCCGATCGCCGTCGTGGACGACGAGGAGCGCCTGCTCGGGGTCATCCCGCGTGTGACGCTCCTGGCGGCACTCGGCAACGTGCCGACCTCGACGATGCCGATCCCGGTGCTCGAGCCGGTCACCCGCATCTCCGACTCCGACCTCGACGCGACGCTCGCGACGACCGACCAGACGCTCGCGACGACCGACCAGAACGGAGCAGACGCATGAGCGACCTCTTCGGATTCCGACTCCCGCTCGGCGACGCCGTCGACGCGATCGTCGACTGGATCACCACCGCCCTCGGCGGCCTCTTCGACGTCATCGCGGCGATCTTCACGTTCTTCTACGAGTGGATCGAGTACTTCACCACCGTCCCGCCGTTCTGGGCGGTGATGGTGGTCCTCGGTGCGATCGCGTTCTGGGCCAAGGGCTGGAAGCTCGCCGTCGGGACCCTCGTCGGGCTCGCGCTCGTCGTGTCGATCGGCATGTGGACGTCCGCGATGCAGTCGCTCGCGCTCGTGCTCGTCGCCGCCGGCATCGCCGTCGTGCTGAGCGTCCCGCTCGGCATCTGGGCAGCGCGCTCGGACGCGGCGAGCCGGGTCATCAAGCCCGTGCTCGACTTCATGCAGACGACGCCCGCCTTCGTCTACCTGATCCCCGCGCTCATCCTCTTCGGGATCGGCGCCGTCCCCGGCATCATCGCGACGATCGTGTTCGCCATCGCCCCCGGCGTCCGACTGACCGAGCTGGGCATCCGCGGGGTCAGCAGCGAGGTCGTCGAGGCCGGTGCCGCGTTCGGTTCCAGCCCCTGGCGGATCCTGCGCCAGATCCAGCTCCCGCTCGCCCGACCGAGCATCATGGCCGGGATCAACCAAGTCATCATGCTCTCCCTGTCGATGGTGGTCATCGCCGGCATGGTCGGCGCCGGCGGGCTCGGCGGACAGATCGTGAACGCCCTGAACCGCATCGACGTCGGCCTCGGTGCCGAAGCCGGCATCTCGGTCGTCATGCTCGCGATCATCCTCGACCGGGTCACCGCCGCCTTCGGTGCCGAGCGCCCGGAGCGGCGTCGTCCGGCGAAGCGCCCCGTCCCGTCGGCGAGCGAACGCGACACGACGGAGCCCGAGGCGGTCCGCGACGAGCAGCCCGTGCCGGCGACCGTCTGACGGACGCGCCTGCCCGACGCCCACCCCAGCACGCCCCCCCCGACCGCACGACGGCAGCACGTCGTGACGACGACGAGCGGCACCGGCTTGCCCGGTCCGCGCGTCGAACCAGGAAGGAACCCATGAAGAACCGCACGAAGACCCTGTCCGCCCTCGGCCTCGGAGCCGTCGCCGCCCTCGCCCTCAGCGCCTGCTCGCCCCCCGGGACGAGCAGCGCCTCCGGCACCGTCGAGAACGGCGACCAGAAGTCGATGAAGATGGTCGTCTTCAACGGCTGGGACGAGGACACCGCGGCCAGCGAGCTGTGGAAGTACGTGCTCGAGCAGAAGGGCTACGACGTCGAGCTCGACTACGCCGACCCCGCGCCGGCGTACCAGGGCCTCGCACAGGGCGACTACGACGCCGTGCTCGACACCTGGCTGCCGAACACCCACAAGCAGTACATGGACAAGTACGGCGAGACGCTCGAGGACCTCGGCGCGTGGAACGACCAGGCGTCGCTCGAGCTCACGGTGAACGCCGACGCGCCGATCGACTCCCTCGCCGACCTCGCCGCGCACAAGGACGACTTCGGCGGCCGGATCGTCGGCATCGAGCCGGGCGCCGGCGAGACCGCGCTGGTGAAGGACAAGGTCATGAAGGCCTACGGGCTGGAGGACTGGGACCTGGTGACGAGTTCGACGCCGGCCATGCTCTCCGAGCTGAAGAAGTCCGAGAAGGACGGCAGTGACATCGTCGTGACGCTCTGGCGTCCGCACTGGGCGTACAACGCCTTCGACGTGAAGGACCTCGAGGACCCGAAGGGCGCGCTCGGCAAGAACGAGAGCATCCACACCATCGTGAACGAGGACTTCGGTGACGACTTCCCGCAGGCGCAGAAGTGGCTGCAGTCGTTCGAGATGGACTCCGACACGCTCTACTCGTTGGAGGACGCCCTCGTGAACAGCGGGGCCGACCAGTCCGAGTACCAGTCGATCGTGAAGAAGTGGGTCGGCGAGCACGAGGACTACGTGGACTCCCTCACGTCGTCGAAGGAGTAGCGCTCCCTGCCTGGAGGCGCGGTGCCGGTCCGGCACCGCGCCTCCTGTCGTCCGCCCGGTCGCGTCCGACGTCCGACCGGTCGCCTCCCTGAACGACGTCCGTCGTCGGTTGCTTCGATGGAGGGATGGACATCCTCCTCCGACTCCTCGTGGCGATCGGCTTCGCGCTCCTCGTCACCGCCGTCGCCGCCGTCGTCCTGCACCTGGTGTTCCGCGCGGTCGCCCGGCGGAAGCGCTGGGCCGCCGTGCTCTCCCGGCGCACGAAGCACCCTGCCCGGACCATGCTCCTGGTCGCCCTCGTGTGGGCGGCGTTCTCGACGAGCGTCCCGCGCGACGCCGTCGCGTACCCGTGGCGCGACGAGGTCTCGCACACCTTCCTCATCGTGACGATCGGCGTCGGCACGTGGCTGGCGTGCGAGATCGCGATCTTCCTGGAGAGCCTCGGCCTGCACCGCTACCGCGTCGACGTGCCGGACAACCGTGTCGCCCGACGGATCCGGACGCAGGTCCTCGTGCTCCGCCGGTTGACCGTCGCCGTGCTCGTGATCATCGGCGTCGGCGCGATCCTGCTGACCTTCCCCGGGGTCGAGGCGGCGGGCGCGAGCGTCCTGGCGTCGGCGGGGCTCATCTCGGTCATCGCCGGTCTCGCGGCGCAGTCCACGCTCGGCAACGTCTTCGCGGGCATGCAGCTCGCCTTCTCGGGGTCGATCCGGGTGGACGACGTCGTGGTGGTCGAGCAGCAGTGGGGGCGCATCGAGGAGATCACCCTCACCTACGTCGTCGTGCACCTCTGGGACGACCGCCGCTTCGTGCTCCCGTCGACGTACTTCACGAGCACGCCGTTCGAGAACTGGACGCGGACCAACAGCGAACTGCTCGGCGCCGTCGAGTTCGACCTCGACTGGCGGGTCCGGCCGGGGGAGATGCGCGCCGAACTCGAGCGCATCCTCGAGCGCACCGAGCTGTGGGACCGCCGCGTGCAGGTCCTGCAGGTGACGGACGCCGTGCAGGGGTTCGTGCACGTCCGGGTGCTCGTCACCGCCCACGACGCCCCGTCGCTCTTCGACCTGCGCTGCTACGTCCGCGAGGAGCTCGTCGCCTGGATCCAGCGCACCCACCCGGACGCGCAGCCGGTGCAGCGCGTGCTCATGGTCGACGCCGCGGCCGAGCCGCGGTCCTCGCGGCGCGCCGCGTCGACGGCGTCCGCCTCGGCGCTGTTCAGCCCCGACCAGCAGGACGGCGCGCTCTTCACCGGGCCGATCCAGACCTCCGACATCCCGCGGTCGGAACGCTGAGCGCACGGAGCCTGGCCCCGTGACGCACTGGAGGCACGGGGCGAACCCGCCACGTGCCTCCAGTGCGTCACCCGGTCGCGTCCACGACCGCTGCGCTGCTCCCTAGGGCTGCCGCGCCTTCACGGCGCGGTCGTCCTCGACGACCGTGCCGATCGCGACGATGGTCGTCGCGAGCCACGCCACCCACGTCAGCGCCAGGCGCCAGTCGCGGGGGCCCTGCCGCGTCGTCTGCACCACGCTGTAGCCACTGATGATCGAGCTCCACACGGCACCGTTGAACATGAACTTCCGCACGGGTTCCTCCTGTCGTCGTCCCGTCCACGCTACCGGCCAGTACATTGGAGCGCCGCCGGTCGCCCTGCCGGTGCACGTCCCGAGGAGCCGCCGTTGCGTCAGGCCGTCATCGGGGGAGCCCTGCTCGTGGTCGGCGCGGTCTGCGTCGCCCTCGGCCTGCTGCCCCTGTCCGACCTCGCCACCCTCGCCGACCGGGTCGTCCCGGTGCTGGCGTTCGTCCTCGGACTCACGATCGTCGCCGAGCTGGCGGCCGACGCCGGGGTGTTCGACCGGCTCGCCGACCTCGCGGCCCGGGTCGGGGGCGGTCGCACGATCGGGCTCTGGGGCGCGGTCGTCGTGCTCGCCGTCGTGTGCACCGTCTTCCTGTCGATCGACACGACCGCGGTGCTGCTCACGCCGATCGTCATCACGCTCGCCCGCCGCGTCGGCCTGCCACCGATGCCGTTCGCGCTGACGACGGTGTGGCTCGCCAACACGGCGTCCCTGCTGCTGCCGGTGTCGAACCTGACGAACCTGCTCGCCGTCGACCGGATCGGGCTCGACGGTCCGATCCCGTTCGCCGGGCTCATGGTGTGGGCGGCGCTCGCCGGGGTGGTCGTTCCCTGCGCGGTCCTCCTCGTGGTGTTCCGCGGCAAGCTCTTCGGTCGCTACACGCCGGTCTCCGTGCGCCAGGCGACCGACCCCGTGTTCTTCTGGTCGGCGTCCGGGGTGCTCGTCGCCCTCGTCGTCGCCCTCACCGCCGGCGTCACCGTGTGGATCGCCGCGATCGCTGCGGCCGTGCTGCTCGTCGCGGTCGCGGCGTTCCGAGCCCCGTCGGAGCTCAAGCCGTCACGGGTGCCGTGGTCGACGCTCGTGTTCGCGGCCGGGTTGTTCGTCGTGGTCGAGACCCTGCACACCACCGGGCTCACCGACCCGATCGTGCAGGCGGTGTCCGGCGGGACGGGGACCGGGGCGCTGCTCGCCCTCGGTGGGGCCGGCGCGCTGGCCGCGAACGCGATCGACAACCTGCCCGCCTACCTGGTGCTCGAGCCGGCCGCGGGACACGAAGCGCTGCGCTACGCGGCGCTCCTCGTCGGGGTGAACGCGGGGTGCCTCATCACGCCGTGGGCCTCCCTGGCGACGCTGCTCTGGCACGCACGGCTCTCGGCCGAGGGCGTGCACCTGTCGTGGGGGAAGTACATGGCGCTCGGCTGCGTGGTCGCGCCGCTGACCGTCGTGGCGGGCGTGCTGGCGCTCCGCCTGTAGCGGTCCGCCGGGGCGTTCGCTAGAGCCAGTCCTTCGCCTTGAACACCCGGTAGAGCACGAGCGACGACGCCACGATGAGCGCCAGCGACGCGAACAGCCCGCCCCACTGCCCCTCGCCCGGGAACGTCACGTTCTGACCGAAGAACCCCGTGATGGCGGTCGGGATCGCGATGATCGCCGCCCAGCTCGTCACCTTCTTCATCACCGTGTTCTGGCGGTTCGACGCGAGGTTGAGGTTCGTGTCCAGCACGCTCGACACCGCGTCCCGCAGCTGGTCGACCGAGTCGGCGATCGACTGCAGGTGGTCCTCGACGTCGCGGAAGTACGGACGGATGCCGTCGGAGATCGTCTCGGCGTCCCCGTGCAGGAGCGACGCGACGCTGTCGCGGGTGGGGACGACCTGGCGGCGGAGGACCCCGAGCGCCTTCCGGAGCCGGAACGACCGGCGCTGGATCTGCTGTTCGCGGGGGTCGCCGTGCTCGAACAGGTCGTCCTCGAGCTCGTCGATCCGGCGCTCGATGTCCTCGACGGTGCCGGTGGCGTGGTCGGTGACGGCGTCGAGCAGCCCCCACACGAGCCACGGCACCCCGTGGTCGGCGATGTCGGCGTTCGCGTCGAGCCGTCGTCCGATCGCAGCGGTGTCGACGTCGGCGCCGTGGATCGTGACGAGCGCCTGCCGTGTGACGAACGCCTTCACCTCGTGGGTGACGAGCTCCCCGTCGGCGTCGAGCCCGTCGACGTCGTAGACGACCAGGAAGAGGCTGTCGCGGTACCGGTCGAGCTTCGGCCGCTGCCCGCGTTCGACGGCGTCCTCGACGGCGAGCGCGTGGATGCCGAGCTCCTCCTCGACCTGTTCGAGGTCGGCGGCGCGGGGGTCGGTGTAGTCGACCCAGACGAAGGTGTCGTCGGCCCCGATGAGGTCCGAGACCCGCTCGACCGGGAAGTCCCGTTCCGCCGCCGTCCCGTTCCGCCACGCACGTGTCACGACCATGCCGACGAGCCTAGTGAGCGGGCGGCGGCGCCCACGGCACCGGTCGTCCCGGGGCACCGAGGCTGTCCGGATCGTCAGCGAACGGCGGCAACCCGCCGAACCACCGTGAATCCGCTGTCGGTGCGCTGGTAACTTACGGCTGGACCCGGTGCACGAGCCGGGCGGAACGGAGACCCCACCACCCCATGGCATCACCGCGCACCGAACAGACCCGGTACTCCTTCGTCGTCGCCTCCAACCGCCTGCCGGTGGACCGCGTCGTCGACGAGGACGGCAACGAGGGCTGGCGGCACTCGCCCGGTGGCCTGGTGACCGCGCTCGAGCCGGTGATGCGCGCGAACGACGGAGCCTGGGTCGGCTGGGTCGGGCAGCCCGACGTCGAGGTCGCGCCGTTCGACAACGAGGGCATCCACATCGTCCCGGTCCCGCTCAGCGCGTCCGACGTCGAGGACTACTACGAGGGCTTCAGCAACGACACGCTCTGGCCGCTCTACCACGACGTCATCGAGCACCCGAGCTACCACCGCGACTGGTGGAACGCGTACCAGCAGGTGAACGAGCGCTTCGCCGACCAGATCGCCGAGATCGTCGAGCAGGACGGCATCGTCTGGGTGCAGGACTACCAGCTGCAGCTCGTGCCGGCGCTGCTGCGGGAGCGCCGCCCCGACCTCACCATCGGGTTCTTCAACCACATCCCGTTCCCGCCCGTCGGCATCTACGCGCAGCTGCCGTGGCGCGCGCAGATCCTCGACGGGCTGCTCGGGGCCGACGTCATCGGCTTCCAGCGCCACGACGACGCGAGCGACTTCCTCCGCGCCGTCCGGCACATCAAGGGCTACACGACCAAGGGCTCGACGATCGACGTCCCGGTCGACGACCCGGCCGCGCCGCGCAGCCGCAAGGGCATCACGGTGCGCCACGTCGAGGCGCGGCACTTCCCGATCTCGATCGACGCCGCCGGCTTCGAGGAGATCGCCCACCGGCCCGAGGTGCAGGAACGCGCCCGCGAGATCCGGGCGAGCCTCGGCAACCCGAAGACCGTGCTGCTCGGCGTCGACCGGCTCGACTACACGAAGGGCATCCGGCACCGCATCAAGGCGTTCGGCGAGCTCGTCGAGGACGGCCGCATCGCGGTGGAGGACGCCACGCTCGTCCAGGTCGCCAGCCCGAGCCGTGAGCGCGTCGACACCTACGCGACGCTCCGCGACGAGATCGAGCTCACCGTCGGGCGCATCAACGGCGACCTCGGCGTGATCGGGCACCAGCCGATCGCGTACCTGCACCACGGCTACCCGCGCGAGGAGATGGTGGCGCTCTACCTCGCCGCCGACATCATGCTCGTCACCGCGCTGCGCGACGGCATGAACCTCGTCGCGAAGGAGTACGTGGCTGCCCGGTTCGACAACGACGGCGTCCTGATCCTCTCCGAGTTCGCCGGTGCCGCCGACGAACTGAAGCAGGCCGTGATCGTCAACCCGCACGACATCGGGGCCCTCAAGGACTCGATCCAGCGCGCCATCGAGATGCCCCGCCGCGAGCGGTCCACCCGGATGCGTGCCCTCCGCAAGCGGGTCCGCGAGAACGACGTGGCCCGCTGGTCGCGGTCCTTCCTCGAGGCGCTCGACCGGCACGCGCCGCGCGACGCCCAGATCGACCCGAACGCGACGGAGCCGACGGACCGGCACCGGGACGCGCAGACCGACAACATGTCCATCTTCGACGAGGACGCCCAGACCGCGCGTGCCGCCGAGGACACCCGGGAGGCACGTGATGCGTGACGAGACCACCGCGACGACCGACCTGACGGCGGCCCTCGAGACGCTCGCGGCTGCGCCGCGACTGATCGTCGCCCTCGACTTCGACGGCACCCTGGCGCCGTTCGCCGACGACCCGTCCGAGGTCGGGGCGCTGCCCGGGTCGTGGGCGGCCGTGCTCACCCTGCAGCGTGCGAAGGACACCGAGGTCGTGCTCGTCTCCGGTCGTCCGCTCGGCAGCCTCGCGGCGGTGACGCACGCGCCAGCCGAGATGGCCCTGGTGGGCTCGCACGGCGTCGAGTGGCGGGTCGACGGGCACGACGAGGCGGCGCTCACGGACGACGAGGTCGCCCGTGTCGCACGCATCGGAGCAGCCCTCGACGAAGTCGGCACGCGGTTCCCGGGCGTCGTCATCGAGCACAAGCCCGCCGGGCACGGCGTGCACACCCGCCGGGTCAGCGCCGAGGTCGCCGCCGAGGCGAACGCCGCGGCGAGCCGAGCGGCGCACGACGCCGACGCGGACGTCCTCGAGCGCGGCGGCAAGGACATCCTCGAGTTCGCGGTCCGGCACGTCACGAAGGGCGACGCGATCGCCCGCCTGCGCGACCTGCGCGGTGCCGACGCGGTGTTCTTCGCCGGCGACGACGTCACCGACGAGGACGGCTTCCGCGTCCTCGGCGACGGGGACGTCGGCGTGAAGGTGGGGGAGGGCGACACGCTCGCCCGCTACCGCATCGCCGACCCGGCGGCGCTGACCGACGTCCTGAAGCAGCTCGCCCGCCTGCGCGCGACGCGCTGACCAGCGCCCCACGCGCCTCCAGGCCTGCCCGTCCCTTCCGCAGAACGCAACCTCGGCGGAGCCGACACCGTGCGGACGAAGCGCGCACGCGCCGCCCCGGGCGAGTTGCACCCCCGCACGCGCGTCGCACCCGCGCACACCGGGGCGCAACGTCCGCACGCAGGTGCAATCGGGGGCACCGCGCTCGGCCACGTCCGCAGCGCGCTGTGCCGTGCCGTGCCGTGCCGTACCGTGCGCGCCGGTCGCGCGTGCCGGTCGCCCGCGCCAGCCCCGGGCGAGTTGCACCCCCGCACGCACGTCGCACCCGCGCACACCGGGGTGCAACGTCCGCACGGGGGTGCAATCGAGGCGGGGCACCGCGCTCGGCCACGTCCGGAGCGCGCCGTACCCGCGCGTGTCTCGCGCGTTCAGACGAGCCGACACCATGCGGACGCATGATGTTGTCCGGTTGGTATCCCAACTGCGCCTAGACTCGCCCCATGCCTGATATCGACGTCAAGCCGCGCAGCCGGGTCGTCACCGACGGGATCGAAGCGACCACCTCGCGTGGCATGCTCCGGGCCGTCGGCATGGGGGACGAGGACTGGGAGAAGCCGCAGATCGGCATCGCCTCGTCCTGGAACGAGATCACCCCTTGCAACCTCTCCCTCGACCGCCTCGCGCAGGGGGCGAAGGAGGGCGTGCACTCCGGCGGCGGGTACCCGCTCCAGTTCGGCACCATCTCCGTCTCCGACGGCATCTCGATGGGCCACGAGGGCATGCACTTCTCCCTCGTCTCGCGCGAGGTCATCGCGGACAGCGTCGAGACCGTCGTCAGCGCCGAGCGCCTGGACGGCACCGTCCTGCTCGCCGGCTGCGACAAGTCGCTCCCCGGCATGCTCATGGCCGCCGCGCGCCTCGACCTCGCGAGCGTCTTCCTCTACGCGGGCTCGGTCATGCCGGGCTACGTCAAGCAGGCCGACGGCTCCTTCAAGGAGGTCACGATCATCGACTCCTTCGAGGGAGTCGGTGCGTGCAAGGCCGGCACGATGAGCGAAGAAGAGCTCAAGAAGATCGAGTGCGCGATCGTCCCGGGCGAGGGCGCCTGCGGCGGGATGTACACCGCGAACACGATGGCGTCCGTCGCCGAGGCGCTCGGCATGTCCCTGCCGGGCAGCGCCGCGCCGCCCAGCGCCGACCGTCGTCGCGACTACTACGCGCACCGCTCCGGCGAGGCCGTCGTGAACATGCTCCGCAAGGGCATCACCGCGCGCCAGATCCTCACGAAGGAAGCGTTCGAGAACGCCATCGCCGTCGCGATGGCACTCGGAGGCTCCACCAACGTCGTCCTCCACCTGCTGGCGATCGCGCACGAGGCCGAGGTCGAGCTCTCCCTCGACGACTTCAACCGCATCGGCTCGAAGGTCCCGCACCTCGCCGACATGAAGCCCTTCGGCAAGTACGTCATGGTCGACGTGGACCGCAACGGCGGCATCCCGGTGATCATGAAGGCGCTGCTCGACGCCGGGCTGCTGCACGGCGACGTCATGACCGTGACGGGCAAGACCCTCGCCGAGAACCTCGCCGAGATCGACCCGCCGGAGCTCGACGGCGAGGTCTTCCGGAAGCTCGACAACCCGATCCACGCCAACGGCGGCCTGACCATCCTGCAGGGGTCGTTCGCACCCGAGGGCGCCGTGGTGAAGACCGCGGGCTTCGACGCCGAGGTGTTCGAGGGCCCGGCGCGCGTGTTCGACCGCGAGCGTGCCGCGATGGACGCCCTCACCGAGGGAAGGATCCAGAAGGGCGACGTCGTCGTCATCCGCTACGAGGGCCCGAAGGGCGGCCCCGGCATGCGGGAGATGCTCGCCATCACCGCCGCCATCAAGGGCGCGGGCCTCGGCAAGGATGTACTACTGTTGACGGACGGACGATTCTCAGGCGGCACAACCGGCCTGTGCATCGGCCACATCGCACCGGAAGCGGTGGACGCAGGTCCAGTCGCATTCGTGCGCGATGGCGACCGCATCCGTGTCGACATCGCGGCTCGCACGCTCGACCTACTGGTCGACGACGCCGAGCTGGCGGCCCGCCGAGAAGGCTGGGCCCCGCTGCCCCCGCGCTACACCCGCGGAGTCCTCGCGAAGTTCGCGAAGCTCGTCCAGTCCGCCGCCAAGGGCGCGGTCACGGGCTAGCGTCGACACACGCACCATCGCCACCTCTCCAGGCAAGGACCCCCTCATGCCCACGGAAGCAACTCCGCTGTCCGCGGCCGCCGGCGCACGCCGGACGCCGGAGATCCTGACCGGCTCGGGAGCCGTCCTCCGGACGCTCGAGCACCTCGGGATCACCGACGTCTTCGGCCTGCCGGGCGGCGCGATCATCCCCTTCTACGACGAGCTCATGGCGTCGGAGACCATCCGGCACATCCTGGTCCGGCACGAGCAGGGCGCCGGGCACGCCGCCGAGGGCTACGCGTCCTCGTCCGGCAAGGTCGGCGTCGCCATCGCCACGTCCGGCCCCGGCGCGACGAACCTCGTCACCGCCATCGCCGACGCCTACATGGACTCGGTGCCCTTCATCGCGATCACCGGGCAGGTGTTCTCGACCCTGATGGGCACGGACGCCTTCCAGGAAGCGGACATCGTCGGCATCACGATGCCGATCACGAAGCACTCGTTCCTGGTCACCGACCCGGCCGACGTCCCCGCGACGCTCGCCGCCGCGTACCAGATCGCGACGACCGGCCGCCCCGGCCCCGTGCTCGTCGACATCACGAAGGACGCCCAGCAGAAGTCGGCGCCGTACGTGTGGCCGCCGAAGATCGACCTGCCGGGCTACCGCCCCGTGACGAAGGCGCACGGCAAGCAGATCGCCGCAGCCGCACAGCTGCTGTCGGAGTCGGAGCGCCCGGTGCTCTACGTCGGCGGAGGCGTGATCCGCTCCCGTGCGACCGCCGAGCTCCTCCGGTTCGCCGAGGCCACCGGCGCCCCGGTCGTCACGACCCTGATGGCACGCGGCGCCTTCCCCGACTCGCACCCGCAGCACCTGGGCATGCCCGGCATGCACGGCACCGTCCCCGCGGTGCTCGGGCTGCAGGACAGCGACCTCATCATCGCGCTCGGCGCCCGCTTCGACGACCGCGTGACCGGCAAGGCCGACGAGTTCGCGCCGAACGCCAAGGTCGTGCACGTCGACATCGACCCGGCCGAGATCTCGAAGATCCGCTTCGCCGACGTCCCGATCGTGGGCGATGCGCGCGAGGTGCTGAAGGACCTGCTCGACGCCTGGGGCGGCATCGCCGTCGAGGACCGTGCGTCGACCGCCGAGTGGTGGGCGAAGCTCGAGCAGCTCAAGATCGACTTCCCGCTCGGGTACGCCGAGCCGACCGACGGGCTCCTCGCCCCGCAGGCGATCATCAAGCGCATCGGCGAGCTCACCGGGCCCGAGGGCGTCTTCGCCTCCGGGGTCGGCCAGCACCAGATGTGGTCCGCGCAGTTCATCAAGTACGAGCGGCCGAACGCCTGGCTCAACTCCGGCGGTGCCGGCACGATGGGCTACTCGGTGCCGGCGGCGATGGGCGCGAAGGTCGCCCAGCCCGACCGCGTGGTCTGGGCGATCGACGGCGACGGCTGCTTCCAGATGACCAACCAGGAACTCGCGACCTGCGTCATCAACGACATCCCGATCAAGGTCGCGATCATCAACAACTCGTCGCTCGGCATGGTGCGGCAGTGGCAGACGCTGTTCTACGACGGCCGCCACTCCTTCACCGACCTGCAGACGGGCCACGGCACCCGCAGGGTCCCGGACTTCGTGAAGCTCGCCGACGCGTACGGTGCCCTCGGCATCCGCGTCGAGAAGGCGGACGAGGTCGACGCCGCGATCCAGCTCGCCCTCGAGACGAACGACCGACCCGTGGTGATCGACTTCGTCGTGAGCCGCGACTCGATGGTCTGGCCGATGGTCCCGCAGGGCGTCAGCAACTCGTCCATCGAGTACGCCCAGGCCCTCGCGCCCACCTGGGACGACGAGGACGCCGACATGACGGGGGAAACCGCATGAGCCACGTCCTCTCCCTCCTCGTCGAGGACAAGCCGGGTCTGCTGACCCGTGTCGCGGGCCTCTTCGCCCGCCGCGGGTTCAACATCGAGTCCCTCGCCGTGGGCAACACCGAGGTGGCGGGCCTGTCCCGCATCACGGTGGTCGTCGACGTCGAGGACCTGCCGCTGGAACAGGTGACGAAGCAGCTCAACAAGCTCGTCAACGTCATCAAGATCGTCGAGCTGGACTTCTCGCAGTCCGTCCAGCGCGAGCACATGCTCGTGAAGGTGCGTGTCGACAACCAGACGCGCTCGGCGGTCCTCGAAGCGGTGAACCTCTTCCGTGCCCAGGTCGTCGACGTGGCGACCGACTCGCTCATCGTCGAGGTGACCGGCGACCCCGGCAAGATCCAGGCGATCCTCCGCGTGCTCGAGCCCTACGGCATCAAGGAGCTCGCCCGTGCGGGGCTCCTCGGCATGGGCCGCGGACCGAAGAGCATCACCGACCGGGTGCGCTGACCGCGCCCCGAGACGGACTGGAGGCGCGGGTCGCCACCCGCACCGCGCCTCCCGTCCGTCGCCACCAGACTCAGCAACGAACGCTTCCGAACCGACCACAGGAGAACCACCACCGTGACTGACATCGTGTACGACGCAGACGCCGACCTGACGCTCATCCAGGGCAAGAAGGTCGCCGTCATCGGGTACGGCTCGCAGGGCCACGCCCACGCCCTCAACCTCCGCGACTCCGGCGTCGAGGTCAAGATCGGCCTGCAGGAGGGCTCGAAGAGCCGGCAGAAGGCGGAAGAGGCCGGCTTCGAGGTCCTCACCCCGGCCGAGGTCACGAAGTGGGCGGACGTCGTCGTCATCCTCGCGCCGGACCAGGTCCAGCGCATCGTCTACAAGGACAACATCGAGCCGAACCTCAAGCCGGGCGCGACGCTCGTCTTCGGCCACGGCTTCAACATCCGCTACGGCTACATCCAGGCCCCCGAGGGCGTCGACGTCTCGCTCGTCGCGCCGAAGGGCCCCGGCCACACCGTGCGTCGCGAGTACGAGGCCGGCCGCGGCGTGCCCGTGATCGTGGCCGTCGAGGTCGACGCGTCCGGTTCCGCCTGGGACCTCGCGTGGTCCTACTCGAAGGCGATCGGCGGTCTCCGCTCCGGCGGCATCAAGACCACGTTCACCGAGGAGACCGAGACCGACCTGTTCGGCGAGCAGGCCGTCCTCTGCGGTGGCACGTCGCAGCTCATCCAGTACGGCTTCGAGACCCTGGTCGAGGCGGGCTACCAGCCGCAGATCGCCTACTTCGAGGTCCTGCACGAGCTCAAGCTCATCGTCGACCTCATCTGGGAGGGTGGCCTCACCAAGCAGCGCTGGTCGATCTCCGACACCGCCGAGTTCGGTGACTACGTCTCCGGCCCGCGTGTGATCTCGCCCGAGGTCAAGGAGAACATGAAGGCCGTCCTCGCGGACATCCAGGACGGCACCTTCGCGAAGCGCTTCATCGAGGACCAGGACGCCGGCGCCCCCGAGTTCAAGGCCCTGCGTGCCAAGGGCGAGGGCCACCCGATCGAGGCCACCGGCCGCGAGCTGCGTGCGCTCTTCGCGTGGAAGTCGAACGACGCCGACTACGTGGACGGTTCCGCGGCGCGGTAGTCTTCCGACACCACTCGACTCCGAGGCGGCGGCGCACCCGTACCGTCCCTCGACCCCGAGGCGGCGGTGCTCCGGCGCCGCCGCCTCGCGATGTGACCCGAACGTTATGCAGCAGCTCTCCTCCAGCCACGACGCCGCGATCCGGCGTCCCCGTGGCGTGCGCGCGGCCCTCGCGCGCCCGTCGTCGACCGCCCCGGCCGAGGCCGGTCGAGAACCCACCGATCGGCATGGGAGGATCGTCGGATGTCGGTGACGAAGCGAGCGGTCCACATCGGCGCCGGCAAGATCGGGCGCGGGTTCGTGGGTCAGTTCCTGGTCGCGAGCGGCTACGAGCTCACCTTCGTCGACGTCGACGACCGTGTCGTCTCGGCCCTCAACGAAGCCGGCCGGTTCGTGGTGCACGAGGTCGGCGAGATGCCGGTCGAGCACCTCGTCTACGGGTTCCGCGCGCTGAGCAGCAAGACCGACCGCGAGCACGTCATCCGCGCGATCGCCGAGGCCGACGTGGTGACCACCGCCGTCGGCGCCCGCACCCTGCCGCTCGTGGCACCGATCATCGCCGAGGGGCTCGCGGCTCGCCCGCTCGACCGCGGCGACGTCACGATCGTCGCCTGCGAGAACGCCTTCAACGCCACCGACTCGCTGCACGCCAGCATCCGCCGCGCCCCCATCCTCGAGGACCGCGACATCGCCGCCGTCTTCGCGAACTGCGCCATCGACCGCATCGTGCCGGACCAGTCCGGCGTGCTCGGGCAGTCCGGCGGCCTCGACGTCGTGCTCGAGCCCTTCTACGAGTGGGTCATCGAGCGCACGCCGTTCGCCGGTTCCGGGTCGGAGCCGCCGGAGATCGACGGCGTGACCTGGGTCGACGACCTCCAGCCCTTCGTGGAGCGCAAGCTCTACACCGTGAACACCGCCCACGCGACGGCCGCCTACCACGGCTACGTCCGGGGCATCCGCCTCATCCGTGAGGCCCTCGAGGACGAGGCCGTGCGCGCCGAGGTCGACGGGGTCCTCGCCGAGACGACGGCCCTCCTCGTCGCGAAGCACGGGTTCGACCCCGAGGAGCACGCGCGCTACGTCGCCGCGAACCTCTCCCGCATCGCGAACCCGCACCTGCCGGACACCACCGTCCGGGTGGGGCGCAACCCGCTCCGGAAGCTCGGTCGCCGCGAGCGCTTCGTCGGTCCCGCGGCCCAGCTCGCCGAGCGCGGGCTCCCCGTCGACCACCTGCTCGGTGCCGTCCGGGTCGCCCTCGACTTCGACGACGAGAACGACCCCGAGTCCATCGAGCTGCACGCGCTCCTCCGCTCCGGTGCCACCGCACACGCGCTCACCGAGATCCTCACCGGACTCATGGAGAGCCACCCGCTGTTCCCGGCGGTGCGCGACGTCGTCGCCGAGGTGCTCGAGACGCAGCCCGCCGACGCCTGACCCGGACCGTCGGGCACGGTCGCTCCAGGGCCGTCCCAGGCGACGCATGGTCTCGTCGGCAGCGCGTCCCTCGTAGAATCGGTGCATGACCACGGCAGCATCCCCGCCCGACGGCTCGGTCGACCACGACGACGACGCCCTCAGCTGGGGCGACGCCGACGACGCGACCCACGTCGACGCGGCGCACAACCCGGTCACGGTCAAGGACCGCGGCACCCGCGACCCCGAGGCGCCCGAGACCTCCGGCGCCCTCGTCGGCTTCGGGGTGTTCGGTGGCCTGTACCTGCTCTACACGGTTGCCTGGTTGCTCACCGCCTCGACCTCGTACGTCTCGAACGTCGACACCGTCCTCACGGTCTTCGTCGAGGTCCTGCGCTTCCTGTCGATCGTCGCGCCGGCGCTCTGGTTCACGGTCGTCCTCTGGGCGTGCCGCGGCCGCCGGACCCGCACACGGCTCCTGTGGATGCTCCTCGGCGCCGTCGTCCTGTTCCCGTGGCCGTTCCTCATGACGCGGAGCTTCTGATGACCGCCGCGACACCGACGGTCCGCCGTCCCGCCGCTCCGCTCCTCGGTCGCATCGTGGTCTGGGCCGTCTTCGCGGTGCTGTTCGCCTACATGACCGTGCAGAGCGTCGGCAACCTCGTCACGATCTCCGGGTCCGTCCGCGAGTTCAACGCGTTCCTCGACACGACGTCCGGTGGCGACTCGCTCCGGACGAGCACCCCCTGGGTCTGGCTCGTGCTCGACATCGCGATCGCGCCGGTCGCCTTCCTCGTCGGCCTCTGGCTGACCCGCCGGGCCAGCCTCGCGATCACCGTCGCGGTCTTCGTCGTCGCGTTCGCCGCGGCGGGTGCGCTGTGGCTGGACCTCCAGCTGTTCGTGCCGAGCCTGCTGGACTTCGGACGCACCTCCTGACGGACAGGAGGCGCGTGGCGGGCCCGCCACGCGCCTCCCGTCCGTCACCCGCTCCTCCACAGGGCCGTCCCATCGGTCGTAACCATCCGCCCACGTCGGTAGGGTGGTGGGATACCGCCCGTCTCGTGTGAGGAAACTGCAGCTGTGCCGAAGCCGGTCGTCCTGATCGCCGAAGAACTCTCGCCCGCCACAGTCGACGCCCTCGGGCCCGACTTCGAGATCCGGAACGTGGACGGTACCGACCGCGCCGCACTCCTGGCCTCCCTCGCCGATGCGCACGCCGTCCTGGTGCGCTCCGCCACCAAGGTCGACGCCGAGGCGATCGCCGCGGCTCCGAACCTCAAGGTCGTCGCCCGTGCGGGTGTCGGCCTCGACAACGTCGACATCAAGGCGGCCACCACGGCCGGCGTGATGGTGGTCAACGCTCCGACGTCGAACATCATCTCCGCCGCCGAGCTCACCGTCGGCCACATCCTGTCGCTCGCGCGCCACATCCCGGCCGCGCACGCCTCGCTCGCCGCGGGCACCTGGAAGCGCTCCGCCTACACCGGCGTCGAGCTCTACGAGAAGACCGTCGGCATCATCGGCCTCGGCCGCATCGGCGCGCTCATCACGCAGCGGCTGCAGGCCTTCGGCGTCCAGGTGATCGCGTACGACCCGTACGTCACCACGGCGCGCGCACAGCAGCTCGGGGTGGAGCTCGTCTCGCTCGACGACCTGCTCAAGCGCTCCGACTTCATCACGATCCACATGCCGAAGACGCCGGAGACGGTGGGCATGCTCTCGGACGACCAGTTCGCGCTCATGAAGCCGACCGCGTTCGTCGTGAACGTCGCCCGTGGTGGGCTGATCGACGAGGACGCCCTGCACCGCGCCCTCACGGCGAACACGATCGCCGGCGCCGGCCTCGACGTCTTCGTGTCGGAGCCGCCGAAGGACTCGCCCCTCGTCTCCCTGCCGAACGTCGTCGTCACGCCGCACCTCGGCGCCTCGACGGACGAAGCACAAGAGAAGGCGGGCGTCTCGGTCGCCAAGTCGGTGCGCCTGGCGCTCGGCGGCGAACTCGTGCCCGACGCCGTGAACGTCGCCGGAGGGGTCATCGACCCGTACGTCCGTCCGGGCATCCCGCTCGTCGAGAAGCTCGGGCAGGTCTTCACCGGCCTCGCCACGTCGCCGGTCACCAGCATCGACGTCGAGGTGCACGGCGAGCTCGCCGCGTACGACGTCAGCGTGCTCAAGCTCGCGGCGCTCAAGGGCGTCTTCACCGACGTCGTGAGCGACCAGGTGTCCTACGTCAACGCCCCGCTCATCGCGGAGCAGCGCGGGGTCACAGTGCGGCTCATCACCGATGCGGACAGCTCCGAGTACCGCAACGTGCTGACGATCCGCGGTGCCCAGTCGGACGGGCCGGCGATCAGCGTCTCCGGCACGCTCACCGGCCCGAAGCAGGTCGCCAAGCTCGTCGAGATCAACGGCCACGACGTCGAGGTCGCCCTCGCCGAGCACCACGTGGTGATGGAGTACACGGACCGTCCGGGCATCGTCGCGGTGTACGGCAAGGAGTTCGGCGACGCCGGCATCAACATCGCCGCGATGCAGATCTCGCGCGAAGCCGCCGGTGGCCAGGCGCTCAGCGTCCTGACCGTCGACTCGCCGGTCCCCGCCGAGATCCTCGAGCACGTTCGGTCCACGATCGACGCGGCGTCGCTCCGCGAGATCGACATCACGCTGTAGGGAGCCCCCGCATGACGCAGACGCTCAAGCTCGCGGTCATCCGCGGGGACGGCATCGGCCCCGAGGTGGTGGACGAGGCCCTCAAGGTGCTGCACGCCGTCACCCCGGACGACCTCGTCATCGAGGAGACGCCGTTCTCGCTGGGGGCCGCCCGGTTCCTCGAGACCGGCGACATCCTCACCGAGGACGACATGTCCGCGATCGCCGGCCACGACGCGATCCTGCTCGGCGCCGTCGGCGGCGACCCGCGCGACCCCCGGCTCGCCGGCGGGATCATCGAGCGCGGGCTGCTGCTGAAGCTCCGGTTCGCGTTCGACCACTACGTCAACCTCCGCCCGACGAAGGTGTACGACGCGGTGTCCACCCCGCTGGCCGATCCGGGAGCGGTCGACTTCGTGGTCGTGCGCGAGGGGACCGAGGGGCCGTACGTCGGCAACGGCGGGGCGATCCGCACCGGTACCCCGCAGGAGATCGCGACCGAGGTCTCGCTCAACACGGCGTTCGGCATCGAGCGGGTCGTCCGGTACGCCTTCGACCTGGCGAGCCGGCGCCCCCGCAAGCACCTCACGCTCGTGCACAAGAGCAACGTCCTCGTGCACGCCGGGGCCCTCTGGCAGCGCACCGTCGCGGCGGTCGGCCAGGAGTACCCGGCCGTCACGGTGGACTACCAGCACGTGGACGCGGTCACGATCCACATGGTGCAGCAGCCTGCTAGGTTCGACGTCATCGTCACGGACAACCTCTTCGGCGACATCATCACCGACCTGGCCGGCGCGATCAGCGGCGGCATCGGTCTGGCGGCCTCGGGCAACATCAACCCGGACGGCACCTTCCCCAGCATGTTCGAGCCGGTCCACGGCTCCGCGCCGGACATCGCGGGTCAGCAGAAGGCCGACCCCACGGCCGCCGTCCTCTCCGTCGCGCTGCTCCTCGACCACATCGGTCGCAGCGACCTCGCGTCGGCGGTGACGCGGGCCGTCGAGGCCGACCTCGCCGACCGGGGCACCACGCAGCGTCGCACGGCCGAGATCGGCGACGCCATCGCCGCCGCGGCCTCGGCACGCACCACCACCGCCTGACAGGAGCCACCCCCCATGAGCAGCGAAACAGCGAGCAGCGAAACAGCGAGCAGCGACGCCGCGTTCGGACTCGAGTTCGCCACCACCCCGTCCCCGGAGCGCCGCGCGGCGGCCGAGCGCGAGGAGATCCTCGCCGACCCGGGCTTCGGCAAGCACTTCACGGACCACATGGCCACCGTGCAGTGGACGCTCGACGGCGGGTGGCACGACGCCTCCATCCACCCGTACGGGCCGCTCTCGCTCGACCCGAGCGCGAGCGTCCTGCACTACGCCCAGGAGATCTTCGAGGGATTGAAGGCGTACCGGCACACCGACGGCGCGGTCTGGTCCTTCCGGCCCGAGGCCAACGCGCGACGCTTCCAGCGGTCCGCGCGTCGGCTGGCACTGCCGGAACTGCCGGTCGAGACCTTCGTCGAGTCGATCCGGCGGCTCGTGCGGACCGACGTCGACTGGGTGCCCTCCGCACCGGAGACCAGTCTGTACCTCCGGCCGTTCATGATCGCGACCGAGTCGTTCCTCGGCGTTCGCGCAGCGCAGGCGGTCGCGTACCACTGCATCGCGAGCCCGGCCGGGGCGTACTTCACGTCCGGGCCGAAGCCGGTGTCGATCTGGTTGTCGACCGAGTACGCCCGCGCGGGCAAGGGCGGGACGGGTGCCGCGAAGACCGGAGGGAACTACGCGTCCTCGCTCCTGCCCCAGCAAGAGGCCTACGAGCACGGCTGCCAGCAGGTGATGTTCCTCGACTCGGTGGAGGGCAAGTACCTCGAGGAGCTCGGCGGGATGAACGTCGTGCTCGTCAAGGCCGACGGCACGCTCGTGACCCCGGATTCGGACTCCATCCTCGAGGGCATCACACGCGATTCGATCCTGCAGCTGGCCGAGGACCGCGGGCTGCGGGTCGAACGTCGCCGGGTCACCCTCGACGAGTGGCGTGACGGCGTGGCCGACGGTTCCATCACCGAGGCGTTCGCCTGCGGGACGGCCGCCGTCGTGACCCCGATCGCGGAACTCCGCGGCGAGGGCTTCACCATCGGTTCGCCGACCGTCGGCGCCGGCGAGCTGACGATGTCCTTGCGCAACGAACTGACCGACATCCAGTACGGCCGCCGTCCCGACCCGCACGGGTGGATGACGCGCCTGACCGATCCGGCTTGACACTCATCCGTCGTCGGTAGGCTCCAACGGTGAAGATCGCACGGTTCAGCAGCAAGGGTGAAGACCCGCGGTACGGCATCCTCGACGAGCGCGACCTGGTCGTGCTGGCGGGGGACCCGATGTACCAGGGGTTCGAGACCACGGGGGAGCGGGTGCCGCTCGCCGACGCGAAGCTCCTGGCGCCGGTGATCCCGCGGTCGAAGGTGATCGGCGTCGGGCTCAACTACGCCGAGCACGCTTCCGAGATGGACGAGCGGTCCGGGGACGACCCGGTGGTGTTCCTCAAGCCGAACACCTCGGTGATCGGCCCCGAGGACCCGATCCGTCTGCCGGCGGGCATCGGTCGCGTCGACCACGAGGGCGAGCTCGCCATCGTGATCGGCTCCCTCGCGAAGAACGTGACGCGGGAGGACTTCGCGAGCGTCATCCTCGGCTACACGATCGCGAACGACGTGACGGCCCGCGACCTGCAGGCCCGCGACGGGCAGTGGACCCGGGCGAAGGGCTTCGACACGTTCTGCCCGCTCGGCCCGGCGATCGAGACCGAGATCGACCCGTCGGACATCCGCATCGAGACCCGCGTGGACGGTGACCTGCGTCAGGTCGGCTCCACGAGCGAGATGGTGCACGACATCCCGTCCCTCATCGAGTTCATCTCGTCGATCTGGACGCTCCTCCCCGGGGACGTCATCCTGACCGGCACTCCGGCCGGCGTGGGGGAGATCCGTGACGGCGAGGTCGTCGAGGTGACGATCTCCGGACTCGGCACCCTGAAGAACCCGGTCATCGCTCGTCCCTGACCCGTCGGACCCCTGCCGGTCCGGAACGGCCCGCTCCCGCAACGGGGGCGGGCCGTTCCGCGTCCTGCTGCGGATCGCGCCGAGCGACACGCCCGGGAGGTGAGCCGGTTGGCAGGGCTCCCGGGCCGTGTGTAGAGTAATCACTCGTTGCCGCTAAGGCGGAGAACGGAACGGCCGAGACGGTCACCAGGGTGAAAGCCCCGGAGATGCAGTCCGGACGGGGTCCCGCTCGGCAACCAATCCCGATGATGTTCCACCCTCGTGGTGGCGGCGTCGGGATGAAGACGAAATGCTTCTCTGGCGGAACCTCTTTC
>NZ_MJGN01000013.1:96321-106442 GCF_001865065.1 Curtobacterium sp. MCBA15_008 | reverse complement strand
ATCCGTCCGCTAGACCATCGCCTACCGGACGCTGGACGGGAAGCCAGCGGCGTCGAGGGCCCGCTGGTAGATCTCACGGATGACCGAGGTCTTGCGCGCGTTGTACTCGGTCATGGTGCTTGCTGGCTGCTCCGCAGCCTGGCGCTTGGCTACGGCGTAGCGGTCCCGGTCGGCGCTGTTCAAGCGCAGCCAGTTCCGGAACACCACGTGCTTGATGAGTTCGGGGCTGTCCGGTCCGAACACATGCAGGAACACTGTGGGGTGGGCTGGCAGCGCCTGAGACGCCGCAGCGGTCGCGTCCAGGCGAAGCAGTCGGTGCCCGTGCCACCAGGGCTCGCGGACCGTCAGGGTGAAGCCGATCGCTTCCAGTCGCGGCAACCAGCCCCGTTCGTCGGAGGGATCGGCGACCGTGAGGTCCAGGTCGAGGATCGGCTTCGCTGGTAGCCCAGGGACCGCGGTCGAGCCGACATGCTCCACGCGAAGGGCTCGTACGCCGAGCGTCTCGACGACGTGGTCTCGGACGGCCTCCGCCATCCGAGGCCAAGCCGGGTCGGGTTCGACGATGTGAATGGGCCCGTTGCCCGGGCGGACGACCCAAGGGCTTGCTCCTGCCGGGACGACGGGCTCGTCGAAGCTCAAGATCTCAGCTGTCGTCGGCACAGCCCCATTCAACCGGAGGCGATGGTGTGCGGGCGTTTCCTCTCGGATCGATCGTCTCCGGCTGAGCGCGCCGCCGTACGTCACGTCCGTCCGCTGTAAGCTGTCGCGAGGCGGTTTTTCCTCTGATGCCGGTTCTGCCTGACGGCGAACCCTCAGATCGGAACACGCCCATGCCCCTGGTGTTGCCCACGGCCGAGCGACCATCCCTCCCGGAAGCGGACCTCGTTGGGCGTGGCGCATGAGCGCCCCCACGTCCGCAGCCCGTTCAGCATTCCGCGCCACGCTCGTCGGCACGGTCGTGACCTCGATCGGTCAATGCCTGACGCTGCCGTTCCTCTTCGTCTACCTCGACGAGATCCTGGGTATCCCGCTTGCAGGCGCCGGGTTCATCGTTGCTGGCGCAGCCGTCCTCGCGTTGGGAGCGTCAGGGCTCGGAGGCAACCTCGCCGACCGGCTCGGACTCGGCAAGGTCGCGGTCCTCGGCCTCACCCTGCAAGCGGGAGGGACCCTTCTGCTGGCGGTCGCGCGCGAACCCGTTCTGGGTGTGACCGGTTTCGTCATCATGTCCGCCGGGAACTCGTTCGTGTGGCCAAGCCTGAACGGTCTGGTGACGCACCAGGTACCGCCGGACAAGCGATCTCGAGCGTTCGCCCTCCGATTCGGGCTGATGAACGTCGGAATCGGAACCGGATCGCTGATCGCAGCGGTCTCGGTGTCCCTCGCCCGCCCGTCGAGCTTCCACATGGTGTACCTCCTCGACGGTGGGACAACCGTCGTCTTCGCCGCGATCCTCCTCGTCGCGCTCCGCGGCACGATCGGATGGGATGCGCACCGACCCTCGCAGCAGCCAGCAACGCCGTCGAGCTACGGAGCAGTGTTCCGAGACAAAGCCTTCGCCGGGTACCTGGCGGTGCTGTTGACGATGGCCGTGTTCGGAAGCGCGCAACTCGAAGGCCCGTGGGCGTCGTTCGTCACCACGACATCTGGCTCCGGCCAGGTCATCGGGTTGGCGTTCGCGGCCAACACCGTGGTGATCATCGCCCTGCAACTCCCCGTCGAACGCCTGACCCGGTCCCTTCGCCGGAGCAATCTCCTGGTCCTCTGCTCCCTGTCATGGGCCGCAGCGTGGGCACTTACCGGCCTCGCCGCATCCGACCTGGTGCCGCATGCCGCCACCGCGGTCGTGCTCGTGATCGCCCTCGGGATGTTCGGTGTCGGAGAGACGTTCCTCAGCCCCGTCATCAACGCCATGCCCAACGCTCTGGCCCCGGAACATCTCCGCGGTCGCTACAACGCCATGAACTCCGCCACCTACCCGGTGTCTCGATTCATCGGGCCACCCCTCGCCGGGATCCTGCTCGGGGCCGGCCACCCGTACCTCTGGGTCATCTTCATCGTGGTCGGCACAGTCGTGGCCGCCGCCGCCGCATGCATCCTCGGTCGACGATTACCGCAGCACGCCGAACTTCCGCCACCAACGACTGCTCCTACAAGTTGCGCTCGTAGGAACCCTGACCGCACTCCTCCTCACCAGACGAACGGCGATCGATGAACAAACGATTCAGCTCGTACTCGTGATGGGAGCCGTCGTCATTGATGCCGGGTGTCGCCGTCGAAGTCCTGCCGGTTGTCAACGATCGTGTGCTGGTGCTCTCTGACCCAGTCAGCGAGGGCGAGAGCCACGTGTTGCAGTGACCGCCCGAGGTCGGTGAGCTCGTACTCGACGCGGGGCGGCACTTGCGCGTAGACCGTCCGCGACACGAGCCCATCGCGCTCGAGTGCGCGCAAGGTGACGGTCAACATCCGGCGCGAGATGCCAGGGATGACCTCGGAGAGCTCAGTGAACCGGCGCCGTTCGTCGCCGAGCACTCCGATCACGAGCAGCGTCCACTTGTCACCCATGCGTGTCAGCAGCGAGCGGAAGAGTTCCGGATCCTCGCTCGTGCACAGCTCGGCCATCGTGGGCATGGTCTGGTCGAGCCTGGCCTGCAACGTCTCCAGTGCCATCTGTTCCGTCATGTGGTCTCCCGTGGTCACTGCCGGGTAACAGAGGCTCGTTTGCGGTAACGGGAACCCGGCGGGCAGGGTTACCGATCGTAACTGTTGTTCAGGTCGACGGCCTGGAAGCGATCGAAGGAGTGCCATGACCCTGTTCCGCCTCGATGCCAGCATCCGTACCGAGGGCTCCACCAGCCGAGCGCTCGGCGACATCGTCGAGACCGAGTGGAGCGCCGAGCACCCGAGCTCGACGGTGACTCGCCGGCACATCGGTATCGAACCCCTGCCCGCTGACGCGTGGGCCAACGCCGTCGCAGCGTCGGCAACGCCCGACTCCGAGCGCACGCCCGCCCAGGTCACTGCGGTCGCCCTGGCGAGCGAGCTGACCGACGAACTCGCCGGAGCCGACGCGTTGCTGTTCGCCGTGCCGCTGTACAACTGGGGCGTCTCGCAGCACTTCAAGTCCTACGTTGACCTCGTGCTGACCGATCCGCGCATGACGCCCGGTGTCGTTCCGATCACCGCCGGCAAGCCGGCCGTTCTGGTCACTGTGCAGGGAGGCAACTACTCCGCTGGAACGCCGCGGGAAGGGTGGGACCACGCCACATCCTGGATGCGGCGCGTCCTCGCCGACGTCTGGCAGCTCGACCTCGACGTGGTGAAGCGCGAGTTCACCCTCGTCGGCGTGAACCCGGCCCTCGACCAGTTCACGGCCCTGGCTGACGAGTTGCGGAGCCACGCCGAACAGGAAGCAGCTCGCCACGGCCGTACGTTGGCGGCCAAGCCGGCGGTCGCACCAGCCGAATCACTCAATCCGTCTCGGTAGCCGATCGTTCACCGGGACGTCCGGACTGGAGTGCAAGCAGTCCCCCGTGGTTATTCGAAGAGCAGCTTCCCTCGGGCACCGGTGATGGTCAGGCGCCGTAGATCGTGGTCGACGGTGTACGTCGTTGCGTCATCAGTCAGCAGATCCTGTAGGACCGCACGTTGCGCGCCGGCGTTACCGATACAGCCCTGTCCGGTGGCAGCAGTCGATGATTTCGCGGACCGTTTCAGGCTGTCGCCATGACGTGTGAGCCCGTCCGCTTCGACGGTCCCGCAAGGGCCCTCGAAGCGGAGGTCGGTGCCGCCATGCCTGGACGTGATTTGAACGGTCGTGTTGAGTTTTGACCATGTGGTGGCGTCGTCGGACGTGGCGGTGGTGAGCCTAAGCGTTGTTTGAGTCGAGGAGCAGGCCGAGGCCAGCAGCAGCACTGCGATGAGCAGTGCTGTGCTGGCCCCGGCGCGTCTGATCATCAGTTGGTGTTCACGGTAACGCCGGACCAGCGGTCGACGATCTGCGTCAGGGACGTGAAGATGCCGATGGCGCTGCACTGGTTGCTCCCGAGTGAGTAGGCGCGGCCGCACTTGCTGCCGGTCATGAACGGGTGCGTGGAGTCGGAGAAGATAGCGACGTTCCACGACGGCCACTTCCATGACGAGGTGATCATGTCGGCACTTGTCCGCGACTGGCCAGCCGGGTCGTAGCGTCCCCTCCGTCACCGGAGCGGGCTCTGCCCGCCCCTTGCGTCCGGTCGTCGCTCGGCTACCGATCGGTTTCAGCTGCGGCGCGAAGTTGCGCCAACACCGCGCCGTGAGGGCGAGGCTTGGGTGCGGACACGGTTCGTGTGTGCGTCTCGAGGACGTCGAATCCCGCTGCTTCCAGCGCATCGCCGAGCGCGTCGGTTGACCACCGATGAGCGGTGACCACGGCATGCCCGAACGGTGCGACATCGTCGCCGACGAAGAAGCCAACGAGAAGCCGGCCACCCGGTCGGAGCACACGGACGAACTCATCGAGCGGACGATGGATCGCGTCGGGCTCGTGATGGATCAACGAGTACCACGCCAGGACCCCGTCGTAGCTATCCTCCGGATCCTGGAGGGCGTCGACATCGCCGACCGCGAACGCCGCATTGGGATAGGCCTGTCGTGCGTGCTCGATGAACTCCGGAACCTGGTCAACACCTCGTACCTCATGGCCTCGCTGCCTGAGGAACGCGGTCCAGTGGCCGGGGCCGCAACCAGCGTCTAGCAGCGGGCCGTCGACTGAAGCCGCCCATGACGAGACGAGCTGCACGTCGGATGGATGCACGCTCGCCATCGAGCCCAACTGCTCGACGTACTCCGCGGCTCGACGTGAGTACGCCCCCTCGACATCGAACGCCATGACCAGACCCTAACGGGAGGCCACGCCCCCGCTCGATGTTCCGATAGACCATCGGCTACCGGTCACGGTGCGCTGACTCGGGCTGCTGCGGACGTTGTTGCTCTCGAGCAGCACGCGGCCCCGCCGTGAAGAGGACCGGTCCAGCCACGGCGGCGGCGACTGCGGCGGCGAGCAGAGGCGCCCAAGCTGTGAAGCCCGACGCCCTATCGCCCGATCGGAACGACCAAGATCGCCCGACGTGGCGCGCGGGAGGCTCCCGACTGTCAGGCGGCACCTGCGGTTCCGGTCGGACGGATTGCGGAGCCTCTACGCTTCGCTCAGCGATCCCTCGTCCGCCGCGACGTTCTTCTGCACCGCGAACTGGGTCCGGTGCAACTCCTCGTAGCGCCCGCCCGACGTCAACAGCTCTTCGTGCGTGCCACGCTCGACGATCGCACCGTCCTCGATCACGAGGATCTGGTCCGCGCTGCGGATCGTCGAGAGGCGGTGCGCGATCACCATCGCCGTTCGTCCTTCGAGCGCCTCACTGAGCGCCGCCTGCACTGCCGCCTCGGACGTCGAGTCCAGCGCCGCCGTCGCCTCGTCGAGGATGACGACCCGCGGTTGGGCGAGCAGGAGCCTCGCGATCGTCATCCGCTGCCGCTCGCCGCCGGACAGGCGGTACCCTCGCTCGCCCACCATGGTGTCCAGCTGGTCGGGCAGCGACCGGATGAGGGGCTCGAGTCGCGCACGGCGGACGGCGTCCCACACCTCGTCGTCGGAGGCCTCGGGCCTGGCGAGGCGCAGGTTGGCACCGATGGTCTCGTGGAACAGGTGGCCGTCCTGCGTCACCATGCCCATGGTGTGCCGCATGGAGGCGAAGGTGACGTCGCGGACGTCCGTTCCCGCCAGACGGACGGCCCCGCTGTCGACGTCGTACAGGCGCGAGAGGAGCTGCGCGATCGTGGACTTGCCGGCGCCGGACGTCCCGACGAGGGCGACGGTCTGCCCCGGCTCGATCCGGAAGGACACGCCGTGCAGCACCTCCTCGCCGCCGCGGGTGTCGAGCGTGGAGACCTCCTCGAGGGAGGCGAGGGAGACCTTGTCCGCAGAGGGGTAGGCGAAGCGGACGTCGTCGAACTCGACGGCCACGGGACCGGCGGCGACGGTGACCGCATCGGGCTTCTCCTGGATGAGCGGTTCGAGGTCCAGCACCTCGAAGACGCGCTCGAAGCTCACCACCGCGCTCATGATCTCCACCCGCGCGTTCGCGAGGCTGGTCAGCGGCACGTAGAGGCGGGTGAGGAGGAGCGCCAGGGTGACCACTGCACCCGTGTCCAGCTGGCCGGCGAGCGCGAGGAAGCCCCCGAGCCCGTAGACGAGCGCGAGGGCGAGTGCGGACACGAGCGTCAGTGCGGTGACGAAGACGAACTGCAGCATCGCGGTCCGGACCCCGATGTCACGGACGCGGGCCGCGCGCACGCGGAACTCCTCGGACTCCTCGTCGGGCCGGCCGAACAGCTTCACGAGGGTGGCACCCGGTGCCGAGAAGCGCTCGGTCATCTGCGTGCTCATCGCCGAGTTGTGGTCGGCGGCCTCGCGGCGCAGTGCGGCGAGGCGGGTACCCATCCGCCGCGCGGGGATCAGGAAGACGGGGAGCATGACCACGGCGAGGACCGTCACGAGCCAGGACGTACTGAGCATGACGGTCAGCGTGAGGATGAGCGCCACGAGGTTCGTGACCACGCCGGACAGCGTGCCGCTGAAGGCCTGCTGCGCGCCGATCACGTCGTTGTTGAGGCGGCTCACGAGGGCGCCGGTGCGGGTCCGGGTGAAGAACGCGATCGGCATCTTCTGCACGTGGTCGAAGACCGCGGTCCGGAGGTCCAGGATGACGCCTTCGCCGATCCGCGCGGAGTACCAGCGGGTCACCAGCGACGTGCCGGCGTCGGCAACGGCCACGAGGGCGATGACGATCGCGAGCCAGACGATCGTGCCGACCGCACCCCGGGCCACGATGACGTCGACGACCTGGCCCGCGAGCACCGGCGTCGCGACCGCGAGGAATGCCCCCACGACGGAGAGGGCGATGAAGAAGACGAGTTTGGCCCGGTAGGGCACCGCGAACGTCATGATCCGCCGGACTGACTCACGGGAGAAGCCGTGCTTGCCGTCCCGGGCGGTCGAGATCTTGTAGAGCGAGCTCCAGGCCGCGCCTTCCATGCTCATGGCGGTTCCTTCCGTGGGCGACAGGCCCAGCCGAGACGTCGGGCGGTCCGCGCGCGCGGGGTGTTCCCCGGCGACGGCGACCAGGCAGCCAGGATACGGCCCGCGCAGCCCCGACCACGCCGAGGTGGTCGCGACGTGGTTGCCGGGCACCTCAACCATGCGTGCCGCAGCGCGGTTCTCGTGGCGCGAGCCCGGTCAGTGCTCCGCCGACATCGCGAGGAGCGCCGTCAGGCCGCTCCAATCCGGCCGGTAGTCGTGATCCGCCGCGGCACGGCTCTCGGCGGAGAAGGAGGCGACGCGCATCGCCAGCGCGGGGCTCGGCTCGCCGGCCAGAGCGGCCAGTGCGCTGGCGGCAGCGCCGTCCGATCCAGAGCCGAAGCGATGGTGTGCCGTTCCTTCCCGACGGTCGGCGACGAGCATGCGCTGCACCAGCGCGTCGCGCACCACACCGAGGGTGAGGTGCAGCCCGATGACGTCCGCTCCTCGGCCGAAGCGCGTCGCGGCGAGCGCGAGGTCGAACCGCGCGCTGTTGTCCGCAGCGGGCGTCGGCAACAGGATCGAGGCTCCGCGCGCCGCCGCGTCCACTCGGCGCCCGTCGCGGAGGACGAGCCGCACACGCTGCACCCCCTCGTCGACGGTGTCCTGCCACGCCCAGGGTTCGCCACCGAAGAGCACACTCGCGTCGACGTCGGCGACGAGTTCCAGCTCGACGTCGAGATCGCTCCACCGGTCGAGGTCCGCGGGGGTGAGCACCGAGCCGTACGGCTGCACGGCGCGGACCGCCGGCCCAGCGAGACGGACCCGTTCGAGAAGCACTTGCTGCCACTGCACCACCGAAGACTACGTCTGCCGTCGGCATCGACGGCTTGGCGGAGCGGACCGTCCGGTCAGGCCCGCTCGTCGACCAGGGCGATGAACCGGCTGCCCACGCCCTCGACCTCGCGCCGGGTGAGCCCGGCGGTGGGGTCGGGTGCCTGCCAGGGCTCGTGGTAGTCGCACATCAGGTAGTCCCAGTCGGGCCACCACTTCTTGGGCCGGGCCGTCTCGGCGAACGCGCAGACCACGCACTCGAGCTGCACCCAGACCTTCTTCGTGCCCGTGCGGTTCGCCCGTGACTGCACGAGCCACGCCGGCGGGTCCTGCTCGATGGCGTCGAGCTCGGCTTCGGTGAGGCGTGACGGGATCCCGTGGTGGGCGGCCATCTCGAGGGGGATGTCGAGCCGGACGGCGGCTTCGCGTCGGGAGAGCATCCGACCAGGCTACGGGCTGTCGCCGACTGCCGGGACACGCTCGTCGCGGGGCGCCCTCGGGTCAGTACCGACCGCGACCGATCACCGCGTGTCGGACGCCGCCGGTCGGATCGGGGACGTCCCCGTCGAAGCGCGGGATGACGTGGGTGTGCGCGTGGAACACGGTCTGGCCTGCGGCTGCGCCGTCGTTGAACCCCACGTTGTAGCCGTCCGGACGGAACTCCTCGTCGAGTTGGGCCCTGACGACGGCGACGAGTGCGGTCATCGCGGCGATCTCGTCAGCGGTCGCCGCGAACCAGCTGGGGACGGCGCGCTTCGGGATCACCAGCGTGTGTCCGGGCGAGACCGGGTGCGCGTCGCGGATCGCGAAGACCAACGCGTTGTCGGCGACCCACTGATCGGTCGGGATCTGCTGGAACACGGACGGCGTCGTCATGGTCCCAGCCAAGCCGGTCTCGGGGTGTTGCTCAAGTGACACCGTCGCAGGGAGCGTCACACCGGCTGCGACGGGTGACTCGCCAGGACCTTGCCGAGCAGCCGGATCAGGTCGTCCCGCTCCGCAGTGGACAACCCCGCCAACAGCTCGGCCTGAACGGCATCGGCGTGGCCCTGGATCTCGGCGAGGCGTGCTCGGCCCGTCGGCGTGACGGTGACGACGTTCCGCCGCCGGTCGGCGGGGTCGGGAGCCCGGCTCACCGCTCCGTGGCCCTCGAGTCGGACGACGATGCCGTTGACGTTGTTCCGGTCGAGACCGAGGACCCGTCCGATGTCCGCCTGGCTCAGCGGCCCGTTATCGTCCAGCGCGGACAGGACCGCGAAGTCGGAGCGCACCTCGAGCGGCATCCGCGCTCCGGTCAGACGCGCCCCGAGTGTCGCCAGGCGTCCGGCTTGCCAGCTCACGAGGGTCCGGAGTGCCAGGGGCGGGGTCGGTTCGTCGTGCATGGTCGAACACTAGCAGTTGGTGCCACCAACGATTCCGTACTATCGTTGGTCAGACCAACATTCACCATCGACGAGGAGTCGACCATGACCGAGAACACCTCCACACACGACCTCTCCGGGCGACGCGTCCTCGTGCCGGGCGGCACCGGCGGCGTCGGCGAAGGCATCGTCCGTGCCTGGCTGGAAGCGGGTGCTGACGTCGTCGTGCCCACCCGGTCCGACGACCGCGGCGCAGCGCTCCGATCCGCACTCGGCAGCCTCGGCACGTCGCCGCTGCTGCACGTCCCGACGCACGACTCCACGACGTTCGCCGGCGCCGAGGCTCTCGGGCGCGAGATGACCGAGCGACTCGGCGGCATCGACGACGTCGCGGTGCCCGTCGGCGGGTGGTGGCAGGGCGGACCGTTGACCGGCATCACCGAAGGGGACTGGGGGAGTGCCTTCACCGGGCTCGCCACCGCCCACGTGGCGATCGCGCGGGCGATCGTGCCCCGGCTGAGCGGCGCCGGCGCCTACACCGTGATCGTCGGGCAGTCGGCCGAGTTCCCGGTGCCGGGCAGCGGACTCGTGAGCATGGAGCAGGCCGCGGTGCTCATGATGCAGCGGGTCCTCGCGGCCGAGTCGCCCGACAAGCGGATCCACGCACTGGTGCTGGGCCCCGTCCGCACCCGCTTCGTCGACGGTGAACCGGCCTGGGTTTCCGCGGCCGAGGTCGGTGCGACGGTGCTCGAGCTCTCCGTGGCGACCACCGTGACCAGCCGTTCGGTCGCCGTCGGGTCAGCCAGTGCGGGCACGGGCTGCCCGTGACTCGTTCGTGCCCGCAGCCTGAGCGACGACCGCCGCGGCGCTCGCAG
>NZ_MJGN01000013.1:0-95603 GCF_001865065.1 Curtobacterium sp. MCBA15_008 | reverse complement strand
CCAGACCGCCGCGGCGCTCGAAGCACCTCGACCGCCGCGGCGCCCGTCACACGACGATCTGCACCGCGGCGGCGTCGTCGTCCACCACGAACGCCGTGGCCGTCCCACCGACCTCGGCCCGGTAGTCGCCGCGGAACCCGCGCACCCGTACCTGCCCGTGTCCGTCGGTGCGCACGGTGGTCGGGCCGAGCCACCACTCCTCCTTGACCAGCCGACGGAGGGCGTCGTACGACGGCTTCGGGGTGCCGTCGGCCCGGACGAGCCCGATCGGCGCACCGAGCCACGCTCCGGCGTCGGTGATGCCCCAGTACGTGATCGCCTCGACCGCCGGGTGTCCGACGAGGCTGCGGTAGTGCCGTTCGACGTCGTCGGCTTGCCGCGCCTCGCCCTCGGGCGTGGACGGCCACGACGGCACCTGGTGGTCGTTGAGGTCGACGATGTGCGCCGGCATCAGATCACCCGACACGAGCGAGGTCTCGGTCAGGTGGAGGGGCAGCCCGTAGCGCGCGAACCGGTCGACCATGGCCAGCATGGTCTCCTCGCCCCAGTAGCCCTGGTGCATGTGGGTCTGCAGGCCGATGGCGTCGAGGTGCACGCCGGCCTCGAGGACGCCCTCGATCAGGCACTCGTACGCGCTCGACAAGTCGAAGTCGTTGAGCAGGAGCGTGGCGTGCGGGTTCGCCGCCCGGGCTTCGTCGAAGGCCATCCGGACCATCGGGATCCGGCCGCGGGCTCGGGCGAGCGGGGTGATCGCGTTGTCGCCGTTGTCGAACACCGGCATGATCACGACCTCGTTGATCGCGTCCCAGGTGTCGATCACGCCGGCGAACCCGCCGACCTCGCGGCGGATGCGCTGTCGCTGGAGTTCCTCGACCTCGTCGGACGGCAACCCGAGCAACCAGTCGGGCTGCACCGTGTGCCACACCAGCGGGTGCCCCTTCAGTGCGATGCCCCGGTCGCGGAACCACTCGGCCGTGGTGCGGAGCCGCCTGGTGTCGGGTTCGCCCCGTCTTGCTTCGAACCGTCCCCAGTAGAACGGCAGCGTGGCCGTGTTGAAGACGTCGGTGTACAGGTCGGCGAGGTGCTCGGTGCCGGCGTCGCCCGCACCGTCGGCGAGGTCGACGAAGTCGAAGCCGATGTTCCCGAACCCGAACGCGTGCCGCGTCTGCTCGACCACCAGCTCGGTCTCCGGCAACGGGGTGCCCGCCGCGTCGACGACCGTCAGGGTCGCCTCGCCGAAGCGGTGTTCTGGTCCGTGCGTCATCGCAAGCCCTCCGACGTCGTCGACGACGTCGTCGACGATTTGTTGTGCGGGCAAACATAGCACCGGTCCTCGCTGGGGCACCGGCATGATGGACACGTGGCAGGGGGAACGGACGCGGTGGTCGAGCAGGCGTGGTTCCGCACGGTCCTCGCATCGGTCAGCGGAGCGCCCGATCGGGTGCAACGGCTCACCGGAGGCTCGGTCAACCACACGTACCGGGTGGACCGCACGGACGGCTCCCCGGTCGTGCTCCGGTTCGCCGTCGATCCGCTGCGCGCCGACGAGTTCCCGGTCGAGGCGTGGGCGGCCACGGAAGCCAGCCGCCTCGGGATCCCGGTCGCCACCCCGATCGCGCACGGCGTCGAGGGCGGGGTCCCGTACGCGCTGTCGGAGTACGTCGCTCCGCACCCCGGGGCCGTCGAGCGCCCCTGGCGGTGGCTCGGGTCCTACGCCCGCGCCGTCGCCGCGATCCCGCTCGACGACGCACCGCTGTCGCTGTACTCCCGGTTCGGCGCGGACCTCGCACACGCCTGGACGGCGCACCTCGCGTACAACCTCGAGGCCCTCGGCCCGCACGACCCGATCCACCGCGACGGCGCGTACGCGTCACCCGAGGGCATGCGCGCACTGCTCGAGCCGCTGACGGCGGAGGAGTTCGCCTTCGGCCTGGCCCACGGCGACCTCGCCCCGCGCAACCTCGTCTCCCGGGGCCCCGACCACCCACCCGTCCTCATCGACTGGGGCGCCGCCGAGACCGGCCCGACGCCCTGGACCGACGCACGCCGGGTCTTCGAGTGGACGTTCGTCGACGGGACCGTGGCGCGGCAGGACCACGACGAGTTCGCAGCAGCGGCCGGACTGACCACGGCAGCGGACCACCGGCGCCTCGCGTCGATGACGGCGCTGCACCTGCTCGACGTCACACGATGGGCACGCGAGCATCGACCCGATCTGTACGAGGAGTACGTCGCACGGTGCCGCACCGGGCTCGAGGCCCTCGAGCGCCACACCTCCGGGCAGTAGCGCCGACGCTCAGCGGGTCGTCCCCGGCACGGCGACGCGGACCGCGCTGATCCGCCCGGCGTGCGTCCGCGCCGTGGTGGCCGGGTCGTAGCTGTCCGCCGTCGCCAGGTAGAGCGTCCGCCCGTCGTCTCCGCCGAGTGCGCAGTCGATCGCGCACCGCCCCGGCGCGTCGACGCGGTCCGTCACCTCGCCGCCCTCGACGACCCGGAGGAACTCGCCGGTGTCCACCGAGCACACCCAGATCGCACCCTCGGCGTCCACCGTGCTGCCGTCCGGGGTCACACCCTCCGGCAGGGCCGCCCACATCCGGCGACCCGCGAGCGAACCGTCCGCACCGATGTCGAACGCGGTCAGACGACCACCCCAGGTCTCGCTCACCACCAGGGTCCGTGTGCCGGGCAGCACATTCGCACTGTTCGGGAACACCAGCCCCTCGGCGGCGAGCCGAGCGGAGCCGTCCTGATCGATCACGTACAGCGGGCCCGGCCGGAGCTCCTCGCCGCCGTAGAGGTCGTACCCGAACGCCCCGATGTACGTCCGGCCCGTCACCTCGTCGACGACCAGGTCGTTGAGCAGCGACGTCTCGATGCCGGACAGGTCGGCGAACACCTCGGTCGTCCCGTCAGGTCGGACGGCCACGACCGTGCGCGACTCCATCGCACTGACCACGAGCCGACCGTCCGAGAGCCACCCGAGACCGGACGACTGCCCCGCGACCGTGGCCTCGAGACGGGGACCCGCATCCGACGCGGGATCGATCGAGAACACCTCACCGGTGTGCATGTCCGAGTACCAGAGCCGCCCGCCGTGCCATCGGTTGCCCTCGGGGAACCGGATGCCGGTGACGACGTCGTTCGCTGAGTCGAGAGTGGTGTGCACCCACCCACCCTGCCAGGGTTGCGAGGGCGTCCACCGCAGGTTCGGGTTCCGTGTGGACGCCCTCGCGCTACGACGCCGTCGGGTCGACGCGGTGGTCAGGACGAGGCCAGCCCGGTAACAGGGGGTCGGGCATCCGTGGCTAGGGTCCACGGAGTAGCTCCGGCGACGCTACCGAACGGTCGACTCCGGGGTCTCGGACTCGTCGCGTCCTGGACATCCGGTCGCCGACCTGCCCGGCGCTGACGGGAACCAGCGCTGATCCAGCGCTGACGGGTTCCAGCGGTGACCGCCTGGAGGCGCGACCTGCGTCGACGACGCGAGTCGCGCCTCCAGGCGGTCACCTCGCACCCCCGCGACGGGGGTTCCGGCAGAACCCGGGTCCGCAGCACCTGGCACGCCGCGAGGACGTCGCCTTCGATGGAGGTCCGACACCAGCGAAGGGCCCCGTTGACGACCTCCACCCCCGCGACAGCCTCCTCGGCCACCGTCCCGGCACCGCGCCGACGGATGCCGTGGCTCCCGCTCACCGCACTCGCCGCCATCGGGTTCGTCCTGCTGTCGGCAGAGACCATGCCCGCCGGACTGCTGCCGGTGATCGCACACGACCTCGGTACCGGCGAAGCGGTGGTCGGGCAGTTCATCGGCGTCTGGGCACTCGGCACCGTCCTCGTCACCGTGCCCGCCATCACGTACACCCAGGGGCTCCGTCGGAAGCCGCTGTTGCTCGCGGCGCTCGCCGGGTTGGTCCTGGCGAACGGGGTGACGGCCGTGTCGTCCGACGTGGTCCTGTCGCTGGTGTCCCGGTTCGTCGGCGGCGCGTTCACCGGGGTGCTCTGGGGGATGCTGGCGGCGTACGGGCGGCGGATCAGTCCGCCGGACCGCGGTGGGCTGGCGCTCGCGGTGGTCGCCACCGGTGCTCCGGTCGGGTTCGCGCTCGGGACGCCGCTCGGTGCCTGGGTCGGCGCGGTCCTCGACTGGCGGTGGTCCTTCGCCGGTCTGTCCTTCCTCGGCGTCGTCCTCATCGTCGTCATCGCGGCGGTCGTCCCCGGGTTGAGCGGTCTCCCGCGGACGGCCCGGCTGCCGTTGCGCCGGGTGTTGCGGCTGCGGGGCATCCCGATCGTGCTCCTGGTGATCGTGGTCTGGATGCTCGGCCACAACACCGTCTACACGTACATCGCGCCGTTCCTCCGCGACGGCGGCAGCGGGCTCACCCCGGACCTCGTGCTCCTCGTCTACGGGATCGCGTCGATCGGTGGTGTCGTCGTCACCGCACTCGTCGTCGACCGCCACCCACGACTGCTCCTGCAGGCGAGCATCGTGGCGTTCGTCGTCGCCGCCGGGGTCCTCGTGGTGGACCACGCGTCGCCGGTCGCGGTCCTGCTCGCGGCGGGGCTGTGGGGGCTCTCCTTCGGCGGTGCGTCGCCGCAGTTGCAGAGCGCGCTGTCGATCGCCGGCGGAGCCCAGGCGGACCTCGCGAACGCGTTCCTGCCGGTGGCGTTCAACCTGGCGATCTTCGCCGCGGGTCTGGTCGGGGCCGTGCTCCTCGGGGTCTCGGGAGGGTTGGTGCTCGGCGTGTTCATGGCGGTCCTCGGGGTCGTCGCCCTCGGGCTCACGGTCGTCGGGCGGGCGACGTTCTCGGCGCGGAGCTGAGCCCCGCCGGGTTCAGACGCGCGGACGTCGCGGCGCGACGCTTCTGAACCAGACCCCGGACGGACTGGAGGCGCGGTGCGGGCTGGCACCGCGCCTCCAGTCCGTCGTCTCGTCCGTAGCGGAAGTGACCCTCGCTGGGTGATGCTGTGGTCCACCCGTCGTCCGCGGGCAGGCGTTCGCCGGAAGGACCTGATCATGCTCCGCTCCCTCGTCGCAGTCGTACTGCTCGCCGGCGGCGCGCTCGCGCTGTGCGCCTGTACCGCGTCTGCTCCCGCGCAGCCGGCCGTGTCGACGCCCGCGCGTCCGTCCGTCGGACCGACGTCGACCGAACCCACCGCGCCCGCCGTCGCCTACAGCGCGGGGCAGGCCAGGGCCCTCCTTCCCGACGACGCCACGCAGGCCGCAGCCGGTGCCCGTGTCGATCCGCTCGCGCCGTTCGCCCTCGACACCGTCGGATCGGCTGTGTCCGACGCGCACCTCGCGCAGTCGGCGACCCCCTCGGCGTGCGGGATCGTCAACGGTCTCTGGTACGCGTCCGCTGCCGACGGGACGATCACGGATCCGCTGCTCTCCGTCGGGCTCACGCCCGAGACCCGGAGCGGCGAGACCTCGGCGGTGGAGGCCGTGCGGGTGTTCCGCACCGCGGACGAGGCGTCGGCGCACTTCGCCAGCCTGGTCGACGCCGTCGGCTCCTGCTCGGCGTTCACGATGGAGGACACGCAGGCGGGGGTGACCGAGTTCGTGGTCGACGACGTCCGGGCGGAGCCGGATGAACTGTCGTTGCACGAGTCGATCAGCGACAGCGGTGGTGCTGCGACCGAGATGGCGGTGCGGGTCCGCGTGGTCGGCAACCTGCTCGCGACCGTGACCGTCGTGGGTACTGACGGGGCCGCGCTCGCGGACAGCGTGGACGGCTTCGTCGAGGACCGTGCGGCGTCCCTGCGCGGCTGATCCCACGTGCACGGGGCGGGAGCCCGTCGTTCGGCGGTGCCGGGACTGGAGGCGCGGTGCGGGCTGGCACCGTGCCTCCAGTCCGTCACCCGGTGGGCTCCACACCCGGTGCAGCCCCGTAGGTTGGCCCTGTGAGCAACGATCTCCCCGCTGTCGGAGCGCCGGCGAAGCGCGCGCTGGAGGCGGCGGGGGTGCGCACGCTGGACGACGTCCGACGTGTGGGGACGGACGCGCTGGCCGACCTGCACGGGGTCGGGCCGAAGGCGCTGCGGCTCCTCCGCGAGGCGCTCGGGGCACCCGCCGACGACTGATTCCCGGCCGTGGGTCGGTCTCGCGGTCAGTGCGCCGCGACGAACGGGTCGATGACGGCCCAGGTCGCCTCGGGTGCCTCGAGGTGGGGCAGGTGCCCGGCGGCAGCGACCTCGGCGAACTCCGCGCCGGGCACGGCGGCGGCGACCGCGCGACCGTACGCGGGCGTGACGATCCGGTCGCTGGCGCCCCAGACCACCAGGGTCGGTACCTGCACGGCGCCGAGGCGGCCGAGGAGAGTCGGGTCGCTCATGGTGCCGGCGATCGCGGCCATGGTGCGCCCGTTCGCCTGCTGGGCCGCGCGCTGCTCGTCGGTGGAGGCCGCGGGGTCCTGGTAGCCGCGCTCCGGGTCGTGCCAGGCGGCCTCGGCGAGGCCGCGGGCGTCGAGGGCGAAGAAGTCGGCGACCGGCTGCCCCTCGACGACGGCACCGACGCCGTCGATCACGACCACGGCACCGAGTCGTCCGGCGTACCGCTCGTCGGTGGTGGACTGCACGGCCATCTCGAGGGCGATCCAGCCGCCGATGGAGGACCCGACGACGACCACGTCCTGTTCGTCGCGCTCCACGAGCGCGTCGAGGTACGCGTGGGCGAGGTCGGCGACGGACGCGATCGAGTCCGGTCGCTCGGTGCCGTCCCACCCGGGGTGGGTCGGCGCGGTGGCGAACCGCGTCGCGCCGAGGTGGCCGACGATCGGGGCGACGGTGCGCGGTCCGCCGCCGCCGTGCAGGACGAGTACGGGGCGGGCGGCGGGGTCGCCGGCCTGGAGGACGGGGATGGTGGTGGTCATGGACATTCCTTCTCTGATCTCAACACGCTTATATACGGCTGTTGATACGGTAGCACCATGACGACGGATCTCGAAGCACTCGGGCAGGCGGTGAAGCGGGCGCAGTACCGGAACCACCGGACGATGGACGCCGCACTGAAGGACGTCGGCGTCAGCCTCGTGCAGTGGGACGCCCTCCGCGCGATCGACCGCACGCCGGGCGCCTCCGGGCACGACCTCGCCGTGGCCACGTTCCAGAGCGACCAGTCGTTCGGCACGCTGGCGGCGCGGCTGGTCGACCGCGGGCTGGTCGAGCGGACCGCCGGGCGCGGGCGGCGGATCGAGCACGCGCTGACCGACGCCGGTCGTGCCGCACTGGCCGACGGGCACGCCGTGGCGGGCCGCGTCCTGCAGGAGCTCTTCGCGCCGCTGGACGCGGGGGAGCGGGCGCGGTTGTCGGAGCTGCTCGAGGTCCTCACGGCGGAGGCGCCGGGTAGCTGAGCGCGGGCGGCGCCGTCGTCCCGTCGCGGCGTGTCCGGTCGCGTCAGGACGCCGCGGGCGCCGCCACCGCTGCGCTGAACCGCTCGACGAGGTCCCGCTTCAGCACCTTGCCGCTCGGTCCCAGGGGCAACGCGTCGACGACGTGCACGACCCGCGGGTACTTGTACGCGGCGATCTCGTCCGACACGTAGGTCACCAGCTCGTCGGGGGTGACAGTGGCGTCGGCACGCAGGACGACGGCGGCCTCGATCTCCTGACCGTGCAGCTCGTGCGGGACGCCGAACACCGCGGCCATGGCGACGTCCGGGTGCGTGGCGAGCACTTCCTCGACCTGCCGCGGGTACACGTTGTAGCCGTTCCGGATGATCATGTCCTTCGTGCGGTCGACGATCGTGAGGTACCCGTCGTCGTCCTTCGTGCCGAGGTCGCCGGTCCGGAACCAGCCGTCGACGATCGCGGCCGCGGTGTCCTCCGGCCGGTCCAAGTAGCCGTTCATCAGGTTGTGCCCGCGGATGACGAGCTCACCGATCTCGCCGTGCGGCAGCAGCTCGATCGCGTCGGGGACCGCGGGATCGGCGATCTCGACGTCCACGCCCCAGATCGGTGTGCCGATCGTGCCGGGTCGCGGCGGTCGACCGACGTGGTTGAAGGTGGCGACGGGGGAGGTCTCGGTCAGGCCGTAGCCCTCGTGGATCGGGGCGTCGAACACGGTTTGGAACCGCTCGAGCACCGCGAGGGGCAGCGAGGCGCCGCCGGAGATCGCGTAGCGGAGCGTCGGGCGCGCGTCCGTGCGGGTCGCGGCGTCGAGGAGCCCCATGTACATCGTCGGGACGCCCATGAAGATCCCGCACTCGTGCTCGACCATCGCGGCGAGTGCTGCGTCGCCGTCGAACTTCGGCAGCATGACGATCGTCGCGCCGGCTCGGAACCCGGTGTTCATCGTGCAGGTCTGTCCGAACGTGTGGAACAGCGGGAGCGCGCCGAGCAGGACGTCGCCCCGTCGCATGTCGAACGTGGACATCAGGTTCGTGTTCGCCTGCTCGAGCAGGGCGAAGTGTGACCCCTCGGCACCCTTGGGCTTGCCCGTGGTGCCGCTCGTGTAGAGGATCGTCGCGGTGTCGAACGGGTCACGCGGGACGTAGGTGTCGAGGGGCTCGGCCGTCGCGGCGAGGGCCTCCAGCCGATCGGGCGCTGCGGCCGCGTCGGGCGCAGCAGCCGCGCCGGGCGCGCCGCCGGACGCCGTGCCGGACGCGGTGCCGGTCTCGGCGCCGGGCTCGGCGTTCGCTGGTGCGAGCACCGTCACGGTCTCGACGCCGGCCAGTGCGGCGCCTGCGGCACCCTCGGCCAGCAACGGCGCAGCGCAGACGAGCAGGGCTGCCCCGCTGTCCCGCAGCACGTACTCGATCTCGCGCCGCTTGAGCAGCGCGTGCACCGGCACGGCGACACCGCCGAGCGCGAGGACGGCGTAGTAGACACGGGGGAAGTCGGCCACGTTCGGCACGAGCATCGCGACCCGAGACCCCTCAGCGATGCCCTTCTCGCGCAGGGCGCCGGCGTACGCGAGGGTCTGGGCCCACAGCTCGGCGTAGGTGGTGCGCTGGTCGCCGACGATGACGGCGACGTCGTCCGGGTACCGCGCGGCGGACTCGGCGACGATCGCGGCGACGGAGGCGGTGGCCCGGGTCGTGCGTGCGGTGCCGGCGTCGTCGCTGGCGGTGGGGGTGGTGCGGGTCATGCCGGTCTCCGTCTTCGCTGACGATTCGAGGTCTCGTCGATCGTACGTCGCTGCGTCGACTCGCGATGCGACCCGACCTGGGGTGGTGGGCTGACGGCCGGCCGCGGCCGATCCAGCCGCACGCCGTGCCGTGCCGCGCCGTGCAGCGCGCCGCCGCACCGCCCGCCGCGGCCCGACCGCCGCCCGGCGCACCGCCGTCAGCGCGCCGTCCACCCGCCGTCGATCGGCAGGGCCGTCCCCGTGATGAGCGATGCGCCCCCACCCGCCAGGAACGTGACGGCCGCAGCCACCTCTTCCGGCTGCCCGATGCGGTGCAGCGCAGCGATGCGCTCGACGGTGTCCTGCCGGAAGGCCTCGTCCGACAGTGCCGGTTCGGTGCCGTCCGTCTCGATGAAGGTCGGCGCGACCGCGTTCACCCGGATGCCGTACTGCCCCCACTCGACGGCCAGGCACTTGGTCAGGTGGATCACGGCCGCCTTGCTCGTGCAGTACACCGACTCGCCGGGCAGCGCGACGAGCCCCGCCTGCGAGGCGATGTTCACGATCGACCCGCCGCCGGCGTTCCGCATGTGCTTCGCGACGTGCTGGGAGACGAAGAACGTCGACTTCGTGGTGAGGGCCCACACCGCGTCGAAGTGCTCCTCGGTCACGTCGAGGGCGTCCTCAACGATCCCGCCGCCGGCGTTGTTCACCAGCACGTCGATGGTCCCCAGCTCGTCGACCACGGCGTCGATCGCCCGACGGCAGGCGGCGAGGTCGGTCACGTCCATCCGGACCGTCGTCACCCGCCGTCCGAGTGCGCGGATCTCGTCGGCCAGCGCGGTCGCGCCCTCCGGGTCGCGCACCCCGAGGGCGACCTCCGCGCCGTGCGCGGCCAGGTCGAGGGCGATCGCCCGTCCGATCCCACGGGAGGCAGCGGTCACCAGGGCGACGGATCCGGTCAGGGGCGTGGAGTGCATGCGTGGTCCTTCAGGTCGGCCGGGAGGCGCGGTGTGCGCCGTCCCGCCGCCATCCTCCTGCAGGTGGCCGGTCGGCGCTCACGCGTGCTGCAGTTCCTCCCGCAGGAACGGTGCGGTCCGGCTCGCGGACGACGCGGCGACGTCGGCGGGAGAGCCGGCCGCGACCACGTTGCCGCCGGCGTCGCCGCCGCCCGGGCCCATGTCGATGACGTGGTCGGCCTTCGCGACGACGTCCATCGCGTGTTCCACGACCACGACCGTGTTGCCCGCATCGGTGAGTCGGGCGAGCTGCTCGGTGAGGAGTTCGACGTCCGCCGGGTGCAGGCCGGTCGTCGGTTCGTCGAGCAGGTAGAGCGTGTGGCCCGAGCGTGCGCGCTGCAGCTCCGTCGCGAGCTTGATGCGCTGGGCCTCGCCGCCCGACAGCTCGGGAGCAGGCTGCCCGAGCCGGAGGTACCCGAGCCCGACCTGGCGGAGGACGTCCAGCGCGCGACCGGCGGCCGGGATCGCGGCGAGGAACGGAGCCGCCTCGTCGACCGTCATCCCGAGCACGTCGGCGATCGTCGCGCCGTTCCACCGCACCTCGAGCGTCTCGGCCGTGTACCGCGACCCGTGGCACTCCGGGCACGGTGCCCAGCTGCCGGGCAGGAACAGGAGCTCGACGGACACGGAGCCCTCGCCCTGGCAGACCTCGCACCGACCACCCGCGACGTTGAAGGAGAAGCGTCCGGCGGTCCAACCACGGGCGCGGGCCTCGTCGGTCGCCGCGAACGCCGCGCGCACGGCGTCGAACAGCCCGGTGTAGGTGGCGAGGTTCGATCGGGGCGTCCGACCGATCGGCTTCTGGTCGACCTGCACGACGCGGTCGACGAGCGGGTGGTCCGCCGCCACCGCGGGCAGGACCCCGCCGACGAGTGAGGACTTGCCCGAGCCGCTGACGCCCGTCACCGCGGTGAGGACCCCGAGCGGCACGTCGACGTCGAGCCCACGGAGGTTGTGGCGGGTGACGTCCCGGAGCTCGAGCGTGCCGACCGGCTTCCGCGGGGTGCGCGGTTCGACGGGACCGGCATCGGGGGTGAGGAACCGCCGGGTGACGGAGGCCTCGACGTCGGCCAGCCCGTCGACCGGGCCGCTGTACAGGACGGTCCCACCACCCGCGCCGGCGCCCGGACCGACGTCCACGATCCAGTCCGCCTGCCGCACGATGCGCATGTCGTGCTCGACGACGAAGACGCTGTTGCCGCCGGCGCGCAGGTCCTGCAGCACCTCCATGAGCGATTCGGCGTCCGCCGGGTGCAGGCCGGCGCTCGGCTCGTCGAGCACGTAGACGACGCCGAACAGCCCGGACCGGAGCTGCGTCGCGATCCGCAGGCGCTGGGTCTCACCGGGGGAGAGCGTCGGGGTCGCCCGGTCGAGTGAGAGGTACCCGAGTCCGAGGCCGGTGAGCACCTCGACGCGCGTGAGCAGGTCGCGGGAGATCGCCACGGCGACCTCGGTGTGCTCGCCCGACGACGCCCGGGAGGTCGCGGGGCCGGCGTCGGTGATCGCCGCGATCGGGCGCAGCACGTCGGCGAGCGCCGTCAGGGCGAGTCCGTTGAGCTCGGCGATGGTGCGTCCGCCGACGGTCACGGCGAGCGCTGCCCGGGTGAGACCGGTGCCGTGGCACAGCCCGCACGGGCCGGATTCGACGAACCGCAGCGCCTTCGCACGCTGCGTCTCGCTCTGGGAGTCGGCGAGCGTGTGCAAGATGAACTGCCGGGCGCTCCAGAAGCGTCCCTTGTACGGCTTGGCCACGCGGTCACGCTTGGGGTGGACCTCGACGACGGGCTGCTCCTCGGTGAACAGCAGCCAGTCGCGGTCCGCGCGGGGGAGTTCCCGCCAGGGTCGCTCGATGTCGTACCCGAGCACGGCCGTCACGTCGCGGAGGTTCTTCCCCTGCCAGGCACCCGGCCACGCGGTGATCGCGCCGTCGCGGATGCTCAGGGAGTCGTCGTGCACGGCGGACGCCTCGGTGACCTCGTGCGCGGTGCCGAGGCCGTGGCAGCGTGGACACGCGCCGGCGACGGTGTTCGGCGAGAACGAGTCGGACTCCAGACGGTCCGCGCCGTCCGGGTACGTGCCGGCGCGCGAGAAGAGCATCCGCATCGAGTTCGACAGCGTCGTCAGTGTGCCGACCGTCGATCGGGTGCTCGAGGCACCACGGCGTTGCTCCAGTGCGACCGCGGGCGGCAGCCCCGTGATCGAGTCGACGTGCGGTGTCGAGCCCTGGGCGATGAGTCGTCGGGCGTACGGGGCGACGGACTCGAGGAAGCGCCGCTGCGCCTCGGCGAAGACCGTGCCGAACGCGAGCGAGGTCTTGCCCGATCCGGAGACGCCGGTGAACGCGACGATGCGGTCGCGGGGGACGTCCACGTCGACTCCGCGGAGGTTGTGCTCGCGCGCGCCGCGGACGCTGATGAAGCCGTCGCGCTCGGTGCCGGTCGTGGTGGTGGTCGGCGAGGGCAGCGCGGAGGAGGGCATCCTCACGATGCTAGGCGGGACGGCTGAGCGCGGCCGTGGCACACTCGGCGTCATGGAGCGGGTCACCGGGGTCGGCGGGTTCTTCTTCGCCGCGCGGGACCCGGAGGGGCTGTCCCGCTGGTACGCCAGGCCACCTGGGCGTCGACGTGCCGCCGGTCGACTACGACACGTCATCGTGGCGGCAGCAGTCCGGAGCCACGGTGTTCGCGCCGACGGACGCCGGATCCGACGAGCTGCGCGCGACATCCCACGGGTGGACGCTGGACTTCCGGGTGGTGTCCCTCGACCCGATGGTGGAGCAGCTGCGCCGTGCCGGCATCGAGGTCGCCGTCGATCCCGAGACCTACCCGAACGGACGGTTCGCCCGGTTGGTCGACCCGGAGGGCAACGGCATCCAGCTCTGGCAGGCCGAGGGCGCCGACTCCTGAGGCCGTCGACCGTCGTTCAGGGGCGGTACTCGTCGGGCTTCTTCGCTGCCAAGGTCGGCGGCTGCCCGGGCGGGACGACCCCACCAGAGCCGAGCGGCGTCAGGACCCCGGCGAGGACCTGCCACGCGCGCAGTGCCACGCGGCCCGCGGCTTGCAGCACCGTCAGCATCGTTCCCCCGATCACCTGGTCGTGCAAATGTGCTCGGTCCGGCTCGTCGCGACCGCGGCCCCCACGACCGCGGCCGCGAACGACCGGACTCCCCGCACGGCCACCACGATGCTCCTCATGAGCACCCGTCGCATCCGCCGAGCGGATGAACCCTGACCGTCAGTCGGCTGCCGTGCACCCCGGAGGTCGCTCGCACACCGGCCCGACCGCTCGTCGTGGGAGCAGAAATCGTCGGGTGGTCGGCGACCTCCCGACGATTTCTGCTCCCTCGACGGGGAGCGACGGGGAGCGACGGGCAGCGACTGGGCCCGAGCCCACCCCTTCCGCACCCCGCCTCCGTCTGGGACGATGACCGGGACACGGACGACGGCGTCCGTGCTCGATCCGCGAGGAGTCCACCATGACCGTCCGGCTCAACCCCTACATTGGCTTCCGCACCCAGGCGCGCGAAGCCCTCGGCTTCTACCACGGGGTGTTCGGCGGCGAGGTGACGCTCAGCACCTTCGGCGAAGCAGGCATGTCCCAGGACCCGGCCGACGCCGACAAGGTCATGCACGGCCAGCTCGACGGCGCGGACGGCATCGTGCTGATGGTGTCCGACGCCCCCGCCGGGATGGAGTCGCCCGAGGTCAGCAACATCTCGATCTCGCTCAGCGGCGACGACAGGGAGGCGCTCACACGCTGCTGGAACGGCCTCGCCGAGGGCGCGTCGATCATCGAGCCGCTGACCGAGGCGCCGTGGGGCGACACCTTCGGCATGCTGACCGACCGCTACCGGGTTACCTGGCTCGTCAACATCAGCGGCGCGGCGGGTTGACCGCGTCCGCCGGGGCGATGGCGGCGATCGGCCACCGCGGCACCCAGCACCGGACCCGGGCAGCGTAGCGACGGAAGTCGTCGCCGAACCGGTGCTCCAGGTCGGCCTCCTCGAGCGGCCGGACGACGCAGTTCCACACGATGGACCCGGCGAGCGCGTAGACGACGACCATCCACGACGACAGCAGGAGTCCGACGGCGACGCCCTGCGTGATGCCGGCGAGGGCCATCGGGTTCCGGACGGACCGGTAGGGCCCGGCGACGACGAGCCGGTTCGGCATCGCGGACGGCAGGGGTGTCCCGTTGCCCTGGGTGGACATGGCAGTGGCCGAGGCGATGCCGAGCGCGCTCGCGGCGACGAGGACCACCGCGCCCGTGACGACCGAGCCGACCGTCACGGCGTCGGGGAGCGGCGGGCGCAGTCGCCACCGCTGTTCCGCGAACGCGATCACGAGCGGCAGCACCCCGAGGAACAGCCCCCAGAAGACGACGATCTGCACGACGGTGCCGAGCACGTGCCGCCCGCGCGGCGCCGCGGCATCGGCCGTGCGGAAGCGCAGCGGCCCGGCGGTCACCCACGCGGTGGGGATCCGGCCGAGCAGCAGGAGTGCCAGTGCGAGCGCCGACCCGACGGTGGCGCCGATCATCACGAGGACGCCGACCCCGGCCTCGGTGGTGACCGTGGCCCAGATCGCCACGGCGGTCGTGACGACCGCTGTCCAGATCGTCGCGACCACGCCCGCGGTGCGGACGCCCGCGGCCGCGAGACCGGAGGCGACGACGAAGAGCGGCACGTCGAACGCGGCGACGAGGACGGGGTCGAGCGACCCGAGCGTCGCGCTGCGCACGGCCGGTACCGAGAAGACGGCGACCCACCAGACCGCTCCGGCGACGGCCTGCACCGCGAAGTACAGCCGACCCCAGGACATGTGAGCACGGTAGCAGTGAGCGAGACCGGAGACGGACTGGAGGCGCGGTGCCAGCCGGCACCGCGCCTCCAGTCCGTCAGGACGTCACCGCGAGATCAGCTGTGGTCGTTGATCTGGCCCAGCCAGCGTCCGAAGGACGGTGCCTGCTCGTCGTGCAGGCTGGTGAGGACCGGCTTCGGCAGGCAGGTGCGGTCGTCGTCGATGCCGGCGCTCTTGTGGAGGTCGAGGCTCATGGTGTGCTCCTTCGCATTCGGTGCAGTGTTCGACACCGGGCGGGTCCGTTCCATTCCCACCCGGTGCAGGGGATCAGGGGGTGACCATCCCGCCGTTGACGTTGAGGGTCTCGCCGGCGACGTAGCTCGACTCGTGCGAGGCGAGGAACACGTACGCCGGGGCGAGCTCGGCGGGCTGCGCCGCGCGACCCATCGGGGACTCGCTGCTCCCGAACTCCGGCAGGGACTCCGGGTCCACACCGCCGCTCGGCTGCAGCACGGTCCACGTCGGGCCGGGCGCGACGACGTTCACCCGGATGCCGCGCTCGATCAGCAGCTGCGAGAGTCCCTTCGAGAAGTTGTTGATCGCTCCCTTGGACGCGGCGTAGTCGAGCCGGTCCGGGGCAGGCTGGTACGCCTCCATCGACGCGGTCGTTGTGATGGTGGCGCCGGGCTGCAGGTGGGGGAGCGCTGCCTTGACGAGCCGGAACAAGCCGAACACGTTGACGTCGAACGTCGCCTCGAACTGCTCGTCGGTGATGTCGAGCAGATCGGGCTGCCACCGCTGCTTGCCGGCGACGCTCACCAGCGCGTCCAGCCCACCGAGGCCGGCGACGACCTGGTCGACGAGCGACGGCGCGTACTCCCGATCGCGGAGGTCTCCCGGGATCGCGAGGGCGGTCCGACCGGCGGCGCGGATCTGCTCGACCACGTGGTCGGCGTCGGACTGCTCCTCCGGCAGGTAGGCGATCGCGACGTCCGCCCCCTCCCGCGCGAACGCGATCGCGACGGCGGCACCGATGCCGGAGTCGCCGCCGGTGACGAGGGCCTTCCGGCCGGCGAGCCGACCGGTGCCGCGGTAGCTCGACTCGCCCAGGTCCGGTACGGGGCGCATCTCGGACTGGAGGCCCGGCTCGGCCTGCGTCTGCGGGTCCGGTCGGACGTCGGGGTAGCGGGTGCGCGGATCGCTCGCTTCGTACTGGTCGGTTGGGCTGGTCATCGGATGACCGCCTCGAGCTCGACCGTGCCCCAGCCCTCGATGCCGTGCCACACCACTGCGCGCATGTTCGCTCTCCCGTTCGTCCTGGTGCCCGCAGCGTGTCGGCGGGCGCTTCGTCCTGGTGGTCGTCGACCACCGAACCCGCTGCCTCCTGGACGACCGCCGAGCACCATCCGCCCTGCGCATCCGTCCAGCTGTGACGGTCGTCACACGGCGTGGCCCGCGCCACGGCGACGCGGTGCGACGCCGTCGGACTTGTCCTCGGCGTGGAAGGCACGAACGAGGTCGGCGACGAGTCCGGGCTTCTCGACGATGAGACCGTGCGTGGCACGGGGGACGACCGCGAGTTCCCCGTCGGGCAGCGCCTCGAGCATCGTCGTCAGGTGGTCGAGCCGCACCTCGTCGTCGTCGCCGCAGAGGATGAGCACCGGGACGTCGAGTCCACGCAGGCGGGCAGTGCTCACGTCGGGTTCGGTCTCGTGCAGCGCGCGTGCCTTGGCCGTCACGATCGCCCAGTGGTCCGCGCCGTCGGGGGACACCTCCGCGTAGGCGTCCGCCATGAACTGCGGTGGATCGCCGTCCAGCACGCCGGAGTACCACCCGTCGACGGAGTACGGAGCACCGCCGAACACGAGCGAGCGGACGAGGTCGGGCCGGTCCAACGCGAGGTGGAGCCCGACGACGGCGCCGTCGCTCCACCCGAGCACGTGCACCGGACCAGCGTCCAGGCGCTCGACGACCGTCGCGACGACCGCTGCCGCGTCGGCGAAGTGCCACGGGCCGGGAACGTCCGCGGTGCGTCCGTGCCCCGGCCGGTCGACGACAACGACCCGGTGCCCTGCGAACGCCCCGGCGAGCAAGGACATGCTGCGCGAGTCGGTCCCACCGGGGTGCAGCAGCAAGAGCGGCACGCCGTCGCCCCCGGTGTCGGAGCTCCACGTCGTCGTCGCCATGGTCGAGTGTCCCACCGGTTCGGGCAGAATGGGGGTGTGAACGAGACGGGCATGCCGCGCTTCCGACGGATCTGGTCCACCGTGCAGGTGGGCGTGCTCGCCGTCGCCGTCGTGTTCTGCATCGTGATGCTCGTGATCGGGCAGGGCAAGCTCGACCGGGTCTACGCGGTCGCCGCGGTGTTCTTCGGCCTGGCGCTCGTCGGCCACAGCACCTACCTGTGGCTGGTCAACCGCGGCGCGCGCGACCGCCCCTGACCCGATCGTTCGGTACCACTGGGCAGCGGGTCACGCGCCGTCCGGCCGGTAGGCCACGCACAGGACGGTGACGTCGTCCGGGTGCTCGGTGGCCCCGGCCATGGTCGCGATCCCGTCCACGACGGAGCCCGGGTCGGGGTGCCGCGACAGCCAGTCGTGCAGCCGGTCGACGGAGTCGAGATCGCCGCCGAAGAGGTCGAGCACCCCGTCGCTGACGGAGACCACGACGTCACCGGGCACGAGGTCGAGGGGCTCACTGGTCCACTCCGTCCCGACGCCGATCGGCAGGTGCTCGGAGCGGAGCGTCCGGACCGCGCCGTCGGCGGTGCGCAGGAACGTCAGACCGTGCCCCGCGTCCACCCAACGAGCCGTGCCGTCGCGGTCCACCCGCATGTGGAAGCAGGTGGTGAACTGGCCGCTGGTGAGGTCGGCCGAGCCGGTCGCGAGTCCTGCGGCCGCTCGTCGGACCGCGACCGCGGCGTCGTCGTCGTCCACGGTGCTGCGGATCACCGAGCGCACGGCTGCGGCGATCATGCCGGCACCGACGCCCTTGCCCATCACGTCGCCGAGGGTGAACGCGGCGCCGTCCGGCGTCGGGAACCAGTCGTAGAAGTCACCGCCGACGGCGCGGGCGGGGATGCAGACGCCCACGGCGCGGACCTCGGGCGGGAGCTCGTCCGCGGAGGCCGGCAGGAGCGACTGCTGCACGAGCGCCGCGCGGTCGATCTCGCTCTCGGCGACCCGCCGGCGACGCTGTGCCGCCGCCAGCTGCAGACCGGCCTGGCGGGCGAGCTCGTTCGTCACCGCCGCGGTCGCGCCGAAGGTCGACACCACGATCACCAGGCGCACGAGCTCGCTCGGAGCCGGGGGTGTGGGTGCCAGCAGGTACGGCAGCAACAGCGTGCCGGTGGTGGCGAGGACCGGCCAGACCACGTGCTTCCGGCCGGCGTTCGCCGCGACCCAGATGACCGGCAGGACGACGATCGCCGTGAACACCGAGCTGCCGTCGCCGGTGCCGTAGCGGAGCAGCGCGACCGCGAAGAAGTCGACGGCTGGCACGAGCAGCTCCACCCGGGCCACGCCGGGCCACCGCGCCATCAGCCCGGCGCCCACCAGGCCCGCGACGGCCAGCCCGACACCGGTCCACATCCAGCGGGCGTCGCTGACGACGAGCCAGGGCAGGAGTGTGCTGCACACGGCGGCGGCGACCACCAGCGCGGCCACCACCGACTGCTTCGCGAGAGGCTCCCACGAGGTGCGGAGGCCGGTGAGGACGATCGGTCCGGTGTCGTCGCGGACGCTCACCGTCCAGGACGCGGTCCTCGTGGTCTGCCCGGTGGCGCTCGTCATCACGACGAGTCAACCGGGTCGGCGGTGCCGGGGCAACTCCGGACCGCGAGTCGGCGCGGTGTGGGCCGTCCGATTCGGCCGGGTCGGCCGCTACCCGGCGAAGCGGACCGCGAGCGGGACGAGCAGTCCGGCGACCCACACGAGCACCATCAGCAGCGCACCGATCGCGATGAACCGACGGCGGCGGCGCAGCTTCGGGCTGCGTTCCTCGCCCCACATCTGCGCGCGCACCAGCACCCGGTTCGCCTGCTCGACGACCTTCCGGACCTCGGGGTCGTCGAGCTCGAGCACCCCGGCCCGGGCGTGCTCGGCGATGACCGTGGCCTCGTCGACGGTGAGGTCGTCCTTGCGCATGCGCCCATGCTCCCACGCGGTGCCCGCCGCCGACAGGGCCGCCGTCGCGCGTGCGCCGATCGGCGGGCGCGGGGTACGTCGACCTGGACGACAGCGCAGGTCGCCGCGCGTAGCAACGAGCGCATGGCACATCGGTTCCGCGGGAAGATCGTCGTCGTCACCGGAGCATCGAGCGGCATCGGCAGGGCCGCCGCGCACGAGTTCGCCCGGCAGGGTGCGACGCTCGTGCTGGCCGCGCGCAGCCACGACAGCCTCGAGGCCGCCGCTGCCGAGTGCCGGAAGCTCGGTGCCGAGGCCGTCGCGATCCCCACCGACGTCGCCGACGAGCACCAGGTGAAGGACCTCATCGCCACCACGACGACCCGCTTCGGCCGGATCGACGTCTTCGTCGGGAACGCCGCCCTGTTCGTCTACGGCCTGTTCGAGCAGACCCCGACCGAAGCGTTCAAGCGCGTCGTCGACACGAACCTCTACGGCCACCTCAACGCGATCACGCACCTGCTCCCGCACTGGAAGCAGCGCGGGAAGGGCACGTACGTCCTCGTCGGGTCGATCCAGTCGCTGCTCTCCGCGCCGTACCAGTCGGCGTACGTCACGAGCAAGCACGCCGCCCTCGGCCTGGTCGACGTCCTGGGCGACGAGTTCGCCGGCACGGGAATCCGGTTCACCGCGCTGCTGCCGTCGACGATCGACACCCCGATCTACCAGAACGGCGCGAACTACACCGAGAAGGCTTCGCACCCGCTGCCCCCGACGGTGTCCGTCGACCGTGCCGGCCGGGCGGTCGTCCGCGCGGCCCTGCACCCGAAGCGCTACCGCTTCGTCGGTCGGATCCAGGCCTCGCTCGTACCGTTGCAGTACGTGTTCCCGGGGCTGTTCCACAAGATCACGAAGCCGATGGTGCAGACCTTCGCGCTCCGCGGGGCGCAGCCGCCGACGGACGGGAACCTCTACCAGCCCGCCGATGCCGACAACGCCACGAACGGCGGCTGGGTCGCCAAGCGACGCCGGGTCACCCGGCCCGTGCTCTGGGCCGGTGCGCTCGTCGCGGTCGCGGCCGTCGCGCTGGGCCGACGCCGCTGACGGCCTGGAGGCGCGTGGCGGGCCCGCACCGCGCCTCCCGTCCGTGGTCCACCGTCCCACCCCGTCGAGGGAGCAGCAAACGTCGGGTCCTGTCAGGCAACCCGACGATTCCTGCTCCCTGGACGAGGACATGCCGGCAGTCCCGGCCACCCGACGGGTCAGACCGTCGCGACCTCGTCCACGCGGAGCACCGGCGCGATCGTCCCCGAGCGGGCACCCTCGTACGCCGCCAGGATCATGCCGAGGACGGCGATCCCCTCCCGCTCGGTGTGGATCGGCCGCGTGCCGTCGCGCAGGCACACCCCGAACGCGCCGATCTCGGCCGCGAAGGTGTCCACCTCGTCGAAGGTCCGCGTCTCGCTGGTGCCGTCGAGCAGGTCCCACCGCAGCGTGGTGCCGTCGCTCGTCAGCGCCCCGAGCTCCCCGACGACGCTGAACCGCTCCGTCCCGGCGGCCGGCTCGTACGCCCAGCTGGTCACGAGCTGCCCGACCGAGCCGTTGTCGAACCGGAAGAGGGCCTGGGCGGAGTCCTCGCCCTCCATGAACCGCAGTCGGTGGGTGGACAGCATCGCCGTCGCCTGCACCGGGACGCCGCCGGCGAGGTGCATGAGCAGGTAGCTGGGGTGGTACCCGGTGTCGATCAGCTCCCCGCCACCGCTCTGGGCGGCGTGCGCGCGCCACCCCATGTTGGACGGGTCGAACTCGTTCCGGAACGAGTCGGTCGTGCGGACCTCGTACACGGTGCCGAGCGCGCCCGAGTCGATGAGCTCCTTCGCGGCGGCGACCGCCGGCAGGAACAGCTGGTTGTGTGCGCACATCAGCGTGACGCCGGCCTCGGTGACCGCCGCCTGCACGTCTCGGGCCTCCTCCGGGGTCAGGCAGAGCGGCTTCTCGCAGAGGACGTGCTTGCCGGCGCGGGCCGCCGCGACGATGGCGTCACGGTGCAGGTGGTGCGGCAGGCAGATGTCGACGGCGTCGACGTCGGCGCGTTCGAGCATCTCGACGTAGTCGGTGAAGTGCGGCACGCCGAGTTCGGCGCCACGGGCCTCGGCGGTCGCCGCGACCGCGTCGGCGACCGCGGTGATGCGGATGACGTCCGCGTGCTGCTGGTACCCGGCGATGTGGAAGGTCGCGATGCCGCCGCCGCCGATGAGGCCGACGCGGATGGTGGGGTCAGTGGGCATGGTGAGGGCTCCTCTTCGTGTGGTCGTGCTGTGCTGGTGTCCGTGTCGCCGGGTCAGGCGGGCACGGGTTCGCGGGCTGCCGCGTTGGCCGCGACCACGAGCCGGGTGAGCTCGACGGCGCGCGCCAGGTTGTCGTCGGCGCGGGTGCCGGCGGCGATGTGGTCCACCCACTGGCCGAACGCGTCCTGGGTGTCCTCGGGGACGGGGAGGGTGACCACCTCGTCGCCGTAGGCCGGCCCGCCGGCGGTGAGCCGCGCCTCCAGGTCGGAGTACGCGAGCCAACCGCGCGTCCCCGCGACGTCGATCGTGAAGGGCGTGCCGGCGACGAAGCCCGCCTCGATGACCCCGATCGCCTGCGAGGGGTACCCGACCGTGACGACGGCGTGGTCCTCGACCGCACGGCCGGTGACCGAGCGGTACACGGCCTGGACCGTGTCGGGGTGGGCACCGAGGAACAGCTGCGTCAGGTAGACCGGGTGGCAGCCGAGGTCCGTCAGGGCCCCGCCGATCGCGGTCGACGGGTCGAAGAAGCGTTCCGGCAGCCACGGCGCCGCCGCTCCGTCGTGGGACAACCGGACGCGTGCGTACGACACGTCGCCGAGCCGTCCGGCGTCGAGTTCGGCCGTGATCGCCGCCGTGTACCCGTGGTAGAGCCGGGGGAGCGAGACCACGAGCCGGACGTCCGCGTCGTCGCACGCGGCGATCACCGACTCGCACTCCTCGACCGTCGGGGCGAGGAGCTTCTCGGTGAAAACGTGCTTGCCGGCGCGCGCCGCCCTGGTGATGACGTCGTGGTGCACATCGGTCGAGGTCGTGACGGTGACCGCGTCGACGTCGTCCCGTGCGAGCAGGGCGTCGAGGTCGTCGGTGTACTCGACGCCGAACTGCTCGGCACCGGCGCGACCACGCTCTGCGTCGTCGTCCCACACGGCGACGAGCTCCGTGCCGGGGTGCGCGACCGCCTGTCGGGCGTAGTCACCGGCGTGGACGTGCCAGAAGCCGAGGACGGCGACGCGGATCGGTGTGGTGGTGGGCATGGGTTCCTCTCACGGACCGGGTCAGACCCGGACCTTGTCGTAGTCCTTCGGCAGCCGGAACGGGGCGTACGTCTGCATCATCGGGTCGACGCGGTTCTGCGCCCGTTCGACCGCTTCCTGTGGGGACGCGGTGCCGAGCAGCACGCTCGACCGGGCGTCGGCGAGGGAGTCCCACCACGCACCGCCCACGGGGAGCGGCGGTCGGCACGTCGACGCGCCCATCGACTCGACGAAGAACCGGATCGACTTCGCCGAGCCCTTCGGGTCCTTCAGCGCCGAGATGTTCGAGGGCACGCTCGTGGCCGGGACCACGTAGGTCTCCTGGCCGCGCTTGCTCGTGAAGTACTTCATGAGCTCCCACACGGCACGGTTCTTCTTCGAGCCCTTCGGCAGGCACAGCGCGAAGCCGCCGGACCAGGTGTACGGATCGTCGCCGGCCTGCTGCACCGGCAGCGGCGCCACTCCCCAGTCGAGGTCCTTCGGGCCGTAGTTGTCGAACGTCTGGATCGTGGACGGCACGCTGACCATGAACGCCATCCGGTCCGCCATGAACGCGGTCTGCCCCGGCGGGTGCCCCGTGGGCTCGTACGTGGCGATGAAGGTGTCCGCCGCCTTGTAGCCGACGCGGTCGGCCCAGTCCTCGTAGAACTCGAAGACGCGCTTGACGCCGGGGGAGTCCATCGTCATCCGGGAGTCCTGCTGGTCGTAGTACGACGCCCCGAGCCCGAGACCCCACGTGAACGGCCACCCCTCGCCGTACCAGGGCAGGAGCCCCATGTGGGTGTAGTTCCCGCCGGACTTCTTCGTGATCCGCTCGCTGACCTCCCACACCCGGTCGAACGTCGCCGGCCCGCTGTGCTGCCAGTCGAACTCGTCCGGGTCGACCCCGGCGCCGGTGAGCATCTTCCGGTTCACGAACATGCCACGGGCGTCGGTGTCGTGGGGGAGCCCGTACGTCTTCCCCTCGTAGGTGACCTCGCCGATCGTGAAGCCCAGCCACTGCGCCAGGAACTCGTCCTTCGGCTGGTCCTCGAACTCCTCGATGAGGTCGTCGATCGGTTCGATGAGCCCGATCGCGGCGTACTGCGCGGCACTGAACCGGTCCAGCAGCCACAGGTCCGGCGCGGTCCCACCCCGCACGGCCGTGATGATGCTCGTCGCGTCACCCGTGCCCTGCGACGGCACCACGTTGACCTTGACGTCGATGTCCGGGTGGATCTCGTTGAACTGCTTGATCACCTTCGTCTGGAAGGGCACGAACGTCCCCGTGACACCCCAGATCGTGACCTGGTTCGGGTTGCTCTTCGCTGCCGAGCCGCTGGCGCACGAGGCGGCGAGCAGTGCCAGCGCTCCGGCACCACCGGTGGCCGCGGCACCGCGGAGGAACGTGCGACGGTCGAATGCGCTGCTCACTTGAAGCTCCCGATCTGGACACCGCGGATGAAGGTCCGCTGGAAGACGAAGAAGAGGACGACGAGCGGCAGGATGATGAGCACCGACGCCGCCATCAGCTGGTTGAACTGGAAGTCCTGCGAGTTGTTCAACCGGAAGATCTGCAGACCGATCGAGAGCGTCTGCACGTTCTCGTCCTGCAGGTAGATGAGCGGCCCGAGGAAGTCGTTCCACGCCCCCACCGCCGCGAAGATGCCCACCGTGACGAGTGCCGCCCGGGCCTGCGGGAAGACGACCCGCCACAGGATGCCCCACTCCGACGCGCCGTCCATCCGCGCCGCGTTCAGCAGGTCCTTCGGGATCTGTAACAGGAACTGCCGCAGCAGGAACACGTAGAACGCGGACCCGAACAGGCTCGGCACGATGAGGGGCAGGAAGGTGTTGATCCACCCGAGCCGTGCGTACAGGTCGAACATCGGGATGAGCGTCACCGGAAACGGGATGAACAGCGTCGCGAGCACGACGTAGAACAGCCGGTCGCGGCCGCGCCACTCGAGGCACGCGAACCCGTACGCGATCACGAGGTTCGACGCCATCGAGAACACCGTCACGCACGCGGTGATGATCAGCGTGTTCCGGAAGAACGTGAAGAACGGCATCGCGTTCACGGCGTCGCCGAAGTTCGAGAAGTCCAGCCAGTGCGGGAACCAGGTGGGCGGGAAGGCTCCGAGCTCGGTGTTGCCCTTCAGTGCGGAGATCACCATCCAGTAGATGGGCACGAGGAACAGCAGGCTCATCGCGATGAGCACCACACGGGCGATCACGGAGGACCACGGCGAGCGGACGGAGCCGTCGGCGTTGCGGGAGCGTTCGCCACGGCGGTCGCGGCGACGGCTCGGACGCACCGTCTCGACCGAGGCGGTGACGGTGGGCGCGGACTTGGTGTGCAGGCTCATCGGGTCACTCTCCGGTCACGTCGTAGTTCACGAACCGCTTGGACAGCCAGTACACGAGCCCCGACAGGAGCATGCCGGCCAGGAACAGCAGCACGGCCATCGCGCTCGCGAACCCGAGCTGCGCGTAGCTGAACGCGTTCTTGTAGAGGTAGAGCATGTAGAACAAGGTCCCGTTGTCGGGGCTGCCGAGTCCGCCCATGCCGGACGAGATCACGTACGCCTCGGTGAAGACCTGCAGGCCGTTGCTGATCCCGGTGATGAGGTTGAACAGGATGACCGGGGACAGCAGCGGCAGGGTCAGCGCGAAGAACTGGCGCACCGGCCCGGCGCCGTCGACGCGGGCTGCCTCGTAGAGGGTCTTCGGGATCCCGCGGAGCCCCGCGAGGAAGATGAGCGCCGCGTTGCCCGCACCCATCTGGGCCAGTGCGACGATCACGAGCTTCGCCGTCGTCGGGTCGCCGAGCAGGTTCGTCGCCGGGATCCCGACGAGCTTCATCACCTGGTTCACGATGCCGGTCTGGGGGTTGACGAGCACCACGAAGATGAACGCCAGCGCGAACGTCGGGATGAGCGACGGGATGTAGAGGGCGGTTCGGTACCACCCGATCTCGCGGACGTCCTGGTTCATCGCGATGGCGATCACGATGGCGACCACGATGCCGACCGGCACGGCGATCACCGCGTAGAACAGCGTGTTGCCGACCGCGGTGTGCACGAGCGGGTCGATGAAGGCGGCGATGTAGTTGCCGAACCCGACCCAGGTGATGTCGTTCATGCCCGAGTACCGCGTCAGGCTGATCGCGAACGAGTACACGAGCGGGTACCCGATGAACACGAGGACGCCGATGATCCAGGGGGAGACGAAGGCGAGACCGATGCGGAGCCGGCGCTTCTCGGCGACGCTCCACGGGTGCTTCTCCCGTGGTCTGCGCCGCGGCCCGGGGGCGGCGCCTGTGCGCGCCCGGGGGGTCGGTGGTGCTGCGGTTCCGGATCGTGTCGTCGTCGTCACGAGCGTCCCTTCGCGTCGTGGCCACCCCGATGTGGCCCTCGATTCAATCAAAATGATTGATCAAACCGAGTTGGTGCGATGCTAAGGACCATGGACGAGCCGCGTCAACCACCTGGGCACCGCGTGCTGCAGCGCGGAACGAACAGCGCGCGGATCGGCACGCTGAACCGAGCGCTCCTGCTGGACGTGGTCCGACGGCACGGTCCGGTCACGCGGACGGCAGCAGCCGCCGCCACCGGCCTCACCGCCCAGACGGTGAGCAACATCGCCGCGCGGCTGCTCGACGACGGGCTCCTCCGCGAGGACCGCGGCCCCGCCCCGGACCAGCAGCGGCTGCTCGGGATCGCACCGGACGCCCACTGGGCCGTCGGGCTCCACCTCGACCCCGCACGCGTCGTCGGGGTCCTCGTCGACCTGGCCGGCACGGTCGTCGCGACGGAGCGTCTCGACGTGGGACCGTTGCACGGTCCGGCCGAGATCCTCGACGCCATGGCCGCGATGACCGACGCGCTGCTGACCGCCGGGCCTCCGGGCGTGCGCGACCGGCTCGTCGGCGTCGGCGTCGCCGCCCCGGGCCCGCTCGACCCCGCGCACGCGGTGCTCGCCGCCCCCGTGCAGCTCCCCGGGTGGGCCGGGCTGCCGGTCGTAGCGGAACTCGGCCGGCGGACCGTTCTGCCCGTCGTGCTCGAGAAGGACGGGGTGGCCGCCGGGCTCGGCGAGGCGTGGACGACCACGAACACCACCGGCCTGATCGCGGTCACCCTCGGCCACGGCATCAGCGCCGCGGTGCTCGCCGGAGGTCGGGTCGTCCGGGGAGCCACCGGCAACGCCGGCGAGTTCGGCGGCATGCCGGTGCACGCGCACGGCCGGTGGACCGCCGTCTGGGAGGCCTGCCAACCCCTCCAGCAGGTCGAACGCGCCGTCGCCGCCGGGGTCCTGCCGGCCGGCACGTCGACGGCGTGCGCCGACGACGTCCGAGCGGCCTACGAGACCCTGTGCGGCACGCCCGAGGGGGAACCGCTCGTCGTCGCCGGTGGCCGCGCCCTGGGATCGGCCCTGGCGCACGTCGTCGAACTGCTCGACGTGACCGACGTCGTCCTCGGGGGCAGCTCGGCGATCGCCGGCGGCGCCGTCTTCCTCGACGCCGTCCGTGCCGGCCTGGACGACCGGCTACCGGGGGCGCAGCGCACCGCCGTCAGTGGGTCGCGTCACGGCGAGGCAGCGGTCGCGCGCGGAGCCGCCTGCGCCGTCCTCGCCGCGGCACTCGACGTCGCACCACCCCCGCGGTCGGCGCCGCCGCGTGCGGTCGCGGTGCGTGGTCCGCGTGCCCGCAGCATCGCCCACCCCTGGTGACCGGGGCGGTGGACCGGTGCCGGCCGGGAGGCGCGGTGCGGGTCCGACGTGCACCGCGCCTCCCGGCCCGGGTCGCGCCCACCGCGCGACGCACCCTGACGGCGTCGCGTCGCGTGACGTAGCGTCGTCGCATGAGCACGACGACGTCGACCGCAGCGACCCCCGGATCCGAGTGGGCCGCGTGGCACGAGGCCCATGAGCGCGCCCGTGCGAGCGAGCACGGCTTCCTGGCGATCACGAGCATCCGGTGGCTGACCGGCACACCTGAGCGGTTCGACGACGCTCCCGGGGCGTGGTCGACCTCGGACCAGGGGCCGGTCGTGCAGCTCGACCCGGGCGAGTGGATCGAGGTCGACGGCGTCCGGGTGACCGGCGAGCACCGGTTCGGCCCGCTGCCGGAGCGCTCGGGCACGTCCGTCCTGTGGCTCGACGGTGGTCCGGACGGTGACGAACCGGTCATCGTCGAGGTCGCCCGTCGCGGGGGCAGTGACGTCCTCCGGCCGCGGCGCCCCTCGAACCCGACGCGGGTGCGGTACGCCGGGACGCCGACCTACCCGCCGACCGCGCGGTTCGTCGTGCCCGCCCGCTTCGAGCCGTTCGAGGCCCCGCGCGAGGTCACCGTCGGGTCGGTCGTCGACGGACTGCAGCACGTGTACGAGGCGCCGGGCGTGCTGACGTTCGACCTCGACGGGCCGCGGTCGCTGCTCGCGTTCAACGGCCACGAGGACGGGTTGCACGTGCTCTTCACCGACCGCACGAGCGGGGTGACGACGTACGCCGCGAGCCGCAGCCTCGACATCGCGGCGCCGGATGCGTCGGGGGCCACGACGATCGACTTCAACCGGGCGACCAACCTGCCGTGCGCGTACACCGAGCACGCGACGTGCCCGCTGCCGCCGGCGGAGAACCGGCTCGACGTGGCGATCGAGGCGGGGGAGCGGCTGCCGGTCTGAGGCGCGGGTGTGGGTGCGGGTGCGGGCGGGTGCGGGTCGAAAGATGTACACGCAAGGAGCGACGTCCCACGAGTCGATCGACAGGTGGGTTGTCGCTCTGTGCACACCCATCGGATGCGTCGACATGGTGCGACGTACCACGCGTCGATCGACACGTGGGGTGTCGCACGTTGCGCACGCATGAGTAGCCGTGTCGACGGACGTCAGCGGCGAGGGACGCGGGTCCAGCCGCTCGTCGCGCGCCACTCGGCCGGGTCGAAGGCGAACACGCTGCCCATGCCGGGCTGGTCGAGCGCGCGCGAGATCGGCACACGCAGCAGGTCCGCGAGCAGGAGCGCTCCGACCGCCCCGTGCGACACGATCGTCACGTCGCCGTCCGCGCTGACCCGCCGCACCGCGTCGACGATGCGGGCCTGGGCATCGACCGCGCGCTCCCAGCCGCGCACGGACCGCTCGGGCTCGGCGAAGAACGCGTCGACGACCCCCTCGAACTCGTCGAGCGGCAGGTAGCCGGTCGCACTCCGGTCGATCTCGCCCAACGCGGCGTCCGACTCCGGCACGACGCCGACCGCCGCCGCCAGGACCTCGGCCGTGTCGATCGCCTTCCGCTCGGTGCTCGACACGATCCGGCGGACTCCGGGGTGCCAAGCGACGTCGACCGCTCCGGCCGCGCGGGCCCGGCCGTCGACCGACAGCCCCCACGACTCGATCGGACGAGCCGGGTCCACGACGACCTCGGCGTGGGTCAGGAAGGACGAGACCATCCGCCGATCCTGTCAGATCCCGCACCGGGCTCCGTCGGGGGCCCGTCGTAGGGTGAACGCGTGGAGTTCCCGGGGGAGGCGGACGGCGCGCGAGACGCGCCGACCTCTCCGGGGTCACCCCGGGGCACGCAGTACCAGCAGGACGACACGCCCCGAGCGGGACGGCGCGCTCCGCGCGCGACGCCGCACGGAGGCACCGACAGGTCCTCCGGGAACCCCACGCCCCTCGCCGTCGTCGCGGGTGCCCTCGCCGACGCGTTCCTGACGGCCGACCGGTGGGAGTCGGACGACCTGACGGCTGCCGGGTACCTCGTGGTCGGCGTCGAGCGGGCCTACGTCGGGCTCGCCGTCGCCGCGGCCCTCGACACGTACCCGCGCCCGCCGGTCGACGCACCGCGACAGCTCGCCGCCGTGCTCGCGTCCGCGCCGCGCCTCGTCGCTCTGCACCGTTCCCTCGAGGACCGTCGACCCGTACGGGTCCTCGTCCGCCGGGCCACGGCCGTTCATGCGCGACCGGAGACCGCCAGCCGGCTCCTCGTCGACACCCTGCCGGAACTGGCCCGCGCGCTCGACCTCACCGTCGGCCGGTTGCTCTGGCTCGCCGACACCCGCTCGTGGAACCGCCGACCCGGTCCCTCGAGCCCGCTCCACCACCACCGGCACGAGTGGGTGCGCCGACCCGGCCGGACGCCGAGGCTGCTCGAGAAGCCGATGGAGATGCTCCGTCGTACCCAACGGACGATCCTCGACGAACTCCTGGCGGAGCTGCCCGTGCACGACGCCGCGCACGGGTTCGTGGCCGGACGGAGCGTCGTGTCCGGCGCTGCGGTGCACACCGGGCAGCAGGTCGTCGTGTCCGCCGACCTGACGTCGTTCTTCGCGAGCGTCACGGCACCGACGGTCTTCGGTGTCTTCCGGTCCGCCGGGTTCGCCGAGCCGCTCGCACACGTGCTCACCGGCATCTGCACGCACCGGGTGCCACCTCACGTGCTCACCGCCATGCCGGACGGTGGGAGCCCGGAGGAACGCGCGGCCCTCCGTCGATCGCTCACCGCCGCGCACCTGCCCCAGGGCGCCCCGACGTCACCGGCACTGGCGAACACGGCGCTGCGGCACCTCGACACTCGGCTCGCCGGGTGGGCCGGCGCCGCCGACGCGGTGTACACGCGGTACGCCGACGACCTGACGTTCAGCGGGGGCGACCGGCTCGCGGGCCGAGCGGACGCCTTCCTCCGCGGTGTCGACCGGATCGTCACCGACCAGGGGTACCGGCTCAACCCGGCGAAGACCCGGGTCCGACGGCGCGGGGTCCGGCAGTCGGTCACGGGCGTGGTCGTCAACGACCGCACGAGTCCGGGGCGGCGTGAGGTCGACCGGCTGCACGCGATCCTGCACAACGCGGCGGAGCACGGGCCGGCCTCCCAGAACCGCGCGGGACACCCGGAGTTCCGGGCGCACCTGCTCGGCCGGATCGGCTGGGTGGAGCAGGTGCACCCCGGACGCGCGCGACGGCTGCGGGAGGAGTTCGCCCGCATCACGTGGTGAGCGTGTCGCCGGCACCGGGTGCGGCGCTATCGTGTCGCGCATGACCGCACACCGTGTGACCGCCCCGGAGCTCCCGGCCGACGGCAGCAAGCCGAAGGGCCCGGCGTCGTACTTCCCGAGCATCGAGAAGACGTACGGCCGCCCGGTGCAGGAGTGGCTCGACCTGGTGGCCGACCGGCTGGACGACCACCCGCACATGGAGGTCGTCTCGTGGCTGAAGTCGGAGCACGGCCTGGGGCACGGTCACGCGAACGCCCTCGTCGCGTACGTCCGGCACGCCTTGGCCTGACGCGCGCCCCGAGGGGCTCCGGTGGTTGACACGGTTGTCGCCGGTGCGCGAGAATTGGTTGACACGGTTGACAGGAGGCCGCACATGGCGACGACCGAACGGGTGCGCACCGATCCAGCGGCGCGCGAGCGCGGAACCGACCGCGCGACGCTCAGTGCCACCGAGGAAGCCCTGCTCGACGCACTGCGTGGCCGGATCCTCGGCGGTCGCGCCGCCGGTGCCCTCGACGACGGTGCCGACGTCGAGCTGCTCGCCGACCGCATGGTCGCTGCGCTGCCCACCGTGAAGCACGAGGCCGACGCCCTCATCGGCCCGTTCTACGACACACCGACCCTGGCGGCCTGGCGCGGGGTGACCCGGCAGGCCCTCAGCAAGGCGACCGCGAAGCGCGACCTCATCGGCCTGAAGATCGGCGACGGCAGCCTGGTGTTCCCGTCCTTCCAGTTCGGCGTCTCCGGGGCGCCGCTGCCGAACCTCCGCCAGGTGCTCGCACTCATCGACCCCGAACGCATCGACCCGTGGGGCAGTGCGCTCTGGCTGAACACCGACGCCGAGGAGTTCGGCGGGACGACGGCCGCCCAGGCACTCCGCGACGGTCGCGAGGACCAGGTGCTCGCCGCCGCGCGCCGCGCCGCGCAGGCATGGGCAGCCGACGCGTGACCCCGAGCCGGAACGAGGTCGCCCAGCGCCCGCCGCGCGACGACCTCGACCTCAGTGACTTCCCCGCCGAGGAATCGCGCGGCACCACCTTCTACCGGGCGAAGCGGCACGACCGTGGCGCGTGGTGGTTCGCGAGCACCGAACCAGACGCCGACGGGGTCGACGGGGGCCGGTTCGACCTCGCGGTCCCGCGGGGCACGTGCTACTGGGCCGACGCGGTCGAGGTCGCCGTCCGGGAGCGCCTGGCGCACCACGTGCTCACGACCAACACCGTGTTCACCGCGCGTGCACGCGAGATGGTCGTCGTCGCGGCCAGGGCCTCCCGGGGACGACGCTTCGCCGACGTCACGCACCCCGCAGCGGTCCGGTGGGGAGTCGGCGCCGAGCTCCAGACGATGGGGGACTACCGCGTGCCCCAGGCCTGGGCGCGGGCCTTCGACGCCGCCGGGTTCGCCGGTGTCCGCTACAGCACGCGGTTCACCAGCGCCGCAGCGGCCAACGCCTGGGCGGTGTTCGGCGCGGCGGGCGTCCCGAAGCGGCCCCGGCCCGAGCGAGTCCACCGCGACGGTGTCACCGCGTGCCGCGAATCGGGCATCCGGGTCCTCGACGACGGCTCCGACGCCGGTCCCGAGCGCTTCACGTTCGCCACGCCGCCTGCCGAGTGAGCCGGGCCGGGCCCGGTGTCGGTGTCGGTGTCGGTGGTCCTGCCTAGCGTGACAGCGTGGCCGAACCCGTCGACGCGTGGTGGCGCCGCCGACAGTGGTCGCGCGGTGCTGCGGTGCCCTACGCCGTGGGGGAGTTCCGTGCCGACTGGGCCTCGTACCCGGTGCTCATCCGGCAGTACCACCCGGACTGGAACCACGGCGTCGTGCTGACCCAGATCCCGCCGGCGGCAGAGGTCCTGCTGATCTGGGAGTGCGACGTCGGCCACGTCTTCGTCGCCACTCCGGCCGAACAGCGGTCCCGCCCCGGCCGCGAGCGTCGCCGGTCGGTCTGGTGCCCGGAGTGCGCGGTGCAGGCGCAGCCCCAGCGCTGGCCGGTCCTGCCCGAGGACTGGCCGACCGCCGTCCCCGTTCCGCAGCGCGTCGTCCGGGTCGCCGGTCGGCAGACGCTCCCCGCAGCGCCGTCGCGCGGCTTCGGGACCCGGATCCCCGCAGCGGCCGGGGCCACGACGGGTGTGCCGGCGGGGGCGGGCGCGATGCCGTCCGGCGCCGTGGCCTCGACCCGTGCACGATCGCGGCGTCCCGATCCCGGTGCACCGCGGCGCCCGAAGCAGTCCGTTCCCCGCTCGATCTGCTCGAAGACCCCGCGGCTGCCCTCGGGCGAGTCGTTCACGAGCGTGTGCGCCCCGGCGACGGCGTCCGCGGTCGAGGCCGAGCTCCGCGCCGCCCTGTCCGACCGGTTCGAGTTCACGTTCGACCACTCCGCGATCCGGCTGGACCGGCCGTTCTTCGACCACGTCGAGGTCTGGCCGGACATCATCCTGCCCGAGCTCCGCGTCGCCATCGAGTACGACTCGACCGGCCGGCACGGCCTCGAGCACGTCGGGCCCCGGCAGGAGACCGACCGTCGGAAGGACCGGGCCGTGCGCGGTGTCGGGTGGGAGGTCGTCCGCATCCGCACCGGACGGCTGCAGGCGCTCGGGCCGTACGACCTCGAGGTCTCCGGCATCTCCGGCCGGACGATCGCGCGGCTGACCGACACCCTGCGGGAGATCCGCGGGGCGCTCTTCGTCGACGCCTACGCCCGCTGACCGATCCCGCGCTCGCGCGCTCGCACGCCCGCCCCGCCTCACCCCCGGAGCGCCAGCGCCTCGCTCGTCCACCGGGCGTGCAGGTCCCACGGGTCGCTCACCCCGGCAGCCACGACGGCGACGTGCTCGAGCAGCTCCGGCGTCACCCGGAACCACTCCGTCCCCGGGTACCGCGACGCCGCGAACCGAAGGTGCCGCCGCCGCTCGAGCGTCCGGTCGCCGCGCTCGAGCCCGAGGAGCTCCTGGTGCGGGATCGCCGCGAGCCGCTGCCGCAGGTTCGTCGTGGTGCCGATCTTGATCCGGTCACCGAAGTCGTCGCGCATCCGTAGGTAGTACACGACGTCGACGCGCGGCGGCGCGAGGTCGCCGTCCGGCACGTCGCCGTACCGCCACTCGCACGTCGCGCACACGGCGGCCGACGGGTAGCGCACGCCGATCCGGGAGCCGCAGATCGGGCACGGGCCGGGCAGCGCGTCCTCGACGCCGACGTGCTCGGCACCGAACTCGGCCACCAGCGTGACGTGCCCGGCGCAGAGCGGCACGGGCGCCCCGGAGAGGCGCGCCGCGTCGCAACCGGGCACGCAGCACGAGAGGGCGACCATGCCCGGAACGCTAGCCGGACCCACCGACGCGAGCCGCGCCTCCAGGGCGGGAGGGCGGCTCAGTCCGTGAAGATGACGCCGATCGGCTCGCGCTTCTCGTCCTGGAACTGGTCCTCGCCGCGACCGAGCGCCCAGTACGCCGACAGGGACATCTCGGACTTCTCCAGCCCCCAGTCGTCCTGCAGCAGCCGGCGGATCGCCTTCATCGCGGTCCGCTCGCCATGTGCGAAGACCTGCACCGGCCGGGAGGCGCGGGGGAGCCCCCGGGCCGCGTCCAGCAGGAGCGTGCCCGGCTGGGCGCCGGTGGCGTCGCGGTGCAGCCACCGCAGGTCGACCCGGGCCGGGTGGCGGACGGGCTGTTCGTCGGCGGGACCGGCCACCTCGACCAGGGCGACGCCCGTGGCGGAGTCGGGCAGGGCCTCCAGGGCTGCGGAGATCGCGGGCAGGGCGCTGTCGTCGCCGAGCAGCACGTGCGTGACGGCCGGGTCGACGGACGGCGCGTAGCCGCCACCCGGCCCGGAGAGCGCAAGGAGGTCGCCGGGCTGCGCGGCGGCGGCCCAGGGACCGGCGAGGCCCTCGTCGCCGTGCACGACGAAGTCGACGGCGATGGTCTTCGCGGCGTGGTCGACGGCGCGGACCGTGTAGGTGCGGCGGGCCGGCCGGTCGTGCTTCGGGAGGGTCTCGCGGAGCGCCTCGAGGTCGTACGGCGGCGTCAGGCCGAGCGACGGCTTCGCGAGCAGGAGCTTGACGTACTTGTCGGTGGCGAGGAGCCGCTCGGGGTCGGCCGCGGTGACGAAGTCGTCGAAGGCGGGGCCGCCGAGGTGCACCCGCACCATGTGGGGCGAGAGGCGCTCCGTCCGGTCGACGACGAAGACGTGCTGGGGGCGTTTGGGTTTCGAGCTCATCGCAGGCGAGCTTCCTCTCGGGTCCTTGACGTTCACCGAACTGAGGTTAGCCTTACCTCATGGACACGACGGTCACCCCGTTCTCCGAGGCACTGCGACGACGCACGCGTCGCTCGCGCGGCGCCTCGGGACAGGACGACTTCACGGCGGACCTCGTGCGCGGCGACTGCGACGTCGCCGACTACGCGGCCCTGCTCGGGCAGTACGCGTTCGTGTACGACGCCCTCGAGCGCGCGGCCGACCGGATGGCGGACCACCCCGTCGCGGCACCGTTCGTGACCTCGCAGCTCACCCGGATGCCGGCGATCCGCGCCGACCTCGAGTACCTCGTCGGTCCGGACTGGTCCGAACTCGTCTGCCCGCTGCCCGCGACGACGCGGTACGTGCGACGCCTCAACGAGGTCGCGGCGGACTGGCCCGGCGGGTTCGTCGCGCACCACTACACGCGGTACCTCGGCGACCTGTCCGGCGGGCAGCTCATCGGCCGGCTGCTCGCCGACCAGTTCGGCTTCGAGACGAACGGGATCCTCTTCTACATCTTCGACCAGGTCGCCGACCCGAGCGCGTTCGAGGACACCTACCGGGCGCAGCTCGACGCCGCGCCGTGGTCGGCGGAGGAGCAGGAGCGCGTGATCGCGGAGGTCGAGCTCGCGTACGAGCTCAACACCGGGCTGCTCGCGGGCCTCGACGCCCGACGCGGACAGGGCAGGCCGGCCGCGACCGCCTGAGCCCGCGCGCCGTGGCCCGCGCGCCCATGCCCGCGCGCCCCGCGCCGGCGCGCCCATGCCCGCGCGCCCCGGCCCGCGGCCGTTGAGGGAGCAGAAGACGTCGGGTGCGTGCCGTGGACCCGACGATTCCTGCTCCCTCGACGCGACCCGCCGCGACCCGACGCGCCCCGCACCCCCGCGACGGCCCGACCCGACCGACGCAACTTGTCCGTCCGGACGGTTGTCGTCACCCGTCCCGACGGGCCGATACGCTGCTGGGACCCGGGACCAGCCTCCCGGACGACCCGGAAAGGACCTCATGACGGCGATCGACGGATCGACGCGCCACGGACGCGCACGGGACGACGTCAGCGGAGCGGTCGACAGCGACCTGCGCGCGGACGTGCGGTACCTCGGCAACCTGCTCGGGCGCGTGCTGCGCGAGACCGGCGGCGAGGACCTGCTGCACGATGTGGAGAGCCTGCGTGCCGCGGTCATCGACGCGTACGAGGGCGGCGAGGCCGAGGGCGCCGAGCGTGCCGAGGCGATCGTGGCTGCCATGTCGGCCGAGCGCGCCGAGGCGGTCGCCCAGGCGTTCACGACGTACTTCCACCTGACGAACCTGGCCGAGGAGCACCACCGCGTGCGCGTGCTCCGGTTCCGCGGCGACGACGGCGGTCTCGCCGGTGACTCGTTCCCGGCGACCTACGCCTCGCTCGTCGAGCAGGTCGGCGCGGACGAAGCGGCAGCCCGCCTCCGTGACCTGCGGTTCCACCCGGTCCTCACCGCGCACCCGACCGAGGCCCGCCGTCGCGCGGTCACCACGGCCGTCCGCCGCATCACCGACCTCATCGACGAGCGCGACCGCACGACGAACACCACCGCGCGAGCCGAGAACGAGCGCCGGCTGCTCGAGGAGATCACGACCCTCCTCCGCACCTCGCCGCTCCGCACGACCCGCCCGACCCCGCTCGACGAGGTGCGCACCGCGATGAGCGTCTTCGACCAGACGCTCTTCGAGATCGTGCCGCAGGTCTACCGCCTGCTCGACGACCGGCTGCTCGGCGACGAGGCCGGACGTGCCTCGGTCACCGCACCCGCCTTCGTCCGCTTCGGCACCTGGATCGGCGGCGACCGTGACGGCAACCCGCACGTCACCGCCGACGTCACCCGTCAGGCCGCCGAGATCGCCGCGGAGCACATCCTGCTCGGGCTGTCGCGCGCCGCCACCCGGATCGGCAGCACGCTCACGCTCGACGCGAGCGAGACCCCGGCGGACGCCGGCCTCACCGCCCTCGTCGCGGCGCAGGAGCAGCTCGACGCCGGCATCGCCGAACGGATCGGGGTCCGTGCGCCGAACGAGACGCACCGCCGTGCGCTCATGTTCGTCGCGGCCCGGATCGACGCCACCCGCCAGGGCCAGTCCGCGCTCGCCTACCCCGGCCCGGAATCCCTGCTGACGGACCTCCGCACCATCCAGGCCTCGCTCGTCGCGGCCGGTGCGACGCGCCCCGCGAACGGCGAGCTGCAGAACCTCGTCTGGCAGGTCGAGACCTTCGGGTTCCACCTCGCCGAGCTCGAGGTCCGCCAGCACTCGCAGGTGCACCGGAACGCCCTCGCCGAGATCCGCGCGGGCGGCGAACTGAGCGAGATGACGGAAGAGGTCCTCGCGGTCTTCCGCACGATCGCCGCGCTGCAGGCCCGCTACGGCGTCCGTGCGGCGAGCCGCTACATCGTGTCGTTCACCCAGTCGGCAGCCGACCTGGCGAACGTGCACGAGCTCGCGGTCGCCGCGCTCGGGTCCGTCGAGGCCGCACCGGTGCTCGACGTCATCCCGCTGTTCGAGACCTTCGCCGATCTGCACGCCAGCGTCGACATCCTCGACGAGGCCGTCCGCACCGAGCCCTTCCAGCGCCGCCTCGCCGCGACCGGCCGACGCCTCGAGGTCATGCTCGGCTACTCGGACTCGTCGAAGGACGTCGGCCCGGTGTCCGCGAACCTCGCGCTCTACGACGCACAGGCCCGCATCGCCGACTGGGCGAAGGAGCACGACGTCGAGCTCACGCTCTTCCACGGCCGCGGCGGTTCGCTCGGCCGCGGTGGGGGACCGGCGAACGAGGCCGTCCTCGCGCAGCCCCGGGGGTCGATCGACGGTCGCCTCAAGCTGACCGAGCAGGGCGAGGTCATCTTCGCCCAGTACGGCGACAAGGACATCGCCGCACGCCACCTCGAGCAGATGGCCTCGGCCACGCTGTTCGCGTCGTCGCCCTCGAACGAGGAGCGCACGGCGGTCGCGGCGACCCGCTTCGCCGAGCTCGCACAGCAGCTCGACGACGAGTCGCGACAGGCGTTCTACGACCTGGTCAAGGCGGACGGCTTCGCGCCCTGGTTCGCGCGGGTCACCCCGATGGAGGAGATCGGGCTCCTGCCGCTCGGCTCCCGCCCGGCCCGTCGCGGCCTGTCGGTGGAGTCCCTCGAGGACCTCCGCGCGATCCCGTGGGTCTTCTCGTGGACGCAGGCGCGCATCAACCTCGCCGGCTGGTACGGCCTGGGCTCCGCACTCGAGGCGGTCGGCGACGTCGAGCTGCTCCGCACCGCGTACGTCGAGTGGCCGCTCTTCGGCGCGATGATCAAGAACGTCGAGATGTCGCTCGCGAAGACCGACGAGCACATCGCCCGCCGGTACCTCGAGCTCGCCGACCGTGACGACCTCGCCGCGAAGGTGCTCGACGAGATGCTCCGCACGCGCGCCTGGGTGCTGCGCGTCTCCGGTGGCAGCGACGTGCTCGAGGACCGGCCGGTCCTCGCCCGCGCCGTCCGCCTCCGCAGCCCCTACGTCGACGCGCTGTCGCACCTGCAGCTCCGCGCCCTGCGCGCGATCCGCACGTCCGGCAGCACGGACCCGACGGACGGCGACCACCGTCTGCTGCTCCTCACCGTCAACGGGATCGCGGCCGGCCTGCAGAACACGGGCTGATCTGTCGGTTCCGACCCACGGGCGGACGGGAGGCGCGGTGCCAGCTGGCACCGCGCCTCCAGTCCGTCTGTGGTCGTGTCCACAGACCGGCTCGGCCTTGTCGAATCGATTCGGCCAGGCGTAGCGTGGCCGGGGTGACGACGGAGCGCACCACGAACCCGACGATCGCGGGCGTGCTGCCCCCGATCCTGCCGCTCGCGCTCATCGTCGGCGTCTCGCCGTTCGCGACCGACATGTACATCCCGGCGCTGCCCGCCATCGCCCGTGACCTCGGGACCGCACCCGGCGCCGTGCAGCTCTCGCTGACCGCGTTCCTCGTCGCGTTCGCCGTCGGGCAGCTGCTGGCCGGGCCGGTCAGCGACGGCATCGGTCGTCGTCCGCTCATGCTCGTCGGCACCGCGGTGTTCGCGCTCGCGTCGGTCGGGTGCGCGCTCGCCCCGGACGTCGTGACCCTCGTCGTGGCACGGGTGTTCCAGGGGCTCGCCGGAGCCGCCGGCGCCGTGGCCGGCCGCGCCATGGTGTCCGACGTCATCACCGGGCCGCGGATGGCGAAGGTGTTCGGCACGCTCGCAGCGATCAACGCGATCGGACCCGTCGTGGCCCCGCTCGCCGGGGGAGCGGTCCTGACGATCGGCACCTGGCGCCTGATGTTCGTGGTACTCGCGGTCCTCGGTGCGGTCTTCTTCGTCGCCGTCGTGCTGCGGTTCCACGAGACGCTGCCACGGGAGCGCCGCGGAGGCGTCGGCTTCGGGGCGAACTGGGGCCGGATCCGTCAGCTGATGGCGATCCCGCGGTTCCGCGCGTACGTCCTCACCGGCGTGCTCTCGACGATCGGGTTCTTCGCCTACATCGCCACGAGCTCGTTCGTGTTCCAGACGCAGTTCGACTTCTCGGAGGGGATGTACACGATCGTCTTCGCGACGAACGCGTCGATGATGATCGTGACCACGCTCGTGTTCCGGCGGGTCGTCGGTCGGTTCTCCGAGGACGCGCTCCTGTCCCTCGGACTCGCCGTCGGGATGCTCGGTGCGGTCGGGGTCCTGTCGTCGGCGCTCCTCGGCCTCGGCCCCGTGCCGGTCTGGTGCTCCCTCGCGGTGGTGACGGCGGCCTGGGGATTCGTGCTGCCGGCCGCGATGACCCGGACGCAGCACGTCGGCGCGGCCCACCCGGGGACGGCGGCGGCGCTGCAGGGCGGGTTGACCTTCGGGCTCGGCGGCCTCGGGACACCGCTCGCGGGGGCGCTCGGCGGGACGGCGACGGCGATGGGGTCGGTCATGGCGGTGCTCATGGCGGCCGCCGTGGTCGTGCAACTCGTCGCGACTCGGCGGAGTCGGACGTCTTCCGGGTCGTCGACCCGGTAGGTTGCATGGTGCACCCCGTCCCGATCCGAGGAGGCACCGACATGGACATCGTCGTACACGAGGCCACCGCCGACGCCGCGGTGCTGGAGTGCAGCGGCCGGCTCAACATGGTCTCCGCACCGACCTTCCGCGAGACCGTGGCACAGGTGGTCACCGGCGGCCGTCCCCGCGTGGTGGTCGAGCTCTCGAAGGTCGAGTTCATGGACTCGTCCGGCCTCGGCGCGCTCGTCGGCTGCCTGAAGACCGCTCGCCAGGCCGGGGGCGACCTGCGCATCGCGGCACCCTCCGACCAGGTCGAGATGGTGCTGAAGCTCTCCAACATGGACAAGATCCTCCGCACGTACCCCGACGGGGACGCCGCGGTCACCGACTGGGGATGAGCACCGCGGTGGGCGGGCACAACCTCGACCTGGCGTGTCCGCCGGACGACGTCACGGCCGTGCACGCGTTCCTGGCGTCCGTGTGGGCGACCGAGCCGACCCTCTCCGCCGAGGACCGGATGGCGCTCGAACTCGCACTCGTCGAACTCACGTCGAACGTCATCGAGCACGGCGCCGGCGCGGCCGGTGTGGCCTGCTCGCTCCGGGTCGACGTCGGCCAGGACGCGGTCGAGGCCCTGCTGACGGACGACGGCGTCCCCGTCCCGGTCGACCCGCGGGCCGCGCAGTTGCCGGACGCCCTCGCCGAGAGCGGACGCGGGCTGGCGCTCGTGCAGATGGTCGTGGACGACCTGCGGTACGAACGGGTGGACGACCGGAACCGGTGGATCGTCCGCCGTGGCCGCGGAGGATCCGTCGCTTCATCCGCATCCCGCAGCGACTGAGCCGTTACCCGCAAAGCAGCCGGTCCGAAGCGCGTCGCCCGATGCTGGCGTGTGACGATCCAGTCGATGAACGTCGAGCCCGACCCCAGGATCCGCTTCGAGACGTCCGGGGTCGACCTCGAGGCGGCGATCGCGATGTACCAGGACGCCTACGAGGGCGCCGGGTTCCGGGCCGGTTCGACCGAGCGCCCCTTCAGCTACCGGTTCCGCGTGGTCGGCGACGACACGATGTCGTTCCGGTCGACGCGCTTCGACGCCCGGATGGAGGGCGAGATCGAGGCGCGGGACGAGTACGTCGTGATGTGGCTCGCCGACGGTGGCGGGATCGTCGACCGCGGTCGTGACGAGGTCGCCTTCGCACCCGGCACGCCGATGATGTTCCCGACCGGCCGACCCTTCGCCTTCGACCTGCAGGACGTCCGCCAGAGCCTCGTGCAGTTCGAGCGCACCTACCTCGAGGGCATCGCCGCCGAGGAGCACGGCGCGGCGCCGGCGCCCCTGGTGTTCGACCACACGCAGACGCCGCGTCCGGAGGACCTCCGCCGGTGGAACGCCCAGGTGCAGCGCGCGGCGACGACGGTGCTCGGGACCGCGCCGGTCTCACCGCTCGTGCTCGCCGAGACCGCGCAGGAGACCGCCCGTGCACTGCTGCGGACGTTCCCGCACACCGTGCTCGGGCCGGACGTGACCCTGCCGCAGGGCGCCACTGGACGCGTGCGCGAGGCCGTCGAGTACATGCACGCGTACGCGCACACGGCGATCTCGACCACCGACGTCGCCGAGCGCGTGGGCCTGAGCATCCGCGGCCTCCAGCAGGCCTTCCAACGGCAGGTCGGCTCGGCACCGAACGCGATGCTCCGCGGCATCCGGCTCGACCGGGTGCGCGAGGAGCTCCGCCGTGCCGCGCCGGGCGAACTCACCGTCGCCGCGGTCGCGATGCGCTGGGGCTTCGCGCACCTCGGCCGGTTCTCGGGCGCTTACGCCGCCCGGTTCGGCGAGTACCCGCGCGACACGCTGCACAGCTGACCCCGCGGCCGGGTCGTGCCGCCCAGTACGCTGCGACGGTGCGCAGACCTCGACCGTGGGTGATCGTCCCCGGGATCTGGAACTCCGGCCCCGACCACTGGCAGTCCCGCTGGCAGGCCGAGCGGGACGCGGCGGGCGTCGACGAGGTCGTCCGGATCGAACCGGCATCCTGGAGCGACCCCGAGCCGGGGGACTGGGTCGCCGCGATCTCCCGCGCCGTCGCCGTGTGCGCCGAGCCTCCGGTGCTCATCGCGCACAGCCTCGGCGTGCTGGCCGTCGCGCACTGGCTGCGGGACGGTTCCCGTCCGGCGGCAGCCGGGGCCTTCCTCGTCGCCCCGCCGGACCCCGCCGCGCCGGGCTTCCCGGCCGCCGCCGCGGGCTTCACCGCCCCCGCTGCACGGTCCGGACTGCCGACCCGCCTGGTGGTCAGCGACGACGACCCGTACTGCTCGGTGGACCGCGCCGTCGGGTTCGCGGCGACCCTGGGATCGGGTGTCCTGCGGGTCGGTGCACTCGGTCACGTGAACGTCGACAGCGGCATCGGGGAGTGGGTCGCGGGGCGGGCGTTGCTCGACGACTTCGAGCGCTCGCTCTGACGAGGCCGCGCCCGCCGTCGACACGCCGTTCACGTTCGACGCGATATGGCAGGCACTGCAGCGACACACCGCGGATGTCCGCGGAAATGAGCGTTGCGATATTTATCCTCCGAACATGGAATCGCAGTCCGGTGCACGCACCCCCCTCGTCGACCCGTTCGGTCGCGAGCTCGAGGAGTGGCTCCGTGACGCCCCGGCGACGCGCGCCCCGTACCTGGCGGACCTCGTGGTCCCGCCGGTCACCGGCCCCGTGCAGCGACCGGACGCAGCGTCGGACGCCGCCGTCGAGATCGCCCCGACCGTCCCCGACTCGACGCCCGAGCGCGTCGCGGAGACCCCGCACGCCGCCGTGCCCGCACCCGACGACTCCGCGTTCCGACGGCCCCGCGACCGTGCCCGGCACGCCGCGGTCTGCGCGCCCGCGTTCCCGGAACCGCCCGAGCGCCTCGCCCTCCAGCTGGAGGACCTGGCCGTCGAGGTCTCCGCGTCCACCGGCCGCACGACCATCGAGCGCATCGTCCTGCTCGAGGACGAGGTCCGCCGCCGCGACGAGGACCTCGCACGCCTCGCCGCGTGGGAGGCCACCGTCGCCGGCCTGAGCGACCCCGAGCTCGAGGCCGCCCGTGGCTTCGCGCACACCGTCTTCGCCGACCTGCTCGCCGACGCTGCCGTCGAGGCCGACCGTCGCGACCGCGCCGCCGCCCGTCGCGCTGCCACCGGCACCGTCGCGGTGATCGCTCCGGCTCTGGCCCCCGCTCCTACCCCGGCGCCGGTCGTGGCTGCGTCCTCGGCCGTGGTCGAGTCGGTCCCGGCAGCTCCGGTGCTCGTCGAGCCGACCGTGGTCGAGGTGACCGACGTCGTCGACGCGATCGACGCGCCCGGCACGGCGACCGCCCCGGAACGCGACGCAGCCGTCCGTCCGATGCTGTCCCTCCCGGTCGTCTCCCCGGTGTCCGCGGCGACGCGACCCACCCCGCTCATCCAGCCCGCCACCGGGCCGACGGTCATCGACCGTGCCGCGTTCGCCGCGGCGCTCACCGCGCACACCGGCACGACGGCGAGCACGCCGGTCGTCCTGCCGGAGGCCGTGTCCGTCCCGGCCGCGACGCCCGAGCCGACGGACGTGACCGAGGCGTCCGACGAGCCGACGCCCGGCTGGTGGTCGCGGTTCGTCGCCCGCATCCTGCAGGCGTTCGGTCGTCGCTGATCTCCCTCCACAGGGTCGGGTCCGGTCATGCTCCGTCCACAGGAGCCGCTCCGGACGCGTCGGTCTCGGTAGACTGACGGGATGCCGACGCTCCGCGAACTCCAGGCCGTGATCGAAGACCTGTGGCCCGCCGCAGGGGCCGAGTCGTGGGACTCCGTCGGCCTCGTCGCGGGTGATCCCGACCAGGCCGTCGAGCACGTCCACCTCGCGGTCGACGCCGTGCCCGCGACGGCGCGCGAAGCCGTCGAGATCGGGGCCGACCTGCTCCTGACCCACCACCCCCTGCTCCTCCGCGGGATCACGACCATCGCCGAGTCGACGTACAAGGGCAGCGTCCTGACCACCCTGGTCCGGGGTGGCACCGCCCTCGTCGCGGCGCACACCAACGCCGACGTCGTCACCACCGGCACCTCGGCCGTCCTCGCCGACCGCCTCGGCCTGGTCGACCAGCGGCCGCTCGACCCCGGTTCCGACCCGGCGACCGGCATCGGACGCGTCGGGTCCCTGGCCGAACCGACCACCCTCGGTACCCTCGCCCGCGCACTCGTCGACCTGCTGCCGCCCACCGCCACCGGTGTCCGCGTCTCCGGCGACTTCGACCAGCCGATCCGCACCGTGGCCCTCTGCGCCGGTGCGGGCGACGCCTACCTCCGGCACCCGGCCGTCCTGGGCGCCGACGTCTACGTCACGAGCGACCTGCGGCACCACCCCGCGTCGGAGTTCCGCGAGCAGGCGCTCCTCGGCGGCGGACCGGCGCTGATCGACACGTCGCACTGGGCGACCGAGTGGCTCTGGCTCGACGTCGCTGCCGAACAGCTCCGTCGTGCGGCCGGCGTCCGGGTCACCGTCAGCGACCTCCGGACCGACCCGTGGGACTTCGCCGTCCTGCCCGCGGCCGAGCCCACCACCGACCCCGCGTCGCACGACGCCGTCCCCACCACAGAAGGAGCCTGACCATGAAGGCAGCACCCGAGGACCAGGTCATCCTCCTCGACGTCCAGCGTCTCGACAACGACGTCACCCGGATCGCCCACCGCATCACCTCGCTGCAGAAGGGCGACCGCCTCACCGAGCTCAGCACGAAGGCCTCCGGGCTCCGAGCATCACTCGCCGCCGCGACGGGCGACGTCGAGGACGCCGAACGCGAGCTCGCCCGCCTCGAGTCCGACACGTCGACGGCGCAGGCGCGGGTCGAACGCGACACGACCATGCTCCAGCACGTGTCGAGCGCGAAGGACGCCGCTGGCCTGCAGAGCGAGCTCGAGTCGCTGCAGCGCCGCATCGGGGACCTCGAGACGGCCGAGCTCGAGGTCATGGAGCACCTCGACGTCTTCCGCGCCCGTGTCGGCGACATCGAGTCGCAGCTCGCCGAGGTCGAATCCGCCCGCGCCGGACTCGTCGCCGAGCGCGATGCCGAGATCGCCCGGCTCGAGGCCGACCGCGAGTCCGCCGTGCAGAGCCGAGCGAGCGTCGCGGCCAAGGTGCCCGCGGACCTCCTCGCGCTCTACGACCGGCAGCGTGCGCGGTACGGCTTCGGCGCGTCGCTCCTGCAGGGCGGGGTCTCCACCGCGTCCGGCGTGACGCTCACCAACTCGGACCTGCAGACCGTGCGGCGCGCGGCGCCCGACGACGTGGTGCTGTGCCCCGACAGCGACGCGATCCTGGTCCGCACGGCGGAGTCCGGGCTGTAGACGCGACCACACCCCGTGACAGGAGGCGCGGTGCCAGCTGGCACCGCGCCTCCTGTCCGTGACGTGGGTGCGAATGGGCCGGCCGTACGCCGGGTTCTGTCCCGCCGCTCGCGCGGCGGTGACGGCCATCTCTCTCGGACCGACGTTGCCGTCGGCCTCCAGCGGTCTACCCGAGGACTCGGCGAGCAGCCTCGACGTCCTCTGTCTGACCTTGCTCCGGGCGAGGTTTACCGAGCGGATCCGGTCACCCGGACCCCTGGTGGTCTCTTACACCACCGTTTCACCCTTACCGACGTCGCCGCCGGCGGTCTGCTTTCTGTGGCACTGTCTCGCGGATTGCTCCGGGTGGGTGTTACCCACCGCCCTGCTCTGTGGAGCCCGGACGTTCCTCGGCACTCCCGGGGGAGTGACGCGACCGTCTCACCGACCCATTCGCGTCCCCGAGTCTAGCGGGCGCGCGGTGGCCCCGCGGCGCGCACGATGCGAGGCGAGCGCCGCGCGTCGTGGTGGCGGCGTCCGGCGCCGCGCCCCGGTGGCGAGATCGCACTTCGGCGGGTTCCCTCGCCGGGGGTCCGCGCCGGAATGCGATCTCACGGCACCGCACCGCACCGCACCGCACCGCGCCGCCGCCGAGTGCCTCCGCCGCCGCCGGGGGCCGCGCCACCGCCGCCGAGCGCCGCCGGGGGCCGCGGCGTCCGCGGCCCGGTGGCGAGATCGCACTTGGGCGGGTTCCCTCGCCGGGGATCCCCGCCGAAGTGCGATCTCACCGAACGGCACCGCCGAGCGCCGGCGCTGCGCGGGCGCGGGCGCGCGGGCGCGGGCGCGAAGCGACGCCGCCGCCCGTCAGGCGCTGCGGGCCGCCAGGGTCGCGGCGCCGATGATGCCGGCGTTGTTGCGGAGCGTCGCGGGGATGATGTCCGCCTGCAGGTCGAGCAGCGGGAGGAACTCGTCGTACTGCTTCGACACACCGCCGCCGACGACGAAGAGTTCCGGGGAGAGCAGCGCCTCGAGCGTCGAGTAGTACTGCTGCAGGCGCTTCGCCCAGTGCTTCCACGACAGGTCGTCGCGTTCCTTCGCCGCGAACGAGGCGCGGGACTCGGCGTCGTGGCCCTCGATCTCGATGTGACCGAGCTCGGAGTTGACGATGAGCACGCCGTCGTTGATGAGCGCGCTGCCGATCCCGGTGCCGAGGGTCGTGACGATGACGAGTCCGTCCTTGCCCTTCGCCGCGCCGAACTGCTGCTCGGCGAACCCGGCGGCGTCGGCGTCGTTGACGAAGTGGATGGAGCGTCCGAGTTCCTTCTCGAACAGCGCCTCGGCCTCGAAGCCGATCCACTTCTTCGACACGTTCGCCGCAGACATGGTCTTGCCGTCACGGACGATGGCGGGGAAGCAGACGCCCACGGGGACGTCCGCCGCGGGGGCCAGCTCCTCAAGGATCGACGCGGCGACGGCGACGATGTCGTGCGGCTTCCCGCCCTCGGGTGTGGCCTTCTTGATCCGGTCGGTCGTGAGCTCACCGGTGGTGACGTCGACGATCGCGCCCTTGATGCCGGTTCCGCCGATGTCGACGCCGACTGCGAGGGAGGTCATGTGGAGCCTTTCGGTAGGGAGGGGTCAGGAGACGGTGAGGAGTTCCGCGCCGCGCTCGGTGACGACGAGCGTGTGCTCGAACTGCGCCGTCCAGGACTTGTCGTGCGTCGAGACCGTCCAGTCGTCGGACCAGATGTCGGCCTCGATGCCGCCGAGGGTGAGCATCGGCTCGATCGTGAACACCATGCCGGGTTCGATCACGTCGTCGAACCGCGGGGCGTCGTAGTGGGGGATGATCAGCCCGGAGTGGAAGGCCCGACCGACCCCGTGCCCGGTGTAGTCGCGGACCACCCCGTGGCCGAAGCGCTTCGCGTAGGCCTCGATGGCACGGCCGATGACGTTCACCTGGCGACCGGGGGCCACCGCGCGGATGCCGCGGCGGAGTGCCTCCTCGGTGCGGGTGACCAGGTCCTCGACCTCGGGCGCGGCCTGACCGACGATGAAGGTCCGGTTCGTGTCGCCGTGCATCCCGTCCTTGTAGGCGGTGATGTCGATGTTGACGAGGTCGCCCTCCTGCAGGACGGTGTCGTCCGGGATGCCGTGGCAGATGACCTCATTCAGGCTCGAGCAGAGCGACTTGGGGTAGCCGCGGTAGCCGAGCGTCGAGGGGTAGGCGCCGTGCGCGACGACGAACTCGTGGCCGATCCGGTCGAGCTCGTCGGTGGTGACCCCGGGGCGGATCGCTTCGCCGACGGCGTCGATGGCCTGCGAGGCGATGCGGCCGGCGACGCGGATGCGCTCGACCTCGTCCGGGCTGTACGTGTCGCCGTGGCCGAGCTCGTCGGGTTCGGCCCGGCCGACGTACTCCGGACGCTCGATGTCCTTCGGGACGCTGCGCTGCGGGGAGATGCGGCCGGCGGTCAGGTGTCCGTGTTCGTCCCGGGGCATGCGGACCACTCTATCCGGGCGCGGCGGGTGCGCGGACGCCGCGCCCGTGGTGGGCACGCGCAGGCCGCGGGGCACCGTGGACCGCGCACGAGGCAGGCGTCTGCCGACGGCGCGGTCAGCGGGCGCGTGCCCGACAGCGGTGGACGCGACCGCCTGGAGGCCCGGCACCGGTCCGGCGGGCCGGCACCGCGCCTCCAGGCGGTCGCCCCGGGGGCGCGAGAGCGACAGATGGGCGATGCGCATCGCGGGGCGCGACGCGAAGGCGACAGATCACCGCGAACGATCCGCAGCCATCTGTCGCTTTCGCGAAAGCGACAGATGCGCCCGCCGCGCCCGGCCCGCCGCCGCACGCGGCCGTACCCACGTGGGTACGGTGGCCGCATGAGCGACGAACGCATCGAGTCCCAGTGGTGGTTCAACGAGAAGACGCACGCCGTTGAGCAGGGCCCTCAGTCCCCGCAGCGCGACCGCATCGGCCCGTTCGACACCCGTGAGGACGCGCAACACGCCCTGGACCGGATCAAGGCGAACAACGAGCGGTGGGACGGCGAAGACCAATAGGCTGATCACCCCAGCTGCACCACGGAAAGGGCGTCAATGGACAAGCAGACGGACTTCGTGCTCCGCACCATCGAGGAGCGGGGCATCAAGTTCATCCGACTCTGGTTCACGGACGTCATCGGGACGCTGAAGTCGGTGGCGATCGCCCCGGCCGAGGTCGAGGGTGCGTTCGCCGAGGGCATCGGCTTCGACGGCTCGGCGATCGAGGGACTCACGCGCTCCTACGAGGCGGACGTCCTGGCGCACCCGGACCCCTCGACGTTCCAGATCCTGCCGTGGCGCGGGGAGATCGACCCCACGGCGCGGATGTTCTGCGACATCACGACCCCGGACGGCCAGCCCGCCGTCGCCGACCCCCGCAACGTGCTCAAGCGCACCCTGGCCCGGGCGAGCGAGCGCGGCTTCACCTTCTACACGCACCCCGAGATCGAGTTCTACCTGCTGAAGAGCCGCGACTGGAAGGACGGCGGCCCGCAGCCCGTCGACCAGGCCGGCTACTTCGACAACGTGCCCGGCGGCAGCGCCCACGACTTCCGTCGGCGGTCGGTCCGCATGCTCGAGGACCTCGGCATCTCGGTGGAGTTCTCCCACCACGAGGCCGGCCCGGGCCAGAACGAGATCGACCTCCGGTACGCCGACGCACTGACGATGGCGGACAACATCATGACCTTCCGCACCGTCGTGAAGGAAGTGGCGATCGAGCAGGGCGTCTACGCGACCTTCATGCCGAAGCCGATCTCCGGTCAGCCCGGTTCCGGCATGCACACGCACGTGTCGCTGTTCGAGGGCGACCAGAACGCCTTCTACGAGGCCGGCGGGCAGTACCAGCTCTCCGAGACCGCGAAGCACTTCATCGCCGGTGTCCTCAAGCACGCGCCGGAGATCACCGCGGTCACGAACCAGTTCGTGAACTCGTACAAGCGACTCTGGGGCGGTGACGAGGCCCCGTCGTTCGTGACGTGGGGGCACAACAACCGCTCGGCGCTCGTCCGCGTCCCGCTGTACAAGCCGAACAAGGGCCAGTCCTCGCGGATCGAGTACCGCGGCATCGACTCGGCGGCGAACCCGTACCTGGCGTACTCGCTGCTGCTCGCCGCCGGTCTCAAGGGCATCGAAGAGGGCTACGAGCTCCCGCCCGAGGCCGAGGACAACGTCTGGAGCCTGACGGACTCCGAGCGTCGCGCCCTGGGCTACAGCCAGCTGCCGGCGAGCCTCGACCACGCCCTGAGCCTCATGGAGGACTCGGAGCTCGTGGCAGAGACGCTCGGCGAGCAGGTCTTCAACTTCGTGTTGCTCAACAAGCGACAGGAGTGGAAGCGCTACCGCGACCAGGTCACGCCGTTCGAGCTCGACACGAACCTCGGCGCGCTCTAGCACCACCGACGAGCACCACGGCATGACGAGCAGGACGACGACGTCGCGTTCCGAGTTGGCCCGGCTGGGCTTCGCGGAGCTGTCGGAGAGCCTGGAACGGATCGCCGACCTGGAGGCACGGTTCGGCCCCGACCTGCGGGTTCCGGTGAGCGACGCCCCGGCTCTGTGGGAGTCCACGGCCGATCCCGACGGCGCACTCCGGGCGCTCGAGCGGCTGCTCGAACGGGCGCCGGACGAGTTGCGCCCGGTGCTCGCCGACGAGCCGGCGACGGAACGGCTGGTGCGCCTGCTCGGCGCGTCGGTCGGCCTCGGCGAGTTCCTGCACCGACGGCCGGCCGAGATCGCGCTGCTGCTCGAGCCCGTCTCCGCCCCGTGGACGCAGGAGCAGTACACGACGTCGCTGCTGGACGCGATCGACGGCGCCACCGGCGAGGACGCCCGACTCCGGCTGCGGGTGCGCTACCGCCGACACCTGGCGCAGATCGCCCTGTTCGACGTGCTGAACGTCTCGCCGACCGAGGCGTTCCCGGCCGTCGCCGCGGGGCTGGCCGACCTGGCCGGGGCAGCGCTCGAGGCCGCGGTCGACGTCGCTCGGCGCGAGGTCCCGTTCCCCGCAGCCGACGTCGCCGCGACCCCGCTCGCCGTCATCGCGATGGGCAAGGCCGGAGCGCGCGAGCTCAACTACGTGAGCGACGTCGACGTGATCTTCGTCACGGAGCCGAACGACACGGTCGGCACCGACCGTGCCGTCCTCATCGCGACCCGGCTGGCCATCGCCGCCACGCACGCCATCACCGACCTCGCCGCCGAGCCGGCGCTGTGGGAGGTCGACGCCAACCTCCGCCCAGAGGGCAAGGACGGCGCCCTCGTCCGCACGCTCGACTCGCACGTGGCCTACTACGAGCGCTGGGCGAAGGCGTGGGAGTTCCAGGCGCTGCTGAAGGCGCGCCCGATCGCCGGGTCGGCGGACCTGGGGGAGCGCTACGCCGCCGCGGTCGCACCGTTCGTCTGGACCTCCGCGAAGCGCCCGGGGTTCGTCGAGTCGGTGCAGCGGATGCGCGAACGGGTCACCGAGCACATCCCGGACGCCGAGGTCGACCGGCAGCTGAAGCTCGGCCCCGGCGGCCTGCGCGACGTGGAGTTCACAGTGCAGCTGCTGCAGCTCGTGCACGGGCGTGACGACGAGTCCGTGCGGGTGCGGTCCACGCTCGAGGCGATGGACGCCCTCGCCGACGCGGGCTACGTCGGCCGACCCGAGGCCGCGCGCTTCGGCCCCGACTACGCCCTGCTGCGCGTGCTCGAGCACCGCATCCAGCTCCGGCGGCTGCAGCGCACGCACCTCATGCCCTCGGACGAGGACGAGCTCCGCGTGCTCGCCCGGTCGAGCGGCCTCGCGAAGTCCGCCTCGGCGCTGGAGACCCGCTGGCGGGCGGTGAAGCTCGAGGTCCGTGGCCTGCACGAGCGCCTGTTCTACCGGCCGCTGCTGTCCGCCGTGGCCGCGAGCGACGGCGAGATCGTCCTGACGAGCGACCAGGCCGTCGACCGGCTCGGTGCCATCGGCTTCGTCGACCCGGTCGGTGCGCTGAGTCACATCCGGGCGCTGACGCAGGGTACGAGTCGTCGCGCGGCGATCCAGCGGAACCTGCTGCCCGTCCTCCTGCGGTGGATGGCCGAGGGGCCGGCGCCGGACCGCGCGCTCCTGGCGTTCCGCCGCCTGAGCGACACCCTCGGGGAGTCGAGCTGGTTCCTCCGCATGCTCCGTGACTCCTCCGGAGCAGCGCACTCGCTCACCACGGTGCTCTCCGAGTCGGCGTTCCTGTCCGGCCTGCTCGAACGGTTCCCCGAGGCCGTCGCGTGGCTCGACGAACCCGAGACGCTCCTCCGTCCCCGGCCGATCGAGTCGCTGCTGGCCGAGGTCACCGCCGTCACTGCGCGCCACGGGGACGACGTCGACGGTGCGGCCGCGCTCGTGCGGTCCGCCCGACGTCGGGAGACCCTCCGGCTCGGCATGGCCGCGGTGCTCGGCAGCCTCGACGTGGACTCGCTCGGCCCGGCGCTCAGTGACGTGACGGAAGCGACCCTCACGGGCGCCCTCGCCCTGGCACGCCGCAACGCCCCGGCCGGCCTGGAGTTCGGCGTCATCGCGATGGGGCGGTACGGCGGACGCGAACTCGGCTTCGGCTCCGACGCCGACGTCCTCTACGTGTACCGGGCGCCGGCGGACCTGCCGTCCGAGCAAGCGTCCCGGTCGGCGCAGACGATCGTGCGGGAGCTCACGCGGCTGACCGACGACGCGATCCACCCGCTCGAGCTCGACATCGACCTGCGGCCCGAGGGGAAGAACGGCCCCGTCGTCCGCACCCTCGACTCGTACGGGGCGTACTACGCGCGGTGGTCCCTGACGTGGGAGGCCCAGGCGCTCCTCCGAGCCCGCGGGGCCGTGGGGGACGACCAGTTGCTCCGCGACTTCGAGCACCTCGCCGACCGCACCCGGTACCCCGAGCAGATCGACGACCTGCAGGTCCGCGAGGTCCGGCGCATCAAGGCGCGCGTGGAGTCGGAGCGGCTGCCACGGGGCGCCGATCCGGCACGGCACCTGAAGCTCGGCCGCGGGTCCCTCAGCGACGTCGAGTGGTTCGTGCAGCTCCTGCAGCTGCAGCACGCGCTGACGATCCCGGGGCTCCGGACCACCTCGACGCTCGAGGCCCTCGACGCCGCGACCGAGGCCGGGCTGATCGGTGCCGAGGACGCCGAGCGGCTCGGTGCCGCGTGGCGGTTCGCCTCGCGGACCCGCAGCGCCCTCGTGCTCTGGTCGGGCAAGACGACCGACGTGCTGCCGGTCGACCGTGTCCAGCTCGAGGGCATCGCGCGGCTGATGGAGTACGCGCCGGGGTCGGCGTCACAGCTCGAGGACGACTACCTCGGCGTGACCCGCCGGGCCCGCCAGGTGTTCGAGCGCGAGTTCTACGGCGCCTGACCGGCGCCTGACCGACGCCTGACCGGCGCCCCGACCGGCCTGACCGGCGCCCTGACCGGCGCCCCGACCGGCGCCCCGACCGACGACGCGTGCCTGTGCACGACACGCCCGGACCGACGCGTTTCGCACGGAGTTGACACGTCCTCGCAGGTGAATTCCCCGTGTCGGCGGGCGTCCCCCGTTCGCCAGGCGCTGTACCCCGAGTAGTGCCACGGATGCGGTCGTGACCCGACCGTGACCGACCGCATCCGCCGCGCTCGACGCGACCGTCCCGCATCGCCGCGCCACGCCCGGCGACAGCCCCGTGAACGGGGCTTTCCTGCTCGGTCGCACCGCGCCTCCAGGCCGACACGCCCCCGTCGACGACGCGACGGAGCGGTCCATCGAGTCCACCGGAGTGCTGTCAGCAGCAGTGCGGACAAGTGCGACGCGACCAGAGGGGGACCACGGTGTACCCCGTAACGTGCCCGTAACGCCCCCGCACGGGGGCCAAGTTGCGCGGGCCATCACGTCTCTGCATCAATTGCACCACCCGAACCGGCCCTGATTCCCCGATGAAGCGGAATCTCCACCTCGAACGTTGAAGCAGGGATCAGTGTTCACCTTCATTCTGCAGATCAGGCAGATGGTCGAAGGGCACCCCGAGTTCTACCTGTTCGCCGTGTACTCCGCGGTGATCTGGTTGCTCTGGTTGCTCAAGGTCGTCATCTCCGCCCGCTACCGCCCCTTCACCGGCACCTTCGTCGGTACCACCAGCGTCGTCGTCCCCGTCGTGGACGAACCGCTCGACCTGTTCCGTGACGTGATCGGCCGCATGGTCGAACAGGGTCCCGGCGAGATCATCGTCGTCATCAACGGCGCCCGCAACGAGGCGCTTGAGGAGGTCTGCGACGAGTTCGCCCCGCTCGTCCGCTGGACCCACACGCCCATCCCGGGCAAGCGCAACGCCGTCAAGGTCGGCACCGAGATGTCCACGGGTGACATCACCGTGCTGGTCGACTCGGACACCGTCTGGACCCCCGGCGCGCTCGAGGAACTCCTCAAGCCGTTCGCCGACGCCTCCGTCGGCGGCGTCACGACCCGTCAGCGCATCCTCGAGCCCGAGCGCAGCTGGATCACCCGCTGGGCGGACTGGCTCGAGAACTCCCGTGCGCTGTACTCGATGCCGGCGCAGAGCGTGCTCGGCCAGATCGGCTGCCTGCCCGGGCGCACGATCGCCTTCCGCCGCGACATCCTCATGCGCGTCATGGACCGCTTCATGCACGAGAAGTTCATGGGGGTGTTCCTCGAGGTCTCCGACGACCGGACGCTCACGAACCTCACGCTCAAGGAGGGGTACCGCACCGTCTACCAGTACACGTCGCTGGTCTACACGGACGCCCCGCTCCAGGTGAAGAAGCTGTTCAAGCAGCAGCTCCGCTGGGCCCGCGGCTCGCAGTACAACACGCTCCGGATGCTCCCGTGGATGCTCGGCCACGCGCCGATCCTCGCGGTGTTCTTCCTGACCGACATCATCCTGCCGTTCATGCTCTTCGGCGTGATCGCGGGCTGGGTCTACCGTGCCCTCACCGGCCAGGGGGAGAACCTCTACCAGGGGATCCTGCAGCAGTACGGCTTCTCGACCGGCTTCATCTACGTCGCCGCGCTCATGGTGGTCTCGTCGGTGCTCAGCATGGCGATCCGGCAGATGCGGCACCTCGCCGAGAAGCCGAGCGACTTCTTCCGCCTGCCGATGTTCATCATCGTGTCGACGTTCTTCCTCATGCCGATCCGGCTCATCGGCTTCTTCCGCCTGGCGCACGCGTCCGGCTGGGGGACCCGTGCAGGTGCCTACGCCGGCGGGCCGATGGAGACCGAGGCCGACCACCCCCAGGCCGACGCCGTGCAGCCGTCCGCCTTTGGCACGCAGACCCCGGTGAGCCCGATCGACGCGGCATCCCGCGCCGGGATCGACGCGCCGACCGGCGACCAGCGCGCTGCCGACCGGGCGTTCGACGAGCTCTTCGGTCCGGACGCCACCACCAACTCGACCGCGACGGTCCTCGCGACCCGACGCTCAGCCGCTCAGGCGCAGGCATCCGCCGCTCCGGCACCCGCGAAGCAGGCCCCCGCCCGCGTCCGCCGGTACAACCCGTACGCCGCGATCCCGTACTGCATCGGCATCGCGATCTTCGTCCTGGAGGCCTTCCTCATTGTCTGACCTCATCCGCTCCTCCGGTGCTTGGTGGGCCCAGTCCAGCAAGCACACCCGACTCACCGCGATCGGCACCACCGCGATCGTCCTCGTCCTCGGGCTCATCACCTGGAACGTCTGGGTGTCCCCGGCCGGTTCCGTCTCGACGGCGGTCCACCAGGCCCTCGGCGTCACCCCGCCGAAGAAGAAGATCTCGGCAGCCGAGCTGCAGGCCAAGCTCACGGCCGCCCAGAAGGAGATCTGGGCACTCGAGGGCAAGCTCGATTCCTCGACGGCGCAGGCCGGGTCGCGTGGCGACCAGATCACGCAGCTCAAGGCGCAGATCGCGTCGCTCCAGTCCCAGCTCGGTTCCGGCAAGGGCGGGTCGGGAGGCGCGTCCTCCTCCGACGGGTCCGGCACGACCGTCAACGCGGCCGGCTCCGGCGGCTCGGGCAACGGTTCCGGCAACGGCTCCGGGTCGGGCAACGGCTCGGGTTCCGGTTCGGGCGGCGGGAACGGCTCCGGCGGCAACGGGTCCGGCGGCGGCAACGGCGGTGGCTCCGGGTCCGGTGGCCCCGCGACGAACCCGAACACGGGCCCGTCGACGGAGCCCGACGGCCCCGAACCGATCAGCACGCCGAGCAAGGCGCAGATCCTCGCCCAGCAGTCGCGGTGGTACGGCCTCTACACCGCGCAGTCGCCCTTCAACTGGTCCGAGTACGACCAGGTCTCGAAGGAGGTCGGCACGGCCACGAACATGGTCGGGTTCTTCCAGGGCTTCGACCAGGACTTCAACCAGAACGCGGTCCAGCGTGCCTGGGCGAACGGTCGCCTGCCGATGATGACGTGGGAGTCGCTGCCCGCGAAGACCGGCAACGACCAGCCCTACATCGAGGGCTACACGAACCAGGACATCATCTCGGGCAAGTTCGACGCCTACCTGACGAAGTACGCCCAGGCGCTGACGTCGAACGGCATGCCGCTCGTCATCCGCCTCGACCACGAGATGAACGGCCAGTGGTACAACTGGTCCGAGACGGCGAAGCAGCAGAACGCCGCCGGTTCGTACAAGGCGATGTGGCAGCACGTCTGGCAGGTCTTCCAGGACAACGGCGCGAACCAGTACGCCATCTGGGACTGGTCCCCGTCGCGCATCGACAAGCTCGGCAACCCGAAGTACCAGACGCTCGACTACATGCAGAACTACTACCCGGGTGCCGAGTACGTCGACTGGGTGGGCATGAGCGGCTACTACCGTGACGCCACCGAGCAGCCGACCTTCGAGAACACCTTCGGTGCGACGCTCGCCCAGATCCGGCAGATCGCGCCGGGCAAGGGCATCGTCCTCAACGAGATCGGTGCCACCGAGACCGGCGGCACCGTCTCGAACAGTCAGAAGTCCAAGTGGATCAACTCGCTGTTCGACGCCCTCGCCGATCCCGCGAACGCGGACATCATCGGCTTCGCGTACTTCAGCGAGACCGCGACGACCATCGTCGACGGCACCCGCACCACCAACGACTGGCGCCTCGACTCCCGTGCGGACAGCCTCCAGGCCTTCGCCGAGGGCATCAAGCGCACCGACATCGACTACGACCTGCAGGAGGTCACGCAATGACCGAGTCCAAGAAGTCGACCGCAGCGGTCGACACCCGTCCCGCACCCGTCATCAGCGTCATCGGCACCGGCTACCTCGGCGCCACCCACGCGGCCGCCATGGCCGAGATGGGCTTCGAGACCATCGGCGTGGACGTCGACCCGGCGAAGCTCGCCGCGCTGTCCGCCGGCGAGGTCCCGTTCTACGAGCCCGGCCTGCCCGAGCTCATCACGAAGCACGTGGCGAGCGGCAAGCTCCGCTTCACCGCGGACATCGCCGAGGCCGTCGCCGCCGCGGACGTGCACTTCGTCTGCGTCGGCACCCCGCAGCGCGCCGGGTCCCACGCCGCGAACCTGACCTACGTCGAGAACGCCACCCGCGGGGTCGCCGAGAACCTGACCCACCCGGGCCTCATCGTCGGCAAGTCGACCGTCCCGGTGGGCACCGCCGCACGGCTCCGCGGCATCGTCCGCGAGTTCACGCCGGCCGGGATCGACGCCGAGCTCATCTGGAACCCCGAGTTCCTCCGCGAGGGCAAGGCCGTCGACGACACCCTGCACCCGGACCGCCTGGTCTGGGGCGGTGCGTCCGACGCCGCCGACGCCGTGATCCGCGAGGTCTACGCCGCACCGATCGCCGAGGGCACCCCGGTCATCACGACCGACCTCGCCACCGCCGAGCTCGTGAAGGTCAGCGCGAACGCGTTCCTCGCGACGAAGATCTCCTTCATCAACGCGATCTCGGAGATGTGCGCCATCACCGGTGCCGACGTGTCGACGCTGGCGGACGCGCTCGGGCACGACGCCCGCATCGGCCGGAAGTTCCTCAACGCCGGGCTCGGCTTCGGCGGCGGCTGCCTGCCGAAGGACATCCGTGCGCTCATGCACCGCGCGAACGAGCTCGGCGCCGGCCGCGTGGTGGGTCTCATGCAGCAGGTCGACGAGATCAACATGGGCCAGCGCGAGCGGGTCATCGACATGACGATCGACGCGCTCGACGGCTCCGTGCTGAACCGCCGTGTCGCCGTCGTGGGGGCAGCCTTCAAGCCGCTCACCGACGACGTGCGGGACTCGCCGGCGCTCAACGTCGCCGACGCGCTGCACCTGCGCGGTGCCCAGGTCACCCTGTGGGACCCGGAGGCGATGGAGACCGCCCGTCGCTCCTTCCCGACGCTCACCTACGCGTCGTCGATGGAGAACGCGATCGAGGACGCGGACGTCGTCCTCGTCCTCACCGAGTGGGACGAGATCGTCGAGGCCGACCCGGCCGCTCTCGCCGCCATCGTCGGTCGTCGGGTCGTCATCGACGCCCGCAACTGCCTCCCGGTCACCGACTGGGTCAAGTCGGGTTGGACCGTCCGTTCCCTGGGACGGCCCACTCCGGTCACGGGTGCACCCGTGAGCGTCGCCGCGGGGACGAACGACGCGGTGGCCACCGCGCGGTAGTCACCGTCCGCGATGCGGGGTCCGTGCCGGGGCGGTGCGGGCCCCGCTCTCGTGCGCCCGGCGCGCTCCCGGGGCGCGCCGTCCCGCGCGTTGGGTGCCCAATCGCGCGTAGGAAGCAGATCCGCTCGTAGGCGGCAGGAAGTTCCTGCTCCCCACGAGCGATTGCGCTTTCCACTGCGGGTGCGATGGGAAGGAACGTGCAGGGCGACCGCCTGGAGGCGCGGTGCGGGTCCGCCGGACCGGCACCGCGCCTCCAGGCGGTCACGTCCACCGCGCGACTCGCACGTTCGGGCGTACTCACCGCTTCCGGGCGTACTCACCCGTTTCGGGCGTACCTGCCGTTTCCGGGCGTACTCACCCGTTTCGGGCGTAGTCGGTCGTTCTTTTCGACCGAGTACGCCCGTTTCTACTTTCCACCGCGCGCGTCATGGGAAGGAACGTGCACGCGGAAGGGCCCCGCACCGGTGACGGTGCGGGGCCCTTCGTGGCGAGCGGAGAACTCAGACGCCGAAGTACAGCTCGTACTCGAACGGGTGCGGGCGCTGGGCCAGCGGGAGGATCTCGTTCTCGCGCTTGTAGTCGATCCAGGTCTGGATGAGGTCCTCGGTGAAGACGTTGCCCTTCGTGAGGAACTCGTGGTCCGCCTCGAGCGCGTCGAGGGCCTCGTCAAGCGAGCCCGGGACCTGGGGGATGCCCTTGGCCTCCTCCGGGGGGAGCTCGTAGAGGTCCTTGTCGACCGGCTCGTGCGGCTCGATGCGGTTCTGGATGCCGTCGAGGCCGGCCATGAGCTGCGCGGCGAAGGCGAGGTACGGGTTGCCCGAGGCGTCCGGCGCGCGGAACTCGATGCGCTTGGCCTTCGGGTTCGTGCCCGTGATCGGGATGCGGATCGCAGCCGAACGGTTACCGGCCGAGTAGACCAGGTTGACCGGAGCCTCGAAGCCCTTCACCAGGCGGTGGTAGGAGTTGATCGACGGGTTCGTGAAGGCGAGCAGCGCGGACGCGTGCTTGAGGATGCCGCCGATGTACCAGCGGGCGAGGTCCGACAGACCGCCGTAGCCGTTCTCGTCGTAGAAGAGCGGCTTGCCGTCCGACCAGAGCGACTGGTGGGTGTGCATGCCCGAGCCGTTGTCGCCGAAGAGCGGCTTCGGCATGAACGTGGCGACCTTGCCCCACTGGTCAGCCGTGTTCTTGACGATGTACTTGAACTTGAGGATGTCGTCCGCGGCGTGGACCATCGTGTCGAACTTGTAGTTGATCTCCTGCTGGCCGCCGGTGCCCACCTCGTGGTGCGAGCGCTCGAGCTCGAAGCCCGCCTCGATCAGCTTGAGGGTGATGTCGTCGCGGAGGTCGGCGGTCTTGTCGACCGGCGACACCGGGAAGTAGCCGCCCTTGTACGGGGTCTTGTTGGCGAGGTTGCCGCCCTCTTCCTCGCGGCCGGTGTTCCAGGCGCCCTCTTCGGAGTCGACCGAGTAGAACGACTGGTTCTGGGTGACCGAGTAGCGGACGTCGTCGAAGATGTAGAACTCGGCCTCGGGGGCGAAGAACGCGGTGTCCGCGATGCCCGTCGACGCGAGGTACTTCTCCGCCTTCTTGGCGACCTGTCGCGGGTCGCGGCCGTAGATCTCGCCGTTCCGCGGGTTGTAGATGTCGAAGATCATGATCAGCGTGCGCTCGGCGCGGAACTGGTCGATGTAGGCCGTGGTCACGTCAGGGATGAGCTGCATGTCCGACTCGTGGATCGACGCGAAGCCGCGGATCGAGGAGCCGTCGAAGAGCTGACCGACCGAGAAGAAGTCCTCGTCGACCGTGGATGCCGGGATGTTGAAGTGCTGCTGCACGCCGGGCAGGTCGGTGAATCGGATGTCGAGGAACTTGACGTCCGTGTCCTTGATGAAGGCCAGGACCTCGGAGGAATCGCTGAACATGTGTGTCGATCTCCTGGGGGTTGGGGATGTGGAGGTGACCCGCGGGTGCACCCTCCGATGAGGCTATTGACACCGGGTTTCCCGGACGTGACTGCTTTGTTTCGTGCGTGTTACGTCAAGCCTGGTCGAACCGGCGGGGGCGGCCGCCGGTGTCGGGCGGGGGCCGTCGCCGGTGTGGGGCGGGGGCCGTCGCCGGTGTGGGGCGGAGGCCGTCGCCGGTCTCGCCTACGCTTGCAGCATGGCCCGCAGCACCACTCCGTCACCCGCGTCCTCCGAGCACCCGGACGGCTGGCCCGGCAAGGACCTCGGGCTGCCGGAAGAGGGCCCCCGGTCGGTCGGACGCATCGGCCGACGGATCGTCGCGCTGCTGATCGATGGCGCACTGGCCGACCTCGTCGCCTTCGTCACCGGCGTGTGGTCGCCGGTGAACGGCTCGGGCGACATCGCCCACTCGTGGATCCAGATTGCCATCTTCGCCGGGCTGCAGATCCTGTTCATCTGCCTGCTCTCGGGCTCGTTCGGACACATCTGCGTCGGCCTGCGGGTCGTGCCCATCCGTGGTGGGTACGTCGGCATCTGGCGTCCGGTGGTCCGCACGCTCCTGCTCTGCCTCATCGTGCCGGCGCTCATCATCGACCGGGACAGCCGGGGCGCGCACGACCGCATCGCCGGCACGGTGCTCGTCCGGCGTTGAGTCGGGCGGGGGAGCGCCGAGGCGTGGTGCGCTGACTTCCGGGACTCCGTCGGTGCAGGTCGGCGGTGACGATGCACGACAGGGCTGATGTCGTACGACATCGACGTCGTCGTTGCTCCGCGCGCGCGACTGCTGCACGCGCCCAGGGACGACAGGGCTGATGTCGTACGACGACGACCGCGTCGCACTACGTCGAGGAAGCCGCGCCGGCGAACCGCGCCGCGAACCGCGCCGCGCACCGCGCCGGCGACCGCACCGCGAACCGCGGCCGGCCCGACGCCAGCCCGACCCTGCCCGCACAGCAGAACGCCCCCGACCTGGCACGGTCGGGGGCGTTCGACGGCGCGCGTCGTGACGCTGGGTCAGCGCGGCCGTCCGGCACGGGCCCGCATCGGGTCCATGCCCTTCGGGATCGACGCGGCGGGGCTCTGCGTCAGCGAGTCGAGACGGTTCGCGACCGCCAGGACCTCGTTGCGGTTGAGCGCCTTCTTGTACTTGTTCATGGCACGGGGGAGCTTGTGGAGGGTCACCGCGTCGGAGTCCTTGTCGTCCTTGCCGGTGGCGACGTGCACCACGTGCACCGGCACGTTCGGGACGATGCGCTGGACCTTGCGGCGCTCCTCGTCGACCTGGCGGTTGAGGTTCCCGCGCTGGCCCTCGGTGATGAGCACGACGCCGGGGGTGCCGACCGCACGGTAGACCGCGGCCTGCGACCGGCCGTGCACGGCGACGGGCATCTCGCTGGAGCGCCACTGGCGACGGAGCGAGTTCGACAGCACGGCGCCGACGGCACCGGGCTGCCCCTCGATCTGCGAGTAGGCGGCGCGTTCTGCGAGGCGTCCGAGGACGATCAGGAACAGCAGCACGCCGAGCAACACGCCGGCGACGATCCAGAGGATCATCGCGAGCCAGTTCTGCCCCGGCAGGAGCAGAGCGAGCAGGATGCCGAGGGCCACGGGGACCACGAACGCCACCGCGAACCACCAGACGGAGCTGGGGTCCGCTCGACGGGTCATGGTGAAGACCTGGTACATCTGCTTGAGACGACCCGGCTCCTTCGCCGTCGTTCCTTGTGAAGTGCTGCGTGCCATGCCCCCAGGATACGGCCTGCGCCGACATGTCCGAACCCGCCCCGACCCGGCTGTGGGCGAACAGGGTTCTCCACAGTCCGGTGCACCCGCCGGGAGGCGCGACCCACCCATCGACAGGCTGTCCGGCATGCAGATGGTCACCGAACGGATCCACTGGTGCGCGTCCGACGACGAACGGTCGCTCCTCGCCTGGGCGGCCGACCGCGCCTGTACGGCCAGCCGCCACCTCGCGCCGGTCGCGACGGTCGGCCGCTCGCCGGACGGGCGCCTCGTGGTCGACGTCACACGCCCGTCGGGCTCCCCGCTGGCAGCGGCCCTCGACACGCTCGGCACCCCGACGACCGGCGTTGCGGTGACCCTCACCGTGCCGCTCCTCGAACTCGCACTGGCCGAACGGTCCGGTGCGGTGTGCATCGGGACAGCGGGGCTCGACGACGTCCTGGTCGACGACGCGGGTGCGGTCCTGCTCTGCGACCGTCCGCCGGGCGCGACACCGGCCGAGAGGACGGCGACGCAGCACGCCGCGACGAAGCGCACCGCGACGCAGCACGCCGCGACGCAGCACACCGCGACGCAGCACACCGCGACGCAGCACACCGCGACGCACGATCACGGGCGCCGTGGCTCTGACCAGGACGGTGCGCGGATCCTGCTCGTGGCAGCACGGGTGGTGTGGGAGCGCACGGACGAACGAGATCCCGCGCGTCCCGCGGTCGATGCAGCCCTGTCCGCCGCCCTCGACGGCGACGCCGACGCCGTCCGGGCAGCCCTCGCGTGCGTCCGAGCAGCGGCGGCACCGCGCCCGGTCCGGTGGGAGCCCGTGCAGCTCGACCTGCTGATCGGCGTCCCGACCCGGGCGACCCCGCCGACCCGGACGCTCCTCGGCACCGTGCAGGAGATCGTCGAGCTCGGCATCCCGCTCGGCAGCGGCCGACGTCTCCCACTCCGCCGAGCCCTGGTCGGCGCCGTGATCGCATCCGGACTCACCGCAGCCGCCGTCGTCACCCTCGGGTGATCGTCGAGCCGACCAGCCGGGGCGACAACGGGAACGGCCCCGGTCCACCAGGGACCGGGGCCGTTCAGGTCGAGCTACGGATCAGTAGCCGAGGTTCGGGCCGAAGTTGCCCTCCTCGAGGCGGTTCTTCACCGCGACGAGGTAGCGCGATGCGTCAGCACCGTCGATGATCCGGTGGTCGTACGACAGCGCGAGGTACACGAACGAACGGATCGCGATCGCTTCCTGCCCGTCGACCTTCACGACCGCCGGACGCTTCGTCACGATGCCCGTGCCGAGGATCGCCGACTGCGGCAGGAACACCACGGGGGTGTCGAACAGCGCGCCACGCGAACCGGTGTTGGTCAGCGTGAACGTGCCACCCGCGAGCTCGTCCGGCTTCAGCTGGTTGTTGCGGGTGCGCTCGGCGAGGTCCGCGATGGACTGCGCGAACTTCGCGAGGTCGAGCGACGCCGCGTCCTTGATCACCGGGGTGAGCAGGCCGCGCTCGGTGTCCACCGCGATGGAGACGTTCTCGGTCTCCGGGTAGACGATCTCCTCGCCCTCCACGGTCGAGTTGATCTTCGGGTGGGCCTTGAGCGCCTCGGACGCCGCGAGGGCGAAGAACGGCATGAAGGAGAGCTTCGAGCCGGTCTTCTCGAGGAACTCCGCCTTGTTGGCGTCGCGGAACTGCGCGACCTTCGTCACGTCGACCTCGACGACGCTGGTGAGCTGCGCGGTCGAGGTCATCGACTGCACGGCACGCTCGGCGACGACCTTGCGCAGGCGGGTCATCTTCTCGCGGGTGCCACGCAGCGGCGACACCTCGGCGACGAAGGGGCCGGCAGGGGCGGCTGCGGCAGAACCACCGGCGGCCGGGGCCGCGGTGGCTGCGGCGGCAGCCGCGAGGACGTCCTCCTTGCGGATGCGTCCACCGACCCCGGAGCCGGTGACGGTCGACAGGTCGACACCCTGCTCGTTGGCGAGCTTGCGCACGAGCGGGGTCACGTAGCCGGAGGCCGAGGCGTCCTGCGAGGGATTCGGCACCGACGCAGCGGCGCTCGGGGCCGACGAACCCGACGCGGCGGGCGCCGGAGCGGCGGCCGGAGCCGGAGCAGCGGCGGGAGCCGGCACCGCTGCCGGGGGAGCGGCGGCGGGCGGCGGCACCGGAGCGGCCTGGGGGACGGGTGCAGCGGCGGGCGGCGCGGCCGGGGCCTGCGGTGCGGCGGGCTGCGTCTGGCCGGCGGGGGCGGGCTCGGGCTCGGTGGGCTCCGGGGCGGGGGTCTCGGACTCCTGCTCGGTGCTCGGCTCGGCCTCGGGCGCCTCGGCGTCGGCAGCGGCCTCGTTCGAGGACTCGTCGGACGCCTGGTCCGAACCGTCGGACGCCTGGTCCGAACCGCCGTCGGACGAACCGGAACCGGAGCCGTCACCGATCTTCACGAGCGGCGTGCCGACCTCGACGGTCTCGTCCTCCGGCACGAGGATCTCCTCCACGACGCCGGCGACCGGCGACGGGATCTCGGTGTCGACCTTGTCGGTCGAGACCTCGAGCAGCGGCTCGTCGACCTCGACCCGGTCACCGACGTTCTTCAGCCATCGGGTCACCGTGCCCTCGGTGACGCTCTCGCCGAGCGCCGGGAGGTTGACGGATTCGCTCATCGGGTGGACTCCTCTTCGCAGGGGTGGTTCGTGGTGGTGGTCATGGTGTTCACAGGGCGTGCAGCGGCTTGCCCGCGAGGTGCATGAACGCCTCGCCGAGTGCCTCGTTCTGCGTCGGGTGCGCGTGGATGAGCGGCGCGATGTCCTCCGGGTAGGCCTCCCAGTTGACGGCGAGCTGCGCTTCGCCGATGAGCTCGCCGACGCGCGCGCCGATCATGCTCACACCGACGACCGGGCCGTCGACCACGCGGACGACCTTCACGGAGCCGGCGGTGCCGATGATGTGGCTCTTGCCGTTGCCGGCGAGGTTGTACTCGTACGAGTCCACCTTGTCGGCGCCGTACTGCTCTTCGGCCTTCGCCTGCGAAAGGCCGACCGAGGCGACCTCGGGGTCGGAGTAGGTGATCTTCGGGATGTTCTTGTCCTCGATGACGACCGGGTTCAGCCCGGCGATCTCCTCGGCGACGAAGATGCCCTGCTGGAAGCCGCGGTGCGCGAGCTGCAGCCCGGGGACGATGTCGCCGACGGCGTACACGTTCGGGATGTTCGTGGCGAGGCGCTCGTTGGTGGTGACGAACCCGCGGTCCATCGTGACGCCGACCTCGTCGAAGCCGACGTTCTGCGTGACGGGGCCACGGCCGACCGCGACGAGCAGGACGTCACCGTCGAAGGTCTTGCCGTCCTCGAGCGTCACGACGACGCCGTTCTCGTGCTGCTCGACGCCCTGGAACCGGACCCCGAGGGAGAACTCGATGCCGCGCTTGCGGAACGCGCGCTCGAGCTGCTTCGACATCGACTCGTCCTCGGCGGGCACGAGGTGGGGCAGGCCCTCGACGATCGTGACCTCGGCGCCGAACGACTTCCAGACGCTGGCGAACTCGACGCCGATGACGCCACCACCGAGGATGACGACCTTGTTCGGCACGTAGTCCATGCGCAGGGCGGTCTCGGAGGTGATCACGCGACCACCGATCTCGAGCCCCGGCAGGGACTTCGAGTACGAACCCGTCGCGAGGACGATGTTCTTGCCGGTCACGGTCTGCTCGCCGACCTGCACGGTGTTCTGCGACGTGAGGCGCCCCCAGCCCTCGACGACGGTGATGCCGCGGGCCTTGATGAGCCCCTGCAGGCCCTTGTACTTGGAGTTGATGACGCCCTGCTGGTACTCGATGACCTTCGGGACCTCGACGCCGGCGAACTCGGCGATGACGCCGTACTTCTCGGCGTCACGGGTGCCGTCGGCGATCTCGGCAGCGTGCAGGAGGGCCTTCGTGGGGATGCAGCCGCGGTGCAGGCACGTCCCCCCGAGCTTGTCTCCCTCGATGAGCGCGACGCTCATCCCGAGCTCGGCGGCCCGGAGCGCAGCGGCGTAGCCACCACTGCCGCCACCGAGGACCACGACGTCGTAAGTCTGTTCCGTCACCTGGTGCAACTCCCTCGTGCGTGTCGGGGCCGATCGGGCCCCACTGGACACCGCAGCGAGCGGCGTCCGACGGTCGGACCGCATGGTTCCGGTCCCGTCCCGCTGGTTCCGGTGGGGGCACGTCAGGCGCGCTGCCCCACCGATACCAAACCTACTACTTGGCCTGGAGCTCTTCTGCGAGCGAGATGAGCGTGCGGACCATGACGCCGGTGGCGCCCTTGCCGAGCCAGCCGTAGCCGCCGCCCTTGTTCTCGGACGGACCGGCGATGTCGAGGTGGGCCCACGGGATCCCCTCGCCGACGAACCGCTCGAGGAACTTGCCGGCGAGCAGCATGCCGCCCGCCGGGTTGCCGACGGTCGCGTTCACCATGTCGGCGATCTCGCTGGCGAGCCGGGCGTCGAGCTCCTCGGGGAGCGGCATCGGCCAGATCGGCTCGGCGACGGACGCGGCGACCGCCCGGACCTGCGCGACGAGGTCGTCGCTGCCCATGAGCCCGGTGGTGCGGTCGCCGAGCGCGACGACCTGCGCCCCGGTGAGCGTGGCGACGTCGACGATCGCGTCGGGCTGCTCCAGGGACGCGGCTGCCATCCCGTCACCGAGCACCAGGCGGCCCTCGGCGTCGGTGTTGGTGACCTCGACGGTCTTGCCGTTCTTCAGCGTGAGGACGTCACCCGGGCGGGTGGCGGAGCCGGACGGCATGTTCTCGGCGAGGCAGAGCCAGGCGGTGATCTTCGTGTCGAGTCCGAGTCGCGCGGCGGCGACGGTCGCGGCGAGCACCGTGGCGGCGCCGGTCATGTCGGTCTTCATGCCGAGCATCGAGGCGGCGGGCTTCAGCGAGAGGCCGCCTGAGTCGAACGTGATGCCCTTGCCGACGAGCGCGAGGTGCTTCTGCGCGCCGGCCGGCTCGTACCGCACGACGACGAGGCGGGGCGGGCGGACCGACCCGCGGCCGACGCCGGCGATGCCGCCGAAGCCCTGCTCCTCGAGCGCGACCTCGTCGAGGACCTCGACGGTCAGCGGGAGCCCCTCGGCCTGCGCGAGCGCGACCTCGGCGACGTCGGACGGGCCGAGGTCACCGGCGGCGGTGTTCACGAGGTCCCGGACGAGCGATGCGGCGTCGGCCACGATCGCCGGGCGGACCGCGGCGTCGGCGGCGACGGAGGCGGGGGAGACGACCTGCACCGCCTGGTCGCCGCGCGTCGGGCCGGTGGTGCCGGTGCCCTTGTGGCGGGTGAAGGAGTAGGCGCCGAGTGCCGCTCCCTCGAGTGCGGCGTCGACGAGCTCGACCGAGTCGGTGGGCAGCGCGAGCGCGATCGAGGAGACGGTCGGCAGCTGCCGGACGGCGCTGCCCGCAGCCGACCGGATCGCGGCGGCGTCGGTGCCCGAGCCGAGTCCGATCAGCGCGATGCCCTGCGCCTCGACGCCCGTGGCCGGGATGCGCACGAGCTGGTCCTTTGCGCCGGTGGCGCCGATGGCCGCCAGGTCGAGGTCGTCGAGCGCGGAGAAGGGCGTCACGGCCGGCGGGGCGATGGTCGCGGGTCCGCCGTCGGTGCCGGGTCGGATCCCGACGACCAGGACGTCGGCGGTGACGGTGGCGGGGCTGGACGTGGTGGTGGAGAGCGTCGGTCGGACCATGCGACAACCCTATCCAGCAGGTGTTCGCTGTCGGCGTGGCCGGCGCGCACGGGGGATCACGGTGCCCCGCCTAGCATGGGGACGGTGAACCACCCCGAGGAGCTCTACACCTTCGCCGAGGACGCGCCGACCGTGCCCGCGGGGCTGCACCTGATCGCCGGCCTCACCGGGTTCGCGGACGCCGGTTCGGCCGTCGCGCAGGTGACGTCGGCCGTGCTCGAGGACCTCGAGACCGAACTGGTCGCCGAGTTCGACCCGGACGTGCTGCTCGACTGGCGCGCCCGCCGCCCGGTGATCACGTTCGAGCACGACCACATCGCCGCCGTCGAGCCGCCTCGGCTCGCGCTGCACCTGGTCCGCGACGAACTCGGCCAGCCGTTCCTGTTCCTGTCGGGCTACGAGCCGGACTTCCAGTGGAACCGGTTCGTCCGCGCCGTCACCGACCTGGCCGCCGACCTCGACGTCGCCGACACCACCTGGGTGCAGTCGATCCCGATGCCGGTCCCGCACACGCGGCCGATCAGCCTGACCGTCTCCGGCACCCGCGCCGACCTCGTCGAGCAGATGAGCGTCTGGAAGCCCGAGACCCAGGCGCCGGCGAACGTCCTGCACCTCGTCGAGCACCGGCTGTCCGAGCTCGGGCAGCAGGTCACCGGCCTGGTCCTGCTCGTCCCGCACTACCTGTCCGACACGGAGTTCCCGGACGCGGCCGTCGCCGCGTTCTCCGGCATCTCGTCGGCGACCGGCCTGATCTTCCCGTCGGACGCCCTGCGCGAGGAAGGGCGCGAGTTCCGCACCCGCGTCGACGAGCAGGTCGCCGGCAACGAGGAACTGCAGCGGTTGGTCGGGGTGCTCGAGGAGCGTCACGACACCTACATGGAGGGCAACCCCATCGCCTCGCCCCTCACGGGCGTGGACGGGCAGGTCCCGACGGCCGACGCGATCGCGGCGGAGCTCGAACGGTTCCTGGCGGACCGTCGTCCGGACGTGGACCCGACCGCGGACTGACCGCAGCTGACGGGGCAGACGCGCACCGCGCCTCCAGTCCGAGCAGGTGCGGCAGCCTGGAGGCGCGACCCGCCTGACCGCGGCCGTCACGTTCTCCACAGCCTGATTCGGCGGCGGGGCCGTCGCCGCTAGCCTTGACGGGTGAATTCCCGCCGCGCCTTCCTCGTCTGGGGCATCGCGGTGCTCGCGTACGTGCTGGCGGTGGTCCAGCGTTCCTCGCTCGGGGTCTCCGGGGTGGACGCACAGGACCGCTTCGCGGTCTCGGCGGCCGTGCTCTCGACGCTCGCGGTGGTGCAGATCGCCGTCTACGCGGGACTGCAGATCCCGGTGGGCATCGCGCTCGACCGGGTCGGTCCCCGGCGGCTGGTGCTGCTCGGTGCCGCGCTGCTCGTCGTCGGCCAGGCCGTCGTGGCGGTGTCGCCCACGATCGGTCCGGCCATCGCGGGCAGGGTCCTCGTGGGCGCCGGCGACGCGATGACGTTCATCTCGGTGATCCGGCTCGTGCCGATGTGGTTCAGCGGGCGGATCCTGCCGCAGATCTCGCAGTGGACGGGCAACCTCGGGCAGGTCGGGCAGATCCTGTCCGCGTTCCCGTTCGCGGTCCTGCTGCACACGGCGGGCTGGACCCCGGCGTTCGGCGTGGCGGCCGCGGCCAGTGCCGTCGGCCTCGTGCTCGCGGCGGTCTTCGTGCACAACGGGCCGGTGCCGGTGCGGACGGACACCATCCCGCTGCCGTTGCCCCACTCGTGGCGCAGCGCCTTCCACACCTTCGGGCACGCGCTCCGCCGGCCGGGCACGCAGCTCGGGTTCTGGTCGCACTACGTGACGCAGTCCTCCGGCACGGTGTTCTCCCTGCTGTGGGGCGTGCCGATGCTCCGCGGGCTGGGGTACTCCTCGTCCGAGGCCGCCGGGTTCCTCACCGTCATCGTCGTGACCGGCTTCGTGGTCGGGCCGCTCCTCGGGCTGCTCTGCGCCCGCTTCCCGCTCCGCCGGTCGAACCTGGTGCTCGGCATCGTGCTGGCCCTCGGCGTGATGTGGACCGCCGTCCTCCTCTGGCCGGACCACCCGCCGACGTGGCTGCTCGTGGTGCTCGTCGTCGTGATGGGCATCGGTGGACCGGGTTCCCTCATCGGGTTCGACTTCGCCCGGTCCTTCAACCCGGTCGGGTCCCTCGGGTCGGCGAACGGCGTCGTGAACGTCGGCGGGTTCCTGGCCGCCTTCGTGATGATGTTCCTGATCGGCACGATCCTCGACATCGCGGCCCGGGCGACCGGGCAGACCGTGTTCGCGTGGGCGAACTTCCGGCTCGCCCTCACCGTGCAGTACGTCGTGGTGGGGATCGGCGTGGTGATGCTGCTGCAGGCCCGACGCCGGACACGCCGTGAACTCCACGCGCAGGACGGAATACGGGTGGGGCCGCTCTGGGTTGCACTGGTTGCGCGCCTGCGGAAGCGGAGCGTGCAATAATGAGGTCGGACCCGTTCGGGCCTCCTGTGTCTCGGAGCACTCCAGTGCGCCGCAGAAGCCGGGGGACTTGACATGGGTCCTAGTGCTGCCCGGAACGGTAGGACCTGACGACGCGGGAGACCGCGGCGCAGGCCCTGGGGTGGCGAGGGAGGCCACGACCCCACGAACGTGGCACGACGAGAGAGGTGATCGCATGGCTGCCCGGAGCACGACGATCGATCCCACCAAGGACACCGCGCCCACGAACGACACCGCGCCCGAGGGCACCACGGCAGACGCCGCGGCGACCGACGGGACGGACGCGCCGAAGAAGCGCGCCCCCAAGAGCACCGCCAAGAAGGCCGCCCCGAAGAAGGCCGCCCCGAAGGCGAAGAAGAAGGCCGACGACGAGGACCTCGACGAGGAGACCCCGGCTGCCGAAGCCGACGCTGAGGCGACCGACGACACCGAGGGCGAGACCGACGAGAAGGACGCCGTCAAGCCGGACGCCGCAGCCGCGGTCGCCGCGGGTGCGCTCGTCATCTCGCAGTCCGACGACGACGAGGCACCGGTCTACTCGACCACCATCACGGGTGCGACCGCCGACCCGGTGAAGGACTACCTCAAGCAGATCGGCAAGGTCGCCCTCCTCAACGCGGAACAAGAGGTCGAGCTCGCGATGCGCATCGAGGCCGGCCTGTTCGCCGAGGACAAGCTCCAGCACTCGACCGGCCTGTCGAAGCCCCAGGAGCGCGAGCTCCGCTGGGTCGCCCGTGACGGTCAGCGTGCGAAGTCGCACCTGCTCGGCGCGAACCTCCGTCTGGTCGTCTCGCTCGCGAAGCGCTACACGGGTCGCGGCATGCAGTTCCTGGACCTCATCCAGGAGGGCAACCTCGGTCTGATCCGTGCGGTCGAGAAGTTCGACTACACCAAGGGCTTCAAGTTCTCGACGTACGCGACGTGGTGGATCCGTCAGGCCATCACCCGCGCCATGGCCGACCAGGCCCGCACCATCCGCATCCCGGTGCACATGGTCGAGGTCATCAACAAGCTCGCCCGCGTGCAGCGCCAGATGCTGCAGGACCTCGGTCGCGAGCCCACTCCGGAAGAGCTCGCCCGCGAGCTCGACATGACGCCTGAGAAGGTCGTCGAGGTGCAGAAGTACGGTCGCGAGCCGATCTCGCTCCACACCCCGCTGGGTGAGGACGGCGACTCGGAGTTCGGCGACCTCATCGAGGACACCGAAGCGGTCGTGCCGGCCGACGCGGTCGGGTTCACGATGCTGCAGAAGCAGCTCGAGAGCCTGCTCGACTCCCTGTCCGAGCGCGAGGCGGGCGTGATCCGCATGCGCTTCGGCCTCGGCGACGGCCAGCCGAAGACCCTCGACCAGATCGGTGACACGTTCGGCGTGACGCGTGAGCGCATCCGTCAGATCGAGTCCAAGACGATGGCGAAGCTCCGCCACCCGTCGCGGTCGCAGTCGCTGCGCGACTACCTCGAGTAAGCCGGCATGCGCTTCTTCATCCCGATCCTGATCGGGCGGATCCTCCGTGCCCTCGCCCGTGCGAGGGGCGGCGGGTCCGCCTACCCCGGGTACATCGTCCTGAAGCTCGTGCCGGACTTCCTGCAGCACGTGACGAAGCAGTTCCCGAACGGCGTCGTCTTCGTGCTCGGCTCGAACGGCAAGTCGACCACGACGCACATGATCTCGGACATCGTCCGGGCGCACGGACTCCGGGTCTTCACCAACCCGTCCGGCGCGAACCTGCCGCAGGGCATCGCGTCCGCGCTGCTGTCCGAGGTGTCGCTCACCGGCCGCCTCAAGGCCGACATCGGCATCCTCGAGGTCGACGAGGCTTTCGCGGTCGAGCTCGCCGGCATCCTGTCGCCGTCCACGGTGACGATGCTCAACGTGCAGGTCGACCAGCTCTACCGGTTCTTCGAGACCGAGCGCGTCGCGACGATGATGCTCGACACGGCGGCCCTGTCGACGTCGAACGTCATCACGAACCACGACGACCAGTTCCTCGACGCCTACGTCGGTGCCCCCGGCCAGCGCGTGCTCCGCTTCGGCGCGAGCGACGAGGTCGTGGCCGCGGCCCCGAACGGGCTGCAGAACGCCGACTCCTTCGATGCCGGCGAGCGGACGCAGACCGCCGCCGATGCCGAGGTCGTCGCCCACACCGGCGACGGCGCGACGATCCGCTTCGACGGTGCCGACATTTCGGTGCGCCTGCCCGCGCGCGGCCTGCACTACGCGGTCGACGCCGCGGCAGCCACGGCGACGGCGAGTGCCGCGCTCGGCACGCAGTTCCGCGCCGAGGCGGTCACGAAGGCCTTCGGCACGATGAAGCCGGCGTACGGCCGTGGTGAGCGACTGCCCATCGCGGGGGAGTCCGCGGAGTTCACGATGTTCAAGAACGCCGCGAGTCTCCAACTCAACCTCGACGCGCTGCCGGACCACCCCGAACAGGTGCTCATGGCGATCGACGAGGGCACGCCGGACATCTCGTGGATCTACGACATCGACTTCTCGAAGCTCGACCACGTGGACGTCGTCTCGGGCGACAAGGCCTGGCAGATCGCGATCGCGCTCGAGCACGCCGGTGTCCGCATCGGCAAGGTGGACCCCGACGTCGAGGCTGCGATCAAGCACATGGAGCAGCTCGGTGCCACGACGAGCGGCACGAAGAACTTCATCGTCAACTACGAGATCATGATGATCGCCCGGAAGGCCCTCGGCCACCCGGACATGGAGAAGACCGCATGACGGCCGATCGGCTGACCATCCTGCACGTCTACCCCCGCCAGATGGGTGTCTCGGGCGACCGCGGCAACGTCGCGGCCCTCGTCCGCCGGGCCGCCGCGGCGGACATCGACACCGAGGTCCTCGAGTACGCGCCGGGCGACGCACTGCCGACCGCGGCGGACGTCGTGGTGATCGGCAACGGCCCGCTCAGCGCGATGCGCTCCCTCGGCGAGGACATCGGCCGCATCGGTGCCACGCTCCGCTCGTTCGCAAACGACGGCGTCCCGATCGTCGCCGTCGGCGGCGGGTTCGACCTCGCCACGAACGAGATCGTGCCGACCGACGGCGCCGTCGTCACCGGGTTCGGTGTCTTCGACGCCCGTGCCGTCCGCGGTGCCGAGCGCCGGGTCAACTACTTCGTGCTCGACACGCGGTACCCGCTCCTGCCGGGCGCTCCTACGCGGCTGGCCGGCTTCGAGGACCACGCCACGACGATCGAACTCGGTGCCGGCGTCCAGCCGTTCGCCGACGTCGTCTCCGGCGGCGGGAACCAGGCCGGGCAGCCGGTCGAGGGTGCGATCACCGGGAACTCGTTCGGCACGCACACGCAGGGTCCGATCCTGCCGCTGAACCCGCAGTTGACCGACGGTGTCCTCGCTTCGGCCACGGCTCGGATCGGCCGCGAGTACGCACCGGATCCGGAACGGACCGCCACGATCGACCGGTACGCGCGCGAAGCGCGGGCGACGGTGGACCGTTACGTGGACAAGGCGTTCAAGCGGATCGCTTGACGGACGCTCGCTGCGGACGTCGAACGCGACACGCAAAGACGGGAGGCGCGGTGCCAGCTGGCACCGCGCCTCCCGTCTGCAGTCGGTCGCTGCTGTCGGTCGCGACTACTTCGACTCGTAGAGTCGGCTGCTCTCGTCGTGCCACTCGATGGCGGTCGCCGCGAGCTTGTCCTTGAACTCCGCGCCGTGGTGAGCGCAGAAGAACAGTTCGCCGCTGGCCATGGTGGCTCGGATGTAGGCCTGCGCGCCGCAGCTGTCGCAACGGTCGGCGGCGGTCAGCTGGTGGTTGCTGACTTCGTCGATGGAGGGGTCCTGCACGGTCTGGGTCATTGCTGTGCTCCTCACGGATCGCAGGTGGTGCCGGGTGGTTGGACCATTTCAACACGTGATGCCTGGGAACGACGCATTGTGGTGGCCCCATTTCGCTCAGCGCGGATCGAGTGTCCCCAGTCCGAGTGTCCGGCGGGTGGTGTCGGTGCCGATCGCTAGCATCGGAAGGTGAGCTCCGACTACTCCGCACGCCATCTCTCCGTCCTCGAAGGGCTCGAGGCGGTCCGGAAGCGCCCGGGCATGTACATCGGTTCGACGGACTCCCGCGGCCTCATGCACTGCCTGTGGGAGATCATCGACAACTCCGTCGACGAAGCCCTCGCCGGGCACGGTGACGAGATCGGTGTCGTCCTGCACGAGGACGGCTCGGTCGAGGTCCGTGACACCGCGCGCGGCATCCCCGTCGACGTCGAACCGAAGACCGGTCTGACCGGGGTCGAGGTCGTGTTCACCAAGCTCCACGCCGGCGGCAAGTTCGGCTCGGGGTCCTACGCAGCGTCCGGTGGCCTGCACGGCGTCGGCGCCTCCGTCGTCAACGCGCTGTCGGAGCGCCTCGACGTCGAGGTCGACCGCGGCGGCAAGACCTACGCGATGTCGTTCCACCGGGGCGAGCCCGGCACCTTCGACGACGCGAATGGCATCGGACCCGACGCGCCCTTCGCACCGTTCACGTCGGGCAGTGAGCTCCGTGTGGTCGGCAAGGTGAAGAAGGGCGTCACCGGCTCCCGGATCCGCTACTGGGCGGACCGGCAGATCTTCACCGCCGACGCGAAGTTCAGCACGAGCGACCTGGTGAGCCGTGCGCGGCAGACGGCGTTCCTCGTGCCCGGGCTCGGCATCACCATCACCGACGCGCGCCCCGCCTCGATCGAGGCCGCCGCTGCTCGGGCCGAGGCCACCGGGACCGCGGTCGCCGCCGGGCCCGTGGTGGAGCGGTTCCGGTACGAGGGCGGCATCGGCGAGTTCGTCGAGCACCTCGCCGTCGACACCGCCGTCACCGACGTCTGGCGCGTCCAGGGCACCGGTACCTTCACCGAGACCGTGCCGATGCTCGACGACAAGGGCCACATGGTGTCCACGTCGGTCGACCGCGAGTGCGAGGTCGACCTGGCGCTCCGCTGGGGCAGCGGCTACGAGACGGTGTTCCGCAGCTTCGTGAACATCATCGCCACGCCGAAGGGCGGCACGCACCAGGCAGGCTTCGAGTCGGGCGTGGTCAAGGCCGTCCGCACCCAGGTCGAGGCGAACGCCCGCAAGCTCAAGGTCGGGCAGGACAAGCTCGAGAAGGACGACGTCCTCGCCGGCATGACCGCGGTGCTGACCGTCCGCCTGCCCGAGCCGCAGTTCGAGGGCCAGACGAAGGAGGTGCTGGGCACCCCGGCGGTCCGCAAGATCGTCGACCAGGTCGTGTCGAAGCGCCTCACCGAGATCCTCACCTCGACGCAGCGCACCGAGAAGGCACAGGCGGCGACGCTGCTCGAGAAGGTCGTCGCCGAGATGAAGACCCGGATCTCGGCCCGAGCGCACAAGGAGACCCAGCGCCGGAAGAACGCGCTCGAGAACTCCTCGCTGCCGACCAAGCTCGCCGACTGCCGCAAGCAGGACGCCGAGGGCACGGAGCTCTTCATCGTCGAGGGTGACTCCGCGCTCGGCACCGCCAAGCTCGCCCGCAACAGCGAGTACCAGGCGCTGCTGCCCATCCGCGGCAAGATCCTGAACGTGCAGAAGGCGTCCGTCTCGGACATGCTCTCCAACGCCGAGTGCGCCTCGATCATCCAGGTGATCGGCGCGGGCTCCGGCCGCACGTTCGAGATCGACCAGGCGCGGTACGGCAAGGTCATCATCATGTCCGACGCCGACGTCGACGGCGCCCACATCCGGACCCTGCTGCTGACGCTGTTCTTCCGGTACATGCGGCCGATGATCGAAGAGGGCCGCGTGTTCGCCGCGGTGCCGCCGCTGCACCGGGTCGTCGTGGTCAACCGTGGCAAGCCGAACGACACGCTCTACACGTACTCGGAGCAGGAGCTCCAGGCGGTGCTGAAGAAGCTCGAGAAGTCGGGCAAGAAGTACCAGGAGCCGATCCAGCGGTACAAGGGCCTCGGTGAGATGGACGCCGACCAGCTGGCGGAGACCACGATGGACCGCACGCACCGGACGCTGCGGCGGGTGCGGATCACCGATGCCGAGAGTGCCGCGAAGGTGTTCGAGCTGCTGATGGGCAACGACGTGGCCCCGCGCAAGGAGTTCATCCTGGCGGGCGAGGGTCTCGACCGGGACCGCATCGACGTGTAGTGCGCGCGGGTCGCGCGGGTCGGTCGCGCGCGGTCGTAGGGCGGGGCGGTCGCGCGCGGGTCGTTTCGTGCTGAGCGACACTTCACGGACCAAGAAGCCCGTGAGGTGTCGCTCAGCGCGAAAGAGCGGCACCGGCGGCGCGGCGGCCCGGCGCCGACGTGGCGCCGCGCCTGCGGCCCGCTACGCCTCGCCCGCGGTGCCGTCGAGCGCCGCCGCACTCCCACCGATCGTGCCGATCACGGCGTCGAGCGGCGCGCCCGACCCGTCGCGCTTCGACAGCCAGTCCGGCAGTGTCCGAGCAGCGCCGTCCGTGCCGACCGCGTGCGGGGGAGCGATGCCTGCCCACGCCACGGTGATGCCGTCCTCGCCCTTCAGGAACGCGTGCGCCCGGACCCCCTGGGTGGCACGGCCCTTCGCCGGGAACTCGGACAGCGCCGAGACCTTCGCACGACCGGTGTCCGTGCCGGGCAGCGCCGCCGAGGACGTCGACACGGTCGCGACCACGGCGTCGTCGGAGCGGGCGACGGACCCGAACCAGACCACCGAGGCGCCCGAGGCCAGCGCCACGCCGGCGACGCCGCCGGCGGGGAGCCCCTGCGGCCGGACGCCGGACGCCGGGAACCGGAGCAGCTGCGCGTTCGACGTGATGAACACGAGGTCCTCGGACTCCGGCGCCTGGCTCGCACCGATCACCGAGTCGCCGTGCTTCAGGCCGATCGCGACCATCTCGTCCTTGTCCGGCCAGGCACCTGCGGTGACCCGCTTGACGATGCCCTGCGCGGTGCCGATCGCGAGGGAGTCCGGCGCCGAGGGGGACAGGTCGACGAGTGCGACGACCGTTTCGTTCTTCGTGATGCCGAGGTACTCCGTCACTCGCACGCCGGCGTCGAGCCGGACGGAGGCCGGCGGGACCGCGGGCACGTCGACCGGCGAGAACCGCAGCACGCGGCCGGTCGAGGTGAGCGCACCGACCTGCCCGCGGACCGTGGAGACGACCGAGGAGCGGACGGCATCGTGCTTCGACCGCTTCGGCACCCGGACGATGCCGAGGTCCGAGGTGGGGATGTCCACGCGCACGAGCCGTCCGGTCGTGGAGAGCAGCACGCGGCACGGCGCGTCGGCGATCTGCAGCGACTCGGGGTCGACCGCCGCCTTCTTGCCGCCGCGGACCGGCGCGTCCGCCTCGGTCAGCAGGGTCCGACGCGGCGTCGCGAACCGGTCCGACACCTCGGTCAGCTCGAGCGCCACCTGGGCACGGAGCCGCTCGTCCGACGCCAGGAGTTCCTCGAGCGCCGCGATGTCGGCGAGCAACTGGTCGCGTTCAGTCTCGAGCTCCATCCGCGAGAACTTCGTCAGGCGGCGCAGGCGCAGCTCGAGGATGTACTCGGCCTGCACCTCGGACAGGTCGAAGACGTCGCGCAGGCGGTTGCGCGCCGCCTCGGAGTCGTCAGAGGTGCGGATGACCTGGATGACCTCGTCGATGTCGAGGATCGCGATGAGCAGCCCCTCGACGAGGTGCAGCCGTTCCCGCTTGCGCGCGAGACGGTACTGCGACCGCCGAGTGACGACCGACAGGCGGTGCTGCACGTAGACGTCGAGCAGCTCGCGCAGCCCGAGGGTGCGCGGCGACCCGTTCACCAGGGCGACGTTGTTGATGCCGAAGCCGTCCTCGAGCGGGGTGTGCTTGTAGAGCTGCTCGAGCACCGCGGTGGGGTTGAAGCCGGACTTGATACCGATCACGAGCCGGAGCCCGTGGTTGCGGTCGGTCAGGTCGTTCACGTCGGAGATGCCGACGAGCTTCTTCGCCTGGACGCCGTCCTTGATCTTCTCGATGACGCGCTCGGGGCCGACCAGGTAGGGCAGCTCGGTGACGACGAGGCCCGCCTTGCGCGGCGTGAGGTTCTCGACGGAGACCTTCGCCCGGGTGCGGAACGAGCCACGGCCGCTGGCGTAGGCGTCGCGCACGCCGGACAGCCCAACGATGGTGCCGCCGGAGGGCAGGTCCGGACCGGGGACGTACTCCATCAGCTCTTCGAGGGTGGCCTGCGGGTTCATGAGCAGGTGCTTCGCGGCCTCGACGACCTCGCCGAGGTTGTGCGGCGCCATGTTGGTCGCCATGCCGACCGCGATGCCGGACGCGCCGTTGACGAGCAGGTTCGGGAACGCCGCGGGGAGTACGCCGGGCTGCATGATCTGGTTGTCGTAGTTCGGGACGAAATCGACGACGTCCTCGCCCAGGTTCTCGGTCATCGCCATCGACGGCTCGGCGAGGCGGGCCTCGGTGTACCGCGCCGCCGCGGGGCCGTCGTCGAGCGAGCCGAAGTTGCCGTGCCCGTCGACGAGCGGCACGCGCATCGTGAACGGCTGCGCCATCCGGACCAGGGCGTCGTAGATCGCGCCGTCGCCGTGCGGGTGCAGCTTGCCCATCACCTCGCCGGTGACGCGTGCGCTCTTGACGTGCCCGCGATCGGGCCGCAGGCCCATCTCCGACATCTGGTAGAGGATGCGCCGCTGCACCGGCTTGAGGCCGTCACGCGCGTCGGGGAGCGCCCGCGAGTAGATGACGGAGTACGCGTACTCGAGGAAGGAGCCCTGCATCTCCTCGGAGACGTCGACGTCCTCGATGCGTTCACCGTCGGGCAGGCCGACTGCTTCCGTGCGTGCCATGGCACCTTTCTGGGAGACTGGGGGAGATGGGAACAAGCGTACCGACGGCCCCCGACGCCACCGCGAACCTCGCCGACGTCTTCCCGAGTTGCCTCGTGGCGCTCGGGGCTGCGGACGACGCGTGGTTGCGCACCACCGGACTGGAGGCACGGATCACCCTCCGTCCCGCCCGTTCCGCGATCGTCGTGCTGGTCGACGGCCTGGGGGCCGGCGCACTGGCGGCCCGCGCGGGCCACGCACGCTGGCTCACCGCGGGGAAGAAGAAGCTGCGGAGCGGGTTCCCCACGACGACGGCCGCGGCGCTCAGCACCCTGACGACCGGCCGGTCGCCCGGCACGCACGGCGTCGTCGGGTACAGCGGGTGGAACCCCGAGACCGGCGCGGTGATGAACCTGCTGGGCGGCTGGGACACCGAGGTCCCGGCGGGCTGGCTGCTCGCACCGACGCTCTTCACGGCGGCGCAGGCCCTCGACGTCGACCCCGTGGTGGTCGGCCCGGCGCGCTACCGCTCCTCGGGCATGACGGCGAACGTGCTCGGCGGTGCCCGGTACGTCTCCGCCGACTCGATCCCGCAGCGCATCGACTCCGCCCTCGCCGAGACCGCGACCGGCCGCTCGCTGGTCTACCTGTACGTCCCCGAGCTCGACTCGATCGGGCACAAGAACGGCTGGCAGTCCGACCGGTGGACCGCCGCGCTGGAGCTGCTCGACGGTGAACTCGCGCGGCTCGACCGTGCGGTCGCCGACGACGTGGGGATCGTCGTGACGGCCGACCACGGCGTCCTGGACGTGCCGGACCACGCGAACATCGCGATGGACCCGCTGTTGCTGACCGACGTCGTCGGGGTGGCCGGGGACCCGCGGTGCCGGCAGCTGACCGTCGCACCGGGCACCGACGTCCGGGCGCTCGTGGGCGCCTTCCGGGCCCGCTACGGCAAGAAGGCGTTCGTCGCCAGCCGCGACGAGGCGATCGCCGCCGGCTGGTTCGGCCCGGTCTCGGACGAGGTCGTCGACCGCATCGGCGACGTCATCGTCGTGGCGCGCGGGTCGTGGGCGTTCAACGACGACCGCGGGCTGCGCGACGGCGAGGAACCGAAGCGGATGATCGGCCAGCACGGTGCGATGACCGACGACGAGATCCTCGTGCCGCTCCGGCTCGCGGGAGCGTTCGCGTAGAAACGCCCCCGCTGGCAGTGCTTGCCGGGATCAGGCGGGGTCGTCGTCCGGGCGTGTACCGAAGACGATCTCGTCCCAGCTCGGCATCGAGCGGCGGTTGCGCTTCTTGCGCTCCTGACGACCACCCTCGGACTCCGGGGCGGAGGCCGGACGGGCGTCCTGCTGCTGGACGCCCGCGGGCTCGTCCTCGAAGCCCTGCAGTGGGATGTCGACGACGCTGATCGAGGTGCCGCGGGGCTCCTCCTGCTGCTCGCCGAACGCGGCGGACTCCCGCTCGCCACGGCGACGCCGAAGGGCCTCGAGCAGGTCGGCGGTCTCGTTGCCCGGGGCGCGTTCCTCGACGGCGGCGACGCCGATGCGGGGGAGCGGCGCACGGAGCGGGCGCTCCTGCACGTCGGGGTTGGTGACGTCCTCGTCCGGCTCGTCGACGCGGAACGCGCCCGAGTCGAACCGCGTGCCGTCGGTGTCCTGGTGGTCGCTCTCGACCGCGCGGAGCCGGGGCGCGATGCCCTCGTCGTCACTGTGCGAGAGCCGGTGCGCGTCGCCGTTGTCCGGCGTCAGCGTCGAGGTCTTGGGGTCGAAGAGCCACTGCGCGTCGTGCTCGACCTCGGCGGCGGTGTAGTGCACGCGCACCTGCCAGCCGTGCTCGGCGTGCTTCCACGAGGCCCAGGAGACCGCCGTGGCCTCGCCGGCCTCGAGCTTCGCCGTGATGGCCTCGCCGAAGGTGTCGGGCGCCTCGTCGTCGACCGGGGTGACCGGCACACGGTGGGCGGCGTCGAGGACGAACGCGCGCTCGGCGAGCACGGGGCCCTCGAAGCGGCGGACGTACTCCACGTCGACGTCGAGCGCCGCAGCGACCTCTGCGGCGTCGGCACCACCGCGGATGCGGGCCTGCACGTCCTTCGGGGACACACGCTTCTGCGGACCTGCCTCGGGGTTCGCCTGCCGGACCTGGCCCGGCAGCGACGAGGTGACGGGCAACCGGAACTCGGTCCCGCCGTCGGTCGCGAGGAGGAGTGCCCCGGACTCCACTCCGATGACTCTCACGTCTTGCATGGTTCCGCCTTCCGAGCGTCGCGTACGGTCGAGCGTCGTACCCCAGGAGTATGCAGCCGTCCCGGGCCGATCCCGGGGAGGCGCACGGGCGTGCCGCGGACTCCCGTCAGGCCGATTCCGGACCCCGGGAATAGCGACGACGGGTGTCGGGTTGCAGCGCCAGAACGACCCGCCGCAGTTCTCGGTTTGCGCTCTGGCGGGCCGTGGTGCAAACTGTCGCCGCCGATCACCGGCGACGACCTCTCGATACGAGAAATGGATGGGCATGGCCACCGATTACGACGCCCCCCGGAAGACCGACGACAACTCTGACTCGGAGTCGATCGAGGCCCTCAAGGAGCGCGTTCCCGACAAGATGTCGGGGGTCGTCGACGATGATTCCGACAACCCCGGCAGCTTCGAGCTCGCCGGACAGGACCTCAGCGACGTCGACCTCGACGTCGTCGTGCTCCCGCCCCAGGTCGACGAGTTCACCTGTGTCGAGTGCTTCCTGGTGAAGCACCGCTCGCAGCTCGACCACGAGTCGAAGCTCGGCCCGGTCTGTGCGGAGTGCGCGGCGCTCTAGGACCGCACGGAGTCGAACGGCCCGTCACCCGCTGGGTGGCGGGCCGTTCGCGTCCCTGGCCGTTTCGCGCGCACCTGGCCCTCTCGGGCGTACCTGTCCGAATCGGGCGTACTCGGTCGAATCGGGCGTACCTGGTCTGTTCTTCCGACCGAGTACGCCCGTTCCTGGTGACCAGCGCGACCGTCATGGGAAGGAACGGGCGTGGCGGGGGCGAGCCGCGCCTCCTGGCCGGACCAGCGCGACCGCCCGACCGACGCGACCCGGACCAGCGCGACCGCCCGACCGCCGCGACCCGGGCCAGCGCGTGCCCGATCGACGCGACCCGGGTCAGCGGACGCAACCCGACCGACGCAACCCGAGCCGGCGCGCCCCGCGACTCAGGAACGCAACGCGGCGACCAGGGCCGAGGGGTTGCGGACGCTCACGAGCCAGTACGGCGTGGGGTCCGCCGGATCCTCGACCTCGACCTTGACGACCCCGCGCACGTACCCGCGGAAGAGCGTCCACGCGCGGGCGTCGAGCTTCGGGCCACGCTGCGACGTGGCCTCGGCGCCCTCGTAGCCGGTGACCTCGCCGACGAGCGCACGGGGGAGGTGTGCACGGCCGGCGCGGAACTCGGTGTCGGTGACCTCGATCGTCGGGGCGAGGGCCCACAGCAGCACGACCACGCCGAGGTACATCCCGATCGCGACGAGCACGCCCGTCAGGACGCTGATCGGCAGGAACACGAGGAGGCTGGCGGGGATGACGAGCGCGGTCGCCAGGTAGAGGACGGGCGGAGCCCACAGTCGTTCGCGGTACAGGGTCACGGGTCCATTCGACCACGACTCGGGCCAGGTCACGGAACGGTCACGGTCTGCACTACCCTCGACACGTGACCGAACCAGTCGACGTGCTCTGGACCGGGGAGAACGCTCCCGGCTACGCCCATCCCGGTGACGCCGGAGCCGACCTCGTCTCCACCGAGGCGTTCGTGCTCCGTCCCGGCGAGCGGCGCCTGGTGGGCACCGGCCTCCGCATCGCGCTCCCCGAGGGCCACGCTGCCTTCGTCGTCCCGCGCAGCGGACTCGCAGCGAAGCACGGCATCACCATCGTGAACTCGCCCGGCACCGTCGACGCGGGGTACCGCGGCGAGATCAAGGTCGCACTGCTCAACACCGACCAGACCGAGGCGCACGAGGTGCACGTCGGCGACCGCATCGCCCAGATGATCGTGATGCCGGTCCCGCGCGTGTCGTTCACGCGCGTCGACGAGCTCCCGGACAGCGTCCGCGGCCAGGGCGGGTTCGGCTCGTCGGGCTACGGTGACCGGAGCGGTGTCCCCAGCGGCACCGCCGACAATGCTCAGGAAGGAACGCGCGCATGAAGTTCGGCCGACGCAAGCGTGACGAGGTCGAGGTGGCGGACGCCGTCATCGACGAGGTCGAGGTCGCCGAGACGACCCCCGAGGTGGACATCGCGACCGATGCCGACGCCGACCTCGACGAGGTGGACGCCGTCGCTCCGACGGACAAGTCCGCCCCCGAGGACCGCGCCGACAACGGCCCGCACGACGAGACCGAGGCGAACCTGGTCCGCCCGTACGTCGACCTCGGTGGCGTGAAGGTCCTGCCGCGCGAGGGGCTGCACCTCCGGCTCGAGGTCGAGGAGGGCTCGCAGCGCGTCGTCGCCGTCGGGCTCGACTACGACGAGTCCACCCTGCAGGTCCAGCCGTTCGCGGCCCCGCGTTCCACCGGTCTCTGGCACGAGATCCGCGCGCAGATCGCCGAGCAGATCGAGCGCCAGGGCGGTGTCGTGACCGAGGTCGACGGTCCGTTCGGCCCCGAGCTCCGCGCGCAGGTGCCGGTCGTCACCGACGGCACCGGCATGACGGACGGCGCCCGTCCGGCCCGGTTCATCGGCGTCGACGGCCCGCGCTGGTTCCTGCGCGGCGTGATCGCCGGCAAGGCCGCCGAGCAGCCCGACGAGGCCGACGAGATCGAGGACCTGTTCCGCAGCGTCGTGGTGGTCCGCGGGACCACGCCGATGCCGCCGCGCGACCTCATCCCGCTGCACATGCCGAAGTCGACGCAGTCGGCCATCTGACCCACGACCTGCCTGGAGGCACGGTGCCGGACCACGACGACACCACCCGTCCCGACGCGGCGGCTCCTCGACCCGACGGTGCGGCCCCGGGACCGGCTGCTCCCCGGCCCGACGGGCCGGCTGCGGTCGGCGACGACGCGCTGCCGTCGTTCTCCGAGCAGATGCGCGCGGCGGTCGCCAACACCGGACTGGGCAAGGTCGCCCCCGGTGAGGCCCCGTCCGGGCACGCGCTCGTCGCGGCGATCGGCGGCGTGCGCGGCCTGGCCGAGTCGGTCCTGCCCGGCCTGGCGTTCCTGGTGGTCTACGCGATCACGAAGGAACTCGCACCGAGCGTGCTCATCCCCGTCGTGATCGGCGCCGTGTTCGTGGTGCTCCGGCTCCTGCAGCGGCAGTCGCTCGTGATGTCCCTCGCCGGGATCCTCGGCGTGGCGATCTCGGCCGGCCTCGCGCTCATCACCGGGCGGGCCGAGAGCAACTTCATCCCCGGCATCGTGATCAACATCGTGTGGCTCGTCGGGCTGCTGGTGACGCTGGCGATCCGGCGTCCGCTGATCGGCCTGATCGTCGGGTTCCTGCTCCCGCCGAACGAGGACGGCAGCCACCAGGACTGGCGCGCCGACCCGGCGAAGCGTCGCGTGCTCACCGTCGCCACGTGGTTGTGGGTCGGGCTTTTCGCGATCCGGCTCGTCATCGAGATCCCGCTCTACCTGACGGCGCAGGTCGAACTCCTCGCCGGCATCAAGCTCATCACCGGCGTCCCGCTCTACGCGGCGGTGCTCTGGGTGACGTGGCTGCTCGTCCGCACCGTGTTCCGACGTCAGGGCGACACCGCCGCGGTGTAGAGTTGTCTCGACATCGAGACAATTCTCCTCGGGCCGTCACCGGTCCCGGGGATTAGGTTTGCCTTGCTGGTGGGGCGCTCCGCGTCCGACCAGGATGGGGGCACACCGATCAGTAGGGAGGCGGCACAGTGGCTGCAGTCAACAGCTTCGGCTCGAAGGACACACTCTCGGTTGGGGGTGTCGACTACGCGATCCACCGGATCGACACGGTGCCGGGGCACGAGAAGCTCCCGTACAGCCTGAAGGTGCTGCTCGAGAACCTCCTCCGAACCGAGGACGGCAAGAACGTCACCGAGGAGCAGATCCGCGCGCTCGGCTCCTGGCGTCCCGAAGCCGAGCCGGACACCGAGATCCAGTTCTCCCCGGCGCGCGTCGTCATGCAGGACTTCACCGGCGTGCCGTGCATCGTCGACCTCGCCACCATGCGCGAGGCGATGGCCGAGATCGGTGGCGACCCGAACAAGATCAACCCGCTGTCGCCGGCCGAGATGGTCATCGACCACTCCGTCATCGCCGACCTGTTCGGCAGCACGGACGCCCTGCAGCGCAACACCGACCTCGAGTACGAGCGGAACGGGGAGCGCTACCAGTTCCTCCGTTGGGGTCAGACCGCGTTCGAGGACTTCAAGGTCGTCCCACCGGGCACCGGCATCGTGCACCAGGTCAACATCGAGTACCTGGCGAAGGTCACCTACACGCGTGACTTCGACGGCGAGACCTACGCCTACCCGGACACCCTCGTCGGCACCGACTCGCACACCACGATGGTCAACGGCCTCGGCGTGCTCGGCTGGGGCGTCGGCGGCATCGAAGCCGAGGCGGCGATGCTCGGCCAGCCCGTGTCGATGCTCATCCCGAAGGTCGTCGGATTCAAGCTCTCCGGGTCGATCCCGGCCGGCGTCACCGCGACCGACGTGGTGCTCACCATCACGCAGGAGCTCCGCAAGCACGGCGTCGTCGGCAAGTTCGTCGAGTTCTACGGCGAGGGCGTCGGCGAGGTCCCGCTCGCGAACCGCGCCACCATCGGCAACATGTCGCCCGAGTTCGGCTCGACCGCGGCGATGTTCCCGGTCGACGACGTCACGCTCGACTACCTGCGCCTGACCGGTCGCGACGACGCCCAGATCGCCCTGGTCGAGGCGTACGCCAAGGCCCAGGGGCTCTGGCACGACCCGTCGGTCGAGCCGAACTACTCCGAGTACATGGAGCTCGACCTCTCCACGGTCGTCCCGTCGATCTCCGGGCCGAAGCGTCCGCAGGACCGCATCGAGCTCTCGAACGCGAAGACCCAGTTCGAGCTGGACCTGAACAACTACACGACGCCGTCCGAGCAGACCGACCTCGACGACGCTGTGGAGGAGACGTTCCCCGCCTCCGACCCGATCGCCGCCGGTTCGACCAACGAGGACACGTCGCTGCACGAGCACGTGTACGTGTCGAGCGCACCGTCGACCGCCTCCGCCCCGACGAAGGTGAACATGGACGGGGCCGACCCGTTCACGATCGACCACGGCGCGGTCGCGATCGCCGCGATCACCTCGTGCACGAACACGTCGAACCCCTCGGTCATGATGGCCGCCGGCATCCTCGCCCGGAACGCCGCGCAGAAGGGCCTCAAGGCGAAGCCGTGGGTCAAGACCACGCTCGCGCCGGGGTCGAAGGTCGTCACCGACTACTACGAGAAGGCCGGTCTCACCACCTACCTCGAGGACCTCGGCTTCTACACGGTCGGCTACGGCTGCACCACCTGCATCGGCAACTCGGGCCCGCTGCCCGAGGAGATCTCGCAGGCCGTGCAGGACAACGACCTCGCCGTGACCGCGGTGCTCTCCGGCAACCGCAACTTCGAGGGGCGCATCAACCCCGACGTGAAGATGAACTACCTGGCGTCCCCGCCGCTGGTCATCGCGTACGCCCTCGCCGGGTCGATGCACTTCGACTTCGACAAGGACGCCCTCGGCACCGATCAGGACGGCAACGACGTCTTCCTGCAGGACATCTGGCCTGACGCGGTCGAGGTCCAGCAGGTCATCGACGCGTCGATCGACACCGAGATGTTCACCCACGAGTACGGCTCCGTGTTCGAGGGTGACGACCGCTGGAAGAACCTGCCGACCCCGACGGGCGACACCTTCGAGTGGGACACCGAGTCGACCTACGTCCGGAAGCCCCCGTACTTCGAGGGCATGACGATGCAGCCCGACGCGGTGTCGGACATCTCCGGCGCCCGGGTGCTCGCGAAGCTCGGCGACTCGGTCACCACCGACCACATCTCGCCCGCCGGTTCGATCAAGGCAGACAGCCCCGCGGGCCAGTACCTCGCCGAGCACGGCGTCGACCGCAAGGACTTCAACTCCTACGGCTCGCGTCGCGGCAACCACGAGGTCATGATCCGCGGCACGTTCGCGAACATCCGGCTCCGCAACCAGCTGCTCGACGGCGTGGAGGGCGGCTACACCCGTGACTTCACGACGCCGGACGGTGCGCAGTCGTTCATCTACGACGCCTCGCAGCACTACCAGGAGCAGGGCATCCCGCTCGTCATCTTCGGCGGCAAGGAGTACGGCTCCGGCTCGTCGCGTGACTGGGCGGCCAAGGGCACGAACCTGCTCGGCGTGAAGGCCGTCATCACCGAGAGCTTCGAGCGCATCCACCGCTCGAACCTGATCGGCATGGGTGTCGTCCCGCTGCAGTTCCCCGCCGGTGAGTCGGTCGAGTCCCTCGGGCTCGACGGCACCGAGGTCGTCTCGATCTCGGGGCTGACCGAGCTGAACGAGGGCCGGACCCCGAAGACGGTGCACGTCACCGCGACGCCGAGCGAGCACTCGCCCGCGGGCAAGCAGCCGATCGAGTTCGACGCCGTCGTCCGCATCGACACCCCCGGTGAGGCGGACTACTACCGCAACGGCGGCATCCTGCAGTACGTGCTGCGTTCGCTCGTCTGACCGCGGTGAGCACGGGTCGCTGACGCGACCACACGACGGACTGGAGGCCCGTGGCGACACCGCCACGGGCCTCCAGTCCGTCTGCCGATCACGCGGATATGGTGGGGGACCAGCCCCACGAAAGGAGCGCCCGTGAGTCTGCTCCCCAGCATCACGTCGCCGCGCGACCTGAAGCGTCTGTCGGACGCACAGATGACCGACCTCGCCGCGGAGATCCGGCGCTTCCTCGTCGCCGAGGTGGCGAAGACCGGTGGGCACCTAGGCCCGAACCTCGGCGTGGTCGAGCTGACCCTCGCGATGCACCGCGTGTTCGACTCGCCGCACGACGCGTTCGTGTTCGACACGGGGCACCAGTCGTACGTGCACAAGCTCGTGACCGGGCGGCAGGACTTCTCGCGGCTGCGCGAGCGCGGAGGGCTGGCGGGCTACCCGCAGCGGAGCGAGTCCGAGCACGACATCGTCGAGTCCTCGCACGCGTCGTCCTCGCTGTCGTGGGCGGACGGCATCTCGCGTGCGTTCGTGCAGACCGGGCAGACGGACCGCACGGTCGTCGCCGTGGTGGGCGACGGCGCGCTCACGGGTGGGATGACGTGGGAGGCCCTCAACAACATCTCGGACGGCAACGACCGCCGACTCGTGATCGTGGTGAACGACAACGGCCGCTCGTACGCGCCGACGATCGGCGGGATGGCGCGGTTCCTCAGCTCGGTGCGGACGCGACGGGAGTACCGCGCGCTGTACGAGACCTCGCGGGCGGTGGCGAGCCGGTTCGGCGCTCCGGGACGGGCGATCTACCGCGGGATGCGGGGCGGCCTGCACGGCTTCCTGTCGCGGTTCACGAACAACGAGGCGCTCTACTCGAACCTCGACATCAAGTACATCGGCCCGGTCAACGGGCACGACCAGCGGGCGATGGAAGCCGCGCTCCGGCAGGCCAAGGAGTACGGCGCCCCGACGATCGTGCACGCCATCACGGAGAAGGGCCACGGCTTCGAGCCGGCGCTCCGCGACCAGGCGGACCAGTTCCACGCCGTCGGGCACATCGACCCCGAGACCGGCGAGTCGCTCGACGTCTCGTCCGGTCCGTCGTGGACGTCGGTGTTCGCGTCGACCCTCGCCGACGTCGGCGCGTCGGACGAGAAGATCGTGGCCATCACCGCGGCGATGCTCCGGCCGACGGGGCTGCACCTGTTCCAGGAGCGCCACCCGTCGCGGGTGATCGACGTCGGCATCGCGGAGCAGCACGCCGTGACCACCGCCGCGGGGCTCGCGTTCGGAGGACTGCACCCCGTGGTGGCGCTCTATGCGACGTTCCTCAATCGGGCGTTCGACCAGGTGCTCATGGACGTCGCCCTGCACAAGGCCGGCGTGACGTTCGTCCTCGACCGCGCGGGCATCACCGGCCCCGACGGCCCGTCGCACCACGGCATGTGGGACCTCGCGCTGCTGCAGGTGGTCCCGGGCATCCGCATCGCCGCGCCCCGTGACGCCCCCACGCTCCGCGAGGAGTTCCGCGAGGCCGTCTCCGTCGACGATGCCCCGACCGTCCTGCGATGGTCGAAGGGTCAGGTCGGGCCGGACATCCCGGCGCTGCGGCGGCTGCCCGACGGCGTCGACGTGCTGCACGCGCCCGAGTCCGGCGCTGAGGAGGACGTCCTGCTGGTGGCGGTCGGCTCGATGGTGCCCGTCGCACTCGAGGCAGCAACACTGCTCGAGGCGCAGGGGATCGGGGTCACCGTCGTCGACCCGCGCTGGGTGGTGCCGATCCCTGCGTCGCTCATCGACCTGTCCCGCGACCACCGGCTCGTCATCACCATCGAGGACGGCGTTCGGGTCGGCGGGGTCGGCACGCGGCTGCGGCAGGACCTCCGGGCCGCCGGGGTCGACACCGGGGTGAACGAGCTCGGGCTGCCGGACGCCTTCATCGACCACGCCTCCCGCTCGCAGATCCTCGCCGACGCGGGGCTCACCGCGCAGGCGATCGCGCGCGATGTGATCGACCAGGTGGTGGGCACGAAGCTGCCGCAGGCGAAGCCGGCGCGGTCGCGGTCGTCCGTCGACGGCTGAGCGGGGCGCCTGCGGCGTTCGGTCGCGCCCCCGCACCCCGGATCGCACCCTGGTGCGGACATCGCGCCCCGGAGTGCGGGGGCGCGACGTTCGCGGAGGGGTGCGATCGCGTCGTCGGGCCGGGGGGACGGCTGCGACCTCGGCGCCGGCGGCATCGGCGGCTCGCCGACGAACCACGAAACCGACATCGAACCGGCCGCAGCGGTCGGTTCGACGTCGGTTCCGTGGTTCGAAGGGCGCTAGCGGGAGGCGGGGCCGACGATCAGCGGCTCGTGGAACGCCCCGCCGAAGACACGCTCCGAGGCGCCGGAACGGTCGAGGTACGGGCTGATCCCTCCGGCCTGGAACGGGTAGCCCGCGCCGAGGATGAGGCCGAGGTCGATCTCCTCCACGTGCTGCACCACGTCGTCCTCGAGCATGCGGTGCAGCTCGTCGGCGAGGGCGTCCTCGAAGCGCCGCTGCATCTCGGCAGCGTCGACTGGCTGCGCACCACGCCGCGACGGCGCGACGAGCTTCACGGCGGCGGGGTCGTACCCGGTCGCGTTGCCCTTCTTGTCGCGGGTCAGGATGTGCCCGTACTCGGCGATCCTCTTCAGGCCGTCGCCGGGGTAGAAGCGCTCCGGCCACGCGGCGTGGTGCGAGTCGAGCACGTGGGCGCCGACCGGAAGGCCGACCAGCTCGAGGAGCTCGAACGGGGACATCGGCAGACCCAACGGAGCAGCACCGGCCGCGACGACGTCGAACGAGGTGCCCTCCTCGACGCCGCGCATCGCCTCGCCGAGCACCCGGGCGAGCACCCGGTTCACGACGAAGCCCGGCTGGTCGGCCGTGATGATCGCGGTCTTCTTCAGGGTCTTCGCCACCGCCAGCGCCGTGGCGAGGGTCTCGTCCGAGGTCTGGGCGGTCCGGACGACCTCGAGCAGCGGCATCACCGCCACGGGGTTGAAGAAGTGGAACCCGACCAGGCGTGACGGGTCGGACAGGACGGACCCCATCTCGGACACCGACAGCGACGAGGTGTTCGTGGCGAGGATGGCGTCCGGAGCGATGACCTGCTCGATCTTCCGGAAGACCTCCTGCTTGACGGACATCTCCTCGAAGACGGCCTCGATCACCCAGTCGGCGTCGGCGAAGGCGTCGTAGGACACCGACCCGGTCACGAGTGCCTTGATGCGGTTCGCGTCATCGGGGGAGACGCGGCCCTTGTCGAGCAGCTTGTCGACCTCACCGGAGATCCGCGACACACCCGCGTCCACGCGGCTCTGGTCGACGTCGGTGATGACGACGGGCACACCGAGCCGGCGGGCGAAGAGCAGGGCGAACTGGGACGCCATCAGCCCGGCGCCGAGGACGCCGACCTTCGTGATCTTCTTCGCCTCGACGCCCTCGGGGGCGCCGACGGGACGCTTCGCACGCTTCTGCACGAGGTCGAACGCGTACATCGACGCGGCGAACTGGTCGCCGGAGATGAGGTCGGCGAGGGCGTCGTCCTCGTCGGCGAACCGCTCGTCCAGTGATCCACCGCGAGCGGCGGCGACGAGGTCGAGCGCCCGGAACGGCGACTTCGGGACGGTGCCGATCTTCGACGCGACCTGGCCCCGGGCGACCTTGACGACCGTGCCCCACGCGGCCTTCTCGATGATGCCGGGCTCGTTCTTCCGGACGACCTTCGTCCGGCCCGAGACCACGCCGTCGACCCACGTCACGGCGGAGGGCAGGAAGGTCACCGACGGGATGAGCGCGTCACCGATGCCGAGCTCGACCGCGGCCGGCCCGTCCAGCAGGCGGTTGTTCTTGAGCGGGTTCTCGACGATGACGCGGAGCGCCTTCTCGGGGCCGATCAGGCGGGGGAGCAGCGTCGCGCCGCCCCAGCCAGGGATGATGCCGAGGAACACCTCGGGCAGACCGATGCCCTGCGCCGCCGACGAGAACACGCGGTAGGTGCAGTGCAGGCCGATCTCGAGCCCACCGCCGAGCGCGATGCCGTTGATGAGCGCGAACGAGGGGACGCCGAGGTCGGAGAGCTTCCGGAGGGTGGCGTGGCCGAGGGCGGCGAGGTCGTGCGCGACCTCGCGCGACGGCACCGAAGCCGCCTGCGACAGGTCGGCACCGGCCGCGAAGCAGTACTCCTTGCCGGTGATCGCGACGGCCTGGATCGTGCCGGCGGACGCCTCGGTCCGGAGGGTGTCGAGCACCCCGGACAGTTCGTACAGCGTGCGCGGCCCCAGCGTCGAGGGACGCTTGTAGTCCTTGCCGTTGTCGAGCGTGATGAGCGCGAGCGTGCCGCCCGAGGGGAGCGCGACGTGCTTGACGTAGGAGTGGGTGACGACCTCGTCCTCGCTGAGCGCGAGGAGCCGGTCGTTGTCGGTGGTGGTCACGATCACGAGGCCTTTCGTGCGGCGGAGCGGCTGAACGACGGGTTCTCCCAGATGACGGTGCCGCCCTGGCCGAGGCCGATGCACATCGTGGTGATGCCGTACCGGACGTCGGGACGCTCGGCGAACTGTGCGGCGAGCTGGGTCATCAGGCGGACCCCGCTCGAGGCGAGCGGGTGGCCGACGGCGATGGCGCCGCCCCAGCCGTTCACGTTCGGGGAGTCCTGCGCGATGCCGTAGTTGTCGAGGAAGGCGAGCACCTGGACGGCGAACGCCTCGTTGATCTCGAAGAGGCCGATGTCGTCGATCGACAGTCCGGCCTTGGCGAGCGCCTTGTCGGTGGCGGGGACGGGGCCGATGCCCATCACCTCGGGGTCGACGCCCGCGAACGCGAACGAGACCATGCGCATCTTGGTCGGCAGGCCGTGTTCCTTCGCGGCGTCGGACGACGCGAGCAGGCTCATGGTGGCGCCGTCGTTCAGGCCCGCGGCGTTGCCGGCGGTGACCCGACCGTGCGGCCGGAACGGCGTCTTCAGGGCGGCCAGGGCCTCGAGCGTGGTGCCGGGTCGCGGCGGCTCGTCGCTGGACACGATGTCCCAGCCCTCCCCGTTGTTGACCTCCACCGGCACCAGGTCCGGCTGCAGCTTGCCCGCGGCCCACGCGGCGGCGTAGCGCTGCTGGGACTGGACGGCGTAGGCGTCCGTGCGGTCCTTCGTGATCGCGGGGAAGCGGTCGTGCAGCCGCTCGGCGGTCGAACCCATCACGAGTGCGTCGCTCGCGACCATGCGCTCCGCGACGAACCGCGGGTTCACGTCGGCGCCGAACCCCATCGGGTGGCGGCCCATGTGCTCGACCCCGCCGGCGATGGCGACGTCGGCCGCACCGAACGCGATGGCTCCGGCGAGCGTGGTGACGCTCGTCATGGCGCCCGCGCACATCCGGTCGATCGCGTACCCGGGGACGGTCTTCGGGAGGCCCGCGAGCATCCCCACGGTCCGGCCGAGCGTGAGCCCCTGGTCGCCCTGCTGCGTGGTCGCCGCGACGGCGACGTCGTCGACGGCGGCGCCGTCCAGCGAGGCGTTCCGGTCGAGGAGCCCGCGCATGGCGTGCACCGCCAGGTCGTCGGCACGGGTCTTCCAGAACACCCCCTTCTCCCCGGCTCGTCCGAACGGTGTCCGAACGCCGTCCACGAAGACGACTTCTGCTGCCTTTGGCAATCTGGGCCTCCAGATCCTCATCGATCACGCCGGGGCACGTTCCGCCCCGACCGGCCGGGTCACACCCGGCATGCAGGACGACGCTATGCCCCGAGGCTGGGCGGACGCATGCCGGTTGGGGCGTTCCTACGACTCCGTGTTGCTCTCGGCAGCAGGCTCCTGTGCAGCAGCGACAAAGGCGTGCGCGATGATCGACGCGGTCTCCTCGACCTGCCACGGCCGGGCGTCGTGCGCGGCGAGCACGGCACCGACGGTCTCGGTCGCGATCGGCGTCGGCGGCTCCCACGAGACGGTGCGGAGTGTGTCCGGCGTGAGGAGGTTCTCGACGGGCAGGTCGAGCTCCTCGGCGCGGGCGACGACGGCGGCACGGGCGGCCTTGTACCGGCGGTCGGCGGCGGGGTTCCGGTCGGCCCAGGCGCGGGGCGGCGGCAGCGTGGCCTCGCCGGTGCCGCGGAGCTTCGGCAGGTCCTCGGTGGTCCGGCCCTCCTCGACGGCGGCCCACCACCGGTCGAGCTCGGAGCGGCTGGCGCGGCCGGTGAAGGCCTTCACGCCGCTGAGTTCGCCCTTCGACTCGGGGTTCGCGGCCGCGGCGGCGACGATCGCGGAGTCGGGGATCGTCCGGCCGGGCGCGATGTCGGCCTCGCGGGCGAACGCGTCGCGGGCGAGCCACAGCGACCGGGCGATGGCGAGGGCACGGGCGCCGCGGAGGGCGTGCATGCCGGACAGGCGGCGCCAGGGCTCGGCACGCGGGGGCTTCGGGGCGCGCTGCAGGACGGCGGCGAACTCCTCCGCCGCGATGCGGGTCTTGCCGGCGACCTCGAGCTGCTCGGCGAGGGCGTCACGGAGGTCCGGGAGCAGCTCGACGTCGAGGGACGCGTACACGAGCCACGACTGCGGCAGCGGACGGGTCGACCAGTCGGCGGCGGAGTGCGCCTTCGCGAGCGTGATGCCGAGCAGCTGTTCGACGACCGCGCCGAGTCCGACGCGCGGGAACCCGGCGATGCGGGCACCGAGCTCGGTGTCGAAGATGCGCGTCGGAACCAGGCCGACCTCCTGCAGGCACGGCAGGTCCTGCGAGGCGGCGTGGAACAGCCACTCCTCGTCGACGATCGCATCTTGCAGCTCGGAGAAGTCGCCGATCGGGATCGGGTCGAACAGGAAGGCGCCGGCACCGCGGCGGAACACCTGGATGAGGTAGGCGCGCTGCGAGTAGCGGTAGCCGCTGGCCCGCTCGGCGTCGACCGCGACGGGGCCGTGCCCGGCGGCGATCGCCGCGACCGCGTCGAGGTACTCCGAACGCGACTCGATCACGTGGACGGCGTCGTGGCCGGCCTCGAACGGGGACGCTGCCGGGGCGGCGGGGTCAGTCACGTGCGGTCCTCCTCGGGGCCAACAGGGTCACGCCGTCCGACGCGGGCGGCAGACCGGCGAGCATCGCCACGATCTCCTCCCACGCCTCGACGTGTGCGGTGAGGTCGTCCCCCCGCGGGGTCCACGACGCACGCAGCTCGAGCTGTGCGCCGTCGCCCTGCGCGGAGAGGTCGCCGTAGCCGCGGGAGATGATCTTGGTCGCCGTGCCGGACGCGCGGTCGTACTCTGCGCCGTGCGCGGCGAGGGCGTCCACGAGCCAGCTCCACGTCACGTCGGCGACGAACTCGTCGACGCCGATCTCCGGTTCCAGCGGCGCCTGCGCGAAGGTCACGATGCGGTAGGCGCCGCCCCATCCCTCCGGTTCGTCGGGGTCGTGCAGCGCGATGAAGCGCCCCGTCCCCAGGTCGGAGTCGATGCCGTGAACGGCGCCGGACACGTCCGCCGCGAGGGCGATCGAGAACGGGGCGATCCGTGACGGCGAGGGGATCTCGGTGATCGTCGTCTCGGCGCGGGTGCCGCCCGACGCCACGAACGCACGGAGCCGCGCGAAGGCGTCGGGCTCTCGGGTTTCGGACACGAATGCAGACTAGGCTCCGGACCATGTCCCGATCCGCGCGACCCGCCGAGGACGTCGTCCAGGGGACCGCACGATCGGCCGGGTTGATCGCCCTCGGGGCGGGGGTCGCGGCAGCCGCGGTCGGCACCGCCGTCATCGGTGGCTTCGTCGCTGCGGTGGCACGGGCGGTCGTCACACCGGACCGGAAGCGCACCGAACGGGTGCCGATCCACGCGGTCGACCCGGTCCGGATGACCGTCACCGTCGAGCGCACCGCCGACACCGAACTGCAGGGCCGCTACAGCCTCTGGTTCGGCGGCGGCACCGGCCACATGCGCATCGGCGAGGTCCTCGGGACGACCGACACCACCGTCACCCGGCGGATCATCGCGATCGACGCCGGGGACCCGACCGCTGCACGCCGCGGTCGCTGGGGTGGCTGGTTCTACCTGACCCCCGGCGAGCTCGACGTCCCCGTCGAGGACGTCGACGTCCCCACCCCGAACGGTCCGGCTCCGGCCTGGGTGATCCGCGCCGACGACCCGGACGCCCCGTGGGCCGTCCTCGTGCACGGCCGCGGCGTGACCCGCGCCGAGACGATCCGCGCGGTCCCGGTCTTCCGGGCGGCGGGGTACTCCGTGGTGCTGGCGAGCTGGCGGAACGACGGCGTCGCTCCGCGCAGCGTCGACGGCCGCTACGGCCTCGGCAGCACCGAATGGGAGGACATCGACGCCGTCCTGCGCTGGCTCGCCGGCCGGGGCGCGTCGAGCGTCGTCCTGATGGGCTGGTCGATGGGTGGCGCCGTGGTCCTGCAGACCCTCGTCCGCTCCCGCTTCGCCCACCTGGTCGACGGAGTGGTGCTCGAGTCGCCCGTCGTCGACTGGCACGCCGTCCTCAAGTCGCAGAGCCAGCTCATGCGCCTGCCCCGGCCGGTGCGCAAGGTCGCGCAGCGGCTGCTCCGGACGCCGGTCCTGCACCGGGCGACCGGCCTGCACCGGCCCGTCGACCTGCGGGAACTCGACATGGTCGCGCGGGCGGACGAGCTGTCGGTGCCGATCCTGCTACTGCACAGCGACGACGACGGGTTCGTCCCGTCCTCGGCGTCGCACCGGTTGGCCGAGGCCCGGCCCGACCTCG
>NZ_MJGN01000012.1:43882-216279 GCF_001865065.1 Curtobacterium sp. MCBA15_008 | reverse complement strand
TCGACTCGTGGGACGTCGCAACATGCACAGGCATCGAGCGCGCCGTGCCTCGGTGCCGGGGCCCTACGCCCGCAGGCCCTCCTGCGAGACCGCGCGGGCTGCGGCGAGCCCGGCCTCGAGGTCGGCCTTCAGGTCCTCGATGTTCTCGATGCCGACCGACAGCCGCACGAGCCCCGGCGTGACCCCGGTGGTCAGCTGCTGCTCCGGCGTGAGCTGCGAGTGCGTGGTCGACGCCGGGTGGATGACCAGGGAGCGCACGTCGCCGATGTTGGCCAGGTGCGAGAACAGCTGCAGGTTGTCGACGAAGGCCTTGCCTGCCGGCACGCCGCCCTTGAGCTCGAACGACAGCACCGCCCCGACGCCCTTCGGCGCGTACTTGTTGGCCGCCCCGTACCAGGGCGAGGTCGGCAGGCCCGCGTAGGACACCGACGCGACGTCCGGGTGCCGGTCGAGCCACTCGGCGATCTCCTGCGCGTTCGACACGTGCCGCTCGATGCGGAGCGACAGCGTCTCGATTCCCTGCAGCAGCGCGAAGGCCGTGTCGGGGGAGTTCGATGCGCCGAGGTCGCGGAGCAGCTGCACGCGCGCCTTGACGATGTACGCCAGGGCGTTGCCGACGGCCTGGGCGAACACGGCGCCGTGGTACGAGGGGTCGGGCGTGTTGAACTCGGAGAAGCGCTCGGCGTGGTCCGACCAGGCGAACGTCCCGCCGTCGACGATGACGCCGCCGATGACCGTCCCGTGCCCACCGAGGAACTTCGTCGCCGAGTGCACGACGATGTCGGCGCCGTGCTCGAACGGACGGATGAGGTACGGCGTCGCGATCGTGTTGTCGACGATGAGCGGCACGCCGGCGCTGTGCGCGATGTCGGACACCGTGGCGAGATCGAGGACGTTGATCCGCGGGTTGCCGATCGTCTCGGCGAAGAACAGCTTCGTGTTCGGGCGGACCGCGCGGCGCCACTCCTCGGGGTCGTCCTGGTCCTCCACGAAGGTCGTCTCGATGCCGAGCTTCGCGAGCGTGTACTTGAACAGGTTGTACGTGCCGCCGTAGATCGACGACGAGGACACGATGTGGTCACCCGCCCCGGCGATGTTCAGGACCGCGTAGGTCTCGGCCGCCTGGCCGCTCGAGACGAGCAGGGCCCCGGAGCCGCCCTCGAGCGCGGCGATGCGCTGCTCGACGACGTCGTTCGTGGGGTTCATGATGCGCGAGTAGATGTTGCCCGGCTGCGCGAGGGCGAACAGGTCGCGGGCGTGGTCGGAGTTCTCGAACACGTACGAGGTCGTCTTGTAGATCGGGGTCGCGCGGGCACCCGTGGTCGGGTCCGGCTGCGCGCCGGCGTGGATCTGCGTGGTCTCGAACCGCCAGGCGGCGGCGTCGTTCGTGGTCATCTCGTGCTCCTGTCCGGTGCGGCTGGTCGTCGGGTCGCCCTGCGCCCGGCCTGGAGGCGCGGCGCGGCTGTGCGTCCTGGCTCACGCTACGCACGTGGCCGGTCGGGTACCAGCGCACCCGCCTCGGGACGTAACGCGCGGGGCGGAGACGACCCGCGCCTCCAGGCCGGCGCTGGCCACACACCGTGCGAAGGGCGGGGGCGACTAGGCCGGGTCGCGGCGGAAGAGCCAGTCGACCTTGGGCTCGAGCAGCCAGCGCATCCCGCGGCGGACGAACGGCTGCGCGAGGAACAGGCTGACGGCGCAGGCGAACCCGACCATCAGCAGGACGTAGGGCCATGCGGAGTGCGCACCGGCGAGGATGCCGGACTCGCGGACCGGGTAGAGCAGGAAGGTGTGGAGCAGGTAGACGTACATCGTCGCCGCGCCGAACTGGGTGATCCACACGTTCCGACGGGGGACGAGCAGCAGGAACGACGCCGTCAGCAGCGCCGCGAGCAGCATCAGGCCGAAGCGCACGGCACCTGCCCACCAGGCGTCCTCGCCGAGCCCCGAGTACGAGTCGTCGTAGAAGAACCAGTGGTGGAGGTCGAACTCCTTGAACTGCGGGATCCAGATCGCACACGACACCGCCCACGCCGCGAACACCGCGGCGGCGGCGATCCGGACCCGCACGACGATCCGCCGGGGCGCGTCGTACCAGCGGTCGAAGACGCCCCACTGCTTCACCTGCCAGCCGAGCAGGAAGAACGGCAGCAGGCTGATCGCGCGGGACAGGGAGAGCGTCGAGTCCACGTTGTCGAAGTACCCGACGCCGATGCTGAACACGACCGCCCAGAACAGCGGCCACCGCAGCTGGGCGAGGTACGGCAGGATCAGCTTGAAGATCCCCAGGGCGAGCAGGAACCACAGCGTCCAGGTCGGCTGCGTCGGGTTGAACTTCTTCCCGCCCTCGGCCAGACCCTGCACCACGGTCCAGATCGTCTGCATGATGATGTACGGCACGACGATGTCGGTGATCGTGCGGCGCATCCGCTTCGCCGTCGGGGTGTCGGCGGACGAGAAGTAGCCGCTGATCACGCCGAACGCGGGCATGTGGAACGCGTAGATGAAGGTGTACAGCGCGAGGGCGTGCTCGCTCGCCGTCGTCTGCCGCTGGATCGCGTGCCCGATGACCACGAGCGTGACCGCGAGGAACCGCGCCGTGTCCCACATCGGGATACGACGCTTCGCACGGCCGGGCTCGAGACCGGTGGCGGGCGCCGAGGGCGCTGGAGGGGCGGCATCCGTCGTCATCCCGGGTCACGTTACCGGATCGTGATGTCCGGGGATCGGTACGGTTGCAGGGGCACCCCCGCCCGACCCCTGGAGGAAGCACATGGCACCACGTCGCGCAGTCGTCACCGGAGCGAGCTCGGGCATCGGGGCGGCGACCGTCCGGCTGTTCCGCTCCCGCGGGTGGGACGTCCTCGCCGTCGCCCGGCGCGAGGCGAAGCTGCAGGCGCTCGCCGAGGCCACCGGGGCCGACGTGCTCGTCGCGGACATCACGGACGCCGCCGACGTCGAGGCGCTGGCCGCACGGGTCGAGGAGCTCGGGGGAGCGGACGTCCTGGTGAACAACGCCGGTGGGGCCTTCGGCTCCGCGAGCGTCGAGGCGTCCGACGTCGACGACTGGCGCGCGATGTTCGAGGTGAACGTCATCGGCACGAAGCGCGTGGTCGCTGCGCTGCTCCCGCACCTGCGGCGGCGTGCGGCCACCGCGGGGAACGCCGACATCGTCACGGTCACGAGCACGGCCGGGCACGTGGCGTACGAGAACGGCGGCGGGTACAACGCCGCGAAGTTCGCCGAGCACGCCCTGGTGGCCGCGCTCCGGCTCGAGCTGAACGGCGAACCGCTCCGGGTCGTCGAGGTCGCGCCGGGTCTGGTGAAGACCGACGAGTTCGCACTGACCCGCTTCCGCGGCGACGCCGAGAAGGCCGCTGCCGTGTACGACGACGTGCCGGAGCCGCTCGTCGCCGAGGACGTCGCCGAGGCGATCGTGCACGCGGTCGAGCTGCCCGCGCACGTGAACCTCGACCTCGTGACGATCCGCCCGGTGGCGCAGTCCGCGCAGCACAAGCTCGCGCGCGGGACGCTCGCCCCGCGGGTCTGATCCGACCGGGCCGGGACGACGGGAGTACGCGCCCGGGTGCACCTGCGGGTCGCGGGCGCGGGCTCCGTGCCGGTACCGTGGTCGGATGCCGATCAGCAGCGACTCCGGGTCACCCGCCCAGGCTCCCTCGACCGTGACCGTGACGAGCGGGCCCGAGGTGCTCGGATGGCTGGAGTTCGGTGACGCTGCGCGCCTGCTCGCCAAGGACGTCCTGTCCTCCGGGTTCGAGCCCGAGGTCGTCGTCGCCGTGGCCCGCGGTGGACTCATCATCGCCGGCGCCGTCGCCTACGCGCTCGGCACCAAGGAGTGCGGCTCGATCAACGTCGAGTTCTACACCGACGTCGAGCAGCGCCTCGACGAGCCGGTCATCCTGTCGCCCGCGCTCGACGCCCCGAGCCTCGCCGGCAAGCGCGTCCTGATCGTGGACGACGTGTCCGACTCCGGCCGCACCCTGCGCCTGGTCGTCGACATCGTGCGGAACGCCGGTGCCGACGTCCGCAGCGCCTGCCTCTACTCGAAGCCCGGCACCGTGCTCGAGCCCGACCACGTCTGGCGCCGCGTCGACGGGTGGATCACCTTCCCGTGGAGCGCCCTCGCCCCGGTGACGGCCGAGTCGTGAGCATCCACCTCGTCGGCGGCGGACCCTTCGCCGCCTCGGACGCCGCAGCGTCCTTCCTCGCCGAGGCCACGGCGCGCTCCGCAGCCGTCGGCCGGACCGTCCCGCGGATCGGCCTGCTGTCCGTCGCCAGCTCGGTGGGCGCGAGCCCCAGCTCGACCGAGGACATCGCCGAGGTCCTCGGCGGCGCCCGTCAGGCCGAGGTCCTCGTGTCCGAGATCGCCCCGGGCGAGGTCTTCAGCACCACCGTCCTCAGCGATGTCGACGCACTCGTCGTCGGGGGTGGGGTCACCCCGCACTACCTCGACGCCGTCGCCCCGCTCGTCGACCAGATCCGCCTGCTCGTGTCCGACGGCCTGCCCTACCTCGGCTACTCCGCCGGGGCGATGATCGCGGCCGACCGTGCCCTGGTCGGCGGCTGGCGCATCGGCGGCGTGGAGATCTGCCCGGAAGAAGCGGCCGAGGGACTCGACGAGGTCGAGCTCCGCGAAGGACTCGGACTCGTCGACCTGACCATCGACGTGCACGCGGTGCAGGCCGGCACGCTCGCGCGGCTGATCGCCAGCGCCGAGGCCGAGTTCGTCACCGCCGGTCTCGCGATCGACGAGGACACCACGCTCGTCGTCGGCGAGGGCGCGCTCGAGGTCCGCGGCACCGGCAGCGTCTGGCGCGTCGTCGCCGGGGACGAGTCGGTCTCCGTCGCCACCATGGGCGCGTAGGCACCGACGACCGTGCAGCCGCGCCCGCTCGCCGACCTGGTCGACCCGGGCTGGGCCCGAGCGCTCGCACCGGTCGAGGACGACGTCCACCGGATGGGGTCCTGGCTCCGCGACGAGGTCGCGGCCGGTCGGCACTACCTGCCCGCGGGCGACCACGTGCTCCGCGCCTTCGCCGATCCGTTCGACGCGGTCAAGGTCCTGGTGGTCGGACAGGACCCGTACCCGACGCCGGGCCACCCCATCGGCCTGTCCTTCGCCGTCGACCCGCACGTGCGGCCGATCCCGCGCAGCCTGGCGAACGTCTACAAGGAACTCGAAGCGGACCTCGGCGTGACACCGCCGCAGCACGGTGACCTGCGGCCGTGGTCGGCGCAGGGTGTCCTGCTGCTCAACCGGGTCCTCACCGTGCAGGCGGGCGAGGCCGGCAGCCACCGCGGCAAGGGCTGGGAAGCCGTCACCGACCAGGCCGTCCGTGCGCTCGTCGAGCGTGGGACGCCGCTCGTCGCCGTGCTGTGGGGTGCGCAGGCGGGGTCCGTCCGGCTGCTCCTCGGCGACACCCCGGTGGTGGCGTCCGCGCACCCGAGTCCGCTCAGCGCCTCGCGCGGGTTCTTCGGCAGCCGTCCGTTCTCGCAGGTGAACGAGTTGCTCGCCGCGCAGGGTGCGGACCCCGTGGACTGGGCCCTGCCCACGGACGTCCCCGCGGCATAGGCTCGGTCCGTGCTCGAGGAGGAATACCAGCGGCGACGGGTCCTGCCGCGACACCTGCGTGCCCCGGTGCCCGCCGAGGCCGCGTTCACGTACACGATCCGCGCTGCGGAGGCGTCGGACCTGCCCGACATCCGCGAGATCCACACGCACTACGTCCGGAACTCGTCGGTGACCTTCGACCCCTCGGCGTTCACGTTCGCCGCGTGGAAGCGGCGGTACGACGACATCCGGAAGCGGAAGCTGCCGTTCCTCGTCGCCGTGAACCCGTCCGGCCAGGTGCTCGGGTACGCCCTCGTCGACGCGTGGAACCCGCGGGACCGGTCGAACCGCGTGGTCGAGGACTCGATCTACCTCGGGGCGGCGTCCGGCGGGAAGGGTCTCGGGCGTGCGCTCATGGAGGCCCTGATCGACGAGTGCCGTTCGGCCGGCGTCCGCGAGATCGTCGCCGTCATCGCCGACCGGCAGGCCGAGGCGTCGATCCGCCTGCACGAGCGGCTCGGCTTCGAGGAGGTCGGGCGCATGGGCAAGGTCGGCTACAAGTACGACCGCTGGCTCGGCACGGTCACGATGCGGCTGCGGCTGCGGGGGCCCCGGCTGTTCCGCGGTCGGCCGGAGCGCGCGTAGGGGGCGGTTTCGCGCGGAGGAGGACGTTTCGCGCGTAGGAGGCAAGTCTTTTCGACCTCCGACGAGCGGAACGGCATCCCACGTCGGGTGCGATGGGCAGGAACGCCCACGCGTCAGCCGGCGGGCGCCTCCGCGATGAACTCGTCGCGCGTGACCCGCACGAGCTCGGTCGTCGCCAGGGACGCCTCGGCCCCGTCACCCGCGACCATCGCCTGCGCGGCGGCGAGGTGCCGCGCCGCGGCGTCGTGCGTCCACCGCGTGATGGTGTCCCGCGACTCCGAGGTCCGGGTGCGGAGCAGCGCCTCGACCGTGCCGGCGAAGTGCGCGAACACCGCGTTGCCCGAGGCGGTCAGCAGCGCCCGGTGGAACCGGACGTCCGCCTCGAGGTAGGCGCGACTGTCCTCGGCCGCGCAGGCGTCGAGCATGTCCTCGGCGGCCCGGAGCACCTCGGCGCCCACGACCGCGCAGTCCCGTCGACGTGCCGCCAGCGCCGCGGCGACGGGCTCGACCCCGAGCCGCAGCTCGAGCAGTTCCCGCTGCTGCACGAAGTACGACGGGGAGGCTCCGCGCCACCGGATGACCGTCGGCGCGAGGAGCTCCCACGAGCCGATGCCGAGCACCTGCGTGCCGACGCGCTGCCGCGGTTCGACGAGCCCGAGCGACTGCAGCACCCGCAGTGCCTCGCGGACGACCGACCGCGACACCCCGAACTCGTCCGCCACCAGCTCGGGGCGGAGGACCGACCCGGGCGCGATGCCGCGGTCGACGATCCGCTGCCCGAGCACGTCGAGCACGTGGCCGTGCAGGCCGCGACCGTGGGAGCCGTTCGTGCGTGGTCCGGTCGACATCGTTCCTCCATGCAGTACGCCGCACGCGGTGAGCGTGACGTCGAGTCCATCGAATCGGCAGACTGCCCGAGAGGGCGGATGCCGCGCGGCGGATCGTCGTATAGTCTGATTAATCAGATTATTGACGGTCGGCGTGCAGGGCGCCAGACCGGACTCGACACCAAGGCGACGGAGCCGCGCGGCAGCGGCTCCAGGAAGGGGCACCGATGCCTCACGCGCTCCAGGACCACGCGTCCGCAGCACACCCGGCGACGTTGCTCGCAGCAAGCGGTGGCGGCACGCCGACGGTCGACCCGTCCGGCCCCGTGGCCCAGCTGATCATCGCGGCGCTCATCGGCATCGTCGTGATCATCGTCCTGATCACGTGGCTCAAGGTCCACCCGTTCATCGCGCTGACCATCGGTGCCCTCGGCGTCGGCATCGGCGCCGGCCTCGCACCCGACGCCTCGGTCACGAGCTTCGGCAACGGTTTCGGCGCGACCATGACGAGCGTCGGCATCCTGGTCGGACTCGGCTCGATGTTCGGCAAGATGCTCGTCGACTCGGGGGCGGCCGACCGCGTCGTCGACACCCTCGTCCGCAAGTCGTCGAAGGCGGCTCTGCCGTGGACGATGGCCCTGATCGGCGCGCTCATCGGTCTGCCGATGTTCTTCGAGGTCGGCCTCGTGCTCCTCATCCCGATCATCGTCCTGGTGGCGAAGCGCAGTGACGTCCCGATCATGAAGATCGCCGTGCCGGCCCTGGTCGGCCTGTCCACGATGCACGCGTTCGTGCCGCCGCACCCCGGCCCGCTCGTGGCGATCTCGACGGTCGGCGCGAACCTCGGTACCACCCTCGCCTTCGGCATCGTGCTCGCGATCCCCGTCATCGTGCTGGCCGGACCGGTCTTCGCCCGCTTCGCGGCGCGCTGGGTCGACATCCCCGCCCCGGACATCTTCGGGTCGCGTGGCGGCAGCGGCTCCGGTCAGCAGGACCCCGCGCACGACGGCCGGGAGGCACGGCGCGGCCCCGCCACGCAGGACACCGCCTCCCTGCCCCACGGCAAGAGCGACTTCACCCGCGTCATCAGCGAACCGCGGAGCCCGTCGTTCACCGTCGCGCTCGTCGGCATCCTGCTGCCCGTCGTGCTCATGCTCGCCCAGGCGATCCGCGAGGCGACGGTGCCCGACGCCTCCGGCGCGTGGGTCAGCCTGCTCGACTTCCTCGGGTCGCCGATGATCGCGATCGGGATCGCCGCCGTGTACGCGATGGTCTTCTTCGCCATCGGCGGCGGGATGGACCGCTCGGCGGTCTCCAAGTCGCTCGAGAGCGCGCTGCCGCCGGTCGCCGGCGTCCTGCTCATCGTGGGTGCAGGTGGTGGCTTCAAGCAGGTCCTCATCGACACCGGCATCGGCGGGGTGATCGCCGACGCCGTGAAGGACTCCGGCATCTCGGTGCTGCTCGTCGCCTGGGTCGTCTCCGCGCTCGTCCGGGTCGCGACGGGTTCGGCGACGGTGGCCACCGTCACCGCGGCGGGCATCATGGCGCCGATCGCCCACGACCTGTCCTCGCCGATGACCTCGCTCCTCGTGCTCGCGATCGGTGCGGGTTCGGTGTTCCTGTCGCACGTGAACGACGCCGGCTTCTGGCTGGTGAAGGGGTACCTCAACACCACCGTCGGGCAGACGTTCAAGACGTGGACGATGCTCGAGTGCCTCATCTCGGTCTTCGGTCTGGCCGGGGTCCTCCTCGCCGGGATCTTCATCCGATGAGCGGGGCGGACCAGCTCGACGCCCGCGTCCTCGTCGTGATGGGTGTCTCCGGTTCGGGGAAGTCGACCGTCGCGGCGATGGTGGCCGAGCATCTCGGGTGGGACTTCGCCGAGGGCGACTCGATGCACCCGCCGGCGAACGTCGACAAGATGCACGCGGGCACCCCGCTGACGGACGACGACCGCTGGCCCTGGCTCGACGTCGTCGCCGCGTGGATCCGCGACCACCTCGACCGCGGCGCGCCGGGCGTCGTGACCTGTTCGGCGCTCAAGCGCTCGTACCGTGACGTCCTCCGCGCCCCCGGCGTGGTCTTCGTCCACGTGGCCGGCGAGGGCTCGCTCATCCAGGACCGCATGTCCCAGCGCTCCGGACACTTCATGCCGACCTCACTGCTGGCGTCCCAGCTCGCCACGCTCGAGCCGCCGCAGCCGGACGAGGCGCACGTCACGATCGCCGCCGACCGCACCCCGGACGAGGAGAGCGCCGAGGTCGTCCAGCGGCTCGGGTTGGAGCCGACTACGCCTCGGTGACCCGCCCGGCCTCGACGTGCCACTGCCGGTCGAGCCGGACGGTCTCGAGCATGCGGCGGTCGTGGGTGACGAGCAGGAGCGTGCCGTCGTAGGAGTCGAGTGCCTGCTCGAGCTGCTCGATCGCCGCCAGGTCGAGGTGGTTCGTCGGCTCGTCGAGCACGAGCACGTTGACGCCGCGGGCCTGCAGCAGCGCGAGTCCGGCCCGGGTGCGTTCGCCGGGGGAGAGGGCTCCTGCCGGACGACCCACGTGGTCGGCCTTCAACCCGAACTTCGCGAGCAGCGTGCGGACGTCGGCGGTCGTGTACTCGGGCACGATGGCCTCGAACGCGTCGGCCAGAGGCTGGTCGCCCGTGAACGCCGCACGTGCCTGGTCGATCTCACCGACGGCGACGCTCGACCCCAGCGAGGCGCTCCCGGTGGTGGGCTCCTGCTTGCCGAGCAGCGCCCGCAGCAGGGTGGACTTGCCGGCGCCGTTCGGTCCGGTGATGCCGATCCGGTCGCCGCCGTCGACCTGCAGCGAGACGGGGCCCAGCGTGAAGTCGCCCTGGGTGAAGGTCGCGTCCGCCAGCGTCGCGACGACGGCGGACGAGCGGGGCGCACTGCCGATCGTGAACTCGAGCTGCCACTCCTTGCGGGGTTCCTCGACCTCGTCGAGCCGGGCGATGCGCGACTCCATCTGCCGGACCTTCTGCGCCTGCTTCTCGCTCGACTCGCTCGCGGCCTTGCGCCGGATCTTGTCGTTGTCCGGTGCCTTCTTCATGGCGTTCCGGACGCCCTGGCTCGACCACTCCCGCTGGGTGCGGGCGCGCGAGACGAGGTCGGCCTTCGTCGAGGCGTAGTCGTCGTAGGCGTCGCGCTTGTGCTGGCGGGCGATCTCGCGTTCCTCGAGGTACGCGTCGTAGCCGCCGCCGAACAGCCGGTTGGATGACTGCGCGAGGTCGAGCTCGAGCACGGCCGTGACGGAGCGTGCGAGGAACTCGCGGTCGTGGCTGACGAGCACGACACCGCCGCGGAGGCCCCGCACGAAGCCCTCGAGCCGGTCGAGCCCGTCGAGGTCGAGGTCGTTCGTCGGCTCGTCGAGCAGAACGATGTCGAACCGCGACAGCAGCAGGGCGGCGAGTCCGACGCGGGCGGCCTGGCCGCCGGACAGCGCGGTCATCAGGGAGTCCGGACCGACGCCGTCGTCGTCCGTCCCCACGACCAGGCCGAGGTCGGCGAGCACGACCGGGATCCGCTCGTCGAGGTCGGCCGCTCCCGACGCGAGCCAGCGGTCGAGCGCTGCCGAGTACGCGTCCGCCGCCGCGTCGCCGGCACCCGGTTCGCCGAGCGCGGCGGCCGCGGCGTCCATCGTCGTGGTGGCCTCGGCGCAGCCGGTCCGTCGGCCGATGTAGACCCCGACCGTCTCGCCGGCGACGCGCTCGTGCTCCTGGGGCAGCCAGCCGACGAACGCGTCCGTCGGGGCGAGCGACACCGTGCCGGCGAGCGGTTCGTCGACGCCCGCGAGCAGCCGGAGCAGCGTGGACTTGCCGGCTCCGTTCACCCCGACGACGCCGATGACGTCACCCGGGGCGACGGTCAGGTCGAGGGAGTCGAACAGTGTGCGAGCGGCGTACCCGCCGGCGAGGCCCTTGGCGACGAGCGTGGCGGTCATCCCGCAATCGTCCCATGTCCCGCGCGTGCCCCGGAGCAGGGCGCCGACAGCACGCCGGCGGCCCCGATCAGGTCAGCGGGATGGTCCGGTCGAAGGTCCGCTTGACCGGCGGCGACGCCACCACGTCGCGGAGGGCGGACGCACCCTCCGGCGTCGCACGCCAGGCGACGTACGCGTCGTGGTCCGCCGAGGTCGTCCAGCGTTCGACGACCACGATGCGGGTGGGGTCGGCGTCGTCGACGATCACCTCGAGGGACTCGCTCCCCGGGAACGCGCCGGTCTGTGCGAGCGTCTCGCGGATCGCCGTCTCGACGGTCTCGGTGGGGAGGTCGCTCCGGAGCTGGGCCTCGAGCAGGACGGTCATCGACATGGTGCACCTTTCGTCATCGGTCTCCGAGCCAACCGCAGATGCGGCCCCGGTGTTCCGGAGTCGGCCGGAGCGCATCCGGCAGACTGGTCCGATGGACCCGTGCCCCTTCTGCCGCATCATCGCCGGGGAGGCGCCGGCCGCGTGGGTCGAGCGCGAGGAGCACGCGGTGGCGTTCGCACCCCTGCCCGAGTCCCTGCTCGCTCCCGGGCACACCCTCGTGGCCCCGGTGGAGCACACCGACGACCTGTGGCGCGCCGGGCCGGTGGCCCTGTCTGCGACGTTCGCCCTGGCGCAGCGTGTGGCACGGGCGATGCGGGGCGCGCTCGGCGCGACCGGCACCGTGCTGCTGCAGGCGTCCGGGGCGGACGCCGGGCAGAGCGTCCGGCACCTGCACGTCCACGTCGTGCCGTGCTGGCCCGACGACGGCACGGTGCACTGGCCAGAGCGGCGGTCGGCACACGTGGTCGAGGGCGACCCGTACGCCGCCCTCGCCGCGATGTTCGACTGACCGCAGCGACCCTCAGCCGGTGATCCGGAAGCGCACCGCGTCCCCCGGTCGCAGCTGCGCGGCACGGTCCACCGCCGCCGGGGTGAGCACCGCGACGACGGGGTAGCCGCCGGTCACCGGGTGGTCGGCGAGGAACAGGACGGGGTGCCCGTCCGGAGGGACCTGCAGCGAGCCGGTCTCGACGCCCTCGCTCGGGAGCTCACGGGTCGCCGCCCGGACGAGCGGCGCCGCCGCGGTCGTCCGCACCCCCACGCGGTCGCTGTCCGGCGTGACGTGGTGGACCTGGCCGGTCAGGGTCGCGCGCCACGACGGCGTGAACCAGTCGTCGCGCGGGCCGGGCGTCACGTCGAGCACGACGGGTTCGCCGGGCGGAGTGTCGAGCGGCGGGGCGACGGCGTCGACGACCGGCCATCCGTCCGCGGCGTCCCCGACGGGCAGGACGTCCCCGACGGACAGCGGCGGCGGGCCGAGCCGCGCCAGCGAGTCCCACGACCGGCTGCCGAGCACCGGTTCGACCGCGAACCCGCCCCGCACCGCGAGGTACACGCGGAGGCCCGCGTCCGGCTGTCCGATGCGCAGCACGTCTCCGGGGGCGAGCGTCAGCACCTCGTACGAGGCCGCGCCGCGGACCCGGCCGTCCGCCGAGGTGACCTCGACCGGGCAGGCCGCACCGGTGGTGGCGGTGACCAGGTGGGCGTCGGAGCGGAGTGTGACGGAGCCGAGCAGTGCCTCCAGGACGGCCGCGTCGCGGCGGTTGCCGACCATCCGTCCGGCGAGGGCTGCTGCTCCGCGGTCGGCGGCACCGGCGGCGCCGAGGCCGGCGTCGCTGAACCCGGGACGGCCGAGGTCCTGCACCGACGTGCCGGGCCCGACCTGCAGGACGGTGAGCGCGCTCATGCCGGGGGCGCCTCGACGAACCGGAGCCGGGTGCCGGCGGGGGCGAGCGCGGGCGGGTCGCGGTCGAGCGACCACATCGCGACCTCGGTCCGGCCGATGAGCTGCCAGCCACCCGGCGACGACCGCGGGTAGACGGCGCTGAACTCGCCGGCGAGGGCCACCGCGCCGCTCGGTACCGCGGTGCGGGACGTGCTGCGGCGTGGCAGGTCGAGCGAGGGCGCGGTGCCGGTGAGGTAGCTGAAGCCGGGGGCGAAACCGCAGAAGGCGCTCGTCCAGACCTGGCCGGTGTGCCAGGCGACGAGCTCGTCGCGCGTCATCCCGGTCGTGCGCGCGACGGCGTCGAGGTCCTCGCCGTCGTACGTGACGGGGATGACGAGCGGTGCGCGGTCGTCCACGGAACGGTCGGCGGTGACGGGGACGACGCCGGCGAGGCCGGAGCGGAGACGACCGGCGTCGGTGCGGTCCGGGTCGAACCGGAGCAGCAGCGTCCGAGCGCCGGAGACGACCTCGGTGAGCCCCGGGACCTCTGCGGCGGTCAGTCCGGCGTGGAAGGCGACGACGTCGTCGAGCGAGTCGAAGGTCGCCAGCACCGCGGACCGCCCGGCGGGACAGACGTCGAGCGTCACGGCGACGCGGGCGCGACAGCGGGCGCGAACGGCGCGATCGTCACCCCGTGCGTGGTCAGCAGCGTCCGGATCGCCTGCGCCATCGCGACCGCGTCGGGGGAGTCCCCGTGCACGCAGACCGAGTCGACCTGCACCCGCACGTCCGAGCCGTCGACCGCGGTCACGAGGCCGTCGGTGACCATGCGCAGCACCCGCGCGGCGACGGCCTCGGGGTCGTGCAGCACCGAACCCGGGGTGCTGCGCGACACGAGCGACCCGTCGGGTTCGTAGGCGCGGTCGGCGAAGACCTCGCGGACGGCTCGGAGTCCGTGGCGCTCCGCGGCCCGCAGCAGCTCGGAGTCGGGCAGTGCGAGGACCGCCAGGGTCGGGTCGACGTCCGCGACGGCGCGGACGACCGCCTCTGCCTGCACCGGGTCGACGCAGGCGGTGTTGTACAGCGCCCCGTGCGGCTTCACGTACGTCACCGCGGTGCCGGCGACCCGGGCGGTCGCGACGAGCGCGCCGAGCTGGTGCACGACGTCGGCGTACAGCTCCTCGGGGGTGACGTGCACCGGCCGGCGGCCGAAGCCGATGAGGTCGCGGTAGGCCACGTGGGCGCCGACGGCCACGCCCCGCTCGGCCGCGGCTCGGCAGGTGTCGAGCATGATCGTGGGGTCGCCGGCGTGGAAGCCGCAGGCGACGTTCGCCGAGGAGACCACGTCGAGCATCGCGCGGTCGTCGCCCATGCTCCAGGCGCCGAAGCCCTCGCCGAGGTCGCTGTTGCAGTCGATCGTGGTCACCTCGCCAACCTACCGGGGCGCCGTCAGCAGGCGTCCGATGCGGGTGCATGGTGCGACCTCACACGCGTCGATCGACTCGCGCTTTGCCGCAACTTGCAGGCGTATCCGATGCGGGTGCATGGTGCGACGTCACACGCGTCGATCGACTCGTGTGTTGTCGCTGCACGATCGCGCCCGGCCAGCGCCCGCCCGGCGCCCGGCCAGCGCCCGCCCGGCGCCCGGCCGGCGCCCGCCCGGCGCCCGGCCGAGTCCGAGCGGTCGGGGCGGGCGGCCGGACCCCGTATCCTGCGGAAGTGGAAGCGACACAGCCCTCCGGCACGACGAAGCGCCGCGTGGAACTCCGGATCACCCGCCCGCCGTTCACGTGGTTCGCCCGGCCGACCGTGACGATCGACGGCGTCGGACACCCGGCGCAGTGGGGGATCGGCACGTGGGCGGTGCCGGACGACGGGGGCACCGTCATCGGCGTGTACCTGTACAACCGCGCCTGGCGGTTCGGAGCGGCGACGCGAACGGTCGGAACCGGAACCGGAACCAGAACCGGAACCGGAACCGGAACCGGGACCAGAACCGGAACCGGAACCGGAACCGGAACCGACGCCTGGGCCCGCGCCGACGCCGTGGCCGCCGACCGCTTCGTCTACCGCGCCGGCTGGCTGCCCTTCGGCGGCGGACGTCTGGTCACCGACGCCGACTGAGGCGGACACTGGTCGCATGACGACCAAGATCACCCTCATCATCGACAACCCGTCCGATCCGACGGCGTTCGAAGCGGCCTACCCGGCCCTCCGCGACGCCGCCGCGAAGCTCCCCGAGCTCCGCCGACTCGAGGCCGGCAAGGTCTGGCCCAAGGAGGACGGCACGCCCACGCCGGCCCACCGCACCCTCGACCTGTACTTCGACTCGTACGACGACGCCTCGGCAGCGATCGCGGGCGCCGAAGCGGGCGACTTCTTCGGGCAGCTCGGCGCCACCGGCGCGACCTTCACCGGACTGTTCTCGGACGTCGAGCAGGCCTGACGGCAGCGACCGCGCGCGGCGCGACCAGCGGCCGCGGACTGGACCAGCGGACGGACGGGAGGCGCGGTGCCAGCTGGCACCGCGCCTCCCGTCCGCACTGCGCAGCCCGTCGGGACTGCTCGGTCAGCTACGCGTTCGAGCCGGACCCGTCGTCGCTGCCCTCGGTCGACTGGTCGTCGCTCTCCGAGGAGCCGCTGTCGTCGGAAACGCCCTCGACGGTGATCTTCGCCGGGAAGTCCGCCGCCGGCACCGAGCCGCCGCCGATGATGTTCGCCGCACGACGGTGCTGGCTGATGGTGAAGCCCGAGTCGCCGGTGCTCGGCTTGACGAGGAACGGCACCCACCCGGTCGTGCTCTCACCGGAGGAGATGTAGCCGTCGTCGGTCAGGCCGGAGAAGCCCTTCTCGGCCAGCGCGGTCGCGACGTCCGCGTTGGAGTAGCGGTCGATCTTGTCACCGTCGGCGGTGAGGAGCTGCAGGTCGCTCGGCGACCAGCCCGAGGTGTAGACGCTGCCGGCGTCGACCTTGATGTGCACGGCGACGATGTGGCCGCTCTCGTAGTCCACCGCGGCGGGCAGCGGGAAGTTCGTGATGATCTGGTCGACCGTCACGGTGTTCTTCGTCACGTCGTCCGTGCTCTTGGCAGAGGCCTTCTTGGGCGTCGCGCCCTCCTTCGCGGCGGTGACCGCGGAGTCGGCGCCGGTGTTCTTCAGCAGCGGCGCGGTCATGGTGCGGGCCGGGTACTTCTTGCCCGACTCGTAGTCGGTGTGCTTCGCACGCTTCCACGTCAGGTCGGCCGACTTCGCGGTGTCGAGGACCTGGAGGGCGACCCACCCGGTCTTCGTCGAGCCGGTCGACACGTAGCTCGGCAGCGCGGCGTAGCCCTGCGCCTCCATCGCGGCCTCGAGCCCACCGGCGTAGAGGTTCGACGAGGTGGTGTCCTGGTCGTCCTTGAGCCCGATGTCGGTCGTCGAGACGGAGTAGCCGTCGTCGGGCACGGTGACCTTGAGCTGCACGAGCACGACATCGCCCTGCGAGGACTTGAGCGACTTCACGTTGTCGGTGTCGAGCTTCGTCGACACCTTCTTGATCTCCACGCGGTCGCCGACCTGCGTGTCGGTGAGGGTGACCCCCACCTTCTTCTCGACGTCCTTCGTCAGGTCGATCTTCACGGCCGAGCCGCTGACGGGCTTCGCGTCGCCGCCGGACTTCCCCTCGGATGCCCCGCCACCGCCACCGCCGCCGCTGCAGGCGGTGAGCGTCAGGCCGAGGACGACGGCGGTGGTCGCGGACATGGCAATGGTCTTGATCTGCACGGTTCCCCCTGGATGCGCCACCCCAACGGTGGTCAGTGCTGACCATTCTGCCGGAATCCTCAGGCTTCGTCCGCACATGTCGTACGGACGGTCCGGAACACGACCGCGCGGCCGGCTCGCTGAACCCGGTCCGCGGGGCACCCGTAGCGTGGCGGCCATGACCACCACCGTCCTCGTCGCCGGCGCCACCGGCGACCTCGGCGGACGTATCGTCCGTGCGCTCCGGCAGCACGACACCAGCGTCCGCGTCCTCACCCGCACCGACGGAAGCCCCGCCGCCGAACGCCTCGGCGCCGAGGACGGGGTCGAGGTGGTGCGGGCGGACTACGGCGACCACGCGGGCCTGGTGTCGGCCCTCGCCGGGGTCGAGGTGGTGGTGTCGGCGGTGAGCGGGACGCGTCCGGTGATCGTCGACGCGCAGCGGGCCCTCCTCGCGGCCGCGGTCGAGGCCGGCGTCGCCCGGTTCATCCCGTCCGACTACGCCGCCGACTACCGCTCGATCACGCCCGGGTCGAACCGGAACTTCGAACTGCGTCGCGAGTTCGCCGCCGACGTCGACGCCGCCCCGATCCGGGCGACCTCGATCCTCAACGGGGCGTTCACCGACATGCTGACCGGCCAGGCCCCGCTCATCCTGTTCGACCGGCAGCGGGTGCTCTACTGGTCGTCGCCCGACCAGGTGCTCGACTTCACCACTAAGGACGACGTCGCCCGGACCACGGCCCTGGTCGCGCTCGACCCGGCGGCGCCGCGGGTCGTCGAGGTCGCGGGGGACCGCGTCACCTCGCGCAGCATCGCCGAGACCATGTCACGGCTGACGGGCACCCCGTTCCGGCTGCAGTGGGCGGGGACCGCGGGGACGCTGTCGGCGATGGCGCGCGTCGGTCGGCGGCTGTCGAGAGCAGGGGATGACGAGCCGTTCCCCGCGTGGCAGGGTATGCAGTACTTCGTCAGCATGTTCAGTGGCGAGGCCGAGCTGCACCACGTCGACGACGACCGGTACGGCCCGTACGAGTGGACCAGCGTGGAGGACGTGCTCGCGGCACACCTCGCCGCCTGACCGGCCAGCCAGCCCGACCCGCCCGCCGGCACGTTCAGCCGGTCCGCCCGACCCTCCTGCCGCACGACCAGACCGGGGACCCGATGACGGACACCACCTGCCACATGTCGATCTCCCTCGACGGGTTCGTCGCCGGTCCCGACCAGGATCTCGAGCACCCGCTCGGCGTCCGCGGCGGCGAGCTGCACACCTGGCACATGCCCGGCACCGAGGTCACCGACGCCGACCGCACGGCAGCGGGCTGGCTGATGCGACCCCGCGGCGCGTACGTGATGGGCCGCAACATGTTCGGCCCGGTCCGCGGCGAGTGGGACCAGGACTGGCAGGGCTGGTGGGGCTCTGAACCGCCGTACCACGCCCCGGTCTTCGTGCTCACCCACCACCCGCACGACCCGATCGCGCTCGAGGGCACGACCTTCCACTTCGTCACCGACGGGTTCGACGCGGCCTACGCGCAGGCACTCACCGCGGCCGGTGACCGGGGCGTCGACATCGCGGGTGGCGCCTCGACCGTGCGGCAGGCGCTCGTCGCCGGGGTGGTGGACGAGCTGACGATCGACATCGCACCCGTGCTGCTCGGCTCCGGGGAGCGGATCTTCGACGCCGACGTCGCGGGTGCTGCGCCGTTCGACTTCGAGCCGGTCGAGGTGCTGCACTCGCCGCTCTCGACGCACATCCGGTACCGCCGCCGAAGCTGACGCTCAGCGCCGCTGGTCGTCCGGCCCGTGCCCGGGCCCCGGCTCGTCCGGCCCCGGCTGGTCCAGCTCCGGCACCGCCACGATCCGGTTCTGGTACGCCCACACGACCGCCTGCAGCCGGGAGCGCACCCCGAGCTTCGGCAGCATCCGCGCCAGGTGCGACTTCACCGTGGAGACCTCGACGACGAGCGCCGCCGCGATCTCCTCGTTCGACATCCCCTGCGCGAGCAGCATGAGGACGTCCCGCTCCCGCGCGGTCAGCACCCCGTCGACCCGGTCGCCCGTCACCGGCTGCAGGCTTCGCCGCGACACGAACTCGCGGAGGACCCGCCGGGTGAGCGACTGGTCGATCGTCCCGTTCCCGGCGGCGACCTGTCGGACGGCGTCGACGATGACATCCGGCTCGGCGTCCTTCAACAGGAACCCGGACGCCCCCGCCTCGAGCGCCCCGAACACCAGGTCGTCGACGTCGAACGTGGTGAGCATGAGCACCGGCACCGCGGGGTCGGCGTCCGGCGCGCAGAGCTCCCGGGCCACCTCGATCCCGTTCCGCACCGGCATCCGGATGTCCAGGCAGGCGACGTCCGGCCGGCTACTCCGTGCCAGGGCGAGCGCCTCGCCGCCGTCGGCGGCGACCCCGACGACCTCGATGTCCGGCTCCGCGCCGAGGAGCGCCGAGACGCCGGCCCGGACCAGCGGCTGGTCGTCCGCCACCAGCACCCGGATCACCGGGCCACCTCGGGACCGTCGGCCGGTCCGTCGGAGGCGGGGCGCGCCTCCCGGTCGACCACCAGGGTCACCACCCAGCCACCGGTCGCGGTGGGTCCGACCTGGAGGCGCGCACCGACCAGGTCCGCCCGCTCACGCATGCCACGGATCCCGTTCCCACCCGCGGGGCTCGTCCCGACGGACGGCACGGTGGCCGCTCCGTTCTCGACGCGGATCGCGAGGCGATCCGCATCCCGGTCGTCGAGGACGACGGTGCACGGCGCGCCGGGTGCGTGCAGGGCGACGTTCGCGAGCGCCTCCTGGACGGTGCGGTACGCGGCGAGCTGGGTGAGCGGGCCGATCCCGTCGGCGAGCGGGTGTGCGCCGGGCCGGACGTCGAGGTCCACGGTCGTCCGGGTCCGCGCCCGCTCGACGAGGTCCACGATGCCGGCGACGGTCTCCACCGCGCGCTCGGCGGGGGCGTCGTCGCGGAGCAGGCCGACTAGGCGGCGGAGGTCCTCGAGGACGGCGGTGCTCTGCTCCCGGACCTGGCGGACCCCCTCGTGGGCGCGTTCCGGGTCGACGTCGATCTGGCGGTCGATGACGGCGGACATCAGGGCGATCCCGGACAGGTGGTGCGCGGCGATGTCGTGCAGTTCGCGGGCCATCGCGGCGCGCTCGCGGGAGACCGCCGCCTCGACCCGGGCGTCCTGCTCGCGGTCGCGGGCGTCCTGTTCGCGGTGTCGGGCGTCCTGCTCGCGGTCGACGGCGGACGCCTCGGCGGTGCGGGCGGAGCGGACCTCGCGGCGGGAGCGGACGAGGAGTGCGACCACGAGCGGCAGACCGACCGCGCCGACGGCCTGCAGCACGCCCTGCCCGGCGGACGCCGCGATGCCCTGGGCGGCACCGGCGCGGAACGCACCGGACGTCGTCGCCGTCGCGATCGCGGAACCGAGTGCCACGAGGACCGCGGCGGCGCCGAGCGGCACCCAGAGCCGGGCGAGGGGGAGTCGCAGCGAGGCGAGCACCACCGCGACGACGACCGGCAGCGCGGAGAGGCCGAACAGGGTGGACGGTGCGGTGACGGCCACCAGGACCGGGATCGCGGCGACGACGACGAGCGTCGTGCGTGGTGCCCGGCGCGCTGCCAGGAGGACCGCCGACTGGGCGAGGACGCCCAGGGCGAGGAGGTTCCAGGCGGTGCCGCCGAGGGCCGGCCACGCGGTGCCGGTGCCGGTGCCGGTGCCGGTGCTGTCCGGGTCCGCGGCGTCGAGCGGGGGCAGGGCCAGCATCAGGCCGATCGTCACGACGGCGGTGAGGGCGCCGATCCGGACGTCGGCGCGGCGGTCGCGGGCGGTCGTGCTCGCGGGCGTGGTCGTGCTCGCGTCGCGGGCGGTCGCGCTCGCGCTCGCGTCGCGCGGGTCAGCGGGTGCCATAGTTCGATCCTAGGAGTCGGGCGGTCTCGGTGCGGCGCGGGTACCCGAGGCGGCCCCGGGTCACGACGAGCAGGACGACGGCGGCCACGGTCGAGACGACCGCCAGGCCCTGCATCATCGTGCCGGCGGTCATCCCCGGGTACATGTCGGCCCAGAGCGTCGAGATGGTGTTGTTCACGCCGACGTGCAGGAGCATCACGACCGGCAGGCTCTCCCCGGTGCGGTTGAACACCCAGGTGATGACGACGTTGAACGTGATCGTGAACAGGGCGAACACGAGCGGCTCGGTCCAGTGCGCGTCCGGCCACCCGCCCCAGTCGGAGAAGTAGAGCGGCATGTGCCAGAGCGCCCAGAGCGGGCCGAGCACGGCGGCGGCGCCGAGCGGACCGAAGCGCTCCTGCAGCCGGGGCAGGGCGAAGTCGCGCCAGCCGGGCTCCTCGGAGAGCCCCGTGGTGAACAGCTGCACGACGAGCCCCGGGACGAGGGCGACCAGCGCGAGCAGCGACGGCGCCTGCACCTGGCCGCCGGCGAAGGGCAGCCCGGTGGCGACGATGAGCGCGGGGACCCCGACGAGCGCCAGGGCGTACCAGTACCAGGACACCCGCCAGCGCCAGAGCCGATCGACCCAGCGACGGAGACCAGGACGGCCGTCGGCGATCGCGGTGACGAGGAACGCGCCGCCGAGGGGGCCGAGGAGCGCGCCGGGCAGGACGCCGGTGAACTGCGCCGAGCCGAGGAACTCGGGGAAGTGCAGGTCCCAGACGCCGAGGCCGTGCGGGGACAGGATGTAGGGGATCCACGCCAGCCAGCTGAGGCCGAGGGCGAGGACGGCGAACGAGGTCAGCGGGTGCCGTGCGACGACTCCGCCGACCCCCGTCCGCCGGGCGGGGTCGGTGCCGGCACTGCGCCGGACTTCGGTGGTGGTGGTCATGGGTACGACGCTAGGAACGGCAGCCCCGCGGGACGACCGGCGAACGGACGCACCTGCCGGGCTTCCTCCGAAGGATGCAAGCCCCGTGTCCGCGCCGCCGAATAGGCTCGATCCGTGTTCGAACTCCACCACCTCGCCGCACAGGAACTCTGGGACTGGGTCCGCCGTGGCGAGGCCACCGCGCTCGAGGTGACCGAGCACTACCTGGGCCGCATCGAGCGCCTCGACCCCGAGCTCGGTGCCTTCGTGACCGTCACCGCGGACGCCGCACGCGACCGTGCCGAGCACCTCGGCGACCGTGTGCCGACGTCGCGACCGCTGTGGGGCCTCCCGTCCGCCGACAAGGACCTGTACGACCGCACCGGCGTGCCCACGCGGCGCGGGACGACCGCGCTGCCCGACGTGCCCGCCGGAGCCGACCACCCGCTCGTCGCCGCGCTGGACGCCGCCGGAGCCGTGAGCCTCGGCAAGACGGCCTCGCCCGAGTTCGGCATGTCCTCGTCGTCGGAGACCCGCTTCGGCGTGACCCGGAACCCGTACGACACGTCGCGCGCGCCCGGCGGGTCGTCGAGCGGCGCCGCGGTCGCGGTGGCCGCCGGGCTCCTGCCCGCCGCGGTCGGTTCGGACGGTGGCGGGTCGGTGCGGATCCCCGCGGCGGCGAACGGCCTGGTCGGGCTCAAGCCGAGTCGTGGCCGCGTGCCCTCGATGCCCGGCCGGTCCGGCGTCGGCGGGCTGTCGGTGGCCGGGCCGCTCACCCGGAACGTGGCCGACGCCGGCATGCTGCTCGACGCGCTCGTCGCGCCGACCGGGCTGCCGGAACCCCACCCGTACGCGCTCGTCACCCCGGACGTCGGCGATGGTCCCTTCACCGCCGCGGCCGTGCGCGGCGAGGGGCGCTTCGTCGTCGGACTCCTCGACGGGTCGCCGTGGGACGACACCGTCGACGTCGCGGTCGACCCCGCTGCCCGCGCCGCCGTCGAGACCGCGGTGCGGGTGCTCGGCGAGGTCGGGCACGGCGTCGAGGACGTCGCGATGCCCCGCGCGCCGTACGCCGACGCCTTCCGGGTGGCGTGGGAGAGCTCGGCCGCGCGGCTGCCGCTCGTGCCGGGCATCGACCTGTCCGCCCTCACGCCGCTGGTGTCGTGGCTCGTCGCGCGTGGACGAGCCCTCAGCGGCACGCAGGTCCTCGACGCGATGACCGCGCTCGACACCTTCTCGGCGGCCCTCATCGGCGCGTTCGACCGCTTCGACGCCGTGCTCACGCCGACGCTCGCGATGACGCCCCGGCCGCTCGGGTGGTACGGCGACGACCCGGAGGAGGACTTCCGGCGGCAGTGCGCGTACTCGCCGTGGACGTCGATGGCGAACGTGTCGGGGCTGCCGGCGATCACGCTGCCCGTCGGCGTCACCGAGGACGGCCACCCCGACGGCGTCGGCCTGCCGATGGGCGTGCAGCTCATCGGGCGGCCGGGTGGTGAGCGCGTGCTGCTCGCGATCGGCGCGCAGCTCGAGCGGCGCCTGCGGTGGCAGCGCCGGCACCCGCCGATGTGGTGACGCCCCGGTCCTGACCGTCTGCCGCCTGTCTGCCGCCTGTCACGCACTCTTGCGTGTGCATGTTCCGACGTCGCGCGCGTCGTTCGACTGGTGTGAAGTCGCATCATGCGCACGCATCCGATGCGCGTGCATGTGGCGACGATGCATGCGTCGTTCGACTCGTGTCGTGTCGCATCATGCGCGCGCGAGGTTGTGACGCCGTCGATGTCGTACGACGACGACTGTGTCGATGTCGTACGACGACGACTGTGTCGTAGCCGGGCGTCCGCAACGGTTGCGTCCGCGGGGTTGCGACGCCGTCGATGTCGTACGACGACGACGGTGTCGTTCCGAGTCGACGGACCGCCCGCCCGCCCCGCCCCGGCCCCCGCGCCCGCACCCCACCCCACTACGGCAGCGTCGGCGCCGCCTCCACCAGGGCCCGCGTCACCGGGTGCGTCGGCGCGTCGAGGAGCGACACCGGCCCGTGCTCGACGATCCGCCCCGCCGACATCACCGCCACGGTGTCGCACAGCCGCTGCACCACGCCGATGTCGTGCGACACGAGCACGAGCGTCAGCCCGAGGTCGTCGGCGAGCGAGCGGAACAGGTCGATCACTCGCGCACGGACCACCACGTCGAGGGCGCTCATCGGCTCGTCCCCGAACAGGATCCGGGGGGAGTGCACGACGGCTCGGGCGATCGCGATGCGCTGCCGCTGCCCGCCGGAGAACTCGTGCGGGTACCGGTCGACGGCGTCCGCGGGCAGGTCGACCCGCGCCAGCACGTCACGGACGAGCGTGGCACGAGCCTCCGCTGAGCCGCCGACCCGCAGCGCCCGCAGGGGTTCGGCGACGATCGAGCCGACACGCATCCGCGGGTTGAGGGACGCGTACGGGTCCTGGAACACCACCCCGGTCTCGCGACGGAACCAGCGCATCCCGGCCGCGGATCCGGACGCGACCACCGGATGACAGGAGGCCGTCACGGTGCCGGCGGAAGGTGCCTCCAGGCCGGCGAGCAGCCGCACCAGGGTGGACTTGCCGGATCCGGATTCGCCGACGATCCCGAGCCGCGCGCCGGGGGCGACCGTCAGGTCGACGCCGTCGACGGCGGTGCGCACCGGGCCGGGCTCGAAGGGGCCGCGGCGGGGGAGGCGGTAGGTGCGGTGCAGCCCGGTGGCGGACAGGATGTCGGTCACGCGGTACCTCCGGATCGCCGCGACCCACCGGGCCGACGGGCGGTGGCGCGGGCGGCCTCGACGAGCGCGATCGTCGCGGGGTGCCGGGGCGCAGCCAGGAGCGTCGCCACCGACCCCTGCTCGACGATCCGGCCGGCGTCGAGCACGACCGCGGTGTCGGCGATCCGGGCGAGGACCGCGAGGTCGTGCGTCACGAACACCATCCCGGCCGACAGCCCCTCGAACAGCTCGAGGATGCGGGCCTCGGTGGTCACGTCGAGCGCGGTCGTGGGTTCGTCGGCGACGAGGTACGACGGCTGCCCGGCCATCGCCATCGCGATGCAGATGCGCTGCCGCTGCCCGCCGGACAGCTGGTGCGGGTACTGCCGCAGGAGCGATGCTGGGTCGGGCAGCCCGACCGATGCGGCGAGCTCGACGGCGGCAGCGCTGGCCGCGCGGCGGTCCAGCCCGCGGTGCAGGCGCAGCGGTTCGGCGATCTGCGCGCCGACGCGACGCAGCGGGTCGAGGGCGGTACCGGGCTCCTGGAACACCATCGCGATGCCGGAGCCCCGGTGGCGCGCACGCTCGCGGTCCGGCAGGCCGACGAGTTCGGTGCCGTCCAGCCGGATGCTGCCCGTCACGGCGGCGCCGGTCGGCTCCAGCCCCATCAGGGCGAGCGAGGTCATGGACTTCCCGGATCCGCTCGCGCCGATCACGCCCACGCGACTGCCTGGAGGCACGGTGAACGTCACGTCGTCGAGGATCGTCCGGCGGCCGATCCGGACCGTCAGACCCCGCACCTGCAGTCCTGCTCCGTCGGGTCCGGCTGACTGCGAGCCGTCGGCCTGCGGCCCGGCGTTCGTGCTCGCGCCCGTCATGCGGTCACCCCCGTGCTGGTCGCTGCCGGGTCGGTGGCCGTCCGTCTGGCGCCCGCGGCGCGGTCGCCCGTCGTGAGCCGGGGATCGGTCGCGTCCCGGACGGCGTCGCCGAGGAGCGAGAGGGCCGCGACGACGAGGGCGATCGCGGCGCCCGGCCAGGTGGCACTCCACGGGTGCACGCCGATGTAGGTCTGCAGGTCGGCGAGCATGCTGCCCCACGACGCTGTGTCCGACCCGGCGCCGTAGCCGAGGTACGACAGGCCGGCCTCGGCGAGGACCGCGGTCGCCATCGCGAGTGACAGCTGCACGGTGAAGAGCGGCGCCGCGTTCGGCACCAGGTGCCGGAAGAGCACGCCGGCACCGCCCACGCCCGACGCCCGCGCCGCGGTGACGTAGTCGCTCCGGGCGATGCGGCGGATCTCGCCACGGGCGACCCGGGCGATGGTGACGCCGAAGGACAGCCCCACGCTGACGATGACGACGCCGAGGGACCCGCCGGCGATCGCGGTGAGGAGCATCGCGGTGAGGAGGGTCGGGAACGCGACGAGGATGTCGAGCAGGACCGCCGTGCCCTCGCGGACCCAGCGGGCGGTGAGCGAGCCGATGGCGGTGAGGACGATGCCGACGACACTCGCGATCACGCCGGACCCGACCGCGACGAGGACGGTCGTGCGCGTGCCGGCGAGCAGGTAGCTGGCGATGTCGCGGCCGGAGGCGTCGGTGCCGAACCAGTGCGCGGCGCTCGGGGCCTCCCACTGGTGGAACGGGTCGGTGTGGAACGGGTTCTGCGGCGTCCAGAAGAGCGACACGACGGCGAGCACGACGAGCAGGCCGAGCACCACGACGGCGAACACCCCGGTCGGTCGGGCGAGGAGACGGCGGATCACTCGGACACCTCCCGCTGCCGGGGGTCGAGCGCGCGGTGCACGACGTCGACCGCGAAGCCGACGAGCAGCACGAGTCCGGTGAGCACGAGGAGCTCGGACTGCACCTTGGTGATGTCACGGCGCCCGACGTCGGTGACGAGCATCCGCCCGACGCCGGGTAGCGAGAACAGCTGCTCGACGACGACGGCGCCGACGAGGAGCCCGGCGATCTGCACGCCGAGGACGGCCAGCACGGTGAGGGCCACCGACGGCAGCCCGTGCTTGAGGAGCGCCTGCGTGCGGGTGAGGCCGATCGCGGCGGCCGTCCGGACGTGGTCGGCGTCGAGCACGCCGAGCGTCGCGGACCGGGTGAAGCGCAGGATGACCGCGCCCTCGACCGCGCCGATCGTCAGCGCCGGCAGCACGAGCGACGCGAACGCCCGCCCGGGCTCGTCCCACCCGTCGAGCGGGAACCCCTGGGTCGGCAGCCAGTGCAGCGTCACGGCGAAGAGCGCGATGAGGAGCATCCCCGCCCAGACGACGGGGACGGCGGCCACGGCCTGCGCCGCGAAGCCGATGACGGCACCGCCCGGCCGGGTGCGGAGGACGGCCGCCAGCACGCCGAGCGGCAGCCCGATGACGAGCGCGGCGACGAGTGACATCCCGGCGAGCGGCAGCGTGACGGCGAGTTTCTGCGCGATCTCCGGCGCGACCGGGCCGCCCGTAACCAGCGAGTCGCCGAGGTCACCGCGCAGGAGCCCGCCGATCCACCCGAGGTACTGGACGACCACGGGGCGGTCGAGGCCGAGCTGCTGGCGGATCTCGGCGACCTGCGCCGGGGTCGACTGGGTGCCGGCGACGACCTGGGCGACGTCGCCGGGGAGCACCCGGAGCGTGGCGAAGACGATGACGCTCGCCACGAGCAGGCCGACCGCGAGCAGCAGCACGCGGCCGATCAGGAAGCGGGTCACGGGACCGATGCTACGGGAGGGGCCGGGGCCGACAGCGCGCCGGCGGTCACTTGACCGCGAGTCCCGCCAGGTCGAGGCGGGAGTTGCCGCCGTCGACCGGGAACCCGGTGACGCCCTTCCGCACCGCGGTGATCTCGGTCGCGGTGTACAGCCACTCGCCGGCCGCGTCCTCGCTGACGATGCGGGCGGCCTTCCGCAGGGCGGACACCTTCTCGCTCGTCGAGGTCGTGGCGATCGACTCGGCGTAGAGCCGCTGCACCTCGGGGTTGTCGTAGCCGAAGTAGTAGTCCGGGTTCGCCCAGTTGCCGAAGTCACGCGCCTCGACGTGGTCGACCATCGACAGCTGGAAGTCCTTGTTCTTGAACACCTGGTCGAGCCACGTCGTGAAGTCGACCCGCTTGACGCGCAGCGTGATCCCGACCTCGGCGAGCTGCGACTTCAGCACGTCGCCGATGCTCGCCGGGTAGACGTTCGCGTACGTCAGGGTCAGGTCGAGGTCCTTCTCGCCGGCGGCGGCGAGGAGCTGCTTCGCGCTGTCCGGGTCGTACGCGTCGATGTCGGTCAGGTCCTCGTAGCCCGGGTCGAGCTCGGGGATCGGGCCGCCCTGCTCGACGCCGGTGCCACCGATCGCCTTGATGAGCGCCTTCGGGTCGATCGCCCGCCGGATCGCCTGGCGCACCCGCTCGTCGGTGAAGGGCGCCTGCTGGTCGTTGAACGCGAGCGTGTACTTGTCGGTCGTCTTGCCGGTGTGCAGCGCGATGTCCGGGTTGCCCTGCAGCTGGCTCTTCAGGGTGCCGTCGACGGGGTTGAGCACGTCGAGGTCGCCGTTCGCCATCGCGTTGACCGCGGTCGACGGGTCGGTGATGTACCGGAAGACGATCTTCGCGACCTTCGGCTTCGGACCCCAGTAGTCCGGGTTCCGGGTGAAGGTGAGCGAGTCGCCCTGCTTCCACGACGAGACCTCGAACGGACCGGTGCCGTTGGCCGAGTCGGCGAGGTCGTTCTTCGCCGCGCGCTCGAGCACCAGCCCGGCGCGTCCGGTGAGGTTCCAGAGCAGGTCGGAGTCGGGCTTCGCCAGCTCGAGCCGGACGACGCCGGCCGAGGGCGACGAGATGGTCGAGACGGTGGCGAGCTTCGCCGAGTCGACGTACGTCGGGTTGCTCTTCGCCTGCTGCAGGGACCAGACGACGTCGGCGGCGGTGACGGGCTTGCCGTCCTGGAACGCGATGCCGTCGCGGAGCGTGAACGTGTACGTCCGGCCGTCGGCGGACACCTCGTGCTTCGACGCCAGCACGTCGCGGACGTCGCCGTCCGGCGTCCGGCCGACGAGCCCCTGGTAGACGTTGTCGATCAGCACCTGGTCGACGGCGGCACCGGACTGGGTCCGCACGTCCAGGCTGGTCGGCTCGAGCACCAGGCCGACGCGGACGGTCGCGTCGCTGCCGCCCCGGTCGTCCGAGGACCCGGAGCACCCGGTCAGCACGAGCGCCGCGGCGACGGCGACCGCGGTGGCGGACAGCGCGGTGCGGCGGATCGTCGACCGGTGCGGTGCCCGACGACCGGCTCGGGCGGTGCTGCGGAGTCGTGCGGCGGCACGGAGGAGCGGACTCATGGGGGTGTGGGTTCCTTCCGGGCGCGAGGCGACTGACGGTGCTCGCGCTCGCACGAGGTTACCGGCGCTCGGGGGCTCCCGGCGACGGTTCTTCGATCGGGTGCAACAAACCGTGACGTCCCGTCCATGCCCGGATCGCGGACGCCAGTTCGAGGGGCGCCTGGTTCTGCACCGCGTGCCGGGCCTCGACGGTGACGATCTCCGCGTGCGGCAGCCGCTCGGCGAACTGCGCGTGCAGCTTCGGTGAGACGTAGCCGCGGTCCCCGCGGACGAGCAGGATAGGCACGTCGAGGGCCTCGAGGTCGGGCCAGGCGTCGGCGAACCGCCCCACCGACGACGTCCGGCCGGCGGGCAGGTGCGGGAAGTGGTGCCGGCGCACGAGCCGTCCGTCCGAGCCGAGGCGCGTGGTGTGCCGGGCCTCGCGGAGGAGCACGTCGCGGTCGTCGCCGACGCGGGCCTCGACGGCGCGGTCGACGACCTGCTCGAGGGACGCGAACGGCTCCTCGGCCTCGAGAGCCCGGGCGATGCGGTCGACGGCGCGCTGCGCGAAGTCGGGCGACATGTCGACGAGCACGAGGCCGGTCACGCGCTCGGGCGCGGTCGCGGCGAGCCGCGCCGCCAGGATCGCGCCGAGGGAGTGCCCGACCACGACCCCGGGCGGTACCGCGAGCGCGTCGAGGGCGTGGAGGACGCTCGGCGCCGTCGCGGCGGCCGCGTAGTCGGCGTCCTCGCGCCAGCCGGACCGGCCGTGCCCCGGCAGGTCGACGGCGACCGCCGGCGCACCGACGGCGATCGCCGTCTGGTCGAAACTGTGCGCGTCGATACCGAGCCCGTGCAGGTAGGTGATCCGTGCCTCCAGGCCGTCCGCCGTGTCCCACCGGATCGCGGCGATCTCCTGTCCATCGGTGGTGCGGACCACCTGCCTGGAGGCGCGGAGCGGCTCCGTCACGCCGCTCGCGCGGGCGAGGTCGGCCAGGTCTGCGAATTCGTCGTCTGCATCGGGCACGGGGTCGGTGGGCACGGGGTCGATCTTCGCACCGACTCCCGGTCTGGATGGCTTAGGTAAGGCATGCCATACTTGGTGATCGTGGCAGCCCGGTACCGTGTCTTCTCCGTCCGCGTGGCCGCCGTCACGTCGCTCACCCCGTCCTTCGTGCGGGTGACCCTGACGGGCGACGCCCTCGCCGACTTCTCCTCGGTCGGGCTCGACCAGCGCATTAAGCTCGTGCTGCCGATCCCCGGGCACGGCTTCACCGACCTGCCCGACGGCGAGGACTGGTACGCCGCCTGGCGCGCGCTGCCCGACGCCGTCCGGAACCCGCTCCGGACCTACACGGTGCGGTCCTTCCGCCCGGACGCCCGCGAGCTCGACATCGACTTCGTGGCGCACGGTGACACCGGCCCCGCCTCCCGCTGGGTGTCGTCGTGCCGGGTCGGCGAGGAGCTCCGCATCGTCGGACCGGCCGTGCCCTCGTCACCCGCCGAACTGCCGACCGGCGCGGCCGAGTTCGATCCCGGTGCCGCGAACCGCATCCTGCTCGCCGGCGACGAGACCGCTGCCCCCGCCATCTGCGCGATCCTCGAGGCGCTCGACGTCGCCACCGTCGGCCACGTCTTCATCGAGGTGCCGACCGACGCCGACCGGCTGCCGGTGACCGCGCCCGCCGGGGTCGAGGTCCGGTGGATCGCCCGGAACGGTGCCTCGCACGGCGTCCGGATGACCGACCAGGTGCACGCGTGGGCGTCGACGGTCGCCACCGGTCCCGAGTGTGGTGGCGCTCCCGAGCTGGTGGACGTCGACGTCGACGAGCAGGTGCTCTGGGACGTCCCCGCCGCCGAGCCGTCGCGTCCGGTGTACGCCTGGATCGCCGGCGAGGCCGGCTGCGTCAAGGAGCTGCGTCGTCACCTCGTGCGCGGCGTCGGACTCGACCGCAAGCAGGTCGCGTTCATGGGGTACTGGCGGCACGGCAAGGCCGAGAACTGAGCGGGACGGTCGCGGCGCCGACCACCGCACTCGGCGCGCGCGGACTGACGCTGGCCTACGACGACCGGGTCGTGGTGGACGGGCTCGACGTCGACATCCCGGACGGGGAGCTCACCGTCATCGTCGGCCCGAACGCGTGCGGCAAGTCGACCCTGCTGAAGTCCTTCGCCCGGACGCTCAAGCCCACCGCGGGCACGGTCTACCTCGACGGGGTGCCGATCTCCTCCCTGCGACCCAAGGCCGTGGCGCGGCGGATCGGCATGCTGCCGCAGACGCCCATCGCCCCCGACGGCATCACCGTGCGCGACCTCGTCTCCCGCGGGCGGTTCCCGCACCAGGACCTGCTGCACCCGACCTCCGGGTCCGACCGGGTCGCCGTGCAGGCGGCGCTCGAGCAGACGGCGACCGTCGAGCTGGCCGACCGGAGCGTCGCCGAGCTGTCCGGCGGGCAGCGGCAGCGCGTGTGGATCGCGATGGTGCTGGCGCAGGAGACCGACATCGTCCTGCTCGACGAGCCCACCACGTTCCTCGACATCGCGCACCAGTACGACGTGCTCGAGCTCGCGTCGGCGCTGCACGCGGCCGGACGCACGGTGGTCGCGGTGCTGCACGACCTCAACCAGGCCGCGCGGTACGCCACGCACGTGATCGCCATGCGCGACGGGGCGATCGTGGCGCAGGGGCCGCCGGCGTCGGTCGTCACGGCGGACCTCGTCGAGGACGTCTTCGGGCTGCCGTGCGTGGTCGTCCCCGACCCCGAGACGGGCACGCCCCTCGTGGTGCCCCGGCGCCGCGCGGCCTGACGCGCCGCCGGGTGCGGGCTCGCTCGCGGGCGGGCTCGCTCGCTCGCGAGGTCGCGAGTTCTGCCGCTTCGGTCGTCCGCGCGCGACACATCGTGCGACCGCTGCGAAGCGCGCGCGGCGTGTTGCGCGACCTCGGCGGGCGGGCAAGTGGGCGCGCAGGCAGGGGAGCGCCGAGGTCAGCGGTAGTTGCCGTCCTCGAGGCCGGCCTCGATCTCGAACCGGTTGCGGAGCGGGTCCCGACCGGCCAGGGCGTACACGAGCGGCATGAGCATGCCGTAGCGGCGCCACTGGTCGACGTGGACCCGCTCGTGGCGGAGCACCCGGTCGCCGTCGTTGTCCCGCGTCAGGTACACGGAGCCGACGCAGGTGCCGCCGCGGCGGAACACCCACCGCGGCAGCCCCGTGCAGACGATCAACCCGTCGACGACCCGGACCGGCCCGGTGGACAGCGGCACGCCGACCGCCAGGCCGACCGCGGTCGCGAACGCCCACCCGGCGCGGGACACGGGGGAGTCGAGCAGGACGTTCCGCACCGCTACTCCGGGCGGCCGTACGTCTCGAGCAGGCGCAGCCAGATCTCGTTCATCGTGGGGTACGCGGGGACGGCGTGCCACAGCCGGTCGATCGGCACCTCGCCGACGACGGCGATGGTGGCCGCGTGCAGCATCTCGGCGACGTCCTGCCCGACGAAGGTGACCCCGACGACGACCCGGCGGTCCTCGTCGACGACCATCTTCGCGCGCCCGGAGTAGCCGTCGGCCTGCAGCGAGGCGCCCGCGACGTTGCCGAGCTCGTACTCGACCGCACGCACGTTCAGCCCCTGCTCGCGGGCCTTCGACTCGGTCAGACCGACGCTGGCGACCTCTGGGTCGGTGAAGGTGACCTGCGGTGCGGCGGCGTGGTCGGCGGTGGCGACGTGCGCGCCCCACGGCTCGGTGTGCAGCGGGGTGCCCTGGATGCGGGCGGCGATGGCTTCACCGGCGGCACGCGCCTGGTACTTGCCCTGGTGGGTGAGGAGCACGCGGTGGTTGACGTCGCCGACGGCGTAGAGCCAGTCCGTGCCGTGCACGAGCATGGTGTCGTCGACCTGCAGCCAGTCGCCGGGGGTCAGGCCCACGGAGTCGAGCCCGAGGTCCTTCGTGTGGGCGGCTCGACCGGTGGCGGCGAGCACCTCGCTCGTGACGACCGTGGTGCCGTCGTCGAGGGTCGTGGTGACCAGGCCGTGCTCGTCGCGGTCGACGCGGGTCGGGTTCACGCCGGTGCGGACGTCGATGCCGAGCTCACGCATGGCGTCGGCGACGAGTTCGCCGGCGAAGGGCTCCATCCCGCCCAGCAGACCGTGGCGGGCGACGAGGGTGACCTTCGCGCCGAGGGACGCCCACGCGGTGGCGAGCTCGGAGCCGGAGACGCCGCCGCCGATGACGAGGAGGCTCTCCGGGACCTGCTGCGCGCTGGTGGCCTCGCGCGTGCCCCACGGCTTCGCGTCGGCCAGCCCGGGGACGTCGGGAAGGATGTGGAGCGACCCGGTGACCACGGCGATCGCGGCGGCGGTGTACGTCGTCCCGTCGACCTCGAGGGTCTTCTCGCCGGTGATGCGGGCGTGGCCGCGGATGAGGTCGATGCCCGCGGAGTCGAGCCACGACACCTGCGAGTCGTCCTTCCAGTCCGACGTGAACGAGTTCCGGCGGGCGAGGACGTGTGCGGCGTCGAGTTCGCCGGTGACGGCCTGCTTCGCGCCGTCGAGCCGCTTCGCCGCGGAGAGGGCGTGGCCGCTGCGGAGGAGGGCCTTCGACGGCATGCACGCCCAGTAGGAACACTCACCGCCGACGAGCTCGGCCTCCACGATGGCGACGCTGAGGCCGCGCTTCTTGGCGTAGTCCGCCACGTTCTCGCCGACTGCGCCGGCGCCGATCACGATGAGGTCGTAGTCCGTCATGCTGCTGAGCGTACGCGGCGCGGCAGCACGCCCGCCGAACGCGACGCGCGGCCGCCGGTGGTCGTCCTCAGGCCGCGCGCGACGCGCTCGTGAGGGCGCCGACCGCCCGCAGGATGACACCGAGGTCGTCGACGGCCCGGTCCGGGTCGACCGGGGCGAACCCGGTCAGCGCGGCCCCGGCCAGACGTCGCCCGCGGGTGGCGGCCTGGATGCGTTCCACGAGTCCCGCGCCGTCGAGTCCGAACGGCACCGGTTCGAGCAGCCCGTCGACCTCGGACGGGTCGAGGACGTCGAGGTCGACGTGCACGAACACGGCGCCGGCGCCGGTGGCGTCCACGGCTGCGGCGATCGCGTCGGGCGTGGCGACGTCGACGTCGAGGTGCACGATGCCCGCGCGGTCGAGGGCGTTCGCCTCCGATTCCTCCACGCCGCGGACCCCGGCGAGCACGATCGACGAGGCGGGCAGGGTCGGGAGCGCGGGGAAGAGGTCGTCGGGGCGGTCGACGAGGATCCGCAGCACGGCGGTCTCGGCGGCGACGGGTTGCGCCCGGTTCAGCGCACGGAACCCGCTCGACCCGGCGATGCGCAGGAACGCGGTGTCCGGACCGAGCCCGGCGGTGGCGCCGAGGACGCTCGCGCCGTCACCACCGACGACGAGCACGGGCTCACTCGCGACGGCGGTCTCCTCGGCGACGCGGTCCGCGACGGCGAGCACCGAGGTGTAGCGCGCGATGGCGGTCTCCAGCCGGTCACCCGCTCCGGCCGGCACGTCGATGACGGTGGTCGACGCGCGGGGGAGGTCGGCCGCGATGGCCGATGCCCCGTCTCCGAGGCGCATCGCGCGCGACGACGCCGAACCCTGCCACTGACCGACCACGAGGAACTGCATCGTGTCAGTCTGTCAGCTGGGGTCCGGCGTCGTCAGGGGGAGTGTCAGAGGCTGGACGAGCCGCCGGACTTCAGCGCCGCGAGCCGCGCCTCGACCTCGGCGTCCTTGCCGACGTCCTCGAGGCTCTCGAACTGCGCGTCGAGGCTCGACGACTGGAGCTCCTGCTGGCCGAGGACCTTCGCCTCTTCGCGGCGGACCTTCTCCTCGAAGCGGCCGAGGTCGCTCGTCGGGTCGAGCACGTCGATGTTGCCGAGCGCGTCGTTGACCTTCGACTGCGCCTCGGCCGTCTTCGAGCGGGCGACGAGGTTGTCCCGCTTCGCACGGAGCTCCTCGAGCTTCTGCTCCATGCCTGCGAGGCCGGTCTTGAGCTTCTCGACGGCCTCGTTCTGCGAGGCGAGGTTCGGCTCGGCGTCCTTGACCTCCTGCTCGGCGGCGATCTGCTTGCCGATGGCGATCTTGGCGAGGTTGTCGAACTTGTCCGCCTCGGCGCCCTTGCCCTCGGCGCGGTACTTGTCGGCGGCGGTCGAGGCGTTCGCGGCCTTCTGCCCCCACTCGACGGCGGCGCGCTTGTCCTCTTCGTGGTCCTGCTCGAGCAGGCGGACGTTGCCGATGGTCTGCGCGATCGCGGTCTTCGCGTCGGCGATGTTGTTCGTGTAGTCGCGCACGAGCTGGTCGAGCATCTTCTGCGGGTCTTCGGCGTCGTCGATGAGCTGGTTGATGTTCGCCCGGACGAGGGTCGAGATGCGACCGAAGATCGTCTGCTTTGCCATTGCTGTTCCCTTTCCTGGGGATCGGTGTGGTGCTGGTGTCGTTGCTGCTGGTGGTCGTGGTGTCAGAACCGGCCGCCGCCGGAGAAGCCGCCGCCGCCCCCGCCGCCTCCGCCTCCGCCGAAGCCGCCTCCGCCGCCGAAGCCCCCGCCGCCGCCGAAGCCGCCGCCCCCGAAGGAGCCGCCGCCGTAGCTGCCGCCGCGCCCGCCGAGGAGCCCGCCGAGGACGATGCCGGTGACGAGGCCGCCGAGCTGCGCGCCGTTGCGGTTGCCGCCGCCGCCGAAGCCGCCGCCTCCGCCGCCCCAACCGCCCATGTCGTCGTTCGCGGCGTCCATGGCGGCTGCGGCGTACTGCTCGGCGGCGCGTGCCGCCTGCAGCGCCTGGCCGGGGTCGCTCGTGGCGAGGTGGACGGCGTCGTCGAGTGCCCGTTCTGCCTCGGACAGGCGGGTGCGGGCGGTCGGTCCGACAGCGCCGCGGTGCAGCGAGATGAACTCGCGCGCTTGGCTGATGCGATTGCGTGCGTCGCGGAGGGCGTCGTCGAGGGCCCGTGCCGCGCGTCGCTGCTGTTCCTCGGCGCCGCGGGCCGTGGCGATCGCCTGGTCGATCTCGGTGTTGGCCTTGGTCAGCGCGTCGACCGCAGCGATCGGGTCCTTCGGGTCGAGCCCCTGGCGCAGGACGGTCTCGGCGCGGATGACCGCTGCGGAGAGCTCGGGGCCGCCCGCGGTGAGCGACCGTGCCGCGGCGACGTCGCCCGCGATGTCCGCCTGCATCGCCTCGGCGCGTGCGGTGGCCTCGGCGAAGCTCCGTTCGGCGGCGTCGGCGCTCGACGTGAGCTGCTGGACCTGGGCCAGGGCGTGCTGTGCGTCGCGCACGGCGACCACGGCCTCGCCCTTGTCGCCGGCGGCGATCGCCGCGGTGGCCGCCTGGGACCGCTCGGTGGCGTAGGCGAGCACCTGCTGGGCCTGGTCGACGCTGTCCGCCACGGTGGCGAGCGTCCGGCCGGTGTACGCCCGCCGGACCCGGTCGAGGGACGCGGCGGCACTGCTGACGGAGGCCGGGGCAGCGGCGACGGCCTGCGCGAGGGCGACCGCGGCCTCGTCGACGCCGTCCTCGAGGGACCGGAGCTGGTCGAACGACTCGGTCTGCTCCTCGATCGCGGCGTGCGCCTGCTCGCAGATCGCGATGATCTGGTTCGCCCAGTCGGCACGCTGCTGCGGGGTGTCCGGGATCTCGTCGTCGAGCTGCTGCTGGAACGTGAAGGCCTTCCGGACGGCCTGCTGCGCGGCGGCGACGGCGTCGGCGAAGGGCTTCGCGGCGTCGGCCCCGAACTGCGCGGTGGCGAAGCCGACCTCTTGTTCAGCGGTCCGGAGTTCGTCGTCGATGGTGACGAGCGCTCCGCCGGCGGCGCGCTCGAGCTCGGCGAGGGACGCTTCCTGCGCCTTCGTCGCTGCCGCGGTGCGGCGCTTGTTGCGCCCGCGGATGACGAGCACGACGACGATGCCGGCGACGACGACGACGAGGAGCAGGATCCACAGCCAGGTCAGGTTCGGCGGTGCCTGCGTGTCCGCCAGCCCGTTCGCGAACGCGAGGGCCCCGCCCGACCAGTCGCTCTGCTTGAGCGCGGGCAGCAGGTCGTCGTTGACGGCGTTCTGCACGTCGGACTCGGAGATGCTCGTCTCGTTGGTCTGCTGGACGTCGTAGTTGCGGTCGTCGACCGCGACGGACAGCAGGATGCTGTCGGTGTCGATCTGGTTCTTCGACATCGTGGCGGACCCCCACGCGGTGTGCTCCGCCGGATCCGAGAAGGTCGGCACGAACACGACGAACAGCTGCGTCTGGGTGTCGGCGTAGAGGTCCTTGACGGCGGACTCGATGCGGGACTGCTGCGAGGAGCTCAGGACGTCCGCCTCGTCGAGGACGTACGCACCGCCGAGGTCGACGGGAGCGGTCGCCCGGGCCGTCGCCGCCGGAGCCAGCACGATGAGCACCGCCAGGAGCGCCGCAGCCATCCGGCCGATCAGTCGCGGTGTCCCCCTGTTCGTGCTCGTCCTGCCCGTGGCCGATCCACCCTGGACCGCTCGCATCCGTCCTCCGTCCGTCGCCGGTCTGCGGGCCCGAGAACCCCCGGAACCGCGCCCCGGAGCGCTGTTGCCCGGAGTCTATCCACGCCACGCAGCCGTCGGACAGACTGTGGGCGAACCCTCGTGGAACGCTGATCCTGTGGGGGTGTTGTCCCCCGGATCGGGGTATGCTCGGGCACGCGTTCGACGACGAACGAGACAGGGGAACAGCAATGGAGCGAACAACCAGCACCGAGGTCGTCCCACTCGAGGACGGCTACCACCGCGTGTCGACGCCCGCGAGCGGCGTCATCGGCTTCGTGCGCGAGCACAACGGCCGGTACGAGGTCCTCCGCGGTCGAGTCCGCCAGGCCACCCGGTCCGAGGGGCTCTACAGCACCATGAACGTCGCACTCATCGCGCTCACGCACGCGTAGACCGCACCGCACGCACGGTCGACCGTAGGCTCACCGCGTGAGTCTCCCGCGCCTCCCGCACGTCGTCCTGGCGCTCGTCCCCACGGGCGCGAGCAGGGCCGACGACCGGGAGGCGCTGCTCACTGCCGTCGCGTCGGCCCACGGCGTCGACCGCTCGCGCCTGCGCGCGGGGCGCGTCTGCGGGCACTGCGGCGGGACCGACCACGGCCGCCCCTGGGTGGAGGTCGACGGCTGCGCCGTCGGCGTCGGCCTCGCGCGGACCACCGGCGTCGTCGCCCTCGTCGTCAGCCCCGAGCCGGTCGGCGTCGACGTGGAACGGGTCTCGCGGGTCGCTGCCGCGCCGCTCGACGTCTTCACCCAGGGCGAGCGGGACCGCGCGGGCGGTGACGTCCGGGCCCTCGCTGCCTGCTGGGCGGCGAAGGAGGCCGTCCTGAAGCGCGACGGCCGTGGGCTCCGTGTCGACCCGGCGGCCGTCGACGTGGACGTCCGCCGGGGCACCGCGGTGTTCGAGGGGGTCGAACACCCGGTGACGCTGCGCTTCCCCGACGCGGACCTCGTCGTCGCGGTCGCCGCCGGAGGCCTGCCCGTCGAGGCGGCGCCCGACGGACTCTGCGCTGTCGACGGACTCAGCGCTGTCGACGGACTCAGCGCGGGAGCGTGAGCACCTCGGCGCCGGTCTCGGTGATCGCGATCGTGTGCTCGGTGTGCGCCGTCCGCGCCCCGGTGGCGCTGCGGAGCGTCCACCCGTCCGGGTCGGTGACGAGCACGTCGGTGTCCGCCATCACCCACGGTTCCAGGGCGAGCAGCAGGCCGGGCCGCAGCGTGTAGCCGCGGCCGGGGCGCCCGGTGTTCGACACGTGGGGGTCCTGGTGCATGGTCGATCCGATGCCGTGTCCGCCGAACTCGACGTTGACGGGGTACCCGGCACCCTGCAGGACCGTGCCGATGGCGTGCGAGAGGTCGCCGATCCGGGCCCCCGGCCGGGCGGCGGCGATGCCCGCGGCGAGGGCGCGCTCCGTCGCGGAGATGAGCGCCGTGTCCGCGGGGTCGGGCGTGCCGACGACGAAGCTGATCGCCGCGTCGGCCGCGATGCCGTCGAGGGACACGGCGAGGTCGAGGGTGAGGAGGTCCCCGTCGGCGAGCACCCGGTCGTGGGGGAGACCGTGCAGGACGGCGTCGTTGACAGCCGTGCAGACGTGGTGGCCGAACGGGCCGCGTCCGAACGACGGCGCGTAGTCGACGTAGCAGGATTCGGCGCCGGCGTCCTCGATCATCGCCTTCGCCCAGCGGTCGATCTCGAGCAGGTTCGTGCCGACTCGCGTCCGTTCGCGCAGGGTCTGCAGGATCGTGCCGACGAGGGCACCGGTCGCCCGGGCGCGGTCGACCTCGGTCGGGGTGAGGATCTCGATCATGGGATGACCATACCGGTATTGTCTGCCCGGTACTGTTCGCCCGGTATTAGTGTCGGGGTCATGGTCCGACTCCCGCTCAGCCCCGACGAGCTCGCCCGTGGCCGTCGCCTCGGCGCCCTGCTCCGCCGTGCCCGCGGCCCGCGCTCGATGCTCGACACGGCGCTGGCGGCCGGCATCTCGCCCGAGACCCTCCGGAAGATCGAGACCGGCCGGATCGCGACGCCGGCGTTCTCGACGATCGCTGCGGTCGCCGGGGTCGTCGGGCTGTCCCTCGACGCCGTGTGGGCCGAGGTCAGCGAACCGGACCTGGCCGAGACCGCCGGCTAGCGCCGAGACCGCCGGCCAGCGCCGAGACCGCCGGCTAGCGCTCGAGCGTCGGGACCGCGGTCTCCTCGATCCACGGCGCCGTCAGTGCCCGCACCGCATCGACGGTCGTCCCAGCGGCCCAGGCGAACGCCTCGAGCACGTCCTCCGGTCGGACCGACCCGTACCGGTGCTGCTCGGTGATCCTCCGGAGCCCGTCGAAGAACGCGTCGTCCCCGAAGGCCAGGCGGACGGCGTGCAGGGCCAGGGCCCCGCGCTTGTAGACCCGGTCGTCGAACATGTCCGCCGCGCCCGGATCGCCGACGACGAGGTCCTGGGGCTGCTCGAGCACGCCCCGCCGGTACCGCTCGGCGAGGACGTCCGCCGTGTCCCCACCGCGGTGCTCCGACCAGAGCCACTCCGCGTAGCAGGCGAAGCCCTCGTGCAGCCAGATGTCCCGCCAGCGCGCGACGGTGACGGAGTTGCCGAACCACTGGTGCGCGAGCTCGTGCGCGATGAGCCGGTCGGTGCCGTGCTCCCCGTCGACGTGGTTCCGCCCGAAGACGGCGAGGCCGTGCGCCTCGAGCGGGATCTCGAGCTCGTCGTCGGTCACCACGACGCCGTACGCCGGGAACGGGTAGGGGCCGAACCGGTCGGCGTAGAGCGCGAGCATGTCCGGCACCCGGCCGAAGTCGGTCTTCGCGGCACCGGCGAGGTCGGCGGGGTGGTGCAGCGTGACGGGGACGTCCGAGCCGCGGAGCTTCGTCGTCCGGTACCGGCCGATCTGCACCGTCGCCAGGTAGGTGGCCATCGGCTGGGTCGTGGCGTAGGTCCACGTCGTACCGCCGCGGGCGCGCTCCTTGCCGAGCAGGTCGCCGTTCGCGACGACGTCGTACGCGGCCTCGGCGGTGACCTCGAAGCGGTAGGTGGCCTTGTCGTCCGGGCGGTCGTTGCAGGGGAACCACGAGGGTGCCCCGGTGGGCTGCGCCGCGACGATGACGCCGTCGGTCAGTTCCTCCCACCCGATCTGGCCCCAGGGGCTGCGGAGTGGGTGCGGGGTGCCGCGGTACTTCACGTGCAGGGTGAACTCGGTCCCCGCGGCGATCGGCGCGGCCGGCGTCACGGTGAGCTTGTGCGTCGCCGTCGAGCTCTTCTTCGCACGCTTGCCGTCGACGTCGACCCGCTCCACGGTCAGCCCGTGCAGGTCGAGCACGACGCGGTCGAGGTCCGCGACGGCGCGCGCGGTGACGGTGGCGGTGGCGTCGAGCCGGTTCGTCGCGACCCGGTACTCGAGCCGCAGGTCGTAGTGCAGGGCGTCCCACCGCCGGTCGCCGCTGTGCGGGGTGTACGGGTCGGTGTCGGCGGTCGTCGGCAAGGTGTTCGGCGGGGTCACGGTGCCGGTCAGTCTGCCACGGCGGGTGCCCCGGATGTCCACGGAGCGATCGGGTTCCCCGCCCAGTGGGTCCCGCCCGGCACCTGTTCGCCGCGCATCACCAGCGACGCCGGACCGACCGTCGCCCCGGTGCCGATGCCCGCCGCGGGCAGGACGACGCTGTGTGGGCCGAGCGTCGCGCCGGCGTCGAGCGTGACCGTGTCGAGCTGCATGACCCGGTCGTGGAACAGGTGGGTCTGCACGACGGTGCCCCGTGCGACGGATGCGCCGGCGCCGATCGTGACCAGGTCGGCCTCGGGCAGCCAGTACGTCTCGAGCCAGGTGCCGCGCCCGATCGTCGCGCCGAGGCTTCGGAGCCACGCGGCGAGCGCCGGCGTCCCGGTGGCCTGCTCGGCGAACCACGGCCGTGCGACGGTCTCGACGAAGGTGTCCTGCACCTCGTTGCGCCAGACGAACGACGACCAGAGCGGGTGCTCCCGCGCGGCGATCCGGCCGACGAACGCCCATTTCGCGACGGTGGAGACGAGGGCGGCCACGGCGCCGCCGGCGATGAGCACCGGCCCGGCGAGGAGGACGGTCCAGCCGATGCCGACCGCGGTCCAGACCGCGAGCAGGCTGCCGACGACGCCGAGGGCGATGGCCGCCGACACCATCGGCGCGACGAGGCGGAGCAGCTCCCAGCACCCGCGCGCGACCTTGAGCGACCGCGGCGGCCGGAAGGTGCGCTCCTCGTCGAACTGCGCGGTCGCGCGCCGGAGCCGGACTGGCGGCGAGCCGAGCCACGACGAGCCGCGCTTGGCCTTCTTCGGCACGGCGGACAGCACGGCGACCAGGGCCTCGCGCGGAACCGACCGGCCGGCGCCGGACATGCCGCTGTTGCCGAGGAACGCCCGCCGTCCGATCTTCGACCGACCGATCCGGATGCGCCCGCCGCCGAGCTCGTAGGTGGCCACCATCGTGTCGTCGGCGAGGAACGCCCCCGAGGCGATCTGCGTCAGCGAGGGGATGAGCAGCACCGTCGAGATCTCGGTGTTCCGCCCGACCCTCGCGCCGAGCAGTCGGAGCCAGACGGGGGTGACGAGCGAGGCGTACAGCGGGAACAGCAGCGTGCGCGCCGCGTCGAGCACCCGTTCGGTCGACCACGCCTGCCACCCGATCCGGGACCGCACCGGATGGCGGCCCTCGACCAGGCCGATGCCGAGCAGCCGCACCGACACCACCACGAGCAGCGCGTACACGGCGCCCGCCACGACCGTCGCGAGCGGCACCCAGAGCAGCGCGCGCAGCAGCGCCTCGCCGAGCGAGCCCGCCGGTCCGACGAGCAGCCACGCGACCGCCACCCCGGCGGCGACGCCGATCACCGGCAAGCCGGCCACGGCCACGGACCCGGCCCCGTACGCCAGCAGCCACCGACGTCGTGGGGCGGGGCGCGCCTCCCGGTCGTGTCGCGCCGACCCGATGCGTTCCGCCGGCGAACCCGCCCAGCGTTCGCCGTCGGGGACCCGGCCGGTCACGGCCGACCCGGCCTCCACCTCGGCACCCGCGCCGACGTGCGCGCCGGGCAGCAGCGTCGTCCGGCTGTGCACGACGGCGTCCGCGTCGACCCGCACGTGGCCGAGCCGGAAGACGTCGCCGTCCACCCAGTGCCCGGCGAGGTCGACCTCGGGTTCGATCGACGCGCGCTTGCCGATCGTGAGCATCCCCGTCACCGGCGGCAGCGTGTGCAGGTCGACGTCCGCGCCGATCCGGGCGCCGAGCGCCCGTGCGTAGTAGCTGATCCACGGGGCGCCCGCCGTCGACGGGCCGTCCACCGCCTCGGCGATCCGCTCGGCCAGCCACACCCGCAGGTGCACGGACCCGCCGCGGGGGTGGTCGCCCGGTCGGACGCCCGCCAGCAGGAGCCGCGCCAGCACGACGGTGAGCGCCATCTTCCCCAGGGGTGTGACGAACAGCAGCAGCGCGAGGACCAGGACGGGCCACGGCAAGACCGGCAACGTCGGCAGGGTCGTCGCGTGCAGGACGGCGGCGACGAGCGCGGTCCAGCTGAGGACCCGCAGCCCGCGGAGCACCTGGACCGGCAGCCCGAGCAGCGTCATCACGAACCCGGTCGTCGGCGGCACCGGACGCACGTCGCGGGGGACCGAGACCGTCGGCCCGGAGTCGTCGAGCGCGTCGGCCAAGGCACCGATCCGCGGGTGGTCGTAGACGTCCGCCACCGTCGTGGTCGGGAACCGCTCCCGGATCGCGGACACGAGCTGCGCCGCCGTGAGCGAACCACCGCCGTGCGCGAAGAAGTCGTCGTCGGTGCTCGTCACCGGGACGCCGAGGATCGCCGCCCACCGCTCCGCGATCCACGCCACGGTGTCCGGCAGCACCGCCCCGGCCGATCCGGCCGCCGCCCCGGGCAGAGGCCACGGCAGCGCCGCACGGTCGACCTTCCCCGACGTCCGTGTCGGCAGGGAGTCCACGACCGCCAGCAGCGGCACGAGCGCGGCGGGCAGCTCCTCGCGCAGCCGCGCGTTCGCCGTAGCCACGTCGACGGAGGCACCCGCCACGGGGGCGACGTAGCCGACGAGCACCTGGTTGCCGGCCGGGGTTCGCTGCACCACCGCGGCACCGCCCGCCACGTCGTCGAGCGCCTGCAGCGCCGCGTCGATCTCGCCGAGCTCGATCCGCCGGCCGCCGAGCTTCACCTGGTCGTCCGCCCGCCCCTGGAACACCAGCCCCTCGGGGTCGTACCGCACCAGGTCACCGCTCCGGTACGCCCGCGCCCACCCGAGTTCCGGGAACGGCGCGTACTTCTCCGCGTCCTTCGCCGGGTCGAGGTACCGGCCGAGCCCCACCCCGCCGATCACGAGCTCCCCGACACCACCCGGCTCGACCCGCTGCCCCGCGGCGTCGACCACCGCCAGGTCCCACCCGTCGAGCGGCAGACCGATCCGGATCGGCGTGCTCCCGTCGAGCAGCGCACCGCACGCCACCACCGTCGCCTCGGTCGGGCCGTACGTGTTCCACACCTCACGCCCGCGACTCGCGATCCGCGCGGCGAGCTCCGGCGGGCACGCCTCACCGCCGAAGATCACGAGCCGCACCTGCTCGAGCGCGTCGTCCGGCCACAGCGCCGCGAGCGTCGGCACCGTCGACACGACCGTGATGGTGTGCGCGATGAGCCAGGGCCCGAGGTCCACCCCGGTCCGCACCAGCGATCGCGGCGCCGGCACCAGGCACGCGCCGTGTCCCCACGCCAGCCACATCTCCTCGCACGACGCGTCGAACGCGACGCTCAACCCGGCCAGCACCCGGTCGCCGGGGCCGATCGGCGCGGCCTGCAGGAACATCCGCGCCTCGGCGTCGACGAACGCCGCCGCCGACCGGTGCGTCACCGCGACGCCCTTCGGCACCCCGGTCGAGCCGGAGGTGAAGATGATCCACGCGTCGTCCTCGAGCGTGGGGGAGTCGGCGCTCGCCGCGGGGTCGACGACCGGCGACGGCTCGGCATCCGGCGCACCGGATCGTCGCAGCACCCCGCCGGCACCGATCACGCCGACGACGGCGGCCTCACCGAACACCAGGGTCGCGCGTTCCTCGGGGTCGTCGGCGTCCACCGGCACGTAGGCCGCACCCGCGGCGAGCACCGCCAGGATCGACACGTACAGGTCGCGTCCGCCGGAGGGGATCCGCACCCCGACCCGGTCGCCGCGTCGGACCCCGCGCCGTGCAAGGTCGTCCGCCTGCTCGTGCACCCGCTCCAGCAGGGTCGCGTAGTCGAGGGCGCCGGCCGGGTCCTCGAGCGCGAGGGCGTCCGGGTGCTCGGCCGCCGTGGCGGTGAGGACGTCGAGCAGGGTCCGGGGCGCCGGTGCACGGTCGCCGCCGGCGAGTTCCGCCTGCGGGTTCCCGGTGGCGCTGGTGGTGGCGCTGGTCATCGAGTCCTCTTCCCGGCCGGGTGGTCGACCGGCCCGTGATCCTAGGGGGTCGAGGTGTCGCGTTCGGAAACAGACGTCACGGCCCCCGAACCGAGTGCCGCACGTGCCGCGTCCAGCGCCTCGGCGATGCCGATCGAGTCGTCGAGCGAGTGCAGCGGCGACTCCGTGCGGCCGTCCGCCACGTACTGCGCGAGCGCCGCGGCCTGCCACACGAGCCCCTGCCGCCCCTGCAGCCCGGTCGGTTCGGCCCAGTGGTCCTCCCCACCCGGGTGGTGCACCGCGAACGACGCCGGGAACACGAAGTGGTCGGTCCAGCGCACCGTGGCCCGGCTGCCGGCGACGACCGCCAGCCCCGGCGTCCACGCCGTCATCGACGTGGCCACCACCGCCTGCGCGCCACCGCCCGCCGTCGACACGGTGACGGACTGGAGGTCGACCCCGCGATCCGAGACCGCCCCCGTCGTGCTGCTGGTCACCGGGGCGCCGGTGGCGAACCGTGCGAACCAGTGCCCGTACACACCGGCATCGAGGAGGGCGCCCCCACCTGCGGCGGGGTCGAACATGCGGTCGGCCGGGTCCGGGTCGTGCGGCCAGCCGACGTCCACCGTCGCGAGCCGGACGTCGCCGAGGGCACCGTCCGCGAGCAGCCGGGCGACGACGGTCGTGCCCGGCAGGTACCTGGTCCACATCGCCTCCATCGCGAGCACGCCCGCGGTACGTGCGGTGTCGGCGAGGGTGCGGGTGTCCGCCGCCGAGGTCGTCATCGGCTTCTCGACGAGGACGTGCTTGCCGGCGGCGATCGCGAGCAGCGCGTGCCCGAGGTGCTGCGGGTGCGGTGAGGCGACGTAGACCACGTCGACGGCGGGGTCCGCGACGAGGGCCTCGTACGAGCCGTGCACCCCGGGGACGCCGTGGCGGGCGGCGAAGGCGGCGGCGCGCTCGGGGGAGCGGGAGCCCACGGCGACGACGCGCTGGTCGGAGTTCGCGTGCAGCGTCGCGGTGAAGTCGTTCGCGATCTCCCCGGGGCCGATCACACCCCACCCGAGCGTCGGTCCTCCCCGCAGTGGGTGGACACCGGGCTCCGGGAACGTCATCGTCATGCCGGAACGCTACCGGGCGGACCCGACCCGTATCGAGTCATCTGACCCAACCGTCCCGTGCCGCAGTCGATCACAATCGGGTTCCGTACCCCTGCCCGGTCGGGCGTCGGGAGCTCGAGGAAGGTCGTCATCGCATGCCCGCACGGCAGCCGCCACGCATCGACCGCGACGTGCGGTACTCGGACCAGCACGACGCACTGGTCCTCGACGTCCACCGCCCCGGCCCCGGAGCGCCCGCGAGCGTCGGCGCCGTCGTCCTCGTGCACGGGGGCGGCTGGTTCCGTGGGGACAAGGCCAAGGAGGACGGACTGTCCGCGCGGCTCGTGGACGCCGGGTACACGGTCTTCGTGCCGAACTACCGCCTGGCGCCGACGGACGTGTTCCCCGCGAGCAGGGACGACGTGCTCACCGCGTACGAGTGGGCGCTGCAGTCCGACGTCCCGTTCGACCGGAGCAAGGTCGCGTTCTTCGGCGGGTCCGCCGGCGGCAACCTCGCCGTCGAGGGCGGCATCGCGACCGGCCGCCCCTCCGTCAGCTGGTCGGGGATCTTCGGCCTCGCCGAGATCATCCGAGCGACCGACGGCACCGTCGACGCGGCGCCGACGACGCAGGACCTCGACGCGATGCGCAGCGCCGACATCGACCAGACCGGACGCGACGACCCGTTCCTCCGCTGGGTGATCCTGCAGGAGGTCGGCGGCGACCGGTCGGCGCTCGACGCGGCGTCCACGATCGAGCACGTCACGGCGGCGACCGGCCCCGTCTACCTCGCCAACTCGCTCGAGGAATGGGTCCCGCGGACGGACCCGATCGCCCTGCAGGCAGCGCTCGCCGCGGCCGGCGTGCCGAACACCCTGCAGCTGATCCCGGGCCTCCGGCACGCCGAGGGCTACACCGACCACGCCCTTCCCGGATCGCTCGCGTTCCTCGCGCAGACACTCGAGGTCGAGCCCCGGTGAGCGGCGCCCCGAGCACCGCCCCCGCCGCGACCGCTCCGCACCCGTCGGCCTCCGCGTGGGCACCGATGGCGAGCACGGCGTTCCGGGTGCTGTGGTTCGCGCAGCTGGGCAGCAACATCGGCGGCTGGATGCAGACGGTGGGCGCACAGTGGTTCCTCGTGGAGGCGTCCGCCAGCCCGGTCGTGATCGCCCTCGTGCAGACGGCGAGCCTCGCACCCGCGGTGCTCCTCTCCCTCGTGGCAGGGGTGCTCGCCGACTCGTACGACCGGCGCCGGCTCCTCATCGTGGGGTCCGTCGCCAGTGCCGTGCTCGCCGCAGCGCTCGCCGCGGTCTCCGCCACCGGCACGCTGACCGCGGTGCTGCTGCTCGGCTTCACGTTCCTGCTCGGCGTCTCGGCGACGCTCACCTCGCCGGCGTGGCAGGCGATCCAGCCCGAGCTCGTCCCGCGTGAGCAGATCGGCGCCTCGGCAGCACTCGGCGGCCTCACCGTCAACGGCGCCCGCGCGATCGGTCCGGCGCTGGCGGGCGTGGTGCTGTCGGCGTTCGGCGCCCCGGTCGTCTTCGGCATCAACGCGCTCTCGTTCCTCGGCGCGGTCGCGGCACTGCTGTGGTGGAAGCGGCCCCCGCAGGCCGGCCTCGAGGACCGGGAGCACTTCGGACCGGCGCTCGCCGCAGGGCTGCGCTACGTGGCGTCGGCACACCTCGTGCGACGGATCCTGCTCCGCTCGGCACTGTTCGCGTTGCCGGCGAGCGCGCTCTGGGCCCTGCTCCCGCTGACCGCGACCCGGTTGCACCTCGGGTCGAGCGGCTACGGGCTCCTGCTGACCGGGCCGGGCGTCGGTGCCGTGCTCGGCATCGTGCTGCTGCCCGCCGCGCGTCGACGGTTCTCGGACAACTGGACGATCGCGGTCAGCGCGCTGCTCTACGCCGCAGGAGCGGCGGCCGCGGCGTTCCTGCCGCTGCTCCCCACGCTGCTGCTGCTCGTCCTGGCGGGCATCGCGTGGATCGGCACGCTCACCGTGCTCAACACCGCGTTGCAGTTGACGCTGCCGCAGTGGGTGCGCTCGCGCGGTGCGGCGATGTACATCCTCGTCTTCATGGGGACGATGGCGCTGGGCTCGGTGGGATGGGGTGCACTCGCCTCGGCCATCGGCACCCCGCTCGCGCTCACGGCGTCGGCGGTCATGCTGGCGCTCGTGGCGGTCAGCGTCCTCCGGCTGCCGCTCCTGCCCGGCACCGGCGTCATCGACCGGTCCGCCCGCCTCGCGTGGGCCTCACCGACCCTCCTGTTCGAACCGGCGCCCACGGACGGGCCGGTGCTGATCACGGTGTCCTATACCGTCCGCGCGGCGTCACGGCAGGAGTTCCAGCAGGCCATGACGGCGCTCGGCGCCTCCCGTCGTCGCACCGGAGCGTTCCGGTGGCGGCTCTACCGCAGCGGCGAGGAGGAGGACGTGTGGTTCGAGACCTTCCTGCTGCCGTCCTGGAGCGAGTACCAGCGTCAGCAGACCCAGCGCTCCACCGGGCGGGACCGCGAGATCGAAGCGCGAGCCCTCGCCGCGTGCGAGGGGACGCCCCGCTGGCACCACTACTTCGCCGGTGAGACCGTCGACCCGACGGCCGCGACCGCGACCGCGACCCCGCAGCAGACCACGACGAAGGAGGACCCGCATGTCTGACGACTCCGCAGCACCGCTGGTGATCGGCCCGGTCGGCAACGTGTTCCTGTTCGTGGACGACCTCGACGCCGCGGTCGCCTGGTACTCGGCGAGGCTCCGCCGCGAACCAGTCGTCCGCGGTGGTGCGCTCGTCGCGTTCGACATCGACGGCGTCCGCCTCACGCTGCACCGGACCGACGAACTGAACACGCCGGGGCCCTCCGGCACGGTGCCGTACTGGACCGTGCCCGACGTGGACGCCGTGGTCGAGGACTGGGTCGCCGCCGGGGCCTCCGCCCACCGGGGGCCGAAGACGGTCTTCACGGGGGAGCGGCTCTGCCAGCTGCTCGATCCGTTCGGGAACCTGTTCGCCGTGCGAGCCGAGCCACGGTGACCACCCCGTCCGCACCCGCACCCGCGTCCACTCCCGTCCCCCGGGCGACCGCGACCCTGCTCGTGCTCTGCGCCGCGCAGTTCGTCCTGCAGCTCGACTTCAGCGTCGTGAACGTCGCGCTCCCGACCATCCGCTCGGGACTCGGCTTCTCGGCGTCCGGCCTCCAGTGGATCGTGACGGGCTACGCGCTGACCTTCGGCTCGCTGCTCCTGTTGGGCGGCCGGGCGGGGGACGTGTTCGGTCAGCGGCGGGTGCTGCTCGTCGGGCTCGCGCTGTTCGGCGTGGCGTCGCTCGGGTGCGGACTCGCTCCCGCACCCGGGTGGTTGGTCGCCGCACGCTTCGTGCAGGGCGCCGCGGGGGCCCTCATCGCCCCCGCCGCCCTCTCGACCCTCACGCTCCGGTTCGCGGACGGTCCGGCGCGGGTTCGCGCACTCGGGCTCTGGCAGGCCGCCACGGCTGCTGGCGGGACCGCCGGGATCGTCCTCGGCGGACTCCTCGTCCAGCTGGTCGGGTGGCGCAGCATCTTCGTGATCAACGTCCCCGTGATCGTCGCCCTGCTCGTGCTCGTCCCCCGGGTCGTGGTCGATCGGGCCAGCACCGACCGGGGATCGCTCCGCGTCGGGCCGTCCCTGCTCGTGACCGCGGCGATCGCCTCCGTGATCCTGGGGCTCAGTGCCCTCGAGACCGCCGGACCGACGAGCCCGTCCACGGTCGTTCCGGTCGCCGTCGGACTCGCCCTCGGGGCGACCTTCGTCGTGCTCCAGGCACGATCACGGAACCCGCTGGTCCCGTGGACCGTCCTGGCGTCACGGATGCGTCGCGGAGCGCTCGTGACCATGGTGATCACCGGTGCGGTGCTCGCCGGCTACGTCTACTTCGTCTCGCTGTTCCTCCAGACGGTGCTCCGCTTCGACCCGCTGGGGACCGGGCTCGCGCTGCTGCCGTCGACCGTCCTGATCGTGCTGCTGTCGTCGCTGGTCGCCCGTCGGGTCATCGCCCGGGTGGGACTCCGGCCGACCGCGCTGACGGGGGTGGCGCTGATCGTCACGGGTCAGACGGTGTTCTCGTTGCTGTCCCCCGAGGCGACGTACCTCGCCAACGTGCTGCCCGGCCTGGTCCTCACGGCGCTCGGGATCGGCGTCCTGCTGCCGGCGCTGTCCATCGCCGCGACCGCGGACATCCCAGCCGCGGTGCAGGGCGAAGGAGCGAGCCTGTTGACGACCGCGCAGCAGATCGGCGCGGCCCTCGGCGTCGCGACGCTCGCCACCATCGCAGCCACCCGGACCGCGACGGGCGCGTCGACCGCCACGGGCTACGCGACCGCGTTCCTCGTCTCGGCGTGCGCCATGGCGCTCGCGTTGGTCGTGGTCGCCATCTCGTTCCGGAGCGCCACCCCCGCCGCGACCGGCACCCCGGGCACGACCGGCACCCCGAGCGTCGCCACGCACGGCGGCGACGCCCCGTGACGGACACGGCCCGTGTCCGTCCGCACCATCACCGATCGACAGGAGCACCGACATGACCGAACCGACGCCCGCCCCGCCCGGATACGCTGCCGACGTGCGGCCCCTGTTCCGGCAGCAGGACCGCGACAGCATGCTGAAGGCGTTCGACCTGTGGGAGTTCGACGACGTCCGCCGTCACCAGGACGCGATCTACGCTCGACTGGCCGACGGCACCATGCCCTGCGACGGCGCGTGGTCTGCAGCGGACCTCGCCGTGCTCCGCACGTGGATCGACAGCGGCTCGCGTCCCTGACCTGGCTTTACGGTGCCCCCAGGAGGATTCGAACCTCCGCCCCTGCCTCCGGAGGGCAGTGCTCTATCCCCTGAGCTATGGGGGCCCTGGGTGGAATCAACCGTAGCAGGTCGACGACGGCCACCAGGACACCGTGCGTCCGCCTCGCGTGTCGTGCCTGGAGGCGCGTGACGGCACCGCCACGCGCCTCCAGGCAGCAGGTCGTCGCGTCAGCCGACCGGTGTCGCGGACGCGCCCGGCTGCACGACGCCCCGGACCGCGTCGACGACCGGCTGCGCGCCGCCGGGCTCGGTGAAGAGGGGCGAGGACGCGGTGATCCAGTACGGGTCCGCGAAGGCGTCGGCGCGGCCGACGCCGTCGGCGAGGGAGAAGTACCCCTCGACGCGGTAGGTCGGCACCGAGCCGCCCCGTTCGTACAGTGCGTCCTTCAGGTTCGTGAGCGACTTCTCAGGCAGGTCCGCGACGGCCAGCGTGATGGTCGTCGAGGCGTCGTCGGTCGCGGTCCACCGGCAGACCCGGCCGCGCTGCTCGGCGATCCGTGCGGCGGGCGAGCCCTTCGTCGGCCGGTAGTCGCGGTCGATGGTGAAGGTCGCGCCGTACACGTCGAGCGACCCCGACGGGAGCAGGTCGCCGCAGGTCTGCGTGACCCGCTTGCCGACCGGTGCCGCGGACGCGCTCGGGCTCGCGTCGCCACCGCCGGAGCACGCCACGAGGGACACCGACGCGGACACGGTGAGCAGGGCGACGCCGATCGCCCGGACACGGCTGCGGGAGGTCATCCGGACATGATGGTGCATCGGCCGGAGAGGACCGTGGGCGTCCCGGTAGACTCGACCCTCGTGACTCCTGCCGAACTCTCCGCCGCGTACCTGTCGATCCTGACCGGGATCGTCGAGCGACGAGGCGCCTCCGACACCGTGACGATCGACGAGTCCCACGTGGCCCTCGAGCGTCCGAAGAACCGGGCGCACGGCGACTGGGCGTCGAACGCGGCGATGCAGCTCGCGAAGCGCCTCGGCACGAACCCGCGCGAGCTCGCGACCGAGATCGCCGGCGAGCTCACCGAGCTCGACGGAGTGGACACGGTCGACGTCGCCGGTCCGGGGTTCATCAACATCACGCTCGAGGCCGCGGCTGCGGGGGAGATCGCCCGCACGATCGTCGAGTCGGGGTCGTCCTTCGGCGACGGCGACCTGTACGACGGTGTCCGGATCAACCTCGAGTTCGTGTCCGCGAACCCCACCGGGCCGATCCACATGGGCGGCGTGCGCTGGGCCGCGGTGGGCGACAGCCTCGCCCGGGTGTTCCAGGCGCAGGGCGCCATGGTCACCCGCGAGTACTACTTCAACGACCACGGCGCGCAGATCGACCGCTTCGCCCGCTCGCTCGTCGCCTCGGCGCTCGGGGAGCCCACGCCGGAGGACGGCTACGGCGGCGCGTACATCGCCGAGATCGCCGCGCGGGTGCTCGAGACCCTCGAGCCCGGCATCGACGTGCGCGACCTGCCCCGCGACGAGGCGCAGGAACTCTTCCGCCGCGAGGGCGTCGAGTTCATGTTCGCCGACATCAAGTCGTCGCTGCACGACTTCGGCGTCGACTTCGACGTGTACTTCCACGAGAACGAGCTGCACGAGTCGAAGGCCGTCGAACGTGCCATCGAGCGGCTCCGTTCCGCCGGTGTGATGTACGAGGCCGAGGGTGCCGAGTGGCTCCGCACCACCGACTTCGGCGACGACCGCGACCGCGTCGTTATCAAGTCCGACGGCGAGCCGGCGTACATCGCCGGCGACCTGGCGTACTACCTCGACAAGCGCGAGCGCGGGTTCGACCGGAACCTCATCATGCTCGGCGCCGACCACCACGGCTACGTCGGCCGCATGATGGCGATGTGCGCGGCCTTCGGTGACGAGCCGGGCAAGAACCTCGAGATCCTCATCGGGCAGATGGTCAACCTGCTCAAGGACGGCGAGCCGATGCGCATGTCGAAGCGCGCGGGCACGATCGTCACGATGGAGGACCTCGTCGACGCCGTGGGCGTGGACGCCGGCCGGTACTCGCTCGTCCGGTTCGCCAGCGACACGGCGATCGACATCGACCTCGACCTGCTCGTGAAGCGCACGAACGACAACCCCGTCTTCTACGTGCAGTACGCCCACGCGCGCACGCAGTCGGTCGCCCGCAACGCCGCGACCGCCGGCGTCGACCGGTCGGTCTTCGACGCGTCACTCCTGACGCACGAGACCGAGGGTGCCCTGCTCGGCGCCCTGGCCGAGTACCCGCGCGTGGTGCGGCAGGCCGCGGAACTCCGCGAGCCGCACCGCATCGCCCGCTACATCGAGCAGCTGGCGGGGCTGTACCACCGCTGGTACGACTCCTGCCGCGTGACGCCGCTCGGTGACGAGGCCGTCACGGACCTGCACCGCACGCGCCTCTGGCTGAACGACGCCACCGGGCAGGTCGTCCGCAACGGCCTGGGCCTGCTCGGGGTGACGGCGCCCGAGCGCATGTAGCGCGCGGCGGGCGCTCCGCGCCGCGCCGCCGGTCGCTCGTTCGGGATCGAACCACGTCCACGACATCGAACCAGGTAGTCCGCCTGGTTCGATGTCGTGTTCTTGGTTCGAAGCGGCGCCCCCCGCCCCGCGGGCGCCCCGCGCCCGGCGCGACGCGCGCGCCGGGGCCGACCCGCGCCTCCAGGCCCGCTGCCGGGGGACCCTGGCAAGGTGGGACGCATGTCCGCCGCCACCGAGCCCACCCGGAAGCGCCGCCGCTGGCCCGTCGTCCTCATCGTCGTCGTGGTCGTGCTGGCCGTGCTCGTGGTCGTCGCCGAGTTCGTCCTGCGCGGCGTCGTCGACCGCATGATCGCCCAGCAGGTCGAGCAGTCGCTGCCCGACGGTGCGACCGGCCAGGTCGAGGCGCACGCGAACGGCGTCGTCATCCCGCAGCTCGTCGCCGGGTCCCTCGACGACGTCGAGATCTCGTCCGAGAAGCTGACGATCGACGGCGTCCCGCTCGCCGCCGACGTCACCGCGCACGACGTCCCCATCGACGGCAAGGGCGACGTCCGCGACGTCGACGGACACGTCACGCTCGCCTCGTCGAGCGTCAAGGACCTGGCGAAGTACAGCCCGCTGTTCGACCGGCTCAGCCTGGCCGACGGCGGCGTCGAGCTGTCCGGCAAGACCGCGGTGCTCGGCTACGACATCACCTACGCGGCGAAGGGCGCCGTCGTCGCGCAGGACGACGGCAAGGGCATCACCATCACGCCGAAGACGGTGCGGATCACCAACTCGTCGCTCGGCCTCAAGGTCGACTCGATCCCGGGCGTCACGAACGTGCCGGTCGAGGTCTGCACCGCCCGGTTCCTGCCGTCGCAGCTGCGGGTGCGCTCGCTCGACATCTCGTCGTCCGAGGCGTCCGTCCGGGTCACGGCCGACTCGCTGCCGCTCAACGAGCAGGGGCTGCAGACGGTCGGCAAGTGCTCGTAGCCGACGAGGCGCGTAACGCGGCCTGGAGGCACGGCTCGGCTCGGTAGGATCGGGTCCCGTGAGCGAGAACCCCCTTGCCCCGCAGCGACTGCGGTTCCCGACGGACCCGTCCGCGCTCGAGGCGCGCATCTGGCCCGCGTCCGCGACGCGCACCGACGACGGCGAGCTCGCCGTCGGCGGGCTGACCGCGTCCGACCTGGTGGCGCAGTACGGGTCGCCCCTCTACGTGGTGGACGAACGTGACGTGCAGTCGCGGGCGGTCCGTGTCCGCAACGCCTTCACCGAGGCGTTCGAGCGCATCGGCACCCGAGCGCACGTCTACTACGCCGCCAAGGCCTTCCTGACGACGCACGTCGCCCGGTGGATGACCGACGCCGACCTCCGACTCGACGTCTGCACCGCCGGTGAACTCGAGGTGGCGCTGGCCGGGGGAGCGGACCCGGCGATGCTGGGCTTCCACGGCAACGACAAGTCCGACGCCGAGATCGCCCGCGCGGTCGAGGTCGGCCTCGGCACGATCGTCCTGGACAGCCACGAGGAGATCCAGCGCGTCGCGCGTGCCGCGGCCGCCGCCAGGGTCGTGCAGCGCGTGCGGATCCGGATCAACAGCGGGGTCCACGCCTCGACGCACGACTACCTCGCCACCGCGCGTGAGGACCAGAAGTTCGGCATCCCGCTGTCCGAGGCGGTCGACGCCGCGGCCGAGGTCCGGGCCCAGCCGTCCCTGGCGTTCGTCGGGCTGCACTCCCACATCGGCTCGCAGATCTTCGACGAGTCCGGCTTCCGTGAAGCAGCACGACGCCTGATGGACGTGCACGCGACCCTCGTGGCGTCCGGGCCGGTGCCGGAGCTCAACCTCGGCGGCGGCTGGGGCATCGACTACACCGAGGCCGACTCCGCCTTCGCGCCGGAGGACGTCGCCGAGGCGCTCGCGACCATCGTGGCCGATGCCTGCGCCGAGCGGGGCATCCCGGTCCCCGAGGTCGCGGTGGAGCCGGGGCGGTACATCGTCGGTCCCCCCGGGATCACGCTCTACCGGGTCGGCACGATCAAGCCCGTGACGCTGGAGTCCCCGGAGCACGAGTCCGCCACCCGCACGTACGTCTCGGTCGACGGCGGGATGAGCGACAACGTCCGCCCGGCCCTGTACGGCGCCGACTACACCGCACGGCTCGCCCGCACCTCGGACGCCCCGGCCGTGCTCACCCGCGTCGTCGGGAAGCACTGCGAGAGCGGCGACATCGTGGTGAACGACGAGTACCTGCCCGGCGACGTGCACCGCGGCGACCTGCTCGCCGTGGCCGCGACGGGCGCCTACTGCTGGAGCCTCGCGAGCAACTACAACCACGTGGGCCGCCCGCCCGTCGTCGCCGTCGCCGACGGTGCAGCCCGTATCCTCGTCCGGGGCGAGTCGATCGACGACCTCCTCGCCCGCGACACCGGGGTCGTGCCCGGGGCCTGACGCCCGCGGCCACGACCCGATCCCCACGAACAGGACCCGCACCAGATGATCGAATACCGCAACGTCCGCGTCGCGCTGCTCGGAGCCGGCTCGGTCGGTTCCCAGGTCGCGCGGCTGCTCCTCGAGCACGGTGACGAGCTGGCCTCGCGCGCCGGTGCCGGCCTCGAGCTCGTGGGGATCGCCGTCCGCGACCTCGACGCCAAGCGCGACGTCGACCTGCCGGCGGAGCTCTTCACGACGGACGCGGAATCCCTGATCCTCGGCGCGGACATCGTCGTCGAGCTGATCGGCGGCATCGAGCCCGCACGCACGCTCGTGCTGCAGGCGCTGCAGTCCGGCGCGGACGTCGTGACCGGCAACAAGGCGCTCCTCGCGACGCACGGACCGGAGCTCTTCGCCGCGGCGGAGCAGGTCGGCGCCCAGCTCTACTACGAGGCGGCCGTCGCCGGGGCGATCCCGATCATCCGCCCGCTGCACGACTCGCTCGCGGGCGACCGCATCGTGCGCATCATGGGCATCGTCAACGGCACCACGAACTTCATCCTCGACCTGATGGACCGGGAGGGCGCGACCTTCGAGGACGCCCTCGCGACCGCGACGGAGCTCGGGTACGCCGAAGCCGACCCGACCGCCGACGTCGAGGGATACGACGCCGCGCAGAAGGCCGCGATCCTGGCCTCGCTCGCGTTCCACACCTCCGTGCCGCTCGCCGCCGTCCACCGCGAGGGCATCACCTCGGTGACGATCGAGCAGGTCCGGGCCGCACGCAAGGCCGGGTACGTCGTGAAGATCCTGGCGACCGCCGAGCGGCTCACCGACGAGGACGGCACCGAGGGTGTCAGCGCCCGCGTGTACCCGGCCCTCGTGCCCGAGTCGCACCCCCTGGCCAGCGTCCACGGCGCGAAGAACGCCGTGTTCGTCGAGGCCGAGGCCGCGGGCGACCTGATGTTCTACGGCGCCGGTGCCGGCGGTGTCGAGACCGCCTCGGCCGTCCTCGGCGACCTGGTGTCGGCCGCCCGTCGCCACGTCATCGGCGGCCCCGGTGTCGCCGAGTCGACGCAGGGCGCGCTGCCCGTCTTCCCGATCGGCACGGTCCGCACCCGGTACCAGATCACGCTGCACGTCGCGGACGCCCCCGGGGTGCTCTCCACCGTCGCCGGCGTGCTCGCGAAGCACGGCGTCAGCGTCGAGACCGTCGAGCAGACCGTCGCCTCCGGAGCGGACGCCACGGCGACGCTCGTGATCGGCACGCACCTCGCCCGCGAGTCCGACCTGGCGAACACCGTGGTGGCGCTCCGCAACGAGGACGTCGTCGTGGAGATCACGAGCGTGCTCCGCGTCGTCGGCGCCTGACCGTCCGGTCCCCGACCCACCCCCGACTGCAACACCGAACAAGGAGAGCCTCATGGCCCACCAGTGGCAGGGAGTCCTGCGCGAGTACGCCGACCGACTCGACGTGACCGAGGCGACGCCCGTCGTCACGCTCGGTGAGGGCGGGACCCCGCTCATCCCCGCGCGGCGGCTGTCCGAGCGCACCGGCGCCGAGGTCTACGTCAAGTTCGAGGGCATGAACCCGACGGGCTCCTTCAAGGACCGCGGCATGACGATGGCGATCTCGAAGGCCGTCGAACACGGCGCGAAGGCCGTCATCTGCGCGTCGACGGGCAACACCAGTGCGTCGGCCGCCGCCTACGCGACCCACGCCGGCATCACCGCCGCGGTGCTCGTGCCCGAGGGCAAGATCGCGATGGGCAAGCTCAGCCAGGCCGTCGCCCACGACGCCCAGCTGCTGCAGGTGCAGGGCAACTTCGACGACTGCCTCGACATCGCGCGCGACCTCGCCGCGAACTACCCGGTGCACCTGGTCAACTCCGTCAACAACGACCGCATCGAGGGGCAGAAGACCGCCGCGTTCGAGGTCGTCGACGTGCTCGGCGACGCACCGGACTTCCACTTCCTGCCCGTCGGCAACGCCGGCAACTACACGGCGTACTCCCGCGGCTACCGCGAGGACGTCGCCGCAGGCCGCACCACGAAACTCCCGCGCATGTTCGGCTTCCAGGCCGCCGGTTCGGCCCCGATCGTCCGTGGCGAGGTCGTCAAGCACCCCGACACGATCGCCTCGGCGATCCGTATCGGCAACCCCGCGTCGTGGCAGTTCGCGCTCGAGGCCCGTGACGAGACCGACGGCTACTTCGGCGCCATCTCGGACGAGGCGATCCTCGCCGCGCACCACATCCTCTCCGCCGAGGTCGGCGTCTTCGTCGAGCCCGCCTCCGCCATCGGCGTGGCCGGACTCCTCGAGCGTGCCGACGCCGGGGTCGTGCCGAAGGGTGCGAGGGTCGTCATCACGGTCACCGGCCACGGCCTGAAGGACCCGCAGTGGGCGCTCCGCACGCAGGACGGCGGCGAGGTCACCCCGACGAGCGTGCCGGTCGACACGGCGTCGATCGCGGACGTCCTCGGACTGGTCGCAGCCCGGTGAGCCACGACCGTTCGTCCGGACCGGGGGCGGGCCTGACCGCCCACGACGCTGTACCGGCCGGACGGGCGGTCCGCGCGGTGCCGGCCGGGCGCGCGGTGCGCGTGCTGCCGGCCGGTCGGGCGGTGCGCGTGCGTGTGCCGGCCACCTCCGCGAACCTCGGGCCGGGCTTCGACTCGCTCGGCCTCGCCCTCTCGCTCTACGACGAGGTCGTCGTCCGCGTCCGCCCGGAGCCCGGCGCGACCGTCACGGTCGACGGCGTCGGTGCGGGTGAGGTCGCGACCGACGACACCAACCTGGTCGTCCGCGCGGTCCGCCGCGGACTCGAGCACGCCGGTGTCGCGCAGCCCGGTCTGGAGCTGCACGCCGTGAACGCCATCCCGCACGGCCGCGGGATGGGGTCGTCCGCCGCCGCGATCGTCGCCGGCTTGATGGCCGCCCGTGGGCTGCTCGAGGGCGTCGTCGACCTCGACGCCTCGACCCTCCTGACCCTCGCGACCGAGATGGAGGGGCACCCGGACAACGTGGCGCCCGCGCTGTTCGGCGGACTGACCATCGCGTGGATGACCGCCGAGGGGCCCGCGTACAAGCGGCTCCTGGTGCACCGCGGTGTCTCGCCGGTCGTGTTCGTGCCGACGTCGACACTCTCCACGAAGCTCGCGCGGTCCCTGCAGCCGGCGAGCGTCCCGCACGCCGACGCCGCGTTCAACGTGTCGCGCTCGGCCCTGCTCGTCGCGGCGCTCATCCAGAGCCCGGAGCTCCTGCTCGCCGCGACCGAGGACCGCCTGCACCAGGCGTACCGGGCGAGCGCGATGCCGGAGACGGACGCGCTCATCGGGTTGCTCCGGCAGGAGGGGCTCGCCGCCGTGGTGTCCGGCGCCGGACCGAGCCTGCTGGTCCTCGGGAGCGACCCCGCGCAGCGCCTGACCGCGGCGGAGCTGGTCGCGCGGCACGGGGTCTCCGACTGGCGGCCGCTCATGCTGGCCGTCGATCTGGGTGGTGCTACAGTGGTGCCGCACTCGGCGCTCGAAGCCGAACTCGCGTAGGCAGAACCCACGTCGGCAACAGGATCCCTCCTCGCCACGAGGACCAGTTCTCGCCACGTCGGGTCCGGTGCGCGGGGGCACATCTCTTTCTGATCACCGAATCCCGGTCCGTCGTCTGAACGACGGTCGATGCATACCCGTGCATCCGGGACGGTGGAAACTCTCCGCGTTCTGCGGTTCGAAAGGAAACACCGATCTTGACCAACAACGACTCCACCCAGGTGGAGATCCCCAGCGACCTGCGCGCCCTCCGTCTCCCGGAACTCCAGCGCATCGCCTCCTCGCTCGGCATCACCGGGCTCTCCAAGCTCCGCAAGGGCGACCTGATCGCCTCCATCGAGGACAAGCGTCCGGCGACGGACGACGGGGCGCCCGCCGACGCCGCAGCGACTGCTGCAGCGCCGACCGCCGCGGCCCCGACCGCTGCGGCGCCCACCGAGCAGCCGACGCTCCCCGAGCCCGCCGAGGCGCCGGCTGCAACCGCTGCCGACGACGCCGTGACCGCGGCCGAGCCGGAGCAGCCCGCGACGTCGCGTGCCCGCCGCTCCCGCCGTGCCTCGTCCGGCGGCACCGTGAGCGCCGCGCCGACGTCGGCCGCCGAGCACACGAACCACGCGCAGACCGGCACCGAAGACCTCCTCGCCGGCCTCGACCAGGTCCGCGCCGAGAAGGACGCCCAGGAAGCAGCCCAGACGGGTGGCCAGCGTCGTGGCCGCGGCCAGCGCGGTGCCCAGGGCGCCGAGCAGCAGGAGCAGCCTGAGCAGCAGGAGCAGGCCGCTCCGCAGCAGGACCGCCGCGACCGCCGTGACCAGCAGGCTCAGGGCGAGTCCGCCGAGCAGGGCACCGACGCGTCGGACGACAACGACCAGAACGACCAAAACGACCAGAACGACCAGAACGGCGAGGGTGGTTCGCGTCGCGGCCGTCGCAGCCGCGGTCGTGGCCGTGGGCGTGGCCAGAACGCCGAGAACGGCGAGCAGGGCGGCGACCAGAACGGTCAGCAGAACGGCGGCCAGCAGAACGCGCAGCAGAGCGGCGGTCAGCAGAACGCCGGCCAGCAGAACGGCAAGGCGCAGCAGGCCGAGCAGAAGCAGGGCCAGCAGCAGGGCCAGCAGGCGAACGGCCAGCAGGACGACAAGTCCGAGCCGAAGCAGCAGAACGGTCAGCAGAAGCAGACCCAGCAGCAGAAGCAGCAGCAGGCTGCCGAAGAGGCCGAGAGCGGGCGCAGCCGTCGCCAGCGCGACCGCAAGCGCGGCCGTGGCGGGCAGAACGACGAGTTCGAGCCGGAGATCACCGAGGACGACGTCCTCATCCCGATCGCGGGCATCCTCGACGTCCTCGACAACTACGCCTTCGTCCGCACGACCGGCTACCTGCCGGGGCCGAACGACGTCTACGTCTCCCTCGGCCAGGTGAAGAAGTACCACCTCCGCAAGGGCGACGCCGTCGTCGGTTCGATCAAGCAGCCGCGGGACAACGAGCAGCAGAGCCGTCAGAAGTACAACGCGCTCGTCAAGGTCGACTCGGTGAACGGGCAGACCGCAGAAGAAGCCGCCGCGCGCGTCGACTTCCAGGACCTCACGCCGCTGTACCCGAACGAGCGTCTCCGCCTCGAGACCGAGCCGGGCAAGCTCAGCACCCGGATCATCGACCTCGTGTCGCCGATCGGCAAGGGCCAGCGCGGCCTGATCGTGTCCCCGCCGAAGGCCGGCAAGACCGTCGTGCTCCAGGCCATCGCGAACGCGGTCGCCAAGAACAACCCCGAGGCGCACCTCATGGTCGTCCTCGTGGACGAGCGCCCCGAAGAGGTCACCGACATGCAGCGCTCGGTGAAGGGCGAGGTCATCGCTTCGACCTTCGACCGGCCGGCAGAGGACCACACGACCGTCGCCGAGCTCGCCATCGAGCGTGCGAAGCGCCTGGTCGAGCTCGGGCACGACGTCGTCCTGCTCCTCGACTCGATCACCCGCCTGGGTCGCGCCTACAACCTGGCGACGCCGGCCTCCGGTCGCGTGCTGTCCGGTGGTGTCGACTCTGCGGCCCTGTACCCGCCGAAGCGCTTCTTCGGCGCCGCGCGCAACATCGAGGACGGCGGCTCGCTGACCATCCTCGCGACGGCGCTCGTCGAGACCGGGTCGAAGATGGACGAGGTGATCTTCGAGGAGTTCAAGGGCACCGGCAACATGGAGCTCCGCCTCAACCGTCACCTGGCCGACAAGCGGATCTTCCCGGCCGTCGACGTCAACGCCTCCGGCACCCGTCGCGAGGAGCAGCTGCTCTCCGCCGACGAGGTCAAGATCACCTGGCGTCTGCGCCGAGCCCTCGCCGGGCTCGACCCGCAGCAGGCCCTCGAGATCGTCCTGCGGAACCTCAAGGAGACGCAGTCGAACGTCGAGTTCCTGGTGCAGGTGCAGAAGTCGGTCCCGACGACCGGCGGCCACCACAACGGCCACCAGGAGTAACGCGTGTTCGAGTCGGTGGCAGGGCTGCTGGCGGAACACGAGGACCTGACGCAGCAGCTGTCGGACCCCGCGCTCCACGCCGATGCGGCCCGGGCGAAGAAGGTGAACCGGCGGTACGCCGAGCTCAACCAGATCAAGTCCGCGTACGAGTCCTGGAAGGCGGCGGGGGACGACCTCGCCGCCGCCCAGGAGCTCGCCCGTGAGGACGAGGCGTTCGCGGACGAGGTCCCGGCGCTCGAGGAGCAGCTGTCGGAGCGCCAGGAGCGTCTCCGCCGGCTGCTCATCCCGCGCGACCCCGACGACGGGCGCGACGTGATCATGGAGATCAAGGGCGGTGAGGGCGGCGAGGAGTCGGCGCTCTTCGCGGCCGACCTCCTGCGCATGTACTCGCACTACGCCGAGTCCAAGGGCTGGAAGATCGAGATGCTCGAGCGCACCGAGTCCGACCTCGGTGGCTACAAGGACGTGCAGGTCGCGATCAAGTCGAACACGACCGACCCGTCCCAGGGCGTCTGGGCGCACCTGAAGTACGAGGGCGGTGTGCACCGTGTCCAGCGTGTGCCGCAGACCGAGTCGCAGGGGCGCATCCACACCTCGACCACCGGCGTGCTGGTGTTCCCCGAGGTGGACGAGCCCGAAGAGGTCCAGATCAACCAGAACGACCTGAAGATCGACGTCTACCGGTCCTCCGGCCCCGGCGGGCAGTCCGTCAACACGACGGACTCCGCGGTCCGCATCACGCACCTGCCCACGGGCATCACGGTCGCGATGCAGAACGAGAAGTCCCAGCTGCAGAACCGCGAGGCCGGCATGCGCGTCCTACGTGCGCGCATCCTCGCGCGCCAGCAGGAGGAGCTCGACGCGATCGCCTCGGACGCGCGCAAGTCGCAGATCCGCGGGATGGACCGTTCGGAGCGCATCCGCACGTACAACTTCCCGGAGAACCGCATCGCGGACCACCGCACCGGGTACAAGGCGTACGACCTCGACCGCGTCATGAACGGTGCGCTCGAGCCCGTCGTCCAGTCCGCCATCCAGGCGGACGAAGAGGCACGTCTGGCCGCCATCGGCGACCAGGACGCCTAGGCCTGGAGGCACGGCTCCTGTCCGACAGTGATCCCACGTTCGCCGCGGATCGCCTCCTCAGGGAGGCGACCGCGGCGCTCGGTGCATCCGGCGTGCCGACGCCACAGGTGGACGCCGAGCTCCTGCTCGCCTGGGCGACGGACACGTCGCGCGGCGCCGTGCAGGCCCGGGCGCTCACCGGCGGCGCGATCGCCGCCGAGCACGTCGAGCGCTTCCGGCACGCCGTCGCCCGACGTGCCACGCGTGAGCCGCTGCAGCACATCACCGGCGAGGCCCACTTCCGGATGCTGACCCTCGCGGTCGGGCCCGGGGTGTTCGTCCCGCGGCCCGAGACCGAGGGCGTCGTGCAGTTCGGCATCGACGCGCTCCGCTCGGTCGCGGTGGCCGAACCGGTCGCCGTCGACCTGGGGTCCGGCAGCGGTGCCATCGCGATCGCCATGGACACCGAGGTGCCGAACGCCGTCGTGTACGCCGTGGAGCGGTCGCCCGAGGCCCTGCCCTGGACCCGTCGGAACGTCGACGCCCACGGTGGGACGGTCCGCCTCGTCGAGGGCGACCTGGGCGACGCGCTGCCCGAGCTCGACGGCAGCGTGTCCGTCGTGGTCTCGAACCCGCCGTACGTGCCCGACGACGCGGTGCCGATCGATCCCGAGGTCCGTGACCACGACCCGGCGATGGCGCTCTACGGCGGGCCGGACGGTCTCGACGCCGTCCGTGCCCTGGCCGAGACCGCGTGGCGGTTGCTCGTGCCCGGGGGAGTCCTCGTCATCGAGCACGCCGAGCAGCAGGGCGCCGGCGTCCGTGCCGTGCTCGCGCGCCGGGGGTTCCGCACCCCGGAGACGCACGTCGACCTGACCGGACGCGACCGCACGACCACCGCGACGCGCTAGGCGGAGCCGAGCCGCGCCTCCAGGCCGTCGGGTCGTCTACGCGACGGGGGCCGCAGCGCGTTCCTGCGCCGCGACGAACGCGCGCACCTCGTCGCGGAGGTCGGTGTCGCGCTCGACGAGCACGGCGTGGATGCCGACGCTCCGCGCGCCCGCGATGTTCTCGGGCATGTCGTCGGCGAAGAACGTGCGCTCGGCGGGGACGCCGTGGTGCGCGAGGGCGCGACGGAAGACCTCGGGCTCGGGCTTCCGGGCGCCGAAGTTGCTCGACGTGTCGAGGTGCTCGCCGAACAGGGGCGGGAGCGACGGTGCCCAGCGGTGGATCCAGCGGCCGGCGAGCGGACCGTTGTTCGTGAGGAGCCCGACGCGGCCGTGCTCGCTCGCGATCCGGACCGCCTCGATCCGCTCGGGCAGCTCGGTCATTGCCGAGCCACGGATCCGCGCCCACTCGGCCTCGGGCACGTCGCAGCCCATCGCCCGCTCGAACGCGGCGAGGTACTCGTCGCCGTCCGCGAACCCACCGGCCTCGGCGCGCTGCTCGTTGCCGCAGTCCCACCAGCGTCGCCGGAGCTCCTGGAACTCGTGTCCGGTGAACTCGGAGAGCGCGGCCATCCGCACCTTCCAGTCGTACCGGACCAGGACGTCGTCCATGTCGAAGAGGAACAGGAGCGGGGGCGCGGAGGTCTCGTTCACGATGTCCTCCATTGTGTCGCACTATCATCGTCGAGTCATGGCATCCCGATACGACTGCACCGACTCCGACGGGCTCCTGACCGGGATGCGGCTCGCACGTGCCGCGCTCGGGCGCGGAGAACTCGTCGTCGTCCCCACCGACACCGTCTACGGCGTGGCCGCCGACGCCTTCAGCGCGGCTGCTGTCCAGCGTCTCCTCGACGCGAAGGGCCGCACGCGCCAGTCGCCGCCGCCGGTCCTCATCCCCGGTCCGCCCACCCTCGAGGCGCTCGCGAGCGACATCCCGCAGCCGGTGCGCGACCTGGTCGACGAGTTCTGGCCCGGCGGCCTCACCGTGATCCTCCGCGCCCAGCCGTCGCTCGACTGGGACCTCGGCGAGACCCGGGGCACGGTGGCCCTGCGGATGCCGGACTCCCGGATCGCGCTCGAGCTCCTGCAGGAGGTGGGGCCGCTCGCGGTCTCCTCCGCGAACTCCACCGGCGACCCCGCGGCGATGGACGTCGACCAGGCCGAGGCGATGCTCGGCGACAGCGTCGCGGTCTACCTCGACGGCGGCCCGCTCGACGTGCACGAGGGCTTCGCGGCATCGACGGGGTCCACGATCGTCGACGCGACCGGACTGTCCGACGGCGGCAAGCTCCGCATCGTCCGGCACGGCGTGGTCTCCGACGACGACATCACCCGGGTCGTCGGGGCCGACCTCGTCGGATGAAGTACTACCTGCTCGCGGGGGCCATCGCCGCCGTCGTGAGCTTCTGCGTCAGCTGGATCGTGTGGAAGCTGGGGTTGAAGTACAAGTGGTACCCGAAGGTCCGCGAGCGCGACGTGCACCGCACGCCGACGCCACGGCTCGGCGGCATCGCGATGTACCTCGGCGTGATCGTGTCCCTGCTCGCCGCCTGGTTCCTCTTCCCCTCCATCGCGGGGACCGACTACTTCCGGCTCGTGTTCGCCGAGCCGAACCGCGTCCTGGCCGTGCTCGGCGGGGCGACGATCATCGTGGTGCTCGGTGTCGCCGACGACATCTGGGATCTCGACTGGATGACGAAGCTCGCGGGGCAGATCATCGCCGCGGGAATCCTGGCGTGGCAGGGCGTGGCGATCGTCTCCCTGCCGATCGGCAACACGCTCGGCGTCGGCTCGTCCTACATGAGCCTGATCTTCACCGTGCTGGCGGTGGTGCTCGTGATGAACGCGGTGAACTTCATCGACGGCCTGGACGGCCTGGTCGCGGGGGTCGCGATCATCGCCGGCGGGGTGTTCTTCCTCTACACGTTCTTCATCAACCGCGTGGTCGTGCAGACGGAGTTCTTCTTCAACCTGCCGTCCCTGCTCACGGCGGTGCTCGTCGGCGCCTGCTTCGGCTTCCTCATCCTGAACTGGCACCCCGCGAAGCTGTTCATGGGTGACGCCGGGGCGCTGCTGGTCGGGTTCCTGATGGCGACGAGCGCGGTCTCCGTGACGGGCAACATCGACCCCGCCGCGGTGCAGACACGCCAGGCGCTCCTGCCGGCCTTCATCCCGATCCTGCTGCCGTTCGCGATCCTGATCGTGCCGATCCTCGACTTCGGGCTCGCCGTCACCCGGCGGCTCAGCGCGGGCAAGTCGCCGTTCTCGGCCGACCGGAAGCACCTGCACCACCGCCTGCTCGACATGGGGCACTCGCACTTCCACGCGGTGCTCATCTTCTACGCGTGGACGGCGACGGTCGCCGTCGGCTGCCTGCTGTTCCTCTTCGTGGACTGGTACTGGGTGGTCGTCTTCGTCGCCGTCGGGTTCACCGTGTGCGCCGTCGCCACCTTCGCGCCGCTCGGCCGGAAGCGCGCCGAGTTCGCCGCGCAGGTCGCCACCCGCTCCACCACCGTGGTGGACGCCAGCCTCGACCCGCTCGACCGGGCCGCCAACGACCGCTCGATCCCAGGAGACATCACGTGACCGCACCGAACGCGCTCGACCACGTCCGGCCGGTGTTCCGCCGCATCATCACCTGGGGGGCCGTCCTCGCGGTCGGACTCGCCGTCGTCGGGGGAGTGATCGGCCTGCTCGTGGCCGGCGGTCCCGGACTCGTCGGCGGCCTGCTCGGGGCCGTCCTCAGCGTGGTGTTCCTCGGCCTGACGGCGGTGAGCGTCCTCGTCGCCCTGCGGGTCTCGAAGGGGCAGATGATCTCCGGTGCGTTCTTCGGCATCGTGATGGGCACCTGGCTTCTGAAGTTCATCGTCTTCATCGTGGTGCTCGTCCTGCTGCGGGACCGCGACTGGGTGGACTTCCCGGTGCTCGCGATCGTGATCATCGCCGGGGTCGTCGGCTCGCTCGTGATCGACGTCGTCGCCGTGGCCAAGGCCCGCATCCCGATCGGGGTGTCCCTGCCCGGAGACTCCGCTTCTCCTGAGAAGGACGCACCCCGCAACTGAGAGACCGGGAAGGCTCTCGCACCTGATAGGCTTCTCGGAGTCCGCGTCCGGAGCAATGCTCGGAGCGGACGAGCCTCCACAACGTCCACCATCGCGTGCCATGCGTGCGCGCGCCGACACAGGAGACAGCGCTGCTATCCCACGCTCTTCCCCTGTCCCTCACCGCTGCGGCTAACACCGTTGCGGCGGGGAGCAGCAAGGCCGCCGAGTTCCATGGTCCGTCGATCAACGAGTTCTTCCCGGATGCGATCTTCTTCGCGGGGACGCCCTTCGAGATCGATCGGCTCGTCATCATCCGCTTCGTCGCCGTCGCGGTCCTGCTGCTGATCGGCGTCATCGGGACCCGTTCGCTCAAGCTCGTGCCCGGCCGCGGCCAGGCGCTCATCGAGTACGCGTTCGACGTCGTCCGCCGGAACACCTTCGACAACCTGGGGGAGAAGGACGGCAAGCGGTTCCTGCCGATCCTCGCCACGATCTTCTTCTCCGTGCTGTTCCTGAACCTCACGGGTCTGATCCCCGGGTTCAACTTGCAGGGCACCAGCCGTATCGCGTACCCGATGATCCTCGCGGCCGTCGCGTACATCGCGTTCATCTACGCGGGCCTGCGGAAGCACCCCGGCGCGTTCCTCCGGAACGCCCTCTTCCCGCCCGGCGTGCCGTGGCCGCTCTACATCATCGTGACGCCGATCGAGCTCGTCTCGACCTTCGTGCTCCGTCCGGTGACGCTGACGCTGCGACTCCTGATGAACATGGTCGTCGGCCACCTGCTGCTCGTCCTGTTCTTCGCTGCGACGCAGTTCTTCTTCTTCGACAGCGAAGGCCTGTTCAAGCTCTTCGGCGTCGGGACGCTCGCGTTCGGCATCGCGTTCAGCTTCTTCGAGATCCTGGTCGCGCTGCTGCAGGCCTACGTCTTCATGCTGCTGACCGCTGTGTACATCCAGCTCGCGCTGGCTGACGAGCACTGATCAACGACCTGTACTGACCCCCAATACGGCACGGCATCCGCCGGGCCGCATCTCGAAAGGAAAACACGTGGACGCAACGACCGTTCTCGCGGAGATCAACGGCAACATCGCGACCGTGGGCTACGGCCTCGCAGCGATCGGTCCGGCCATCGGCGTGGGCATCGTCGTCGGCAAGACGATCGAGTCCGTCGCTCGCCAGCCGGAGCTCCAGGGCCGCCTGACGACCCTCATGTACATCGGTATCGCCTTCACCGAGGCCCTCGCCTTCATCGGCATCGCCACGTACTTCATCTTCACCGGCACCAACTAAGGCCACTCGATGCAGAACGCACTCATCATCGCGGCGGAGGAGACGCACAGTCCCCTCGTCCCGCCGCTGTACGACATCGTCTGGTCGCTGGTCGCGTTCATCGTCATCCTGCTGGTCTTCTGGCGGGTCATCATCCCGCGGATCACGAAGATGCTCGACGAGCGCACCGAGGCCATCGAAGGTGGCATCAAGAAGGCCGAGGCTGCTCAGGAGCAGGCCGCGGCTGCGCTCGACGAGTACAACAAGCAGCTCGCCGAGGCACGTGCCGAGGCGTCGCGGATCCGTGAGCAGGCCCGCGCCGACGCGAACGCGATCGGCAACGAGCTGCGCGAGCAGGCACAGGCCGATGCAGCACGCATCACCGCCAACGCCCAGGCGCAGATCGAGGCCGAGCGTCAGAGCGCTGTCCAGTCGCTGCGGAGCGAGGTGGGCACCCTCGCCCTCGACCTCGCCTCCGGTGTGATCGGGGAGTCCCTCAAGGACGACGCCAAGTCGACCGCGGTCGTGGACCGGTTCCTCGCCGACCTCGAGGCCTCGCAGGCCACGAAGACGGGGGAGCACTGAGCATGCGCAGCGCCACCAGGGAAGCACTGGCGTCCACGAGGGCGGTGCTCGTCGACCTCGGCGGGTCGGCCGACCTTGCCGCCGGTGCCGAGATCCTCGCCGCAGGGCGTGCGATCGCCGGTGCGCCGCAGCTGCTCGGTCTGCTGTCCGACCCGACGGCCGACCCGGCCGGCAAGAAGGTGGTCGTCGACCGCGTCTTCGCCGGTCAGTCGGTCGCGACGCGTGCGGTCCTGACCGCGGTGGCCGGCTCGCGCTGGTCCTCGCACCAGGACGTGCTCGTCGGTATCGAGGACGCGGGCATCCGCGCCGTCGCCGCCACCGCCCCGTCGGACGTCTCCCTCGAGTCCGAGCTGTTCTCCTTCGAGTCCGCCGTCCGTTCGGACGCCGACCTCGAGCTGGCGCTGGGCACCAAGCTCGGCAGCCCGGCTGAGAAGAGCGCGCTCGTCGAGCGTCTGCTCGGCGGCAAGGCCTCGGCGCAGACGATCACGATCCTGTCGCACCTCGTGCAGCAGCCCCGTGGTCGCCGCATCGGTGAACTCGTCCGCGATGCCTCGCGCATCGTGGCCGAGCAGGCGGACAAGCTCGTCGCGACGGTCATCACCGCCACCCCCCTCTCCGCAGGCCAGGCGGCTCGTGTCGCCCGCGGCCTCGGCGAGAAGTACGGCAAGGACATCAGCATCAACCACGTGGTCGACCCCTCGGTCGTCGGCGGGGTCCGGGTGCAGATCGGCGGCGACGTCATCGACGGCACCGTCGCCACGCGTCTCTCGGAGCTCCGGCTCCAGCTCGCCGGCTGAGCGTACGGTCGAAGCCGCCCCTCCCAAGTCCACAACGGGAACTGCCGAGTCAGGCAGCATCACCCTCTCGGAGCCTGACGGCCCCGGAAACCAACAAGGAAAATCCCATGGCAGACATCACCATCAGCCCCGATGAGATCCGTGATGCCCTGAAGGACTTCGTCTCGAACTACGAGCCGACGAAGGCCTCCACGGCCGAGGTCGGGCACGTCATCGACGCCGGCGACGGCATCGCGCACGTCGAGGGCCTCCCCGGCGTCATGGCGAACGAGCTCATCCGCTTCGAGGACGGCACGCTCGGCCTCGCGCAGAACCTCGACGAGGACTCGATCGGCGCCATCGTGCTCGGCGAGTTCGCCGGTGTCGAAGAGGGCCAGGAAGTCACGCGTACCGGCGAGGTCCTCTCGGCCCCCGTCGGCGACGGCTTCCTCGGTCGCGTCGTCGACCCGCTCGGCGCCCCGATCGACGGTCTCGGCGAGATCCCGGCCGAGGGTCGTCGTGCCCTCGAGCTCCAGGCCCCCGGCGTCATGTCGCGCAAGTCGGTCCACGAGCCGCTGCAGACCGGCATCAAGGCCATCGACGCGATGATCCCCGTCGGCCGCGGTCAGCGTCAGCTGATCATCGGCGACCGCCAGACCGGCAAGACGGCCATCGCGATCGACACGATCATCAACCAGAAGGCCAACTGGGAGTCGGGCGACGAGGACAAGCAGGTTCGCTGTATCTACGTCGCCATCGGTCAGAAGGGCTCCACGATCGCCTCCGTCAAGGGTGCGCTCGAGGACGCCGGCGCGATGGAGTACACCACCATCGTCGCCGCCCCGGCCTCCGACCCGGCCGGCTTCAAGTACCTCGCCCCGTACACCGGTTCGGCCATCGGCCAGCACTGGATGTACCAGGGCAAGCACGTCCTGATCATCTTCGATGACCTGTCGAAGCAGGCCGAGGCCTACCGCGCCGTGTCGCTCCTCCTCCGTCGTCCGCCGGGCCGCGAGGCCTACCCGGGTGACGTCTTCTACCTGCACTCCCGTCTGCTGGAGCGTTGCGCGAAGCTGTCCGACGAGCTCGGCGCCGGCTCGATGACGGGTCTCCCGATCATCGAGACCAAGGCGAACGACGTCTCGGCGTACATCCCGACGAACGTCATCTCCATCACCGACGGCCAGATCTTCCTGCAGTCGGACCTCTTCAACGCGAACCAGCGTCCGGCCGTCGACGTGGGCATCTCGGTGTCCCGCGTCGGTGGTGACGCGCAGGTGAAGTCGATCAAGAAGGTCTCCGGCACGCTGAAGCTCGAGCTGGCGCAGTACCGCTCGCTCGAGGCGTTCGCGATGTTCGCGTCCGACCTCGACCAGGCGTCGCGTCGCCAGCTGGACCGTGGTGCCCGCCTGACCGAGCTCCTCAAGCAGCCGCAGTACTCGCCGTACCCGGTCGAGGAGCAGGTCGTCTCCATCTGGGCCGGCACGAACGGCAAGCTCGACACCGTCCCGGTGCCGGACGTGCTCCGCTTCGAGTCCGAGCTGCTCGACCACCTGCGTCGCAACTCCGACGTCCTCACGACGCTGCGCGAGACCAACCAGCTCAGCGACGACACGGTCTCGGAGCTGTCGAAGCAGATCGACGAGTTCACGAAGAGCTTCCAGACGAGCGACGGCAAGACCCTCGGCTCCGAGCAGTTCGACGCTGCCGACGCCGAGGACGTCGACCAGGAGCAGATCGTCAAGGGTCGTCGCTAGATGGCAGCGCAGGTCCGGGTCTACCGACAGCGAATCAAGTCCGCGAAGACCACGAAGAAGGTCACTCGCGCGATGGAACTGATCTCGGCGTCGCGGATCCAGAAGGCGCAGGCCCGCATGGCTGCGTCCGGCCCGTACTCGCGAGCCGTGACGCGTGCGGTGTCCGCCGTGGCGACGTTCTCGAACGTCGACCACGTGCTGACCACCGAGCCGGAGTCGTCGACGCGGGCAGCCGTCGTGCTGTTCACGTCGGACCGGGGCCTGAACGGCGCGTTCAGCACCAACGTCCTCAAGCAGGGCGAGGAGCTCGCCTCCCTGCTCCGCAGCGAGGGCAAGGACGTCGTGTTCTACCTGGTCGGGCGCAAGTCCGTCGGGTACTTCGCGTTCCGTGAGCGTGCGTCGGAGCAGCAGTGGGTCGGCAACACCGACCAGCCGGAGTTCTCGACGGCCAAGGAGATCGGCGACGCCGTCGTGGCGAAGTTCCTCCAGGACACCGCAGAGGGCGGCGTGGACGAGATCCACATCGTCTTCAACCGCTTCCTCAGCCTGGCGACCCAGGAGCCGCAGGTCGTGCGCCTGCTCCCGCTCGAGGTCGTCGAGGGTGTCGAGGAGCCGTCGGACAACGAGCCGCTCCCGCTCTACGAGTTCGAGCCGGACGCCGATGCGGTGCTCGACTCGCTGCTCCCGGTCTACATCGAGAGCCGCATCTTCAACGCCATGCTCCAGTCGGCTGCCTCCGAGCACGCCGCCCGGCAGAAGGCGATGAAGGCGGCCAGCGACAACGCGGACTCGCTGATCCGTGACTTCACCCGACTCGCGAACAACGCGCGTCAGGCCGAGATCACGCAGCAGATCTCCGAGATCGTCGGCGGCGCCGACGCCCTCTCGTCGAAGAAGAAGTAGTCCGCGTCGTTCGCGGACAGTTACCCACCCTCAGGAAGGCACCAGCCATGACCGACACCGCAACCACCGCGGTCGAGACGTCGTCGGCGCCCGGTGTCGGCCGGATCGCCCGTGTCACGGGTCCCGTCGTCGACATCGAGTTCCCCCACGACGCAATCCCGGAGATGTACAACCTCCTGTTCACGACCATCACCATCGGTGACTCGTCGCAGGAGATCGGCCTCGAGGTCGCGCAGCACCTCGGCGACGACCTCGTCCGTGCCATCTCCCTGAAGCCGACCGACGGCCTGGTCCGTGGCCAGGAGGTCCGTGACTCGGGCGCTCCGATCTCGGTCCCCGTCGGCGACGTCACCAAGGGCAAGGTCTTCGACGTGCTGGGCAACGTGCTCAACACCGACGAGAAGCTCGAGATCACCGAGCGCTGGCCGATCCACCGCAAGGCCCCGGCCTTCGACCAGCTCGAGTCCAAGACCTCGATGTTCGAGACCGGCATCAAGTCGATCGACCTCCTCACCCCGTACGTGCAGGGTGGCAAGATCGGTCTCTTCGGTGGTGCGGGCGTCGGCAAGACCGTCCTCATCCAGGAGATGATCCAGCGCGTCGCGCAGGACCACGGCGGTGTGTCGGTGTTCGCCGGTGTCGGCGAGCGCACCCGTGAGGGCAACGACCTCATCGGCGAGATGGAAGAGGCGGGGGTCTTCGACAAGACCGCCCTCGTGTTCGGCCAGATGGACGAGCCGCCGGGAACGCGCCTCCGCGTGGCCCTGTCGGCGCTGACGATGGCGGAGTACTTCCGCGATGTCCAGAAGCAGGACGTGCTCCTCTTCATCGACAACATCTTCCGCTTCACGCAGGCCGGTTCCGAGGTCTCGACGCTGCTCGGTCGCATGCCGTCCGCGGTGGGCTACCAGCCGAACCTCGCCGACGAGATGGGTGTGCTCCAGGAGCGCATCACCTCGACGCGTGGTCACTCGATCACCTCGCTGCAGGCGATCTACGTGCCGGCTGACGACTACACCGACCCGGCGCCGGCGACCACGTTCGCGCACCTCGACGCCACCACGGAGCTCTCCCGCGAGATCGCGTCGCAGGGTCTCTACCCGGCGATCGACCCGCTGACCTCGACGTCGCGCATCATGGACCCCCGGTACCTGGGCGCCGACCACTACGAGACGGCCACGCGCGTCAAGCAGATCCTCCAGAAGAACAAGGAACTGCAGGAGATCATCGCCATCCTCGGTGTCGACGAGCTCTCCGAAGAGGACAAGATCACGGTCGAGCGCGCTCGTCGTATCCAGCAGTTCCTCTCGCAGAACACCTACATGGCGAAGAAGTTCACGGGTGTCGAGGGCTCCACGGTGCCGCTCAAGGACACCATCGAGTCCTTCCGCGCCATCGCCGACGGCGAGTTCGACCACGTTGCGACGCAGGCGTTCTTCAACGTCGGTGGCATCAACGACGTGGAAGAGAAGTGGGCGCAGATCCAGAAGGAGAACCGCTGACATGGCGGGTCTCAGCGTGAGCGTCGTCTCGGCCGACCGTGAGGTCTGGTCGGGCGACACCACCATGGTCGTCGCACGCACGACGGAGGGCCAGATCGGCATCCTCGCCGGGCACGAGCCGATGCTCGCGATCCTGGCGCAGGGTCAGGTCCGCATCACGCGGGCCGACGGCTCGACCGTCGCGGTCGACGCCGAGGACGGCTTCCTGTCGGTGGAGCACGACACGGTGACGATCGTCGCGCGGCAGGCCGCGCTGGCGTCCTGACCGGACTGACCGTCCTCCTCCCGCCTTCGGAGACGAAGCGGGAGGGCGGGGACACGGAGCACGCGCTCGATCTGCGTGCGCTGTCGTTCCCGGAACTGGCTGCAGAGCGGGCCGCGGTGATCACCGCGGCCCGCTCCGTCAGTTCCGAGGAGTCCTCGGCCCGGACGGCCCTGAAGCTCGGCCCGAAGTCGATCGAGGAGCGGTTCCGCAACCTCGTGCTCGAGACCTCCGGGACCATGCCAGCGATCGATCGGTACACCGGGGTGCTCTACGACCCGCTCGGTGCTCTCGACGCCGATCCCGCGACTCGTGCGTGGTGGTTCGAGCACGTGATCGTGCAGTCGGCGATGTTCGGACCGATCGGTGGCGGCGACCCCGTCCCCGCCTACCGCCTGTCGCACGACTCCCGGCTGGGGACGCTGCGACTGGCCGCGCACTGGCCTGCGCCGTCGTCGCGCGTGCTCGACCTCCGGACGGCCGGTGGTCTCGTGCTCGACCTCCGCTCCGAGGGGTACCGCCAGCTCGGTCCGGTGCACGGGGCGGTCGCGCCCCGGGTCGTGAGTGTCGACGGCTCCGGTCGTCGGAAGGCGCTCAACCACTGGAACAAGACGGCGAAGGGCCGCCTGGTGGCGCTGCTCGCCCGGACCGGCGCGCAGGCGTCGTCGATGCCGGACCTCGTCCGGTGGGCGTCGACGCACGGCGTGGTGCTCGAGGAACGCGACGGCGGCTGGGACCTGGTCGCCGAGAGTCTCGAGCCCGTCACCGTCTGATCCGCGGCTCGCGTTCCGCACACCGCTGACCCCACTCGTCCTCCACAGGGGCGGGTGGGGTCCGTGCGTTCCACAGATGGCTGGTGACCGCCGGCCTGGAGGCGCGTGGTGCGTTTCGATGACGTGCATGATCCCCACGACGACACGAGTCCACCCCGAAGCCGCAGTCCGGTACCCGCGCGAGATCGCGGCTGCGGTCACCCTCCGTGCGGCGTGCGCCGCCCTCGTCCGACCCGGCTCGAGCGCGCTGCCACGGCCGGCCGCCATCGCCGTCATCACGGCCTGCGGTGCCCTCGCGCCGCGCTTCGCGCTGCTCGCGTTCGTCGCGGCACGCGACGCTCCGGACCCCCGGACGGTGACGGCGTTCGACCCGTTCCACGACCCGACTCCGCCGGCGCTGCGCGGGTGCGGACCGGAGCCGGACCGTGACCGGGTGCGGATCGCGGGGGACCGGTGCGCGGAGGCGTGGCAGCGGTGGCGGGCGGACGACCTCTCCGCGGACACGGTGACCGGAGCGGCCGGTGCGCTGGCGATGGCGTCGTGGTGCGCATGGGCGCTGGGTTCGGTCGCGCGGGCACAGACCCGGGCGCAGTACGCGCTCGAGACCCGGCCGGACGACCCGCTCGCGGCCCTCGTGCTGCGATCGGTCCGTGCCCGCAGCGGTCCGGCGTGGGAGCGTCGATGAGGTCAGGCGGACCGGATCGTCTACGGTGGTGTGGACCACCCCCAGGAGGCCTCGAGTGCGCGACGACGACATCGATGACACCGTCATCCGTCGACCCGCCGTCCCGCGCTCCGACGATGCGGGGGGCGACGTGGGGGGCGACGGCGTGGACGACGCCCTCGGCGACACGGTCATCAGACCGGTGCGCGGCGGGCGTCCGGACGCATCAGCGACCGAGGACACCATCGTCCGGGTGCCAGCGCGACCCGGCGCCGGTGGCGAGACGCAGGACGGGGCCACACCGCGCCTCCCGGCCGCACCGACCGGGCCGCCCGCACCGATCGAGCCTCCGGCACCTGCGCCGGTGCGGCGGGTGCCGTCCATCCGGATCGGCGACCGTGTCCTCCCGCTCGACCGTCCCGTCATCGTCGGGCGGCGTCCCGCGCTGCCGCGGATCACGCGCGGCCCGGCCCCCGAACTCGTGACGGTCCCGTCGGCCACCGGCCAGGTGTCGTCCTCGCACGTCCTCGTGCACGCCGAGGGCGAAGCCGCCGTCGTGGACGACCTCCGATCGACCAACGGCACCGTGGTGCGTCCGGCGGGCGCAGCACCGTTCCGGATGCCGGCGGGTGCGTCGAACGTCGTCCTGACGGGTACGGTTGTCGAGATCGGAGACGGCAACGTCATCGAGGTCCTCTCGCCGCACCTGCGTGTCGCATCGTCGACGAGGGACCTCCCGCCACTTCCCCCGTGGCCCACCGATCCACCAGCCGGCCCGCCCCGAACCCCCAGAGAGCGATCCTGAAACGTGACCGAACTCGGCCGAGCAGCGACTGCGCACGCCATCGACGTCCCCGGTGCCGACGGCGCCACCCTGACGCTCTCGTGGGGAGCAGCGACCGACGTCGGTCGGCGCCGTGACCACAACGAGGACAGCTACATCGTCGCGGCACCGTTCTTCGTGGTCGCCGACGGCATGGGCGGGCACCTCGCGGGTGACCGGGCGAGCGACGCGGTCGTGCGTCGTCTCGAGCAGGCGACCGAGAGCGCCTTCACGACCCGGCAGTCGATCCAGCGGGCGCTGCTGCTCGCGACCGCGGACATCGAGCGGGCCGCCGGTGGCAACGCCATCGGTGCCGGCACCACGGTGACCGGCATCGCGCTCGTCGCGTCGCAGGGGCAGCCGGCGGCGCTGGTCTTCAACGTCGGTGACTCGCGCACCTACCGGATCGACGGCGGGGTCCTCCGTCGCGTGACGGTCGACCACTCCGTCGTGCAGGAGATGGTCGACGCCGGGCTGCTCCGTGCAGAGGACGCCGAGCGCCACCCGGACAGCAACGTGATCACCCGTGCCGTCGGGTTCGGCGAGCCGCCGGAGCCCGACTGGTGGACCCTGCCGCTCCGTGCCGGCGACCGCTACATCGTCTGCTCGGACGGCTTGACGAAGGAGCTCGGCGACGCCGGCATCGCCCGCATCGCGGCGCGGGTGCCGGGCGCGCAGGACCTCGCCGAGCGGCTGGTCGGCGACGCGGTCGTCGCGGGCGGCCGCGACAACGTGACGGTGGTCGTCCTGCAGGTCGACGGCGCACCCGACGACGGCGACGTCGAGGACACGCTCCCGCGTCACTGAGTGACCCCCGAACTGGGGTCCGACCGACGTTCCGCTGTGAGCGGTGTGCGGAATGTCGGTCACCCGCGGTTCGTACAATGGCATGGCCGTGACGAGAGAGCTGGCCGCTCGGCCGGGGAGGAGGGCACGATGGCGCGACGTCTGCCGTCCAGCCCGCCCGTGATCGGCGGCTTCAGCCCCGTGCACGTCCTCGGGTCCGGCGGGTTCGCCGACGTCTTCCTCTACGAGCAGGACATGCCGCGTCGGCAGGTCGCCGTCAAGGTGCTCCTCGACGAGGTCGTGGACGACCGGGTCCGGCAGATGTTCCAGGCCGAGGCCAACCTGATGGCCCGCCTCAGCACGCACCCGTCGATCCTCACGGTCTTCCAGGCGAGCGTGGCCTCCGACGGCCGCCCGTACCTCGTGATGGAGCTCTGCTCGTCGTCCCTGAGCGAGCGGTACCGCCGCGAGCCCATCCCCGTGTCCGAGGTGCTGTCGATCGGCATCCGGATCGGGTCCGCGCTCGAGACGGCGCACCGTGAAGGCGTCCTCCACCGCGACATCAAGCCGTCGAACATCCTGCTCACGGCCTACGGCAACCCGGTGCTCTCCGACTTCGGCATCGCGGCGACCATCGGCGAGTCCGACCCGGACGAACCAGTGGGCATGTCGATCCCGTGGTCCGCACCCGAGGTCCTCATCGACGAGTCGCGCGGCACCATCCAGTCCGAGGTCTACTCCCTCGCGGCCACCGTCTTCTCGTTGCTCGCGGGCCGCAGCCCGTTCGAGATCCGCGGGGGCAAGAACGGCGCCGCCGACCTGATGGGACGCATCGACAAGGGCGGGGTGAAGCCGACCGGCCGGACCGACGTCCCGCCGTCCCTCGAGCGCCTGCTGGCCGCCGCGATGTCCCGCAAGGTCGCCGGCCGGCCGTCCACCGTGATGGAACTCGTCCGCGGGTTCCAGCAGGTCGAGGCCGAGCTCGGCATCCCGCAGACCGCGGCCGACGTCGCGGTCGAGGCCTGGGCCGTCGCGACGCCGACGCCGCACGGCGACCGCACCATGATCCGTGAGCTCCAGCCGCCGTCCCGCGTCGGTGCCCGTCGGCGCACGCGCAAGGCCGTCGTCGGTGGTTCCTCCGCCGCCGCGTCGCAGAGCGTCGGGACCGTCCACCGCACCGGGTCGGTGACCCGTGCCCGACGGCGCTCGCGCTCCACGCTCGTGTGGGCCACCTCGTTGACGGTCGTGGTCGTCGCTGCGCTCGCGATCGCGACGGTCATCGTCGTCGGACGCCTCGGCGCCGGCGCGATCCCGGTCGTCTCGGACGTCCGCGCCGAGACCACGCCGGCGTCGGTGACCTTCACCTGGGCCGACCCGGGCCTCCGGAACGGCGACACCTACGTCATCTCGTCGAACGGCGCCGCCAGCCAGCAGACGGGGTCCAGCTTCGTCGTCTCGGGCAAGAAGGGCGACGAGGAGTGCATCGCCGTCGCTGTGAACCGCGACGGCAAGACCGGGGTCGCCAGCGCGCAGAAGTGCGCGACGATCGGGAGCAGCGGGTGATCCGGGCGTTCCTCGCGAAGCACCGTTCGGCCGCCGTCACCGTGGGCGCCTCGGTGCTCGTCGGCGCCGTCGTGGCCACCGCCGCGGTCGCGTCGACCGGGTACCACACGCAGCGCGTCGACCTCGGGGACGGCACGGTCTGGGTGCCGTCGGCCGAGTACGGAGCGGTCGGCCGGGCGAACACGGGTGTCCTGCAGCTCAACACCGCCGTCGAGACCGCGAGCGACGACCTGTCCGTGCTCCAGCGCGGGTCGATGGTCTACAGCGTCGACGAGACGAAGGGCACGGTCGCGAAGGTCGACGTCGCGGACGCCACCGTCGCGGACCCCGTGACCCTGCCCGCCGGCTCGCCCCAGGTCTTCTTCGCCGGGTCGACGGCGGTCATCGGCAACGCCGACACCGGTGAGCTGTGGGCGACGCCCGCGAAGGACCTCGGCGAGTTCGACGCGTCGACGAAGGCGGACCTGACCCTCGGCGCCGACGCCGTGTTCGACGCCTCGGACGACCACGTGGCGGTGTACTCGCCGCGGACCGGCACGGCGTCCCTCGTCGAGGTCGGCACCACGCTCTCCGTCGAGCAGCGCTGGACCGTCAAGATGGACCGCGCCGACGACTTCCAGGTCGCCTCGTTCGGCGACCACCTGGCCGTGCTCGACCGGACCTCCGGCGAGCTCTCGGTCGACGGCGACACCGTCGACCTCGGTGACCGCGTGGGCACCTCGCCGTCCCTCCAGCGGTCGGCCGACGACGCCTCGCGGGTGACCGTCGCCGGGACCGCCGGCCTCGTCCGGGTCTCGGCCTCCGGCGACGTGGACACCACCGCGCTGCGGGTCTCCGGCCGTGCCGCCCGACCCACCGTCGTCGGCTCCTGCACCTACGCGGCCTGGGCCGGCGGGCAGGCGATGGACAGCTGCCAGGGCAGCGGACTGCAACGCCTCGCCGACACCGCGGGCGCGGGTGAGCTGCAGATCCTGCACAACGGGCAGACCGTGGTCGCGAACGACCCCCGGAGCGGACGCTCCTGGGCGATCGACCGCAGCGGCCAGGTCATCGACAACTGGGCCGACCTGATCAAGAAGGACGACGACCAGCAGCAGGAACAGGTGTCCGACGACGACCCGGAGGTCGACAAGGACCAGAAGCCGCCGGTCGCGGTCGACGACGACCTGGGCGCTCGTCCGGGACGCACCACGAGCCTCCCGGTCCTGCTCAACGACTACGACCCCAACGGCGACCCGATCGTCATCAGCGAGGTCGGGCAGGTCGACGACGCCGTCGGCGACGTCGCGATCGTCGGCGACGGCCAGCGTCTGCAGATCACGCTCGCCGCACGGGCCGCGGGGACGGTCTCGTTCCCGTACACGATCACCGACGGCAACGGCGGATCGGACACCGCGACCGTCAGGGTGAGCGTCCGGCCGGACTCGGCGAACGACCCGCCCCGGCAGGTGCGGGACACCTCGGCCGACGTCGTGCAGAACGGGCACGTCGTCACCAACGTGCTCGGCGACTGGGTGGACCCGGACGGCGACCCGGTCTACCTGAAGTCCGCCAGCGCAGCCGACGGCGACCGCGAGTCGACGACGCCGGACGGGCTGCTCGACTTCCGGAACGCGAGCGGCAAGACCGGCGACCGCCCGGTGCAGCTCGTCGTCAGCGACGGCCGTGCCGACGGACGCGGCTCCGTCACCGTGCACGTCGCGAAACAGGGCAGCGTCCCGCTGTACGCGGATCCGTTCCCCGTGCAGGGGTACGCGGGCAAGGCCTTCACGGTCGACCCGCTCGAGCACGTGCGTGGCGGGAACGGCACCGTGACGCTGACCAGCGTTTCCTCTGCGGCGGGGCTGACCGTCACCCCGAGCTACGACTCGGGCACCTTCCGCGTGCAGGGAGCGCGGGCGGGGGACCACCAGCTCGAGTACACCGTCACGGACGGCACGAAGACGTCGAGCGGGATCGTCCGCATCACGGTCCTCGCGCCACCGGACGCCTCCAGTGCGCCGATCACCACGCCGAAGACGGTGTTCGTGAACACGCTGTCGACGAAGGACACGGACGTCACGGCGACCGACATCGACCCCGCGGGCGGTGTGCTGCTCGTCACCGCGCTCGACGGACCGGATCGCGGGTCCGGCGTGCAGGCGAGCATCCTCGACCAGCACACCGTGCGGGTCACGCTGACCGCACCGCTCGACGGGCCGGTCTCGTTCCGGTACACCGAGACGAACGGCCTGGCGTCGGCCACCGGGACCGTGACCGTCGTCGAGATCCCGCGACCCGACCGGATCCAACCGCCGGTCGCGCAGCCGGACACCGCCACCGTCCGGGTCGGCGACGTCGCGAACATCGACGTCCTCGACAACGACACCCAGCCCGAGGGCGAGCCCCTCACGCTGCTGCCGGACCTGGTCCAGAACGTCCCGGGCGACGGCGGGCTGCTGTTCGTCTCCGGCGACCACCTCCGGTACCTCGCGCCCACCACGCCGGGCAACTACACGGCCGTCTACCGCGTCGCCGGGCCGGACGGCCAGTACGCCGACGCCACGGTGTCGATCTCGGTGCGCGAGCAGGACGCCGCCACGAACAACCCGCCCGTCCCGCAGACCGTCACCGCCCGGGTCGTCGCCGGGCAGTCGGTCCGCGTCGCGATCCCGCTGAACGGCATCGACCCGGACGGCGACTCGGTCCAGCTCGTCGGCGTCGCGTCGAACCCGGACAAGGGCTCGGTGAACGACGTCGCGTCCGACTCGCTGACGTACGAGGCCGGTGACTACTCGGCCGGCACCGACGAGTTCACCTACACGGTCGTCGACGCACTCGGCGCCCGCGCGACCGGCACCGTGCGCGTCGGCATCGCCCCGCGGGCGGAGCAGGCATCGAACCCGGTGGCCGAGGCCGACCACGTGACGATCCGCCCCGGCGGCTCGGTGACGGTGCGCGTGCTGCAGAACGACTCCGACCCCGAGGGCGGCCAGCTCACCGTCACGAAGGCGGAGCCGACGGCGCAGGACGTCACCGCCAAGGTCCTGCAGAAGCAGCAGATCCGGGTGACCCCGCCGAAGACGGCGACGAGCGGCGACTACGCCGTGCTCTACACGGTGGCGAACGAGAACGGCGGCGTGAGCACCGCGTTCCTCACCGTCACGGTCGACGAGGACGCCCGACCCCTCCGACCCGAGGTCGACGACACCACGCTCGACCTGCAGGACATCATGCACCGGCAGAGCGTCACCGTCGACGTGCTCGACAACGTATTCTTCGCCGAGGGCACCGCGGCCGACCTGCGCGTCGGCGTGGTGGACGGCTACGGCGACACCGCCCGCGCGACCGAGGACCAGCGCATCGCCGTCCGGCTGACCGACGAGTCGCAGGTGATCCCGTTCTCGGTCGCCCGCGTCGACCACCCGGACATCGTGTCGTACGGCTTCATCCACGTCCCCGGCTTCGACGACGCCCTGCCGCAGGTGAACCGGACCGCCGGCGCGATCAGCGTGAAGAGCGAGGCCACCGTCCGCATCCCGCTGTCCAAGTACGTCGTGACGGCGAACGGCCAGACCGCGAAGATCACGGACGACGGCACCGTGAAGGCGACGCACGCGAGCGGGCAGGACCTGGTGGTCGACCCGTCCACGCTGCAGTTCACCTCGTCGAAGCTCTACTACGGCAACGCATCGATCTCGTTCGAGGTGACCGACGGATCGAACGCGAACGGCGGCAAGGGGCGGGTCGCCACGCTCGTGCTGCCGATCAAGGTCACCCCGCGCTCGAACCAGCCCCCGGCGTTCACCGGGTCGGCGGTCGACCTGCAGCCGGGGGAGTCGCGCACCATCGACCTCACGAAGCTGACCGACTACCCCTACCCGAAGGACCTGCCGGAGCTGCGCTACTCGGTCGTCAGCAAGCCGACCGCCGGCACAACGGCGACGATCTCCGGACAGAAGCTGACGGTCACGGTCGCCGACACGGCGAAGAAGAACACCACCGCCACCATCGGCATCGGTGTCGCCGACGACGCGAACGCCGGACGCTCCGGGTCGATCACGGTGGACGTCGTCGGCTCCACGCGGCCGCTCGTGCAGCCCGGCGCCGACCGCTCGGTCACGAAGCGGGGTGCCACGACGACGATCGACGTGCTGCAGAACGACCAGCCGACGAACCCGTTCCCCGAGCAGCGACTCCGGGTCGTGAACATCCGCGGGCTCTCCGGCGGGCTGCCGGGCGGCGTCACGGTGACGCCGAGCGCGGACCGCTCCCGGCTGCAGGTGAGCGTCTCCGACAGTGCGAAGCCCGTCGACACCCACCTGCAGTACCAGGTCGCCGACGCCACCGACGATCCGGACCGGTACGTGTGGGGCGACGTCACGATCTCCGTGCAGGACGTCCCGGACGCCCCCGGTGCGCCGAGCCGGACCGGCGCCTACCAGGGCGGTCAGGCAACGCTGACGTGGGCGACCCCGCAGGCGAACAACTCGCCGATCACCGGCTACCGCATCCAGGGCACGAACGGTGTCTCGAAGGACTGCGGCACCGCGACCGTCTGCACGATCACCGGGCTCGACCCGAGGTCGTCGTACCGGTTCAGCGTCATCGCGACCAACGCCGTCGGCGACTCGAAGCCGTCGGGGGAGTCCTCTCCTGTCAGCGCCGACTTCGTGCCGGCGCCGCCGAAGGGCATCACGGTCAGCCCGAGCACGAGCACGCCGAACCAGCTCGACGTCTCGTGGAACAAGGTCGACGCCCCGAACAACGGCACCCCGGTCGACGACTACGTCGTGACGATCGAGGGCCCCGGCCTCTCGTCGACGCGCAGCACGGGTACGGCGACGAGCACGTCGTTCACCGGTGCGCAGAGTGCGGCGCAGTACAAGGTCACCGTCTCGCCGCGGAACGCCGCGGACCGCAACGGCACGGTGGTGCAGTGGAACTCGGCGTCCGCTACGGGCGTGGCCGTCGGCAGGCCCTCGGCCCCAGGTAGTTTGACAGCGACGGGCCAGCAGAGCGGCGACACCACCGCGGTCTCGATCAACTTCTCGCAGGCCAGCGGGAACGGAAGTGGGATCCAGGCGTACTGGCTCTTCCGCCTGGCGAGCGGTTCATTCGACTGCACAGCTGTGACGGCGGATGACGCGACGAAGGTGGCCGGGGGCGGTGCGACTTCCTTCGCCGACTCGCCTGGTGGCGAACAGGCCCTCTACTACGCGGTAGTCGCGGTCAACGGGCAGGGATTCTGCAGTGCGAGCGTGACAGGGCCGGTGCGGTCCTATGAATCGCCTGCAGGGGCAACCGCGCGGGTTTCGTTGCCGACGTCGTCTGATCGCGACGGTAACTACCCGATCGTGGTATCCGGCATTCGGGCTACGGGGGGTACTGCGACCTTCTACAAAGTCAGCTTGGAAGGAGGGTCGAGCACGACGACGTCAGGCGGAGACGTCACTTTGTACCCGAGTGCCTACGGTGACACCCTCGGTGTCACGATCGAAGCGTGTCGCCTCCCTGACAACAACGGTCAGTACTGCGCTGATGCGGTCAACGTGGGTTCGGCTACTCCGCTGGCGACACGTGCCACCGCAGAGAGTCCGCAAGCTGGGGGCGCCATCGCGCTGAACCCCCCTCAGAACACCAAGAGTCCTTCTGTCCGCTACACGATCTACATCTGCAGCGGCTCCGCTCTCGAGTTCCTTGGCTGCCCGACGGGCGATTTGAATGGGTCGTTCGCGGAAGGGTCCGCCATCCCGGTCGATGCGCAGACCATCACCGTCGTGGCGACGGTCGGTGGGAAAACCGACAGCAACCCCGTCGTCCAGTCAGTCAAGGGCGCCGACCCGGAGCCGGACCCCGAGCCCTCCCAGCCGTCCGACCCCTCGCCGAGCGAGTAGCGCGGCTCCGTCGCCCGCTGACCGTACGCTGCCCCTACCGCCATCCCCGAGAACGAGGAACGACACCGCATGAGCATGACCCCGGAGCAGGCCACCTGGTTCGCCGACGTCGCAGGCCGCATCGTGACCAACGTCGAGCAGGTGCTCCTCGGGAAGACGTTCGTGATCCGCCTGGCGGTCACGGCGATGCTCAGCGAGGGACACCTCCTGCTCGAGGACGTCCCCGGCACCGGCAAGACGAGCCTGGCCAGGGCGATGGCGCAGAGCGTGCAGGGCTCGACGAACCGAATCCAGTTCACCCCCGACCTGCTCCCGGGCGACATCACCGGCATCAGCGTCTACGACCAGAAGACGCAGGAGTTCGACTTCCACCGCGGCCCGGTCTTCTCGAACATCGTCCTCGCCGACGAGATCAACCGCGCGAGCCCGAAGACCCAGTCGGCCCTGCTCGAGGCGATGGAGGAGTCCGCCGTCACGGTCGACGGCGTGAACCACAAGCTCGCCCAGCCGTTCATGGTCATCGCCACGCAGAACCCGATCGAGCAGGCCGGCACCTACCGTCTGCCGGAGGCGCAGCTCGACCGCTTCCTCATGAAGGCCTCGATTGGCTACCCGGACCACGCCGCCACGGTCAAGATCCTCGAGACCGCGTCGGCGCCGTCGAGCTCGGTGCCGCTGGCGAGCGTCGTCCCCGCCGCGACGATCACCGAGATGGCCGCCATCGCGCGGACGGTGCACGTCGACCCCGTGATCGCCGACTACGTCGCGCGGCTGGTCGACGGCACGCGTTCGGCGAGCGAGGTCCGTCTCGGCGTCAGTGTCCGCGGGGCCATGGGCCTCATGCGCGCCTCGCGGGTGTTCGCCGCCCTGAACCACCGTCACTACGTCACGCCCGACGACGTGAAGGCCCTCGCGGTCCCGGTCCTCTCCCACCGCCTGGTGCTCGACGCCGAGGCCGAGTTCGACGGCGTCAGCGCCCCGAGCGTGATCGCCCAGCTGCTCGTCGAGACCCCGCCGCCCGCGGACCGGTCCGCGTCGTGACGGACCGCCGGCCCGTCTCCACGCGGTCGCGCCGCCCGTCCTCGACGCGGTCGCGTCGCGGGACGACGGCGTACGAGCGCACGGGGACGGTCGCCGGCTTGACCAACGTCCGGACACGCCTGGTCGGTGACCGTGAGGGCGTGGCAGCAGAGGCCGTCGTCGGTCTCGCCCGGGCCTGGGCGACGGCCTGGAGACTCGTCAAGCGCGGGTGGGCAGAGGTCTCGTCCGTGGTCACCGGCCTGGGATGGACGGTCGCCGCGCTCACGCTCGTCGCGTTCGTGCTCGGGTACCGCTTCGGGCTGCGGGAGGTCGTCGTCGTCGGCTTCGCGGGGGTGGTCCTCGTGGTCGTCGCCGCGATCGCCCTCATCGGCCGCTCGCGACTGCTCATCCGGATGCGGCTGCCGCAGCACCGCGTCGCCGTCGGTGACGATGCCGGCGTGGTGGTCACCGCGGAGAACCCTGCGCGGCTGCCGTCGGTGCCGACGACCGTGGAGGTCCCGGTCGGGTCCGGCCTGGTCGACGTCGCGATCCCGTCGATCGGCCCACGCGGCACGTTCGAGCGCGAGGTCCCGGTGCCCACGGTGCGACGCGGTGTGCTCGACGTGGGGCCGGTGACGGGCGTCCGCGCCGACCCGGTCGGTCTGGTCCGGCGCGAGGTCGTCTGGACCGCCCGCGAGCAGGTCATCGTGCACCCCCGGACGATCGCGATCCCGTCGACGAGCACCGGGCTCGTGCGTGACCTCGAGGGGCAGGCCACGACCGACCTGTCGCCGTCGGACATCGCGTTCCACGCCATCCGTGAGTACATGCCGGGCGATGACCCCCGAACGATCCACTGGAAGTCGACGGCGAAGTCCGGCGCGCTGATGGTCCGGCAGTTCGAGGACACCCGTCGGTCGCACCTCGTGATCGCGCTCGGGATCTCCCGCGCCGAGTTCGCCGACGACGAGGAGTTCGAGCTGGCCGTCAGCGCCGCTGCCTCCCTCGGGACCCGGGCGATCCGCGACGGCCGAGAGGTCACGGTCGTGGTGTCCGAGCGGACCCCGGAGTTCGCCAAGCGCGCCGTCTACGCCGTGCACCCCCTGCCGACCGTCACCCCGACGCGGCTGCTCGACGACTTCGCGTCGGTCGGCCTGGCGGACGCCTGCCTGCCGATCGCCGAGGTCTCCCGCATCGTCGGCAACGACACCGCCGGCATCTCGGTCGCCTTCCTCGTGGTCGGGTCCACCGTCGAGCTGCCCGCACTCCGGCTCGCGGCGACGCGCTTCCCCGTCGGGGTCGAGGTCGTGGCGGTCATCTGCGAGCCCGAGGCGCAGCCGCGCTTCCTCCGCGTCGCCGGCCTCACGGTGATGACGATCGGCTACCTCGACGACCTCCGGCACGCCCTGCACCGATCGGCGACGGCGGCGTGAGCGCCGCAGCGGACCCGGGCACCCGGGCGCGGAAGACCGTCCGGAAGGACGCCCGTCGCGAGGCACGCCGACTGACCCCGACGCGGCTCGTCGGTGGCACGCTCGCGGTCTGGCTCCTGCTGGCCGTCGCGAGCACGGCGTGGTGGCCGGTGTACCGCGACGACGCGATGATCGTCGCGGCCGTGACCGCCGTGGTCTTCGGCACGCTCGTCGCCCTGATCGGGACGGTCTTCCGCCTGCCCACCGCGGTCGTCGCGATCGCCACGGTGGCCGCGTTCGCGCTGACCGGCGTGCCCGCGGCGGTGCCGGGTCAGGCGAACGGCCTGCTGCCGACGGGGCAGGGGCTCATCGACCTGTTCGCCGGCGTCGCCCTCGGCTGGAAGCGGCTGGTGACCATCAGCCTGCCCGTCGGATCCTACGAGTCGTTGCTCGTCCCGTACTTCGTGACGCTCCTGATCGCGACCGTGACGGCCGTGAGCGTGGCGACCCGCGCCTCCAGGCAGGAACTCGCGAGCATCCCGGCGCTCGTGCTCTTCGCGGCCGGTGTCGTGATCGGGCCGAGCCGGCTGGACACGTCGATCGCGACCGCGGTCGCGCTCACCGGGATCGCGCTCGTCTGGGCGCTCACGGTGCGCCATGCGCGCCGCGCCGTCGCGGTGGCGACCACCATCGGCGCCCGCGTCCCGATCGTCCGGTCCGTGCTGCGTCCGGCGCTCGTGGGGAGCGCGACGATCGTGGCGGCCGCCGTCGTCGCGACCGGACTCGGTCTCGTCGCTCCGCCGTCGGTGGGGCGCACCGTGGCACGGACCGACGTCGTGAAGCCGTTCGACCCGCGCGACTACGTCAGCCCGCTGAGCGGCTTCCGCGCCTACGAGGAGCAGACCGAGGCCGACACCACGCAACTGCGCGTCACCGGCCTGCCGGCGAACGGCTTCGTGCGGATCGCGACCCTCGACACGTACGACGGCGTCGTCTACCGCGTGGGCGGGGCGGACGGCGCGACGGCGTCCGGCACCTTCGAGCGGGTCCCGACGTCCGTCGACGTGCGGGGTGTCCGCGGCACCACGGTGCGCGTCGGCGTGCGCGTCGAGGGGTACAGCGGTGTCTGGCTGCCGACCGTCGGCGACCTCGAGCGCGTCGAGTTCACCGGCACGGACGCGGCGCAGGAACGCGGTGCGTTCTTCTACAACGGGTCGACCGGAACCGGCGCCGTCGTGGGCGGGATCGCGGACGGCACCCGCTACGACCTGACGGCCGTGCTCCCGGAACAGCCGACCGACGACGAGCTGGCCACCGCGCGACCCGGTGACGCCTCGATCCCGACGCCGCGGTCGGTCCCCGACGCCGTGCGGGACACCGTCGACGCGTACACCGGGAACGCCGACACCGACGGCGCCAAGCTCGTCGCGATGATCCAGGAACTCAAGCGGAACGGCTACGTCAGCCACGGCGTGGGCGACGACCGGGCGAGCCGCTCCGGGCACGGTGCCGACCGCATCCAGGAACTCCTGACGTCCCCGATCATGATCGGCGACCAGGAGCAGTACGCGGCGGCGGCAGCGCTGATGGCGAACCAGCTCGGGTACCCGGCACGCGTGGTGATGGGCTTCACGGCCGGCGGCGACGCCGGGGGAGACGCCCGTGCGGGTTCGACCACGGGCGGCACCACGACGTTCCGCGGCTCGGACGTCACCGCCCGCGTCGAGGTCGACACGGCGCAGTGGGGCTGGGTGATGATCGACCCGAACCCGACCGTGCGCGACATCCCCGACGAGCAGCAGCAGACCCCGCAGCCGGTCACCCGCCCGGAGACCGTCGTGCCGCCGCCCCCGGCCGAGCAGCAGGACCAGTCCCAGCAGGCACCGCCGCAGAGCGACCGCAACACACCGCCCGTGCAGCCCCTGTGGCTGCAGATCCTGCTGGCCGCGCTGCCGTGGGTGCTCGCCACGCTCGGTTTCGTCGCCCTCGTGCTCCTGCCGTTCGGCGTCATCGTGCTCCTCAAGCGCATCCGTCGTCGCCGCCGACGCCGGGCGCCGACCCCCCGTGGCCGCATCGTGGGTGCCTGGGACGAGTACCGCGACGCGCTCGTCGACCGCGGGCACGACGTGGACCGCTCGGCGACCCGGCGGGAAGCCGTCGTCGGTGCGCCGGGCGACGGGGGCAATGGCCTCGCCGCGCTGGCGGACCGGTCCGTCTTCGGCCCGAACGACGCCGACGTCACCACCGCCGACCGGATGTGGTCCGCGGCGGACGACGCGATCTCGAGCCTCCGCACGGGGCGCACCCGCAAGGAGCGCATCCGGGCCGCGGTCTCGCTCCGGTCGCTGCGGATCGCCGACGGGCCGCGGTCTGCCGGCACCGCGGTCGCCGCGGTCGTCGGTGGGCGTGGAGGTCGTCCCTCGCGCGGCCAGGGTGCGGCCGGAGCGCGTGACTACGATGGCCTGCAGGCCGGCGAGCGTCGTGGACGGCCGAGTGAGGACAGAGGACACCCGTGATCAGATGCGAACACTGCGGATCGATGCTCCCGGACGGAGCGATCTTCTGCGGTGAGTGCGGGCGTGCGGTGACCGCTGCGGCGAACCGTCGACCGGTCGCGCCGACGCCCGTCGAACAAGCACCCCCGCCGCCCCTGCAGCAGCCCGACCTGCACGGCCGCCGGATCGACCCCGCCGCCGACGCCTGGTTGCCCGAGGCGACCCTCGACCCCGCGACCCGCGCCTGGCTGACCGGCGCGGACCGTCGCGACGAGCAGCCCCCGGCACCCGTGCCCGTGCAACGTCCCGACGACCACGCTCCCCGATCCGCGCCGACGCACGTGCACGGTGCCGGTTCCGGTCTGGGTGACTGGACCGGCCAGCAGGCCACCGAGCCCGCCGACCCGCGGCTGGACACCGGCGTCGACGAGGCGCCGACCGAGCCGCCGCTCGACCCGAACGCGTACCCGTCCGAGGCCGAGGACCCCGAGGTCACCTGGCTCGCCGACCGTGCGGCCGGTACCGACGACTCCCAGCACGACACGATCCAGCGTGGCGCGGCCGAGCCCTTCGCCGCCGAGCCCGTCGCGCCGGTGTGGAGTCCGCCACAGGACCAGGCTCCGGTCGCGCCCCCCGCCGGACCGTCCTGGTGGGTCGGGCGTTCGAACGCCGCGACTCCCGACACGACGGTCACCGACGCGGCGGGGCCCGAGGACGACGACGCACCGGACCGCGACGAACCCACCGCCGTCGCCGGAGGCGCTTCCGCAGTGGTCTCGCCGCCGCAGCCGGGTGACACCGCCGTCGTCGAGCCGCTCGTCGACCGTCGTCCGCCACGCCCAGCGCCGCTCGTGACGCCGGGGTCGCAGGCAACGACGTGCCACGTGTGCGGCCACCTCCTCGAGCCGGACGACATCTTCTGCGGCGAGTGCGGTGCGGTGCGACCCGCGGTGACCGCCGCCTTCACGGGGCAGATCGTGCCCCTGCCGATGGACCGGCCCGACTGGGCGGCCGACGACTCGGTGCAGGCCGTGGTCGACGAGGTCGTCGACGCCGAGGCGGAGGCCGAAGGCGACGCCGCGGACGAGGTGCCCGAGCGTGCAACCGCCGACACCGACGACTCTGTGGTGGACGACGACTCCGCCGCGAGCGACGACACCCCGTCCGCGCCGCTGCGTCCTCGTGGCGTCCACGCCGCACCGGTGACCGACGAGTCGCCTTCCGCGGAGCAGCTGAGTCCACCCGCCGCCCCGGCGTCCGCGACCCTGCCGTCGTCGGCCCCGGTCGCCGAGGACACGGCCGCGGTCCGGGTCCCGACGGCCGCACCGCTCCCGCCGTTGCCCGGCGTCACCGGTCCTGTGCTGCCCCTCCCGCCGACGGACGGTTCGCCGACCAGTGCCGACGGCGACCTCGAGGACGACGTCGAAGAGACGCGCATCGTCTCGAAGACCCCGACCCACGCGCCGTTCGTGCTGCACTTCAGCACGGGTGAACGGTTCGGCGTGCACGGCACCGGGCTCGTCGGGCGCCTGCCGCGCCCACAGCCCGGCGAACGCTTCGACGACTTGCTCACCGTGCACGACCCGGGCAAGTCCGTGTCGAAGACGCACCTCGAGCTCGGTCGTGACGGAGACGACCTCTGGGTCTCGGATCGCTTCTCCGGCAACGGCACGGTCGTCCGGCACATCGACGGGTCGATCCGTCGCTGCGAGCCGGGTCGTCGTTACCGGGTCGAGCGCGGTGCCCGCGTCGACATCGGGGAGCAGTTCTTCCTCGTGCAGTGAGCACCACGTGCGCCGGTTCCTCCACAGGAGCCGGCGCATCGTCGTTCGTCCACAGATCGCTGGGCGTGACCCGAGGGACCGGACGCCGGGTGGTGTGCTGTCCGGCATGCAGCCGCTCGTCGCCCGATGTCTCCTCATCGGGACGTCGCTCGTGCTCGTCGCCGTCGGGGTCGTCGCGCCGCTGACCGGGCTCGCGCGGACGATCCTGTTGGTGGCGGCCGCGTGCTGCGCCGTGCTCGACGTCCTGCTCGTCCGTTCGGCTCGCGCCGGTGACGGGTCGTCGGCGGCGGTCGTCCTCGGGCCGCCGCCGACCCCGGCGTCACCGCACCCGGACGACGAGCCCAGCGGGATCGTGAACCGGGCCGCCCCGGAACCGGCCCCGCACACGGTGACATTCGGGACCGGTCCCGACGGTCATGCGGTCGAGTTGCCGGTTGGTTCCGTGCGCGCCCACGTGGTGGTCGTCGGCACCGGTGCCCTCGCCCATGCGGTGTACCGGGCACTGGCGGTGCAGGTGCTCGCGATCGTCGAGCAGGACGCGGCCGTCGTGCGGTCGGCCGCAGCCCCGGACCTCGAAGACCTCGACGGCTTCGTCATCCGGGCCGACCCGCCAAGGAACACGTCGAGCCGAGAAGGAGCACGCGCACCGGCTCCGGCTTCGGCACGGCCGACGAGTGTCTGGGCCCCGGAACCCCCGACGGCCCCGAGCAGCCCACGCCTCCCACCGGGCACGGCCGTCCTCGCGGCGGACCCGCACGCCTCCACCCCGACGACCCTGGTGCTGGTCCCCGGCCTCAGCCTGCTCCCGCGTCGGTTCGACGTCGTGGTCGAGGTCACCCGGTACGGCTGCACCGTCCGCCGCCGCGACGACTCCCGCGATGACCGCCGCGGCGTGCCGATCGCTCCGGCCCTCCCGCAGATCGACCTGACCTGATCCGACCTGAAGACCCCGAACCGAACCGAACCGGGCCGGCGCCGGGACAGGGCCGGCCGGGGCCGCTCAGCGCAGTCCGGCGCCGACCCGGACCGCGCCGACCGGGACCCCTCCACCGAGCACCTGCTCGCCCGTCGCCGCCATGACGTCCGCCACACCGGCCGCGTCGACCAGGCCGTTCCGCTCGAGCAGCGTCAGCGCCGCGAGGGTCCCCGCGCGCTGCGAGCCGTCGAGCGTCTTCACGGCGACGGCCGCACCACCCGGCAGGCCCATCACCATGACGCCCTCGGCGCCGAGCTTCGCGAGCACGCGGAGCCGTTCGATCGTCACCGTGTTCGCCCGACCGATGCCGTCGAGCGCCCACGGGTGGTCGAGCACCGCGTCCGTCAGGGCCGCGGTGTCGGACTCCGCCCGGGCGACGACGCCCGCGAAGCCGCGCGCGAGGCCGGTCAGGGTCAGCGGGAACACCGGGGCACCGCACCCGTCGGTGCCGACGACGTCGACGGTCTCGTGGGCGAACTCCTCGACGGTGGACCGGACGCGCTGCTGCAGTGGGTGCGTGATGTCGAGGTAGGTGGCCTCGTCCCAACCGTTCACCCGGCAGGCAGCGAGCATGCCGGCGTGCTTGCCCGAGCAGTTCATCGCGAGGCGACGGGGGCCGTCCATCGTGCGGGCGGTGGCTCGGTCGAACGGCAGGTCGGGAGGGCACCCGAGGTCGGCCTCGACGTGGTCGAAGGACTCGAGCATGTGCAGGGCGATGGCCTGGTGGGCGGCGGTGCCGGCGTGGCTCGCGGTGGTGAGCACGAGTTCCTCGTCGGAGAACACCGCTCCGGCCCGGCGGATCGCCAACGCCTGGAACGGCTTCATCGTCGAGCGGGGGTAGATGCTCGCCTGCACGTCACCGACGGCGTCCACGACGGTGCCGTCCGGGGCGACGAGCACACCGGCGCCGACGTGCCGGCTCTCGTCGAAGCCGTTGCGATCGAGGACAGCCAACTCGACCGACCCGTCGGCGGTGAGAGGATGGCGATCAGTGCGGACATCGGGGCTCACCGTCATGCCGCCACCCTACCGACGCGGCCGCCCGCACCCGCACACGCCGGACGACCGCACCGCCACTCCGAACGAAGGACCCGCTCGTGACCGACCACTCCTACGAGGTCTCCGTCCGCTGGACGGGCGACCGCGGCTCCGGCACGAGCGGCTACCGCGACTACGGTCGCGAGCACGACGTCACGGCCACCGGCAAGCACGACATCGCGGGGTCCGCCGACCCGACCTTCCGTGGCGACCGCGAGCGCTGGAACCCCGAGGAGATGGTCCTGGCGTCGCTCGCGCAGTGCCACATGCTGAGCTACCTGCACGTCGCCGTGACGCAGGGCTTCACCGTCGTGGACTACGAGGACCGGGCGACCGCGAGCCTCAACCTCAACCGCGACGGCTCGGGCGAGCTCACCGAGGCGACGCTGCACCCCGTCGTCACGATCCTCGAGGCCGACCGGGTGGCCGACGCCGAGGCAGCGCACGCCACGGCGTCGAGTCTCTGCTTCATCGCCCGCTCGGTGGCCTTTCCTGTGCACCACGCCCCGCACACCAAGGTCCGTGCGGCACACTAGGTCCTCGTGAAGCGTCTGCGTCTCCTCCCGATCGCCCTCGTCCCCGCCGTCGTGCTGGGCCTCGCCGCATGCTCCGGCTCCGGATCGGGTGGCGGCTCCGCCAGCCCGACGCCGTCCGCGAGCGCTACCGCCTCGGCGATCACGTCCTGCCCGAAGCCGGGCGCCTCGTCGAAGGCGATCACGGTCAGTGGCGCGTTCGGCGGGAAGACCGCGCCGACGGTGGAGTTCGACGGTGGCCTCTCGGCGAAGAAGCCCCAGGCCAGCACCGTCACGCAGGGCAAGGGCGCTGCGCTCAAGGACGGCGAGTACGCGCAGGTCTCGTACAGCGTCTACCAGGCGTCGGACGCGAAGAAGCTCGGCACGGTCGGCTTCGACCAGGGCAACCCGCAGGTCCTGTCGGTCGGTGGCACCGGGTTCGGTGCGCTCCTGGCCTGCTCGAACGTGGGGGACCGCGTCGCCGCCATCGGCCAGTCCTCGGCGCTCGGGTTCAACACCGGCGGCGAGATCGTCGTCGTCGCCGACGTCGTGGCCCAGACCCCGACGAAGGCGACCGGCAAGCCGCAGACGCAGGACCCGAAGCTCCCCACGGTCAAGGAGAAGGCCGACGGCGAGCCCGAGATCACCGTGCCGAAGGGCGTCGCCGCCCCGACGAAGACCACGGCCGAGGTCATCAAGCAGGGCACGGGCGACACGATCGCCGACGGCGACACCGCGCTCGTGCAGTACAAGGGCGTCGTCTACGACACGGGCAAGGAGTTCGACTCCTCGTGGTCGAAGGGCGCCCCGACGACGTTCACCATCTCTGAGGGCTCGCTCATCAAGGGCTTCGTGACGGGTCTCGTCGGGCAGAAGGTCGGCTCGCAGGTCCTCATCGTCGCCACTCCGGAAGACGCCTACGGGGCCACGCCGCGCGAAGGCTCGGGCATCCCGAAGAACGCCACCCTGGTCTTCGTCGTCGACATCCTCGCCAAGGGCTGACCGTGGCCAAGCGCCGCGTCGTCATCCTCGGCAGCACCGGCTCGATCGGCACGCAGGCGCTCGACGTCGTCGACCGCAACCCGGACCGCTTCGAGGTGGTCGGCCTCACCGCCGGCCGGAACCGCGAGCTCGTCGCCGAGCAGGCTGCGCGGTTCGGCGTCCGTGACACAGCGTTCGGCGCCGAGGACTCCGAGCGCCTCGTCCGGAGCGTCGAGGCCGACGTGGTCCTCAACGGCATCACCGGATCGGTCGGCCTCGGCCCGACCCTGGCGGTCCTCGAGTCCGGCGCGACGCTGGCCCTGGCGAACAAGGAGAGCCTCATCGTCGGCGGCCCGCTGGTGCAGGCCGCCGCGGCCCCGGGGCAGATCGTGCCCGTCGACAGCGAGCACTCGGCGATCGCGCAGGCGTTGCGCTCCGGCACCGCCGACGAGGTCCGTCGGCTGGTCCTCACCGCCAGCGGCGGCCCGTTCCGCGGCCGCTCCCGCGCCGAACTCCGCGACGTGACGCCGGCCGAGGCACTCGCACACCCGACGTGGGACATGGGCCTCGTGGTGACGACGAACTCCGCGACGCTGGTCAACAAGGGCCTCGAGGTCATCGAGGCCCACCTGCTCTTCGACGTCCCCTACGACCGCATCGACGTCACGGTGCACGCGCAGTCGATCGTGCACTCGATGGTCGAGTTCACCGACGGGTCGACGATCGCGCAGGCGTCGCCGCCCGACATGCGGCTGCCGATCGCGCTCGGCCTGGCGTGGCCGGACCGTGTGCCGGGTGTCGGGGTGCCGCTGGACTGGACGACCGCGAGCACGTGGACCTTCGAGCCCCTCGACGACGCCGCGTTCGGCGCGGTGGCCCTGGCGAAGCGGGTCGGGCAGCTCGGCGGGACGTTCCCGGCCGTGTTCAACGCCGCGAACGAGCAGGCCGTCGCCGCGTTCCACGCGGGGGCGATCGGCTTCCTGGACATCGTCGAGACGGTGGAGCGCGTCGTCGACGAGCACACCGCGGGGGAGCCCTCCCTCGAGGGCGTGCTGGCAGCGGAGCGCTGGGCGCGCGCCGCGGCGGACCGCACGCTCTCCCGCTGACGCGCGTCGCGCCTCCAGTCCGGTACGGACGCTGCGGACCCGAGAAGGCGACTGCCTGGAGGCGCGGATCACCTCCCAGACGGCGCTCGGCTCCGTCATGGCAACCGTCCCGTACCCTTTCCCGGTGACCGTCGAATCCGTCCTGCTCTTCGTCCTCGGCGTGGTCGTCTTCATCATCGGCCTGCTGGTCTCGATCGGACTCCACGAGCTGGGGCACCTGTCCTTCGCGAAGCTGTTCAACGTCAAGGTGACGCAGTACTCGCTGGGGTTCGGCAAGGCCATGTGGTCGTTCCGCCGGGGTGAGACCGAGTACGGCATCCGCCCGATCCTGCTCGGCGGCTACATCTCGATGGTCGGCATGCTGAAGCCGCGTGCGTCCGGTCGGGCGAACGCGATCACGAACACCGGCATGTACGGCGCGTTCGTGCAGGACGCCCGTCAGGCCAGCGCGGAGCAGATCGCCGACTCCGGCGGCGACGACTCGCGGGCGTTCTACCGGCTGACGCCGTGGAAGCGGATCATCGTGATGGTCGCCGGACCCGCCATGAACCTCGTGATCGGCGTCTTCCTGTTCGGGGTGCTCCTCGTCGGCTTCGGCGCGCCCACCACCACCTTCACCTCGAGCGTCGACTGCGTCCTGCCGACCAGCCAGGCGACGACGTGCACCTCGGGCGACGCCGTGTCCCCGGCGAAGCAGGCCGGCATCCGCTCCGGCGACGTCGTGCTGTCGGTCGCGGGCAAGCAGGACCCGACGATCGCCGAGGTGTCCGAGGTCTTCCAGCGGTCCGCCGGCCAGGACGTCACGGTCGTCGTCGAGCGCGACGGCGCCGAGAAGACGCTGCACATCACCCCGACCACGGCCACCCGCGACGTCTACACGGCGGACGGTACGGTCGCGAAGGACGACGACGGCGCGACGAAGACCCAGCAGGTCGGCGTCGTCGGCGTGAGCATCGGCCAGTCGCTCGTCCGGCAGTCGCCCGCCGCCGTCCTGCCCGCGACCGGAGCGCAGATCTCGGCGTCGGCGCACCTCATCATCGACCTGCCGCAACGACTCGTCGCGGTCTGGAACGCGGCCTTCGGCGCCCAGGAGCGGTCGCAGGACAGCCCGGTCTCGGTCGTCGGCGTCGGGCGGGCGATCGGCGAGGTCTCGTCGATGAGCGGCGTGCCCGTGGTCGACAAGGCGTACACGATCCTCGGACTGCTGGCGTCGCTCAACATCGGCCTGTTCGTCCTCAACATGGTGCCGCTGCTGCCGCTCGACGGCGGGCACATCGCCGGCGCCCTGTGGGAGGCCGTGAAGCGCCGTGCGTTCCGGCTCGTCGGCAAGGCCGACCCGGGGCCGATCGACCTGGCGAAGACCATGCCGCTGACGATGGTCGTGGTCGTCCTGCTCGCCGGCATGAGCGCGCTGCTCATCTACGCCGACATCGTGCGCCCGGTCAACCTGTTCGGGTAGTCGCCCCGGCGCTACGCTCAGCGGATGAGCACAGCGCCCACGAACCCCTCCGAGGTTCGCACCGTCGAGCGTCAGGGCCTCGACGTCATCGCCGAGTCCGACCGGAAGGGCACGCCCCGGGGCTTGTTCTGGCCGTGGTTCGCGGCGAACATCTCCGTCCTCGGCATCGCGTACGGGTCGTTCGTGGTCGGCTTCGGCATCTCGTTCTGGCAGGCCACGGTCGTCTCGGTGATCGGCGTCGCGTTCTCGTTCCTGCTCTGCGGCGTCGTCGCGATCGCGGGCAAGCGTGGGTCGGCCCCGACGATGGTGCTGAGCCGCGCGGCGTTCGGCGTACGGGGGAACCGGGTGCCCTCGTTCCTGAGCTGGATCCTCACCGTCGGGTGGGAGACGGCCCTCGCCGCGCTGGCGGTCCTGGCGACGTCGACGGTGTTCGAGGAGCTCGGCTGGGACGGCGGCGTGCTGACCAAGGTCGTCGCACTCGTGGTCGTCGCCGCCCTCGTGGTCGGTGCGGGCGTCGCGGGCTTCGACGTGATCATGCGCCTGCAGACCTGGATCACGGTGATCACGGGCGTGCTGACGGTCGTCTACGTGGTGCTCGCCGCGCCGTCCATCGACTTCGGTGCGATCGCCGCGATGCCCTCCGGCAGCGGCCAGCAGGTCATCGGGGCGCTCGTGCTCGTGATGACCGGTTTCGGGCTGGGCTGGGTCAACGCCGCCGCCGACTACTCGCGGTACCTGCCGCGGTCGGCCTCGACCGGCGGCGTGGTCTGGTGGACCACGTTCGGCGGAGCGCTGGCACCGGCGGTGCTGGTGGTCTTCGGCGTCCTGCTCGCCGGCTCCTCACCGAAGCTCAGCGCCGCGATCGGCGCGGACCCGATCGGTGCCCTGACGACCATCCTGCCGGTCTGGTTCCTCATCCCGTTCGCCCTCGTCGCGATCCTCGGCCTGGTCGGCGGTGCGGTACTCGACATCTACTCGTCGGGGCTGGCCCTCCTCAGCGTCGGCGTGAAGATCCCGCGCCCGGTCGCCGCCGGGGTCGACGGGGTGTTCATGGTCGCCGGCGCGGTCTACATCGCCTTCTTCGCGAAGGACTTCATCGGGCCGTTCCAGGCGTTCCTCATCACCCTCGGCGTGCCGATCGCCGCCTGGGCCGGCGTCTTCGTCGCCGACGTGGTGCTCCGACGCTCGGCGTACGCCGAGGGCGAGCTCGACGATCGTCGTGGCCGCTACGGTGACGTCCGCTGGGGCGCCATCGCACTCGTGGCGATCGGGACCGCCCTCGGCTGGGGACTGGTCACCCTGGCGTCCCCCGCCTGGCTGTCCTGGCAGGGCTACCTGCTCGGACCGCTCGGCCTCGGTGGCCGTGACGGCGCGTGGGCGTACGCGAACCTCGGGGTCCTCGTGGCGCTCGTCGTCGGGTTCGTCGGCACGCTCCTGACCGCCCGCGGCGCAGTCCGCCGGCAAGAGGCACGCCGGTGACCGGGGCAGCTCCGGACGACGCCTGGCTCGTGGTCATCGACATGCAGCAGGTCTTCACGGGGGACAGCCCGTGGGCCGCGCCGCGGTACGACCACGCCACCGCCGGCATCGAACGGCTGCTGCCGCGCTTCACCGGCCGCACGGTCTTCACGCGCTTCGTCGCACCCGAGCGGCCGCAGGGCGCGTGGGTGCCGTACTACCGCGACTGGCCCTTCGCCCTCCGGCCCGAGGGCGACCCCCTCTGGGACCTGACCGAGCCCTTCGCGTCGGCCGCGGCGGACCGACGCGACCCCGTCGTCACCGAAGCGACCTTCGGCAAGTGGGGGACGGGCCTCCAGGCAGTCGTCGGCGACCACCCGCACCTGGTCCTCACCGGGGTCTCGACGGACTGCTGCGTCCTGTCGACGGCGCTGGCGGCGGCGGATGCCGGTGCCACCGTGACGGTGGTCGCCGAGGCCTGCGCCGGTGCGAGTGACGACGACCACGAGCGCGCCCTGGCGGCGATGCGCCTGTACGCCCCGCTCATCACCGTCGTCGACACGGCGGCGGACCTGTCAGCGCGCACCGAGACGGACATCCCGAGCGCGTAGAGTGCACCACGTGCCAGCAGTGAACCTCGGTCTGCCGAAAGTCCCCGAAACCCTCGCCCCGCGCCGCAAGTCCCGGCAGATCCGGGTCGGCAAGGTGCTCGTGGGCGGCGATGCGCCGGTGTCCGTCCAGTCGATGACCACGACGCAGACGACGAACATCAACGCCACGCTGCAGCAGATCGCCGAGCTCACCGCCTCGGGCTGCGACATCGTGCGTGTGGCCGTGCCGACGCAGGACGACGCCGACGCGCTGGCGATCATCGCGAAGAAGTCGCAGATCCCCGTGATCGCCGACATCCACTTCCAGCCGAAGTACGTCTTCCAGGCGATCGACGCCGGGTGTGCCGCGGTCCGCGTGAACCCGGGCAACATCCGCAAGTTCGACGACCAGGTCGGCGCCATCGCCAAGGCCGCGAAGGACGCCGGCGTCTCGCTCCGGATCGGCGTGAACGCGGGGTCGCTCGAGCCCAGCCTGCTGCAGAAGTACGGCAAGGCCACGCCGGAGGCCCTGGTCGAGTCCGCCGTCTGGGAAGCGAGCCTCTTCGAGGAGCACGACTTCCACGACTTCAAGATCTCCGTCAAGCACAACGACCCGATCGTCATGGTGAAGGCGTACCGCCAGCTCGCCGCGGCCGGTGACTGGCCGCTGCACCTCGGCGTGACCGAGGCCGGCCCGGAGTTCCAGGGCACGATCAAGAGCGCCACCGCGTTCGGCGTCCTGCTCGCCGAGGGCATCGGCGACACCATCCGCGTCTCGCTCTCCGCCCCGCCCGCGCAAGAGGTGAAGGTCGGCCTGCAGATCCTGCAGTCCCTCAACCTTCGCGAGCGCAAGCTCGAGATCGTGTCCTGCCCGAGCTGCGGCCGCGCCCAGGTCGACGTCTACCAGCTGGCCAACGACGTCACGAAGGGGCTCGACGGCATGACCGTCCCGCTCCGCGTCGCCGTGATGGGCTGCGTCGTGAACGGTCCGGGCGAAGCACGCGAAGCCGACCTCGGTGTGGCTTCCGGCAACGGCAAGGGCCAGATCTTCGTGAAGGGCACCGTCGTGAAGACCGTGCCCGAGGCAGAGATCGTCCAGACGCTCATCGCCGAGGCGAACCGCATCGCCGACGAGATGGGCCCGGCGGCGGCGACCGGCAAGCCCGAGGTCGTCACCACCGTCTAGCGGCGACGCGGTCGGCCCGGCACCGCCGCTAGGCTGACCCCGTGGTCACACGGCTTTCGCATCTGTTCCTCCGTACGCTCCGCGACGACCCCTCCGACGCCGAGGTGACGAGCGCGAAGCTGCTCGTCCGCGCCGGGTACGTCCGTCGCCAGGCCCCGGGCATCTTCGCCTGGCTGCCGCTCGGCCTGCGCGTCCGCGCCCGCATCGAGGGGATCATCCGCGACGAGATGGTCGCCGCCGGTGCGCAGGAGGTCCTGCTGCCGGCGCTGCTGCCGCGCGAGCCGTACGAGGCGACCAACCGCTGGACCGAGTACGGCGAGGGCATGTTCCGCCTGCAGGACCGCAAGGGCGCCGACTACCTGCTCGCGCCCACGCACGAGGAGATGTTCGCGCTGCTGGTGAAGGACCTGTACTCGTCGTACAAGGACCTGCCGGTCACGCTGTTCCAGATCCAGGACAAGTACCGCGACGAGGCACGGCCCCGCGCCGGGCTGCTGCGCGGCCGCGAGTTCACCATGAAGGACGCGTACTCGTTCGACCTCACCGACGAGGGCCTCGACCGCAGCTACCAGGTCATGCGCGACGCCTACGAGAAGGTCTTCGCGCGCCTCGGCCTCGAGTACGTCATCGTCAAGGCCGACGCCGGAGCGATGGGCGGCTCGAAGTCCGAGGAGTTCCTGCACCCGATCGGCGTCGGCGAGGACACCTTCGTCCGGAGCGCCGGCGGCTACGCGGCCAACGTCGAGGCGTACGTCACGCCGGTCCCCGAATCGCTGCCGATCGAGGGCCAGCCCGAAGCCGTGCTCCTGCCGGCGTCGGACACCCCCACGATCGACACCCTCGTCGCCCACGCGAACCAGGTGGCACCGCGCGACGGCGCGCCGTGGACCGCGGCCGACACGCTGAAGAACGTCGTGCTCGCGCTGACCCACCTGGACGGCACGCGCGAGGTCGTCGTCGTCGGGCTCCCCGGCGACCGTGACGTCGACCTGAAGCGCGCCGAGGTGGCCTTCGGGCCGGCCGAGGTCGAGGCCGCCGGCGACGACGACTTCCGCAAGCACAAGGGCCTGGTGAAGGGCTACATCGGCCCGCAGGTCCTCGGCGCCGACAGCGCCACGGGCATCCGCTACTTCGTCGACCCCCGCGTGGTCGACGGCACGAGCTGGATCACCGGGGCGAACGAGCGCGGCGTGCACGTGTCCGGCCTCGTCGCCGGTCGTGACTTCGTGGCGGACGGCGTCGCCGAGGTCTCCGACGTCCGCGCCGGCGACCCGGCACCCGACGGCTCCGGCCCGCTCGAGACCGCCCGTGGCATGGAGATCGGCCACGTGTTCCAGCTCGGCCGCAAGTACGCCGAGGCCCTGGGGCTCAAGGTGCAGGACGAGAACGGCAAGCTCGTCACCGTCACTATGGGCTCGTACGGCATCGGCGTGACGCGCATCCTGGCGATCCTCGCCGAGGCGCACAACGACGAGAAGGGCCTGGTCTGGCCGAAGAACGTCGCGCCGTTCGACGTGCACATCGTCGCCACCGGCCGTGACCAGGTCGCCTACGACCTGGCGACGTCGATCGTCACCGAGCTCGAGGGCGATCGGTTCGACGTGCTCTACGACGACCGTCCGAAGGTGTCGCCTGGTGTGAAGCTCCGCGACGCCGAACTGCTCGGCATGCCGATCGTCGTCGTCGCGGGTCGCGGCGCCGCCGACGGTGTCGTCGAGCTCTGGGACCGTGCGAGTGGCGAGCGACGCGACGTCCCGGTCGCCGAGCTGCTCGAGGCCGTCCGCGCGATCTAGTCCCCGGCTTCCGCAAAACGCAACCCCGGCGGTTGCTCGCAGCGCTGTACCGCTGCGAGCAACCGCCTTCGTTGCGTCTTGCGGGTGGCGCTGCGGCTGGGCGGGTGGCGCTGCGGCCGGTCGGGTGGCGCTGCGGCCGGGAGGCGCGGCGCGGGCTGGCACCGCGCCTCCCGTCCGTCGTCCGGCCGGTTCCGCGAGCCGCAGTGCGGTAGTCTGGTCGCCGACTTCCGCGCGGTTCCATCCGCGGGAGCGACTCATCTGAATACGGAGGCCCTCGGTGAAGATCGATCTCGCAGTCCTGCGACTCATGGAGCGTGAGCGGGAGATCCCGTTCGACGAACTCGTCCAGATCATCGAACAGGCCATCCTGACGGCGTACCAGAAGCACCGCACCGAGAACGAGGAGCCCGTCGACGCGGACGTCCGCGTCGAGCTCGACCGCAAGTCGGGCGAGGTCTCCGTCTACGTGCCGGAGCGCGACGACGAGGGCACCGTCATCGGCGAAGCCGTCGACCAGCCGAGCGACTTCGGCCGCATCGCCGCGTTCGCCGCCAAGCAGGTCATCAACCAGCGCCTGCGCGACATCGGCGACGACAAGATCCTCGGCGAGTTCCGCGGCAAGGAAGGCGACATCGTCGCCGGCATCGTGCAGCAGGGCCCGAACCCGAAGATGGTGCACGTCGACCTCGGCACGGTCGAGGCGATCCTGCCGCCGGAGGAGCAGGTACCCGGCGAGGACTACAAGCACGGTTCCCGCCTGCGCGTCTACGTGACGAGCGTCGGCCGCGGTGCCAAGGGTCCGCAGATCACGGTCTCGCGCACGCACCCGGGCCTGGTCCGGAAGCTCTTCGCGCTCGAGGTCCCCGAGATCGCGTCCGGCGTCGTGGAGATCACCTCCCTCGCCCGCGAGGCCGGGCACCGCACGAAGATCGCGGTCAAGGCGAACGAGCCCGGCGTGAACGCCAAGGGCGCGTGCATCGGCGAGCTCGGTGCCCGCGTGCGCGCGGTGACGACGGAGCTCGGCGCCGAGAAGATCGACATCGTCGACTACTCGTCCGACCTGGCCTCGTTCGTCGCGAGCGCGCTCTCGCCGGCGAAGGTCACGAGCGCGTTCGTGCTCGACGCCTCGACGAAGGCCGTCCGCGCCCTCGTGCCGGACTACCAGCTGTCCCTCGCGATCGGCAAGGAAGGGCAGAACGCCCGTCTCGCCGCGAAGCTCACGGGCGCCCGGATCGACATCCAGCCGGACTCGATCCTGGACGGCGAGGACTGAGTACCCGGTGACACCGAGCGTGCCGGCACCGCCGGTTTCGCTGGTGGCATGTCCGGTCCGGGCGTGCCGGATCGCGGTCGTCGGAGGGGAGGAGTAAGGTGGTTCCCGTCAGAACATGCATCGGCAGTCGCCGTCGTGCACCCCGGTCCTCCCTCCTCCGTGTCGTCGCCCAGAGCGACGGTCGCGTCGTGGCGGACCCGAAGGCAGTCATGCCGGGTCGGGGGGCATGGCTCACACCGACCGTCGAAGCACATGATCAGGCCGTCAAGCGCCGGGCCTACCGCCGGGCACTCCGACTGGATCATGAACCGGACACGTCCGCGGTGCGTGACTACCTCGAAGCGCTGTGCGCTGCAGAGCAGGCACGTCACCAGGACACGACAGAACAGGCTGAACGGCTTATGGACAACTGATGAGCGGCTCGAAATGAGACCCGTCATCCATTGAGTCCTGCCCCTCCACGGGGTGGGACCCGTGAAGGAGAACAGTGGCTAAACCACGCGTACACGAGATCGCATCCGAACTCGGTGTCGACAGCAAGACCGCAATGGAGAAGCTCAAGGAACTCGGCGAATTCGTCAAGGGCCCGAGCTCGAGCGTCGAACCCCCCGTCGCACGCAAGCTCCGCGCTGCGCTGCAGGCCGACGGCGCCCCGGCGTCGAAGCCCGCCGCAGCACCCGCCCCCGCAGCCGGCTCGGCATCGCCGAAGCCCGGCGGTGCCGCTCCCAGCAGCGCCGCTCCGGCCAAGTCGGGCCCGAAGCCCGGCGGTGTGAAGCCCGGCCCGGCTCGCCCCGCGCCCGCTCCGGCGGCGCCCGAGGCAGCTCCGGCCGAGGACACCTCCGCCGAGGCACCCGTGCAGCCCGCACCGAAGTCCGTCGCGCAGCGACAGGCCGAGGCCGAGGCCGCACAGAAGGCCGCCGCAGCCGAGAAGGCCGCAGCCGAGCAGGCCGCGACCGACAAGGGTGACGGCAAGCCGACCGAGCCGAAGGGCGACGCCGTCAAGCCCGGCGGTGCCCCGAAGCCGGGCGCTGCAGCCGGCCCCAAGCCGGGTGGCCCGAAGCCGGGCGCTCGTCCCGGCAACAACCCGTACGCGTCGAGCCAGGGCATGGGCTCGCGCCCGCCGCGCCCGGGCAACAACCCGTACTCCTCGAACCAGGGCATGGGCCAGCGCCCCGCCGGCGGCGCCGGTGGCGGCAACGGCATCCCGCGTCCCGCCCCGCCGCGTCCGGGTGTTCCCCGTCCGGGTGCTCCGCGTCCCGGTGGTCCCGGTCAGGGCAACCGTCCGAACGGCTTCGGGCAGCGCCCGGGCCAGGGTGGCGGCGGTCGTGGCGGCCCCGGTGGTCGTCCGGGCGGTGCCGGTGGTGCCGGTGGCGGCTTCCCGCGTCCGGCCTTCAGCGGCCCGCGTCCCGCCGGTGGCGGTGGCCGCGGTCGTGGCCCCGGTGGCGGTACCGCTGGTGCGTTCGGTCGCGGTGGCGGCAAGAGCCGTGCCCGCAAGTCGAAGCGGACGAAGCGCGCCGAGTACGAGATGCGGCAGGCGCCGTCGCTCGGTGGTGTGCAGGTCCCTCGCGGTGACGGCAACACGATCGTCCGACTCCGTCGTGGTGCGAGCATCTCGGACTTCGCGGACAAGATCGACGCCATGCCCGGCAACCTCGTGACGGTGCTGTTCCACCTCGGTGAGATGGCGACCGCGACCGAGTCGCTGGACGAAGCGACGTTCGAAGTCCTCGGCGAGGAACTGGGCTACAAGATCCAGATCGTCTCGCCCGAGGACGAGGACAAGGAGCTCCTCGAGGGCTTCGACATCGACCTCGAAGCAGAACTCGAGGACGAGGACGACGACGTGCTGCAGCAGCGGCCGCCGGTGGTCACCGTCATGGGTCACGTCGACCACGGCAAGACCCGCCTCCTCGACGCGATCCGCAACTCGAAGGTCGTCGAGGGCGAGGCCGGTGGCATCACCCAGCACATCGGTGCCTACCAGATCGTCGCGCAGCACGAGGGCATCGACCGCCCGATCACCTTCATCGACACCCCGGGTCACGAGGCCTTCACGGCGATGCGTGCTCGTGGTGCCCAGGTGACGGACATCGCGATCCTCGTGGTCGCGGCGGACGACGGCATCATGCCGCAGACCATCGAGGCGCTGAACCACGCGCAGTCGGCCGGTGTGCCGATCGTCGTCGCGGTCAACAAGATCGACAAGGAAGGCGCGAACCCGGCCAAGGTCCGCCAGCAGCTCACCGAGTACAACCTGGTGGCCGAGGAGTACGGCGGCGACGTCATGTTCGTCGACGTGTCGGCGCGGCAGAACATCGGCATCCAGGAGCTCCTGGACGCCGTGCTGCTCACCGCGGACGCCGGTCTCGACCTGCGTGCGAACCCCGACAAGGACGCCCGTGGTGTGGCGATCGAAGCCCGACTCGACAAGGGTCGCGGTGCAGTCGCCACGGTCCTCATCCAGTCCGGCACGCTCCACGTCGGTGACGCGATCGTGGCGGGGACGGCGTACGGCCGTGTCCGTGCGATGACGGACGAGAACGGGGTCGCGGTCAAGGCCGCGACGCCGAGTCGCCCGGTCCAGGTGCAGGGTCTGTCCTCGGTGCCCCGCGCCGGTGACACCTTCCTCGTCACGGAAGAAGACCGCACGGCTCGTCAGATCGCTGAGAAGCGTGAAGCGGCCGAGCGCAACGCCCTGCTGGCGAAGTCGCGCAAGCGCATCTCGCTCGAGGACTTCACCCGTGCACTCGAAGAGGGCAAGGTCGAGTCGCTCAACCTCATCATCAAGGGTGACGTCTCCGGTGCCGTCGAGGCACTCGAGCAGTCGCTCCTGGACATCGAGGTCGACGACAGCGTCCAGCTCCGCATCCTCCACCGCGGTGTCGGTGCGATCACGGAGTCGGACATCGACCTCGCCACGATCGACAACGCCATCGTCATCGGCTTCAACGTCCGTCCGGACGTCAAGGCCCGTGAGCGTGCGGCGCGCGAAGGCATCGACGTGCGCTTCTACTCGGTCATCTACAACGCACTCGACGACATCGAGCAGTCCCTCAAGGGCATGCTCAAGCCCGAGTACGAAGAGGTCCAGTCGGGCGTCGCCGAGATCCGCGAGGTGTTCCGTTCCTCGAAGTTCGGCAACATCGCCGGTGTCATCGTCCGGTCCGGCACGATCACGCGCAACGCCAAGGCGCGCGTCATCCGCGAAGGCGTGGTGGTCGCCGATGGTCTCGCCATCGAGTCGCTGCGTCGCTTCAAGGACGACGTCACCGAGGTCCGCACGGACTTCGAAGCCGGTATCGGTCTGGGCAAGTTCAACGACATCCAGATCGGCGACGAGGTCGAGACGACCGAACTCGTCGAGAAGCCGCGCGACTAGTCACGTGAGTACCCTGGGCCCCGGTCTCCCCGTGTGGGAGGCCGGGGCCCGTCCCCGTTCCACTGCTTTCTCTCTGCCCCCAGGAGGCACCCCATGGCCGATCCGCAGCGCGCACGCAAGATGGCGGACCGCATCAAGGAAGTCGTCGCACGACGACTCGACAAGGGCCTGCGGGACCCGCGACTCGGGTTCGTCACCATCACCGACGTCCGTGTGACCGGTGACCTGCAGCACGCGTCGATCTTCTACACGGTGTACGGCACCGACGAGGAGCGCGCCGACTCCGCGGCGGCGCTCAAGGCCGCGACCGGCATGCTCCGGACCGAGGTCGGCAAGAACATCACCGCGCGGCTCACCCCGTCGATCGAGTTCATCGCCGACGCACTGCCGGAGACCTCGGCGCACATGGAGGACCTGCTCGTGCAGGCCCAGGTCCGCGACGAGCAGGTCCGCGCGGCCGCCGTCGGCGCGACGTACGCCGGCGACGCCGACCCGTACAAGCGCGACGAGGACGACGACGACCAGGACGCCGACACCGAACAGCGGGCGTAGGGCCTAGCCCTCCGGCAGCCGGTAGCCGCTCGCGTCGTCCCCGACGGCGAGTCCGTCGCGCAGGAGCGACGCGAGCGCCCGGTCCCGCTGTTCGGCGTCGGGCCAGACCGGCTCGATCTCGTCGCGGGTCACCGGGACGTCGCTCGCGCGCAGCTCGGCCATGATCAGGCCGCGCACCTGCCGGTCGCTGCCGGCGAACTTCGCCTGACGCGGTGCGCGCGGGCCGTCGTGCGCCGGGTAGCCGGCGGCACGCCACGCGCAGCGGTCCGCGATCGGGCAGGCGTCGCACGCGGGGGAGCGGGCCACGCAGACGAGCGCGCCGAGCTCCATCACGGCCGCGTTGGTCGCCGCGGCGTCGTCGCGGTCGGCCGGCAGCACGGACTCCATCAGCGGGAGGTCCTGCTTCGCCTTGGCCGGCCCGGGTTCGCCCTGTCCGAGCAGCGCACGGGCGAGGACCCGACGCACGTTCACGTCCACGACCGGGTGCCGGTCGCCGTACGCGAAGACCGCCACGGCCCGCGCGGTGTAGTCGCCAATCCCCGGCAGCGCGAGCAGCGCATCCACGTCCCGCGGGACGACGTTGCCGTGCTCGGTCGCGACCACGGTGGCCGCCGCGTGCAGCGCGAGCGCGCGTCTCGGGTAGCCGAGCCGGTCCCAGGCCCGCACAGCGTCCGCCGGGGGTGATGCGGCGAGGTCCGCAGCGGTCGGCCACCGGGTGAGCCACGCCTCCAGTCGGGGGATGACGCGGGCCACCTGTGTCTGCTGCAGCATGATCTCGCTGACCAGCGTTCCCCAGGCGGGGAAGCCGGGGCGTCGCCAGGGCAGGTCGCGCGCCTCGGCGCGGAACCAGGCGATCAGCGGGGTCGCGATGTCCGGACGGGGCGGCTCCTCCACAGCGGGTCGCGTGGGCGGGTCGTCCACGTTCTTCCTGGAGGCCCGGCGCGCGTTCACCACGACAGCCTACGGTGGGTGCATGGCACGTTGGGCACCCCAGGAGACCGACACGATGGCCGCGATCGCGGCCGAGGTGATCGCACAGGTCGGCACGAACCGCACCGTCATCGGCGTCGACGGACAGGACGGCACCGACCTCGAGCGGGTCGCCGCCGGGCTCGTCGCCGGCTTCGAACAGCACGGCGTGTCGGCGATGGCCGCCGCGGCTCCGTCGAGCGACGTCGACGCACTCCGCGCCGACCTCGTCGCACCCTTCCGGTCGACCGGCGCCGGCGACGGCGTCCTCGTCGTCCACGGGCACGGGGTCCTCGGGCACGGGGCCCGAGCGCTCTGGCGCTGGTCCCTGTGGGTCGAGCAGGAGGCGGGGCGGCTCGAACGCCGTGCCGACGTCAAGATCGCGGCGTCCGCGGTGCTCGACGTCACCGACCCGGAGCACCCCCGGCGCGAGTGGAACGACGCCTGCTGAGGTCCGGCGCCGCTGGTAATCTCCTACGGTGCTCGAAACCGCTCCCGACGGCATCCTCCTCGTCGACAAACCGCAGGGGATCTCCAGCCATCGGGTGGTCTCGATCGCCCGTCGTCGCCTGGGCCTGAAGAAGGTCGGTCACGCCGGCACGCTCGACCCGATGGCGACCGGTCTGCTGCTCCTCGGTATCGGCCCGTCGACCCGGCTCCTGACGCACCTCGTGGGCCTCGGCAAGACCTACACGGCGACGATCCGCCTGGGCGTCGCCACCGACTCCGACGACGCCGACGGCTCGCCGACGGCAGCCCTCGGGACGGACTCGGCCGACGTCTCGGACGCCGCGGTCGAGGCAGCGGTCGCCGCACAGCGCGGTGAGATCGCCCAGGTTCCGTCGACCGTGAGCGCGATCAAGGTGGACGGCCGACGGGCGTACGACCTCGCGCGGAAGGGCGAGGACGTCGTCCTCAAGTCGCGCACCGTCACGGTGTCGCAGTTCGACGTGACCGGCCGGGGCGACCGGGTCGTCACCGTGGACGGCGCGGACGTCACCGTGGTCGACCTCGACGTGGTGGTCACCTGCTCGTCGGGCACCTACGTCCGTGCCCTCGCCCGTGACGTCGGCGCCGCGCTCGGCACCGGCGCCCACCTCACCGCGCTCCGGCGGACCCACGTCGGGCCGTTCGCGGTCGAGGACGCCGTCGACCTCGAGGACGACGACGTCGACGTCCGCGCCGCGCTCCAGCGGCCGGCCGACGTCGCCCGGCGGCTGTTCCCGGCGGTCCCGCTCGACGCCGCGGCCGCGAAGGACCTCTCCGACGGCAAGCGCGTCGCCGCCGAACACCCCGACACCGACGGACCCGTGGCCGCCGTCGCCACGGACGGCGACCGGCTCGTCGGTCTCGTCTCCGTCCGGCGCGGACTGCTCCGCGTCATCACCAACTTCCCGACGACGTCGACCGGACCAGGAGCGAACGCGTGATCGAGTGGTTCATGTGGGTGCAGCTCGTGATCGCGGTGGTCGCGGGCCTCTTCGCCGTGGTCGTCGGGTTCGTCGGATGGAAGCCGAACGACTACACCGTCGGATCACTCGTGCTGGTCGAACTGCTGCTCCTCGCGCAGGGCGTCATCTCGCTCGTGCTCCCCGCCGTCGGCAGCCCGCCGAAGGGGAACGCGCTCGAGTTCGGCGTGTACGCGGTGTCGGTGCTGCTCGTGCCGCCGGCGACCATCGTCTGGGCGCTCATCGACCGGACGAAGTGGAGCACGGTGGTCCTCGGCGCCGGTGCGTTCACCGTCGCCGTGATGGTCTACCGGATGTACCAGATCTGGTTCGCGCTGAACTGACGCGCTGCGTCCTCGTGCACCCGCGGCGTCGGTAGAATCGGTGCAATGGCGACCAGATCCTCACTCGCGACCGGCATCGGCCGAGTCCTCATCGCCGTGTACGGCGTCCTGGCACTGGCGGCGACCGGTCGGAGCGTCGTCCAGATCATCGAGAAGTTCGACTTCGCGCCCTTCGCCTACACGCTGAGCGCCGTCGCCGCGGTCGTCTACATCGTCGCCATGATCGCGCTCATCGTGCCGGGTCGCTTCTGGTACCGGGTCGCCTGCGTCACCATCGTCTTCGAGATGACCGGCGTGCTCGTCATCGGGACGCTCTCGCTCTTCGACCGTGCGCTGTTCCCCGACGACACCATCTGGTCGTACTACGGGCTGGGCTACGCGTTCGCGCCGCTCGTGCTGCCGGCCGCCGGGCTCTGGTGGCTCCGCAAGCACCACCGCGCCGCTGACGACACCGAGTCCTCGCCCGCGACCGCCGTGCCGGCCGGCGAGTAGGGGAGCGACGTGCAGTACTACGACGACATCGAGGACGTGGCCCAGGGCTTCGGGCCGAGCGCGGTCACGATCGGCAAGTTCGACGGGGTCCACGTCGGGCACCGTGCGGTCATCGCCCACCTCGAGCGTGCGGCGCAGGAGAACGGACTGGTCTCCACCGTCGTCACCTTCGACCGGCACCCGCTGAACGTCATCGACCCCGTCAAGGTCCCCCCGGCGCTGACCAGCGCCGCGCAGCGACGGGAGCTCCTCGACGAGGTCGGGGTCGACGCGACGCTGCTGCTCCGGTTCGACCAGGACCTGCAGTCGAAGGCACCAGAGGCCTTCGTGTCCGAGATCCTGGTGGACACCCTGCACGCCCGGCTCGTCTTCGTCGGCAGTGACTTCCGCTTCGGCGCGAAGGGCGCAGGCGACGTCGCGCTCCTCCGCGAGCTCGGCGAGCAGCTGGGCTTCACGGTCGAGCTCATCGACGACGTCGACCTGGTGGACGACGTCCGGCCCGCGGGCGAACGCCGAGTCTCCTCGACGTGGATCCGCGAGCTCCTCGGCGACGGCCGTGTGGCCGAGGCAGCACGACTGCTCGGCCGTGAGCACGCGGTCCGGAGCGTCGTGGTGCACGGCAACCAGCGCGGCCGTGCGATGGGGTACCCGACCGCGAACCTCGACCCGGCGTGCGAGGGCTTCGTGCCCGCCGACGGGGTGTACGCGGCGCGGGTCCTGCACGACGGCACGGTGTACCCGGCGGCGGTGTCGGTCGGCAACAACCCGACGTTCGAGGGCGTGCCCGCGAAGCAGATCGAAGCGCACCTGCTCGACGTCGACATCGACCTCTACGGGGAGACGATCTCCGTGCTCTTCGTCTCGTACGTCCGCGGCATGGTGAAGTTCTCGTCGATGGACGAACTCGCCGAGCAGATGCGGCAGGACGACCTCGACATCCGGCTGCTGCTGGGGCTGCCGGCGCCGGTCTGATGCCGCGCTCGCGCGCGGCGCCGGTCTGACGCCGCGCGTTCGCGCTGCGCGGCGACGCCGCACACGACGGAGCCCCCGTGACCAGAAGGTCGCGGGGGCTCCGTCGTGGTGTGCCGAGTGTGTCAGCCGCCGAGCGCGTCGAGCCAGATCTTGCGTGCGTCCAGCGCTTCCTGGGCGTCCTTGATCTTGCGGGCGTCGCCCGAGGCCTGGGCCTGGGCGAGCTCGGCCTCGAGCTTGCCGATGGCGTCCTCCAGCTGGCTCGCGAGACCGTTCTGGCGGGCCTTGCGCTCCGGGTCGGACGCCTTCCAGTGCTGGTCCTCGAGGCTGCGCACGTGGTCCTCGACGGCACGGAGCCGGTCCTCGACGCGACGGACGTCCGCGCGGGGGACCTTGCCGATCTCGTCCCAGCGGCGCTGGATGCCCGTGAGGGTCCGGCGTGCCGCCACCCGGTCGGTCGCCTTCAGGAGCGGCTCGGCCTCGGTCAGGAGCGCCTGCTTCGCGACGAGGTTCTCGGAGTACTCCTCGTTCTCGGCGGCGACCTCGGCGTGTCGCTGCTCGAACAGCACGTCACCGGCCGCCTTGAAGCGGGCCCATAGCGCGTCGTCGTGCCGCTTGCCGGCACGACCCGCAGCCTTCCAGTCGTCCAGCAGGTCGCGGTACGCACCGATCGCGTCCGCACCGCGCGGCGCGAGGGCCTCGGCCTGCTGCACGAGCTCCTGCTTGCGGTTCCGGGCGTCGCGGTGCTGGGCGTCGAGCTCGGAGTAGAACGCGCGACGGTGCTGGTCGACCGTCGAGCGGGCGGCGCGGAAGCGCTTCCAGAGCTCGTTGGCCTCGTTCTTGGGGATGCGCGGGCCGTCGTGCTGGTGCTGCTGCCACCGCGCGAAGACGTCGTCGAGCTGCGCGGTGATCTGCTTCCACTGCGCCCGAGCGGGGTCGACGGCGGCCAGCGCCTCGGCTTCCTCGACCAGGGCGGTGCGGTGCGCGAGGGCGTCGGCGAGGGCCTGCTGGGCCTGCTCCGCCTGTTCCTTGGTGAGCGAGCCGAGCTGCTCCGTCAGCGCGCCGACGCGGGTCTCGAGCGCCTTGAGGTCGCCGACGACGCGGGCTTCGGCCACCAGGGCCTGCAAGTGCTCGACCGTCCGGGCGACGTCGTTCGCCGAGGCACCGCGCTGGACGCGCTGCTCGGCGATCTTCACCTGCCCCTCGAGGTCGGCGTACTTCCGCGAGAAGTAGGCGAGCGCTTCTTCGGGCGTCGCGTCCGGGTACTCACCGACGGCTTTCTCGGTGTCCTCGTACCGGACGTACACCGTCCCGTTCTCGTCGACCCGGCCCCAGGTCGTTGCTTCGTCAGGTCCCACAGGTCTCGCCTCGATCGTGGTCGTGCATCACCGACGTCGCCGTCGGCACGGTCAGATCGTCAGCCTATTGCACGGACGGCGTCTGCGACTGGCCGGGACGGCGCGCCTGTGGACTACTTCTCGCGTTCGATCGTCGCGCCGGTGATCTTCGTCGCGACCTTCGGCGTCCCGCTGCCGTCGTCGCCGGCCGACGAGACGCCCTTGGACGTGATCTCCGAGACGAGGTCGTCGAGGCCGCTCGTGACCTTGCCCACCACGGTGTAGCCGCCGGTCGACCCGTCGAGCGTCGTGTCGCCGAAGACGATGAAGAACTGCGTGCTCTGCGAGTAGGCCGTGGCGCCGCGGGCGATCGCGAGGGTGCCCTTCTCGTAGACCCCGTCGCTCGGGACGTTCTCGAGCGGGCCGTACTCGAAGCCGGCGTCCCCGGTGCCGTCGCCGTTCGCCGAACCGCACTGCAGGAACGCGAAGCCCTTGCTGTCGGCGAGCCGGTGGCACGTGGTGCCGTTGTAGAACTGGTCCTGGATGAGCTTGACCTCGACGCTCGTGGCCTGCGGGGCCTTCTTCCCGTCGAGCTCGATGCCGAGCCGAACGTCCTTGTTCAGGGTCAGCGACCCGGTCCAGGTGGAGTCCTTCGCGATCGACTTGCTCGGGACGTCCCCGGTGTTCGCGGCGGTGGCACTGGCCGACGGGGTCGGCGTGGGCGTGGCGGTCGCGCTGGCGTCGGCCTTCCCGCCGTCCTGCGAGCCGGCGAACGCGATCTGGGATCCGGTCGCCAGGGCGGCGACGAGCACGAGGACCGCCGGTGCGACGAGGTTGTCCCGCAGGCGCCGGCGCCGCTGCCGGTCGTGGAGGCCCTGTCGCGCCTCGTAGAGGCGGAGGCGCTCACGCGCCTCCTTGCTGTCACGCGCCTGGTTCTTCGGTGCCACGGTGCTCTTCTGACCTCTCGTCGAGTGTGCGACGAGCGTAGCGGAACCGACCCTTCCACCTGCCTGGAGGCGCGCCCCTGTCGGTGGGGCCGCCTACGATTGGGTGCATGGCAGCGGACCGTTCGGGCATGCGTGCGCCCACGACGGGCGGTCACGCCGGACTCGCGCAGGGTTCCGTCCCGCTCGCGGTCCGGATGCGCCCCACCAGCCTCGACGAGGTCGCCGGGCAGCAGCACCTACTGGGCCGCGGCAGTCCGCTCGTGCAGCTCGCGACCGGCACGCGCGAGAACCCCGGTGGCGTCTCCGTGATCCTCTGGGGTCCGCCCGGCACCGGCAAGACCACGCTCGCGCAGGCGATCGCCCGCCAGTCCGGGCGCGAGTTCGTCGAGCTCTCGGCGGTCACGGCCGGCGTCAAGGACGTGCGCGAGGTGATGGAGAAGGCACTGACGCACCGCGACCTCTACGGCGCCACGACCGTGCTGTTCCTCGACGAGATCCACCGGTTCAGCAAGGCGCAGCAGGACGCGCTGCTGCCCGGGGTCGAGAACGGGTGGGTCATCCTCATCGCGGCCACCACCGAGAACCCCTCGTTCTCGGTCATCTCCCCCCTGCTGTCCCGCTCCCTGCTCCTCACGCTGAAGCCCCTCACCGACGAGGACCTCGGCATGCTCGTCGACCGCGCGGTGGAGGACCCTCGTGGACTCGGCGGGTCGGTCGTCCTCGGGGACGAAGCCCGCAGCGCCATCGTCCGGCTGTCCTCCGGCGACGCCCGCCGCGCCCTCACCGCGCTCGAGGCGGCTGCGTCCTCCGCGGTCGCCGCGCAGGACCCCGACGACGAGGGCGACGCGCTCGACGGCGTCGAGACGGTCCCGGTGATCGACGCCGACACCGTCGCCGCGGCCGTCGACCGTGCGCTGCTCCGCTACGACCGGCAGGGCGACGAGCACTACGACGTCATCAGTGCGTTCATCAAGTCCGTGCGGGGGAGCGACGTCGACGCGGCGCTCCACTACCTGGCACGCATGATCGAGGCGGGCGAGGACCCCCGGTTCATCGCACGCCGCATCATCATCTCCGCGTCAGAGGACATCGGCATGGCCGATCCGCAGGCGCTGCCGATCGCGGTCGCCGCGGCGCAGGCGGTGCAGCTCATCGGCATGCCCGAGGGTCGGATCCCGCTGGCCGAGGCGGTGGTCTACCTGGCGACCGCGCCGAAGTCGAACGCCGCGTACAACGGGGTGAACGCCGCGGTCGCCGACGTGAAGGCCGGCCGACTCGGGGTCGTTCCGATGCACCTCCGCGACGCCCACTACCCCGGTGCGAAGCGGCTCGGCCACGGCAAGGGGTACGTGTACTCGCACGACGCCGAGCACGGGGTCGCCGAACAGCAGTACCTGCCGGACGCACTCGAGGGCACCGAGTACTACACGCCGACCGCCAACGGCTACGAGCGCGAGGTGGGCCCGCGCCTCGAACGGCTCCGGAAGATCACCCGCGGCGAGTAGCGCAGGCGGGTTCTCCCGGCGTCCGGATGCTGCTATCGTTGACGGGCCTACGTCCTGGTCCTCGCGTGCGGCTGCGTCGAGGACACAGTGCCACAGCAGTGGCACGGGGACAGAGGTTCGGACTGTAGCCGTCCGATCCCACAGGCTCATCCCTCTGGATCCCTTCGTCGGGTTCGACCGCTCGTGCGCGTGCGGTGACCGACGATCAGTTCAGTTCAGTACAGAGAAAAGGACCCTGTGTCTACCAAGTCACGCACCCGCAGCAAGACCCGCCTGTCCCGCGCGCTCGGCATCCCGCTGACGCCGAAGGCGGCCCGTTACCTCGAGAAGCGCCCCTACGGCCCCGGTGAGCACGGCCGCACCCGCCGTCGCGCGGACAGCGACTACGCCGTCCGTCTCCGTGAGAAGCAGCGTCTGCGCGCCCAGTACGGCATCCGCGAGAAGCAGCTCCGCATCGTCTTCGAAGAGGCCCGCAAGACGAAGGGCCTGACCGGTGAGAACCTGGTCGAGCTCCTCGAGCAGCGCCTCGACGCCCTCGTGCTCCGTGCCGGCTTCGCCCGCACGACCGCGCAGGCCCGTCAGCTGATCGTGCACCGCCACATCCTCGTCGACGGCAAGCTCGTCGACCGCCCCTCCTTCCGCGTCAAGGAGGGCCAGCTCATCCACGTGAAGCAGCGCTCCGAGTCGCTCGAGCCCTTCCAGGTCGCCGCTGCCGGTGGTCACCAGGAAGTCCTCCCGAAGGTCCCGGGCTACCTCGAGGTCGAGATCGACAAGCTCCAGGCCCGCCTGGCCCGTCGTCCGAAGCGCGCCGAGGTCCCCGTGACCTGTGAAGTGCAGCTCGTCGTCGAGTACTACGCAGCTCGCTGATCTCCTGATCACACCCGAACGGCGGGTCGTCCTCTCCACAGGACGGCCCGCCGTTCGGCGTTCCCGGCCGGCTCCATCAGTAAGATCGTCTGGGCACGCACCGCTCGCGCGTGCAGAGGGAGAGGCACCGTGAAGCAGCTGTTCTTCGTCGTCGTCGGCGTCGTCATCGGGTTCGCCGTCGCGCACCGGGTCGCGAACACCCCCGGCGGCGCACGCTTCTTCGCCGACGTCGACGCCCGCACGAAGGCCTTCACGGGTGCCGTCGCCGACGGCTACCGCTCCCGCGAGGCCGAACTCCGCACCGACGCCTGACGTCGCGCACCCCGCCGCCGTCCTGGCACTCCCCGCCGAACCTGAATCAGGAAGCACCATGCAGACCGCAGAGATCCGCCGCCGTTGGCTCCAGTTCTTCGGTGACCGCGGCCACACCGTCGTCCCGTCCGCCTCGCTCGTGTCGGACGACCCGTCGCTCCTGTTCACGGTGGCCGGCATGGTGCCGTTCATCCCGTACCTGACCGGGCTCGTCCCGTCGCCGTACCCGCGTGCCACCAGCGTGCAGAAGTGCATCCGCACGAACGACATCGAAGAGGTCGGCAAGACCCCGCGGCACGGCACGTTCTTCCAGATGAACGGCAACTTCTCGTTCGGCGACTACTTCAAGGAGCAGGCGATCCAGTACGCCTGGGAGTTCCTGACGCAGCCCGAGTCCGACGGCGGCCTCGGCTTCTCGCCCGACGACCTCTGGGTGACGGTCTACGAAGAGGACGACGAGGCCATCGCGTTCTGGAAGCAGCACTCGTCCCTGCCCGAGGAGCGCATCCAGCGGCTCGGCAAGGACACCAACTACTGGTCGACCGGGCAGCCCGGTCCGGCTGGCCCCTGTTCGGAGATCTTCTTCGACCGCGGCCCCGAGTACGGCATCGACGGCGGCCCGGCCACCGACGACGACCGCTACGTCGAGATCTGGAACCTCGTCTTCATGCAGTACCAGATCGCCGACGTGCGGTCGAAGTACGACTTCGAGATCACCGGCGAGCTGCCGAACAAGAACATCGACACCGGCATGGGCCTCGAGCGCGTCGCGTTCATCAAGCAGGGCGTCGACAACATGTACGAGATCGACCAGGTCCGTCCGGTCCTCGACCGCGCGGCGGAGATCTCCGGTCGTCGCTACGGCGCGGTGCACGAGGACGACGTCCGCATGCGCGTCATCGCCGACCACGTCCGGTCCGCGCTCATGCTCATCGCCGACGGGGTCAGCCCGTCGAACGAGGGCCGCGGCTACATCCTCCGCCGTCTGCTCCGTCGCACGGTCCGCGCGATGCGCCTGCTCGGCGTCGAGGGGGCGACCTTCCCGGAGCTCTTCCCCGCGTCTCGTGACGCCATGCGGGACGCCTACCCCGAGGTCGGCTCCGACTACGACCGGATCTCGCGCATCGCCTACGCGGAAGAGGAGACCTTCCTCCGCACGCTGGCGCAGGGCACCACGATCCTCGACGTCGCGGTCGAGCGTGCCAAGCAGGACGGTGCGCCCTCGATCGGCGGCGACACGGCGTTCCTGCTCCACGACACGTTCGGGTTCCCGATCGACCTGACGATGGAGATGGCGGAGGAAGCCGGCGTCCACGTCGACCGCTCCGCCTTCGAGACCCTGATGTCCGAGCAGCGGGCGCGGGCCAAGGCCGACGCGAAGAGCAAGAAGACCGCCCTCGCCGACCTCAGCGTCTACAGCGCCTTCCGGGCGAAGGGCGAGACGGTCTTCCTCGGCTACGACGCGCTCGAGGCGGAGACGAAAGTCCTCGGCATCATCGTCGGCGGCGTCAGCGTCGACCGTGCGGTCGCGGGTGACATCGCCGAGGTCATCCTCGGTGAGACCTCCCTGTACGCCGAGTCCGGTGGACAGGACGCCGACCAGGGCTCCATCGTGGGCAACGGTTTCGACCTCGAGGTGCTCGACGTGCAGCGCCCGGTCGCCGGGCTCTGGAGCCACACCGTGCAGGTCCGGTCGGGCGAGGTCGGGGTCGGTGCGCCGGCGACGACGGTGGTCGACTCCGAGTACCGCCGCGGCGCGACCCAGGCCCACTCCGCGACGCACCTCGTGAACGCCGCGCTCCGCGACATCCTCGGGCCGGAGGCACTGCAGGCCGGCTCGTACAACAAGTCCGGCTACATGCGCCTCGACTTCTCGTGGTCGCACCCGGTGTCGCTCGCGACGCGCTCCGAGATCGAGGAAGTGGTGAACAACGCGATCCGCTCCGACCTCGAGGTCTCGACCCGGGTCCTCCCGCTCGACGAGGCCAAGTCCCTCGGCGCGCAGGCGCTCTTCGGTGAGAAGTACGGCTCCGAGGTCCGCATGGTCGACATCGGCGGCCCGTGGTCCCGCGAGCTCTGCGGTGGTACGCACGTCGCGTCGAGCGCCCAGGTCGGGCTCGTCAACCTGGTGGGGGAGTCGAGCGTCGGTTCGACGAACCGCCGCGTCGAGGCCCTCGTCGGACTCGAGGGCTTCCGCGACCTCGCCGTCGAGCGGACCATCGTGTCGCAGCTCTCGAGCGCGCTCAAGGCCCCGCGCGAGGACCTGCCGACGCGCGTGCAGTCCCTGATGGAGGACCTGCGTGGCGCGCAGAAGCGGATCGCCGAGTTCGAGTCCGCGAACCTGCAGCAGCGTGTGCCGTCGCTCGCACGCCAGGCGACGACCGTCGGTGCCACGACCGTGGTGGCGGAGTCGGTCCAGGGCCTGCAGTCCGGCGACGACCTCCGCGCCCTCGCCACGGGCGTCCGCAGCCAGCTCGGTGACGGTGCCGCCGTCGTCGTGCTCGGCGCCGTCATCAACGACAAGCCCGTCGTCATCGTGGCCACCAACGACGCTGCACGCGCGGCCGGGGTCCAGGCGGGCCCGCTCGCGAAGGAGGCCGCCGGCGTGCTCGGCGGTGGCGGTGGCGGGAAGCCGGACCTCGCGCAGGGCGGTGGCACGGACGCGTCCGCGCTGCCGGCTGCGCTGCGTGCGGTGACCGACCGGCTCGCGGCCTGACCGTGGCGATCCGTTCCGGGCGGCGACTCGGCGTCGACGTCGGTCGCGCCCGGATCGGGGTCGCGGTGTGCGACCGCGACGGACTCCTCGCGACGCCGGTGGAGACCGTCGCGCGCGACGACGCGACCGACGTGCGGCGGATCGCCGAGCTCGCGGACGAGTACGACGTGCTCGAGATCGTCGTCGGGCTCCCACTGTCGATGTCGGGCGGGGACACCCCGTCCACCGCCGATGCCCGGGAGTTCGCAGCCCGGCTCGCCGAGCACCGACCCGTGCGGCTGGTGGACGAACGCCTGTCGACGGTGACCGCCCAGCGGGGGCTGCACCAGGCCGGCCGGAACACGAAGAAGTCCCGCGCCGTGATCGACCAAGCGGCCGCTGTTATCATTCTGCAACAAGCGCTCGACCACGAGCGTGCGTCCAGTGCCCCACCGGGGGCCACGCTCCCCTGAACCGGGCTCCCTGCCGTCGACCGAGACGACGATGCCCAGGCGGAGTTCCCGACCGAGAGACCGAGGACCGTTGGCAGACGACCTGGACTGGAACGCGATCATCGCGCCCGGCAACGACGCCGAGCGGCGGAAGAACCCTTCCGACCGTGCGGCCACCCCCGATGAGCGCGGCGACGCGGTCGACCCCACCAGCGCGAGTTCGGAGCCCACGCGGCACCTGTCCCGGCGTGAAGCCCGCGCTGCCGAGGCTGCTCGCGCGGCCGACGCGGAGCGCCGGTCTGCGGAGGGCGAGCGCGCCGCAGCAGCGGCCCGCGCCTCCGAGACGGCCCGCGCAGCCGAGGCGGCCGGCACGGCCGACCGCCCGTCCTCGCCGGCCGACGCACCCGTCGCGCGGAGCGCGGCGGAACTGCACCCCGAGGTCCACGCGCTCCTGACCGGCGAGGTGCACCTCGACGACGCCGACCGCGCATCCGCATCGGCGGGCGCGGGCGGTCCTGCCCAGGGCGACGACGGGCCTGGAGGCACGGGAGACGACGGACGCGGCGGTCGCGGTGGACGCGGGGGAGCCTCCAGAGCGCCACGCGAGCCGCGTGGTCCGCGTCGGAAGCGACGTCGCGGCCCGCTCATCGCGGGCATCGTCATCGTGGCGGTCGTGCTCGCCGGCGGGGTGTCGGCGTACGCGTTCGCGGCGCCGAAGATCCAGCAGGTCATCGCCGCGGTCAGCGGGAGCAAGGAACCCGACGACTACTCGGGCAGCGGCACCAGCAAGGTGACGATCACGATCAAGCAGGGCGACATCGGCGAGGACGTCGCGAAGACGCTGCAGCGCAGTGGCGTCGTGAAGTCCTCGAAGGTGTTCTACAAGCTGCTGCTGGCGGCGCCGGACGTCCAGTTCCAGCCGGGTTCGTACGCGCTCAAGAAGAAGATGAGCTCGAAGACGGCCCTCGCCGCACTGCAGGACACGAAGAACCGCGTGCAGGCGTCGATCGTCATCCCCGAGGGCACCGCGCTGCAGGACGTCGAGGCCGGCATGGTCTCGAAGGCGGGCCTGTCGGAAGCCGACGTCGCCGCGGCCGCGAAGGACCTCGCCGCCTACGGCCTGCCGGCGAACGTCACCACGCTCGAGGGCTGGCTGTTCCCGGCCACGTACCCGATCAACCCGGGGTGGACGGCGACGCAGTACTTCAAGTCGATGGTCGACACCATGAAAGAGCACCTCGCCGCGGCGGGTGTCGCCGAGGCCGACCAGGAGCACGTGATCGTCTTCGCGTCCCTCGTGCAGAAGGAAGCCGGCCTCGCCGCCGACTACCCGAAGGTCGCCCGGGTGTTCCAGAACCGGCTCGACAAGGGCATGCGGCTGCAGTCCGACGCCACGGTGGCCTACGGCACGGGGAACACGCACACGGTGACCACCACCGACGCCGAGCGTGCCGACGCGGGCAACCGGTACAACACCTACGTGCACGACGGGTTGCCGCCGGCGCCGATCTCGAACCCGGGCGACCTCGCCATCAACGCGGTGACGAAGATGGCCACGGGCAACTGGGAGTACTTCGTGACGGTGAACCTCGAGACCGGGGAGACGGTGTTCTCGGACACCTACGCCCAGCACCTCGTGGCCGTGAAGCAGTTCCAGGCCTGGCTCCGCGCGCACCCCGACTACCAGTAGTCGCGGGCCGCGTCGCACGGGTGTGCGCTGTGGGAGGATGGGGACCATGCTTCGTTGGTTGACCGCTGGTGAGTCCCACGGACCCGAACTGATCGCGATGCTCGAGGGGCTGCCCGCGGGCGTCCCGGTGTCGTTCGAGTCCATCCGTACCGACCTCGCGCGTCGCAAGCTCGGCTACGGCCGTGGGTCCCGCATGAAGTTCGAGCAGGACGAGCTGCACGTGTCCGGCGGCGTCCGGCACGGGTACTCCCTCGGCAGCCCGATCGCGATCCGCATCGGCAACACCGAGTGGCCGAAGTGGGTCGAGGTCATGAACCCCGAGCCCGTCGAGCAGACCGAGCTCTCCCGCGGTCGCAGCGCCCCGCTGACCCGTCCTCGTCCGGGTCACGCCGACCTGGTCGGCATGCAGAAGTACGGCTTCGACGAGGCCCGTCCGATCCTCGAGCGCGCGTCGGCCCGCGAGACCGCTGCCCGGGTCGCGCTCGGCGCCGTCGCGAAGTCGTTCCTGGCGGAGCTCGGCATCCGCTCCGTGGCGCACACCCTGCAGGTCGGCACCGTCCGCGTGCCCGACGGCACCGCGCTGCCGCTGCCGGACGACGTCGACCGCCTCGACGAGGACCAGCTGCGCTGCTTCGACGCCGAGACCTCCGCCCGCATGGTGACCGAGGTCGAGGCTGCGAAGAAGGACGGCGACACCCTGGGCGGTGTCGTCGAGGTGCTGTTCTACGGCGTCCCGCCTGGCCTCGGCTCGCACGTGCAGTGGGACCGTCGACTCGACGCCCGACTCGCGGCCGCGATCATGGGCATCCAGGCGATCAAGGGCGTCGAGGTCGGCGACGGCTTCGCGACCGCTGCACGCCGCGGGTCCGAGGCGCACGACGAGCTCTACCGCGAGGACGGCGAGATCGTCCGGACGACCGACCGTGCCGGCGGCACCGAGGGCGGCATGTCGACCGGCACCGTGCTGCGGGTCCGTGCCGGCATGAAGCCGATCGCCACCGTCCCGCACGCCCTGCACACCATCGACGTCACCACCGGCGAGGACGCCTCGGCGCACCACCAGCGCTCCGACGTCTGCGCCGTGCCCGCCGCGGGTGTCGTGGCCGAGGCCATGGTCGCGCTGGTGCTCGCCGACGCCGTGCTCGAGAAGTTCGGCGGGGACAACGTCGTCGAGACGAAGCGGAACCTCGACGCCTACCTGGCGTCGATCCCGGAGACGCTCCGCAGCCGTCGCACCGAGGCCGCCGAGCACTCCACCGCCTGGTGAGCACCACCGCGTCCGCGGCTCCCGTCGTCGTCATCGGGCCGATGGGGGCCGGCAAGTCGAGCGTCGGCAAGCGGGTCGCCAAGGCGCTCGGCGTGCCGTTCACGGACACCGACCGGGTGATCGCACGCGAGCACGGACCGATCCCGGGGATCTTCGCCGACCGGGGCGAGCCGGCGTTCCGTGCGCTCGAGGCCGCGGCCGTCCGCGCGGCCCTGGCGACCGGCGGGGTGATCGCCGTCGGCGGCGGTGCGGTCACGCACGCCGCCACGCGGGACGCCCTGGCCGGTGCCCGGGTCGTCCTGCTCACGGTCTCGCCCGAGGCCGTCGCCGACCGGATCGCCGGCAGCGACCGACCGCTGCTCGCGAACGGCGGCATCGACGCCTGGCAGACCATCCTCGACGAGCGCGCGGCGACCTACGCCGAACTCGCGCACGCCGTCTTCGACACCTCTCGTCGGCCGATGTCCCACGTCGTCGACGACGTCGTCGCGTGGCTGCGCGCCGACGCCACCACGAACGAAGGAACCCCGTGAGCGAGTCCATCGAGTCGATCCTGCCGGAGGGCACCACCGAGATCCGGGTCGGCGGTGACGACGGCTACGTGGTGGCGGTCGGCAACGACCTGCTCGGTTCCGTGCCGGCGCTGCTCGGACCCCGCGTCGCCAAGGTCCTCATCGTGCACGCGCCGACGCTCGGTGCGCGGGCGAACGGTCTGCGCGACCTGCTCGTCGACGTGGGGCTCGACGCGCTCATCGCCGAGGTCCCCGACGCCGAGGGCGCCAAGCGCGTCGAGGTCGCCGCGTTCTGCTGGCAGATCATGGGCCAGTCGGACTTCACCCGCACCGACGCCGTCATCGGCCTGGGTGGCGGTGCCGTGACCGACCTCGCCGGCTTCGTCGCCGCGACGTGGCTGCGGGGCGTGCCGTACGTGGCGATCCCGACGAGCGTGCTCGGCATGGTGGACGCGAGCGTCGGCGGCAAGACCGGGATCAACACGAACGAGGGCAAGAACCTCGTGGGCGCGTTTTACCCGCCCCGCGCCGTCGTGGCGGACCTCGACCTCGTGCGCACCCTGCCGCGGAACGAGATCCTGACCGGCTTCGCCGAGATCGTGAAGGCCGGGTTCATCGCCGTGCCCGAGATCCTCGACATCGTCGAGGCCGACGTCGCCCGGGTCACCGACCCCACCACGCCGGAGTTCCGCCGGGTCGTCGAGCTCGCGATCCAGCTCAAGGCCGAGGTCGTCTCGGACGACTTCACCGAGCAGGGCCGGCGCGAGGTCCTGAACTACGGGCACACCCTCGGGCACGCGATCGAGCACGCGGAGCGCTACCAGTGGCGGCACGGTGCGGCGGTGTCGGTCGGCATGGTGTTCGCCGCCGAGCTCGCGCGCCTGACCGGGCACCTGGACGACGCCACGGTGGACCTGCACCGCTCGATCCTCGAGTCGCTCGAGCTCCCGACGACGTACGGGGTCGGCCGGTGGGAGGGGCTCCTGGCGACCATGCGCCGTGACAAGAAGGCGCGTGCCGGCATGCTGCGGTTCATCATCCTCGACGGGGTCGGCAAGCCGGTCACGCTCGAGGGCCCCGAGGACCACCTGCTCTTCACCGCCTACCAGGAGGTCGGCGTCTAGCGGGTCGTCATCGCAGCACCCGTCGGGTGCGCCGCCACCACCACTTCACCCGCATCGAGACGGTGGTGATGCCGGTCCGTTCCACTTCGTACCACTCCGCGAGGGTGGCGCCGTCCACCCACGCATCGAGGATCGCGTCGTCTTCGTCGGTGCCGTCGATCTTGAACTGCGGCGCGTCGGGCAACGGTCGGAAGAATCGCATCAGTGGGCCTCTGGTTCTCGGTCGCGGACGTGCTCGAACCGGTGCCGGCGGAGTGCGCGTCGTGCGAGGTTCCTGTCGGGTTTGGGCGCCCACGCTACGTGCATCAACCGCTCGAGCACAGTTCTCGAGATGTCGTATTCCGACTGCGTCTCGGCGCGCCGGATCGCCCAGGTCAGCCGCTGCCACGTGTGGTCGCGGTCGGCGGCCCGGCGCGACTGGAAGGCGCCGAACCAGCTGACGACGGCGGCCGCGATCGCCGCGCCGGCGGCGATGACCGCCCCGATGAGTGCTGTCTCCATGACGGCAGCCTGCGGCACTGGGCTCGACGTGGAGACGGACGCGGGCCGACCTGTGGAGACCGAGCCGTGCCTCCAGGCTGTGGAGGAGCGGACCACGCAGGCCGGGGGAGCAGACTGAACCCGTGCCCACCCCGCCCCGCCTGAGCGACCTCGGCAGCGCCCCCGACGTCGAGACCGGAACCCTCCGGTCCCGCGGACGACGGTTCGCCGAGCTCCTCGCGATCGCCCGCCGTCACGAGCTCCTGCCGTTCCGTCGCCTCGACTTCTCGCACGACCCCGAGAAGTCCGCGCTCCGCACCCGGCAGGCCGACCACCTGCGCCGCGCGCTCGAGGAGGCCGGCGGCGGCTTCGTGAAGATGGGCCAGCTGCTCTCGACCCGCGACGACCTGCTGCCGGAGGAGTGGACCGAGGGACTCGCGCACCTGCAGCGGAGCGTGACGCCGGCCGATCCGGACGAGGTGGCGGCGCTCCTCGAACGGGAACTCGGTGCGCCGGTCGAGCAGGTCTTCTCGGCGTTCGACCCCGTGCCCGTCGCCGCCGCGTCCATCGCCCAGGTGCACCGCGCCCGGCTGACCGACGGCACGAGCGTCGCCGTGAAGGTCCAGCGGCCGGGCATCGACACGGCCGTGCGGCGGGACGTGGACATCGCGCTCCGGGTGGTCCGCTTCATGGCGCGGCTCTCGACCGAGGCCCGGCAGGTCGGCGTGCAGGACGTCGCCGCGCAGTACGCCGACGACCTGGTCCGCCAGGTGGACTTCACCTCCGAGCTCCGGAACCTCACGGCGCTCCGTGCGGCGCAGGCCCGGAGCGCACGGCCGGACGAGGTGCGCTTCCCGGATCCGTACCCGGAGCTCTCCGGGCGGCGGGTGCTCGTGATGGAGTTCCTCGAGGGGGACACGCTCAGTGCGATCCGGGCCGAGCGGTCCGACCGTGACCTCGACGCCCCGATGCGGGCGATCCTCCGTGTGTTCCTGCGGCAGGTCGTCTTCGACGGGGTATACCACGCGGACATGCACCCCGGGAACGTCCTGCTGCTGCCCGACGGCCGGCCCGCGCTCATCGACTTCGGCTCCGTCGGGCGGCTCGACCCCGGCCTGCGGGACACGGTGCAGCAGCTCCTGGCCGCGTACATCCAGGACGACACCGAGGCCATCGCCGACGCCGTGCTCCGGATGGCGCCGGTGCGCGACGCCGAGGACGAACCGGACTTCCGACGCGCCATCGCCCGGTTCGTCGCCGACGAGCTCGGTCCCGGCGCCCGCATCGGGGTGGAGACCGTGGACGACGCCGTCGAGGTGTTCGGCCGCTACCGCCTGAAGCCACCGCCGGACTTCGTGGCCGCTGCCCGTGCCCTCGCGATCTTCGAGGGGACCCTCCGCACCCTCACGCCGTCGTTCGACCTGCTCGAGGAGTCCCGCTCGCTCGCCGGCGAGCAGATCCGCGACCAGCTGCGACCGGGGCGGATCCGCGACGTCGCCGTCCGCGAGCTGTTCGGCGCGGTGTCGGCCGCGCGCCGCCTGCCGCGTCGGGTGGACCGGATCGGCGAGGCGATCGAGACCGGCAAGCTGTCCGTGAACATCCGGCTGTTCTCCGACCGGCGTGACCGCCGGACCCTGAACGGCGTCATCCGCCGCGTGCTGCTGGTGCTGCTCGGCGCCGGCGCCGGCGTGCTGTCGATCGTGTACCTGGCGCTGCCGGCGCGTCCGACCGCGGTGCTCTCGACCGGCGTCGCCGGAGGGCTGCTCGGCGGCGCGGCGGTGGTGCTGCTCGCCTGGGCGGCGATCGACGCCGCGGTCGCCCGGAAGCGGGAGTGACCCCGGCCCCGTCCGCTACACTCGTCCGGGGCCCGAGCGGCCCCAGACCTTCACAACACACGACCGAACGGGACACCGAAGACTCATGGCCAGTACCACTGACATCAAGAACGGCGCCGTTCTCATCATCGACGGGCAGCTCTGGTCGGTCGTCGAGTTCCAGCACGTCAAGCCGGGCAAGGGCGGCGCGTTCGTGCGCACCAAGCTCAAGAACGTCGTGTCGGGCAAGGTCGTCGACCGCACCTTCAACGCGGGTGCGAAGATCGAGACCGCGACCGTGGACCGCCGCGACTACCAGTACCTCTACGAGGACGGCGACTCGTACGTGTTCATGGACACCGACACCTACGACCAGATCCCGGTCCCCGCGACGGTCGTCGGCGACGCGAAGAACTTCCTCCTCGAGTCCGCGATGGTGACCATCGCGATCAACGAGGGCACCCCGCTCTACATCGAGCTCCCGACCTCGATCACCACCGAGATCGAGACCGAGCCGGGCCTGCAGGGCGACCGCTCGTCGGGTGGCACGAAGCCGGCCACGATCAAGGCGACCGGCTACCAGATCCAGGTGCCGCTCTACCTCGAGACCGACACGCTGGTGAAGATCGACACGCGCGACGGCAACTTCCTCGGCCGCGTCAACTCCTAGGCGCTGACCGTATGAGTGCTCGTTCGAAGGCCCGCAAGCGCGCCCTCGACATGCTGTACGTCGCCGAGGTGCGGGAGCTCCCGATCTCGGACGTCCTCGCCACCGAGACGGTCCGCCACCTGGACCAGCCGGAGCGCGCCTCCAGCTGGGACTACGCGCGGCAGATCGTCACGGGCGTGGACGACGACCGTCACGAGATCGACAAGGTCATCGTGGAGCACGCGCAGGGCTGGTCCATCGCGCGCATGCCCGTGCTCGACCGGTGCATCCTCCGCATGGGTGTCTGGGAGCTCCGGTTCAACCCGGAGGTCCCCGACGCCGTCGCGATCGCCGAGGCCGTCGAGCTCGCCCAGTCCCTGTCGACGGAGGAGTCCGCCGGGTTCGTCAACGGCGTGCTCGGCGCGGTCGCCGGCGGCCGCGGACCGGGCGAGAAGTCCGAGCAGTCCGACCACGCACCGTCCGGTCGGACGGTCGCAGGGGACCAGGAGTCCCGGTAGGGTTGACCACGTCAGCATCCTTTAAGTCCGTCCGGTGAGGCGGGGAAGGAGGTCGGCGTGGGTACCAGAACGGTCCTGCAGCACTCCGACATCACGCGTGCTCTGACACGCATCGCGCACGAGATCCTCGAGGCCAACCACGGCGCCTCGGACCTGGTGCTCCTGGGCATCCCGACACGGGGTGCCGTCCTGGCCGAGCGGCTCGACCGCATCCTGGCCGACATCGAACCCCAGTGGACCGCCGGCAGCTCCCGCGTCGGCACGCTCGACGTCACGATGCACCGCGACGACCTCGGCCACGGCATCGGCCGGGCGCCGCAGCGCACGACGATCCCGGCGAGCGGCATCGACGGCAAGGTCGTCGTGCTCGTCGACGACGTGCTGTACTCCGGCCGCACGGTCCGGGCAGCGCTCGACGCGCTGCAGGGCATCGGTCGGCCGCGTGCGGTCCGGCTCGCCGTCCTCGTCGACCGCGGCCACCGCGAGCTCCCGATCCGCGCCGACCACGTCGGCAAGAACCTGCCCACGGCCTCCGACGAGCGGGTCACGCTGCGCCTGACCGAGACCGACGGTGCCGACGTCGTGCTGATCGAACAGCCCGAGGTGCCGGAGCGGTCCGGGGACGGGGGAAGCGAATGAAGCACCTGCTCTCCACCGCCGACCTCTCCCGCGCCGAGGCGATCCACATCCTCGACGTCGCCGAGGAGATGGCCGAGGTCAACACGCGTGAGGTCCGGAAGCTCCCGGCCCTCCGCGGCAAGACCGTCGTGAACCTCTTCTTCGAGGACTCCACCCGGACCCGCATCTCGTTCGAGGCCGCCGCGAAGCGCCTGTCGGCCGACGTCCTCAACTTCGCCGCCAAGGGCTCCAGCGTCTCGAAGGGCGAGTCCCTCAAGGACACCGTCCAGACCCTCGGAGCGATGGGCATCGACGGAATCGTGCTGCGCCACGGCGCGTCCGGAGCCCCGCGGGTCCTCGCCGACGCCGACTGGATCGACGTGCCCGTGGTGAACGCCGGCGACGGCACGCACGAGCACCCCACCCAGGCGCTGCTCGACGCGTTCACGATGCGCCGCCGGCTGCACGGCTCCGCCAGCCGCGGGCAGGCGCTCGACGGCGTCCGCGTGCTGATCGTCGGCGACGTCCTGCACAGCCGGGTCGCCCGCAGCAACGCCTGGCTCCTCCGCACGCTCGGCGCGAGCGTCACGTTCGCCGCACCGCCCACGCTGCTGCCCGCGACGACCACGCCGTTCGGTGCCGCCGTGCACCACGACCTCGACACCGCGCTGGCCGAGGACCCGGACGTCGTGATGACCCTGCGCATCCAGCAGGAGCGGATGAACGACGCGTTCTTCCCGAACCCGCGCGAGTACACCCGCCACTGGGGCCTCACCGCGAGCCGGTTCGCCCGACTGTCGGAACGGACCCTGATCATGCACCCGGGCCCGATGAACCGCGGGCTCGAGATCGCCGGCGTCGCCGCCGACGATCCCCGCTCGACGGTCGTCGAGCAGGTCGAGAACGGCGTCTCGGTCCGGATGGCGGTCCTCTACCTGGCACTGACCGGCAGCGAGACGAGCACCACCGCAGCACCACCGAAGGAGACCGTCGCATGACCGCCCACCTCATCCGCGGCGCGCAGCTGGTCGACGGCTCGCGTGCCGACATCCGCCTGGAGGGACGACGCGTCTCCGCGGTCGGGTCCGGTCTCGACACGGCCGGCGCCACCGTCGTCGACGCGGACGGGCTCATCGCCCTGCCCGGTCTCGTGGACCTCCACACCCACCTGCGCGAGCCCGGTCACGAGGAGTCCGAGACGGTGCTCACCGGCTCGCGTGCCGCGGCCGCCGGCGGCTTCACCGCGGTGAACGCGATGGCGAACTCGAGTCCGGTCGCGGACACCGCCGGCGTGGTCGAGCAGGTGCAGGCGCTCGGGGACGACGCCGGCTACGTGACGGTCCGGCCGATCGGTGCGGTGTCGCAGGGGCTGCAGGGCACGCACCTGTCCGAGATCGGGGCGATGGCGACCTCCCGCGCGAAGGTCCGGGTCTTCTCGGACGACGGGTCGTGCGTGGCGGACCCACTCCTGATGCGCCGGGCGCTCGAGTACATCAAGGGCTTCGGCGGGGTGCTCGCGCAGCACGCGCAGGAGCCGCGCCTGACGATCGGCGCCCAGATGAACGAGGGCCGGCTGTCGTCCGAGCTCGGCCTCGCCGGCTGGCCGGCCGTCGCGGAAGAGGCGATCATCGCCCGCGACGTCCTGCTCGCCGACCACGTCGGTGCACGGCTGCACGTCTGCCACGTCTCCACGGCAGGCAGCGTCGAGGTGATCCGCTGGGCCAAGTCCCGCGGCATCGACGTCACGGCCGAGGTCACCCCGCACCACCTGATCCTCACCGAGGACCTCATCGCCGGGCACGACGGCGCCGCGGGCTACGACGCGCGGTACAAGGTGAACCCGCCGCTGCGTTCCCGCGAGGACGTCGACGCGCTCCGGGGTGCCCTGGCCGACGGCACGATCGACATCGTCGCCACCGACCACGCCCCGCACACCGCCGAGGCGAAGTGCTGCGAGTGGCCGGCCGCGGCGAACGGCATGGTCGGTCTCGAGTCGGCGCTCAGCGTCGTGCAGGCCGCCGTGGTCGAGGACGGCCGACTCGACTGGGCGGACATCGCCCGGGTGCTGTCCGAGGCGCCGGCCCGGATCGGGCAGGTCGAGGGACACGGCCAGCGGATCGCCGAGGGCGCGCCGGCCGAGATCACGCTCTACGACCCGTCGGCCGTCCGCGAGTTCGCGGTCACCGACCTGGCGGGGCAGTCGCAGAACTCCCCGTACCTCGGCATGCGGCTCCCCGGCCGCGTCGTGGCGACGTTCCACCACGGCTCCGCCACGGTGCTCGACGGTCAGGTCGTCGACGCTGAGACGGTCGCCGCGCACGCTCGCGCGGTCCGGACGGCGGCGACGGCATGAGCGGTGACGGCCTGCGCTGGCTCGAAGGCGGGATCATCCTCGCCCTCGTCGCCCTGCTCTTCGTCGCCATGGTGCGCACCTGGCGGACGCGGGCCAGGAAGCAGGCGGAAGCCGTGCCTCCCGTCCCCGTGCCGACCACGGTCGGTCCGGCGGCCGGGTCGTGGGACGGGTTCACCGTCGCGACGACCCGCGCCGACCAGCCCCTCGAGCGGATCACGGCGGGCGGTCTCGGTTTCCGGGGCCGCGGCGGCGTGACCGTCCACGACACCGGCGTGGTCCTGCACCACGCCGGCACCCCCGACCGGTGGATCGCAGCCGACGCCCTCCGCGGCGCCGACCGCGCCACGTGGGCGATCGACCGCGTGGTCGAGCCCGGGGGACTGGTCCGTCTGCGATGGACGGCGACCGGCGCCGCAGGTGCGACGGACCTCGACACCTACTTCCGGTTCCCGGAGGGGGACGCAGCAGCGCTCGTCGCCCTGCAGGGACTGTCGACGAAGCACGAACACCCGCACACCGCGGGCGAAGGGACGAACTGATGACACGCGAACGGGCCGTACTGGTCCTCGAGGACGGCACCCGGTACGACGGCTGGGCGTACGGCGCCCGCGGGCGCACGCTCGGCGAGGTGGTCTTCGCGACCGGCATGACCGGGTACCAGGAGACGCTGACCGACCCGTCCTACGCCGGGCAGATCGTGGTGCAGACCGCGCCGCACATCGGTAACACCGGGGTGAACGACGAGGACCCCGAGTCCCGTCGCATCTGGGTCGCCGGGTACGTCGTGCGCGACCCCAGCCGCGTGGTGTCGAACCACCGCGCGAACGCGTCGCTCGACGAGCACCTGGTGCGCGACGGCATCGTCGGGATCTCCGGCGTCGACACCCGCGCGCTCACCCGCCGGATCCGCGACGCCGGCGCCATGAAGGGCGGCGTGTTCAGCGGCGAGGACGCGGCGCTGTCCGCCGAGTCGCAGTTGGACGCGGTCGTGTCGCAGGCGACGATGGCCGGCGCGAGCTTCTCGGCGGTCGTGTCCACCCCGGAGACCTACGTCGTCCCCGCCGTCGGCGAGCAGATCGGCCGGCTCGCCGTGCTCGACCTCGGCGTGAAGGCGTCCACCACGCGCTACCTCGCGCAGCGCGGGTTCGAGGTGCACGTCGTGCCGCAGGACATCACCGCGGCGGAGCTGGAAGCGCTCGCACCGGACGCGCTCTTCTACTCGAACGGCCCCGGCGACCCCGCCGCGTCCGACGCGCAGGTGGCACTGCTGCAGGACAGCCTGCGCACCGGCCGCCCGTTCTTCGGCATCTGCTTCGGCAACCAGCTGCTCGGCCGCGCGCTCGGCTTCGGCACCTACAAGCTGCCGTTCGGGCACCGCGGCATCAACCAGCCGGTGCTCGACACCGTCACGGGCAAGGTCGAGATCACGAGCCAGAACCACGGGTTCGCGGTCGACGCCCCGCTCGGCGAGGTCCTCGAGTCCCCGGCGGGCTTCGGTCGCGTCGAGGTCTCGCACTACTCGCTCAACGACAACGTGGTCGAGGGGCTCCGCGCCCTCGACGTGCCCGCGTTCAGCGTGCAGTACCACCCCGAGGCCGCCGCCGGACCGCACGACAGCATGTACCTCTTCGACCGCTTCGCCGACCTGGTGCGCGAGCGTCGCGCCGGTGAGCCGCTCGACCCCGCGACCGCCACCGCGACCACCCCGGCCGCCGACATCACCAAGGAAGCCAACTGATGCCGAAGCGCGCAGACATCAACTCCGTCCTCGTCATCGGGTCCGGCCCGATCGTCATCGGGCAGGCCGCCGAGTTCGACTACTCCGGCACCCAGGCGTGCCGCGTCCTCCGCGCCGAGGGCGTCCGTGTGATCCTCGTCAACCCGAACCCGGCGACGATCATGACCGACCCGGACTTCGCCGACGCGACCTACATCGAGCCGATCACGAGCCCGTCGCTCGAGGAGATCATCAAGATCGAGCAGCCGGACGCCGTGCTGCCGACGCTCGGCGGGCAGACCGCCCTGAACGCCGCGATCAAGCTCGACGCCGAGGGCATCCTCGACAAGTACGGCGTGGAGCTCATCGGCGCAAAGGTCGACGCGATCCAGCGCGGTGAGGACCGCCAGCTCTTCAAGGAGCTCGTCCTCGAGTCCGGTGCGGACGTCGCACGGAGCCACATCGCCCACACGCTGGAAGAGGCCACCGAGTTCGCGAAGGACCTCGGCTACCCGCTCGTCGTCCGCCCGTCCTTCACCATGGGCGGTCTCGGTTCCGGCTTCGCGTACAACGAGGAAGAGCTCATCCGCTTCGTCGGGGACGGACTGCAGTCCAGCCCGACGACGGAAGTCCTGCTCGAGGAGTCGATCCTCGGGTGGAAGGAGTACGAGCTCGAGCTGATGCGGGACAACTACGACAACACCGTCGTGATCTGCTCCATCGAGAACGTCGACCCGGTCGGCGTCCACACGGGCGACTCGATCACCGTCGCTCCCGCGCTGACGCTGACCGACCGCGAGTACCAGAACATGCGGAACATCGGCATCGACATCATCCGTCGCGTCGGCGTCGACACCGGTGGCTGCAACATCCAGTTCGCCGTCGACCCGTCGAACGGCCGCGTCATCGTCATCGAGATGAACCCGCGGGTGTCCCGCTCGTCGGCGCTCGCCTCGAAGGCGACGGGCTTCCCGATCGCCAAGATCGCCGCGAAGCTCGCCATCGGGTACCGCCTCGACGAGATCGAGAACGACATCACCCGCGTCACGCCGGCGAGCTTCGAGCCGACCCTCGACTACGTGGTCGTGAAGACCCCGCGGTTCGCGTTCGAGAAGTTCCCCGCCGCGGACGCCACCCTGACCACGACGATGAAGAGCGTCGGCGAGGCGATGGCGATCGGCCGCAACTACGCCACGGCGCTGCAGAAGTCGCTCCGGTCGCTCGAGAAGCGCGGCTCGTCGTTCCACTGGGACACCCCGGCGGCCGAGCTCGACAAGGACGCCCTGCTGTCGAAGTCGTCCGTCCCGACCGACGGCCGCATCGTGACGGTGCAGCAGGCGCTCGTCGCCGGGGCCACCGCGGCCGAGGTCTTCGAGGCGACGAAGATCGACCCGTGGTTCATCGACCAGATCGTCCTCATCAACGAGGTCGCCGACGAGGTACGGGCAGCGGAGACGCTCGACGCGGACACCCTGCGGTGGGCGAAGGAGCACGGCTTCAGCGACATCCAGATCGCGTCGCTCCGGGGCATCACCGAGCAGGAGGCCCGTGACGCCCGGCACGCCGAGGGCATCCGTCCGGTGTTCAAGACCGTCGACACCTGCGCCGGCGAGTTCCCGGCCCTGACGCCGTACCACTACTCGTCGTACGACGCCGAGACCGAGGTCGCCCCGAGCGACCGCAAGAAGGTCGTCATCCTCGGGTCCGGCCCGAACCGCATCGGGCAGGGCGTCGAGTTCGACTACTCCTGCGTGCACGCGTCCTTCGCGCTGAGCGCCGCCGGGTTCGAGACGATCATGATCAACTGCAACCCGGAGACCGTCTCCACCGACTACGACACGTCGGACCGCCTGTACTTCGAGCCCCTCACGACCGAGGACGTTCTCGAGGTCATCGAGGCCGAGGCGGCGTCCGGCGAGCTCGTCGGCGTCGTCGTGCAGCTCGGCGGCCAGACCGCCCTCGGGCTCGCGAAGCCGCTCGAGGCCGCCGGCATCCCGATCCTCGGCACCTCGCCCGCCGCGATCGACTCGGCCGAGGAGCGCGGGCAGTTCTCCGCCATCCTCGACCAGGCCGGCCTGCTCGCCCCCCGGAACGGCACCGCGCACGACCTCGCCAGCGCGACCGCCGTCGCCGAGGAGATCGGCTACCCGGTCCTCGTCCGCCCCTCGTTCGTGCTCGGCGGCCGCGGTATGGAGATCGTCTACGACTCCGAGACCCTCGCGGACTACTTCGACCGGATGGCCGACCAGGCGATCATCGGCCCGGAGCTCCCGCTGCTGGTCGACCGCTTCCTCGACGACGCGGTGGAGATCGACGTCGACGCGCTCTTCGACGGCGAGCGGCTCTACATCGGCGGCATCATGGAGCACCTCGAAGAAGCCGGCATCCACTCGGGTGACTCCGCGTGCACCCTGCCCCCGGTCGGCCTCGGCCGCGCCGAGATCCAGGGGGTCGTCGACGCGACCGAGAAGATCGCCCGCGGCATCGGCGTGCAGGGGCTGCTCAACGTGCAGTTCGCCATCGGCGCCGGCGTGCTCTACGTCCTCGAGGCGAACCCCCGCGCCAGCCGCACCGTACCGTTCGTCTCGAAGGCACTCGGCATCCCGCTGGCGAAGGCCGCGTCCCGCATCATGACCGGCACGACCATCGCCGCGCTCGTCGACGAAGGGCTCCTGCCCGCCCGCGACGGCGCCTTCGTCCCGATGCAGTCGCCGATCGCCGTCAAGGAAGCCGTCCTGCCCTTCCGTCGCTTCCGCACCCGCGAGGGCCAGGTCGTCGACTCCGTGCTCAGCCCCGAGATGCGCTCCACCGGAGAGGTCATGGGCATCGACCGCGACTTCCCGCGCGCGTTCCTGAAGTCGCAGGAAGCCGCGTACGGCGGCCTGCCGACGAGCGGGACCGTCTTCGTGAGCGTCGCCGACACCGACAAGCGCCAGGTCGTGCTGCCGGTGCACCGCCTGCAGCAGCTCGGGTTCACGATCACCGCGACCGAGGGCACCGCCGAGGTGCTCCAGCGCAACGGCATCGAGGTCACGCTGGTCGGCAAGTACAGCGAGGGCGGCGAGAGCGTCGTCGACCTGCTGGCCCGCAACGAGGTCGACATCGTCATCAACACGCCGTCGGGTGCCGCCGGTCGGGCGGACGGGTACGAGATCCGTGCGGCCACGGTCGCGGCGGACAAGCCGCTGTTCACGACGATCGCGCAGCTCGGGGCCGCCGTCGCGGCGATCGAGACGATCGGTTCGCCGCACAGCGTGCGGAGCCTGCAGGACTACGCGCTCGAGCGCGCGACCTGGTGACGGCTGCCAGCGTGGGCACCACCCCGACTGGAGGCACGGCCTCCTTCGGCGTCCGGCTCGCGGCCGCCATCGGGTCGCGTTCCGCCCTCTGCGTCGGCATCGACCCCCACGCCGCCACCCTGGCGGCGTGGGGGCTCGGCCGCGACGAGGCCGGCCTGACGGCCTTCGGCGCGACCCTCGTCGACGCGGCCGCCGGCCGCGCGGCGATCGTGAAGCCGCAGGTCGCCTTCTTCGAGGCGGCGGGGGTCGCGGGCTACCGTGCGCTCGACGCGACGATCCGTCGGGCACGCGATGCGGGCCTCCTGGTCGTCGCCGACGTGAAGCGGGGCGACATCGGGACGACGGGGGACGACTACGCGCTCGCGTGGCTGGACCGTGACGGGCCGTTCGCGGCCGATGCGATGACGGTCTCGCCGTACCTCGGCTACGGGTCACTCGCCGGCACGGTGTCGGTCGCGCGCCGGAACGGGGCGGGCGTCTTCGTGCTGGCGGCGACGAGCAACCCGGAGGCGCGGGTGTTGCAGACCGCCGTCCTCGCCGAGGGCCCGTGGGCGAGACACAGCGTGGCTGCCGGTATCGTCTTGAGCGTGGCAGACGACAACCGGGCCGGCGGCGACCAGCCCCTCGGCGACGTCGGGCTCGTGCTCGGCGCGACCCTCGACCTCGACGACTTCGGCATCGACGCGGACGCGATCGGCACGGCGCCGGTCCTCGCCCCGGGCTTCGGTGCCCAGGGCGCCCGCATCGAGGACCTCCGCGCGCTGTACGGCGCCCGTGCCGAGCAGGTGCTCGTCAGCGAGTCCCGTGGGCTCCTGACCGACGGGCCCGACGGCGTCGCGGCACTCGTCTCCGACCGCGCCGAGCGGATCCGCGCCGCACTGGGGGCGGCGGCATGACGTCGGACCGCGAGGGTCTGCCCGCCCACCGCAACCCGCCCGAGGTCGACCGGGTCGCCGCGGCCCAGGCCGCGGTGGCCGCTCGACGTGCCCGCGCGGCGGTCAAGGCCGCGATCGCGTCGGGGGAGCGGTCCGCGCTCGAGGTCGGCCGCCTGGCGTGGTCCGACGTCGAGGCGCCCGCCGAGAAGTCCCTGCGGGTCCGTGACCTGCTGACGAGCCTGCCCGGCATCGGACCGGCCCGCGCCGAGACGATCATGGGCGAACTCCGCATCGCGCCGTCGAAGCGCCTGGGCGGCCTCGGCACCCGGCAGCGCTCGGAACTGGCGGACTGGCTCGCCGCGCGCGGCCGGAAGCGCGGGACGTCGAAGCTCGTCGTCCTCGCCGGACCCACCGCGGTCGGCAAGGGCACGGTGAGCGCCTTCATCCGCGAGCAGTACCCGGACGTGAACCTCAGCGTGTCGGCGACGACCCGGAAGCCCCGCCCCGGCGAGGTGGACGGCGTGCACTACTACTTCGTCGACGACGCCGAGTTCGACCGGATGATCCGCGACCGCGAGCTCCTCGAGTGGGCGACCGTGCACAACTCGTACCGGTACGGCACCCCGCGTCCACCGATCGACCGCGCGCTCGACGCCGGGGACAAGGTGATGCTCGAGATCGACCTGCAGGGTGCCCGCCAGGTGCGGGACGCCATGCCCGAGGCGGTCCTGGTGTTCCTGCTGCCGCCCTCGTGGGAGGAACTCGTGCGTCGCCTCATCGGCCGCGGCACCGAATCCGCCGAGGAACAGGCCCGTCGACTCGACACCGCGAAGGTCGAACTGGCCGCCCAGGACGAGTTCGACGTGCGCATCGTGAACTCCGATGTCGGCACCGCGGCACGCGAGGTCGTAGACTTGTTCTCTGCGCCCTGACGGGCGTCCCGCTTTTCCCCTGTCGACAGGAGACACCATGGCCAACCCCCAGGGCATCATCGACCCGCCCATCGACGACCTGCTCGCCAAGGTGGAGTCGAAGTACGCGCTCGTCATCTTCGCCTCGAAGCGCGCGCGCCAGATCAACGACTACTACGCCGACCTGCACGAGGGCTCGCTCTTCGACAACGTCGGGCCGCTCGTCGACTCGACGATCGACGACAAGCCGCTGTCCGTCGCGCTGCACGAGATCAACGAGGACAAGCTCACCGTCACCAAGCAGCAGCAGCCCACCGACTGACCGCGGTGACTGGAGCTGCTCTGCGCCTCTTCACGTCCGAGTCGGTGACGGAGGGGCACCCCGACAAGATCTGCGACCAGATCTCGGACACCATCCTCGACGCACTGCTGACGGTCGACCCGCACGCGCGCGTCGCCGTCGAGACCATGGTGACCACCGGGCTCGTGCACGTCGCGGGCGAGGTCACCACCTCCGGCTACGTCGAGATCCCGAAGCTCGTCCGTGACGTCATCACGGGCATCGGATACAACTCGTCCGAGGTCTCCTTCGACGGCCACACCTGCGGTGTCGAGGTCTCCATCGGCGCGCAGTCGCCCGACATCGCGCAGGGCGTGGACGAGTCGCTCGACGCCCGCTCCGGCTCCGGCGTCGACCCGCTCGACCGCCAGGGCGCGGGTGACCAGGGCATCATGTTCGGCTTCGCGACGAACGAGACCCCCGAGTACATGCCGGTCGCGATCTGGCTGGCGCACCGCCTGGCCGAGCGCCTGGCCGAGGTCCGCAAGTCCGGGCTGCTGACGTTCCTCCGCCCCGACGGCAAGACCCAGGTCACCGTCGGCTACGACGGCGTCGTCCCGAAGACCGTCGAGACCGTCGTGCTCTCCACGCAGCACTCGCCCGCCGTCACGCTCGACGAGCTCACCGCGGCCGTCACCGAGCACGTCATCCGTCCGGTGCTCGACCTGGTCGACCTCGACTCGTCGCACGTCGACGTCATCGTGAACCCGACCGGCCGCTTCGAGATCGGTGGCCCGCAGGGCGACGCCGGCCTCACCGGGCGCAAGGTCATCGTCGACACCTACGGCGGGGCCTCCCGCCACGGCGGCGGTGCGTTCAGCGGCAAGGACCCGTCGAAGGTGGACCGTTCCGCGGCCTACGCGCTCCGCTGGGTCGCGAAGAACGCCGTCGCCGCGGGCCTCGCCGACCGGCTCGAGGTCCAGGTCGCCTACGCGATCGGCCGCGCCGCCCCCGTCGGGCTGTACGTCGAGTCGTTCGGCACCGGGCACGTCGACGACGCCACGATCGAGGCAGCGATCCGGCAGGTGTTCGACCTGCGTCCGGCCGCGATCATCCGCGACCTCGACCTGCTCCGCCCGATCTACGCGCAGACCGCGACGTACGGGCACTTCGGCCGTGAGCTCCCCGGGTTCACCTGGGAGCAGCTCGACCGCGTCGAGGAACTCCGCGCCGCCGCAGGACTCGTCGCCGCCGCCGTCTGAGGCACTGCGTGCCCACCGTCGCGCGCGTCGTCCTCGACTCGCCGCTCCCGCAGTTGGACCGTCTGTTCGACTACCGGGTGCCGGCCGAGCTCGAGGACGACTGCGTGCCGGGGGTCCGCGTGAAGGTCCCGCTCCGGACCGGGGCACGGATGTCCGACGCGTACGTGGTCGAGCTCGTCACCGAGGGGTCCTACCCGGGCGAGCTCAGCGCGATCGAGACCCTGGTGTCCCCGGTACCGGTGCTCGCGCCGGAGATCTGGACCCTCGCCCGCGCCGTCGCCGACCGCGCCGCCGGCGTCGCGTCCGACGTGCTCCGGCTCGCCGTGCCGACGCGGCAGGTCCGTGCCGAGAAGGCCTGGCTCGCCCGTGACACCTCGTGGTCGCCGGCGGAGGTCAGCCCGCCGCCCGTCACCGGCTACGCCGAGGGCGTCCTGGAGGCGCTGGTCGCCGACCACGGTCGGGCTGCGGTCTCCGCCGTCCCCCACCCCGTCGCACTCGGCGAGGGGGACGACGTCCTCTGGGTCCCCGGATGGGCCGCCACGATCGCCCAGGCGGCCGCGCACGCCGTCGCCGCCGAGCAGTCAGCGGTCGTCGCCGTGCCCGACTTCCGCGACGTGACCGACCTCGAGCGGGCGCTCCTCGCACTGCTGCCGGCGGAGCGGGTCGTCCGGTTCGACGCCAAGCAGACGAACGGTCAGCGCGCGAAGGCGCTCCTGCAGGCCCGCACCCACGCCGTCGTCGCGATCGGGAACCGCACGGCGGTGTACGCGCCGGCCACCGAGCTCGGGCTCATCGCGATGTGGGACGACGGGGACGCCTCGTTCACCGAACCCCGCGCGCCGTACGTGCACACCCGTGACGTCGCCCTGGTCCGCGCCGCCCAGTCCGGCGCCGCGCTGCTGTTCGTCTCGCACGCCCGCAGCACCGACGTGCAGCGGCTCGTCGAGCTCCACTGGCTGCAGGAGGTCACGCCGTACCGGGCGAAGACCCCGAAGGTCATCCCGACGATCCAGCAGACCGGCGCCGAGGGCTACGCGGCGCAGGCCCGCATCCCGAGCTCGGCGTGGCGTGCCGCGCGCGAGGCCAGCCAGCACGGCGCCGTCCTGGTGCAGGTCGCGAGCCCGGGCTTCGGGACCGGCCTGGTCTGCGCGGAGTGCGGCGAACGCGCGCACTGCCGGATCTGCGGCGGGCCGCTCGGCAGTCCGCACCGCGGCGCGACCCCGCAGTGCCGGTTCTGCGGCGCGCTCGCGGTCGGGTTCCGCTGCCCGACCTGCGGCAACGGCACCGTGAAGCCGGTCGGCCAGGGGGCGCAGCGCACCGCGGACGAACTCGGGCGAGCGTTCCCCGGTACCCGGATCGTGGTGGCCGACGGCTCCCGGCCGCTCGACGAGGTGCCCGCCCGCCCGTCCGTCGTGGTCGCGACCCGCGGCGCCGAGCCGTCGGTGCCGGGCGGGTACGCGTGCGTGCTGCTGCTCGACGGGGAGCGGATGCTCGCCCGCGAGGGCCTCCGCGTGCAGGAGGACGTCCTGCGCTTCTGGACGAACGCCGCGGCGAAGGGTGCTCCCGGCGCCGCGACCTACCTGGTCGGGATCGGCGGGAAGCTCGCGACGGCGATGGCCCTGTGGCGGCTCGACGGGCCCGCGCACGACGAACTCGCCGACCGGCGCGAACTGCACTTCCCGCCGGCGGTCCGGGTCGCGACGCTGACCGGCACCGACGAGGCCGTCACCGCGGCCGTCGAGGCGCTCGAGGGCGCGACGGCGGGACCGGTGCTCGGACCGGTACCCGTCGAGGACGACGCGCTCCCGGGGACGGTGCGGGCGATCGTGCGGTTCCCGTACGCGCACGGGGCCGAGGTCGCGGCGACGCTCAAGGCCGAGGTCATCCGACGGTCGTCCACACGGCGGGTCCTGCCCGGGGGCAACCGTCGTCGGGCGGCGCCGGCGCTCCGGGTGCGCCTCGACGACGCGGAACCCTTCAGCGAGGTCTGACCCGGTCGGCGCACCCGGTCGGCTGCGCGCTGCGGGTCGTCGGCCGTCGTGACGGGCGCGCACCGTGCCTCCAGGCCGTCGCCGGGCGCGCGCCGTGCCGGGCGTGCGCTGGCGTGGCTCATCGTCGGATGTGTGTGCATCGTGCGACGTCCCACCTGTCGATCGACGCGTGGATCGTCGGAACATGCGCACGCAGCGTGTGCGTGTGCATCGTTCGACGTCCCACCTGTCGATCGACGGGTGGATCGTCGGAACATGCGTACGCAACTCGAAGCGATCGTCCCGCCGGAGTGCGCCGTGCACGCCGTGCACGTGACATGTACGGGCGGCGGGGGCGACGTGTGCCAGGCTGGTCGACGGCGGTCACGAGCCGCCACGAACAGACATCACGCACGACGAGGTGACGCGGATGACGCCGATGAGGGCGCTGTACAAGCCGGACGCTGCTCCGGGACTGACCATGACGGAACGGCCGGTGCCGATCCCCACCGAGGACGAGGTCCTCATCCGGGTGCTCCGCACCGGGATCTGCGGGACGGACCTGCACATCCGGCGGTGGGACGACTGGGCGGCCTCGGCGGTGACGACGCCGCTCGTCCCCGGGCACGAGTTCTTCGGCGAGGTGGTCGAGGTCGGCGCTGCCGTCCGTGACGTCGCCGTGGGGGACCGGGTCTCCGGCGAGGGGCACATCGTGTGCGGCACCTGCCGGAACTGCCGGGCCGGGCGGCGCCAGATGTGCATCCGGACGAAGGGGCTCGGCGTCCAACGCGACGGGGCCTTCGCGGAGTACCTCACGCTGCCCGGCGCCAACGTCTGGGTGCACCACACCGACGTCGACCCCGATGTCGGCGCGCTGTTCGACCCGCTCGGCAACGCGGTGCACACGGCGCTGGCGTTCCCGCTCGTCGGCGAGGACGTCCTCGTCACCGGGTGCGGCCCGATCGGGCTGATGGCGATCGCCGTCGCCCGACACGCCGGCGCGCGCTTCGTCGTCGGGACGGACGTCAGCGCCAACCGGCTCGCGATGGCGACCGCGATGGGCGCGGACCTCGGCGTCGACGTCGGCGGTGGTGATGCGACGGCGCTGCTCCGTGCGGCGCAGGAGCAGCTCGGCATGCGCGAGGGCTTCGACGTCGGCTTCGAGATGTCCGGCGCCCCGAGCGCGCTGCCGTCGATGGTCGAGACCATGAACCACGGCGGGAACATCGCGATGCTCGGGCTGCCGACAGGGTCGATCGCGGTCGACTGGGGCAAGGTCGTCACGCACATGCTCACCGTGAAGGGCATCTACGGCCGCGAGATGTTCGAGACCTGGCAGACGATGAGCTCGATGCTGCAGACCAGCGCGGTGCTGCGGGAACGCATCGGCTCGATCGTCTCCGAGCGCTTCGCGGCGCACGACTGGGAAGCAGCGTTCGCCGCGGCGGCGACCGCTGATGGCGGCAAGGTCGTCATCGACTGGACGGAGATCTGATGTACGGCGCGATCAAGGACCACCTGTCGGCGGAGCTCGCCGGCATCGAGGCGGCCGGCCTGACGAAGCGGGAGCGCGGCATCGCCGGACCGCAGCGCGCAGCGATCGAGGCGGACGGCCTCGACCTGCTCAACTTCTGCGCGAACAACTACCTCGGGCTCGCCGACTCGACGGACCTCGTGGACGCTGCGAAGGAGGCCCTCGACCGCTGGGGCTACGGCATGGCGAGCGTGCGGTTCATCTGCGGCACGCAGGACCTGCACCTCGACCTCGAGCGTCGAGTGTCGGCGTTCCTCGGCACCGAGGCGACGATCCTGTACTCCTCGTGCTTCGACGCGAACGGCGGCCTGTTCGAGGTGCTCCTCGGCGCGGAGGACGCGATCATCTCCGACGAGCTCAACCACGCCTCGATCATCGACGGCGTACGGCTCTCGAAGGCGCAGCGGTTCCGCTACCGGAACCGCGACGTCGCCGACCTCGAGGCGCAGCTCATCGCCGCGAAGGACGCCCGGTTCCGCGCGGTCGTCACCGACGGGGTCTTCTCGATGGACGGCTCGATCGCACCGCTCGCCGAGATCTGCGACCTGGCCGACCGGTACGACGCCCTCGTGATCGTTGACGACTCGCACGCGGTCGGCTTCGTCGGCGAGCACGGCCGCGGGACGCCGGAGCTGTGCGGGGTGGCCGACCGGGTCGACGTCTACACCGGCACGTTCGGCAAGGCCCTCGGCGGGGCGTCGGGCGGGTACGTGGCCGCACGCCGCGAGATCGTCGACCTGCTGCGGCAGCGGTCACGGCCGTACCTGTTCTCGAACTCGCTCGCGCCGGTGATCGCCGCCGGCACCGTCGCCGCGCTCGACCTGATCGAACGGTCCGACGACGCCCGTGCTCGCCTGCGTGCGAACGCGGCGCAGTTCCGGGCGCTGATGACCGAGGCCGGGTTCGAGTTGCTGCCGGGGGAACACCCGATCGTGCCCGTGATGTTCCACGACGCGGCCCTGACCGCGCGGATCGCCGCCGAGATGCAGGCCCGGGGCATCTACGTCACGGCGTTCAGCTACCCGGTGGTGCCGAAGGGACGGGCGCGGATCCGGGTGCAGCTCTCCGCCGCGCACACCGAGGAGCAGGTCGTCCGGTGTGTCGAGGCGTTCCGGCAGGCGCGGGACGCGGCGGCCAGCGCAGGCTGACCGGGAGGGCCCCGGTGTCCCGCCCGCAAAACGCAACGAGGGCGGTTGCTCGCAGCGCTGTACCGCTGCGGACAACCGCCCTCGTTGCGTTTTGCGATCAGCGATCAGCGACCAGGCGACCGGCGATCGGCGACCCGTCTCAGGCGCTCACCGGCCGACGACGCTCGCGCGGGAAGACGACACCGAGCGCCACCATGCCCACGGCGAGCACCAGGTGCAGCCAGTTGTCGGCGTTGTTGAGCGGGACGAAGTTCGCGCCGGAGCTGTGGCCGGCGGTGAACAGGCCGTAGATCCAGAGGACGAAGTAGACGATCCCGCCGATCACGAGGTACATCCGCGATCCGGTGGCCCGCCCGGCGGCGAGGAGCCCGACGACCCCGAAGAGCAGGTGCACGATGTTGTGCAGCACGGACACCTGGAAGATGCCGAGCAGCATCGCCATCGATCCGTGGCCCGCGCCGGCCAGGTCGCCCGTGGTGAGCCCGGGGATGAACCCGGCGATCCCGACGAGCAGGAACACGATGCCGACGACGAGCGCGATCTTCTGGATCGAGGACCCGGCGTAGCGGTTGGTGGAGGTGGTGACGTCGCTCATGGTGACTCCTGTCGGTTCAGCGGTGCGGTTGGAGGGGCGGACTGCTCGTCCACGGACGCTACGCAGCCGGCACTCCGGCGCCACACAGGGACGGGCGGCGTCCGCGCGCTCGGGACACCACGCGGCGCGATCCGCCGCGCCGGGACGTGGGAGGATCGAACCCATGCGTCTCGTCGTCGCCGGCAGCCCCGCTGCGGCCGTCCCCACCCTCCGCCGGCTGGCGGCGTCCGACCACGAGATCGTCGCGGTGCTCACCCGTCCCGCGACCCCGCAGGGCCGGAAGCGCGTCCACACCCCGACCCCGGTCGCGCAGGTGGCCACGGAGCTCGGACTGCCCGTGATCGAGGCCGCTCGTGTCGACGACGAGGTCACCGCCCGCATCGCCGCACTCGACGTCGACCTCGGTGTGATCGTCGCGTACGGCGCGTTGCTCCGCCGAGCCGCGCTCGACGCGCCCCGCCACGGCTGGGTGAACCTGCACTTCTCCGACCTGCCGGCGTACCGTGGCGCCGCCCCCGTGCAGCGCGCCGTGATGGCCGGCGACACCCGCACCGCCGCGACGGTGTTCCAGCTCGTCGAGGCGCTCGACGCCGGCCCGGTGTACGCCAGCGAGCCGTTCGACATCGACCCCGAAGCGACCTCCGGCGAGGTCCTCGCCGCCATGGCCGACACCGGTGCCGAGGTCGTCGCGCGGGTCGTCGACGCCATCGCCGCCGGCACCGCCGTCGCCACCGAGCAGTCCGGCGAGCCGACCGCCGCCCCGAAGCTCACGATCGAGGACGGCCGGATCGACTTCGCCGCGCCCGCCGCCACCGTGCACGCCCGCCTCCGCGGGGTCACGCCCGAGCCCGGCGCGTACGCGCACCTCGGCGACACCCGCGTGAAGCTGCTCCGCAGCGCGCGACTGCCTGGAGGCACGGCAGACCCCGCCCCGTCGCTCGCCCCCGGTGCACTGGCCGTCCAGGGCGGTCGGCTGCTCGTCGGGACCGCCGACGACCCGCTCGTGCTCACCGAGGTGCAGCCGGCCGGCAAGAAGGCGATGGACGCCGCCGCCTGGGCGCGCGGCCTCGGCACGCTGGACGGGAAGGTCCTCGCATGAGCCGCTCGACCTCCCCGCAGCGCCGCAACCACGGCCCGCGCCAGACGAGCGCACGCCGGGTCGCCTTCGACGTGCTCCGCGCCGTGCAGGTCGACGACGCCTACGCGAACCTCCTGCTGCCGACGCGCATCCGCCGTGCCGGGCTCACCGCGCGTGACGCCGCGTTCGCCACCGAGCTGACGTACGGCACGATCCGGATGCTCGGCCGCTACGACGCGATCGTGGCCCTCGCGTCCGGCCGCCGCATCGACAACATCGAGTCCGACGTGCTCGACGTGATGCGGCTCGGCGCCCATCAGCTGCTCGGCATGCGCACGCCGACGCACGCCGCGGTGTCCGCCACGGTCGAGCTCGCCCGCGAGGTCGGAGCGCACCGGGCGACGGGCTTCGTGAACGCGGTGCTGCGCAAGGTCGGCGCCCGTACCGACGACGAGTGGGACGCCCTCATCACCGAGGGCCGTGGTGGCGACGCCCTGCTGGCCGCGCGCTGGTCGCACCCGGTGTGGGTGGTGTCCGCGCTCCGCGACGCCCTCGCCGCCGAGCGGTCCCGCGACGAGCTCGCGGCGCTCCTGGCCGCCGACAACGTCGCACCGCGGGTGCAGCTCGCCGCGCTCCCCGGCATCGCCACCGACGAGGACGTCACGGACGCCACCGCCCGCGCCGGGGACGTCGACGACGTGCTCCCGGAAGACGACGTGCTCCCCGAGGAGGCGGACGTGACCGGTGCGGCGGACGTCGTGCTCACCGAGTCGGCACCGGCCGACCCCGGAGCGGAGGTCGACGTCGACACCGAGGTCGCGCCTCCCGTCCGGGACGACGACCACGTGCCGGACCTGCCCGTGTCGCCGGTCGGGATCCGTGGCATCTCCGGCGACCCCGCCCGCGTGCCGGGCGTCGCGGCCGGACGGCTGCGCGTGCAGGACGAGGGCTCGCAGCTGGCGGCGCTCGCGCTCAGCCGGTCGTCCGAGGTGCGGCCGGGCGAGCGGTGGCTCGACCTGTGCGCCGGACCCGGCGGCAAGGCGGCGCTGCTCGCTGCCGAGGCGGTCCGGACCGGGGCGACCCTCGTCGCCAACGAACTCGTCCCGGCACGTGCCGGGCTCGTGTGGAAGGCACTCGCCGGGTTCGACGACACGGTCACCGTCGTGCAGGGCGACGGGCGACGGTACGGCCGCGACGGCGCGGGCGTCACGTTCGACCGGGTGCTCCTCGACGCCCCGTGCACCGGGCTCGGAGCGCTGCGGCGTCGTCCGGAGGCCCGTTGGCGGAAGCAGCCGGAGGACGTCCCGGAGCTCGCCGCGCTGCAGACCGAGCTGCTCGACGCGGCGGTGCGGGTGCTCGCGGTGGGCGGGACGCTGGCGTACGTGACGTGCTCTCCGCACCTGGCCGAGACGCGCGGGCAGGTGGACGCGCTCATGGCTCGGCACGGCGGCGTGCTCGAGCAGGTCGACACCGCCGGGGTCGTGCGCTCGATCGCCGCGCGGGACCCGCAGGTGGCGGACGGCGACACGGCGCAGCTCTGGCCGCACCGCATCGGAACGGACGCGATGTTCATCGCGCTGTTCCGTCGTGTCGCCTGACGATCGCGGCGGAACCCTTCCGCAAAACGCAACGGGAGCGGTTTCTCGCAGCGCTACTCCGCTGCGCGAAACCGTCCACGTTGCGTTTTGCGGGCGCCGGTAGGCTTGCGCGGTGACGATCCGTATCTCGCCGAGCATCCTGTCCGCCGACTTCGCGAACCTCGAGCGCGAGCTCCACCGCATCGAGACCGCCGACCTGGTGCACGTCGACGTGATGGACAACCACTTCGTGCCGAACCTGACGCTGGGCCTGCCGATCGTGCAGCGCCTGCAGCAGGTGTCGCCGGTGCCGCTCGACGTGCACCTGATGATCACGAACGCGGACACCGAGGCCCCGAAGTACGCCGAGACCGGGGCGTCGAGCGTCACCTTCCACTTCGAGGCGGCGGACGACCCGGTGGCGACGGCCGCGGCGATCCGGTCGAACGGCGCGCGGGCGGCCGTGGCGGTCAAGCCCGGCACCCCGATCACGCAGGTCCTGCACCACCTCGACTCGTACGACATGATCCTGCTGATGACCGTCGAGCCGGGGTTCGGCGGCCAGGCCTTCATGTCCTCCGTCATGCCGAAGCTCGCCGACGCCCGCGCGGCCGTGGACGCCTCCGGGCTCGACGTGTGGCTCGAGGTCGACGGCGGGATCGCGGTCGACACCGTGCCCGAGGCCGTGCGGAGCGGCGCGGACACGCTCGTGGCGGGGTCGGCCGTGTACGGCGGCGAGCCGGCGTCGCGCATCACGGACCTGCGCGAGGCGGCAGCCGCAGCCGTCGCCGGCTCGTGACGGCCGAGGCTGCCGGGGTGACCGGCGTCGCGGGGCCGAGCCGCGCCTCCCGTCCGGACGGTACGTCGGGGGAGTCCGCGCTGGACGGTAGCCTGGTCCGCGTGAAGACGTTCGACGACCTGTTCCAGGAGCTCACAGAGAAGGCGCGCACGCGCCCCGAGGGCTCCGGCACCGTCGCCGAACTGGACGCCGGCGTGCACCAGATCGGCAAGAAGATCGTGGAAGAGGCAGCCGAGGTCTGGATGGCGGCCGAGTACGAGGGCGACGAGCGCACCTCGGAGGAGATCTCGCAGCTGATCTACCACCTCCAGGTCCTCATGGTCGCCCAGGGGCTCACCCCGGCGGACGTCTGGCGACATCTGTAGGAAGCGCCGCCCGGCGCACCGACGACCGCCGACGACCCCACAGAAAGCAGACCCACTGATGCTCCGCATCGCCGTGCCCAACAAGGGCTCCCTCTCCGAGACCGCCTCCGAGATGCTCAAGGAGGCCGGGTACGCCGGTCGCCGCGACCCGAAGGCGCTCCACCTGCTCGACGAGCGCAACGGGGTCGAGTTCTTCTTCCTCCGTCCGCGCGACATCGCCACGTACGTCGGTTCGGGCGCGCTCGACGTCGGCATCACCGGCCGCGACCTCCTGCTCGACTCCGGGTCCGCCGCGCACGAGGTCGACGCGCTCGGCTTCGCCGACTCGACGTTCCGCTTCGCCGGCACTCCAGGGCGGTACGCCTCGCTGCAGGACCTCGACGGCGTGCGGGTCGCGACGAGCTACCCCGGCCTCGTCGGGGACTTCCTGGCGAAGCATGGCGTGACCGCGACGCTCGTGAAGCTCGACGGCGCGGTCGAGAGCGCCGTGCGGCTCGGGGTCGCCGACGCCGTGGCCGACGTCGTCTCGACGGGCAGCACGCTCCGTGCCGCCGGGCTCGAGATCTTCGGCCCGGTGATCCTCGAGTCGACCGCGCTCCTCATCTCGACCGACGAGTCGATCCCCGGCATCGACGTCCTCCGGCGCCGGCTGCAGGGCGTCCTGGTCGCCCGCGGCTACGTGATGCTCGACTACGACATCCCGACGGCGCTCCTCGAGCAGGCCACGGCGGTGGCGTCGGGCATCGAGTCCCCGACGGTGTCCCCGCTGCACGGTCGCGACTGGTCGGCGGTCCGGGTGATGATCCCGCGCGAGGACGCCAACCTCATCATGGACGCGCTCTACGACCTCGGCGCGCGAGCCATCCTCGTCAGCCCGATCCACGCCGCACGGCTGTGACCGACGCCGTGACCGCCGGTGGCGTCGCCGTCCGGGTCGTCCCGTGCCTCGACGTGCAGGGGGGTCGCGTCGTCAAGGGCGTGAACTTCCTCGACCTGCAGGACGCCGGTGACCCCGTCGAGCTCGCCGCGCGGTACTACGAGCAGGGTGCCGACGAGCTGACGTTCCTCGACGTCGGTGCCACGGTCGAGAACCGCTCGACGATGTACGACACCGTGACCCGGACGGCCGAGCAGGTCTTCATCCCGCTGACGGTGGGCGGCGGCGTCCGGAGCGTCGACGACGTCTCGCGGCTGCAGCAGTGCGGTGCGGACAAGATCGGCGTGAACAGCGCGGCGATCGCCCGCCCCGAGCTCGTGGGCGAGATCGCGGACCGGTTCGGTGCGCAGGCCGTCGTGCTCTCCCTGGACGTCAAGCGCTCGGACCGCATGCCCTCCGGCTTCGTGGTGACGACCCACGGCGGGCGGACCGAGTCCGACCTCGACGCGGTCGCCTGGGCACACGAGGCCGTCGAGCGCGGTGCAGGGGAGCTGCTGGTCAACTCCATCGACGCGGACGGCACGAAGAACGGGTTCGACCTCGAGCTCGTGGCCGCCGTCCGTGCGGTCTCCTCGGTGCCGGTCATCGCGTCTGGAGGCGCGGGTCGGCTCGAGCACTTCGCCCCCGCCGTCGAGGCGGGTGCGGACGCGGTCCTCGCCGCCAGCGTCTTCCACCGGGGCGAGATGACGATCGGCGACGTCAAGGACGCGCTGCGCGCGGCCGGCCACGCCGTACGCTAGGAGTCTCATGACCGACAGCACCAGCACCAGCACGGACGCGGTCCTCGACCGCGCACGGTTCGGTGCGGACGGGCTGCTCCCCGCCATCGTGCAAGAGGAGTCGTCGAAGGACGTCCTCATGCTCGGCTACATGGACCGGGAAGCCCTCCGCCGCACCCTCACCGAGGGGCGGGTGACCTTCTGGTCCCGCTCGCGGAACGAGTACTGGCGCAAGGGCGACACCTCCGGGCACGCGCAGTACGTGCGCGGCGCGGCGCTCGACTGCGACGCGGACACGCTGCTCGTCACGGTGCACCAGGTCGGCGCGGCGTGCCACACCGGCGCGCACCGGTGCTTCGACGTCGACCCCCTCGACCCGGTGACCGCATCCGCCCCGACGGACGCGGCGACGGACGCGACCGCGTCTGCCCAGGCCGCCCCGGCAGTGGAGGCGACCCGATGACGACCGCGACGCTCTCCGACCAGCCGCACACGACCTCCCGGCCGGAGTTCGACGGCCTGCTCGCCGACCACCGCGTCGTGCCGGTGGTGCGCGCCCTCTACGCGGACAGCGAGACGCCGGTCGGCGTCTACCGCAAGCTCGCCGACGGCCGCCCCGGATCGTTCCTGCTCGAGTCGGCGGGGCAGGGCGGCCTCTGGTCGCGCTGGTCCTTCGTCGGCGTGCGCAGCTTCGGCGTGCTCACCCAGGACGGCGACCGCGCGGCGTGGATCGACACCGGGATCCCGGCATCGCGCGCCGTCGACTCGCTCGACGGCGAGCCGCTCGAGGTCCTCGCGCGGCTGCACGAGCGCTGGGCGACCCCGCGCATCCCGGGCAGCCCGCCGCTCGTCGGCGGCACCGTCGGTTTCATCGGCTGGGAAGCGGTCCGGCAGCTCGAACACCTGCCGAACGTCCCTGCAGCCGACTTCGACGTCCCCGGGCAGTCGCTCGCGTTCGTGTCCGAGCTCGCCGCCCTCGACCACCGCACCGGGCTCGTGCTGCTCGTCGCGAGCGTGCTGAACGACGGCACCGACGAGCCCGACGTCCTCTGGGCCGACGCACAGGCCCGGCTCGACCGGATGCAGGGCGACCTGGTGGTGCCGAGCGTCGCGACCGTGGCCGAGGCGTTCGACATCGCCGACCCGACGCCGACGCACCGCTCGACCCCGGCGGAGTACATGGCCGCCGTCGAGCGCTCGAAGGACTTCATCCGCGACGGCGACGTGTTCCAGGTCGTGATCTCGCAGCGGTTCGACCACGAGGTGACGGCCGACCCGCTCGACGTCTACCGCGTGCTGCGGACGCTCAACCCGAGCCCGTACATGTACTTCCTGTCACTGGCCGACACCGCCGACGAGCGCTTCTGGATCGTCGGCGCCTCACCGGAGGCGCTGGTGAAGGTGCAGTCCGGCCGTGCCATCACGCACCCGATCGCCGGCTCCCGCCCGCGTGGGGCGACCCCGGAAGAGGACGTCCGCCTCGGCGAGGAACTGCTCGAGGACCCGAAGGAGCGCGCCGAGCACCTCATGCTCGTCGACCTCGCACGCAACGACCTGCAGAAGGTCTGCGAGCCGGGCACCGTCGCCGTGACCGAGTTCATGACGGTGGAGCGGTTCAGCCACATCATGCACCTGGTGTCCAGCGTCGAGGGTGCGGTCCGTCCCGAAGCCTCGGCGATCGACGTGTTCCGGGCGACGTTCCCCGCGGGGACCCTGTCGGGCGCGCCGAAGCCGCGCGCGCTCCAGATCATCGACGAGCTCGAACCCGCCAAGCGCGGGGCGTACGCCGGGGTCGTCGGCTACTTCGACTTCGCCGGGGACGCCGACCTGGCGATCGCGATCCGGACAGCCCTGATCAAGGACGGCGTCGCGCGGGTGCAGGCCGGTGCCGGGCTCGTCGCCGACTCCGACCCGCAGACCGAGCACGAGGAAGCCGTGAACAAGGCGGCGGCCCCGCTCCGTGCCGTGGCGACCGCCAACCGGATGCGCGAGGTGCGCTCGTGAACGCCCGACGCTCCCGCCCGCTCGTCGTCGTCGCCGGACTGGCCGTCGCGGGCATCATCATGCTCGCGTGGACGCAGACCTGGTTCACCGTGGACCTGCACGCCGGTGCCGCCGTGACCTCCCGGGTCGACGCGGACGGCACCGCCGTGGTGCCGCAGTACACCGCGCTGGCCATCGCGAGCCTGGCGCTGTTCCTGGCGATGACGATCGCCGGACGGGTGGTCCGCATCGTGCTGGCGTCGATCGAGGTCCTGCTCGGCCTCGGCGTCGTCTGGTCCGGCATCTCGGCACTCGCCGACCCGGTCGCGGCGGCGAAGGGCGCGGTCGGCGCCGTCGCGGGAGTGAGCGACCTCACCGCGGTCCGTCGGGTCGTCGACTCGGTCGAGGTGTCCGCGTGGCCCGCCGTCGGCATCGTCGGGGGCGTGCTCGCCGTGCTCCTCGGCGTCGTCGCGCTCGTCGTGCAGCGGTCCTGGCCGGGGCCGAGCCGCAAGTACGGCGCGGCCACCGCCGGCGCGGCTGCCGAGGCCCGCACGGTCGCGCCGGTCGAGCGCGATGCGATCGTCGACTGGGACGACCTGAGCGCCGGTGTGGACCCGACCGAGCAGGCCGACGACACCGGCGGGGCCGCCTCGGCACCCGGGGAGGAACCGGTAGGATCGGAGGGGCGCCGGTCGAACGACGGCGCCGAAGCAGAACGAGGAGCACCGTGAGCAACACTGAGCCCGCAGAACTCGGCGAAGGCCACTCGCCGGCAGCCTGGACCGCCGTCGTGATCATGTTGATCGGATTCGCGGCCGGCACGTTGTTCTTCTGGTTCGACCAGCCGTGGGGCGTCTGGGCCTCCGCTGGCGTGGTGCTCATCGGCCTCATCGTCGGTGGCGTCATGAAGAAGGCGGGCTACGGCGTCGACGGTCCGAAGTTCGTCCCCAAGCACCACTCCGAGTAGGTCCGGCCATGCCGAACGTGCTCGAGACCCTCGTCGCGGGCGCGCTCGAGGACGCCGCTGCCCGTCGCGTCGACCGCCCGTACTCCGACGTCGAACGCGACCTCGACCGGGTGGCGTCCCCGCTCGACGCCCTCGAGTTCCTCGCACCGGGCGACCGGGTGAAGATCCTCGCCGAGGTCAAGCGCGCCAGCCCGTCCCGCGGGTCGATGGCGACGATCGAGGACCCGGCGTCCCTCGCGGCCGACTACGAGCGTGGCGGCGCGTCGACGATCAGCGTGCTCACCGAGGGGCGGAAGTTCCTCGGCAGCCTCGCCGACCTCGAAGCCGTCAAGGCCCGCGTCGGCGTCCCGGTGCTCCGCAAGGACTTCATCGCCGACCCCTACCAGGTGATCGAGGCGCGGGCGTCGGGTGCCGACGTCGTGCTCCTCATCGTCGCGGCGCTCGAGCAGCAGCAGCTGGTCGAGCTCCACGCCCTGGCCGAGGAGCTCGGCATGCGGGTCCTGGTCGAGGCGCACTCCGGGGACGAGGTCGCCCGCGGCCTCGACGCCGGTGCGCGGATCCTCGGCGTCAACGCCCGTGACCTCACCGACTTCTCGCTCGACCGCGACCTGTTCGGGTCACTCGCCGACCGCATCCCCGACGGGGTCGTCCGTGTCGCGGAGTCCGCGGTCGCCGGTCCCGCCGACGTCGCGCACTACCGTGCCGCGGGTGCCGACGTCGTCCTGGTGGGAGAGGCGCTCGTGACGGGCGACGACCCCGCCGCCACGCTCGCGTCCTTCATCGCAGCCGCCGACCGCGGCTGAGACCGACGCGCTCCACCGCCCGGTGCGCCGGGCGTCCCACCGCCCGGTCCGCCGGGCGTCCCACCGCCCGGTCCGCCGGGCGTCCCACAGCCCGGCTCGCCGGGCGCTCCACAGCCCGGTTCGCCGGGCTCGTCCCGGGAGACCCATCGTGACTTCACTCCGTGACCTGCACGGGCCGTACTTCGGCGACTTCGGCGGGCGCTTCGTCCCCGAGTCGCTGGTGCTCGCCCTCGACGAACTCGAGGCGGCCTTCCGCGAAGCGTGGGCCGACCCGGCCTTCCGCGAGGAACTCGACACGCTCCAGCGCGACTACACCGGACGGCCGTCGATCATCACCGAGGCGCCGCGGTTCGCGAAGCACGCCGGCGGTGCCCGGATCATCCTCAAGCGCGAGGACCTCAACCACACCGGCTCGCACAAGATCAACAACGTGCTGGGCCAGGCGCTCGTGGCGCGGCGGCTCGGCAAGACCCGCCTCATCGCCGAGACCGGCGCCGGCCAGCACGGCGTCGCCACCGCGACCGCCGCGGCGCTGTTCGGCATGGACTGCGTCGTGTACATGGGTGCGGTCGACACCGAGCGCCAGGCGCTCAACGTCGCCCGGATGCGCCTGCTCGGCGCCGAGGTGATCCCGGTCGAGACCGGCTCCCGCACGCTGAAGGACGCCATCAACGACGCCCTGCGCGACTGGGTCGCCAACGTCGACTCGACGCACTACCTGCTCGGCACGGTCGCCGGTCCGCACCCGTTCCCCGAGATGGTGCGCGAGTTCCACAAGGTCATCGGTGAAGAGGCCCGCCAGCAGGTCCTCGACAAGGTCGGCCGGCTGCCCGACGCCGTCGCCGCGTGCGTCGGCGGCGGGTCGAACGCGATGGGCATCTTCGAGGCCTTCCTCGACGACGAGTCGGTCGCGCTGCACGGCTTCGAGGCCGGCGGCGACGGCGTCGAGACCGGTCGCCACGCCGCGAGCATCACCCTGGGTCGCGAAGGCGTCCTGCAGGGCACGAAGTCCTACCTCATGCAGGACGAGGACGGCCAGACGATCGAGAGCCACAGCATCTCCGCGGGACTCGACTACCCGAGCGTCGGCCCGGAGCACGCGTACCTCGCGTCGATCGGTCGGGCGAAGTACCAGCCGATCACCGACGACGAGGCGATGGAGGCGTTCCGCCTGCTGAGTCGCACCGAGGGCATCCTGCCCGCGATCGAGTCCTCGCACGCCCTCGCCGGCGCGATGAAGCTCGGCAAGGAGCTCGGTCCCGACGGCGTCATCCTGGTGTCCCTGTCCGGCCGTGGCGACAAGGACGTGGCATCCGCCAGTCGCTACTTCGGCATCCTCGACGAGAACGCGGTACAGCTGTGACCACTGACCAGACCTCCGGCCGGACGAACGCGCACCGGACGGTCGCGGACACCATCGACACCGCCAACGCCGAGCGCGCGGGTGCCGTCGTCGGCTACCTGCCCGCCGGCTACCCGGACGTGCAGACCAGCGTCGACGCCGCGGTCGCCCTCGCCGAGAACGGCGTGGACGTCATCGAGCTCGGGCTGCCCTACTCCGACCCCGTCATGGACGGCCCGGTCATCCAGCGTGCGGCCGAGGAGAGCCTGGCCAACGGCTTCCGGGTCGCGCAGGTCTTCGACGCCGTGCACCAGATCACCGAGCGGGCGAACGTCCCCGTGCTCGTGATGACGTACTGGAACCCGGTGCTCCGCTACGGGGTCGACCGGTTCGCCGACGACCTCGTCGCAGCCGGGGCCGCCGGGCTCATCACGCCGGACCTGGTGCCGGACGAGGGTGCCGAGTGGATCGGCGCGTCCGAGCGCACCGGCCTCGACCGGGTGTTCCTCGCCGCGCCGTCCTCGACGGACGCACGGATGCAGCAGGCGGTCGCGTCGAGCCGTGGGTTCGTCTACGCCGTGTCGACGATGGGCGTCACCGGTGCCCGCGTGGGCGTCGACGTTGCGGCCCGGACGGTCGTGTCGCGGCTCCGGGACGCCGGCGTCGAGCGCACCTGCGTCGGGCTCGGCATCTCGACGGCCGACCAGGTGGGCGAGGTCCTCGAGTACGCGGACGGCGCCATCGTCGGGTCGGCCTTCGTCCGGGCGCTGGCCGACCTGGGCGTCCAGGGCGTCGCCGACCGGGCTGCCGACCTCACGACGGGCGCGCAGCGCCGCTGACGGTCCAGCCGCAGCCGACGCGACCCGGCCGTTCGGTCGTCCGTCGGTCACCGACGTTCGGACTGGAGGCGCGGTGTGCGTGACCGACGTCGGTCACCCGCTCCGCGCCTCCAGTCCGTCACCGGCGTCGGTCACAGTTTCCACAGGACCGGGCCCCCGGTTCCTGACCGGGTCGCGTCCCGCGCTACAGTGAGCGGGTCCGGCGACACGTCGGCACAGCCAGCCAGCACCGCGGCAGCCAGCACCGAAAGGCGACAGCACCTCCATGCCCCTCCTGAGCATCCCGAGCCCGAGCACCGCCTGGCAGTACTTCGACCTCACCGCCTGGCTGCGTGACGTGTTCGGCTGGTCGCTGCCGCTCGACTTCCGCATCCACGCGTACGCGATCTGCATCCTCCTGGGGATCGTCGCCGCCGTCGTGCTCGCGAACCGCCGCCTCAACGCCCGCGGGGTCGAGCGCTGGATCATCATCGACATCGCGATCTGGGCGGTGCCCGCCGGCATCATCGGCGGCCGGCTCTTCCACGTGTTCACGCACGTCAGCGACTACTTCGGTCCTGGCCGCGACCCGCTCTCCTTCCTCTACATCTGGGAAGGCGGCCTCGCGATCTTCGGTGCGCTCATCCTGGGTTCCGTCGGCGCCTGGATCGGCTGCCGGCAGGTTGGCCTGCGCTTCAGCGCGTTCATCGACGCCGTCGCGCCGGGCGTCCTGCTCGCCCAGGCCTTCGGTCGCCTCGGCAACTACTTCAACCACGAGCTGTTCGGCATGCCCACCAGCCTGCCGTGGGGCCTGCAGATCGAGTCGTCGAACGCTGCGTACCCGAAGGGCCTGCCCGAGGGCACGCTGTTCCACCCGACGTTCCTTTACGAGATCATCTGGAACGTCGTCGGCGTCGTCGTGATCCTGCTGCTCGACCGCAAGTTCCAGCTGCAGTGGGGCCGCGTCATGGCGCTCTACCTCGTCTGGTACGGCACCGGCCGCTCCGTGCTCGAGTCGATCCGCGTCGACACGAGCGAGACGTTCTTCGGCATCCGCACCAACGTCTGGGTGGCCTTCGCGGCGATCCTGCTCGGCATCGTCATCTTCCTCGTGCAGACCAGGCGGCACGTCGGCAAGGAGCCGAGTCCGTACCTGCCCGGTCGCGAGCCGCGCTCGAAGTCCGATGTAGACTCGGACGACACCTGGTCGGAGAACGACGACGACGCTCCGGCGGCGGTCACCGAGTCCGATCCGGTCGCCACTCCCGCGACTGGCCGCGCCTAGGAAGCACCCCTCCTGCGTGACCGATCCCGGATCGGTCACGATCGCCAGCCGCACCCAGCTGGACCTGCCACAAGCGAGTCCGACACCTCGCACGCCGCCAGGGCAACTCACTGACGGCGAGCACGGGCACCAGTCCCGCCCGCTCGGGCGGAACGCACCACCGGGCCACCGCTGTCCCTGTTCCACTTCCTCGTGAGGACGGTTCCCCATGGCGCTCCAGCCACCCCAGTCCGCAGCCCTCGTGCCGCCGCACCGGCGGTTCTCCGCGATCCCGGACGCCGCCGGCATGTACGACCCGGCGAACGAGAAGGACGCGTGCGGTCTCGCGATGGTCGCGACCCTCCGCGGCACGGCGGGGCACGACATCGTCGACGCCGCGCTCGGCGCCCTGCGCAACCTCGAGCACCGCGGTGCCGTCGGTTCGGACGCGGGCACCGGTGACGGCGCCGGCATCCTCTGCCAGGTGCCGGACGCGTTCTTCCGCGACGAGGTCGGGTTCGACCTGCCGGACGCGGGGGAGTACGCCGTGGGGACGGCGTACCTGCCCGTCGACGAGGACGAGCGGCACGCGGTGAAGGGCGCCGTCGAGCGGCTCGCCCGCGAAGAGGGCCTGCGTGTCCTCGGCTGGCGCGAGGTCCCGGTGCGCCCGGAGGTCCTCGGAACGCTGGCCCGTGCCGCGATGCCGGCGTTCGAGCAGCTCTTCGTCGCGTCGATCCGGCACGACGTGCACGGTGCGTCGTGGAGCGGCATCGCCCTCGACCGTCAGGCCTTCCGCCTGCGGAAGCGTGCCGAGCACGACACCGAGGTCTACTTCATGTCGCTGTCGAGCCGGACCATGGTCTACAAGGGCATGGTCACGACGCTCCAGCTCGAGCCGTTCTACCCGGACCTCAGCGACGAGCGCTTCGCGTCGAAGCTCGCGATCGTCCACTCGCGCTACTCCACCAACACCTTCCCGTCGTGGCCGCTCGCGCAGCCGTTCCGGACGCTGGCGCACAACGGCGAGATCAACACCGTCCGCGGCAACCGCAACTGGATGCGGGCGCGCCAGTCGCAGCTGCACAGCGAACTGCTCGGCGACCTGGCACCGCTCCTGCCGATCGTCAGCCCGGGCGCGAGCGACTCGGCCTCCTTCGACGAGGTCCTCGAGCTCCTCACGCTCACCGGTCGCTCGCTGCCGCACGCGGTGTCGATGATGGTGCCGGAGGCCTGGGAGAACCAGGTCGGGATGGACCCCGAGCTCCGGGCGTTCTACGAGTACCACTCGATGCTCATGGAGCCGTGGGACGGCCCCGCCGCGATCACGTTCACCGACGGCTCCGTCGTCGGCGCGACCCTCGACCGCAACGGCCTGCGCCCCGGGCGCTTCCTCGTCACCGACGACGGCCTCATCGTGATGGGCTCCGAGACGGGTGTCATCGACGTGCCCGCTGGCAAGGTCGTCCGCAAGGGCCGCCTGCGCCCCGGACGGATGTTCCTCGTCGACACCGAGGCCGGTCGCATCATCGAGGACGACGAGGTCAAGCGCGAGCTCGCCACGTCGGGTCCGTGGGGCGAGTGGCTCGAGCAGGGTCGCATCAACCTCGCCGACCTGCCCGACCGCGAGCACATCGTGCACACCCCGGCCTCCGTGACCCGACGCCAGCGGGCGTTCGGCTACACCGAGGAAGAGGTCCGCATCCTGCTGCGTCCGATGGCGCAGACCGGTGCGGAGCCCCTCGGCGCCATGGGCTCGGACACGCCGATCGCCGTGCTGTCCCAGCGTCCGCGGCTGCTGTTCGACTACTTCACGCAGCAGTTCGCCCAGGTCACGAACCCGCCGCTCGACTCGATCCGCGAACAGGTCATCACGTCGATGGGGATGGGCCTCGGTCCGGAGCGCAACCTCCTCACCGCCGGCCCGGAGCACGCGAAGCAGATCACGCTCGACTTCCCGGTCATCGACAACGACGAGCTCGCGAAGATCCAGCACTTCGAGACGGAGACCGGTCGGCACCTGACGGTCACGATCAAGGGCCTGTACCGGGTCGACGCCGGCAAGAAGGCGATGCAGAAGCGGATCGCGGCGGTGTGCGACGAGGTCGACGCCGCGATCGAAGCGGGCAAGCAGTTCATCGTGCTGTCCGACCGCGACGGCAACGCCGAGCAGGCGCCCGTGCCGAGCCTCCTGCTGCTCGCGGCGGTGCACCACCACCTGATCCGCACCGAGCAGCGCATGAAGGTCGGCCTGATCGTCGAGGCCGGCGACGTGCGCGAGGTCCACCACGTGGCGACCCTCATCGGGTACGGCGCGTCGGCGATCAACCCGTACCTCGCCATGGAGACCTGCGAGATCCTCGTCCGCCAGGGCATGATCACCGGCATCACCCCGGAGCAGGCCGTCAAGAACGTGATCAAGGCGCTCGGCAAGGGCGTGCTGAAGATCATGTCGAAGATGGGCATCTCCACGGTGTCGAGCTACGCCGGCGCCCAGGCGTTCGAGGCCGTCGGGCTGAGCCAGGAGTTCGTCGACCGCTACTTCACCGGCACCTCGTCGATCCTCGGCGGCGTCGGCATCGAGGTCATCGCGAAGGAGAACGCCGAGCGGCACGCCCAGGCGTACCCCCAGGACGGCGCGGTGCTCTCGCACGAGCGCCTGCAGACCGGCGGCGAGTACCAGTGGCGCCGCGAGGGCCCGCCGCACCTGTTCAACCCGGACACGGTGTTCCGGCTGCAGCACGCGACCCGGTCGCGCCGGTACGACATCTTCCGCGAGTACTCGAAGGCCGTCGACGACCAGTCCGAGCAGCTCATGACGCTCCGCGGGCTGTTCCGGTTCAAGACGGACGCCCGGAAGCCGATCCCGCTCGACGAGGTCGAGCCCATCGAGTCGATCGTCAAGCGGTTCAACACCGGTGCGATGTCCTACGGGTCCATCTCGAAGGAAGCCCACGAGACGCTCGCCATCGCTATGAACCGGCTCGGCGGCCGGTCGAACACCGGCGAGGGCGGCGAGGACGTCGACCGACTGCTCGACCCCGAGCGTCGCAGCGCGATCAAGCAGGTGGCATCCGGGCGCTTCGGCGTCACGAGCATGTACCTGACCCACGCGACGGACATCCAGCTCAAGATGGCGCAGGGTGCGAAGCCCGGCGAGGGCGGACAGCTGCCCCCCACGAAGGTGTACCCGTGGGTCGCCCGTACCCGCCACGCCACCGCGGGCGTCGGCCTCATCTCGCCGCCGCCGCACCACGACATCTACTCGATCGAGGACCTCAAGCAGCTGATCTTCGACGTGAAGCGGGCCAACCCGTCCGCTCGTGTGCACGTCAAGCTCGTGAGCCAGTCGGGCATCGGGGCCGTGGCCGCCGGTGTGACGAAGGCCCTCGCCGACGTCGTGCTCGTCTCCGGGCACGACGGCGGGACGGGTGCGTCGCCGCTGAACTCGCTCAAGCACGCCGGGACCCCGTGGGAGATCGGCCTCGCCGAGACGCAGCAGACCCTGATGCTGAACGGCATGCGCGACCGCGTCGTCGTGCAGGTCGACGGGCAGATGAAGACCGGCCGTGACGTCGTCGTGGCCGCGCTGCTCGGTGCGGAAGAGTACGGCTTCGCGACGGCGCCGCTCGTCGTCGAGGGCTGCATCCTGATGCGGGTGTGCCACCTGGACACCTGCCCGGTCGGCGTCGCGACGCAGAACCCGGAGCTCCGGAAGCGCTTCACCGGCAAGCCCGAGTTCGTCGTGAACTTCTTCGAGTTCATCGCGCAGGAAGTGCGCGAGCTCCTCGCCGAGCTCGGCTTCCGCACGCTGGAAGAGGCGATCGGCCAGGCCGACGCCCTCGACGTCGACCGCGCCGTCCAGCACTGGAAGGCATCAGGTCTCGACCTCGAGCCCGTCCTGAACGGTCCGCGCTTCGAGGCGGACGAGCCACGTCGGCACCACCGCGACCAGGACCACGAGCTCGAGCAGCACTTCGACGTGCAGCTCATCCAGCAGACGTCGGACGTGCTCGAGCACGGCGGCACGATCGCGCTGGACCTGCCGATCCGTAACACCGAGCGTGCCGTCGGCACGATGCTCGGCCACGAGGTGACCCTGCGCCACGGCGAGAACGGGCTGCCTGCTGGATCGATCGACGTGACCCTCCGCGGTTCGGCGGGCCAGTCGCTCGGCGCGTTCCTGCCGGCCGGCATCACGCTGCGGCTCATCGGCGACAGCAACGACTACGTCGGGAAGGGGCTGTCGGGCGGCGAGATCATCGTGCGGCCCGACGCCGGCTCCGGGTTCGACCCGGCGCAGAACGTCATCGCCGGCAACGTCATCGGCTACGGCGCGACCCAGGGCAGCATGTTCATCCGCGGCATCGTGGGCGAGCGCTTCCTGGTGCGCAACTCGGGCGCCACCGCGGTGGTCGAGGGCGTGGGCGACCACGCGCTCGAGTACATGACGGGTGGCCTCGCGCTCATCCTCGGCGAGACCGGACGGAACCTCGGCGCCGGCATGTCCGGTGGCACGGCGTACGTCCGCGGCCTCCGCGAGGAGCACGTGAACACCGACTCGCTCGCGTCCAGCGAGCTCCGACTCGAGGCGCTCGACAGCGCCGACGTCGAGATCGTCACCGACCTGCTCGCCCGTCACCAGGCGGAGACCGGGTCGGCGCTGGCGGCCGAACTGCTCGACTCCGGCGACCTGAGCGACTTCGTCAAGGTGCTGCCGCGTGACTACGCGGCCGTGCTCGAGACCCGACAGCAGGCCGTCGACGAAGGCCTCGACCCGGACGGCGACGTCGTCTGGAACCGCATTCTGGAGGTAACTGGTGGCTGACCCCAAGGGCTTCCTCAAGGTGCAGGAGCGCGAGCTCCCGCCCCGTCGACCCGTCCCCGTGCGGCTCATGGACTGGAAAGAGGTCTACGAGCAGCAGGAGTCCGGCGCGCTCAAGCGCCAGGCCGGGCGCTGCATGGACTGCGGCGTCCCGTTCTGCCACCAGGGCTGCCCGCTCGGCAACCTCATCCCGGAGTGGAACGACCTGACGTGGCGCGGCGAGGGCCGCCAGGCGATCGAGCGGCTGCACGCGACGAACAACTTCCCGGAGTTCACCGGTCGGCTCTGTCCGGCACCGTGCGAGTCCTCGTGCGTGCTCGGCATCAACCAGCCCCCGGTGACGATCAAGCAGGTCGAGGTCTCGATCATCGACGAGGCGTTCCAGAACGGGTGGGTCACCCCGCATCCGCCGGAGCGCCTGACCGGCAAGACCGTCGCCGTCGTCGGCTCCGGCCCCGCCGGACTCGCCGCCGCGCAGCAGCTCACCCGCGCCGGGCACACCGTCGCCGTCTACGAGCGTGACGACCGCATCGGCGGGCTCCTCCGCTACGGCATCCCGGACTTCAAGATGGAGAAGCGCCAGATCGACGCGCGTCTCGCCCAGATGCAGGCCGAGGGCACCCGCTTCCGGGCGGGCGTCGAGATCGGCCGTGACATCACCTGGGACGACCTGAAGTCCCGCTACGACGCGGTCGTCGTCGCCACCGGCGCCACGGTGCCCCGCGACCTGCCCATCCCGGGGCGCGACCTCGAGGGCGTGCACTTCGCCATGGACTACCTCGTCCAGCAGAACCGGGCGAACGCCGGCACGAAGGTCGACAACCAGCTGACGGCCGAGGGCAAGCACGTCATCGTCATCGGCGGTGGCGACACCGGTGCGGACTGCATCGGCACCGCGCACCGGCAGGGCGCGCTCAGCGTGACGAACCTGGCGATCGGCAAGCAGCCGCCGCTGGAGCGTCCCTCCGAGCAGCCGTGGCCGATGTTCCCGACCGTGTTCGAGGTCACGAGCGCCCACGAGGAAGGCGGCGAGCGGCACTACCTGGCGTCGACCGTCGAGTTCCTGTCGAACGAGGCCGGCGAGGTCCGCTCGCTCCGTGTCGCCGAGACCGAGTACCTCGACGGACGCCGGGTCCCGAAGGCCGGCACCGAGCGCGAGATCCCCGCGGACCTCGTCCTCATCGCGATGGGCTTCACCGGGCCGGAGACCGACACGCTCGAGCCGCAGCTCGGCCTGCCGACGACCGTCTCGGGCGCCGTCTCCCGCCAGGCCGACTACACGACCAACGAGCCGGGCGTGTTCGTCGCCGGCGACGCCGGTCGTGGGCAGTCCCTGATCGTCTGGGCGATCGCAGAGGGCCGTGCCGCGGCGGCGAAGGTCGACGAGTACCTCGAGGGCTCGACGATCCTGCCGGCGCCGGTCAAGGCGACCGACCGGGCGCTCTCGGTCTGATGTCCGGACACGACCACCAGTTGCTCACCCTCCCGTGAGCGTGAGGCCACCAGCACTCGATAGGGTGCTGGTGGCCTCGCTTCGTTCCGCGCGGCCCCACAGCGCGGAAACCCAAGCACCATCCGAAACCACGAAGGAATCCATTGAGACGCGCAAAGATCGTTTCGACGCTCGGACCGGCAACGTCGGAGTACGAGACCGTCAAGGAGATCATCGAAGCGGGCGTCGACGTCGCCCGCCTCAACCTCAGCCACGGTGACTACAGCGTCCACGAGGCCAACTACGTGAACGTCCGTCGCGCCGCGGAGGAGCTCGGCAAGCCCGTCGCGATCCTCGTCGACCTGCAGGGTCCGAAGATCCGCCTGGCCAAGTTCGCCGACGGCCCGCACGAGCTCGCGGTCGGCGACGTCTTCACGATCACGACCGAGGACGTCCCCGGCTCCAAGGAGATCTGCGGCACCACGTTCAAGGGGCTGCCGCAGGACGTCAAGCCCGGCGACCCGCTGCTCATCGACGACGGTCGTGTGCGCCTCCGCGTGCTCGACACCGACGGCGTCCGGGTCCGGACCGAGGTCGTCGTCGGCGGCACCGTGTCGAACAACAAGGGCATCAACCTGCCCGGCGTCGCCGTGAACGTCCCCGCGCTGAGCGAGAAGGACGAAGCCGACCTCCGTTGGGGCATCCGCATGGGTGCGGACCTCATCGCCCTGTCGTTCGTGCGCAACGCCGCCGACGTCGACCGCGCCCACGAGATCATGGACGAGGAGGGCAAGCGCCTCCCCGTCATCGCCAAGGTCGAGAAGCCGCAGGCCGTCGACGCGCTCGAGGAGATCATCGACGCCTTCGACAGCATCATGGTCGCCCGCGGTGACCTCGGCGTCGAGCTCCCGCTCGAGGCGGTCCCGATCGTGCAGAAGCGTGCCGTCGAGCTCGCTCGCCGGATGGCGAAGCCGGTCATCGTCGCGACCCAGATGCTCGAGTCGATGATCTCGTCGCCGATCCCGACCCGCGCCGAGACCTCCGACGTCGCGAACGCCGTCCTCGACGGTGCCGACGCGGTCATGCTGTCCGGTGAGACGAGCGTCGGCGAGTACCCGGTGCAGACGGTCCGCACGATGGCCCGCATCGTCGAGTCGACGGAGGACCACGGTCTCGAGCGCATCGCGCCCCTCGGCACGAAGCCGCGCACCCTCGGCGGGGCCATCACGCTCGCCGCGGTCGAGATCGCGGAGTTCACCGAGGCGTCGTACCTCTGCGTGTTCACCGAGTCCGGCGACTCCGCTCGTCGCATGTCGCGTCTGCGTCACGGCCTGCCGATCATCGCGTTCACGCCGAACGAGGCGACCCGCCGCCGCATGGCGCTGACGTGGGGCGTCCGCTCGTTCCTCGTCGAGCGGAAGACCCACACCGACGAGCTCTTCTCGCAGGTGGACGACGTCCTGCTCGAGAACGGGCTCGCTTCGCCCGGCGACCGCGTCATCGTGACGGCCGGGTCGCCTCCCGGCATCGAGGGCTCGACGAACGACCTCCGGGTGCACCGCGTCGGTGACGCCCACGCCGAGGCCGCGCCGGCCTACGTGCGCGACTGACGAGCGCGTCCGACGTCCGACGGGGCGCGGACTGGAGGCACGGCGCAGCACGCGCACGTCGCCTCCGGTCCGCGCCCTGTCGCGTTCTCCCTCCACAACCGCCGGCCGACGCCGGGAACCCACAGGGCGCCCTGGTGGTGCGCTCGTGTCGTCGTGACACGGCAGGATGAGTGGTGTGAGCCTCCAGACCGGATCCACGGCGCAACGCGCCGACGTGCGCCGTTGGCGCCGCTACCTCGCCGACGAACGTGCCGAGGCGGCCGTGTACCGGAACCTCGCCGCGCGGCGCGACGGCGAGGAACGCGAGATCCTGTCGGCGCTGGCCGAGGCCGAGGGGCGGCACGAGCAGCACTGGCTCGAGCTCCTCGGCGACGACGTCGGGCGGCCGCAGCGGGGCAGCCTCCGCACCCGCGTGCTCGCCTCGCTGGCGAAGCGGTTCGGGTCGGTCTTCGTGCTGGCGCTGATGCAGCGCGCGGAGGACCGCTCGCCCTACGCCGACGACGACGACGCGACCGCGCGGATGGCGGCCGACGAACGCATCCACGGCGAAGTGGTCCGGGGTCTGGCGAACCGGGGCCGGATGCGGCTGTCGGGCACGTTCCGTGCGGCGGTGTTCGGCGCGAACGACGGGCTCGTGTCGAACCTCGCGCTCATCATCGGCATCAGCGCGTCCGGGGCCGACCGGCACTTCGTCCTGCTGAGCGGCATCGCGGGACTGCTCGCGGGTGCCCTCTCGATGGGTGCGGGGGAGTACGTGTCGGTGCGGTCGCAGCGCGAGCTCCTCACCGCCTCGGCACCCCACCCCGAGGCTGGTCGTGCCGTGGCCGACCTCGACGTCGACGCGAACGAACTCGCCCTCGTCTACCGGGCGCGGGGGATGACCGAGACCGAGGCGCAGGCGCACGCCGCCGAGGTCCTGCGCGGCACGGCGACGACCAGCACCGCGCCGACCGACGACCACGAGGCGATCGGCAACGGGATGAGCGCGGCGGTCTCGAGCTTCTGCTTCTTCGCCTCCGGGGCGATCATCCCGGTGCTGCCCTACCTGTTCGGGCTCGAGGGGTGGCCGGCGATCGCGGTCGCCGCGGTCCTGGTCGGCATCGCGCTGCTGGGCACCGGGGCCGTCGTCGGCGTGCTGAGCGGTGCGTCGCCGCTCCGTCGAGCGCTCCGGCAGCTCGCCATCGGCTTCGGTGCCGCGGCCGTCACGTACGCGCTCGGGCTGCTCTTCGGCACCGGTAGCGCGTAGCGGGACTACCGCCGCACCGCAGCTCGGGGCGGCAGGAGCAGGAGCGCCGCGGCCCCGACGACGATGAGGGCGATGCCCGAGAACACCATGAACACCGTCAGCGCGAGCCCCGGTGCGACGAGGACGACCACCCCGCCGAGGATCGACAGCACGCCGCTCACGATCGTCGGGATGCGCGACGAACCCGGGTGGCCGACGAAGCCCCCGACGAGCGAGGCGATGCCCTCGACGATGAACCCGATGCCCGCCAGGACGGCGTAGACCACGAGCGGCACGGCCGGGTCGAGCAGCGTCACGAGCCCGGCCACCCCGACCAGGGCGCCGACCACGCCGGAGGTCCATCGCCACGCCGGCGGGGTGCCGTGGCCGCGGACGGCGGCGAACACGCGGAGCGCCCCGGCGACGACGAGGTACACGCCGAAGAGCAGTGCGACGACGACCAGCGACGGCCGCGGCCAGACGATCGCGACGACGCCGAGGGCGATGGCCACGACGGCGGTGACGACGACGAACACCCGGAAGGTCCGGACGGCACGAGAATCCACGAGCACTCCTCCCTGTCAGAACTGCTCGCCTCGACGCTACCGCGACCCACGGCCGCCGGTTGTGCTCAGCCGCCGGCCGGCTCCGTCGGGATCTCGATCGGCGGGATCGTCGGCAGGTCGAAGGTCGGCAGGGGCACCGGCACGCTCGGACGGGTCGACGGCGCGGGGTACGACGGAACCGAGAACGTCGGCACCGGCCGGTCGGGTTCGGGACCGCCCTCCGGCGCCGTCCGCGCACCCGGGCTCGCCAGTCCGGCGGCACCGAGCGCGATCAGCCCGATCGTGCAGGCGCCGATCGCGAGCAGCCGGTACCGGACGCCGACCGTCCGGAGGTACCGCTGCGGCGCGTGGCGTCCGGCACGGAGTGCCTCGACGACGCTCCCGGCGGTGACGAGCGCCACCGGCCACGCGACGAGGGGCACCGCGCCCGCCGGCAGCGTCGACCCGAGCCCGGTCCCGGCAGCGACGACCCCGGCGATGCCGAGTGCCAGTCCGGTCCAGAGCGCGGTCTCTTGTCGGAGGCCGCCGAACCGCCACGCCGTGCCCCACGGCACGCGTCCGGTCCGGGCGCGTGCGGCGGCGAGCACACGGTCGTCGTCGAGCAGCGTCGCGCCGATCGACACGGCTCCGAGCACGACCGCTGCTCCGAACACCGCGAGTGCCGGCACGCTCGACCACCACGCCGTTGCGATGCCGACGGCGGCCGCGACCCAGGCCCCGAACCCGGCGGACCGCGCGACGACCGGGCCCGAGCGTGAGCCGGGGACCCGGTACCCGCTCGGCAGCCGTCGCCGGCGGTCGGCGGATCGGCGGTGGGCGAGCAGGGCGACGACGGCCGCCAGGACGGCGGAGACCGTCGTGGCGAGGGGCGAGCCGGTCAGCGCGACGAGGGCCACCGCGGCGGGTAGGAGCGCCGCCGTGGTCGCGAGACGGCGCTGCCAGCTCACGGCGGCGTCGAGCAGCTCGCGTGACTCGACGTCGCCCGGGTCGGTGGCGAGCAGGTCGACGAGGAGCTCCGGCTGGTCGCCGACGGGTGCGTACTCGGCACGGAGCGCGAGCAGCCTCCGGTGCTGGGGCGCGGTGCGGAGCCCCTCGGTCACGAGCGTTCGGGCGAGGGTGACGTTGCCGTACACCTGCTCGCACAGTGCGGCGATCGCCCACCACTCAGGTGTCTCCGGTTCGAGTTCGAGTGCGCGATCGTAGGCGGTCCGGACGGACGGTGGCGTGTGCCGCGCACGGTCCTCGAGACTCGCGAGCGCGTGGTGCGCCCAGACGGCCGCCACGTCCGGGGCCATCCCGATGAGCGCCGTCGTGACCTCGCGAGCGTCGGCGTTCCGCCCCTGCGCGATGAGGACGTTGGTGAGCCGGATGTACGGCCCGAGCTGTTCCGGGGACGTCTGGACGGCCGCACGCGCCGTCGCCTCGGCACCGGCGAGGTCGCCGCGCGCCTGCTGCAGTCCTGCCCACTCGGTGAGCAGGGTCCCGTCCTCCGGGGCGGCGGCGAGCGCCTGCCCGAGGACCCGCTCGGCCGCGTCGAGCTGCCCGACGGCGCGGAGCGCCCCGGCACGCGCGACGACGTCGGCCGGGCTGCCGGCACCCCCGCCGGACGGCACGCTGCCGGGACCGCCCCTAGAGGACACGCTTGCGGTGCAGGTGCGCGACGAGCTCGTCGTACCGTCCGTCGGCGTTGGCGAAGGCCGCGACGTTCTTCGCGGTGACGAGCCACGACCCGGTGGACGGCCGCACCTGCCCGAGGGCGGTCCGGACGTCGTCCATCGTGATCGGCTCGATCTGCCCGGACGCGAGCGAACGGGACATCGCCTGCTCGGCGGACGAGGTCACGAGGTGTTCGAGGTCGGCTCCGGAGAAGTCGTCCGTCGCCTCCACCACCGTGCGGAGTTCGATCCCGGCGATCGGGCGTCGCGAGAAGTGGTGGCGCAGGATCGCTTCGCGGGCCGGCGCGTCCGGCGGCAGGACGAGGGTCATCCGGTCGAACCGTCCGGGTCGCAGCAGCGCCGGGTCGACGTCCCACGGGCTGTTCGTCGCGGCGAGCACGAAGAGCCCGTCGTTCTCGGACCCGACCGAGTCGAGTTCGAGCAGCAGCTGGTTCACCATCTGGCGGAGGCCGCTCCACCCGGTCCCGATGCTCGATCGCCGGGCACCGAGGGCGTCGATCTCGTCCAGGAACAGCACGGCGGGCGCCTTCGCCCGCGCGGCCTCGAACACGGCGTGGAGGTTCTTCTCGGTGTTGCCGACGTACGGGTCGAGCACCTGGTCGATGCGCACCGTCACGAAGTGCGCCCCGAGTTCGCCGGCGATGGCCTTCGCCATGAAGGTCTTCCCGCACCCGGGCGGTCCGTACAGGACGAGTCCGCCGCGGAGGGTCTTGCCGAAGGCCGCGGCGATCTCCGGGTGGCGCATGGGCTCGAGGAACGACTCGCGGATGCGCTGCTTCACGTCCTCGAGACCGCCGACGTCGTCGAGGGTCACCGTCGGCCGTTCGACCTCGACGTCCACGACGTGCTCGCTCGTGCCCTCGCCGTCCGCACGGAGCCGCTGCGGTTCGTCGACGCCTGCGGCGTCGTCGACGGGGGCTGCATCGTCGGCCGGCTCGACGAAGGGCGCGGGCACCGCGTGTCCCAGCTCCGCCTCGGCGGCTCGCCAGTCGAAGGGGTCGCGGGTCCGGCCTGGAGGCGCGGGTCGGCTCTCCGCGCCACCACCGTCCGCCGTGGGGCCGCGCAGTGCCGCCGACGCATCGGTCAGCACGCGGAGGGCGACCGGGTCGCCGGGAGCGTGCTGCAGGACCTGACCGGCATGCTGCAACGCTTCGGCCGCACGACCGCGGTCGAGCAGGAGCTGCGCCACCTGACCCCGCAAGGCGGCGTCGTCCGGAGCGGCCTCGAGCGCCGCGAACAGGCTCGTGAACAGTGCGTCGTCGTTCGTCCCCACGGGGCGAGCCTATCCGCCGGGCTCGCGCAACCGGATGCAACGTGCGGCGACGTAGCGTGCGGGCAGGCGCGGATCCAGCGCCCCGACAGAGTCGTCGAAAGGTGTCCACCATGACCATCGCACCGTCGCCCACCAGCTACGCCGCACCCGGCGAGGAGGGCTCCCTCGTCTCGTTCCGTTCCCGGTACGACCACTTCATCGGTGGCGAGTACGTGCCGCCGACCGGTGGGCAGTACTTCGAGAACCCGACCCCCGTCACGGGGAAGACCTTCACCGAGGTCGCCCGCGGTGACTCCACCGACGTCGACCGCGCCGTCGCGGCGGCGTGGAAGGCGTTCCCGGCCTGGGGTCGGACGAGCGTGGCCGAGCGCGCCGGCATCCTCAACAAGATCGCCGACCGCATGGAGGCGAACCTCGAGATGCTCGCCGTCGCCGAGACGTGGGAGAACGGCAAGCCGATCCGCGAGACCATCGGCGCCGACATCCCGCTCGCGATCGACCACTTCCGCTACTTCGCCGGCGCGATCCGCGCGCAGGAGGGGTCGACGGGGGAGATCGACCACGACACGGTGGCGTACCACTTCCACGAGCCACTCGGCGTCGTGGCGCAGATCATCCCGTGGAACTTCCCGATCCTGATGGCGGTGTGGAAGCTCGCGCCGGCACTGGCCGCGGGCAACTGCGTCGTGCTCAAGCCGGCGGAGCAGACCCCGGCGTCGATCCACGTGCTCGTCGAGCTCATCCAGGACCTCATCCCGGCCGGGGTGCTCAACGTGGTGAACGGCTTCGGGTTCGAGGTCGGGGCGCCGCTCGCGCAGCACCCCGAGGTCCGGAAGGTCGCCTTCACCGGTGAGACCACCACCGGCCGGCTGATCATGCAGTACGCCTCCCAGAACCTGATCCCGGTGACGCTCGAGCTCGGCGGCAAGAGCCCGAACCTCTTCTTCGCGGACGTCGCGCAGGAGAAGGACGCCTTCTACGACAAGGCACTCGAGGGCTTCGCGTTCTTCAACCTCAACCAGGGTGAGGTGTGCACGTGCCCGTCCCGCGCACTCGTGGCGAAGGAGATCTACGACGGGTTCGTCGCGGACGGCCTCGACCGGGTGCGCGCGGTCAAGCAGGGGCACCCGCTCGACCTGTCGACGATGATCGGCGCGCAGGCGTCGAACGACCAGCTCGAGAAGATCCTGAGCTACATCGACATCGGCAAGCAGGAGGGCGCGAAGCTCCTGACCGGCGGCGAGCGTGCGGACCTCGGCGGCGACCTGTCCGGCGGCTACTACGTGACCCCGACGGTGTTCGAGGGCGACAACTCGATGCGGATCTTCCAGGAGGAGATCTTCGGCCCGGTGCTCGCCCTGACGTCCTTCAGCGGCTACGACGACGCGATCTCGATCGCCAACGACACCCTGTACGGCCTCGGCGCCGGGGTGTGGAGCCGCGAGGCCACCACGCTCTACCGCGCCGGTCGGGACATCCAGGCGGGCCGTGTGTGGGAGAACACGTACCACCAGTACCCGGCGGGTGCGGCGTTCGGCGGGTACAAGCAGTCCGGGGTCGGGCGCGAGAACCACAAGATGATGCTCGACCACTACCAGCAGACGAAGAACCTGCTCGTGTCCTACGCCGAGGGCCCGATGGGTTTCTTCTGATGACGACCGACCGGGTCACCGTCACGCCGGCGGCGGGGGAGCTCCTCCGCTCCCTCGCCGCCCGGCACGGGCCGCTCATGTTCCACCAGTCCGGTGGTTGCTGCGACGGCTCGAGTCCGATGTGCTACCCCGTCGGGATGTTCCTGACCGGCCCCGGGGACGTGCTCCTCGGCGCGCTCGAGGTCGACGGCATCGCCCCCGTCGAGGTCTACATGTCGAAGTCCCAGTTCGAGTACTGGAAGTACACCGCCCTCACCATCGACGTCGTCGACGGCCGGGGCGGCGGCTTCTCCCTCGAGGTGCCGGAGGGCAAGCGGTTCCTCACCCGCTCGCGGATGTTCGACGACGCCGAGCTCGTCGATCTCGGTCTGGTCCCGGTGGTGCGCCGGACGTAGGCTGACGACGACGACCGCGACGACGCGGCCGACCACCCCGACGCGACGGCGCGGCGGCGACCCGGACGGAGGACGCATGCGCGCTCCCGGGTCGCTCCGCCCGCTGGTCGCCGCGTCCTGGCAGCGGTCGGCTCGCGTCGATCCGGACGGGCTGCCGACGCTCGCGCTCGACCACGACCAGCTCGACGCCGCCCGGCGTGACGGCCCGCTGGCGGTCCTGCTGCCGGTCGTCCGTCGCCTCCTGCTCGACGAGACCCGCTCCGCGGACTGCGTGGTCGCCGTCGGTGACGCCGACGGACGGCTCGTCTGGGTCGACGGAGCCAGCGGAGCCCGTCGTGCCGCCGAGGACATGGGGTTCGTGCCCGGTGCGGACTGGGCCGAGGAGCACGTCGGCACGAGCGCGCCCGGCACGGCGCTCCGCATCGACCGCCCGGTGCAGATCCGCTCCGAGGAGCACTACGCGAACGCGGTGAAGCCGTGGTCGTGCAGTGCGGTCCCCGTGCACGACCGCGCCGGCACCGTCGTCGGCGTGCTCGACGTCACGGGCGACGACCGCGCGGTGGACCGGCACACCCTGCCGCTCCTCACCGCCACGGTCGCCGCCGCCGAGGCGGAGATCGCCCTCGCCGCGCTCCGTCCGCCACGGGAGCACCCGCACGCGGGCCGACCGATCGGTCACGCGGACGCCGAGCTGCGGCTGCTCGGCACCGACGTCGCCACCCTCCGCACCGAGCACCGGACCGTGCAGCTGTCGGCCCGGCACTCCGAGGTCCTCGCGGTCCTCGCGGCGCACCCGGACGGCCTCGCCGCCGAGGACCTCGCCCTCGCGGTCTGGGGCGACCCCGGTGCGCTGGTCACGCTCCGCGCGGAGGTCGTCCGCCTCCGCCGGGTGCTCGCCGCGGCCACGCCGGACGTGACCCTGACGTCGCGGCCGTACCGCTTGTCCGGTCTCCGCACCGACGTCGACGGCGTGCTGTCCGCGCTCGACCGCGGGGCGCGCCTCCAGGCCGTCGACCGGTACGCCGGACCGGTGCTCCCGGGCTCGGCCGCGCCGGGCGTCGACGCGCTGCGGGACCGGGTGCGCGGAGCGTTCCGCGAGGCGGTCGTCGCCGACGGCGGCGTCGACGCGCTCCTCGCGTGGTCGCGCACGCCGGACGGATCGGCGGACGCGCGGGTGCTCCGCGCCCTGCTCGCCGCGTTGCCGCGGCGGTCGCCGCGGCGGGCTGGTCTCGTGGCGACGATCGAGGCGCTCGAGGGTCGCTGAGCGGGTCGGGGACGGCCGGGAGGCGCGCCTCACGCAGCCGACGTCGGCTGCGGGACGCGCCGTCCGGCGTCCGTCTCAGGACCCCGTGTCCGACTCCGGCGTCGGGGTGGCGTCCGGTGTCGCCGGCGGGGTGGGCGCCGTGCGGTCCGCGTCGGGCTTCGGCG